>NZ_JBVIYV010000001.1:0-1589878 GCF_055592265.1 Streptomyces sp. NPDC041129 | reverse complement strand
CTTTCCGCGGCGGGGCCTTTCCCCCAACAAGACGAGGGGGGGGGCGGGAGGGAGGTAGAGCCCCCCCCCTTTCTGCCTCTTCCACCCCTATACCCCCCCCCCCCCCCCGGGGGGGCCCCCCACCGCCGGGGCGCCGGGACGGATCGTGTCCGGCGCCCCGGCGTGTCACCTCCGCCAGAACAGGTGGTGCGTCACACCGCTCGGGCTGGGCACGACCTCGAGGTGGAAGCGGTCGAGCAGCTCGTCCGGCGACTCCCAGAGCCGGAGCCCGGACCCGAACTTCACCGGCGAGACCGCCACGTGCAGGGTGTCCACCAGGTCGGCGTCCAGGAACTGCCGGACGGTGGTGACCCCGCCGCCGAGCCGGACGTCCCCGCCCCGGGCCGCCTCGCGCGCCTGCTCCAGGACCGTCGCCGGATCGCCGTCGACGAAGTGGAACGTGGTGTCCGAGAGCGTGAACGAGGGACGCGGGTGGTGGGTCATGACGAACACCGGGGTGCGGAACGGCGGTTCGTCGCCCCACCAGCCGCGCCACTCGTGGTCGTGCCAGGGCCCGCGCTGCGGTCCGAACTTGTTGCGGCCCATGATCTCCGCCCCGATGCCGTGGGCGAAGTCCCGCGTGAAGTAGTCGTCGAGCCCCCGGCTGCCCCCGGGGTCGGTGCGATTGGGCCAGCTCGCCGTCGCGCCGGCCCAGCTGAAGAGCCTCTCGGCGCCGGCTAGGCCGAACGGCTGCTCGAAACTCTGGGCCTCGCCGGCGGCGATCCCGTCACTGGACACATTGAAGTTCTGCACCCTCAGCAGTTGAGCCATGGTTCCTCCCGCGTCATCGGCAACTGTGGTGCAGACTCCCCGGGCCGGAGGAACTCACCGGTGCGGCGGGCGTGGAAACTCACCCGTGCGGTCCTTTGCCCGAACGGAACCCGCCGCCGGCGGCGGCCGTCCAACGCTCAGGCGCCGGACGAAGTCCGCGGTGCGGCTGGCCCCGGACGCGAGGCCGGCGCACCCTCTCCGCCGCACCGGGCCGGGCGGCCGCCGCCGCCGGCGCGCCCCCTCCCGAGCGCCGGCGGCGGCCTCACCCCGGCTTCCTGTGCGCTCCCTTGACGGAAAGAAACTTCCCGGATATTGGTGGCACCTTGGAAGTTTCCTTCAGCGGTTGTCCTCCGGAAGGAGCACGCGTGCACGACAGCAGCACGGGAAGCACGGGAAACACCCCGCGGCCGTCCAGACGGACCGTTCTCGCCGCCACCGCGGGCATCACGGCCGCGCTGACCGTACCGGCCACCGCCCACGCCGCCGCCTCCGGCGACACCAGGCTGCGCACCCTCATCTCCCGCATGTCGCTGGAGGAGAAGGTCGGCCAGCTCTTCGTGATGCGGGTCTACGGCCACTCCGCCACCGCCCCCGACCAGGCCGACATCGACGCCAACCTCGCGGAGATCGGGGTCCGCACGGCCGCCGAGCTGATCGCGAAGTACCGGGTCGGCGGCATCATCTACTTCACCTGGGCCCACAACACCCGGGACCCGCACCAGATCGCCGACCTGTCCAACGGCATCCAGAAGGCCTCCCTCGAGCAGCCCCGCGGCCTGCCGGTGCTCATCGCCACCGACCAGGAGCACGGCATCGTCTGCCGGGTGGGCGATCCGGCCACGCTGTTCCCGGGTGCGATGGCGATCGGCGCGGGCGGCCGTCCCGCCGACGCCCACACCCTCGGCCGCGTCTCCGGCGCCGAGCTGCGCGCGATGGGCATCAACCAGGACTACAGCCCCGACGCCGACGTGAACGTCAACCCGGCCAACCCGGTCATCGGCGTGCGGTCCTTCGGGGCCGACCCGGAGGCGGCGGCCCGGCTGGTGGCCGCAGAGGTGAAGGGCTATCAGGCCTCCCGGGTCGCGGCGACCGCCAAGCACTTCCCCGGTCACGGGGACACCGCCGTCGACAGCCACACCGGCTTCCCGGTCATCACGCACAGCCGGGAGCTGTGGGAGCGGCTGGACGCGGTGCCCTTCCGGGCGGCGATCGCGGCGGGCATCGACTCGATCATGACCGCGCACCTGCAGTTCCCGGCCCTCGACGACGCCGGCGATCCGGCCACCCTCTCCCACCCCATCCTCACCGGCATCCTGCGCGGCGAACTCGGCTACGACGGCGTCGTGGTCACCGACTCGCTCGGCATGGAAGGCGTGCGCACCAAGTACGGCGACGACCGGGTGCCGGTGCTCGCCCTGAAGGCCGGTGTCGACCAGCTCCTCAACCCGCCGTCGCTGGACGTGGCATGGCACGCGGTGCTCAAGGCCGTCCAGGACGGCGAGCTGACCGAGGCCCGGCTGGACGAATCGATCCTGCGCATCCTGCGGCTGAAGGCCCGGCTCGGACTCCTCGACCGGCCGCCCTACGTCACCGGGGCCGGTGTCGACCGCACGGTGGGCACCAAGGCCCATCTGGCCGCCGCCGACCGGATCGCCGAGCGCACCACGACCCTGCTCGTCAACGAGGACCGCGTCCTCCCGCTCGACCGCCGGGACCGGCCCAGGGTCCTCGTCGTCGGCGCCGACCCGGCCTCCCCGTCCGGCACCACCGGCCCGCCCACCACGGTCCTGGCGGCCGCCCTCACCGAACTCGGCTTCACCGCCACCGCCCTGTCCACCGGCACCACGCCCTCCGCTACCACCATCGGCAAGGCGGTGACGGCCGCGCGGGACGCCGACGCGGTGGTCGTGGCCACGTACAACGTGACGGCGGGCAGCAGCCAGCGGACCCTGGTGGAGCAGTTGCTCGCCACCGGGAAACCGGTGGTGGCCGTCGCCGTCCGGAACCCCTACGACGTCGCCCAGCTCCCCGCCGTCAAGGGATTCCTGGCGACCTACTCCTGGACCGACGTCGAACTGCGCGCCGCCGCACGGGTGATCGCCGGCCGGGTGGCACCGCACGGCAGGCTTCCGGTGCCGGTCCAGCGGGCGGACGATCCGGCGCGGGTGCTGTACCCGCTGGGGTACGGGCTGACGTACTGACGTACACCGATTACCGGACGCGAACGCCCGTGAAGGGCGGAAAGCACCCCGCGTGTCCGGCGTGGCCCGAGTCCTGGGGCCACGCCGGACGGGGGCGTCCCGGGGCGTCCGGGCGAGCGGGCCGTCCCCGGACGGCGCAGGGAAGCCGCCGAACCGCTCTCAGGGCGTCTCCGGAACGGTGAGTTCCGCAGCCCCTTCCCGCAGTTCGGGAGTCGCCGCCGCGACCGCCGCCACCGCGAGAACGCACATCAGGCCGCCGCTGACCAGTGCCGTCGCCCCGGAACTGAAGCCCGCGAGGATACCGCCGCGCACATTGCCGAGGCTGGGGCCCGCCTGGCCGACGATCTGCTCGGCCGCCGTGACCCGGCCGAGCAGCGCGTCCGGGGTGCGGGTCTGCACGATCGTGGAGCGGGAGACGACCGCGGTGGCGTCCGCCGCCCCCGCGAGGACGAGCAGGGCGAGACCGGCCCAGGGACTGGTCGACAGCCCGAACAGGACCAGCGCCGCGCCCCAGGTGCCGGAGGCGCACAGCATCACCGCGCCCGGCCTGCCGAGCCGGGTCAGCGAGCCGGACAGGGCCGTCGCCGTGACGCCGCCCACCGCCAGGGCCGACAGGAACAGGCCGAGGGTGCGCGGGTCGTCGCCGAACCGCTCGGCGTTGACCAGCGGGAACAGGCTGACCGGGAAGGACAGTACGGTGGCCGCCAGGTCCGTGATCAGCGCGCCCCGCACCACCCGGTGCCCGGCCAGGAACCGCAGCCCGTCCAGCACCCCGTGCACCCCCGCCCGCGACGGCTCGCCCTCCGGCGGCAGCGCCGGCAGCCCGAAGGCCCCGTAGAAGGCGAGCCCGAAGCTGAGCGCGTCCAGCAGGTAGCAGGCGCCGATGCCCAGCCGGCCCAGCAGCACACCGGCCAGGGCGGGGCCGAGCAGCATCATCGTCTGGCCGGTGACGAGGTTCAGGGCCAGACCGGCGGGCACCTGCTCCTGCGGCAGCAGCCGGGGGACGAACACCCCGGCCGCCGGGGCGCCGAGCGCGCCGAACGACGACTGCACGGCGACCAGCGCGAGGACCGCCACCACCGGCACGTGCCCGGTGAACCCCTGCACGGCCAGCAGCAGCGAGCAGGCGGCCTGGCCCACGGTGGCCGCCAGATAGATCCGGCGCCGGTCGGCCCGGTCCACCCAGGCACCCGCGAACAGCCCGAACACCACCAGCGGCAACGCCTGCGCCAGCCCGACCGCGCCGGTCCACGCCGTGCTGCGGGTCATGTCCCACACCTGGTACATGACCGTCACCATGGTCATGAACCCGCCCAGCACGGACACGGTCCGGCCGATCAGCAAGCGCCGGAAGACGGGCGAGGTGCGCAGCGGCGTCACATCGATGAGCGAGCGGCGGAGTCTCATGAGAGCGGACGGGAACGCGAGGGCTGCACAATCACCGGGGGAGGCTAACCGCCCCCCGCGGCCCCGGCCAGCGATTTTCCCGTGCCCCACGCCGCCGGCCGGGACTGCCTCGCCGGGCAGGCGTACGAGGGGGTCGTGGCCCACGCCTGACCGCCCGGCGCAGGGTGCTCGCCCCCGAGGGGGGCGGTGAGACGACTGCGCCGGGCGGCCATGGACGGTTTCGGTCCGGCTAGGCCGCCTCGCCGAGCAGGCGTACGAGGTGGTCGCGGCCGGCGGTCAGCAGGTCGGGGAGCGGTGTGGCGGACTCGTGCCAGCGCTTCTCGTACTCCCAGCACAGCCAGCCGTCCCAGCCGTTGCGGCACAGGACGTCCACGCACTCGGTGAGCGGCAGGACACCCGCACCGAGCGGCAGCGGGGTGCTGTCCTCGGCCGAGGCGATGTCCTTGACCTGGACGTAGCCGAGGTGCGGGGCGAGTGCCGCGTAGCTGTCGGCGGGCTGCTCGCCGCCCAGCCAGGTGTGCATCACGTCCCACAGCGCGCCCACCTGCCGGTGCCCGACGGGGCCCAGCACACGGATCACGTCGGCGCCGGTGCGGTGCGAGTCGTGGGTCTCCAGCAGGATCCGGACGCCGAGCGCGGCGGCGTCCTCCGCGGCGGCGCCGAGCCGCCGGGCGGCGAGGGCGTCGGACTCCTCGCGGGGCCGGTCAGGGTCGGCGCCGGGGAGGACCCGGACGAACGGGGCCCCCAGATCGTGGGCGAGTTGCAGGAGCAGTCGGATGTCGTCGAGGACGGGGGCGTCGTCGCCGGGGGCGGCGACGCGTGTGTATCCGGCCAGGCCGAGCAGTTCGATTCCGGCCGCTTTGAACAGCGCGGCCGTCTCCGCCCGCTCGGCGGGGGACAGACCCGGGTGCACGGGCTCCTCGGGATGGGCGCGCAGTTCCACACCGTGGTAACCGTGCGCGGTCGCGAGCGCCAGGACATCGGGGACGGGCAGGCCGGGGACACCGAGAGTGGAGAACGCCAGCTTCATGCTCGGACCCTACTCGTCAGGTGCCCGATCCGTGGAGATCCAACCGCCAGTCCTGGCCGACCAGATCCTTGCCGAAGGAACGGTGCGGCTTCTCGGCGACGAGCACGAAGCCGTGCCGCTGGTAGAGACGCCGGGCCCCGCTGAGCACGTCGTTGGTCCACAGCACCAGGTCCTCGTAGCCGGCCTCCCGAGCGAAGCCGACGACGGCGCGCACCAGCCGGTCGCCGATCCCGTGTCCGCGCGCCGAGGGCTCGACGAGCAGCAGCCGCAGCCGCGCGGTGCCGGGCGCCGAATCCCGCACGCACATCACGCACCCCACGGGCCGGCCGTCCAGCTCGGCGATCCACACCCGCTCGAGAAGCGGGTCGTGATCCTCGGCGAAGTCGGCGACGATCCGCGCCACCAGCCCCTCGTACTCCGCGTTCCAGCCGTACTCGGCCGCGTACAGAGCCCCGTTGCGCTGCACGATCCAGCCGAGATCACCAGCCAGCGGCGCACGCAGCACGCCCCCGACTTCGTCAGAAGCACCCGAACCCACGACACCGAGCTTAGGCCCCCCAATCCAACGCCGCCGAGCCATAGAGGGGCGCGGGGAACTGCGCGACCAACCCCCCACAGACCCGCACCCGCCCAGCACCCAAGCCCCCGAGCTATTGGGCGCCCATGAGACACCGGCACCCCATCAGGGGCGCGGGGAACTGCGCGAACACCCCCCACCAACCCGCACCCGCCCGAGCACCGCCCCCCCGACCGACTAGGCGCCCCGCGGAACCCCGGAGGACCCCCGCACCATCAATTCCCCCCGCACCGACGCGATCCCCCCGGGCGGAGCCTCCTCGCGGCCCATGGCGATGCGGCCGGCCCGGGCTCCCGCCTCCGCCAGCGGCAACCGCACCGTCGTCAGCGACGGCACCGCGTCGATGCTGAACGGCAGGTCGTCGAAGCCGGCCACCGAGACGTCCTCGGGGACGCGCAGCCCGGACTCCCGCAGCGCGGCACACGCGCCCAGCGCGACGGAGTCGTTCGCGGCGACGATCGCCGTCAGGGACGGGTCCCGGCGCAGCAGTTCCAGCGTGGCCTCGTGACCGGACCGGCGGTCGTAACGGCCGTACACCGTCCATCGCGGGTCCTCCTCGATACCGGCCGCCTCGAGTGCCGCGCGGTGACCCTCCAGCCGGTGCCGGGTGGTGGTGCGCTCCTCGGGGCCGGCGATGTAGCCGAGCCGCCGGTGGCCGAGGCCGATGAGGTGGTCCGTCAGGGCTCGGGCGCCACCGCGGTTGTCGAAGGTCAGCGCGATGGCCTCGGTGTCCGGCGCGGGCGGCCGCCCGCACAGCACCACCCGGGTCCCGGCCTCGGCCAGCTTGCGCAGCTTGGCCGAGACCGCCGCCGCGTGCGGCTCGCTCTCCACGGCCCCGCCGGTCAGCACCACCGCCGCGGCCCGCTGCCGTTGCAGCAGGGTGAGGTACGTCAGCTCCCGTTCCGGCGAGCCGCCGGTGTTGCACACGACCGCCAGCCGCTCACCGCCCGCCCGGCCGCCCGGCCCCCCGATCTCGGCCTGTATCGCGCTCGCCATGATCCCGAAGAACGGGTCCGCGATGTCGTTGACGAGGATGCCCACGAGGTCGGAGGTGGCCGCCGCGAGCGCGCTGGCCGGGCCGTTGAGGACGTAGTCCAGCTCGTCGACCGCCCGCAGCACCCGCTCCCGGGTGGACGCGGCCACCGGGTAGTTGCCGTTCAGCACGCGCGAAACCGTCGCGGGGGAGACCTGTGCGCGGGCCGCCACGTCCGCCAGGGTCACCGTCATCTCGTCGTCCTCCGGTCGCGCGGTCGCGCCTTGGTGCTCGTACGTCCTCGTAGACAGGCCGGGCACGGTCACGGTTCCGTGCGTGCCGAGCAGACCATAAGGCCAACCAGGCAGTTTGTTCGCCCCCTCGAACGACTCGAAGAGGACACGGTCTTGTCCGGACCACTGGGCAGAGGCTAGCTTCTCATCGTAGAAAGCGCTTGCTGCTCCTGTTGATCATCACGACGCCGGCGCCGCCGACCAAGGCCTTCCCGGCGTTACGAAGGGGACTCACGTGACACGCAAGACGGTGCGTATCGCCATGAACGGCGTGACCGGACGCATGGGCTACCGCCAGCACCTCGTCCGGTCGATCCTCGCTCTGCGCGAGCAGGGCGGCCTCGACCTCGGCGACGGCACCGTGCTGTTGCCCGAGCCGATCCTGCTCGGCCGCCGCGAGCACGCCCTCCGGGAGATCGCCGGCCGGCACGGCCTGGAGCACGTCTCCACCGACCTGGACGCGGTGCTCGCCGACCCGGACGTCGACATCTACTTCGACTCCCAGGTCACCTCCGCCCGCGAGGACGCCCTCAGGAAGGCGATCGCGGCGGGCAAGCACGTCTACACCGAGAAGCCCACCGCCACCGGCCTCGACGGCGCCCTCGAACTCGCCCGGCTGGCCCGGGAGAAGGGCGTCAGGCACGGCGTCGTCCAGGACAAGCTCTTCCTGCCGGGCCTGCTCAAGCTGAAGCGGCTCGTCGAAGGCGGCTTCTTCGGCCGGATCCTGTCCGTGCGGGGCGAGTTCGGCTACTGGGTCTTCGAGGGCGACTGGCAGGAGGCCCAGCGCCCCTCCTGGAACTACCGCGCCGAGGACGGCGGCGGCATCGTCGTCGACATGTTCCCGCACTGGGAGTACGTCCTGCACGAGCTGTTCGGCCGCGTGACCTCCGTGCAGGCCCTGGCCACCACGCACGTCCCACAGCGCTGGGACGAGAACGGCAAGCCCTACGACGCCACGGCGGACGACGCCGCGTACGGCGTCTTCGAGCTCGAGGGCGGCGCGATCGCCCAGATCAACTCCTCCTGGGCGGTGCGCGTCAACCGCGACGAACTGGTCGAGTTCCAGGTCGACGGCACCGAGGGCTCCGCGGTCGCCGGTCTGCGCAGGTGCCGCGTCCAGCACCGCTCGGCCACCCCCAAGCCGGTCTGGAACCCGGACATCCCCGCCACCGAGGTCTTCCGCGACCAGTGGCAGGAGGTGCCGGACAACGAGGAGTTCGGCAACGGCTTCAAGGCCCAGTGGGAGCTGTTCCTCAAGCACGTGCACGCCGGCACCCCGTACCACTGGGACCTGCTGGCCGGCGCCCGTGGCGTCCAGCTCGCCGAGCTGGGCCTGAGGTCCTCGGCCGAGGGCCGCCGCCTCGAGGTCCCGGAGATCTCGCTGTGACCATCCGACTCCCGGACGCGGACGGGGGCCTGCGGACGTACGAGCCCAGGGCCGAACCGCTCGCCGTCACTCCCGGCACCCCCCTCACCTCCCGCACGGTCTTCTCGGCCGCGCACGTCGTGGCCGACCCGCTCGCCGACAGCACGCCCGACTCGCCCGCCGCCGTCGACTGGGACGCCACCCTCGCCTTCCGCCGCCACCTGTGGTCCCACGGGCTCGGTGTCGCCGAGGCGATGGACACCGCCCAGCGCGGCATGGGCCTGGACTGGGCGGGCGCGGCCGAGCTGATCCGCCGCTCGGCGGCGGAGGCCCGGGCGGTGGGCGGCCGTATCGCCTGCGGCGTCGGCACCGACCAGATCACCGGCGGCACCCTCGCCGGCATCCGCGCGGCCTACGAGGAGCAGCTGGCGGTCGTCGAGGAGGCGGGCGCGCAGGCCGTCCTGATGGCGTCCAGGGCGCTCGCGTCCGCCGCGCGCGGCCCCGAGGACTACCTGGAGACCTACGGCCACCTGCTGCGCCAGGCCACCGAGCCGGTGGTCCTGCACTGGCTCGGCCCGATGTTCGACCCGGCGCTGGAGGGCTACTGGGGCTCGTCCGACCTGGGCGTGGCCACCGAGACCTTCCTGGAGGTCATCGCCGCCCACCCCGGCAAGGTCGACGGCATCAAGGTCTCCCTCCTGGACGCCGGGCGCGAGGTCGACCTGCGCCGCCGGCTCCCGCGGGGCGTCCGCTGCTACACCGGCGACGACTTCAACTACCCCGAGCTGATCGCGGGCGACGAGCAGGGCTTCAGCCATGCCCTGCTCGGCGTCTTCGACCCGCTCGGCCCGCTGGCCGCCGAGGCGGTGCGCGTGCTCGACACGGGTGACACGGCCGGCTTCCGCGCCCTGCTCGATCCGACCGTGGCCCTGTCCCGTCACCTCTTCCAGGCCCCGACCCGCTTCTACAAGACCGGAGTCGTGTTTTTGGCCTGGCTGGCCGGCCACCAGAGCCACTTCACGATGGTCGGCGGCCTGCAGTCGGCCCGCTCCCTGCCGCACTTCGCCCGCGCCTACGAACTCGCCGACGGTCTGGGCCTGTTCCCCGACCCGAAGCAGGCCGAGGAGCGCATGAGAAACCTGCTGTCGCTGTACGGGGTGAACGCATGAGAACCGATCCCGCGCACACCGATCCCACTCGCACCGGCCTTGCGCGCTTCTCCATCAACCAGATGACGGTCAGGCAGCTCGCCCTGCCCGAACTGGTCGACGCCTGCGTCAAGTTGGGCGTCCCGGGCGTGGGCCTGTGGCGCGAACCCGTCCAGTCGTACGGTGTGGAGGAGACCGCCAAGCTGGTCCGGGACGCGGGTCTGACGGTCACGACCCTGTGCCGGGGCGGCTTCCTCACGGCGACCGGTCCCACGGAGCGGGCGGCGGCCCTGGCCGACAACCGCCGCGCGATCGACGAGGCCGCCACCCTCGGCACGGACACCCTGGTCCTCGTCTCCGGCGGTCTGCCGTCCGGCTCGAAGGATTTGCGGGCGGCCCGCGAGCGCATCGCGGACGCCCTCGCCGAACTCGGGCCGTACGCCGAGGAGCACGGCGTACGCCTCGCCGTCGAACCGCTGCACCCCATGTACGCGTCCGACCGCTGCGTGGTCTCCACCCTCGCCCAGGCGCTGGACCTCGCCGAGCGCTTCCCCGCGCACCAGGTGGGCGTGACCGTGGACACCTACCACCTGTGGTGGGACGACCGGGCCCCCGAACAGATCGCCCGAGCGGGCGCGGGCGGCCGTATCCACACCTTCCAGCTCGCCGACTGGACCACTCCGCTTCCCGAGGGCGTCCTCAACGGCCGCGGGCAGATCGGCGACGGCGCGATCGACATGAGGGAGTGGAAGGGGTACGTGGAGGCGGCCGGCTACACCGGACCCATCGAGGTCGAGCTGTTCAACGAGGCACTGTGGGCCCGCGACGGCCGTGAGGTGCTGGCCGAGACGGCGGAGCGGTTCGTCGCCCATGTGATCCGGTAAAGAAATTCCGGATCCCGTACAACCCTCCTTCCGCATCCCGTGTCGAACCCTTCGTCCGGAACTTCTGGGGAGGGACCCGGGGGGGATCAAGGGGTTCCGGCACGGAGGGGAAAGCCGAGGGGGTGCGCCCGGTCGACGGACCGGGCGCACCCCCTCGAAATCTCCGGGCGCCGCAGCCCGAGGCTCCCGAACCCGGGGTTCTAGAAGAACACCCCGCACCGCAGCAGCACGTTCGCGTACGGCCGTGCCTCCCCGGTGCGCACCACCAGCCGTGCCCCCGCCGACAACTCCTTCAGCCGCTCGTGCGGCACCAGCGCCAGCTCCGGGAAGTGGCCGTCCAGCAGCGCGCCCGCCGCCGGATTGGCGTCCCGGACCTCCTCGGCGGCCGTGGCCCCCTCCACCACCAGCTCGGCCAGCAGCCCGTCCAGGACCTCCGCGAACGAGGGCACCCCCGCGCGGAAGGCGAGATCCACCACGCGCGGTCCGTCCGGTATCGGCATGCCCGCGTCGCACACCAGCACCCCGTCGCCGTGCCCCAGCGCGGCCAGCGCACCGGCCAGATGACGATTGAGGATCCCCGCCCTCTTCACCGGTCACCGCCCCGCTCACCGAGTGCCTCGGCCTCCGCCGCCGTCGGGTACGACTCCTGCGCGCCGCGCCGCGTCACCGCCGCCGCGCCCACCAGTGCCGCGTAGGCCGCGGCCGCCGGCAGCGCGGCACCCGACCCCAGCTTCCAGGCCAGGGCCGCCGTGAAGGCGTCGCCCGCGCCGGTGGTGTCCACCGCGTCCACCCGGACCGACGGCACCCGGGTCACACCGGAGGAGTCGCACACCAGCGCCCCGGCCGCGCCGAGCGTCACCACCACCGAGCGCGGGCCCCGGGCCAGCAGCAGGGGCGCCCAGTCGGCCGGTTTACCGCGCGCGCCGTCCTCGCCGAGGAGCACCCGGGCCTCGTGCTCGTTGACGATCAGCGGATCGCAGGCCGCCAGCACCTCCGCCGGCAGCTCGCGCGGCGGGGACGGGTTCAGCACGAACCGGCTGCCGTCCGCCAGGTTCCGCACGACCTCCACGACCGTCTCCAGCGGGATCTCCAGCTGTGCCGACACCACCCGCGAGGCGCGCAGCAGACCGGCGGCCTCACGCACGTCCGCCGGGGTGAGCCGGGCGTTGGCGCCGGGCGACACCACGATGCTGTTGTCTCCGGAAGGGTCGACGGTGATCAGCGCGACACCGGTCGGCGCCCCGCCCACCAGCACTCCCGCCGTGTCCACCCCGTCCGCCCGCTGCGCGTCCAGCAGCAGCCGGCCGTGGGCGTCGTCGCCGACCCGGGCCAGCAGGGCCGTTCGCGCGCCGAGCCGGGCGGCCGCGACCGCCTGGTTGCCGCCCTTGCCGCCCGGATGGACGGCCAGGTCGCCGCCCAGCACGGTCTCGCCGGCGGCCGGCCGCCGCTCGACCCCGATCACCAGGTCGGCGTTGGCCGAACCCACGACCAGGAGGTCGTAGTCGTACATGGAATTGACTCCCCTGAGAGATGACCCGGGCGGGCGGTCCCGAGGACCGCCCGCCCGCTCGCCGATGTCAGCCGGTGAACCCGGCCACGTTCTCCTTCGTGACCACCTTCACCGGCACCTTGACGGCCGCCCCGACCTTCCTGCCCTGGACCGCCTTCAGCGCGTTGTCGACGGCGATCCGGCCGAGCTGGCTGGGCTGCTGCGCCACGGACGCGTACAGGGTGCCGCCCTCGACCGCCTTCAGCCCGTCCGGGGTGCCGTCGAAGCCGACCACCTGGACCGACCGGCCGGCCTTGGCGCCCAGCGCCTTGATCGCGCCGAGGGCCATCTCGTCGTTGGCGGCGATGACGCCCTGCACGTCGGGGTGGGCCTGCAGCAGGTTGGACATCACGTCCAGCCCCTTGGTGCGGTCGAAGTCGGCCGGCTGCTGGGCCAGGACCTGGATGCCCGGGTAGGACTTCAGTCCCTTGGCGAAGCCCGCCGCCCGCTCACGGGCGGCGGAGGTGCCCGCCTGGCCCTGGAGAACGACGATCTTCCCCTTGCCGCCGAGCTTCTCGGCGACCGTCTTCGCGGCCAGTTCGCCGCCGGCCACGTTGTCCGAGGCCACCAGCGCGTTCACGGTCGCCTTGTTGACCCCGCGGTCGACGGCGATGACCGGGATCCCGGCCTTGCCGGCGGCCTTCACGGAGTTGCCGGCCGCGTCCGAGTCCACCGGGTTGACGATGATCGCGCCGAGGTTCGAACTGGTGAAGTTCTGGAGCTGGTTGGCCTGCTGGGAGGCGTCGTTCTGGGCGTCCGTGACCGTGAGGTCCACGCCCAGCTTCTTCGCCTCGGCCTGGGCACCCGCCCGGATCTGCACGAAGAAGGGGTTGTTGAGGGTGGACAGGGACAGGCCCATCTTCGGGTTCGAGGACGAGGAGGAGCCGTTGTGCAGGAAGGAGGTCGCGCCGACGATCGCCACGGTGACGACCGCCGCGAGCGCGTACGTCCCGGCCTGCCTGCCCGAACCGCCCGGAGAGGCACCGGCCGCCGCCGGGGCCGCCCCCGCCTTGCGGCGCAGCGTGTCGAAGAGGACGGCCAGCGCGATCACGACACCGATGACGACCTGCTGCCAGAACGCCGAGACGTTCAGCAGGTTCAGGCCGTTGCGCAGCACCGCCAGGATCAGCGCGCCGATCAGCGTGCCGGACGCCTTGCCGGTGCCGCCCGCGAGCGAGGCGCCGCCGATCACGACCGCGGCGATCGCGTCCAGCTCGTAGCCGTCGGCTGCCTGGGGCTGCGCGGAGGACAGCCGGGAGGCGAGCACGACACCCGCGACGGCGGCGAACACGCCGGACAGGGCGTAGATGGCGAGCTTCTGCTTCTTCACCCGCAGGCCGGACAGCCGCGCGGCCTCCTCGTTACCGCCGATCGCGTACATCGAGCGGCCGATGTAGGTCCGGCCGAGCACGAGGGCGGCGATCAGGCCCATCACGATCATCACGAGGACCGGCACCGGCAGCCAGCCGCCGAGCGTGTCCCCGAGGTGCGAGACGGAGTCGGGGAAGGGGATCGGGGATCCCCCGGAGATCACCAGCGACAGACCGCGGGCCACCGAGAGCATGGCGAGCGTCGCGATGAACGGCGGGAGCTTGCCGTACGCGATGAGGAAGCCGTTGACGAGGCCGGCCGCGATGCCGGTCACGAGGGCCAGCAGCACCGCCACGACGACCGGTACGCCGTGCGAGGTGGCGGTCCAGGCGAGGACGGTGGCCGACAGGGCCGCCACCGAGCCGACCGACAGGTCGATGCCCGCCGAGACGATGACGAAGGTGACTCCGAAGGCGAGGACGGCGGTCACGGCCGCCTGGACGCCGACGTTGAGCAGGTTGTCGGTGGTCAGGAAGTCGCCCGACAGCGCCGACATGGCGATGACGAGGACGATCAGCGCGGTCAGCGCGCCGTTCTCCAGGAGCAGACGGCGTACCGCCGTGGCGCCACCGGCGCCCGTCGTGCTCTTGAGCGTGTCAGTGGCCACGAGCGGCCTCCTTGTCGGTCGTGGGGTTGCTGACGGCGAGTGCCATCACGGAGTCCTGGGTGGCCTCGTCGGCGGACAGTTCGCCCGCGATCCGGCCCTGGGCCATCACCAGCACCCGGTCGCTCATGCCGAGCACCTCGGGCAGATCGCTGGAGATCATGAGTACGGCGGCGCCGGCCGCGGTCAGTTCGTTGACGAGCTGGTAGATCTCGACCTTGGCGCCGACGTCGATGCCGCGCGTCGGCTCGTCGAGGATCAGCACCTTGGTGTTCGCCAGCAGCCACTTGCCGATGACGACCTTCTGCTGGTTGCCGCCGGACAGGGTCCGCACGTGCTGGCCGAGCCCGGCCATCCGCACGCCGAGCTGCCCCGCGATCCTCGCGGCGGCCTCGCGCTGGCCCTTGAGGTCGACGAGCCCCGCGCGCGTGGCGGCGCGCATGGTCACCAGGCCGAGGTTCTCCTCGACCGACTGGTCGAGGACCAGCCCCTGGCCCTTGCGGTCCTCCGGGATCAGCCCGACACCGGCCGCCATGGCGGCGTTGACGTCATGACCCTTGAGGGCCGCACCGGCGACCTTCACGGCCCCCTTGTCGTACCGGTCCGCCCCGAACACCGCCCGGACGACCTCGGTACGGCCGGCGCCGACCAGGCCGGCGATGCCGACCACCTCACCGGCGTGCACCTCGAAGCTGATGTCGTGGAAGACGCCGTCCCGGGTCAGGCCCTCCACGCTGAGCAGCGCGCCACCCCGGTCGGCCCGTTCGCGCGGGTACTGCTGCTCGATGGAGCGGCCCACCATGAGCCGGACCAGCTCGGCCTCCGGGGTGGCGGCCGGGACCTGCCCGACGCTCCTGCCGTCCCGGATGACGGTGACCCGGTCGCCGAGGGCGGCGATCTCCTCCAGGTGGTGGGTGATGAAGACGATCCCCACGCCGTCCTCGCGCAGTTGGCGCACGATCCTGAAGAGCTTGTCGACCTCCTCGGAGGTGAGCACGGCGGTCGGCTCGTCCATGATCAGTACACGCGCGTCCAGGCTGAGCGCCTTGGCGATCTCGACCATCTGCAGGCGCGCGATGCCGAGTTCACGCACCCGCGCGCGGGGGGACACGTTCACGCCGACCCGCTTCAGCAGGACCTCGGCTTCCGCCTCCATCCGCTTGCGGTCGATCAGCCCGAACCGGCGCGGCTGCCGGCCGAGGAAGATGTTCTCGGCGACCGTCAGGTCGGGAACGAGGTTGAACTCCTGGTAGATGGTGGCGATCCCGAGGCGTTCGGAGTCCTGCGCACCGTGGATGCGCACCTCCTCGCCGCCTACGAGGATCCGCCCGGCGTCGGGCGTGTAGGCGCCGGAGAGCATCTTGATCAGCGTGCTCTTGCCCGCGCCGTTCTCGCCGAGCAGCACATGCACCTCGCCCCGGCGCAGGGAGAAGTCGACGCCGTCCAGCGCCACCACGCCGGGGAAGGTCTTCCGGATGCCCTCGATGCGCAGCAACTCGTCCTGCTCGCTCACGACTCGCTCCTGTTCGTCACGGGGTTCTCGGCGGGGGGCGCGCCGCACGAGCGGCGCACGACGAGACGGGCGGGGAGGGTGACGGACTCGCCGGGCCGTCCCTCGATGCGGTCCACCAGGGCCCGTACGGCGGCCCGGCCCAGCTCGCCCGTGGGCTGGGCGATCGCGGTGACCGGGGGATCGGTGTGCACGAACCAGCGAATGTCGTCGAACGCGGCGAGCGCGATGTCGTCCGGGACGCGCAGCCCGCGCGCGCGGATCGCGTCCAGGGCGCCGAGCGCCATCAGGTTGTCGGCGGCGAAGACCGCCTGGGGCGGCTCCGGCAGGTCGAGGAAGCCCTCGGTGACCCGCCGGCCGCTCTCGGCCTGGAAGTCACCCTGTCCGGTGTAGGCGTCCGGCAGGTCCAGCCCGTACTCGGCCAGGGCGGCCCGGAAGGCCTCGACGCGCTCGCTGCCGGTGGTGGTGGCCGCGGGCCCGGAGATTATCGCGAGCCGCCGGTGCCCGAGCCCGTACAGGTGCGCGACGAGATCGCGTACGGCGCGCTGCCCGTCGGCCCGCACCACGGGCACCTCGACGCCCGGGATCCATCGGTCGACGAAGACCATCGGCGTCCCCGCGCGCGCGGCGTCCAGCATCAGCGGGGAGCCGCCGTCGGTGGGGGAGACCAGCAGGCCGTCTATGCGCCGGTCCAGCAGGGTACGCACATGGTGGTCCTGGAGATCCGGCCGCTCGTCGGCGTTGCCGATGATCACGCTGTAGCCGAGCGCGCGGGCCTCCTCCTCGACGGAGCGGGCCAGTTCGGTGAAGTACGGGTTCATGACGTCGCTGATGACCAGGCCGAGGGTGCGGGTCTGGTCGGTGCGCAGGGAACGTGCGACGGCGTTGGGACGGTAGCCCAGCGCCTCGACGGCGGCCAGCACGCGCATGCGTGCGTCCGCGCTGACCGACGGGTGCTCGTTCAGGACGCGCGACACCGTGGCGACCGAGACGCCCGCCGCGGCGGCGACGTCCTTGATGCTCGCCATCGCGGGCTCCACCTCCTTGTGGAACTCATGGAATCGATTACATCGACATGCACGAAGGATTGGAATCGATTACACGGGCGCAGATCAACCCCTCGACGGGTTCCTGAGACCGGATCGTGATGTCAGACCCGGCCGGTACCTTCGGGTCATGGCTCAACAGGCGGGGAACCCCACGGGCGAACGGCGGCTCGCCGTGCTCGAAGGCGTGCTGGAGCGGATCACCTACGCCAACGAGGAGAACGGCTACACCGTCGCCCGCGTCGACACCGGCCGGGGCGGCGGGGATCTCCTGACGGTGGTCGGCGCGCTGCTCGGCGCCCAGGTCGGCGAGTCGCTGCGGATGGAGGGCCGCTGGGGCTCGCACCCGCAGTACGGCAAGCAGTTCGTCTGCGAGAACTTCACGACCGTCCTGCCCGCCACCGTCCAGGGCATCCGCCGCTACCTGGGATCCGGGCTCGTCAAGGGCATCGGCCCGGTCTTCGCCGACCGCATCACCCAGCACTTCGGCCTGGAGACCCTCGCGGTCATCGAGGAGGAGCCGAAGCGGCTGATCGAGGTCCCCGGCCTCGGCCCCAAGAGGACGAAGAAGATCGCCGACGCCTGGGAGGAGCAGAAGGCGATCAAGGAGGTCATGCTCTTCCTCCAGACCGTCGAGGTGTCGACGTCCATCGCCGTGCGGATCTACAAGAAGTACGGCGACGCGTCCATCTCGGTCGTCAAGAATCAGCCCTACCGGCTGGCCGCCGACGTCTGGGGCATCGGTTTCCTCACCGCCGACCGGATCGCCCGGTCCGTCGGCATCCCGCACGACAGCCCGGAGCGCGTGAAGGCGGGCCTGCAGTACGCGCTGTCGCAGTCCGCCGACCAGGGCCACTGCTTCCTGCCGGAGGAGCGGCTGATCGCGGACGCGGTGAAGCTGCTCCAGGTCGACACCGGCCTGGTCATCGAGTGTCTCGCCGAACTGGCCGGGCCACCCGAGGAGGGCGAGGACCCGGGGGTCGTACGGGAGAAGGTGCCCGGCCCGGACGGCGACGCGGAGCCCGTGACCGCCGTCTACCTGGTGCCCTTCCACCGGGCCGAACTCTCCCTCTCCGCCCAGCTTCTGCGGCTGCTGCGCACCCCGGAGGACCGTATGCCCGCCTTCCGTGACGTGGCCTGGGACAAGGCGCTCGGCTGGCTCAGGAGCCGTACCGGCGCCGAGCTCGCCCCCGAGCAGGAGGCCGCCGTACGGCTCGCGCTGACCGAGAAGGTCGCCGTGCTCACCGGCGGTCCCGGCTGCGGCAAGTCCTTCACGGTCCGCTCGATCGTGGAGCTGGCCCGCGCCAAGCGCGCCAAGGTGCTGCTCGCCGCGCCCACCGGCCGGGCCGCCAAACGGCTGGCCGAGCTGACCGGCGCCGAGGCCTCCACGGTCCACCGGCTGCTGGAGCTCAGGCCCGGCGGCGACGCGGCCTACGACCGGGACCGCCCGCTGGACGCCGATCTGGTGGTCGTGGACGAGGCCTCGATGCTGGACCTGCTGCTCGCCAACAAGCTGGTCAAGGCAGTGCCGCCGGGGGCCCACCTGCTCTTCGTCGGCGACGTCGACCAGTTGCCCAGCGTCGGCGCGGGCGAGGTGCTGCGCGATCTGCTCGCCGAGGGCGCCCCGGTTCCCGCGGTGCGGCTCACCCGGGTCTTCCGGCAGGCCCAGCAGTCCGGCGTCGTCACCAACGCGCACCGCATCAACGCCGGGCAGCACCCGCTCACCGACGGGCTGAAGGACTTCTTCCTCTTCGTCGAGGACGACACCGAGGAGGCCGGCCGCCTCACCGTCGACGTCGCCGCCCGCCGGATTCCGGCCCGGTTCGGCCTGGACCCGCGCCGGGACGTGCAGGTGCTCGCCCCGATGCACCGCGGCCCGGCCGGCGCCGGCACCCTCAACGGGCTGCTCCAGCAGGCCATCACACCGGGCCGGCCCGAACTGCCCGAGAAGCGGTTCGGCGGCCGGGTCTTCCGTGTCGGCGACAAGGTCACCCAGATCCGCAACAATTACGAGAAGGGGGAGAACGGTGTCTTCAACGGCACCGTGGGCGTGGTCACCTCGCTCGACCCGGTCGACCAGCGTCTGACGGTGCTGACGGACGAGGACGAGGAGGTTCCGTACGACTTCGACGAACTGGACGAACTGGCCCACGCGTACGCGGTGACCATCCACCGGTCGCAGGGCAGCGAGTATCCCGCCGTGGTGATCCCCGTCACCACCGGCGCGTGGATGATGCTCCAGCGGAACCTGCTGTACACGGCGGTGACACGGGCGAAACGGCTGGTGGTACTCGTCGGTTCACGCAAGGCGATCGGTCAGGCGGTGCGCACGGTGTCGGCGGGCCGGCGCTGCACGGCTCTCGACTTTCGGCTCCGCGGTTCCTGAACGCCCCTGACCAGCGGCTCCGATCCGCGTCCCAAAAAATGATCGATCAAATGAGTCGTGAAGGTCACAGAGCACTTCCGGTTACCGGTCGAAGCGGGCAGGATGAGCAGGTTGGCGGCACTGAGTGCCGTCGATAGGCCCAATGGTCGACCCCGAGTGCACTCTCCTGAGCCAAATGGGGGATGGTAGAGACAGTCAGGGCACCTCGAAGATGAGGCACTACGTCGGTGAGGGAAGACGTGAGCGACAACTCTGTAGTACTGCGGTACGGCGACGGCGAGTACACCTACCCGGTGGTCGACAGCACCGTCGGTGACAAGGGCTTCGACATCGGGAAGCTCCGCGCCCAGACCGGTCTGGTGACTCTGGACAGCGGTTACGGCAACACGGCCGCCTATAAATCCGCCATCACCTACCTCGACGGTGAGGCGGGCATCCTCCGCTACCGCGGCTACCCCATCGAGCAGTTGGCCGAGCGCTCCACTTTCCTGGAGGTGGCCTACCTGCTGATCAACGGTGAGCTGCCGACCGTCGACGAGCTGACCACGTTCAAGGGCGACATCACGCGGCACACCCTGCTGCACGAGGACGTCAAGAACTTCTACAAGGGCTTCCCGCGCGACGCCCACCCGATGGCGATGCTGTCCTCGGTCGTCTCGGCGCTGTCCACCTTCTACCAGGACAGCCACAACCCGTTCGACGAGAAGCAGCGCAACCTCTCCACGATCCGCCTGCTCGCGAAGCTCCCGACCATCGCGGCGTACGCGTACAAGAAGTCGATCGGTCACCCGTTCGTCTACCCGCGCAACGACCTCGGCTACGTCGAGAACTTCCTGCGCATGACGTTCTCGGTCCCCGCGCAGGAGTACGAGCTCGACCCGGTCGTCGTCTCCGCGCTGGACAAGTTGCTGATCCTGCACGCGGACCACGAGCAGAACTGTTCGACGTCCACGGTCCGCCTGGTGGGCTCGTCGCAGGCGAACATGTTCGCGTCGATCTCGGCCGGCATCAACGCCCTGTGGGGCCCGCTGCACGGCGGCGCCAACCAGTCCGTCCTGGAGATGCTCGAGGGCATCCAGGCCAACGGCGGCGACGTCGACTCCTTCATCCGCAAGGTGAAGAACAAGGAGGACGGCGTCCGCCTGATGGGCTTCGGCCACCGGGTGTACAAGTCCTTCGACCCGCGCGCGAAGATCATCAAGGCCGCCGCGCACGATGTGCTCTCCGCCCTCGGCAAGTCCGACGAGCTGCTGGACATCGCGCTGAAGCTGGAGGAGCACGCGCTCTCCGACGACTACTTCGTCTCGCGCAACCTCTACCCGAACGTCGACTTCTACACCGGTCTGATCTACCGGGCCATGGGCTTCCCGACCGAGATGTTCACGGTCCTGTTCGCCCTCGGCCGTCTGCCGGGCTGGATCGCCCAGTGGCACGAGATGATCAAGGAGCCCGGCTCCCGCATCGGCCGCCCGCGCCAGATCTACACGGGCGTGGTGGAGCGCGACTTCGTTCCGGTCGAGGAGCGCTGAGCACCTGCCGGTCGAGGGGTGCCGATCCGGTGCCCCGCCCGCCGCACAGGGTCCGCCGTCATGGGCGGGCCCTGAACCGACGGTGAAGAGCGAAAACGGAAGGCGCCCTGACGCCGGTCCCCCCACGGGCCGACGACCAGGGCGCCTTCCCATGTCCCGGTGCGGATTCCCCCCACGGGATCCGGCCGGGCGCTCGGAGAGGACAGCGCCTGAAATCGCTGTCTGAACACGACGGGCCGAACCCGTCGTGCTCCAGTGACGCGGTGCGATCTGCCGGGACAACGCACGCTGGGAGGGCCGCTCAAAGCTCCCCGGTGTACGTGCCCCGGCAACGCATCTCTGAGGAAGTCCCCCAAGACATCCCCAGATGCCAGTCAGCGCCCCCCAAGACGCTGGTCTGACATCGCCAACTTAGACCTTCGAACCCCTTCGATGGTTACGTTCGCGTCACTGTGATCTGCGTCTCTTGCATTTGTCCTTTAGGTGCGCAAGAGCCCCGATACGGCGATCGGGACTCAAGCGTAAGGATGATGCGCGAGCCTTGTGAAGAGCTTATGTGAGGCTCGCGCCCGACTCCAGGGGGACTGCCACTTCAACTGTGGCTAACCGGCGGTAACCCCGGGTGGGTTCAGTGGAAGCCGCGCAGCCGCAGGCTGTTGGTCACCACGAACACCGAGGAGAAGGCCATCGCGGCGCCCGCGATCATCGGGTTCAGCAGACCTGCGGCGGCCAGCGGCAGCGCGGCCACGTTGTAGCCGAAGGCCCACACCAGGTTGCCCTTGATGGTGGTGAGGGTGCGCCTGGAGAGCCGGATCGCGTCCGCGGCCACCCGCAGGTCGCCGCGGACCAGGGTCAGGTCGCCGGCCTCGATCGCCGCGTCCGTGCCCGTGCCCATCGCCAGCCCCAGGTCGGCGGTGGCGAGCGCGGCCGCGTCGTTGACGCCGTCGCCGACCATGGCCACGGTCCGGCCCTCGCCCTGCAGCCGCCGTACGACGTCCACCTTGTCCTCGGGGAGCACCTCGGCGATCACCTCGTCGATGCCGACCGTCCGGGCGACCGACTCGGCGACCCTCCGGTTGTCACCGGTGAGCAGCACCGGCGTGAGTCCGAGCGCGCGCAGCTCGCGCACCGCCTCGGCGCTGGTCTCCTTCACCGCGTCGGCGACGGCGAGCACTCCGCGGGCCCGGCCGTCCCATCCGACGGTGACGGCCGTGCGCCCGTCCCGCTCGGCCGCCTCCCGGGCGCGTGCCAGCTCCTCGGGCAGCTCGTCGAACAGCCGCCCCACGGCCACCTCACGGCCCGCCACGCGCCCGCGTACGCCCCGTCCGGGGACGTTCTCGAAGTGCTCGACGGCCGGCATCTCCCACCCGTCCACCGCCGCCCTCGCCGGAGAGCGCTGCGCGCTCGCCCCTTGCAGGCGCTCCTCGGCGCCTTCGGCGATCGCCCGGGCGACGGGGTGCTCGGAGGCGTGCTCCAGGGCGCCCGCGAGCCGCAGCAGCTCCTTCTCGTCCTCACCGTCGGCGGCGTACACCTCCTGGAGCGTCATCCGTCCGGTGGTGACCGTGCCGGTCTTGTCCAGGACGACCGTGTCGACGCGGCGCGTGGACTCCAGCACCTCGGGGCCCTTGATCAGGATGCCGAGCTGGGCGCCGCGGCCGGTGCCGACCATCAGCGCGGTCGGGGTGGCGAGGCCCAGCGCGCAGGGGCAGGCGATGATCAGAACGGCGACGGCGGCGGTGAACGCGGCGACGGTGTCCCCGGTGACGCCCAGCCAGGCACCGAAGGTGCCGAGCGCGATGAGGATGACCACCGGGACGAAGACGGCGGAGATCCGGTCGGCCAGGCGCTGCACCTCGGCCTTGCCGTTCTGTGCGTCCTCCACCAGCTTCGCCATCCGGGCGAGCTGGGTGTCGGCGCCGACCCGGGTCGCCTCGACCACCAGCCGGCCGCCCGCGTTGACGGTGGCGCCGGTGACCCGGTCGCCGGGTCCGACGTCCACCGGCACCGATTCGCCGGTCAGCATGGACGCGTCCACGGCGGAGATGCCCTCGGTGACCGTGCCGTCGGTGGCGATCTTCTCACCGGGCCGGACGACGAACCGGTCGCCGACGGCCAGGGAGGGCACCGGAACCCGTACCTCGCGCCCGTCGCGCAGCACGGCCACGTCCTTGGCGCCCAGTTCCATCAGCGCCTTCAGGGCGGCCCCCGCGCGCCGCTTGGAGCGGGCCTCCAGATAGCGGCCGAGCAGGATCAGCGCCACGACCCCGGAGGCGACTTCCAGGTAGATGGTGGAGGCGCCGTCCATGCGCGAGACGGTGAACCGGAACTCGTCGTGCATGCCGGTCATGCCCGCGTCGCCGAGGAAGAGGGCCCACAGCGACCAGCCGAAGGCGGCCAGGGTGCCGACCGAGACGAGCGTGTCCATGGTCGCGGCGCCGTGCCGGAGGTTGGTCCAGGCGGCCCGGTGGAACGGCGCTCCGCCCCAGACCACGACCGGCGCGGCGAGGGTGAGCGAGAGCCACTGCCAGTTGTCGAACTGCAGGGCGGGGACCATCGCGAGCAGGACGACCGGGGCGGCGAGCAGCGCGGAGACCAGCAGGCGGTGCCGCAGGGCGCCGAGTTCCGGGTCCTGGCCGGTGGGCCCGGGGGTCTCGTCGGTCCCGGGTTCGGGCTCCGGCGGCGCGGGTTCCTCGGCGGTGTAGCCGGTCTTCACCACGGTCGCGATCAGGTCGGGGACCCGGACCCCTCCGGCGTAACTGATCTTCGCCTTCTCGGTCGCGAAGTTCACGGTGGCGCTCACGCCGTCCATGCGGTTGAGCTTCTTCTCCACCCGCGCGGCGCAGGAGGCGCAGGTCATCCCGCCGATGAGCAGCTCGACCTCGGAGGTGTCGCCTATCGCGCTCGCCGGTTTGGCGGTGGTGCTGGTCATGTCCGGACTCCAGACATCGGACCGGGCCGTACGGATCCAGTATCAGCTGGTCGGGACGGCCCGGTCGGGGAAGGGAGGGTGTTTCTCAGGCCTGACCGGCGAGCTCGAACCCGGCCTCGTCCACGGCGGCACGGACGGCCTCGTCGTCGAGCGGGGCCGCGGAGACGACGGTCACCTCGCCGGTGGACGCGACGGCCTTCACCGAGCTGACGCCCGGGATCTGGGAGATCTCGCCGGAGACGGATCCCTCGCAGTGGCCACAGCTCATGCCGGTCACCTTGTAGACGGTGGTGACGGAGCCCGGAGTGTCGGTCTGCGCGGTCATGTCGTTACTCCTCGTCGAAGCAGGTGGGGCCGGTGGGGCTCACGGTGGGACCCCCACGCTCGCCACACTATACCCCTAGGGGGTATTTCTCCAAGCCTCTCCGGGGGTCAGCGACCACACCCAGGCGACGCCGAGCAGGGCCACGAGTACCAGGCCGCCCGCCGAGAGCAACGTGAACAGGTGCTCCTGTCCCGCGCCGGTCCGCGGGAGGTACGGCTGCCCGAACGGCCCCGGTACGGCTTCGGTGCCGTACACCCGTGTCACCAGCCGGCCGGCGAGACCGCGCGTGGCGTCCCACGCAGCGTGCAGCACACAGACGCCCAGCCAGGTGCCCACCACCGGCGCGGCGAGGCGGAAGTGCCCGTTCGGGCGCCGCTGGGACAGCAGAGCGGCGCCCGCGATCGCGGTCCACAGCCCGTGCCCGAGCGGGGCGAGGAGCTCACGCGGGAACTCCGTCTCCAGCACCACCCGCAGATCGGCGGCGTCGGAGAGGAGCACCGCGTCGAAGGCGTAGGCGCAGCTCTCCACCGCCGCGAAACCGAGGCCGACGGCCGCACCGAGCACCAGTCCGGCCCGCGCCCCGCGGAGGCCCGGCTGCCGGCGCAGCGCGAACACCAGCGCGCCGAGCTTCGCCGCCTCCTCGGCCAGCGCGACACCGGTGAACCGTCCCAGGGAGGGGTGGAGCAGATGCGACTCCATCAGCATGGCGCCGGGCATCCCGAGCGCGCCGCCGGCCAGGAAGCAGCCGAGGACCGCGCTGACGCCCAGATCCCGGCCGTGCCGCTCGTACGCCCACAGGACGAAGACGAGGGGGACCAGGAAGCCGCCGAGCAGGACGAGCGCGGGCAGCGGCGCGATGCCGCGCGTCGTGTACGTCACCGCCGCGGTCAGCGCCCACAGGGCGAGCCCGCCCTTCAGGCAGCGCCGCCACAGGCCCGCGCCGATGCGCGGGAACGGCGGTGGCGGCTGCTGCGGGCCGGGGATGCGGGCCCGGGGCCTGCCGGGCGGCGGGGAGTGGGTCACGTGGGTCCCCCTCGGACTGCTGCGAGGCGATTTATCCGCACCCTATGCAGGTGCGCGTTTTGTCGCAGTCCGGGTGGCCCTGTGGGGTCAGGTGCGGCCGAGCCGGTCGCCCACCAGGGGTTCGAGGTAGCGGAGGAGCACGTTCTTGATCTCCTGGACGTAGGCGGCGCGCTCGGCTCCCTCGTGGGCCAGGACCAGCTCCAGGCCGGCCTTGTAGATGCCGAGGCAGACGTGTGCCGTGCGGGTGAGGTCGGCCGGCGGGGCCTCGGGCAGCAGTGAGGCGAGCAGGCCCTCGACGCGGCCGATCAGGGTCGCGTGCAGCTGGTCGTGCGCCTCCGTGATCCCGCCGGGCAGGTCGGGGCCGTGCATCAGCGCGAAGAACACCGGGTGCTCGGTGTTGAAGGCCATGAACCGGTCGACCGCCGAGCCGATGGCCTCCTCCAGCGGGGTGGCGGGGTCGATCGGGGCCAGCGCCTCGCCGTAGGTCTCCCGCATCTCGTGCATCAGACGGTCGCCCAGCTCGATCGCGATCGCTTCCTTGTTCGGGAAGAACTGGTAGAGCGTGCCCGGGGAGACGCCCGCCTCGCGGGCGATGGCGTTGGTGCTGGCGGCGGTGTAGCCGGTGGTGCAGAAGACCTGGGCGGCGGCCTGGAGGAGCTGGGCGATGCGGCGTTCGCCGCGTGCCTGACGGCGGCGCGGCTGCTCGTTCTCCGAGGTGTCGGACACGCGTTATCCCCAGCCCTTCGAAGGCGATTGACAAACGCGAGTGGTCGCTCGCATTCTTGTGAAACGCGAGCGATCTCTCGTGTTTGCCAGTTTATGGCAATGACAGACCCATGCCGCCTGCCTGCACGGACATGGGCCACGGTGAAGGGGACACCGCACGATGACCGAAGTCAACAAGGCGCCGCGCGACGGGGACGGACCTCCCCGGCCCGGCGGCTGGACGCGTTTCGTCACCGCTCGCCCGCGCCTGTCGCTGCTGGTGGCCCTGGTGCTGACCGCGCTCGCCGTGCTGGCCGGCAGCGGGGTCGCGGACCGTCTGGGCAGCGGCGGCTGGGAGGACCCGGCCGCCGAGTCGACCTACGCGACCAAGGCGCTCGAGCGGGAGTTCCCCGACTCCCAGCCCAATCTGCTGCTCCTGGTCGACGCCGGCCGCGTCTCCGTCGACGATCCGGCGGTCGCCGCCGAGGCCCGCGGCCTGGCCGACCGGCTGGCCGGGGAGCGCGGCGTGACCGGCGTCGGCTCCTACTGGCAGGCCGGCCCCTCGGCGGCGCCCGGCCTGCGCGCCGAGGACGGCCACGAGGCGCTGATCGCCGCCCGCATCACCGGCGACGAGAACGCCATGGGCCGCACGCTGGACCGCATAGCGCCCCACTACAGGGGCGCGCACGGCCCGGTGCGGGTGAAGGTCGGCGGCATCGTCGCCGTCCGGCACGAGATGCAGACCATCATCAAGGAGGACCTGACCCGGGCCGAGATGATCGCCCTGCCCATCACACTGGTGCTCCTGGTGATGGTCTTCGGCAGCGCCGTCGCGGCCCTGCTGCCCCTGTGCATCGGCATCGTGGCGATCCTCGGCACGAACGCGGTGCTGCGCGGCCTGACCACCTTCACCGACGTCTCGGTCTTCGCGCTCAACCTCACCACGGCCCTCGGCCTCGGCCTGGCCATCGACTACGCCCTGTTCATCGTCCGCCGCTACAGGGAGGAACTGTCAGGCGGGGCCGACCCCTTGACGGCGGTCGGCACGACACTGCGCACGGCCGGCCGCACGGTGCTGTTCTCCGCCCTCACGGTCGCGGTCTCCCTGGCCGCCATGATGCTCTTCCCGCAGTACTTCCTGCGGTCCTTCGCCTACGCCGGCATCGCCGTGGTTCTCCTGGCCGCCGCTGCCGCCCTGATCCTGCTCCCGGCGGCCCTGGTCCTGCTCGGTCACCGGGTCAACTCCCTCGATCTGCGGCGTCTGTTCCGCCGCGGCCGGGAGAGCGCCGGCTCCGGCACCCAGGCGGCCGGCAGCACCGGATGGACGCGCACCGCCACGCTGGTGATGCGGCGAGCCCCGCTCTTCGCGCTCGGCACCAGCGCCCTGCTCGTCGTCCTCGGACTGCCCTTCCTCGGCGTGAGGTTCGGCACCGCCGACGACCGCCAACTGCCCTCGGGCGCCGAGTCCCACGTGGTGCAGCAGCACCTGCGCGACGGCTTCCCGGCCACCCCCGGCGGCGGCCTCGAGATCCTCGCCGAGGGCGGCGCCACCAAGGCCCAGTACGCCGCCTACAAGCAGCGGGTGGCGGCCCTGCCCGAGGTCGTCCGGGTCGACGGCCCCCTGATCAAGGGCGACACGGGCTACTTCACCGTCCAGCCGAAGGGCGAGGCCGTCGACACCGCGGCCCAGCGTCTCGTCGGCGACCTGCGCTCGCTGAGGGCCCCCTTCGACACCGAGGTGACCGGCACGGCCGCCGTCCTCGTCGACTCCAAGCACGCGATAGGTGAACGCCTGCCCTGGGCGGGAGCGTTCATCGCGGTCGTCACCCTGCTGCTGGTCTTCCTGCTCACCGGGAGCGTGCTGATACCCCTGCAGGCAGTGGTGCTCAACGCGCTCAGCCTGACGGCGATGTTCGGCGCGGTGGTCTGGGTCTTCCAGGACGGCCATCTGTCCGGGGCGCTCGGCTTCACCAGCCCGGGCTCCATCGAGACCACCCTGCCCGTCCTGATGTTCTGCGTGGCCTTCGGACTCTCCATGGACTACGGCGTGTTCCTGCTCTCCCGCATCAAGGAGGAGTACGACCGCACCGGCGACCACAACGAGGCGGTCCGCCACGGGCTGCAGCGCACCGGCGGGCTGATCACCGCGGCGGCCGTCATCCTCGCGGTGGTGATGGTCGCCATCGGCACCTCCCGGGTGACCAACACCAAGATGCTGGGCCTCGGTATCGCGCTCGCGGTCCTGATGGACGCGATGGTCGTCCGCAGCCTCCTGGTCCCGGCGATCATGCGGCTCACCGGCCGCGCCACCTGGTGGGCCCCCGCCCCGCTGCGCCGCTTCCACCGGCGGTTCGGGCTCAGCGAGGGCGAGGCGCCCGCGCCCGCGCCGGAGAAGGAGACGGCGGGGGTGTGACCCGGCGGCGGGGTGTGGAGCGGCGGCGCCGCGTGCGAAGGTGGGCCGCATGAGAGCGGTGGTGTTCGAGAAGTACGGGGAGCCGGCCGAGGTTCGGGAGGTGCCGGACCCGGAGCCGGCCGAGCACGGGGTCGTGGTGCGGGTCGAGGCGACGGGGCTGTGCCGCAGCGACTGGCACGGCTGGATGGGCCACGACCCGGACATCACCCTGCCGCACGTCCCCGGGCACGAACTCGCCGGAGTCGTCGAGGCGGTGGGCGCCCGCGTGACCGGTTGGCGGCCCGGCGACCGGGTCACCGTGCCCTTCGTCTGCGCCTGCGGAAGCTGCGCGTCCTGCGCGGCCGGCGACCAGCAGGTGTGCGAGCGCCAGACGCAGCCCGGCTTCCACCACTGGGGATCCTTCGCCCAGTACGTGGCTCTCGACCACGCCGACGTGAACCTGGTCGCGATCCCGGACTCGATGGCGTACGGCACGGCCGCCGCCCTCGGCTGCCGCTTCGCCACCGCGTTCCGCGCGGTGGTGCGGCAGGGCCGGCTGGCGGCGGGGGAGTGGGTCGCGGTGCACGGCTGCGGCGGCGTCGGACTGTCGGCGGTGATGATCGCGGCCGCCGCGGGGGCCCGGGTGGTCGCGGTGGACGTCTCGCCCCGGGCGCTCGAACTGGCCCGGACGTTCGGCGCGGCCGGGACGGTGGACGCCGCCGCCGTACCGGACACGGCGGCGGCCGTACGGGAGCTGACCGGCGGGGGTGCCCATCTCTCACTGGACGCCCTCGGCTCACCCGCCACCTGCGCGGCTTCCGTCGGCTCACTGCGCCGGCGCGGCCGGCACGTCCAGGTGGGCCTGCTGCCCTCGGCGGACGGCACCACCCCGGTACCGCTGGCCCGCGCCATCGCCCTGGAACTGGAGATCCTCGGCAGTCACGGCATGGCCGCCCATGCCTATCCAGGGATGCTGGAGCTGGTCGGCTCCGGGGCGCTGCGCCCGGACCTGCTGGTGACGCGGACGATCCCGCTGGACGAGGCCCCGGCCGCCCTCGCCGCCATGGCGACGGTACCGGGGGCGGGCGTGACCGTCATCGAGCCGTGGCGCTGAGCGCGGCCCACTCACGGTCCAGGATCGCCATGATCACCTCGTCGGCCCACTCGCCGTCGCGCACCTGCACCTCCCGCCGTACGCCCTCGACCGTGAAGCCGGCCTTCTCGTAGACGCGCAGGGCCCGGTGGTTGTAGGCCCAGGCGGCCAGTTCGATGCGGTGCAGACCGAGCGACTCGAAGCCGTGGGCGACGATCAGCCGGGTCGCCTCGGTGCCGATGCCGCGGCCGCGGCCCCGGGGGCCGATGAGGGTGCGGAAGGTGCAGCTCCGGGCGGCCGCGTCGTACTCGTACAGCACGACCTCGCCCAGGACCTCACCGGTCCGCGGATCGGTGACGGCCAGGTCGAGGCGGTCGGGGGCGGTGGCCCGGGAGCCGTACCAGGTGCGCAGCCGCTCCGGGGTCGGTTCCGTGGACGGCTCGAAGGTGAAGCGGACGACCTCGGGGTCGGCGATGATCTCCCCCATGACGTCGGCGTCGGCCTCGGTGAACGGCCGCAGAACGGTCCTGGGGCCGGTCAGAACGGGTTTGACGGAGAAGCTCATGGGGCGACTGTGCCCCACGCGA
The DNA here is from genome assembly GCF_055592265.1 of Streptomyces sp. NPDC041129. Taxonomy (NCBI): domain Bacteria; kingdom Bacillati; phylum Actinomycetota; class Actinomycetes; order Kitasatosporales; family Streptomycetaceae; genus Streptomyces; species Streptomyces sp. NPDC041129. The sequence goes on along the minus strand of NZ_JBVIYV010000001.1, from coordinate 1,560,140 downwards.
CGGGTGGGGCACAGGTGATTTTCGGCGCTCAGTCCGCTCTTCGGCCCCGGTTTCGCGGCCGGGAGGCGACCCAGGCGCGGACGGTGTCGGCGTACCAGTAGGGCTTGCCGGCCTCCACGTGGTCCGGCGGCGGCAGCAGGCCGTGCTTGCGGTAGGACCGCACGGTGTCCGGCTGCACCCTGATGTGTGCCGCGATCTCCTTGTAGGACCAGAGCCTTCGGTCGGTCATGCGTCGTACCTCCCCGCGCACGCCGCGGCGCGGCCGGGGGACGGCCGTCGGGGGAGCCGGGCGGTGCGCTGGTGATCACCAAGCCTGTGCCCGGTGAACGACGCCCGGGGGCGGCGGGCAAGCGGCTGTTGACCGGGTGTGACCGAGAACCCGCGTAGGCGCGACATCTGTGACAGGAAGGGGGAGTTTGTGACGCGGCCGCAGCAAAGTGGCGCCTGATGCGGCCGGGTTGGGGCGGCGAGGGGCGCGCGGGGCGGGGAGCGGGGACTCAGGCTCCGCAGGACCTCAGGAACGCCCGGGTGCGCCGGGCGATCGGCAGCGGCTTGTCCGGGTCGCACGGGTACATGTCCTGCTCGACGATCGCGAACAGGTCGGTGTCCAGCCGCGCGGCGGCCTCCAGTACCGGACCCAGTGCGGGCACCCCGGACGGTGGTTCGCACATCACCCCCTGGGCGACCGCGGGGCCGAACGGTGTCCCCTTGGCCCGCACGTCGGCAAGGATCTGCGGGTCCACCTGCTTCAGATGCAGATAGCCGATCCGCTCGCCGTAGGTCTCGATCAGCTTGACGCTGTCGCCGCCGCAGTACGCGTAGTGCCCGGTGTCCAGGCACAGCGACACCAGATCCGGGTCGGTGCCGTCGAGGAACCGGGTGACGTTCTCCTCCGTGTCGATGTGCGTGTCGGCGTGCGGGTGGACCACGGCCGTGAGGCCGTACCGCTCGCGCACCTCGCGCCCCAGCCGTTCGGTCAGCGAGGTCAGGTCGCGCCACTGCCCGGCGGTCAGCGTGTCGGACTCCAGCACCTCGCCCGTCCGGTCGTCCCGCCAGAAGGACGGGATGACGACCAGGTGGCGGGCGCCCATGGCCCGGGTCAGGGCGGCGATGCCGGAGACGTGCTCCCAGGTCTTCTCCCATACGGCGGCGCCGTGGTGCAGGCCGGTGAAGACCGTGCCGGCCGAGACCTTCAGGCCACGGCGGCCGGTCTCCTCGGCGAGCACCGCCGGGTCGGTCGGCAGATAGCCGTAGGGGCCCAGTTCGATCCACTCGTAGCCCGAGCCGGCGACCTCGTCGAGGAACCGCTGCCAGGGCACCTGGCGCGGGTCGTCCGGGAACCACACACCCCAGGAGTCGGGCGCCGAACCGATCCGGATGCGGGAAAGTGAGGAGGGTGACAAGGACGTCATGGCCGCCAGCGTGCGGGCGCCCGGAAAGCGGTGTCAAGCTGTCGTCCGAATGTCCGGACAAAAGATTGACAGGGTTCGTCTGACAGGACTAGAAAGCCCGGGAGGAGATACGCGGGGTGAACCGGACAGCGTGGAAGGGAAGCCGATGGCGTACGACCTGATCACCATGGGGCGGATCGGAGTGGACCTCTACCCGCTGCAGACCGGCGTCCCGCTCGCCCAGGTGTCGGCCTTCGGCAAGTTCCTCGGCGGATCGGCGACCAACGTCGCGGTCGCCGCCGCCCGGCTGGGCCGCCGCACGGCCGTGATCACCCGCACCGGCGACGACCCGTTCGGCACCTATCTGCACGAGGCCCTGCGCGGCTTCGGCGTCGACGACCGCTGGGTCACCCCGGTCCCCGGACTCGCCACGCCTGTCACCTTCTGCGAGGTCTTCCCGCCGGACGACTTCCCCCTCTACTTCTACCGCCGCCCCAAGGCGCCCGACCTGGAGATCCACGCCGCCGACCTGGACCTGGACGCCATCGCCGACGCCCGCGTCTTCTGGGTCACCGGCACCGGCCTGAGCGAGGAGCCGAGCCGCACGGCGACCCTCACCGCCCTCGCCCACCGGGCCCGGTCCGGTACGACGGTCTTCGACCTCGACTGGCGCCCCGTTCTCTGGAACAGCACGGCCCGGACCGACCCCGACGAGGCCCGGCCCTTCTACGCCGAGGCGCTGCGGCACACCACGGTCGCCGTCGGCAACCTGGACGAGGTCGAGATCGCGACCGGCGTCCGCGAACCCCACGGGGCGGCCCGCGCCCTGCTGGCCGCCGGGGCCGAGATCGCCGTGGTCAAACAGGGGCCGAAGGGCGTCCTCGCGGTCAACCGGGCCGGCGAGTGCGCCGAGGTCCCGCCCCTCCCGGTCACCGTCCTCAACGGACTCGGCGCCGGTGACGCCTTCGGCGGCTCCCTCTGCCACGGCCTGCTGGCGGGCTGGGACCTGGAGACGACCATGCGGCACGCCAACGCGGCCGGCGCCATCGTCGCCTCCCGCCTCGAGTGCTCCTCCGCCATGCCGACGCCCGACGAGGTGGCCGCCGCGCTCGAGGCCGGAGCGGTGCTGTGAGGGCCGGTCGCGTGGCGGGGACGCACACCGAGGGCGGGTCGGGCACCCGGCTGCCGCCCGTCGACGTCCCCGAACTGGTCCGCGTGCGCACCCACCACCCCGAGGCCATCGCCGAGGCCGCCGCCCGCCGCGTCCGGCGCCCGCTGCTGAGCACGAGCGGCCGCCTGATGATCGTCGCCGCCGACCATCCGGCCCGTGGCGCGCTCGGTGTCGGCGACCGCGCTCTCGCCATGGCCAACCGCGCCGACCTGCTCCGGCGACTGTGCCTCGCGCTGTCCAGGCCCGGCGTCGACGGCGTCCTCGCGACCGCCGACATCCTGGACGACCTGCTGCTGCTCGGCGCCCTCGACCACAAGGTCGTCCTCGGCTCCATGAACCGGGGCGGACTGCAGGGCGCCGCCTTCGAACTGGACGACCGCTTCACCGGCCACCGCCCCGAGGACATCCAGCGTCGCAACTTCGACGCGGGCAAACTGCTGCTGCGCATCGACTACGCCGACCCCGGCTCCCTGACCACCCTGGAGTCCGCCGCCCGCGTCATCGACGACATGGCCGCCCGCCGGCTGCCGGTCTTCGTGGAGCCGTTCATCACCGGCCGCACCCCCGACGGGCGGCTGGTCAACGACCTGTCGGCCGACGCCGTCACCAGGTCCGTCGCCATCGCCTCCGGCCTCGGCGGCTCCTCGGCCTACACCTGGCTGAAGGTGCCGGTCACCGAGAACCCCGACGACATGGCACGGGTCATGGAGACCTCGACCCTGCCGGCGGTACTTCTCGGCGGTGACGTCGGCGACTCCCCCGGCGAGCAGGTCGCCGCCTACGAGAAGTGGCGCGGCGCGCTCCAACTCCCCACCGTGTGTGGCCTGGTGGTGGGCCGTTCGCTGCTCTATCCGGCGGACGGCGACGTGGCCGCCGCCGTGGACACCGCCACCGGACTGCTGTGAGGGGCCGCATGACCAGCACCGAGCTGCACCTGCCCCGGGGAACCACCGCGAACGGCGGGTACACCGTCGACATCGGCCCCGAGCGCGCCGGATGGGACTACAGCGGCCTGCGCGTCGTGGAGTTGACACCCGGCGGCAGCCATACGTTCACCACCGGGGGCAGTGAATGGATCGTGCTTCCGTTGCAAGGCGGATGTACGGTGCGAATCGAGGAAAACGAGTTCCAACTCCTGGGGCGGGAGAGCGTGTTCACCGGGGTCTCCGACTTCGTGTACGCACCCCGCGACGCCCGGGTCCAGATCGCCTCCGGCGCGGGAGGCCGCTTCGCCCTGGCAGGAGCGAAGTGCGAGCGACGACTCCCCGCCCGCTACGGCCCCGCGCCGGAGGTCCCCGTCGAACACCGCGGCAGCGGCACCTGTGCCCGCCAGGTGCGCAACTTCGCGGCGGCCGACACCTTCGACTGCGACCGGCTGATCGCCGTGGAGGTCGTCACCCCCGGCGGCAACTGGTCCTCGTACCCGTCGCACAAGCACGACGAGCACCTGCCGGGCGAGGAGTCCCGGCTGGAGGAGATCTACTACTTCGAGATCGACGGCCCGAACGGGTTCGGCTACCAGCGCGTATTCCCCTCCCGAGAGGGCGGCTCCGACGTCCTCGCCGAGGTCCGCTCCGGCGACGCCGTCCTCGTCCCCGACGGATGGCACGGCCCGTCGATCGCCCAGCCCGGCCACGACATGTACTACCTCAACGTCATGGCGGGACCCGGCGAGGAGCGTGAGTGGCGGATCCGCTTCCACCCCGACCAAGCAGAGAGCACAGGGGGCTACCGATGACGATCCGGCTGACCGTCGCCCAGGCACTCGTCCGCTTCCTCGCCGCCCAGCACACCGAACGCGACGGCGAGCGGCGGCGGCTGATCGGCGCCACCTGGGGCATCTTCGGGCACGGCAACGTCGCCGGGCTCGGCCAGGCGCTGGTCGAGTACCGCGAGGTCATGCCGTACCACCAGGGCCGCAACGAGCAGGCCATGGTGCACGCGGCGGTCGGCTACGCCCGCCAGTCCAACCGCCTGTCCACCCACGCCGTCACGACCTCCATCGGCCCCGGTGCCACCAACCTGGTCACCGGCGCCGCCCTCGCCACCGTCAACCACCTCCCGGTGCTGCTCCTCCCCGGTGACGTCTTCGCCGCCCGTCCCGCCGACCCCGTCCTGCAGCAGCTCGAGGTGCCGTACGCGGGCGACGTCTCGGTCAACGACACCCTGCGCCCGGTGTCGCGGTACTTCGACCGGATCACCCGGCCCGAGCAGCTCGTCCCGGCCGCGCTGCAGGCCATGCGGGTCCTCACCGACCCGGTGGAGACCGGCGCGGTCACCCTCGCCCTGCCGCAGGACGTGCAGGCCGAGGCGTACGACTGGCCCGAGGAGTTCTTCGCCGAGCGCGTGTGGGTGGTACGGCGTCCCGGCGCGGACCCGACCGAGCTGGCCGAGGCGGTCCAGGCCGTCCGCCGGGCGCGCAGGCCGCTGGTCGTCGCGGGCGGCGGCGTCCACCACAGCCGCGCCGAGGAGACCCTCGCGGAGTTCGCGGCGGCCACCCGCATACCGGTCGCCTCCACCCAGGCAGGCAAGGGCTCCCTGCGTCACGACCACCCGCAGGACGTCGGCGGTGTCGGCCACACCGGCACCGCCACCGCCGACGAACTGGCCCGCACCGCGGACCTCGTCATCGGCGTCGGCACCCGCTACACCGACTTCACCACCGCCTCCGGCACCCTCTTCGAGAACCCGGACGTCCGCTTCCTGAACCTCAACATCGCGCCCTTCGACGGCCACAAGCTCGCCGGGCTCCCGCTGGTCGCGGACGCCCGCAGCGGCCTGGCCGAACTGACCGAGGCGCTGGTGATGCACGGCCACCGGGTCGCCGGCTCCTACGTCACCGAGTACACCGAGGACAAGGAGCGCTGGGAGCAGCGCGTGGACGCCTGCTTCGAGGCCGACGAGCCCGACGTACGGCCGACCCAGCCGCAGGTCATCGGCGTCCTCGACGCCCTCGCCGACGAGTCCGACATCATCGTGAACGCGGCCGGCTCGCTCCCCGGCGACCTGCACAAGTTGTGGCGGACCAGGGCCCACGACCAGTACCACCTGGAGTACGGCTACTCCTGCATGGGCTACGAGATCCCGGCCGCGATCGGCGTCAAGCTCGCCGCGCCCGGGCGGAACGTGTGGGCGCTGGTCGGCGACGGCACGTATCTGATGATGCCGACGGAGATCGTGACCGCCGTCCAGGAGGGCGTCGCGATCAAGGTCCTGCTGGTGCAGAACCACGGGTACGCCTCGATCGGGGGCCTGTCGGAGTCGGTGGGCGGCGAGCGGTTCGGCACCGCCTACCGCCACCGCGCGGCCGACGGCACCTTCACCGGCGCCCCGCTGCCCGTCGACCTCGCCGCAAACGCGGCCAGCCTCGGCATGCGGGTGCTGCGCGCGCGGACGGTCCAGGACCTGCGGGCGGCGCTCGCCGAGGCCCGCGCGGCCGACACTCCCACATGTGTCTACGTGGAGACCGAAACGTCCGACACTGTGTCGGGCGCGCCTCCCGCGCAGGCCTGGTGGGATGTTCCTGTGGCCGAGACCGCGACCCGATCGTCCGCGGTCAAGGCACGTGAGCTGTACGAACGGCACGTCTCGACCCGACGCCGCCATCTGTAGAAGGAGTCTTAGGGCATGACGAAGATCGTCAACCACTGGATCGGCGGCAAGACCGCCGAAGGCGCGTCGGGTACGTACGGGCCGGTCACGGACCCGGCGACCGGCGCGGTCACCACCAAGGTCGCCTTCGCGTCGGTCGAGGAGGTGGACGCGGCGGTCGCCGCCGCCAAGGACGCCTACGCGACCTGGGGCCAGTCCTCGCTGGCCCAGCGGACCAACATCCTCTTCAAGTTCCGCGCGCTGCTCGACGCGCACCGGGACGAGATCGCCGAGCTGATCACCGCCGAGCACGGCAAGGTGCACTCGGATGCCCTCGGCGAGGTGGCGCGCGGCCTGGAGATCGTCGACCTGGCGTGCGGCATCAGCGTGCAGCTCAAGGGCGAGCTGTCCACGCAGGTGGCGAGCCGGGTTGACGTGTCGTCGATCCGGCAGCCGCTGGGTGTCGTCGCGGGCATCACCCCCTTCAACTTCCCGGCGATGGTCCCGATGTGGATGTTCCCGATCGCCATCGCCTGCGGCAACACGTTCGTGCTGAAGCCGAGCGAGAAGGACCCGTCGGCGGCGGTGAGGCTCGCCGAGCTGCTCGCCGAGGCCGGACTGCCCGACGGCGTCTTCAACGTCGTGCACGGTGACAAGGTGGCCGTGGACCGGCTGCTGGAGCACCCGGACGTCAAGGCCGTCTCCTTCGTCGGCTCGACCCCGATCGCCCGCTACATCCACACCACCGCCTCCGCGGCCGGCAAGCGGGTGCAGGCCCTCGGCGGCGCCAAGAACCACATGCTGGTCCTGCCGGACGCCGACCTGGACGCGGCGGCCGACGCGGCGGTCTCGGCGGCCTACGGCTCGGCCGGTGAGCGCTGCATGGCGATCTCCGCGGTCGTGGCGGTCGGCGCGATCGGCGACGAACTGGTGGAGAAGATCCGCGAGCGGGCCGAGAAGATCAAGATCGGCCCCGGCAACGACCCGGTGTCCGAGATGGGCCCGCTGATCACCGCCGCCCACCGCGACAAGGTCGCCTCCTACGTGAAGGGCGCCGCGGACGAGGGCTGCGAGGTGGTGCTGGACGGCACCGGCCACACCGTGGAGGGCTTCGAGGACGGTCACTGGATCGGCATCTCGCTGCTCGACAGGGTCCCGACCACCGCCAAGGCCTACCGGGACGAGATCTTCGGCCCGGTGCTGTGCGTGCTGCGCGCCGAGACGTACGAGGAGGGCGTGGCCCTCATCAACGCCTCGCCGTTCGGCAACGGCACCGCGATCTTCACCCGGGACGGCGGCGCGGCCCGCCGCTTCCAGCTCGAGATCGAGGCCGGCATGGTCGGCGTCAACGTCCCGATCCCGGTCCCCGTCGGCTACCACTCCTTCGGCGGCTGGAAGGACTCGCTCTTCGGCGACCACCACATCTACGGCAACGACGGCACGCACTTCTACACCCGCGGCAAGGTCGTCACCACCCGCTGGCCGGACCCGGCGGACGCCCCCGCGGGCGTCGACCTGGGCTTCCCGCGCAACCACTGAGAACGCCCCGTCGGGCCGTCCGGATACCGGACGGCCCGACATTTTTTTGTCGTGGCGCCTTCGGTTCCCGTTTTCGCGGATGAAACGGGCAAGCCATGAGGGATCCGCCACTTACCTTCGAAAGCAAGGTCACAAATCACTTCGGCTTACTGAATGAACTGCTGAGTGATCGATGCCTGCGAAAGTGATGTGAACTGTGTCGCTTCACGGGTGCGGAATCCGAAGGTGAACCCCCATTGACGTGGCGGTTTTCGAAGGGGTTCTCTAAGCAGCGCCGGGAGCGGACGAGACGAAACGTACGACGAGCCGCCGGAGGCGATAGCGCTCCCGACCCCCACCCTCAGTCGCACGAGTCGATCGGAACCCCGCCGCATGACCGACACGCTCCGCCCTGTCGACACAGCCGTCACAGACGCTCCCGGCATCTCTGACGGCCCCCGCAAGCTCAAGCGTTCCATCGGCGTCGTCGGCGGCACTCTGCTGACGCTCTCGTGCGTCACGCCCGCCTCCACGCTCTTCGTGGTCATCCCGGACCTGTTCGGCTCCCTCGGCACCGCCACCGCCCTGACGATCGCCATCGGCTCCCTGCTCTGTATCGCCGTGGCGTTCTGCTACTCCGAACTGGGCACCCTCATCCCCAGCGCGGGCGGCGAGTACGCCATGGTGTCCACGATGGCCGGGCGGCTCGCGGGCTGGCTGGTCTTCGTGCTGTCCCTGCTGGTGGTGATGATCGTCCCGCCCGTGATCGCGATGGGCACGGCCGACTACCTGGCCCCGATCGTCCACCTGGACCCGGCCATGACCGGTGCCGGCGTGATGCTGCTCGCCACCCTCGCCGGACTGCTCGACCTGCGGGCCAACGCCTGGATCACCGGCATCTTCCTGGTCCTCGAGGTCATCGCGGCCGGCGTGGTCGCCCTGCTGGGCTTCTCGCACAGCCACCGAGGCGTCGGCAGCCTGGTCTCCATGCAGGTGGCCGGCCCGAGCGGCCACACCGACCCGGTGACGGCCATGCTCGTCATATCCGGGCTCGCCATCGCCCTCTTCGCCACCCAGGGCTTCTCGACCGCCGTCTACCTCTCCGAGGAACTGGAGCACCCGCGCCGCAACGTCGCCCGCACGGTGCTGGCCACCCTCGCCATCTCCTCGGTGGTCATCATCGTGCCGGTGGCCGCGATCACCATGGGCGCCTCCGACATCGAGGAACTCACCAGCGGCGACATCAGCTCCATGGTCACCGCCTGGTCCAACTCCGCGGTCGGCACCTTCGTGAGCCTCTGCGTGGCCCTCGCGATCATCAACGCGGGCATCGTCATGGTCATCCAGAACTCCCGCGTGCTGTTCGCCTCCGCCCGCGACAAGGCCTGGCCCGAGCCGGTCAACAACGTCTTCTCCAAGCTCGGCCGCTTCGGCTCCCCCTGGGTCGCCACCCTGGCGGTCGGTGTCCCCGGCGCGCTGCTCTGCTTCGTCAACCTGGACACCCTGTACGGCGTCACCGGTGTCTCCGTGACCGGCATGTACATCCTGGTCGCCGTCGCCGCCCTGCTGTGCCGCCGCGGCTCCCACAAGCACACACCCGCCTGGCGGATGCCGCTGTGGCCCGCGATGCCCGTCCTGCTGATCGTGGTCCTCGCCTACATCCTCACCCAGCAGGAGGCGAGCTACCTGCTGTGGACCGGCGGGATCACCGCGGTCGCCACCCTCTACTGGGCCTTCTACCTCCGCCCGCGCCGCGACACCCGCTGGCTGGTGTCGATCCCGGAGGACGTGGAGGCCTGAGGACACGGCCGAAGTCCCACGTCACCACCGAGCACGACCCGTCGCCCTTGCCGCCCGCACTCCCGCGGGCGGCAAGGGCGACGTCGTTCCCGAGGCCCACGCCCACTCCCGTCCCGCTGTGGCCCCGGCCCGGCCCGGTACCACGCCTGGAGTACGGCGGAGCGGGCCCGTACGCCGCAAGGAGGGCGGGGGTTCAGCCCCTGGGCCGCATGCGCTGTCGGTGGCGGCCCGTACCGTTGACGCATGGATCTTCGAGTGCCCGTACCGCGGGGACTGCTGAAGGGGCCGCGCCGGCTGCTGGCCGCCGCGGCCGCCGTCGTGGTGCTCGCCGGCGCCGGGACGTGGTCGGCCGCCGCGTCGGACGACCCGCCCGGGGTGCACCGGACCGACCGGGTCATGACCATGGCCGACGGCACCCGCCTGGACACCTCCTACTTCACCGGCGCCTCCGCCGCCCGCCGCCCCGCCGTCCTGCTCGCCCACGGCTTCGGCGGCAGCAAGAACGACGTGCGGCAGCAGGCCGAGGACCTCACGCGCGCCGGATACACGGTGCTGACCTGGTCGGCCCGCGGCTTCGGCCGCTCCACCGGGAAGATCGGACTGAACGACCCGGAGCACGAGGTCGCCGACGTCTCCCGGCTCATCGACTGGCTGGCCGAGCAGCCGCAGGTCCGCCTCGACGGCAAGGGCGACCCGCGCCTGGGCGTGACCGGCGGCTCCTACGGCGGCGCGATCTCCCTGCTCGCCGCCGGACACGACCGCCGTGTCGACGCCATCGCCCCGGCCGTCACCTACTGGAACCTCGCCGACGCCCTGTTCCCGAACGGCGTCTTCAAGAAGCTCTGGGCCGGCGTCTTCTTCAACACCGGCGGCGGCTGCGCCAGGTTCGAGCCCACCCTGTGCCGGATGTACGACCGGGTCGCCGAGTCCGGCACCCCGGACGACGCCGCCCGCGAGCTGCTCCGGGAACGCTCGCCGGTCGCGGTCGCCGGCCGCATCAAGGTGCCCACGCTGCTGGTGCAGGGCCAGACCGACTCCCTGTTCACCCTCGCCCAGTCCGACGCCGCCGAGAAGGCGATCCGCGCGAGCGGCGCCCCCGTGGACGTCGACTGGATCGCGGGCGGGCACGACGGCGGCGACATGGAGGACAGCCGGGTGCGGGGGCGGGTGACCGCCTGGTTCGACCACTATCTGAAGGGCGACGAGTCCGCCGGCACCGGCCCCGCCTTCCGCGTCACCCGCACCGGCGGCGTCGACTCCACCGACGGCGCCGCCCGACTGCGCGGCGCGAGCGCCGGCGCCTACCCGGGCCTGCGCGACCACCCGCGCGCGGTCGCCCTGGCCGGCCGCGGGCAGCACGTGACCAACCCGGCCGGCGCCAGCCCGCCCGGTGTCTCCGCGCTGCCCGGCCTCGGCGGCTCCGACGGCCTCTCCCGGCTCTCCGCGCTCGGCGTCGGAGTCTCCCTCGACTTCCCCGGCCAGTACGCCCGGTTCGACTCGGCCCCGCTCACCCGCGACCTGCGGATCACCGGCACGCCGACCGCCACCGTCCACGTCACCTCCACCACCGACGACGCCGTCCTGTTCGGCAAGGTGTACGACGTGGGCCCCGACGGCACCCGGCAGGTGCTGCCCTCCCAGCTCGTCGCACCCCTGCGGGTCACCGGCGCCAGGGCCGGCAAGGACGTCACGGTCACCCTCCCGGCGATCGACCACGAGGTGCGCAAGGGCCACCGGCTCCGCCTGGTCCTCGCCTCCACCGACCTCGGCTACGCCTCACCGGCCGCCCCGGCCACGTACACCGTCTCCCTCCGGTCGGACCTGAGCGTGCCGACCGCGCCCGCCGTCACCACCGCGGCGGCCCCGCTGCCCGCCTGGGTGTGGTGGCTGCCCCTGGCCGGGGCCGTGGGCGCGCTCGCCCTGCTGGTCACCGGCCGCCGCCCCACGGCCGCCCCCGCGCCCGATCCGGCGCTCGCCGACGTCCCGCTGCAGATAACGGACCTGAGCAAGCGGTACGCCAGGTCCGCCGACCGGTACGCGGTGCGCGAGCTGTCCTTCCGCGTGGAGAAGGGCCAGGTCCTCGGCCTGCTCGGGCCCAACGGCGCGGGCAAGACCACCACCCTGCGCATGCTGATGGGCCTCATAGGGCCCGACGGCGGGGAGATCCGCGTCTTCGGCCACGCCGTCCGGCCCGGCGCGCCGGTGCTGTCGAGGGTCGGCGCCTTCGTGGAGGGCGCGGGCTTCCTGCCCCACCTGTCCGGCCGGGAGAACCTGGAGCTCTACTGGCGGGCCACCGGCCGGCCGGCCGAGGACGCCCATCTCGACCAGGCCCTGGAGATCGCCGGCCTCGGCGACGCGCTCGCCCGTGCCGTGCGCACCTACTCCCAGGGCATGCGCCAGCGCCTGGCCATCGCCCAGGCCATGCTCGGACTGCCCGACCTGCTCATCCTGGACGAACCCACCAACGGCCTCGACCCGCCCCAGATCCGCGAGATGCGCGAGGTGATGATCCGCTACGCGGCGGCCGGCCGCACCGTGATCGTCTCCAGCCACCTCCTCGCCGAGGTCGAGCAGTCCTGCACCCACCTGGTGGTGATGGACCGCGGCCGGCTCGTCCAGGCGGGACCGGTGCGGGAGATAGTCGGCTCCGGCGACACGCTGCTGGTCGGCACCGGCACGCCCGTGGAGGAGCCGGTGGTGGAGAAGGTCACGGCCCTGCCCGGCGTCGCCTCCGCCGTCCGCACCGAGGACGGACTGCTCATCCGGCTCGAACCCGGCGGCACCGCCGAGGAGCTGGTCGTGGAACTGGTGCGCCTCGAGGTGCCCGTCGCCTCGGTCGGTCCCCACCGGCGCCTGGAAGACGCCTTCCTCACCCTGATCGGAGGTGCCCCGTGAGCACGCTCACCGAGCCCGTCGAGGCCGCCCCGGGTTACCGCGCGGGCCGTACGCTCCCGCTGCGCGTGGAACTGGTCCGCCAGCTCAAGCGGCGCCGCACGCTGATCATGGGCGGCGTCCTCGCGGTCCTGCCGTTCGTGCTGCTGGTCGCGTTCGCGATCGGCGGCGAGCCCTCGGGCCGTGACGGCCGGGTGACGCTGATGGACACGGCCACCGCGTCGGGCGCCAACTTCGCCGCGGTCAACCTGTTCGTCTCGGCGGGCTTCCTGCTGGTGATCCCGGTCGCCCTGTTCTGCGGGGACACGGTCGCCTCCGAGGCGAGCTGGTCCTCCCTGCGCTATCTGCTCGCCGCGCCCGTGCCGAGAACCCGGCTGCTGCTGTCCAAGCTCGCCGTGGGGCTCGGGCTGAGCCTCGCCGCGATGGTGCTGCTGCCGGTCGTGGCCCTCGCGGTCGGCACGGCCGCCTACGGCTGGGGTCCGCTGCAGATCCCCACCGGCGGTGCGCTGGACGCGGGCACGGCGGCGCAGCGGCTCGTGGTGGTCGTGGCATACGTCTTCGTGTCGCAACTGGTCACCGCGGGCCTGGCGTTCTGGCTGTCGACGAGGACGGACGCCCCGCTCGGCGCGGTCGGCGGCGCGGTCGGCCTGACGATCGTCGGCAACGTCCTGGACGCCGTGACCGCCCTCGGCCACTGGCGCGACTTCCTGCCCGCGCACTGGCAGTTCGCCTGGGCCGACGCCGTGCAGCCGGACCCCGAGTGGTCCGGCATGGTCCAGGGCGCCGCGATCTCCGTGACGTACGCCGTGGTGCTGTTCGCCCTGGCTTTCCGGGGTTTCGCGCGCAAGGACATCGTCTCCTGAGCACGGCCCGGCCCGGCCGCCGCACACCCCATTGACGTTTCCTTACCTGTGAGTAAGTTGACCCGGCAGTAAGAACCTTCGCCAGAGCCGCGACCGGGAGCCGTCATGGGCGTACGCAGGGATCTGAAGCGAGCACGGCGGCGCGCCGACCTGGCGGCGCGCGGGTCGGTGGAGATCGTCAGGGACCCCGGGGGCGCCGTGCGCGAGGTGCGGGCGGCGCCCCTGGCGGCACCGCTCACCGGCGGCTCCATGGCCGACCTCCCGTTCACCCACGCGGCCGGGACCCCGGACGCGGTGCTCCTGCGCCGCCGCACCGAAGGTGCCTGGCGCCCGGTGACCGCGGCCGCCTTCGCCGCCCAGGTCACCGCCGTCGCCAAGGGGCTGATCGCCGCCGGTCTGGAACCCGGCGGCCGGGTCGCGGTCATGTCCCGCACCCGCTACGAGTGGACGGTCCTGGACTTCGCGATCTGGGCGGCCGGCGGCCTGTCCGTGCCCGTCTACCCGACGTCCTCCGCCACGCAGGTGGAGTGGATCGTCCGGGACTCCGGCGCCCGGTACGTGGTCACCGAGACCGCCGAGAACACCGCGACCGTCCTCGCCGGCACCGCGAGCCACGCCCGCCGGCCGCGCGTGTGGCAGATGGCCCCGTCGGCGGACACCGGGACGTCCGCCGCGTCCACCGTGCCGGGCGACACCCTCGCCGACCTCACCGCCCTCGGCCGTGACCTCGGCGACGACGAGGTCACCAAGCGGCGCGCGGCCCTCACCCCCGACACCATCGCCACCCTCTGCTACACCTCCGGCACCACCGGCCGCCCCAAGGGCTGCGTCCTCACCCACGCCAACCTGCACGCCGAGGCCGCCAACACCGTCGAACTGCTGCACCCGGTCTTCCAGGCGGTCACCGGACAGACCGCCTCCACCCTGCTCTTCCTGCCGCTCGCCCACATCCTCGGCCGCACCCTGCAGCTCGCCTGCCTGATGGCCCGCATCGAGACCGGACACTTCCCGAGCGTCAAACCCGACGAACTGCGGCCCGCGCTCAAGGAGTTCCGGCCCACCTTCCTGGTCGGGGTGCCCTACCTCTTCGAGAAGATCCACGACACCGGGCGCGCCACCGCCGAGAAGATCGGCCGCGGCGCCTCCTTCGACCGCGCCGAACGGATCGCCGTGCGCTTCGCCGAGGCGTACCTGCGGAAGTTCCTCGGCACCGGCAAGGGCCCGGGCCCCGGCCTGTACGCCGCATGGGCCCTGTACGACCTGCTGGTCTACCGGCGCATCCGCAAGGAGCTCGGTGGCCGCATGCGCTACGCCATCAGCGGCGGCTCCCCGCTGGACCGCGACCTCAACCTCTTCTTCAACGCGGCCGGGGTCGTCGTCTACGAGGGCTACGGCCTGACCGAGACCACCGCGGCCGCCACCATCGTGCCCCCGCTCACCCCCCGGCCCGGCACGGTCGGCCTGCCCATCCCGGGCGTGGCCGTACGCATCGCCGACGACGGCGAGGTGCTGGTCAGGGGCGGAGTGGTCTTCGGCGCGTACTGGAACAACCCGGCGGCCACGGACGCCGTCCTGGCCGACGAGTGGTTCGCCACCGGCGACCTCGGCCGCCTCGACGAGGACGGCTACCTCACCATCACCGGCCGCAAGAAGGACATCCTGATCACCTCCGGCGGCAAGAACGTCTCCCCGGCGATCCTGGAGGACCGGCTGCGCAGCCGCTCACCGGTCGGCCAGTGCCTGGTCGTCGGGGACAACCGGCCCTTCGTCGCCGCGCTGATCACCCTCGACCCGGACGCGGTCGCGCACTGGCTGACGGTGCGAAAGCTCCCGGCGGACACCCCGCTCGGCGAACTCGTCCACGACGAACGGCTGCGCCGCGAGGTGCAGAAGGCGGTGGACCACGCCAACGAGGCCGTCTCCCGCGCCGAGTCGATCCGCGCCTTCGCCCTGGTCGAGGGGGAGTTCACCGAGGAGAACGGGCTGCTGACCCCGTCGCTGAAGGTGAGGCGGCACGCGGTGACCGCCGCCTACGCCGAACGCATCGAGGCCCTGTACCGGGGGTGAGCACGCGAAACGGCGGCGGGTGCCCGGTGCCCGCCGCCGCGGAGTGTGCGCTCAGCCGTTCCCGGTGCCGTTGCCGGACACGGCGGAGATGTCGTCCAGGACGTGCGACAGCGGCTCGTCGCCCTTGGCCTGCGTCGAGTTCTCGGTGCACTGCTGGGTCTGCGGCGAGGACAGCACCGGGATGTCCTGCACCCCGACGTTCCCCAGGAGCGCGAGCACCGACTGCGCCTGGACCTTCGCGGGCAGACCGACGCACGGCTTGTTCAGCGAGCCCTGGACCAGTGAGAGCTGCGGGCTCTGGTCGCCGAAGGTGGCGGAGTTGCCGAACGTCGACTCGGCCTCGTTGCCGCTCAGCGACGTGGTGCCGTGGTCGTTGCCGATGGCGAGGGCCTGCGGTGCCGCCACGCCCGCGAGACCGGCGACGGAGGCGGCGACGGCCGCGGTCGCCCACAGCTTCTTCATGTTCGTTCCCTTTCGAGACGCGTGCTCCGAGGGGAGCCGCGGGAGAGTCGGCCGGAGCGGGAGGTCCCGGGTCACTTGTTGCCGGTGCCGTTGGCGGACAGGGCGGAGATGTCGTCCAGGATGTGCGACAGCGGCTCGTCGCCCTTGGCCTGCGTCGAGTTCTCGGTGCACTGCTGGGTCTGCGGCGAGGACAGCACCGGGATGTCCTGCACACCGACGTTGAGCGCGGAGGCGATGGACTGCGCGTTGAGCTTGGCCGGCAGGCCGACGCAAGGCTTGTTGAACGAGCCCTGGATGAGGGCCAGTTGCGGACTCATGGAGCCGTAGGTGGCGGAGTTGCCGAACGCCTGCGAGGCGCCGTTGCCGCTGAACGACGTGGTGCCGCTGTCATTGCCGGTGGCCAGGGCCGGCGACGCGGCGGTGGCGGAGAAGCCGACGACGGAGGCGGCGACCGCGGCAGAGGCCAGAACCTTCTTGATCACTTGCGAATCCCTTCTGGAAACACCCCGTCCACCGGAGCGCACTGGTCAACTCCCCATCGGTCACCGGGTTGCTCCCCTTCACCCCGATGGCCTACGCGGCCGTCCACGTCTCACCGCCCGCCCGGTCCCGCGGGAATTCCACGGGACGCGCGGCGCCGGACACACCGATCGGGTGACGTCCCGCAACCAATGGGTGCGGCCCCGGTTGATGCCAGGGCAGGAACGTGCGTCATGGCGAGAAGCCACGAAAGGAAAGCGAAATGCTGAAGAAGGCAATGGCCGCGGCGGCGGTCGCCCTGTCCGTCGCAGGTGTGTCGGCGGCGGCAGCCCCCCAGGCGCTTGCCATCGGCAACGACCACGGCACCACGTCGCTCAGCGGCAACGAGGCCAAGGAGACGTTCGGCAACAGTGTGACCTCGGGCCGCCAGAGCCCGCAGGCCACGCTGGTCCAGGGCTCGCTCAACAAGCTCTGCGTGGGTCTTCCGGCCAAGGCCGACGTCCAGTCCCTCCTCGCCGGCGTCAACGTCGGCGCGCAGGACATCCCCGTCCTGTCCTCGCCGCAGACCCAGCAGTGCGCCGAGAACTCGACGCAGGCCAAGGGCGACGAGCCGGTCTCGCACGTCCTGGACGACATCTCCGTCCTGGCGGGCAACGGCACCGGCAACAACTGAGCCGGCCGTCCCCCGACACCGCCCGGAGGGCACGCGGATCTCCGCGGGCCGCCGGGCGGTTTCTCACGCTTGGCGCACGTGGAAATGCGCCGATGTCGGCCAGGCTGTCAATTCTGTGGGGGCGTTCGAGTGAATTGACGGGTGGTATGCGTTCCGTAGTTTCTTCCGCTGTCTATTCCTCGTTTTACAACTGCCGGTCATGGTGCGAGCCGTTGAAGCTGTGCTCGCTCGGTCGAAGCCGCTCGCTGGGTTTCGGCAGTCAAAAGGGCATGACCGCAGAGAAGGGAAAGTCTCATGAACAAGAGCGCTGTTGTGCTCGTCGGCGCGATCCTGGCTCTGGGTGGGGCAGCCCCCGCGTTCGCGGACTCCGGCGCGGAGGGCGTCGCCGCCAACTCGCCGGGCGTCGTCTCGGGCAACGCCATCCAGGTGCCGGTGCACGTTCCGGTCAACGCCTGCGGAGACTCCGTGAACGTCATCGGGGCGCTGAACCCGGCGCTCGGCGCCAAGTGCGACAACGACTGAGTGCACTAACCCGACGCCTCAGCCCAACGGCTGTGTCGTGGCCGGCTCCGGACCTCTTTCTCGTTCCGGGGCCGGCCTTCCCATTTCTACGAGCAGGAAGACAACGACATTGCGACAGACCCTCAGCAAGGGCATCCTCGTGGCCGCCGCCGCGACGGGCATGCTGTCCTTGTACGGCGGCCTGGCACTCGCCGACTCGGAGGCGCACGGCGCCGCCCGGCAATCGTCCGGGGTGGTGTCCGGCAACACCGTCCAGGCCCCGGCGGACGCCCCGGCCGAAGTCTGCGGCGACTCCGCGAACGGTACCGCCGCGCTGAACTCCGCCTCCGGCGGTTCCTGCGGCGCAGGCCACGAGTCCGGCACGGACGGCGACAAGGGCCAGGGCGCCACGAGCTCGGACCCGGAGGACGAGTCCGACTACAGCGACGACGTGGCCCCGTCCCCGTCACCGAGCAAGGGAAACGATTCGTCTCCGTCCTCGTACGGCGAGGAGGACAAGTCGCAGGGCCCCTCGAAGGAAGAGGAGCACTCGACCGAGCCTTCGTCCGGTGAGGAGGAGCCCACCCGCGAGCCTTCGTACGGCCACGAGGAGCACGCCTCCCCGTCCTCGTACGGGGAGGAGAAGCCCACCCGCGAGCCTTCGTACGGCGACGAGGAGCACTCGACCGCGCCCTCGTACGGGAAGGAGGAGCCGTCGGCCCCGCCCTCCTACGGCGACGACGAGCCCACTTCCAAGCCCTCCTACGGGGACGACGAGCCGACTCCGGGGCCTTCGTACGGGGACGACGGGCCTTCGCCGAAGCCTTCGTACGGCGACGACGAGCCGACTCCGGGGCCTTCGTACGGCGACGACGGGCCTTCACCGAGGCCTTCGTACGGCGACGACGAGCCCACTCCCAAGCCCTCGTACGGGGACGACGACCACTCGACCCCGCCCTCGTACGGGGACGACGACCACTCGACCCCGCCCTACGGCGGAGATGACGACCACTGGACCCCGCCCTACGGCGGCGAAGAGCACCACCACCATCACGGGGGCAGGCCCCACCTCCCGCACACCGGTGGCAACGCCGAAGCCATGATCGCGGCCTCGGCGGCGAGCGCCGCGCTGCTCGTGGCCGGGACCACCCTCTACCGCCGGGGCCGCCGCGCCGCGTCCCGTCGCTGACGTGCCGGGTGCCGGAGCCCAGTGCCCGGCACCCCGCTTGTTCGGCCGTACGGGGGGCGCGGCCACCTGTAAGCCGTAACCGCGTTGGCGGAATCCCTGTTCGTATGACTGGGTGTCAGTAACAGGAACCGCCGGGCGAGCAGGCGGGCGTGCGGGAGAGGGAGGATCCCGGCATGGCTCCACAGCGGCGAAGGGCCCGGTACCGGCTGGCGCTGATCGCGGCCGGGATCACCGCCGCGGCGGTCCTGGCCGCGGGACCGGTTCCCACACCGGTGACCTCCGCACCGGCGCCGCCCGCACCCACGGCGTCGCCGTCCGCCACCTCCGCACCCGTGACCCCCGCACCGGCGACGCCCCCGGTCTCCGCCTCGCCCCAGGCCACGAAGGGGGCCGGCGGGATCGCCCCGTTCGGCGCCTTTCTCGACTCGGGGCCGCTCGGTGTGACCCGTATGTCGGGGCTGCGCCGCTGGCTCGGCGGCACCGAGCCGAAGGTCGCGCACACCTATCTGCCCGGCGGCCGCTGGACCGACATCGAGGGCCCGCCCGGTTTCCTGGACGCCTGGGCGCGGTGGCGGCGCGCACAGGCGGACCGCACGCTCGTGCTCAACGTGCCGATGCAGGAGCGCAACGAGGAGAACGTCTCCGACGACCAGGTGCGCGAGCTGCTCCGGCGGGCGGCGACGGGGGAGTTCGACCAACACTTCCGGACACTGGCCGAGCGGCTGGTGGAGTCGAAGGTGCCCGACACCGTGCTGGTCCTCGGCTGGGAGATGAACGGCATCACCTACACCCACCGCTGCGGACCGGACCCGGCGACCTGGAAGACGTACTGGAAGCGGATCGTCAGGACCATGCGGTCGGTGCCGGGCCAGCGGTTCCGGTTCGACTTCACCCCGAGCCGCGGCCGGGACGCTGTTCCCTGGACCGAGTGCTACCCCGGGGACGACACCGTCGACATCATCGGCATGGACGCCTACGACCAGCCGGCCGGGCTGTCGTTCGACGAACAGGTTAAGGAACCCTACGGGCTGCGGCAGCACGTCGACTTCGCCAAGGCCCACGACAAGCCCGTCTCCTACCCGGAGTGGGGCCTCTTCCGCAACGGCGACAACACCGGCTACATGCGGGGCATGCTGGCCTGGATCGAGGAACACAAGCCGCTGTACAACACGCTCACGGACTACTGCCCGCACGGCGTGTGGCAGTGCGCGCAGAACCCCCGTTCGTCCCAGGTCTACCGGTCCTTCCTGTACGGCCGAGGCGAGCAGCCGGCCGCTCCGGCACCGACGGTGTCCACGCCGGCCCCGAAGCCCACGAAGGCCACCGCGCCCACGCCGGAGCCGGCCGACGACTGCCCGGCACCGGACCCGGACGACTGGCTGGAGTACTGGCTCGGCCGGAAGTTCTGCCTCGACCGGTGATCCCGCGACCGGCGGGCCCCGGCGTCAGCCCGACGGCTGCTCCCGCCACCGGCGCAGCACCCGGCCGCCCCGCTGCCGGGCGGCCGCCGTGAACAACGTGGCCGACAGCAGCGGTGCGGTCCGCCGCCGGGCCATCAGCAGCCGCTGGTTGGCGACCGGTTCGGGCCGCCAGTGCATCTTGTACGGCTCGCTGCCGCGCAGCAGACTCAGCGTGCCGCGTCCGTCCGCGCCGCCGGTGCGCGCCGCCTGCTCGCTGCAGGCGTCCAGCAGCATCACGGCCACGTCCGCCTTGCTCTCCCGCAGCCGCGGATGCGCGCCGTACAGATAGCCGCCGGCCAGGCTCCGGGACCGCAGCGTCAGGTCGACGGCGACCACCTCGTCGCCGATCCGGAACTCGGTGACGACCGCGTTCCCGGAGCGGACCAACTCGGGCACCGCGCACACCAGATGCTCGCGGAACCGGGGCAGCATGTGCTCGGCCGTCACCTTGCGCTCCTGCCACTGCAGCCGGTGCAGCTCCAGCATCCGGTGCAGGGCCGCGGCCGCCTCGTCGGGCCGGGCCACGTGCCGCACCACGCCCAGCGACGTGTGCCGGCGCAGTTGCGCGCGCACCCGCTGGGCCCGCTTCGTGGGCAGCCGGGCGGCCAGCTCGGCCAGCGGGACGCCGGGCAGCTCCAGGCACAGCGAGTCGCTGACCGTGCGGCGCGGTCCGCGCCAGCGGTCGTAGACCCGCTCCACCGCACCACCGGGCCGCACCTCGCGGAAGTCGACCAGCGCGGTGCGGGCCGCGTCCCACAGGGCGTCGGCGAGGGCGTCGGCCGCGCGCCCGTCGTCGGCGTCGTCCAGCAGCACGTCCCCGTAGTCGGAGATCGCCCCGCCCAGCGGCACCAGGGCGGGCACCGGGCGGTGGACCAGCATCAGCGGCGCCGCGCCGACCAGTTCGTCACCGGAGCGCACCACCAGCACCCGGAGCCTGCCCGGCCCGCCGTACGACCGCCACCAGGAGTGCAGCCAGGCGTGGTGCTGGAACGGGGTCGCGGTGGCGCACCGCTCGTACAGCCGCCCCCAGGCCGGGGCCAGCGCGGCGAAGGCGTCCTCGTCGGTGACGAGGTCGGTGGTGTGGGCCCGGACCACCGGGCAGACGGCCGTCACAGCGGGCCGTGCGCGTCGGAGGCGACGGCCGGGCCGGGCACCGACGCCGGGCGGAGCTCGGCCCCGGCCTCGTCCTCGGGCCTGCGCCGTGGCCGTACCAGCAGCACCAGGGCGCCGAGCAGTCCGCCCGCACTGGTCCCGACCAGGCCCGTGACCACGGGGGAGGCCGAGGTGGGCGCGGTCGGCCGCGGGGCCCGGGAGAACTGCACCAGCTCGACATGGGTGTCGGCCTTGG
Source organism: Streptomyces sp. NPDC041129 (assembly GCF_055592265.1). Classification (NCBI taxonomy): domain Bacteria; kingdom Bacillati; phylum Actinomycetota; class Actinomycetes; order Kitasatosporales; family Streptomycetaceae; genus Streptomyces; species Streptomyces sp. NPDC041129. The sequence continues at coordinate 1,538,734 of NZ_JBVIYV010000001.1, read as the reverse complement.
TGGCGTTGGCGTGCTGGGCCAGGGAGCGGGCGACCGCGTTGGCCATGTCGGCGGCCTTGGCCGGGCGGCCCGAGGTGGCGGAGACGGCGACCATCGGGGCGTCCGGCGAGGTGGCCGTGCGCACACTGCCGCGCAGGGTGTTCACCGGCACCCCGGCCCACGCCTGCGCGTCGCCGAGCACCGCGAGGTCGGTGGCGACCCGGCCGTAGGCCTGGGCGAAGCCGACCGCGGCGGCCGAGTCGGAGCTCTCGGTGGGTACGGCGATGACGTAGCTGGTGGCCGTGTACGTCGGCGGCTTCAGCACGCCGTACGCGCCGCCGAGCAGCCCGCCGGTGAGGACGCCGGCCGCCACCAGCGACCAGGGTGGAAGCGCGCGCAGGCGCCTGAAGCGGGCCGGGCGGGAGTGCCGGCTGGAATTCTCGGTCATGTCGAGCTGACTCCCTTGGGAGATCGGGACCTGGGGAACGTGCCGGCGAGCGCCGCCGCGTAGACGTCCATCAGCCGGGCGGCGCTGCGGGTGATGCAGTAGTGGCGGGGCGCCTCGGGGGCGGTGCGCATGCCGGGCCCGGCGGCACGCACCCCGGCGAGCGCGCGAGCGTAGGCGTCGGCGCCGCCGGTGACGCGCAGCGCGTCCGGGGCGGCGTCGGGCGGCAGGTCCTCGACGGCCGGGCAGGAGGCGTAGCGCACCGGCAGCCCGGCCGCCAGTGCCTCGACGACGGCCAGCCCGAAGGCCTCCTCCGGGGACGGTGCGGCGAGCACGTCCATCGCCGAGGTCAGCGCGGGCAGTTCGGGACCGGGCGAGCCGTCCGGGGCGTAGGGCCGCTCACCGGTGAACAGCACCCGGCCGGCGACACCGGCCTCCTCGGCGGCCCGGCGCAGGGCGGCCTCCTCCGGGCCGCCGCCGACCAGCAGCAGCCTGCAGTCACCCGGGAGCCGGGCGAGGGCCCGGATCAGGACGTCGAAGCGTTTGCCGGGGGCGAGCCGGCCGATGCCGCCGATGACGAACGCGTCGTCCGGCAGCCCGAGCCGGGCGCGGGTGAGGCGCCGCCGCCCCGGGTCGAAGCGGAAGGCGTCGAGGTCGATGCCGTTGGGTACCACCGCGATGCGCGGCCGGGGCACCCCCCACCGGGTGAGCCGGTCGGCGACCGTGGGGGAGACGGCGACGGTGGTGCGGCCCAGCCGCTCGCCGGCCAGGTACAGGGCGCGCACGCCCGCCGTGAGCGGACGCCCCTCCATCTGCGAGTCGCCGAGGGAGTGTTCGGTGGCGACGACCGCGCGCACCCCGGCCAGCCGGGCGGCGATCCGGCCGTACAGGCAGGCCCGGTAGAGATGGGTGTGCACGAGGTCGTAGCGGCCGCGCCGGATGGCGCGGGCCAGGCGGGGCAGCGCCGCCACGTCCCGGTTGCCGCTCATGCCGAGGTGCGTCACCCGCACCCCGTCGGCGGCCAGCCCGTCGGCCACCGGCCCGGGGTTGGTCAGCGTCACCACGTCGCACCGTGCGGGCAAGTGCTGCAGCAGCAGCCGCAGTTGCTGCTCGGCACCGCCCACCCCGAGCCCCGTGATGATGTGCAGAGCCCTCACCGCGGTCCCTCCACAGGCCGGCGGCGCAGCCGGTGCAGCCGGTACTTCAGCAGCAGGCGGGTACCGGTGTCGTGCTGCCCGACGTACACCCGGGGCAGGGCGTACGGGCCGGTCAGCGCGCCGGGGTCGATGGCGCAGGCGTAGTCGTACCCGGCCTCCCGCACGGCGTCGGCCGCGCGGGCGTCGACCGTGCCGTACGGATAGCAGAAGCCGGTCACCGGAGCGCCGGTCAGCGTCTCGAGCAGCGCCCGGCTCTCGACGGTCTCGGCCTTGAGGGTGAGGTCGTCGGCCCTGGTCAGATCGACGTGGGTCAGACCGTGCGAGCCGATCTCCACGCCCGCCCGGGCCGCGCGCCGGATCCCGTCGGCGGTCAGCAGCGGCTTTCGCGGGCCCAGCGGGTCCCACGCGTTGTCGCCGCCGAGCCGGCCCGGCAGCGCGAACAGGGTGGCCGTGCACTCCCAGCGGGCCAGCACATCGACCGCGCCGGTGAGGAAGTCGGCGTAGCCGTCGTCGAAGGTGAGCCCGACCAGCCCGCGCCCCTCGCCGCGGGCGCGGGCGGCGAGCAGCTCGCGCACCGACACCCCCCGCAGACCCCGGCCGCGCAGCCAGCGAAGCTGCCGCTCAAGACGATCGGGTGTGACGGTGATCCGGTACGGGTCGTCGGCACGGTCTCCGACCGAGTGGTACATGGCGATCCACGGGACGCGGCCCGGGCCCGCGGCGGCTGCGCGCCGCGGTGACTCAACGGAGGACGGCATGGGCGAGCCTTCCGGCGAGGGTACGGACGAATCGGATGGCGAAGGTGCAGACCTGGGCGCCCAGCGCGTGGCCGAGCAGGACGAACACGAGGGTCACGGTGGCGCCGCCGGCCAGCAGACCGGCGAGCGGGGCGGAGGGCAGGCGCGCGGCGAACGCCCCCGCCAGGGTGGCCGCCGCGGCGGCCTGCAGCGGCCGGCTCAGCTCGCGCAGCACGCCCCGGGCCCGCACGGGCACGCTGCGCGAGGCCAGGCCGGACAGCAGCAGGACGGCGGTGACGGTGATCCCGGCGGCGTTGGCGGCGGCGATACCGGTGACCCCCCAGATACCGATGGTGCCGGCGCCGACCCAGGAGGTCACGACGATCCCGGCGGCCATGGCGGCGAGCGGGTACCAGGTGGCGCGGCCCGCCGAGAAGTAGGAGCGGACCAGCACGCCCGTCAGGGTCTGGCCGAGCAGGCCGAGCGCGTACACCCGCATGACGTCCGCCGTGGCCGTGGTGTCGGCGGCGGTGAACGCGCCGCGCTGGAAGAGGAGCTGGATGATCTGCGGGGCGCAGGCGAGGACGGCCGCGGTGCCGAGCAGCACCAGACCGGCGGCCACCGCCAGATCGCGTTCCACCCTCGTCCGGGCCCGCTCGGTGTCGCCGTCCGCGATGGCCCGGGCGACCACCGGGAAGGTGACCGTGCACAGCATCATCGACAGCATCATCGGGATCTGCGCGACCTTCTGCGCGTAGTTCAGGTGCGAGATGGCCCCGGCGGGCAGGTGCGAGGCGAGGAACCGCTCGATGAGCACCTGCGACTGCCGGCACAGCCCGAACAGCAGCACGGTGGCCATCAGCGCGACGTCCACGGGCCGGGCGGCGGCGTCCCCGGAGACGTCCCGCGCCACCCGGCGATCGCGCAACCTGCGCACCAGGTCCGGCAGTTGGATCAGCACCATCAGGCACCCGCCGGCCGCGACCCCGAACGCCGCCGAACGCACCCCCCAGCGCCCGCCGAGCGCGAACATCGCCGTGATGATGCCGATGTTGTACACGACGTAGATCGCCGCCGGGGCCAGGTAGCGGCCGTGGGCCCGCAGCGCCGCGCTGCAGTACCCGGCGAGCCCGAAGCTGAGCACACAGGTCGCGGTGAGCCGGGTGCAGTCGACGGCGAGGGCGGGGTCGGGCAGCCCGGGCGCGAGCACCCCGACGAGCTGCGGTGCGGCGGCGGCGAGCAGCGCGCCGACCGCCGTGAAGGCCAGCGACAGCCGGGGCAGGCTGCCGGCCACCAGGGACCGCACGGGATCGCCGGGGGCGCCCTGCGCACGCCGGGCCAGGGCGGCACTGAACGCCGGGATCAGCGCGAACGCCAGCCCCTCCTCGATGAGCAGCGTGGCCGCGAACTCCGGCACGGTCCAGGCGACCAGGAAGGCGTCGGTGTCCCGCCCGGCCCCGAAGAGCCGGGCCAGCGACTGGTCCCGCACCAGCCCGAGGAGGGCGCCGGCGACCGAGAGGGACGCGGTGACCAGGGCGGCGCGGGCGAGGAACCGGGGGACGGGCGGGGTGTGGCCGGGGGTGGGGGTGGAGTCGCGGCCGGACTCGGGGCCGGGGCCGGACTCCGGGGCGGTGCCGGCTCCGGGCGTGGCGTCCGTGCCGAGCATGGCGTCCGTGCTGGGGGTGGCGTCCGTGCTGGGCGTGGTGTCGTTCGTGCCGGGCGTGGGGGCGCCTCGTACGGCCGTACGCGCGGCCGGCAGGGACACCCCGCTCACCGGCCGCTCACCGGCGGATCCCTCCGCCGGCCCGGCCGACTCGGTCGGCCCACCGGCTCCGGGGGTTGCCGCCGGCCCGGCCGGTGCCCGGGGGTCCCGCGGTTCACGGGACGGGATCGCCGTCACCGCGCTGCCGCCTCTCCCTGCTCCGGGGCGCGTTCCGCGGCGGCGGTGCCGGACAGCGCCCACCAGGCCGCCAGTCCGAAACACACCGCGGTCAGCACGGTCGAGGGGCCGCCGATGTCGGCGTAGGCGAAGTCGACGAGTTGCCAGACCAGCAGTCCGCAGGCGACCAGCGCGCACTCCCGGCTTCCGCGCGGACGCCGGGTCCGCCACAGGTTCCGCAGCGCGCACACCAGCAGGGCGAGCCAGCCGCCCGCCAGACCCAGCAGCCCGAGGAGGCCCTGCTCGCCGAGCACCAGCAGGTACATGTTGTGCGGGGAGAGCAGCGGCTGACGGCGGAAGGCGGCGCCCGCGCCCGCGGTGTCGCTGCCCGAGGACAGCGCCAGCGAGGCATGGCCGTCCCGGTACTCGGGAAAGCCCTTGAGACCGACGCCGGTCAGCGGGTGTTCCCGCCACATGTCGGTGGCCGCCGCCCACATGGTGTACCGGTCGGTGACGGACTGGTCGGGCGCGTCGGCGACCTGGGTGATGCTGTCGAACCGCTCCTGCAGCATCGCCGTACCCACCCCGAAGCCGCCCACCAGGACCACGCCCGCGGCCACCGCCGCCGCCCCCACCCGCAGCGCGCGGCGCGGACCGGCCAGCGCGAGCTGGACGGTGACGGTGACGACGGTGGCGATCCAGGCACCCCGGCTGAAGGACAGGGCGAGCGGCGGCAGCAGGGCCAGGGCGCAGGCGGCCGCGGCCCACCGCTCGCGCGGCGTGGCCCGGCCCAGCGCCAGGCCCACCGCGCAGACCAGTCCGAAGGACACCACCGTCGCCATGCCCATCACGTCCGACGCCCCGAAGGTGCCCACCGCGCGGACGTCCTCGCCCTCGTACGACGCGCCGGTGCCCGTGACGTACTGGTGCACGCCGAGGATCCCCTGCCACAGCGCGAGTGCCACGAGCGACCAGGCCAGCAGCCGGAAGTCGCGCCGGTCGCGGATCAGCAGCAGGACGGCGGCGGGTACGAGGACGAAGATCTGCAGGTAGCGCCCGAGACCGGTGAACCCGGCGCCCGGTGACACGGCGCCCATCGCGGCGAGCGCGAGGCCGGCGACCGGCAGCCCGAGCACGACCGCGGCGGTCCGGGACAGCGGGCGCCGGCGCTCCCGCAGGAGCCGTACGGCGCAGTGGGCGACGACCACGGCGGACATGGCGTCGGCCGGACCCGCGCCGCCCTCGCCGCCGGGCTGGCCCGGCAGCGCCAGCAGCGCGACCACGGCCACCACGGACAGCACCGGCGCGGGCCTGAACGGGCGGTGGAGCGGCAGGGCGAGGCTCATCGGTCAGCTCCCCGCCGACCGCACGAGCGCGACCGCGGTGCGCAGCATGATGCAGATGTCCTGCCACAGCGACCAGTTGTCGATGTAGGCGTTGTCGAAGCGGGCCCGGTCCTCGATGGAGGTGTCGCCGCGCAGACCGTTGATCTGGGCGAGCCCGGTGATGCCGGTCCGCATGCGGTGGCGGTCCGCGTAGCCGGGGTGGGCCTGGCTGAACAGGGAGACGAAGTAGGGCCGTTCGGGGCGCGGCCCGACCAGGCTCATGTCACCCCGGAACACGTTCCAGAGCTGCGGCAGCTCGTCCAGCGAGGTCCGCCGCAGGAAGCGGCAGAAGCGGCTCATGTCGCGCTCGCCCGCCACGCTCCAGCGGGTGGCCGCCTCGTGCTGGTCGACCGGGCGGTGGGTGCGGAACTTCAGCAGCGTGAACGGGCGCCCGTCCTTGCCGATGCGCTCCTGGCGGAACAGCACCCCGGGTCCGTCGGTGAGCCGGAGCACCACCGCGCAGACCAGCAGCAGGGGGGAGACCGGCACCAGCAGCACCCCGGACACCAGCACGTCCAGCAGCCGCTTGCCGACGTTCCCGCGCCGCCCCGAACCCAGGTCCAGGTGGCGCACGGCGAACCCGGCGAGCTGGTCGCCCGACGCGTGCGCCGGGCTTTCCGGGTCCACCTCCCACACCGTGCAGCCGGCCTCGAACAGCGTCCGCAGCAGCGGCGCCCGCTCGGTGCGCACGGACGGTGCCACGGTGAGGACGACGCCGACGCCGTTCTGGATGAGCGCGCGCCCCACCTCCTCGTCCGTGGTGAGCACGGGCAGCCCGCCCCGGCCGCCGAGGTGTTCGGCGACGACGCCCACCGGCCGCACCCCGCAGCGGGGATGCCGCAGCAGCGCGGCGGCCACCCGCTGCGCGGTCGCGGCGGGGCCGACGACCAGCGCCGGGCGCGGGCGGCCGGCCAGGACGGCGCGGCGCCGCCAGTGCACCGCGCCGCGCCCCGCGCACGCCACCGCCGCGTGCAGCGTCCAGCCGAGCAGCAGGCTGCGGGCGGACAGCGCCAGCCCAGGGTCGTAGGCGGCTCGCAGCGCGGCCAGGGCGAGCCAGGTGACCGCGATCCGGCCGCATACGGCGGGCATTTCGTCGAGCACGCCGAGCACCGGTCGCGCCGCACCCGGCCGCAGCAGTATGGTGCCGGCCACCAGCGCGGCGACCAGTAACGGGCCGTGGACGGCGCCTTCCAGGGCGAGCGCGCCCGCGAACGCGGCGAGCACGTCGGCGGCGAGCAGGGGCAGCGGCGAGGCGGGCCGCGCGGGCGGCCGGCGCACCGGGAACCGGGACTCGCCGGTGGCGCGGGCGGGCAGCACCGAGAGGGGCGAGAGTCCGTGGTCCCATGGCTGGCCGCCGGTGGAGGGGACGGTACTTTCCGCAGTCACGAGAGGATGGACTCCCTGCGCTCGAAGGACACGGGTGGCCGGGATCCGAGGAGTTCGCGGTAGAGGTCCGCGACCCGCTCGGCGGTGTGCCGCACGTCGTGCGTGGACAGGACGTGACGGCGCCCCTGGTCCGCCAGGGCGGCACGCAGGGGTGCGTCGGCGAGCAGCGCGGTGACGGCCCCGGCCAGCGACACGGGATCCGCCGCCGGCACCAGACAGCGGGGCGCGAGGGCCGGTGGCAGGCTCTCCCGGGCGCCGTCGACATCGGTGAGCACGACGGGCCGACCGCAGGCCAGCGCCTCCAACGGGGCGAGGGCCATGCCCTCCCAGCGCGAGGGCAGCACCACCAGGTCGGCGGCCCGGTACCAGGGCACGGTGTCGGCGACCGCGCCCGCGAATCGGACCGAGGGGTGCGCCCGTGCGCGCAGCGCGTCCCGGTCGGGTCCGTCGCCGACCAGCACCAGCCGGGCGTCGGGTGCCGCGCGCCGGACCTGCTCCCAGGCGCGCAGCAGCACATCCTGGCCTTTCTGCCGGCACAGCCGCCCGACGCAGACGACGAGCGGCGCGGACGGATCGACGTCCGGCAGGAGCGAGGCGCGGGCGGATGCGGTCTCGGCGGGCGCGGGGGAGAAGCGGCCGGTGTCGATGCCGTTCGGGATGACGGCGTACGAGGCGTGCACTCCGGCGCGTTCCCCGGTGGCGCGCTCCGCCTCGCTGACGCACACCACCCGGTCGGCCCACCGGACGCCCCAGCGCTCCCAGCGCAGTGCGAGGCCCGCGGTCACTCCGCCGACGGCCTCGAACGACCATGCGTGCGGCTGGAACACGGTCGGGATGCGGCCGCGTACCGCCAGCCGGGTGGCGAGCCCGGCCTTGGCGCTGTGCGCGTGCACCAGTTCGGGCCGCACCTCTTCGATCAGCCGTGCCAGCCGCCGTACCTCACCGGCCAGCCCCGGCCCCGGCGACCGCGCGGCCCGCCAGGGACGGAATCCGGCGCCCATCCTCCGCAGCTCCGAGCCCAGTTCCCCGCCGGGGCAGCCGGCCGTGACCCGTGCGCCGGACGCCAGCTGAGCCCGCGCGAGGTCGAGCACGACACGGGCGACGCCGCCGTCGACGGGCTGCGCGAGATGCAGAACCCGCGGCCGAGGATCGGGTGCCGGCTGGTGCATTCTCGGGTTCCTCGCTCACAGGGGCGCTCGGGGCTGAGGGTGGGTACGCGTGTCATGCCGGCGCGTCCGCGGGCACGAGGTGTGCGCCGGTCCACACCACGTCCCGGTGAGCAACGAGCCGGAAGCCCGGCTGGTCACCACCGCGCCGCCGAGCCGGGCCGACTTCGAACACATCTGCGTGGCGGTGAGCGGTGCGCCGCCCCCCTCCCGCACGTGGTGGAGAGGGCAGCAACTCTATGGCGCATGCGGATTAATCGGAAGAAACCGGATAAGTGTGTCGGAATGGTGAAGGGGTACTTCCGCACACATCACCCCTTTGGCGGCGGAACCCCGGCGGCTGCCACGCGTTGACACAGCGCTGGGCATCCCGCCCGGATGTTTGTGTCGATCCCAAGGAGCACTTCTCCATGTCGCGTATCGCGAAGGGTCTGGTTCTGACCTCCGCCGCCGTCGCGGCCGTCGCCGGCGGTGTCGGCGTGGCCGCCGCCGACTCGGGTGCGGACGGCCTCGCCGCCAACTCCCCGGGCGTGCTGTCGGGCAATGTCATCGAGGCCCCGATCCACGTGCCGGTCAACGTCTGCGGCGACACCGTCGACGTCATCGGCCTGCTGAACCCCGCGTTCGGCAACGGCTGCGCAAACGACTGACGCCGAGGCGCATCCCCTTCGCCGGCCGCCCGCCCGTGCCTCACGCACGGACGGGCGGCCGGTTCACGTACCTGCTTCCCCCGGATGCTCCACCCGGGCTCCGAGCGGTTGCGGTACGCGGCGGGCGGTTCAACGGTGGGCTGAGACCCCAGCTCCACCGAAAGGAACCCGCATGCGTGTGCTGCTCCCACGGCGTCTCGCGTCCGCCACCCTCTGCGCCGCCCTCCTGGTCGGCATCGCCGGTTCCGCCGCCGTCGCCACCGACCTGGCCCGGGAGCGCACCGAGGCGGGTTCCCGCCCGGCCCTCCCCGGCGCCGACCCGCTGCTCGCCCGGATCAAGGCGCTGAGCGACACCGGCTCCGTCCCCGCACCTGTCAGGGAACTGCTCGAACAAGCGCTCCACAAGGGCCGGCTGACCCCCGGCGAGGCCCGACGGCTCGGCGAGGCGGCCAAGCGCTCCGTCACCGAGGCGGCCACCGGGACTCCCATGACCGCCGCCACGCCGAGCACGCCGCTCACGGCGATGACACCCGCGGCCCCGGCGGACACGCCGACGAGTGCCGCGGTGCCTTCCATGGACCCGGCGCTGTCCACTGCCGCGTCGCCCTCCATGGCAGCCGTGCCCACGGAGACGCCGTCCACGGCGACCGGCCCCGAGGCTCCCGCCACACCCGCCGCCCCCGTCATGAGCCAGACCCTCGGCCTGCCGGTCCCCGCGCCGCATCCGCGGGCCGCCGACGGTGCCGCCCGCATGGCGGTGCCCGCCGCCCGGGACGCCGCGAGTGACGCGCTCGCCGCGCTGACCAACGCGATCGACGCCCTGGTCGAGGCCGTCGTCTCCAGCCTCGAAGACGTACTGCCGACCGCCACCGGCGTGGTGAACGGGCTGCTGGGCCTGCTCAAGCCGGTCCTCCCCGGCACCGGGACACCGACCCCGAGCCTGGCCCTGCCCAGCCTGCCCAGCCTGCCCGCCGTGCCCGGCCTGCCGGCGGTCCCGGCCCTGCCGACCGGGTGACGGCTTCCCCTCCCCTCCTCCGCCCCGGCCGTCGTGCGCACCGGCGCACGACGGCCGGGGCGTCTTCCTTCTCGGAGGCATCTCATATGCCTTTTCGCTACGGGGTTTCCGGCCCGACGGCGACTCGTTAGGCACGGCGTCAGAATTCCCTGGGGTGACGTGAGTTACCGAAGGAAGGAACACGATGAAGTCCCTCAAGGCCGCCGCTGTCGTTGCCGGTTCCCTGGCCCTCGCCGGCGCCGCCGCGCCCGCGTTCGCCCAGAACTCGGCCGACCTCAGGCCCACCAGCCTCAACGGCGCCGTGGACACGCTCGCCCAGCACCCCCTCACCGTGCGCGACGTGATGCCGGTCAAGCACCAGTCGGACGCGCTCAGCACCGAGAACAAGGACTCCGTCCTGCACACGGTCAAGGACGCCACCACCGCCGTGAACCAGCAGAACCCGCTGCTCGGCGGCATCCCTCTGCAGGGCTGACACACCGGCGACGCGTCGAAGGAGGGCCGGTCCCGCGCCGTGCGGGACCGGCCCTCGGCGCGTTCGAGACCGCATCCCTCGATCGTGTGGAGCGGTACCCGGCACTGAGCCAAAGGGATGAGAGGCCACCGAACCGTGCCGTACCCCGTCGGTAGGGTCGCGCGGTGACCTCAACCTCAAGCGCGACCCCCGCCCGCCTCGCCGACCTCGGCACGCTCGTCGTCCTGGCCTGGAGCGGCGAGGCGCCCGACGGCACCGACATGCCCTATCTGCTGGGCTACTCCCTCGGGGACGCCGAGGGCGGCCCGGAGGCGACGGCCGCCGCGGTCGAGCGGCTGCTGGTGAGCAACGGGCTTCCGGTCGGCGGCGATCTGGTCGACGGCACCAACCGGCCCAGCCTGCCCGTCACCCTGCTCGTCGAGGCGGGACAGGCCGTCGTCAACATGCCGCAGTTGGTCGCACAGGCCGACGCCCCGCCGGAGTGGCTCGCCGCCGTCGCCGCACGCGGCTACGCCTACCTGGTCTTCACCACCCGCGCCTGGCCCGAGGGCGAGCCCGGCAAGGTGCTGGAACCGGCCGCGCTGGCCGCGTTCGCCGGCGCCGAGGAGACCCTCACGGCCGCCGCGCACGTCGTCCTGCCGGCCCGCCGCCTGCGCGGCTGATGCCCGCGGGCCCGGCCGACGAGCTGATGAATGACGAGCCCAAGAATGAGCGGCTGATGAACGACGAACGCATGAGCCCATGAGTCGAAGAGCGGACGAATGAAGAACCGATGGCTCAAGAACCGATGAGTTAAGAGCTGAAGAGTGAAGAGCCGAAGAGTGAAGAGCCGACGAACGGCGAACTGATGAGTGATCGGCTGATGAATGACGAGCCGATGAACGACGATCCGATGAGCGCAGAGCCGAAGAGTGAAGATCCGATGAGCCGATCGTTCACCGAGCGACCGGCTAGGGCACCCGGCGGTACGCCGCGCGCCGCGTACCGCCGGATGGCCCTGATCGGTGACTCGGCCCGGGTCCCGTCGGTTACCGATACGGACATCTGATCCCGATCGAGGAGTGAGAGATGGTCGTCGGTGCCGGAGGCGTCGCGGTGGGGGCGAATCAGCAAGTCGCGGCGGGTGGTCGCAGAGTCTCCCGCAGAGAGGCGGCCCGGGCGCTGCTGGCCACCGGCGCCGCCCTGGCGCTCGCCCCGGTCGTCGCCGCCTCCCGTCCCCTGCCTGCCGGGCGTGGTCCCGGGGGCAACTCCTTCGACGAGACCTACCGGGGCCGCCGCATCCAGGGCGCCCTGGTGCCGATCGCCGGGCGCCGCAAGGCCGACGGCGACTGGGAGGTCACCATCGACGGCCACCCGCTGCACCTCATGCGCCGGGCCGACGGCACCTGGCTGAGCATGCTCGACCACTACGCCTCGTACCCGACCGCGCTGGAGGCGACCCGCGCGGCGGTCGACGAGATCGGTCCCGGGCAGCAACTGCGCGACCTCGCCCCCGGACCGGTCGGCGGCGAGATGGCCGGGCACCACATGGGAGGCCGTCATGGTGTACGTGCGTAAGGACGTCAGCACGCTGACCCGCACCGAGCGCCGCAGGTTCGTCAACGCTCTGCTGGAGCTGAAACGGCGCGGCGAGTACGACGAGTTCGTGCGCATGCACATCGACCACTACGCCGCCGACGGCGAGACCGGGCTGCGCTCCGCCCACATGGCCCCGTCCTTCCTGCCCTGGCACCGCCAGTTCCTGCTGGACCTGGAGCGGGCGCTGCGCCGGGTGGACTCCTCGGTGACGGTGCCGTACTGGGACTGGACCCGGAACCGTACGAAGACTTCGGTGCCGTGGACGGCGGACGTCCTCGGCGGCAACGGGCGGCGCTCCGACCGGCAGGTGATGACCGGTCCGTTCGCCTACGCGGCGGGCCACTGGACCATCAGGGTCGGGATCACGAACGGCAGGTTCCTCACCCGGGACCTGGGCCGGGCCGCCAATCCCATCGCGCTGCCCACCAGGAGCCAGCTCCAGTGGGCCCTCGACGACCCCGTCTACGACGCCCGGCCCTGGGACTCGACGGCCGCCACGGGATTCCGCAACAAGCTGGAGGGCTGGGGACCCGGCAGCGGCAGCGCCTCCTGGCGCAACCACAACCGGGTGCACCGCTGGGTCGGCGGTGTGATGCTCGGTGGCGCGTCCGTCAACGACCCGGTGTTCTGGCTGCACCACGCCTTCCTCGACATGCAGTGGCACCGGTGGCAGCTCGCCCACCGCAGCCACCGCTATCTGCCCGCGAGTCCACCCCCCTCGGGGGACCGGCAGCACGGGCGGATCATCGCCCGGTACCAGAAACTCCCGCCCTGGGACGTGACGCCGGACCAGCTCGAGGACATGAGCGGGATCTACCGGTACGCGTGAGCGGGACACGGACACGGGAAGAGCCCCGGCGCTCGAGGTGCCGGGGCTCTGCGCTGTCCGTGCGGCCGGATCAGTTGCCGTAGGCGCCGGGGCCGGGGTTGCCCGGGGTGACCTTGTGGTCGCCGCCGTTGCCGCAGACGTTGCCGAACACGGGGTTCAGCGCGCCGATGACGTCGACCGTGTTCCCGCACACGTTCACGGGGACGTGCACCGGAACCTGGGCCGCGTTTCCGGACAGCACGCCGGCCGAGTCGAGGGCTCCACCCTCGGCGCCCGCGTCGGCCAGGGCGAGGCCGGCGCCGCCGATCACCACGGCACCCGTGCCGAGGGCGACGGCGGCTGCCTTCGCGATGCGAGACATCAGGTTCTCCTTTTGCTCGGGGGTACGGCGGCAGGACCAGCCGCCGCACTTCCCCGTTCAACGGCCCGGCAGGGGGCTGGTCACGCCGATCAGCCGGGGATCACCCGTTCAACGGGGCGCGCGGGGGGCGCCGCCGGGCGGGGTGTGGAGCGGGGCGTGGAGCGGCGGCGCAGGGGCCGCCGAGCGCAACGGGGCCGGCGGACGTACGGCAGACGTCCGACGCACGTCCGGCGCGCCCAAATTGGGAGGCGTCCGGCGAGGCCGGCCGCCTAGCCTCCGGTCATGACCACCGACTCAGGCACGGCCGCCGACACAGAAGCCGACCCGGGCAGCGCCGCCGGAACGAGCGAGCGGGCCAGGCAGTTGATCGGGCTGCTGGCCGAGGAGCGCCGGTTGCGCGCCCTCGCCGCCGTGGCCCTGGGCGCGGACACACCCGAACGGGTCGCCGAGGCGGCCGGGCTGTCCGCGAAGGACACGGCGCCGGCGCTGCTCCGGCTGCGCGAGCAGGGGGCGGTGACGGACGGCCCGGCGGGCGCGCTCGCCGTCTCCTACGGCCTGTTCCGTGAGCTGGCCCGCCGTGAGCGGCCGGCATCGCGGGCCGGGAACGGGACGGACGCGGTCCTGGACACCTTCGTCCGGGACGGGCGGCTGGTACGGCTGCCCGCCCAGTGGACCCGGAAGAAGCTGGTACTGCGGCACATCGCCGAACAGACCTTCGAGCCGGGCGTCGCGTACCCGGAGCGGGTCGTGAACGAGCGACTGCGGGCCTGGTGCCAGGACGCCGACGGCATCGACCATGTGACGCTCCGGCGCTACCTGGTAGACCTCCACCATCTGCACCGGAGCGAGGGCATCTACCGCTGCCCGGAACCCGCTGAGCCGGCCGGACACCGGCTGCCGTAGCCGGAGGCCGGACGCCGGTTGCCGTGCCCGAGAACCTCAGGGCAGCCGGCGCACCGGAGAACCCGCAAGGTACGCCTGGATGTCCTCCACCGCCTGGCCGTAGTACGTCGCGTAGTTGGCCCGTGAGACATAGCCCAGGTGGGGCGTGGCGAGGAGGCGGGGCGCGGTGCGCATCGGGTGGGACGCGGGCAGCGGCTCGAGGTCGAAGACGTCGATGCCGGCACCGGCGATCCGGCCCTCGCGCAGCGCGGTCAGCAGGGCGTCCTGGTCCACGATCGCCGCGCGGGAGGTGTTGACCAGGTAGGCGGTCGGCTTCATGAGGGCGAGTTCGGCGGCGCCGATCAGACCGCGCGTGCGCTCACCGAGAGCCAGATGGACGGAGACGAAGTCGCTGGACGCCAGGAGGTCCTCCTTGCCGGCGGTCAGTTCCACGCCGACCTTCTCGGCCCGCTCCTTGGTGAGGTTCTGGCTCCAGGCGCTCACCCGCATGCCGAAGGCCAGCCCGACCCGCGCCACCAGGCTGCCGATCTTCCCGAGTCCGAGCAGGCCGAGCCGGTGTCCGTGCAGATCGGCGCCGACGGTGGACTGCCAGGGCCCGCCCGAGCGCAGCGCGTCGCTCTCCTCGACGATCCCGCGGGCCAGACCCAGCAGCAGCGCCCAGGTCAGCTCCACGGGAGGCGTCGACGAACTCGCCGTACCGCACACGGTGACCCCGTGCGCCTCGGCGGCGGTGTAGTCGATGACACTGTTGCGCATCCCGGAGGCGACGAGCAGCTTCAGCCGGGGCAGGCGGGCGATCAGCGAGCCGGGGAAGGGAACGCGCTCGCGCAGAGTGACGACGATGTCGTAGCCGGCGAGGGCCGCGGCCAGGGCGTCCTCACCCGCCAGATGCTCGCGCAGCGCGACGACCTCCACCCGGTCCCCGAGCACCGACCAGTCGGCGGAGGCGGTGGCCACCCCCTGGTAGTCGTCCAGTACCGCGCAGCGAAGTCGCACGTGACCTCTCCCTTCCCCACGGCGACTCTACTGCCGGCCGAAGAGCCGAACCCGACCGAATACCCGGGGAAACGGAATCCGAACTGCTTCTTTCGGTCTGGTGTACAACTCTTCGCCCTCTTCCTCAGTCGAACTGACGAACAACGGCGTTTGCCCCCATCGTGCACGCCTGCCCGGAAGAGGAAACCTTGCCCATGACGATCCGTCGGTTGTGCGGTGCCCTGCGCGTGCGCGGGGTGACCGAGCTGCTCCTCGTGCTCCTGCTCGGCGCCGGCTTCGCCGCGCTGCCTGTCTTCGCGCTGCTGCCCGACTGGCGGGGCTTCGCCGTGGCATCGGCCGTGACGTACGCCGTGGACGAGGTGCTGCACTCCAGGGCTCCGGGGTTCGTGCGCAGGCTCGCGGCGTTGCAGCTCACCAGGCCGCTGCGGTTCGCGGTGCGCACGGTGATGCTGCTCGCGCTGGCCAGCCGGATGGACGCGCCGGAGGCGGTCCTGGTGGCGGCGCTGGCCGTCTTCAGCGCCCACTTCGCGATGATGATGCTGTACACGGCGGTGCACCACGCCATCCGCCGGCGCCGGGTGCTGCCGCTGGTCGTGCGCAACCTGGACATGAGCGGGCTGCCCATACCCAAGCAGCCGCCCGCCCTCCTCTACCGGCGCTTCCTGCGCAAGCTCCTCCACCTCGACCTGCCGGCCCACGCCGGGCTCCTCGCCGCGCTGGCGGTCGGCTCCTGGGAACCGGCGTACGGGGCCTTCGCCGTCACCGTCGGCGTGACCACGGCGGTCGTCGTCGCGCTGCTGGACCAGTACCGCAAGGTCCGCCGCATGCCCGCGCAGGACGAGGTGTTCGCCGAGGTCAACCGGCAGCTCGCCGGGTACCGCCCCGAGGTGGCGCTCTACTTCAGCTTCGCGGCCGTCTCCCGTGACTTCATGTACCAGGTCAACATGTGGATCGAGACGCTGGAGCAGCTCGACATGCGCCCGGTGATCATCCTCCGGGAGCGGCCCTCCTTCCGTTACCTCAGCCGGACCTGGATCCCGGTGGTCTGTGTGCCGAAGGCCGACGACCTGGCCGAACTCGAACTCTCCGGCGTGCGCGTCGTGCTCTACCCGGGCAACGCGGGCAAGAACGTTCACATGCTCCGGGTGGCCGAGGCCAAGCACGTCTTCATCGGCCACGGCGACAGCGACAAGCTCGCCAGCAGCAACCGGGTCAGCAAGGTGTACGACGAGATCTGGGTGGCCGGCCGGGCCGGCCGCGACCGCTACCAGCGGGTGCGTCACGCCATCAGCGACAGCGCCATCGTGGAGGTGGGCCGCCCCCAGCTCTCCCCGATCCGGCTGCACGCCGAGCACACGCCCGGCCCGCTGCCCGTCGTCCTGTACGCGCCCACCTGGGAGGGCTGGAGCGACGACGACTGTCACACCTCGCTGATCCCGATGGGCGTGCGCCTGATCGAGAAGCTCCTCGCGGAGAACGTCCGGGTCATCTACAAGCCGCACCCGCTCACCGGCAAGCGCTCGGCCGAGGCGGCCCAGGCCGACAAGGAGATCCGCGAGCTGCTGCGCGGGGACAACGAGCAGCGCGGTGCCGCCGAGGCGGAGGCCGCGGTCGCCGCCGTCAAGCCCCGCCTGAAGGAGATCCAGGCCCGCCTCGACGAGCTGGCCGGCCGGAACGGCGGCGACGACGCCGAGCAGATGCGCGAGGCCCGGGTGCCGGACCGCGCGGGGGCGGCCGAGTGGCAGGAGCTGCGCGCCGAGTGGCACCGGATCTTCTGGGAGACCCGGGGCCCGGTCCGCCACAACGTGATCCTCAAGCAACTGCCCACCCTCTACGAGTGCTTCAACCAGGCGGACATCCTCATCAGCGACGTCTCCTCGGTCGTCGCCGACTTCGTGGCCAGCCTCAAGCCGTACGTCCTGACCAACGCCCACGATCTGCCGGACCCCGAGTTCCGGGCCGCCTACACCACGGCCGGCGGCGCCTACCTCCTCGACAGCGAGTGCGCCCGCCTGACGGAGATCCTGGACTCGGTCCGTGCCCCGCACACCGACCCCATGGCCCTGGACCGCCGCACCCTCAAGGAGTACGTCCTGGGCCCCGACCACCCGACCTCCATGGAGCGCTTCAACGCGTCCGTGAACGCCCTGGCGGCGAAGGCGGCGGCGGAGCGCGCGGAGGAGACGACCCCGGAACTGGCGGCCTGAGCGGAGCGGACGAGGCGGAGAACGGGGCGCTGAGGTACTCGGGTGGACCTGAGTACCAGCGCCCTGTTCCCGTACCGGGGCGGGCCGGAAAGCTTGGCCCATGAGCAGAGAATCGCGGAAACCCGCCCTCCATCTGTTGTCGATCCTCGTACTGGCCGGCGTGTCAGCGGCGTTGTGGGCCGCCTGGCTGGGCTGGGACCAGCACCGGGACGTCCACCCCGACGGCTCGACGACCGGTCCGTACGAGGCGTGGCAGGTCATCGGGCTCGTGCTGACGCTCCTGGTACCGGTGTGCCTCGCGGCGTTCCGGAACCACGTCGCGGCCGCGGTGCTCGGCACCTCGGCCGGCCTGACCGCCGCCGCGTACTACGACTGGTCGGACGACTCCAGCGGCCTCTTCGTGGTCGGCGTGGGCCTGGTCATGATGGGAAGCCTCGCCGGGACCACCGTCGTCTCCGCAGTGATCACCGCGGCGACGCGGGACGGCCGACGGGCCGGAGTCTGAGCGCGACGGATCCGGGCTGCGGACCAGGGCGGGGGACCCGGGCCGTGACCCTGGGCGGCGGCCCGAAGCGGTGGACCTGGGCGGCGGACTCGGACGGCGGACCTGGGCGGCGTCGGCCGAATCCGCCCGGCCGGTCAGAGAGCGGCGAGCAGACCGTCGAGTGGCTCCGGTACGCGATCGGCCTCGAGTGCCTCCACCAGCACCCGGCCGTAGTGGATCTTCCGCCCTTTCTTGGTACCGAAGAAGCGCCGCAACTGCTGCTGCGCGGTACGGCCCCGCTGCGCGGGCTGGCGCAGAAAGGTCTGCAGGGCCCGCTCGTCGCCCTCCGCCCGGACGAGCTCCGCCACCCGCGTCACACCGAGCGCGCGGATGAGCTCGTCCTCCAGATCCGCCGCACAGACGAAGAACCCCTGCCACGCGGCACTGGCCCGCTCCAACCCACGGACGTAGTAACCACGTTCCGCCTCGTCGCACAGCCCCGTGAGCCGCAGGCCGAGACCGGGCGGCCCGAGGACCCGGGCGAAGTGCCCGACGCTCATGGCGCCGCCCATCGACACCGCGCAAACCCCTTCGGCCGCCAGATCCCGACCCCGGCGCGCCGCCAGAGCACCGACGCCCGCGACATCGCTCGGCCCTTCGAGCAGCACGGCCACCCGCACCGACAACCGCCCGGCCAGCTCCCGCGCGGGCCCACCGTCCCCACCGGCCGCCCACACACCGACCGCATCCCGGAACGCCCCCATATCAGCCACGCCCCGAGTCTCCGCCTTCGTACGACCGGACCGCCACGCAATTTCCCCACCGGGCGGCGCCCCATCCCCTGAGCTCTCGGTCCCTGAGCCCTCAGCCTCTGAGCCCTCAAGCCCCTGAGCCGCCAGGAGGTCCCCCTTGCCTCCCCGCCCGCCTGATCCGCACATGGTGCACGACTCCGACGACACAGCCAGCGGCCAACAACCCAACGGCGGACTCGAGCATGGCGACGTAACGGTCCCCGTCCATGATCAGCTCGGCGAGATAAATCCCCGCTTCCAGGCTCCCCAGCCCGAAAAGACAGACCGACGCCCCACCGAGCGACCCCCGCGCCTTGCCGCCCGCTCGGGCGGCCCCCACCTGAACGCTTCGCATACCGCTCATGATGAGCGCGACGGGCCGGCAGGGCCATATGGGAGCGCGCCGCGGTGTTCCCGGCCGAACCGGCGCCGCGGGCCCGTATCCGAGCCGTGGCGAACGGATACGGGCCGCGAGGAAGGGCGAGTTGCGTCGTGACGGGTTCCGCTCAGCCGGTCAAGTGGCGGGCCGGCGTCACGGGAGCCCGCACTAGAACTTGCTGCTGCACTGCAGCGGGTACAGGTCGCTGTCGAAGCGGACGCACACGCGGTACTTGTACTCCGGACCGCCGAGCATGTTCGACCAGTCGGTCTTGCCGTAGTTGGGCGTCCTGACGGACAGGGACTTCAGCAGCTTGCCGTCGAGGCTCCACTTCTCGATGGTCGCGGTGGAGTCGTAGACCGACGGGTCCGCGTTGTTCTTGATCCGCACCCAGCCGGCCAGGCAGTCGGCCGACCAGCGCAGCTCCGCCACGCGGCCGTTGCTGTTCACCGTCCGCTTGGTGGAGCTGCTGTCGTCGCACTTGTAGGTGGCCGGGCCCTTGTTGTCGCACCCGGCACCGCTGCAGCCGGCGGCGTACGACGTACCGGCCAGCGGAACCATCGACAGCGTCGCCGCCGACACACCGATGAGCGCCAGCCTGGCTGTGGTCTTGCGCATGGCTGAGTTTCCCCCTCAGGAATAAGTGGTGTCCGGACACCCCGTTCGGCGCTGGGCCGTCATGCCGGAACCGCGGTGGAGCGCCCCCGGCTGGTCAGTGCCGCGCGCGCTGTCGGCTGGTGATCTTTCCGCCGACCAGGTGAGCCTGATCCACATCGGACACCCAAGTCAACGAAAATCTTCTCAAACCCTTGCTTTCAGGGCATGTTGGCCGGAAAGCGACTGGTGGCGGACTCCGCTGGACGACTCCGCATCGACCTCGGACCCCGCACAGGGCGACGAGTCACCAGTGGCCGCACAGGCTTGTCAGTGGCAGACGTTAACGTGCCCGCAGTGCCCATCGATCTTGTACCCCTCTGGAGCGGCGACGCCCGGTGAGACACCCGAGTTGCCCGCGAAGGATCTGCGCTCACTGATACCGGAGTACCGGGTCTCGCCCGGCAGGCCACCCTCCTCAACCCGGAGCGCAACGAGGCGGAGGTCGTGGCGGGAGGGCTCCTGTCGGAGGTCCCCGGGGTGAGCGAGGGGGGACTACGACGAGGACCACATGCCGGAACCGTCCACGCTGTCCCCGGTCGTCGCGGAGGGCTGTCCGAGGTGGCTCGATCTACCCTGGGACATCTGGGAGACCTGGGAACCCCGTCTCCGGCTGCCGTCGGGCGGCGCCAAGTGGCCACCGGACTCCGACATCATCGGCACGAAGGTCGGCGGCTGGCCCGCCTGGACCCAGCCCGCCGACTGGCCGGACTGCGAGAGCGGCCACCGCATGGAGCACCTTCTGACCATCACCGGCGACATCCAGCTGGGTCACGGCGGCGGCGTCTACTTCTTCCTCTGCCGCCAGTGCCCGGACCTCCCGTGGAACTGGCGCTTCGACTGCCACTGACGGAGCAGGCCGGCGGAGCGGCTTCGGGCTGGAGTTGCTTCGGCACGAGTGGAAGGCCCCGACGGCTGCCAGCGCGTCGAGCCGTCGTTGGAACTGACTCGCCCGGTAACGGACCTTGCCGGGAAGGCGACCGGCGGCGCTCGCGCCGAGGCGGCTGCACGTAGGGTCTGCCCCACCCCATCTCCGGGGGCTTGTCGGAGTGTCCGAGGCCGGCCGCGCGTGATCCGCTGTTCGCACGTAGTCGTGCGAGGGAGGACGGTCGGTTGAAGGCTCGGATCGGATACACCGCATGGGTCGCAGGCGTGGTGCAGTTCTTCGTGGTCCACGCGATCGTCGAGTCGGCCTGGGCAAGACCGTACAGCTGGGCACGGAACAACATCAGCGACCTGGGCAATGCCCACTGCGCCATGCAGTCGGATCCCGAGCCGCGCTACATCTGTTCTCCCGAGCACGGCCTGATGAACGCCTCGTTCATCGCTCTCGGCGCGCTTCTTCTCGTCGGCGTCGCCCTGACCGGTGCCCTGTGGCGCAGAGGCGCGACCGCGATCGTGGCCCGCTGCCTGCTGGCCTGCGCCGGCGTGGGGTTCGCGCTGGCCGGGCTGGCGCCCGCGGACGTCCACGAGAACCCGCACATCCTCGGGGCCCTGCTCATCATGGCGGTGGGCAACATCGGTCTTCTGCTGGCGGGAGTCGGCCTGGCGGCCGATGTGCCGGGTCCACTGCGACGGGCGGCCGGCCTGCTCGGCGCAGCCGCGGTCACGGCCTTCGCTCTCTTTCTCTCCCACCGCTATCTCGGACTCGGCATGGGAGGCATGGAGCGGGTGGCGGCATTTCCCCTCCTCGCGTGGACACTGGCAGCCGGCGTCCGGGGCCTGGTCCACCGGGCGCCTGACCGTGCGGGAGCGTCCCGCCCTGACGCGCATCCTTCGCCGGCACAGCGAGGACGAACAGCGCCAGGTGGCTGAACTGTGGCAGCTGGACAGCCCCGGAGTCAGCCCTTGACCACCAAGGGGGCGTCCGGGGCTCACCTGTGCCGAGCCATACCTGACCCGACCAGCAAAAAGCCCTCCCGAGCGGGAGGGCGGGGACTTGCGCACCGGCAGTAATCGAACCTGCGGCCAAGCGCTGGGAAGACGCGGCACATGGTGGCGCGACGGTCAGGCGGACGCTGCATTGCGCCGATGGGTGCGGTCACGAGTGGCACGACCTGCCGGATCCGCTGCGGGACGCAACCTGAGGTGACTTCTTGCCCTGGGGCACTCGGGCCAGGCAGGACGGAGGCCCCGCCACTGGTCAACCGATGAAGATGCTGTGCGTTCCGGGCACCTGTACTGCCAAGCCAGGAGGGATGACCTGGACGAACCCGCCTGCGCAGCCCGGAACGTTGTGGACCAGGGCGGGTGTGTCCGTGAAGTTGAAGACGGTTGACAGTCGAGCTATCTCGAAGCAGCCTTTCGGGTCGTCGTGACGGACTCCGTCGATCGCGAGGAACCCGTTCGCGGCGAAGGCCGAGCCCGGAACGGCGAGCGCGAGCACTCCGGCGGCGGAGAGTGTGGCGAGTGTCGAGCCGATGCGACGCATGACGAACCTCCCGACTTGGTGGGCCAGGCACATCCCGGCCCTGCAACCGACCGTACGGAAGCCTGCACGCATCGCATCCGGGCGTCCCCCAAGTGGGCGACTGCGGCGATCGGTGCAGCCGATGACCGCACACGGGGTCGTCGGCGTGCCGGGCAGATGGCGCAGGAGGCGGGGGTGGGGCATGCGGTTGCGTGTGCGAGGTCCTGTGCCCGGTGGGGCAGTGCCTCGATCAAGCCCGGCGGCGGGTCGGCTGTGGCTGCCACGCGCTGGTCTCAGGCGCGGCCGGCGCTCTTCGTGAGGTAGGCAATCCCCTTGCCTGCCCACGGCCTTCATGTCCGCCCGGAACGGCGACGCGTCTGGCCACTCACGTGCGAGACGAACGGATCACCCGCACGCGCTGGGTCGGGGCTCGGCTGTTCGGGTTGCCAGGCGCAACCCGTGATGATGCCGTCAGACCGCGCCCCAAGCCGGGCGCGCGCGGTTCTGAGCGCGCGCTGTCTGTCCTAGTACGGAGAACTCCGACACACTTCTGGGCCATGGGGGATGGCGCGCTATGGGTCGCGATCTTGACTGCTGTCACGGCGATAGCCGCCAGCTGGGTGACCAGCAGAGGTAACGCCCAAGCTGCACGCGTGCAGGCTATGGCCGCAGCAGAGGCTCACCATGCAGCGGCGCGGCGCGAAGCCATGCGTACGGCTCACCTTGCGTTCAACGAGCAGATCAATCACATGGGGGCCCTGTATCGAAGGACGCCCGCATTCTTGGGGATTGATGACCCTTCCGACCGATCAGCCGCTCTCGATCGGCATCTGGAGGAGTTACGGACAGCCTACGGCGAGTTTCACAGGCACCTGAACGTCGTCACGCTTGATGGCAGCCTCTCTTCACGGCCGGCTGCCGATGCTGTGCATGCCGCATCCACCCATGTCTACAAGACGTTGGTGGACATAGCGGCAGGTTCACGACCGGCCGAGGACTTCGCATCAGCCGTGACGGCGTACTGGCACACGGCGACGGATTTCCTGCATTCTGCGCGGCAGACCGACGATCAGTAACGAACTCAGGGAGCGGCCTACAGCTGCGTCCCGTCGACATGCCAGCCAGGCACGGCCTGGATGCAGTAGCCGGTCTACTGATCACTGGTCTCGCTCACCAGCGAGGCAGAGGAAGCCCACGGCTCTGAGCTGCTCAGGTGCCGTGGGCTTCTGTCGTTGTTGGTCAGCGCCGGGTGACCTCGGACGGCCCGGGGACGGCCCGGGCTCCTCCATCGCCTGCCGCTGGCCTGGAAAGGTGACCTCTTCGTCCCGAAGCGACTTGGGTGGGGGCTGTGCCTTATTCGCCACGGCCACCCGCGACAACCCGGTGACAGCCGGACAGCCCCGGAGTCCGCCCTTGATCGTCGAGAGGGGGCCCGGGGCTTCGTCGTGTCGGCTGGCACTCGCTCTGACCAGCAAAAAGCCCTCCCGTTCGGGAGGGCGAGGGGTGGCGCCCCCGGCAGGACTCGAACCTGCGGCCAAGCGCTTAGAAGATGCGGGCACACCCCAGCTTGCCAGCCCAGCGGGGCTGCAGTGATTCCGTGACAGGCCGCTGGGTGTTGTCGTCCTCTGCACTCGCTGCCGTCACTGCCGTCCGGCCCTCGATACGTGACCGCTGCTTTACAAGTTCGATCCGAGTCCGCTCCAGCAGCTGCCATCCACTGGTGCGATGGCCGGACAGAGACGCTGGCGTACGCCTCCGTCCGGCGTCGTTGATGTCAGCCTTGGATGTCAGAGGACTTCTGATCCGGAGCTCTCCGACCGGTGCAACGGGCGCCGGCTGCCGGTCAGGACTCGCGTCTGTTCGCCTCGCAGCGCTTGAAGAGGTAGTAGCCCACTGTTTCGCCCTTGATCGCGACGTTCTGACCGGATGACATGAACTTGTCGCGGCTCTGCTGGCCCTGCTCTACGAAGACGAAGGAGCCGTTCGCCAGCTCCCACCCCTCTCGACACACGGCGTTGAGGACGACTACAGCATCCGCCGTTTGCTGTGTGGTCGCGCTACCAACCATGGCAACGATGATCGCTTGCTGGCTCATAACGTCGATTGAGCACTGATATACGAGGTCCCCCCGCTCAAAGCACTGGCGTGCTTGACCCACGGGCGTGGCCAGGAACGCCTGTCTCTCGCGTTCGAGTCGCTCGGCCCGCTGCTTCTCTTCCGCCTCCTGCCGCTTGCGCTCCTTCTCTGTGGCTGCCTGGGCCTGTTGCTCTGGGCTCTTCTTCGAGATGAATGCCATGCCGCTCCCCCTCCACGTGTGACGGGCGTCACGCTATCTGGCAGAGGTGCTCGTTGGGGGACAGTTGCGACAGCCGGACGGCAACGCGCGTTGAGCCTTGAGTAGCCATAGGGGCCCGCTGGGCCAATGCCCCCAACAGGCTTTCCAAGTCTGTTGGTGGCTTGCTGGGCGGAGTACAAGGTCGTTCACCTGCGTTCATGGGCGGGTGAGTGCCGGGACGACCCCTGGGGACAGTCCTGCTTCCTCGGCCCGCACCCCCGCGCCGGGCCAGATCGAGGAAGACCTGGCCCCGCGGGCGCACGGTTCGTGATTCTCTCGGCGCCCGCCCGCACCGAGACGATTGGGAGCCGATGACGGTGAGGAGGGCGGCCAGGAACACCCCGTCGATGGGCTTGCCGAGTCAGGCGGCGGTATCGCACTGCCGTGGCTGCGCGCATGGCACAAGCTCGGCCGACCCGGACGACCGCCGATCGACTGGGTCGCGTACACGCCAGAGCGTGTGCTCGCCAGGTGCAAGCGCTGCTGAACATCGCGAAAGCCCAAAAGCCCGGATACGCCGACCTCATGATCGCGACCGACGACGACAAGCTGCCAGTGGCGGCCGAGACTGATCTCGGCGGCGGGTTCCCCGCTCCCCTGTCCCTGGTCCTGGAAGCGGGTCCCGGGTTCCTACTGGACGTCGACGAAGTCGCTGGCAGACGTCGCGGCGTCGGTGGCCGTGGTACCGGCGTAGGAGAAGCGGTAGTACCCGTCGCTCGTCGCGGTCGTGGTGGCCGTCACCGCTCCGCCGGAGCCGCTGGTGACGGTCTTGAGGGTCGTGTACGTGCTGGTGCCCGACTTGCGGTACTGGAGCTTCACCGACACGTTACTCAGGCCCGCGTACGCATGGGTCTCCCAGTTGGCGCGGGTGAGCGTGCCCTTTACCGTGATGGTCCGGCCATGGACCACCGGCTCGGGCGAGGCGTTCGCGGTCAGCGTGGTGTTGCGCTTGATGTGCACGGAGCCGGCGTATCCGTCGCTAGTGGAACCGCTCGGGAGGCCGTACGCGATGGCGTACGCGTGCCAGGTGCCGGCATAGGCGTTCTTGGTCATGTCTGCCTTCGGGTCCACGGTGAAGTGGACCGTGCACGTCGAAGTCTGGGCACTGGTCGCCACGCAGGAGCCCGATCCCTGCTCGGCGGGCACCAGAACGCCGTCCCTGCCCTGGTCGTCGAAGGAGGTGCCGTGCCACAGGGCGACCCAGCCGCCGGTGACGCCGTCCGGGTCGGCCGCGGCCACCGTGGCGGTGAACGACTGCTTGGCGGAGGTACCGAGAACGATGTCCTTGCCGCCGTTGACGACGACCTTCGTGATCGTCGTGTCGTCACTGTCCATCGGTCCCGCGTGCGCCTGCGCGGCGGCGGGAAACACCAGAGCCGAAGCGAGAACCAGGGCGCCGGACAGAGCGGCGACCGAAGCGCGTATGCGCATATGCATCCCCACGTTGAGAAGAAGGGCCCCCGCGGGACATCTCCCGACAAGAGCCCATGGGCGCACGCATCGTACAGATCCTTTCGAGCCACGACGAGATGCGGGGATCCCTCAGTCCCTCCCCGGAGACTCGCGCGCGAGCTCCCAGCCGCCGGAGTAGGGGCTGCACCACGCCCAGACGGTCACGCCGTGGCGGTCGGCCAGAGCCTGGCAGAAGTCCTTGACGGCGGCGGCGCGGGTGGGGGCCAGCTTGGCGTACTCCAGGAGCGCGGACGGCTTGCCCTTGGGGACGGCTCGGACGGCTTCCCAGTCCACGCCGGGCAACTCGCGCAGCGCGCCTGCGCGGTGATGTATTGCTCGCCGTCGGTCTCGGCGGCGAGCTTGTCGAGGTCAGTGAGCTTCTTCGACGCAGCCTGGAGATCCGGCCGTCCGACTGGAAGTACGTCGAAGCCGCCGGGTGGATCGAGGCGGCCGGCAGCTACGAGCAGTCCCCGGACCTCGCCGAGCTTGAACAGGGCGACGGTGACGGTGCGGTACCGGCCCACGGAGGTCGCCGCCGATCGGGTGATGGGCCGTGAAGCGCAACAAGCGAGGCCCCCGGGCTGTTGATCGAGATGTCTGACGTCTCAATCTCGTTGCTCGGGGGCCTCGTTGGTCATCCATCCTGCCGCACTCGACCTGCCGCATGCACTCGTGGAGTGGGTCACCATGCTGATCGTCACCGTGAGGGCGACCGGCGCTGCACGCTCCGGCCGTCCCAGCGCGCGATGGTGGCACTGGTGTACCTGCGCGAACACATCACTCTGGCGAAGATCGCCACCGGGCCTGACCGCCGCACGCACCCACCGGATCATCCGAATCTGCGAACGCCAGCGCGTTCCGATCGTGGCCGATCTCGCCTACCAGGGCGCCGGCCCGTGGCTGACCACCGGCATTAAGCGCAGGCCCCTCCAGGAACTCACGCCCACCGACAGGACCCGTAACCGTGCCCTGGCAGCGGCACGAGCACCCGTCGAACGCGGCGTCGCCCGCCTGAAGTCCTGGCGGATCTTCCGCAGATCCCGCTGCAGCCCCAACCGCATGACGTCAATCGCCAAGGCGGTCCTCACACTGGAGCTGCAACGCTGAAGAAGCTCACTGAGCGCCCTATTTGGATGGTGCCCTGTGGCCCGCACTCACCCACTCCACCACCCCAGCTCCCATCCCGTACGCCGTCGACCCACACACCGTGAAGCGGGCGTGGTTCCTGGCGTCCAGGTGGAGCGCGCCACTGTACGAACGACCTGGACGCCAGGGGCCGCGTCTGCTCGGCTTTGCCTGGGTCGATGGTGTGCGGGATGGGAGCCCTCAGCATCCGCCATGACGGACCCGCGGTCGGCGACGGCGCCCCCCAGGCGGGGGACTCCGATCGAGCCCCGGAACCTGAACCGGCACTTCTATCCGATCCGCGAGCGGCTGGGCCTGGAGGTGCGTTTCCACGACCTGCGACACACCTGCGTGACGCTGCTTCTCGGCCTCGGCATCCCGCCGCACATCGTCCGCGACATCGTCGGGCACAGCGCCCTGGACGTGACTATGAACATCTACGCACACGTCGACATGACCGAGAAGCGGTCAGCTCTTGACCAGCTCGGGAGCCTGCTCGCCGACGAGTGAGTGACGGACTCGTTGCCGTCAGCGTTGCCGTCAGAGACACGAAACGCCCTGGAGGGGAGATCCCCTCTGGGGCGTTTTGGCTGGTGAAGGCTGGCGCCCCCGGCAGGACTCGAACCTGCGGCCAAGCGCTTAGAAGGCGCCTGCTCTATCCACTGAGCTACGGGGGCCTGGTGGCGGGACAAGGATAAAGCTCCTTGCTCCCTGACCCTGTCGCTTCGCCTCCGTGGCTCGATGTGGAGGTTCGGTGAAGCGGTCCTGATAATCGCAGGCAGGTACGAATCGTGCACCGCTTTTGGCCTCCGACGCACCGGGTGTTGTGCACTCGTTATGCCTGGACTGTGCCCTCGTACCAGTCGCCCCTTACGTCCGATGTGTTCCATCGGCGCGCTGAGATGTCCATATGCTTCAGAATTCCCCTAAAATTGGGCATTCTTCACATGTGGTGACCTTGGACGTTCGGCCTCAGCTGCTCGACACACTCTCCGCTCTGCGCGACCGTGTCGCCGCCGCACGCTTTCCGCTGCCCCTGGCCGGGGCCCCACGCGCGCGTGCGAACCGTGACGAGCTGCTCGCGCAGCTCGACGACTATCTGGTGCCCCGACTAAGGGACCCCGGTGCCCCTCTGCTGGCCGTCGTCGGAGGGTCCACCGGGGCCGGCAAGTCGACCCTCGTGAACTCCGTCGTGGGGCGCCGGGTCAGCGCGGCGGGCGTGCTCCGGCCGACGACCCGGACACCGGTCCTGGTCTGCCATCCGGAGGACCATCACTGGTTCAGCGGCATGCGCGTGCTCCCCGACCTCACACGCGTGTGGGGGCCCCAGCCGGACGCGGGAGACGATCTGCTGCTCCCCGGCGAGGCCTCCGCGCGCGTACTGCGTGTCGAGACCGCCGAGAGCCTCCCGCGCGGACTCGCCCTGCTCGACGCCCCCGACATCGACTCGCTGCTCGCCGACAACCGTGTCCTGGCCGCCGAGCTGATCTGCGCCGCCGACATCTGGATCATGGTCACCACGGCCGCCCGCTACGCCGACGCCGTGCCCTGGCATCTGCTACGTACGGCCAAGGAGTACGACGTCACCCTGGTGACCGTTCTCGACCGTGTGCCGCACCAGGTGGTCTCGGAGGTCTCGCGGCAGTACGGCGCCCTGCTCACCAAGGCCGGGCTCGGCGACGTGCCGCGTTTCACCGTGCCCGAGCTGCCCGAGTCGGCCTGGGGCGCCGGCCTGCTGCCCAGCACCGCCGTGGCGGCCCTGCGGACCTGGCTCGTGCACCACGCGCAGGACGCCGCGGCCCGCGAGCACGTCATGGCCCGTACGGCGCACGGTCTGCTCGACTCGCTCAAGTCGCGCATGCCCGAGCTGGCCGCCGGCGTCGCCGCTCAGTACGCCGCCGCGCTCCGGCTGACCTCCGCCGTCGAAAGCGCCTACGACGGCGAGCACGCGCGCCTGCGAGGCCGGCTGCAGTCCGGGGCCGTACTCGCCGGGGACGCGCTCAAGCGCTGGCGTGCCTTCCCCCTGGACTGCACCGCCGGCGAGTTGCTGGACGCCCTCGTGGAGAGCCTGGGCGCGCTGCTGCTGTGTGCCGTCACGGCCGCCGACGAGCGCGTCGACGAGGCCTGGCGGCGCGAGCCCGGCGCGGACGCTCCCGGGCTCGCCGACCGCCACCCCTCCCCGGAGAAGGCCGAGCACCGCATCGGGCTCGCGGCCCGTCGCTGGCGGCGCGAGCTGGAGGAGTACGCCGAGGACGAGGTACGGGACATCGAGCGCAGCACCGCTCCCGACTCCGAGAGCGTCGCCGCACTCGTCGCCACGGCGCTGCTGGGCGGGAGCCGGGCCCGTACCGCGGGTGAGCGGCTGGCCGAGCGGGTCGGGGCCCATGGCGCGCTGCGGCTGCGCGACCGGGCCGAGCGGCTGCTCAACGACACCGTCGACCGTGTCGTGCACACCGAACGCGAGCGGCGCCTCGCCCCGCTCGACGCCCTGGACCTTCGTGCCGAGCCCCAGGCGGAGCTTATCGCCGCGCTGTCCGTACTGCAGAAGGAGAGGTGAACGGTGACAGCCGTCACTGACCATGATCACACGGACCACAGGGACCACACCGATCACATGACTCACATGGACCGCATGGACCGCATGACGCACGTGGGCCCCTCGGACCACGCCGGTCCTGCTGCTGCCGGTACGGACGGCCGAGCCGGGGAAGAGGGCGACACGGTCAACGGCCGGACGCCGGCCGCAGGCCGCTCCGCGCACGTCACTCCTGGCACGGTGCGCGGCGCGGAAGCCGATCACGAGGCCGGGGCAGGCCCAAGGGCCGAAGTCGCCGAAGCCGAGGAACAGCGGGAGGAGCGGGGCCCGGAGCCGGACGGCCGGCCGCACGCGCGCGTGCCCGGGAAGCGCTCCGACCGCGAGGAAGGCGCTCCCGCCGCCCCTGAAGGCGGCGACCAGGCCCCTGCGGGACAGCGGGAGACCGACCCACACGCGCGCGCGGCCGAGGCCCAGAAGGACCGGCGGGACGCCGGCGAGCCGCACGGGCGCGCGAACGCCTCCGGCAGCGTGACCGGCACCGGGACCGAGGGTGGCCGGCACCACCTCGCGGAGGACGACGGGAAGGCCGGAGCCGAGGCGGACGCCGACGCGGCCGACGCCTGGGACGACGGGCTCATCGCCCGCCGCGTGACGGACGGCGGCGAGCGTGTCTCCGTCCTCGACAAGCCCGTCCGCGCCCCGGGTACCCACACCCCGGCGCCGCTGGCGTACGACGGCCCCCTGCGCTCCCGGCTCGACGCACTGCGCGAACTCGTCGGCCTGTCCCGCGCCCGCCTGGACACCCGCACCCTCACCGAGGCGGGCCGGGTCCTGGACGAGGCGGCCGCTCGCCGCAAGCTCTCCGGCGGGCACACCGTCGTCGCCATCGCCGGCGCCACCGGCAGCGGAAAGTCGCAGCTGTTCAACTCCCTGGCCGGAGTGGCCATCTCGGAGACGGGGGTGCGGCGCCCGACCACCGCGGCGCCCATCGCGTGCAGTTGGAGCGACGGCGCGGCCGGTCTCATCGACCGGCTCGGGATCCCGGGCCGGCTGCGCCGGCGCCCCCTGCAGAGCGCGGAGGCCGAGGGGCAGCTGCGCGGACTGGTCCTCATCGACCTGCCCGACCACGACTCCGCGGCCGTGGAGCACCGTGAGCAGGTCGACCGGATCCTGAAGCTGGTCGACGCGGTCATCTGGGTGGTCGACCCCGAGAAGTACGGCGACGCCATGCTCCATGAGCGCTATCTGCGGCCCATGGCCGGCCACGCGGAGGTCATGTTCGTCGTGCTCAACCAGGTCGACCGGCTGCCCGGGGAGGCCGCCGACCAGGTACTGGACGATCTGCGCAGGCTGCTCGACGAGGACGGTGTGGCGCTCGGCGAGTTCGGGGAGCCGGGCGCCACGGTGCTCGCGCTGTCCGCGCTCACCGGCGACGGTGTCGGCGAACTGCGGGAGGCCCTGGGGCACTTCGTGATGGAGCGGGGTGCGGCGGCCCGTCGGGTGGCGGCCGACCTGGACGCGGCCGCCGCCCAGCTGCGGCCCGTGTACGCCACCGGCCGGCGCGTCGGCCTCAGCGAGGAGGCACGCGAGGAGTTCGCCGCCCGGCTCGCCGACGCGGTGGGCGCCACCGCGGCCGGCGAGGCCGCCGAACGTGCCTGGCTGCGCAACGCCAACCGGGCCTGTGGCACGCCCTGGCTGCGGCTGTGGCGCTGGTACCAGAGCCGCGGCGGTCCCAGCACGGGCCGGATGGCGGTACGCCACCAGGCCGACGAGGAGGCCACGGCCCGCCAGCGCGTCGAGCAGGCGGTCCGTACGGTGGCCGACCGGGCCTCGGCCGGCCTGCCCGCGCCGTGGGCGCAGGCGGTGCGGGAGGCGGCCGTACGCGGCTCGCACGGACTGCCGGAGGCGCTGGACGACCTGGCGGCCCGTGCCGGACTGCCACCGGGACGGCCGCCCCGGCCGGGCTGGTGGCCGGTGGCCGTGCTGGTCCAGGCGGCCATGACCCTGCTGCAGGTCGTGGGCGGCCTGTGGCTGGTGGGGCAGATCGCCGGAGTCATGGCACCCAACCTGGGGGTGCCGGTGCTGCTGATGGTGTGCGGGATCGTCGGCGGGCCGTTCGTGGAGTGGGGCTGCCGGATGGCGGCCCGGGGGCCCGCCCGCCGGTACGGCCAGGACGCGGAGCGGCGGCTGCGGGAGGCGTCCGCGAGCTGCGGCCGGGCCCGGGTGCTCGACCCGGTGGCGGCGGAGCTGCTGCGGTACCGGGAGGTGCGGGAGCAGTACGGCCGGGTGGTGCGGACGGGAGTGGGGGTGGGGTGAGACCAAGGCGGTGAGGGGAGGGGAGGGGAGGGCCAAGGAGCCGGGGAGCGACGGGGCGGGGGCTAAGGAGCCGGGGGTTCCCTCGTTCACCGGCCGTGGGACAGGTGGGCCGACGGTTCGTCAGACGGCCGTCGATGGTTCCCCGCCCGTCTCTCGGCCCGCCCCTGAGTACGTCCCTCAGTCCCTCCCTCAGCCCCGTCCCCAGTCCATCCCTCAGCCCCTCCCTCACCCGCGCGGGTGAGGGAGTTTTCCACAGCCCGGTGGTGGTCCACAGCGCTCAGCGGGCCCGGCCCGGCGGAGGCAGTCTGTTCCCGCGGCGATCGTGCCGCAGGGCAGACAGCGCCGTACGGGACGGGCCCGTACGCATGTCCGCCCGGCCGTGAAGGGCCGGGCGAGGGAGGGGTTCACGATGAACGAGACCGTGGTGTGCGTGGTGGGCAACGTGGCGACGCCGCCGCTGTACCGGGAGACGGCGGCCGGACCTTCGGCCCGGTTCCGGCTTGCGGTGACCGCGCGCTACTGGGACCGGGAGAAGAGCGCCTGGACGGACGGGCACACCAACTTCTTCACCGTGTGGGCCAACCGCCAGCTCGCCGTCAACGTGGCGGCCTCGGTGGAGGTGGGACAGCCCGTCGTCGTCCAGGGCAGGCTGAAGGTGCGCACGGAACAGCGTGACGGGCAACAGGGCCGCACATCGGCCGACATCGACGCGGTGACCGTCGGCCACGACCTTGCGCGGGGCACCGCGCTCTTCCGCCGGGCGGTCCGGCAGGAGACGCCGGCGGCGGCCCGGCCGGAGCCGAACTGGGAGACGCCGGCGGCCGGGAGCCAGGAGGAGCCACCCGCTCAACCGGCCATGGCGGTAGCGGCGGTGACGTGACGTCAGCGGAGGCGGCGGCCCTGCGGTCAACCGCGAAGGGACTGTCGCGCCTTGTCGACGGGCGGCCACCGAGCGTGCTGAACAGGCCGTTGACCACGAGGTATTTGTCGACAGACCCGACCGGCGTGCCGTGCCGGCGATAACGATTCCGGATCGGATCGCCCCATGTGACGATCCGACCGGCAAGCGCGGTCCCTGTGATCCATAGGATGCCGGGCATGCCCCTCGGGGCAGCCGATTCTGCTGGTGGGACCGTCCCCCACATCCAACGGGTCCTGCTCGAAGGGGAATTCTGTGCTTGCTGCGTTCACTGGGTTCACTCGGTTCCGCGTGGCCCGCCTCGCGGCCGTGACGCTCGCGTCCGGCCTCGCGGCGACCACCGCGCTGCTCGGCGCGGGTACGGCCGCGGCCGACGAGACACCGCAGACCCAGGGCGGCGCGACGGCGACGATAGGCGGCCTGAAGACGTACGGCCAGGCCGTGATCCACGAGGACGGCGGAGACCAGCAGGTGTCCGCGGGCCTGTTCGAGATGTCCGTGGACGGCGGCGGAACGCTGCAGACGTACTGCGTCGACATCCACAATCCCACCCAGCGCGACGCCCACTACCAGGAGACCCCCTGGAGCGGGACCTCGCTGGGCGCCAACAAGGACGCTGGCAAGATCCGCTGGATTCTGCAGAACTCCTACCCCCAGGTGAACGACCTCGCCACGCTCGCCCGGCAGGCGGGGGTGAACGGTCTGAGCGAGCAGGACGCGGCAGCCGGCACGCAGGTGGCCATCTGGCGCTACTCGGACGGGGCGAAGGTCGACGCCGTGGACCCGCAGGCCGAGAAGCTCGCGGACTACCTGGAGAGGAGCGCCCGCGACAGCACCGAGCCGCAGGCCTCGCTGACCCTGGACCCGACCGCGGTCTCCGGCCGCCCGGGTGACCTGCTCGGCCCGGTGACCGTGCACACCAACGCGCGCAGCGTGACGGTCGGCGCGCCGGAGGGCGCGGGCGTCGGCGGAGTGCGGATCATCGACAGGACCGGCAGGGTGATCACCTCCGCGAAGGACGGCAGTCAGCTGTTCTTCGACGTTCCCGAGGGCGCTGCGGACGGTTCCGCACAGCTGACCGTCCAGGCCTCCACCACCGTCCCGGTGGGCCGCGCCTTCGCCTCCGAGAGCCGCAGCCAGACCCAGATCCTGGCCGGCTCCAGCGAGTCCACGGTCTCCGCGACCGCGGGCGCCACCTGGGCGGACAAGGGTGCCATGGCGGTGTCGGCCCGGAAGAACTGCGCCAAGAGCGGCGTCGACATCACCGCGGCCAACAAGGGCGACCAGCCCTTCACATTCGAGCTGATGGGTGCCGAGCACACCATCCCGGCGGGGACCTCCCGCACGGTGACGGTCCCGCTCCAGGAAGACCAGTCCTACGACTTCACGATCACCGGCCCGAACGGCTTCAGTCACCGGTTCACCGGGGTCCTCGACTGCAAGACCCAGGGCACGGTCACCACGGAGTCCACCCAGACCCTCAGTGAGCCCAGCCCCGCGACGGTCGGCGGCAACAGCACGGCCCCCGACACCGACCTCGCGGCCACGGGCAGCTCCGCGATCACCCCGGCGATCGCCGGGGTGGCCATCGGACTCGTGGTGATCGGCGGCGCCGTGCTGGTGGTGCTGCGCAGGAAGGAAGCGGCGGCGGGCGAGTGAGGTCCGGCCGCGCCGGTACCTCCTGATCCCGCCGGCCGGGCGGGATCAGGTGACGCTGCCGGTCAGCCGACGCGCGGCGCGTCCTGGCGCGGGCCGGTCTCCCTGGGCTGGGCCACGCACATGGCCCAGATCGCGACGCCCGCGAAGGCGATCATCAGGGTGGACCAGAGCGGGGAGTAGGGCAGTGACAGGAAGTTGGCGAGGATGATCATTCCGGCGATGACGATGCCGGAGATCCGCGCCCACTTCGCGGTCTGGAACAGTCCCAGGCTGACCACCACGGCGACGGCGCCCAGGATGAGGGTGACCCAGCCCCAGCCGGTCAGGTCGAACTGGAAGACGTAGCCGCGCGTCGTGATGAACACGTCGTCCGCGGCGATCCCCATGATGCCGCGGAAGATGTCGATCACCCCGGTGATCATCAGCATGACGGCGGCGAAGAGCATCAACCCGCCGGCCCACTGCTGCTTGCGGGCCTGTGTGGTGTGTGTCGTGGTCATTTCTGAGCCTCGATCGAATACGTCCGGCGATTGCGTCCGGCGATGTGTGAGGGCGCTTCCCTTCGTTTTCCCCGGGCTTCGGACGACGTTTCGGATCCACAGTGCGCCTGCTCAGGACCGGCGGCATCACTCGGCCCGGGTGATTTCGCTCCGGCCGCCCGGCTCGACGCGCGCCACCACAGGGGGGTGCCTACGCTTGACCCGCAACCGCCGTGCACTCAGGGGGGACCCCGCATCCAGCGGATGGCGGACCGACCCCTGGGGCATCACCGCATGAACGACGGCAGAAAGACACCCCACCCGTCACAGCGCGCCCTCCGATGGCGCGCGGACCAGGCGTGGCAGGCCGCGTTCCGCCGTTTCGAGGCGAGCGGCCCGGGCCGGCTGTGGGTGCGGCTCTCGGCGGTCGACTTCTTCGGGCACTCCTTCCAGCTGGCCGCGCTCGCGCTCCTGTGCTTCTTCCCGTTCCTGATCATCCTCACGGCGGCGGCAGGGCAGGACACGGCCACGGTCGTCGCCGGCTGGCTGGGGCTCAACGAGCAGGCGGCTCAGGCCGTGGCCACGCTGTTCGCGCCCACCACGACCTCGTACACCCTGACCGGGACGAGCGCCGTGCTGCTCCTGCTCGGGGTCCTGGCCGTGGCCGGCACCCTCCAGAGCTGGTACCGGATGCTGTTCGACGTCCCCGAGGGCGCGAAGTGGAAGACCGCGGCCCGGCTCACCTGGCTCGCCGGGCTGTTCGCCTACGCCGCCGCGCAGGCCGCCTTCGGCAGGGTGCTCCACGGCTGGCTCCTGACCGGCCTGACCGGCTTCCTCTGGGCGGTCGTCTTCTGGTGGGGAAGCATGTACGTGCTGCTCGCCGCGAGGGTGCCCTGGCGCGCCCTCCTCCCGCCGGCCCTGGTCACCAGCGTGTGCTGGACCGGCCTCGGCGTCTTCTCCGCCCACTACTTCTCCGCGGCGATCGTGGCGAACGAGCAGAAGTACGGCCCCATAGGCGTCGTGATGGTCATCCTGTCCTGGCTGGTGGCGGTCGGCGTAGTGATCCACCTGGGCGCGATCGTCGGCCGAGCACTCCAGTGACTCCCGAGGTCACGGAACCGCGGGCAGAGCCGAAGACGGCTCTGCCCGGAGTCCGGTGAATGACCAGGTCAGCGGTCAGCGGCGGGCGAATACCGGGGATCCAGCCCGCCTGCGCAGGCCGTCATCCAGCGGCCACGACCTGGCCGGCCGTGACCTGAGGAGGGTTGGGCAGCAGCGACGCGAGGTGGTCGCGCACGAAGTCCGCCGCCCGCCTGACCGACTCGTCGGCTCCGGCCTGGTCTTCGTAGACGCTGGTGGAGAGCATCACTCCATTCCCGGCGTCGACCCAGTAGTAGGCCACGAAGCCGGGGACCTGGCGGAGGAGGGGGATGAATCCCTCGTCCACCCGACGGCCCGCCTCGGCGGGATCCGTAACCCCTTCGTACCGCCGAACCACTGCGTACATAGCTGATCTCCTCGTGACTCCCGGGGACGCCTTGCCCGAAGCGACATACCCCTCAGTGCGCGTCTCCCGCTCGTGCCACATCCGCAAGGCACTCGGATAGGCGAGAGCCCGGTCAGCCACCGGAGCGCCGGACCGGGGCGTCGGACGGACCCGCCCTGGTGCCGGGAGCTCCGCAGCAGCCCGGAGCGGTGATCGACGAGGCCTTCGTAGGCCCCCGCCCCGGTGATCGGTTGCGGCTGCGCCCGGCGGTACTACTCACGTTCACCAGGAGTGAGATCGCGTTCGTTCTCGTCCGAGGAGCCTCCGGATCAGCAGAAACACACCGATGGCGATCAGGGCCATCCCGAGGAGGATCAGGATCGCCCCGAGAGTGATCAGAAAAGTACCGATCAAGATCAGGAGCGCTCCGATGAGGACCAGGAGCGTCCCGATGATGAAGAGAAAGATCGCGAGGACGGTCACGCCTGTCCTCCTGTTCTCCCTCCCGCCGTTGCTTCCTGCCGGCCCCCCTGCAAGCAGTGTGCTCCACACCGCCGCGTCTCGCGGCAGCCGACTCAAGCCTCTTGAACGGGCACGGGCGGCTGCCGATGCTTCCCCTGCCCGCCGCGCACGCGCTCGCGCCGGGCCCCCTGGGCCGTGCGAGGGTGCCCGCGGCCGACCCACGAGGACCGGCAGCGACAGACGGGCCGCGGCCCGCGGCAATGAAACCGCAGGTCAGAGCGCCCGGAGCAGACGCGTTTCCGCCTAGGGGTGGCGGTACGGCAAGATGGGGTGTATCTGCCCACTGCCAGATTTCAAGCTGCCGGACGGTTTCTCTTGGCTGAGTTCATTTACACCATGCGCAAGGCGCGCAAAGCGCACGGCGACAAGGTGATCCTCGACGACGTCACCCTGAGCTTCCTGCCGGGAGCGAAGATCGGTGTCGTCGGCCCGAACGGTGCCGGTAAGTCGACCGTGCTGAAGATCATGGCCGGTCTCGAGCAGCCGTCCAACGGTGACGCGTTCCTGACGCCGGGCTACAGCGTGGGCATCCTGCTGCAGGAGCCGCCGCTGAACGAGGAGAAGACGGTCCTGGAGAACGTCCAGGACGGTGTCTCCGAGATCAAGGGCAAGCTCGACCGGTTCAACGAGATCGCCGAGCTGATGGCGACCGACTACTCCGACGCGCTGCTCGACGAGATGGGCAAGCTGCAGGAGGAGCTGGACCACGCCAACGCCTGGGACCTCGACGCCCAGCTGGAGCAGGCCATGGACGCGCTGGGCTGCCCGCCCGGCGACTGGCCCGTCACCAACCTCTCCGGTGGTGAGAAGCGCCGCGTCGCGCTCTGCAAGCTGCTGCTTGAGCAGCCCGACCTGCTGCTCCTCGACGAGCCCACCAACCACCTCGACGCCGAGTCCGTGAACTGGCTGGAGCAGCACCTGGCCAAGTACCCGGGCACCGTCGTGGCCGTCACCCACGACCGGTACTTCCTGGACAACGTCGCCGGCTGGATCTGCGAGGTCGACCGCGGCCGCCTGCACGGCTACGAGGGCAACTACTCCAAGTACTTGGAGACCAAGGCCACCCGTCTGAAGGTCGAGGGCCAGAAGGACGCCAAGCGGCAGAAGCGGCTCAAGGAAGAGCTGGAGTGGGTGCGGTCGAACGCCAAGGGGCGTCAGGCCAAGTCCAAGGCCCGTCTCGCGCGGTACGAGGAGATGGCCGCCGAGGCCGACAAGATGCGGAAGCTGGACTTCGAGGAGATCCAGATCCCGCCGGGCCCGCGTCTGGGCAACGTCGTGGTCGAGGTCGACAAGCTCAACAAGGCCTTCGGTGAGAAGGTCCTCGTCGACGGCCTCAGCTTCACGCTGCCGCGCAACGGCATCGTGGGCGTCATCGGCCCGAACGGCGCCGGCAAGACCACGCTGTTCAAGATGATCCAGGGCCTGGAGACCCCGGACTCCGGCGACATCAAGGTCGGCGAGACCGTCAAGATCTCCTACGTCGACCAGAGCCGCGCGAACCTCGACCCCAAGAAGACGCTGTGGGAGGTCGTGTCCGACGGGCTCGACTACATCAACGTGGGACAGGTCGAGATGCCGTCCCGCGCCTATGTGTCCGCCTTCGGGTTCAAGGGCCCGGACCAGCAGAAGCCGGCCGGCGTCCTCTCCGGTGGTGAGCGCAACCGCCTCAACCTGGCCCTGACCCTGAAGCAGGGCGGCAACCTGCTGCTCCTCGACGAGCCCACCAACGACCTGGACGTCGAGACCCTCAGCAGCCTGGAGAACGCGCTGCTGGAGTTCCCCGGCTGCGCCGTCGTCGTCTCCCACGACCGGTGGTTCCTGGACCGCGTCGCCACGCACATCCTCGCCTACGAGGGCGAGTCGAAGTGGTTCTGGTTCGAGGGCAACTTCGAGTCGTACGAGAAGAACAAGATCGAGCGGCTGGGCGCGGACGCCGCGCGTCCGCACCGTGCCACCTACAAGAAGCTGACCCGGGGCTGATCGGTCTTGCGCCACATCTACCGCTGCCCGCTGCGCTGGGCGGACATGGACGCGTACGGCCACGTCAACAACGTGGTGTTCCTCCGCTATCTGGAGGAGGCCCGTATCGACTTCCTGTTCCGCCCGGACAAGGAGTTCAAGCAGGGGTCCGTGGTGGCGCGCCACGAGATCGACTACAAGCGGCAGCTCGTCCACCGGCACCACCCGGTGGACATCGAGCTGTGGGTCACCGAGATCCGGGCCGCGTCCTTCACCATCACCTACGAGGTGAAGGACGGGGATCTCGTCTACGTACGGGCCTCCACCGTCATCGTGCCGTTCGACTTCGAGGCACAGCGGCCGCGCCGGATCACCCAGGAGGAGCGGGAGTTCCTCCAGGAGTACACGGACGCCGCCGAGGACGCGGAGACCCCGGGGGAGGCCGTCGCCGCATGACGGTCCTGCACCTCGCCGACGAGAGGGAGGTGGCCGACCTCGCCGCCTTCCTCTCCCGGCTGCTCCACTACGACCGTGGAGCAGCGGTGCGCCTGCAGGCGGCCGGTACGGCGCTCGCCGTGTTCGGCCGGCCGCCGTCCTTCGAGGTGCTGACGATCCGCGCCGTGCGGCTCGCCAAGCCGTACGAGAACGGGCTCGACGTCACGCTCGACGTCACCGTCTCAGCCGGTGAGTTCCTGGAGTCCGTCGACGAACGGGCGGCCACGGCCACCGTACCGGCCGCGGTCACCGGACCGCCGTGGGCCGGTGTGCTGCCGCCGCGCGGCGGCTGGCGGCCCGAGCCCGGGCTGCCCGTGCCGGAGGCGCTGCGCACGACGGTCGCCGCGGCCGTCGCCGAGTTCCGGTCCCGTACGGAGGAGTTGACGCCGGAGCGGCGTACCCGTGCGGAACTGGACCGGATAGGGCGGGATATCTGGTCCCGGGGGGTCGGGAACACCCCGCTTCCGGTGCGGGCCGTGCACGCGGCCCAGTCTCTCGGCTTCCTCAGGCCGGGGGCCGGTGCGGCCGACACCGGGCTGTTCTCCTCGGGGGCGTGGCTGAGGCTGCGGACCCCCTACGGGTCCGTCGCGGTGCGGCGGGCGGGGCTCGGCGCGCTGGGTGTCAGCGTGCGCTGAGCGGGTGCGGCGCAGGCCCTGGCGGCCTGCCGGCACGCCCGGCGCCCGGGGGCCGGTGTGGGTTTCGGGCGGCTTCGGTTACGTCCTGTTCCGGTCGCCGTCCCTTCCCTGAGCGGTCACCTCTCGCCGCTGTCGTCCGGCCATACCCCGATGTGGTCCGGTTCCAGTTCCAGGGCCACGCGGTCGCGCATGTTCAGGGCCCGGGTGTACTCGGCGGGCAGTTGGAGACGGCCCGCGCGGTCCAGCATGGCGTACTCGCGGGCGACCACCGTCTCGTGGCCTGTCGTGGCGTCCACCTCGCTGCGGCGCAGCACCTCGGTGGAGGTGCGGCCGTCCCGGATGGCCACCGTGCGGCGGACCTCGCCGGCCACCGCCTGGTCGTGGGTGACGATGACGATGGTGGTGCCGAGGGTCTCGTTCGCCGCGCGGAAGGCGTCGAAGATCTGCGCGCCGGTGTGGGAGTCGAGTTCGCCGGTGGGTTCGTCGGCGAGCAGGACCGCGGGGCCGTTCGCGAGGGCCACGGCGATCGCGGCGCGCTGCTGCTGGCCGCCGGACATCTCGTGCGGGTGGCGGTCGCGGCAGTCGGCCACCTGGAGTAGGTCCAGCAGTTCCAGGGCGCGTTCGGCGCGGGCGCGGCGGCGCATGCGGGTGCCGGAGAGCTGGAGCGGGAGGGCGACGTTCTGGGCCGCGGTGAGGTGGGGGAGGAGGTTGCGGGAGGTCTGTTGCCAGACGAAGCCGACGACCTCGCGGCGGTAGGCGAGGCGGTCCTTCGCGGTCATGGTGAGCAGGTCGCGGCCGGCGACGTGGGCTCCGCCGGCGGTGGGGGTGTCCAGACCGGCGAGGATGTTCATGAGGGTGGACTTGCCGCTGCCCGAGGCGCCCACCAGGGCCATCAACTCGCCCTCGCGGACCAGGAGGTCGAGGCCCTGGAGGGCCTGTACCTCGATGCCGTCCGCGGAGAAGATGCGGACCAGGCGGTCGCAGGTGATGAGGGCGTCGTGGCCGTAGGCGGGGTTGTTGCGGGACTCCGTGATGCGGGTGGTGAGGTCGGCGAGGGTGGTGTCTGTCGTCGTGGGGTCGGCTGTCATGGGGTCTCCTGCTCGGGTGCCCTGTGCTGCCGCTGGGCGGGTGTGTTTCGCGTGCCGGTGCTTGCGGGGTGCACGGTGTCGGTGCCGGCCGAGGGGGTCTCGCTTGCCCGCGCTCGCGGATCGCCTCCCCCGCTCTCGGCTGCGCTCGAGCGGGGGGACCCCCATCGCCCACCCGCGCCGCCACCAGCGGCACGCATGCCCGCGGCTACGGCGGCGCGCATGCCCGTACTTGGGGCGGTACGCCCGCCCGCGGCTACGTCGGCTCGGCCGTCCGTAGCGGCGCGGTGCGCGGTCATCGGGGGTCTCCTGCTCGTAGTTCCCGGACCGAGCTCCGGCGGGTCGTCCACCAGGCCTGGATGGTGGCGACTCCCGCTGCCAGGGTCACGACCGTGAGGGCCGGGAGGGTCAGGGACCAGGGGTCCGGGCGGAGCACGGCCCTGCCCACCGGGGTCTGGGACGAGGCGAGGGCGATGGTCGTCAGGTCGATGCCGGGGGAGAGGAGGTGGACGGCGGCCCAGCCGGTCAGGGTGCCGCCGGCCGCGGCGAGGAGGGCCTGGGGGAGCGACTCCAGGACGAGGAGGCGGCGGCCCTGGGCCCGGGTGAGCCCCATGGTGCGCAGGCGGGCGAGGAGCGCGGCGCGTTCCGGAGCCGCCCGCAGCAGCGCGAGGAGCAGGGCGAGGACGGCGAAGCCGGCGCCCGCCGCCACCGCCGCCGTGTAGACGTGCCCGGCGCCGGTCTGCAGGGGCGAGTCGGCGTACCGGGCGCGCTCCTCGGTGAGGAGCCGGGCCGTGGCCTGGGCGGGGGCCGTGCGGCGCAGCGCGGCGGCGTCCGGACGGGCGCCGGTCAGGAGCAGCGTCGTCGGCCGGGCGGCGGACGACGGGAGCCCGGCGCGGTCCACCACCAGGAAGTCGCCGGCGGGCGCCGCCGGGGTGCGGTCGCGGACGGCGATGATCCGGACGGTGACCGTGCTGCCGTCCGCGAGCCGCACCGGGAAGGGGCGCCGGGTGCCGTAGTTCCGTGCCACGGTCGGGGACGCGAGGGCCGGGAGCGAGTGCGAGTCCGGGCCCTTCAACTGCTTCGCCGTGATGGCCCCGAGGCCCGTCCGGGCCGCCAGCCCGGCGTACGCGGGCGGGTCCACGCCCACCAGCGGCACGGTGTCCACGCCGTCCGTCGGCGTCGCCTCGTAGGTGATGGCCGCCGCGGTCACCCCGCGCACCCCGGGCAGGGTGCGTACCCGGGCGGCCAGGCCGGCCGGCAGCGCGGTGGCCGAGTCCAGGCGGGCGTCGGCCCCGACGGTGAGCAGGGCCGCGTGGTCCCGGGCCTCGGCCACGCCGGCCAGGACCGAGCCGCCGAAGGCCGCCGTGGTCAAGGCGGTCAGCAGGGCCAGCAGGGGCAGTACCGCCGAGGCACGGGTGCGGCCGGCGCGGGCCAGGGACAGCGGGGCCACCGCGCCCCGCAACCGGCCGGCCGGCCGGGCCAGTCGGCGCAGCAGCAGCGGGTAGAGGCGGAGCAGCAGCAGGGCCGCGATGACGCCGGTCAGTACCGGCGCCAGGGAGACCAGTTGGCCTGCCGAGGTGCCCCTGCCGCGCAGGGCGGCCACCGCCCCGGCCGCCAGCGCCAGCAGGGTCAGCTCGGCGACCGTGCGGCGCCGGGAGGGGCGTACCGAGGCCATGTCCTCCCGGGGGCCCGTCAGCCGCACCGAGCGGTGGGCGAGCACGGCGTGCAGCGGGAGGGCCGCGCAGGCGGCCAGGGTGACGGCGAGTGCGGCGGCGACGGCGTGACCGTCGCTGGCGCCGGGGAGCAGGACGAGGGCGGCCGCGAGGCCCAGCGCCCCCGCGGGTACGGCGACCACGGCGGTCTCGGCCAGCAGCCGGCCGGTGAGGCCGGGCAGGGAGACGCCTCGGGCGCGCAGCAGGGCGAGTTCGGCGCGGCGCCGGTCGGCGGCCAGGCCGCCCGCCATGAGCAGGACGACAGCGGCGACCGTCGCCGTGCCGGCGGCGGCCACCCCGACCAGCGGGGAGATGCCGGAGCGCAGCCGCCCGAAGGCGATGGCCACGTCGTCCAGACCGGTACTCACGGCCAGGTCCGGATCGGTGAGGGAGCGGGCCCGCCGCAGGCCCGGGCCGGACTCCAGCGACGCGACGCCGGACCGCAGCCGGTCCAGCCCATGGGCCTGCCCGCCGTCGGTGTCCGGAGCGAAGTGCCAGTAGCGGAAGGGGTTCCTGCCGCTGCCCAGCACGGCGAGGGTGGCCTCCGGCGGGAGCAGGAGGGCGCCGTGCCAGTAGGTCTGCGGCGGGCCGGGCTCGGGCAGCCGTTCCAGTGCGGGCGTGCGCAGCAGCGGCACCGTCGACCAGTAGGCGCCGGCCGGGTCGCGCGGGGCGAGGATTCCGGTGATCCGGACGGAGAGGGGGCCGCCGAACCTGGGCACGTGGATGACCGAACCCGGCTTGATGTGCAGGGCCTTGGCGGTGGCGGCGGAGACGGCGGCCTCGGCCTCGTCCCCGTCCGGTCGGCCCGGGACCCGTGGCAGCCGGCCCGCGCTGAGGCGGGCGTGTCCGGCCAGGCCGCTCTGCGCGACCAGCGTGACCTTGGCGGGCAGGCCGGTCGGGCGGGGGAGCCACGGTTCGAGCACGGAGGTGCCGTCCTCGGTGGAGGTGCCGTACGCCGACTGGGCGCGGTCGACGGGCACCGAACCGTCCACCACGGGCAGCAGTCTCCCGAACTGCCGTCTGAGGACCTCGGGGCTGAACGAGACGTCCAGGTCCTCACCGGAGACGCCGCCCTCCGGTATCGGCGCGGTCGCCCTCAACGTGGTGCGCTCGGGGCCCGCCTGGTCGAGGGAGTGCCGCAGGCCCGCGTCCTCGTACCGGTCCACCGCGCGCGGCAGCGCGCCCGCCAGGCAGGCGGTCAGCGCGACCAGCAGCGCGAGCGCCAGCGCGGCACCAGGAGCGGCCCGCAGCCGGGTCCGTACCCAGGGCGCGACCACGGCCGGTACGGAACGCACGTCACTCACCCCCCTGTTCGCGCAGTGTCCGGGCCGGATCGGCCCGGCGCAGGGCCGTCACCACGGCCACCGCCAGCGGCGCCGCGGCGACGCCCGCCAGCAGCAACGCCACCTGTCCGGGCGGCAGTAGCACCAGCAGCCCGGGTACGGGCCGGGTGGCTTCGCCGGTCAGCACGATCAACGGCAGTACTCCACGGGCCAGTACGGTGCCCAGGACGGCGCCCACCACGAGGGCCAGGCCCACCAGTACGGCGAGTTCGGCGGCGACCGTCCGGGCCAGCCGGCGGCGCGGGGCGCCGAGGGCGCGCAGCACCGCGAAGTCCGCCTCGCGTGCCCGCAGCGAACCGGCGGCGCCCACCGCGAAGCCGACCGCGGCGAGCGCCGCCGCCACCACGGCGGCCGCGGTGAACGCGGCCGTGGGCCCGGCGCCGAAGGGGTCGTCGCGCAGCTCGGCGGCGATCTCGTCGCGGACCACCACCTGTTCCGGGTCGACGTCCGGCAGCGCCCGTACCGCGGTGGCCACCCGGGCCGCGTCGCCGGGCGCGGTCCGCAGCCACCACTCGTCCGGGGTGGCGCTCTCCCCGTACCGCGCCTGCAGCGCCCGGTTCGCGGCGCGCAGGTCGACCAGTACCGCGCCGCCGTCGTGGTCCGCGGAGGCGGCCGGGGTTCCGGTGGAGGGCAGCGCCCGTACCGACCGCACGATCCGCACCGGCAGGCTCTGGCCGCCGACGGTGACGTCCAGGCGCTGGCCGGTGCGGGCGCCCGCGGAGGTGAGGAACCGTTCTGTGGCGACGGCCCGCACCTCGGGCGGCGCGGGCCGCGCCACCTGGAGCCGCACGGACACCGTGGCGACCGTCCAGATGTCGGCGTTCGGCAGGTAGCCGGTGCCGTAGGAGAAGGCCAGGGGACGGGCGGAGACGATCCGGGGCCGGGTGGGGCTGGTGCGCCGGGACGGGTCGGCCGCGCCGCCGGTCTCCACGGCCGTGGTCCAGGACGCGGGCAGGCCGATCCGGTGCCGGGTTCCGTCGGTGCCC
Source organism: Streptomyces sp. NPDC041129 (assembly GCF_055592265.1). Taxonomy (NCBI): domain Bacteria; kingdom Bacillati; phylum Actinomycetota; class Actinomycetes; order Kitasatosporales; family Streptomycetaceae; genus Streptomyces; species Streptomyces sp. NPDC041129. The sequence goes on along the minus strand of NZ_JBVIYV010000001.1, from coordinate 1,493,824 downwards.
TCGGCGGTCAGGTCCCGGACCGTGAGCCGGTGCTGCTCGGCGCGCTCGGCGGGCTGGGGCATGTCGAGCCGGAGCCCGGTGAGCAGCGCCGGACCGGCGGCGGAGCCGAGGTCGAGGACGAGGGTGTGCGGGCGGCCGTCGGCGGGCAGCAGCCCGGCCGGCATCGAGTACGGCACCCCGGCCGCGTCCTCCAGCCGGACCGTGACCTCGGCGGTCGTCCCGGGCCCCGTGGTGCTGCGCAGGCTCGCCGTCAGCCGCAGCCGGGCGGTGTGGGCCGGCACCCGCGCCCCCACCGGGGAGTCCTTCGGCGTCAGACCGGCCAGCAGCGACTTCACGGGTTCGTCCGCGAGGTCCGGGCGCATCAGCAGCGCGTTCGCCGCGTGCGCGGTGTCCAGGGCCAGCACGGTCGCCGTACGCTCACCGGACAGGCCCTGCTCGCCGCGTACGACGGGCACCGCCCCGCGGACGTGCGGCAGGGCCGCGTAGGCCTCCGTACGGCCGAGTCCGCCCTGCCCGGCGTCCAGCACCCGCACCGGCGCCCCGGCGCGGAAGTCGGCCTGGTCGTCCTGCGAGCGGTTCCACGAGGCACCCTGACCGATGGCCAGCATGCCGAGCGCGACGGCGAGCACCAGCAGCAGCACCGGCCCCGCCGCGCGCGCGGTGCGGCGGCTGAACTGCCAGCCTGCCAGCGCCGCCGGCAGCCCCCGGCCGGCCGCCGCCCACCGTTCCGCGAGCCGCGCCACCGGCGGCAGCAGCCGCAGCGTCAGCACGGTTCCGGCGAGCAGCGCCAGTGCGGGCGCGGCGACCAGCAGCGGATCCACTCCGAGCGATCCCGACCGGTCGGCGGCGACGCCCCCGGAGCCCTGCTGCCCCAACTGCCAGTAGGCGACCCCGGCCACGGCGAGCAGGCCCAGGTCGGCGCCCGCGCGGAGCGGGGCGGGGGCGAGACCGCCGCCCGCGCGGCGGGGCCGGGCACCGTGCGGCGCCGAACGGCGCAGGCGGAAGCGGGGGACGCGTGGGCCGCGCGTCCGGCCGGACTCCGCGCCCCGCCGCCCGCGCCGGCCGGTGGGTTCCGGGTCGGCGCCCGTCAGCGCCGGGAGTGTCACCGTCAGCGCGCAGCCCAGGGCCACCGCCACCGCCACCAGCCACACCCCGGGGCTCCCGGCGGGCGGGAGGTCGAGGCGCAGGTCGAGACGGGCCAGCGGGCCGTGGGCGGTGAGCAGGGTGGTGAGCGGTCCGGCGAGGAACGGCGCGCAGAGGGCCGCGGGGAGGGCGAGCAGCAGGGACTCGGCCCCGGCGAGGGCCGCGATCCGGGGGCGGGACGCGCCGCGCGCCCTGAGCAGCCGGGTCTCGGCGGCCCGTTCGGAGCCCAGCAGCCGGGCCACCAGCAGCAGCGCGTACCCGCCGAGCAGCACCAGTTGGAGTGCGACGATCAGCAGGGTGGAGCGGGCGACGAGCAGCGAACGGTCGATGCCGTCCAGCACGTCCGGCAGCGAGGTCGTCACCGCCGTCGCACCGCGCAGGGCGGCGGCCTTGCGCAGCTCCCCGCTTCCCGCCCGTGCGGCCTCGCGCAGTTCCCCCGTGCGCCCGGTCGTCATCGCGTCGAAGTCGGCCGACGCCAGCCAGGCCGTCCCACCGGTGCTCACCCGCCCGCCGGCGAGGACCGAGGGATCGGCGAGCAGCGGACCGTACGTGGTGAAGCCGGACTTCTTCACACCGCGGCCGAGCAGGTCGTCCAGCCGCCAGTACGGCGCGCTCGTGGCGGTGGGCCGGTACAGCCCGGTGACGCGCACCCGGACCTTCCGGTCGCCGAGCCGGTCGGCCAGGGTGAGGCGGTCGCCGGGCTGGAGCCCGAGCGGCCGGGCGGCGGCCTGCGGGACGGCCACCTCGATCTCGCCGGTCGTCCGGCCCGGGAGCCGCCCGGCGGCGGACCGGACCTGGGCGTGGTCCAGGGCCGCGAAGTAGGTCAGGTCCGGGTCGCCCGAGCGCCGCGCGGGCGGCCGCAGGGACAGGGGGAGCGCGTACGGGCCGGAGCGGCGCAGCGTCCGCACGGTCACCGGCAGCCCGTCGAAGGTCTTCCGGGCGCCCTCGCGCAAGGCGGTGTCGGCGGCGGCGTGCTGCCCGGCGGGGACGTCGGCCTTGACGATCAGCGCCGTGGCGGCCGCGTTGCGCGGATCCTTCAGCACATGGCGCAGCGCCGCGTCCCCGATCGCCCCCGAGTACGCCGTGAGCGTGGCCAGCACGGCCGTGGTCAGCAGTACCGTGAGCAGTGCGGAGCCGAGCAGCAGGCGGTGTGCCCGCGCGCGTGAGACGACGAACCCCGTCACCCGACCCCCGTGTCGTCCGGACTTCCGCAAGCGCTCTGTCGATCTCGGGTGATGCTCGCAGAGGGGACCGGCCGTGGTAACCGGTTGCCGACCGGTCTATACCGGATCGTGACCGGAATCCGGCGCCGAACGACCGGAATCCGGGATTCAAACGGTCATTCGGGGGTGTTGATCATCGACTGTGCCGCGTACGTCAGGTAGTTCCACAACGTCCGCTCGTGCTCCTCGGCCAGGCCCAGCTCGTCGACGGCGACCCGCATGTGCTTCAGCCAGGCGTCGTGCGCGGCACGGTTAACGGTGAACGGCACGTGCCGCATGCGCAGCCGCGGGTGGCCGCGGCTGTCGCTGTAGGTGCTGGGACCGCCCCAGTACTGCATGAGGAACAGGGCCAGCCGGTCCTCGGCCGGGCCCAGGTCCTCCTCCGGGTACATCGGCCGCAGGAGCGGGTCCTCGGCGACGCCCTCGTAGAAACGGTGGACGAGCCGGCGGAAGGTCTCCTCCCCGCCGACCTGCTCGTAGAACGTCTGCTCCTGAAGCGTGCCGCGCCGAATCTCATTCACCCGTCCATGGTCTCAGACCGCGCGACCCACGACTCGAGGCCCAGGACCCTGCCCGCCCCGGGCTCCCCGCGCCCCTAGTGTGGGGGGATGGGCGCCTACGACACCGGGATCGAACGTCTGGCCACCGAGGCGCGGGCCGCGCTGGTGCGGGAGATCGACGCCGAGGGGGCGTGGGCCGAGGACCCGGTGTGGCGGGAGGTGTTCGCGACGGTGCCCCGGCACCTGTTCGTGCCCTACTACTACGTGGGGGTCAGGGGCGGCTACGAACGCCGCTGGGGCCAGAGCCCGGACCCCGAGGCCCGGGAGCGCTGGGTGCACGGCGCCTACGCCGACACCCCGCTGGCGACCCGGCTGCGCGACGGCGAACTGCTCTCCTCCAGCAGTCAGCCCTCCCTGATGGCGCTGATGCTGGCCGCGCTGCGCGTCGAGGACGGCGACCGCGTCCTGGAGGTGGGCGCCGGCACCGGCTACAACGCCGCCCTGCTCGCCCACCGGCTCGGCGACGACGGCCTCGTCACCACCGTCGACCTCGACCCGGAGATCACCGAGTCGGCCCGGCAGCACCTGGCCGCGGCCGGCCACCGCCCGGCCGTCGTCACGGGCGACGGCGCGCGGGGGGTGCCGGAGCGCGCGCCCTTCGACCGGATCATCGCCACCTGCGGGCTGCCCACGGTGCCGGGCGCCTGGCTCGCCCAGTGCCGGCCCGGAGGCCGGATCCTGACCCCGCTGGCCACCGGCCTGCTCGCGCTCACCGTCCGCGACCCCGGGCACGCCGAGGGCCGCTTCCTGCCCACGGCCGCCTACTTCGTGCCGCTGCGCGGCGCGGGCCGGGCGGATCCGGGGGCGGTGCCCCTGAGCGGGCTGCCGGGCCGGGCCCGCGAACAGGAGCCGTTCCACTTCCTGCTGGACCTGACCCGGGGCGCGCTGGAACCGCGAGAGGCCCACGCGCTGTGGGAACGCGAGGGCTGCCCGGACCGGGAGCGCTACGGCGTCACGGTCGGCGACGGACGCACCTGGGCCTGGCTGGACGACCCGGAGGGGCCGTACGTCTGGCCCCTCCCATGAGGTGCCTCAGCCCCTGCGGACGGTGATCGTCGTCCAGGCGCCCACGTGCACCCGGTCGCCGTCCTGCAGCGGCACCGGCACGAACGGCTGGATCGGCTCGTCGGAGCCGTTGACCGTGGTGCCGTTCGTCGAGTTCTGGTCGACGACCGCCCAGTTGCCGTCCGGCTGCTGCACCAGCACCGCGTGCTGGTGCGAGACGCCCGGGTCCTCCGGGGGCACCGACAGGTCGATGTCGGGGGTGTCGCCGGTGGAGTGCCGGCGCCGGCCGATGGTGACCTGGTTGCCGCTGAGCGTGCGCTGCTGCTCGGGCGAGTAGGCGGGCAGGTTCAGGCCCGCGGCCTCGGGGCCGGAGCGCTGCATCATCGCCATGAAGTAGTCGCGGTCCGGGCCGATGGTCGCGGTCCAGGTGGCCGGTCCCTGCGGGGCCTGCGGGAAGCCGTGACCGGGCGGGGCCTGGGTGGCGCCGGGCTGCGGGTAGCCGTAGCCGCCACCGGGGCCGCCGGGACCACCGGCGGACGGCGGGGAGATCACCCAGTCGTCCTCACCGCCGCCGAAGGGGCCGCCACCGGCCGGGGGCCGGCCGGTCTCCTGCGGGAAGGCGGGTGCGCCGGGCTGCTGGAAGGCCTGCGCGGGACCGCCGGCCGGGCCGCCGGGACCCGCGGGCGGGGTCGGGCCGGGCGGCGGCGGAACCGGACGCGAGGGGTCGCCACCGAATCCGGACGGGCCGGGACCGCCGTGGCCGCCGGGACCACCGGGACCGCCCGGCTCACGGCCGAAGGGCGGCGGGCCGCCCGGGCCACCGGGACCGCCACCGAAACCGGAAGGACCGCCGGGGCCACCGGGACCGCCCGGACCCTGCTGTCCCGGTACGCCCCCGAACGGCGGCTGACCGGCGGGCGGCCGGCCGCCGCCGTAGCCCGACGGACCGCGCTCGCCGGCGAACGGCGTCGGGCCCGACGGCTCGCTGCCGAAGGACGGGATCGGCTCGGCGGGCCGGTTCACCTGCGAGGGCCGCGAGCCCTGGTACTCGTACGAGTCACCGCCGCCGTACGTCGCGCTCGGCGGCTCGAAGCGGGGCTGCGGCGGGCGCGGGGCGGCCGGGGTGTAGGAAGTGGCCGTGTTGGTCAGGAAGTTCCACCGGCACTCCTCGCAGAACGGCGCGCCACCCTCGCGGGGCGTACGGCACTGCGGGCACAGCTCCGGCTCGTGGCCGCCGGACGGGCGGCCGCCGGGCTGCGCGCCCTGTGGCGGGAAGCCGTAGCCACCGCCGGGCGGGGGCGGCGGAGGGGGCGGGGGTACGGCACCGGCCATGCGGTGACCGCAGACCTCGCACCAGTCGTCGGAACCCGACTGGTGTCCGTTCGGGCAGGTCGGCATGTCGGCGCTTCCCCTTCTCCTGAGGGTCCTCCGGTACGTCCGGATCTCTTCCTGGTCGTCCCCGCGGTCTCCCGCGGGTCACTTCTTTACACGAACAGTCTTCGTGGACCGGGTCTCGAGGGTCATCTCGTCGGCCTCCGCGACCTTCGCCTTCAACCGCACAGTACCTGTCGCGGCGTCGACCACGTCCACCACCTTCGAAAGGAGTTTCGCAGTATCGGCGTTGCCCGAGGCGCTCGCGAGCTGAACGGCGCGCCCCAGTTTGGCCGTCGCCCGCTCGAAATCGCCCGCTTTGCGAAGGTCGAGGCCCTGCTGGATGGCCTGCGCCAGCTCGGCCTGCCCGGTGTAGTGGGCGACCTGGGGGCTGATCGAGGTGGAGGCCGCCATGTCGTCGGTCCACACCGCCCTGACCAGCCCCTGGCCGCCGAGGTTCCGGACCTGCCCGTCCGGCTGCGGCACGACCAGGGAGATCCGCGCGGCCAGCATCTCCTGGCCGAGACCGGCCGCCGGGACCTCCACGCACAGGTGGTAGTCGCGGGACTCGTCGCCCCAGGACCCGGTGGGATAGTCCCCGGCCCGCGGTCCCGCCTCGGTACGGCGTTCCGTCAACTCCTCTACAGCGGGAGCAACTTGCTTGACGAACCGGAGGTTCGCGCCGACCGGGGTCCACACCCGCAGCGCCACGTCGGCGACCTCCTTGCCCATCGCCGTCTCCATCATCCGCGTGAAGTCGGCGGCCAGCCCCGCCGGGTCGGCGACGATGTCGGCGGTGCCGAGCAGCGCGGAGGCGATGCCTGTGACTTCTTTCACTTCCCAGTCGGTGCCCACGCCACGCGCGTCACAGGTGAACCGCCCGGCACACTCGTCCAGCGCCGCCCGCAGGTCCTCCGGCGACTCGTGCTCGTTGCGGCCGTCGGTCAGCAGGATGCCGTGCCGGATGGCGACGTCCGCCGAGGACAGCAGCCGGTCGGCAAGCCGCAGCCAGGTGCCGATGGCCGTGCCGCCGCCCGCGCCGAGCCGGCGCAGCGCCTGCTTGGCCTGCTCGCGCGTGGTGGCGTCGGCGACCGCGAGCCGCCCGCCGCCCGGGTAGACCTCCTTCGCCACGTGCGTGCCGCCGACCACCGCGAAGTGCACCCCGTCGCGCAGGGTGTCGATCGCGGCGGCCGTGGCGTCCCGCGCGTTGCGCATCTTGGTCGGCGGATAGTCCATGGAGCCCGAGCAGTCGACCATGACGGCGACCGCCGCCGAGGGCCCCTGGCCGGGCGCGTACAGGTGCGGGGCCGTGACGGCGCCGCCCACCGTGCCGCCGCCGGTGGCGGTCACGGTGACGATGGCGTTGACCTCACGACCGCCCTCGGGCAGGTACTCGTTCTGGTAGACGTCGACCGAGAACTGCGGCACGTTCGGCTTGGCGAAATTGGCCATGGCTTTCAGATCCCCCTGTGACGCCCCGCTGGCGCGAGGCAATGCCGGTGGACGGACCGGTCCCCTCCGGTCCGCCGGGACTTCCCCGTGGTGGTGCGGCCTCAGGCCGATCCTGCCCCCTGCGGCGGCGCGGGGAACGGCACGACGGCCACTGTTACGTTGTCGTGGCCCCCGCCGTCCAGGGCGTGGCCGACCAGAACCTGGGCGCTGTGCAGCGGACGGGTCGCCGCGTCCGCGGGTACGACCTCGGCCATCTCCTCGGCCGTCTCGGCGTAGTTCCACAGGCCGTCGGTGCACACCAGCACGACTCCGGGCCGGTCCGGCTTGAAGGCGGCGGTGTGCGGCTCCAGTTCGTAGGCGTCCGCGCCGAGCCAGCCGGTGATCGCGTGGGCGCGCTCGTCGGCGTACGCCTGCGCCTCGCTCATCAGGCCGGCCGCGACCATCTGCGCGGCCCAGGAGTCGTCCTCGGTGAGCCGGGCCGGGGGCGCCGAGCGGTCGTCCGGCACCCAGTAGACGCGGCTGTCGCCGACCCAGCCGACCACCAGCAGCCCGCCCGTGACGATCGCGCCGACGATGGTGCAGGCCGGGGAGTTCTGGTGCGGGTCGTGCTCGCGCGCCGCCTCGGGCTCCTCGGCAAGGGAGTTGACGGCCTGTGCGGCGGCGACGATCGCCTCGTGCATCGCCGCCTGCGGGTGGGTGCCGCGCGGCAGGGCGGCCAGCAGGGTGTCGACGGCCGCCTGCGAGGCGGCCATCGACGCCTCGTCCGGCCGGGTCGCGGAGGACACGCCGTCGCACACGATGGCCAGCGCCGCGGGAGAGCCGTCGGGCAGCGCGGTGTGGGCGACACCGAAGGCGTCCTCGTTGCGGTGGTGGCGCAGGCCGCGGTCGCTGACCGCGGCGACCGGACCCGACTCCCGCTCCATGCGGTCGCGTTCCCGGGGCTGGGCGTGCCCGCAGTTCTCGCAGTAGCCGTCCTCGTCCACCCGGCCGGCCCGGCAGGCCACGCAGACCTGCGCGGGATCGGCCGGGTCGGGAGCGGCGTCCGGACCGGCCGGTGCCGAGGGCGCGGCGGGACCGGCCGAGGCACGTGGGTCGGGAGCCTGCAGCGGGTACTCGTCGGGCTCCGGACGCCGGTCGAAGCGGACGCCGGGCGCGGCCGGCTCCTCGTGGTGCAGCGCGTTGCCGCCCGAGTCGGTGCCGGGCACGTCGGTCGCCTCGTGCACCGCCGGCTGGGTGCTGCCGGAGCCGCCGGGCTCGGGGGCGGGCCAGGCCACGCCGTCCCCCGGCCCGGGGGAACCGGTCATGGTGAGGGTCGGGTGATCCTGCGGCGCGGCGGGCACGACGGACAGGTCGTACCCGCACGCGCCGCAGAAGAGGTCACCCGACTCGAGCGGCTCGGCACAGCTCGGGCACTTCGCCAGTGCGGCCTGCTGGGGCATCTGCGACATCAACTACACCCACGTCCGGGGGCGGTAACGGTTGGCCCGTTCCACCAGCTCGATCCTCTCCTCGCCGCCGGGCGCCAGCCTGGCCAGCGTGCGGTACGCGCGTTCCAGGCCGAAGCGCAGGCCCCGTTCGTCCAGACCGCTGCCGAGCACCTTCCGTCCGCCGGCGGCCGGCGGGGCGGTGTCCCGGCCTGTGGAGAGTACCCAGTCCAGCGCGCTGCCGAGCACTTCGGCGGACAACTGCTCGCGGCGCGCCGGGTCCAGACCGTACGCGTCCAGCGCCTCGACCTGCCCGGCGGCGGCCGTCAGGTCGTCGAGGAACGGTACGTCGCCGGCGCTCGGCGTACGCCCGCGCAGCCGGGCCCGGACCGCGGCGACCCGGGCGGCCGTGTAGTGGATGGACGACTCGGGCACCGACTCCAGGGTGCCGACGGAACTGCGCCGGTCACCGGCCGCGAGCCGCACCCGGGCCAGCCCGAAGGCGGCGCTGACGAAGCTCGGGTCGGTCGACCACACCAGGCGGTAGTACTCGGCCGCGTTGTCCAGCTGGCCCAGCACCTCGGCGCACAGGCCGAGCGCCAGCTTGGGAGCGGCCTCGCCGGGGAAGGCGTCGTAGATCGCGTCGAAGCCCAGCGCGGCGTTCTCGAAGTCCCCGGTGACCAGCGCCGCCACCCCCCGGTACCAGACCACCCGCCAGTCGTCGGACCGTTCACCCTCCAGTTCGCTCAGGGCCGTGAGCGCGGCCCGGTGGTCGCCGCTCTCCAGCCGGGCCCTGATCAGCCGCAGCCGCGACTCCACGCTCGGTGCCGGAGCCGCGTCCAGGGCGCTGATCAGCTCGGCCGGCGCGGACGCCATGAGCCCGGCCAGGAACCCGGCGTTGGGGTCGTTCGGGTCGACCAGCGGCACGGGCAGCGCCAGGGCGGCGGCGGGCGTGTCCACGGGCCGGACGACGGCCGGCCCGGGCAGCGCGGGGGCCGGCACGGCACCGCGCGCCGGGCGCGCCCCGAGCAGCGACACGTCTCCGTGCGCCCTGGGGAACAGCTCCGTGTCGACGACCTTCACCTCGGGTCCGAACAGCGTGGACAGGGCGGGTCTGGCCTGCCCGGTCTGCAGCGAGACGACCTCGCGGAGCACGCCGGTGAGCTGCTCGGACATCTCCTGCGCGGAGGCGAACCGGCGGGCCGGGTCGGGGTCGGTGGCGCGGACGAGGAGCCGGTAGAAGGACTCGTAGCGGTGGAAGACCTCGATTTTGTCCGGGTCGGGCAGGGAGTCCACGAAGACGTTCGTGTAGCCCTGGAAGTCGAAGGTGAGGACGGCGAGCGTACGGCCCACCGTGTACAGGTCGCTGGCCACCGACGGGCCTACGTCCGCGACCTCCGGCGCCTGGTAGCCGACCGTGCCGTAGATCGCCGACTCGTCGTCGTCCATGCGGCGCACGGCGCCCATGTCGATCAGCTTGAGCTGGTCCTCGGTCTGGATGGCGTTGTCGACCTTGAAGTCGCAGTACAGCAGGTTGCGGCTGTGCAGGTGGCCGAGCGCCTCCAGGGCCTCGATGCCGTACGCGCAGGCCTGCTCCACCGGCAGCGGGTCACGCTTGCCGTCGGGCGTGCGGCGGGCGTTGGCGATCTCCTTCAGCGACTTGCCGCCGACGTACTCCATGACGATGTAGCCGTCGAGGGAGCCGGTGCGCTGGTCGAGGTGCTCGACGAAGTTGTAGATCCGCACGATGTTGGCGTGCTCGATCTCCGCGAGGAACCGCCGCTCGGAGATGGCCGCCGCCATCGCGTCCTGGTCGCCGGTGTCCAGCAGGCCCTTGAGTACCACCCACCGGTCGGACACGGCCCGGTCCACGGCGAGGTAGACCCAGCCGAGGCCGCCGTGCGCGAGACAGCCCGCGACCTCGTACTGGCCGTGCACGATGTCCCCGGCCTTCAGCTTCGGCACGAACGAGTACGGGTGCCCGCACTTGGTGCAGAACCCCTCCGTGCGCCCCGGCCGTTCGCCGCGGGCGCGTCCGACCGGCGCCCCGCAGTCGGACCGCGAGCAGAACCGCTTGCGCTCGGGCACCTCCGGGTTCTCCAGCACCATCGCGCGCGGGTCGGGCCGCGGCACCTGCGGCACCGAGACCAGTCCGGCGCCGAGCCGTCCCCGGCCCGAGGTGCCGGAGGACGAGCCGGAGCTGCGCACCGACACCGAGCGGGCGCTGGAGCCGCCGGACAGGGAGCGTGACAGCCGCCCGGACACCGAGCGCCGTGACCTCGACGACTGCGAGGAGGTGCGTGAACTGCGGGAGCCGGCACGGGATCCGCCGCTCGCCGCCGAACCCTTCGTGACGCCCGTGGCCGGCGAGCCGACCATGCCTCCCCCGGCGGGGAGACCCCCGGGCGACACGACCGGGGCCAGGCCGCAGGTGTCGCAGTACAGCTCGCCGCCGCCCACGTCCTCGTAGGAGCCCTCGCAGCCGGGCCGCTGGCACGTCCGCTGTGCCTGACTCATGACGACTCACCTCTACGGTCCTCGGGTCCGCCCTGGCGGGGGACGCCCGGTGCGCCGAGCAGCTCGGCCGCCGCCTGCTGGTAGCGCAGCACGGCCTGTTCGGCGACCCGCAGGTCGCAGGGGGCGCTCCACAGCATGCGCCGGGCCGCGTCGTACCGCTCGACCAGCAGCGGGTCCTCGGCGAGGCCGTTGCGGGTGGTCTTCGCCCGGTACGCGTCCAGCCGGCCGCGCAGCTCGGCGCGGACCGCGAGGGGCGCGGTGACGGCCGTCAGCGACTCCCGCGCGCGCAGCAGTTCGTCGTCGGCCTTCTGCTCCAGGGACTCCAGCAGCGGGGAGAGCCGGTGCCACTGCGCGTGCCGCCGGTACTCGGCGGCCGCGGCCAATTGCTCCTGCAGCACGGTGGGCGGTCCGCTGACCACCGGGACCTCGGTCGCGGCGATCTTCGCCAGCACCTCACCGCGCGCGGTGCGCGCCTCGGCGAGGGTGCGGTCCGCGCGGGAGAGCACGTCCCGCAGCCGGATCAGCCGCGCCTCCGCGTCCTGCCGGACCGTCAGCACCGCGTCGATCTCACGCCGAACGTCCTCCAGGGCGCGCGCCTCGCGGTCGTACACCGTGGTGTCCGGGCGGCCGCCGCCGGGCGCCGAACTGCCCTCGGCCCGTACCCAGAAGGCGAGCGGGTCGGAGACCACTTCCGCGCGCAGGGCGGTCAGCGTGCGCGTGATGCGCTCCAGGTCGTCACCGGCCGGGTGCTCGCCCGGGCGGACGCCGACGGAGTGCGCGAGCCTGCGGGTGCGCTGGAGCTCCGCGGCGAGTAAATCGATCCGGGCGGGCAGCGCCGACCAGACCGCGTCGGCGGTGACGACCAGGTCGAGCGAGGACGCGTACAGCTCGTTCATCCGGTCGACCAGGGTGGTGAGCGAGAAGCTCTCGCTGAGCTTCGCGGTGGCCGTGGGACCGGTGCCGCCGGGCACGGTGACGGACGCGCCGCGCAGCAGTTCGGTCAGCTCCGCCAGGTCCTCGCGGCTGGACCAGCGGCGGCGGGAGCGGATCTCCCGGGCGGAGCGCAGCGCCGCCGTGTAGGCGTCGAAGTACGCCCACAGCAGGGTTATCGACGCCTCCGTGGCCTGCCAGCGCCGCTGGGTGACGCCGGTCAGCTCGGCGCCTTCGAGGAGTCTGCGGCCCGCGTGGTCCTGGAGGGCGAGCAGCGAGGTCTCGATCGCCTCGTGCTCCGCGCCGAGCCGCGCCAGCGCACGGTCCACCTCGTCCCGGTCCATCACCGGCCCGGCGGGGTCCGTGACGCCCATCGATCACCTCTCGCTGCTGTGTGGTTGGCCTGGGTCGGGTCGGGTTCAGCTCTTGCGCAGGTACTGCGGGGCGGGCGGCTCGGACGGTCCCGAGTCCTTCCCCAGTGTGGCCGAGAGCCACCTGTCGTACGACGCCTGCCAGCCGTCCGCGCGGTAGTCGACCAGGATGCGGTTGACCCGGCGTACCAGGTCGGTGGCGTCTTTCTTCATCGCCACGCCGTAGTACTCGGTGGTGAACGCGTCACCCTTCAGGGCGACCGTCGGATCCTGGGCGGCCTGGCTGGCGGCGAGGGCCCCGTCGGTGACCACCGCGTCGACCTCGCCGAGCTGCAGCCGCACCAGACAGTCGAGTTGGCTGGGGACGGTGGTGGAGATGTCGGTGGACGCGGGCAGGTCGCCCGCGTCCCGGTCGGCCTTCAGCTTGCCGTATGCGGTGGAACCGGACGCCGTGCAGATCCGCTTGTGCGCGAGCGTGCCGTCGTAGCCCTTGACGGAGGAGGACTTGGGGGCCAGCACCTGCTGCCCGGTCTTGAAGTAGGGCGCGGAGAACGCGACGTCGTCCAGGCGCTCGCAGGTGATGGTCATCGTGCGGACCACCATGTCGACCCTGCCGTCCTTGATCGCGGGTATGCGCTGGCTGGTCGGGATGGCCTTGAACTGCACCGCGTCCGGGTCACCGAGGATGTCCTCGGCGATCCGGTGGACGAGGTCGATGTCGAAGCCCTCGAGCTGGGCGGTCTCGGTGTTCGGGTTGCGGTAGCCCCAGTGGTAGCTGTTCTGGTCGACGCCGACGACCAGCTTGCGCTTGGCGCCCGTACGGGACTTGATGGCGTCGATGGTCGGGCCGCCGGCGCCGGACGGGGACAGCGTCTGCTTCTGCGCCTCGGAGTCCTCGCAGTCGCCGGCGCGCGCCTGGCTGCCGCTGGCGACGCCCGGGCCGGCGGTCCGCGCGCCGGCGTCGTCCTGACGCGGCTGCGTGCACGGCAGCAGCAGCGCGAAGGCCAGGGCCAGCACGCACAGCACCGCCATCGCGCCGACCCCGCCCCAGCCCCGCAGGGAGGCCCGTACACGGCTCGCGTACATCGTCACGCCCCCTGTCACCGGTACTCCGAAAGCCTGCGCCCGACGCCGGCCACCGCGCCCGCCGCGCCGAGCACGCCCAGCACGGCGGCGCCGACGGGCAGCCCGGCCATCGCGTCCCGCCCGTCACCGGCGGCCCGCTGGAACTCGGTCTGCTCGTGGCCGATGGCCAGGGCGAGATTGCGGTCCACGCTGTCGAAGCACGCGCCGGTGGCGTCCGCGCCGCCGATCACCTTGTCCAGCGCCTGCTGGTAGTTGCCGTTCTCGTCCTCGGTACGGGCCGAGGCGTGGCGCTGCTTCCACACCGCCATGTTGCCCTCGGCCGCCTTGACCGGCCCGGTGCCCGCGTCGTCGTCGGCGAGCCGGCGGGCGTCGGTGAGGCCCTTGGCGAGCACGCCCATGTCCCGGTCGAAGTCGTAGTAGTAGGCGTCGTACGTCTGCCCGTCCACCGTGATGGTCTCGGCGCCGCGCGCCACCAGGCTCAGGTTCTCGTTGCCGCGCGCCTTGAGGGAGGCGATGCGGGCGTCGTGCAGGACGTTCAGCGAGCGGACGCCGTTGTCGTAGGAGCCGTTCAGGCCCGACCTGGCGAGCGTGTGCCCCACCACCAGCCACAGCAGGGCCACCGCGGTGGCGGCGGAGGCGGCCACCAGGCCGTGGTTGAGGACGCGGTTGGTGCGCCGGTAGGTGCGGTGCTGGGCCCAGCCGAGCGCGGCCAGGGCGAGCACGCCGAGCGCGATCGCCGCCCACGGGTAGGGCGTCGCGTCCCCGTAGTCGGCGTTCAGCCGCTGGTTCTCCTTCTTGTAGAGGTCCTCCGCCGCCGGGAGCATCTCCTTCTGCATCTTCTCGTTCGCGTACCGCAGATAGGCGCCGCCGACCGGATAGCCCTGCCGGTTGTAGGTCCGGGCGCGCTCCACGAGCCCCTTGTACTCGGGCAGCAGCTTGTTCAGTTTGGCGACGGCCGCCTCCGACGGCGACCCCGGCTCGGAGTTGGCGGCGGCGGTGACGAGGCCCGCGGCGGCGGTGCGGATGTCCTTCTCGTACCGATCCCGTGACTGCGCCGTCTCCTGACCGCCCGCCAGGAAGCCGCTGGAGGCCGCCGTGTTGGCGTCGGCCAGCGAGCGGTAGATGTCGGCGGCGCCCGAGCTGAGCGGCTGGCTGCTGTGCAGCACGTCGTCGGCGGCGGCCGCGCGCTCGGCGGTCTGCCAGGCGGTGACCGCGCCGAACGCGACGACCAGCACGGCGAGGACGGCACCGATGACGCGCAGCCGCCCCGGCTCGGTGGTGGCGGCGGACCGCAGCCGGTCGACGCCCTCGGCGAAGGCGGTACGGCGGGGCGCCGGGGGCGGGACCGGCCGGGCGGGCGGCAACGGCGACCCGGGCTGCGGGGGGATCGCGGGCATGGCGGCGCCCGCCGACGGCGGTGCCGTGCTGCTCTTCGGCGGGTGTGTCACCTGACCTCCCCCATGGTCATCCGTTCGCCGCCAAGTATTGCGGCCCGGACCGACATCCGCACCGGCCTTCGCTGGATCTTGATCGGATCGCAGCGTCCCCTGCCCATGAATACGCCGTGGGCATCTGTTCGGTTCCCTCGGCCACCTGCCCCGGAGCGCCCCGGCCGGCGTCAGCGCCGGCCGGTGTCCCAGTGGACCCGGGCCCGTTCCAGGGCCGCCTCCTGCGCGCCGAGGTGGTCCAGGCCCAGGAGGGCCGCGCCCAGCACCGGGGCGGCCGTGACCACGCGGACGTCCGCCTTGGGGGCGCGGGACGCCAGCAGGTCGCGTACGCCGTCGTCGAGCCGGGCGTGACCGGCGCTCAGGACGCTGCCGCCCAGCAGCACCGGGGTCTGTTCGCCCAGGAGATCGAGCCGGGTCAGGGCCACCGTGGCCATCGTCGCGACCTCCTCGGCGAGGCGGTCCACGAGGGAGCGGGCAATCCGGTCCCCGTGCGCGGCGGTGCGGAACAGCACCGGCGTCAGCTCGTGCCGGCGGCCGTGCTCGACCTGCCCCAGGTGCAGGGCCTCGATCAGCGCGTACATGGACCGCAGGCCGAAGTGCGCGGGCAGGGCGCGGGCCAGCTCGGTCGCCTCGCCCCGGCCGTCCTCCGCGCGGGCCGCGTACCACAGGGCCTCCTCGGCCAGGCCCCAGCCGCCGCCCCAGTCGCCGGAGATCCGCCCGATGGCCGGGAAGCGGGCGGTGCGGCCGTCGGGGCGCATCCCGACGCAGTTGATGCCCGCACCGCACACCACGGCCACGCCCCGCGGCTCGGGCACACCCGCCCGCAGGATCGCGAAGGTGTCGTTGCGGACCTCCACCGAGGCGCCCCACGCGCGCCCGTGCAGCGCGGCCGCCAACTGCTGCTCCTCCACCGGAAGATCGGCATTGGCGAGGCAGGCTGAGACGTGCGAGGCGGAGGTCACGCCCGCGTCCGCGAACGCCCGCGCGACCGGTTCGGCGAGGGCGTCCACGGCTGCCCCGACACCCACCGCCGGCGGGCGGAAACCGCCGCCGCGGGCCGTGGCCAGCACCTCGCCCCCGGCGGTGACCACGGCCACGTCGGTCTTGCTGTTGCCCGCGTCGATGGCGAGGACGGTCGGGATCAGGCCCACGCGAGGTGCTCCCGGTTGTGCGCGACCAGCCGGTCGGTGAGGGCCTCGGCGTACTCGTACTGGCCGACGAGCGGATGGGCCAGCAGGGCGCGGAAGACCCGGTCCCGGCCGCCCCGCAGCGCCGCCTCCAGCGCCAGTTCCTCGTACGCCGTCACGTTCGCCACCAGGCCCGCGTACAGCGGGTCGAGGTCCGGCACGGCCAGGGGCGCGGCACCGGACGGGCCCACCGCCGCCTGCACCTCGATCACCGCCTCGTCCGGGAGGAACGGCAGCGTGCCCCGGTTGAGGGTGTTGACCACCTGGTACGGGCTTCCCGTGCCCCCGCCCAGCAGGGCCGCCGCGAGGTCCACGGCCGCCTCCGAGTAGAAGGCACCGCCCCGCCTGGCGAGCAGCGCCGGCTTCTCGTCCAGTGCCGGGTCGCCGTACATCGCCAGCAGCTCGCGCTCCATGGCGGCGACTTCCGCCGCCCGGGAGGGCTTGGTGCGCAGGTCCCGCACGACCTCGTCGTGGGCGTAGTAGTAACGCAGGTAGTAGGAGGGGATGACACCCAGGCGGTCCAGCAGGGGGCGGGGCAGGCGCAGGTCACCGGCGATGGCGTCGCCGTGCCGGGCGAGCAGTTCGGGCAGGACGTCCGCGCCCTCGGGGCCGCCGAGCCGCACCCCCGTCTCCCACGTCAGGTGGTTCAGGCCCACGTGGTCCAGGTGCACGTCCTTCGGGTCGGTGCCCAGCAGGGCCGCGAACTTGCGCTGCAGACCGATCGCCACGTTGCACAGGCCGACCGCCCGGTGCCCGGCCTCCAGCAGGGCGCGGGTGACGATGCCGACCGGATTGGTGAAGTCGATGATCCAGGCACGCGGGTTGGCGCGGCGCACGCGCTCGGCGATGTCCAGCACGACCGGGACCGTGCGCAGCGCCTTGGCGAGGCCGCCCGCGCCGGTCGTCTCCTGGCCGATGCAGCCGCACTCCAGCGGCCAGGTCTCGTCCTGCTGCCGGGCGGCCTGGCCGCCGACACGGAGCTGGAGCAGTACGGCGTCGGCGCCGTCCACGCCCACGTCCAGGTCGGACGTGGTGACGATGCGGCCGCCGTGGCCCTGCTTGGCGAAGATCCGGCGGGCCAGGCCGCCCACCAGCTCCAGGCGTTCGGCGTCCGGGTCCACGAGGACGAGTTCCTTGACGGGCAGGGCGTCCCTGAGCCGGGCGAAGCCGTCGACGAGTTCGGGGGTGTAGGTCGAGCCGCCGCCGACCACGGTGAGTTTCATATGCGGTTAACCCTTGACTCCGGTGAGGGTGACGCCCTCGACGAACGCTTTCTGGGCGAAGAAGAACACGAGGATCACAGGGGCCATGACCAGCACGGTGGCGGCCATGGTGAGGTTCCAGTCGGTGTGATGCGCGCCCTTGAAGGACTCCAGGCCGTAACTCAGCGTCCAGGCGCCGGGGTTCTCCGAGGCGTAGATCTGCGGGCCGAAGTAGTCGTTCCAGGCGTAGAAGAACTGGAAGAGGGCCACCGCGGCGATGCCGGGTCGCGCCATGGGCAGCACCACCCGCACCAGGGTCCTGAGGTCGCCGCAGCCGTCCACCTTCGCGGCGTCCACGTACTCGTTCGGGATCGTCATCAGGAACTGGCGCAGCAGGAAGATGGAGAACGCGTCCCCGAACGCCATCGGGACGATCAGCGGCCACAGGGTGCCCGAGAGGTCGAGCTGCTTCGCCCAGAACAGGTACATCGGGATGACGACCACCTGCGGGGGCAGCATCATCATCGAGATCACCAGCATGAGGGACAGATTCCGGCCCCGGAAGCGGAACTTGGCCAGCGCGTACGCCACGGGTATGGAGGACGCCACGGTGAGCACGGTGCCGAGCCCGGCGTAGATCAGGGTGTTCTTCCACCAGGTCAGAAAGCCGGGCGTGTCGAAGACCTTCTTGTAGTTGCCCCACTCCCAGGTGTGCGGGATCAGGTCCCGGCTGAGCGCCTGGGTGTCGCTCATCAGCGAGGTCAGGAACACGAACACGAAGGGGAGTGTGAAGAACAGCGCGGCGGCGATCCCCAGGGAGTGGATCGCGATCCACTCGAGCAGCGCCCTGCGGCGGGCGGTCCGCTCCGCCCCGGACACCTGCGGCGCCGGCTTCACGGGCCGGTCCAGTACTCGGGTCATGGTCAGTCACCTGCCTGGACGAGACCGCCCCGGCGCCGCATCAGGAACGCGGTGAACACCATCGACAGGGCGAACAGCACGAGAGCCACCACACAGGCCGAGCCGTAGTCGAAGCGCTGGAAGCCGAGGTTGTAGACGAGCTGGGGGAGGGTGAGCGTGGACTTGTCCGGGTAGCCGGGCTCGAACTGGGTGCCCGCGCCCTGGATCACGCCCGAGGCGACCTTTCCCGCGATCAGCGGCTGCGTGTAGTACTGCATCGTCTGGATCACGCCGGTGACCACGGCGAACATCACGATCGGGGAGATGTTCGGCAGCGTGACGAAGCGGAAGCGCTGCCACGCCGACGCCCCGTCCAGCTCGGCCGCCTCGTACTGCTCCGCCGGTACGTCGAGCAGCGCGGCCATGAAGATGACCATCAGGTCGCCGATGCCCCACAACGCCAGCAGGGTCAGGCCCGGCTTGGACCAGGTGGGGTCGTTGAACCAGCCCGGCGCCGGGACGCCGATCCTCTCCAGGATGGAGTCGACCGGGCCCGTGCCGGGGTTGAGGAGGAAGGCGAAGGCCATGGTCGCGGCCACCGGCGGGGCGAGGTAGGGCAGGTAGAAGAGGGTGCGGAAGACGCCCGCGCCGGTCTTGATCTTCGTGATGAGCAGGCCCACACCGAGTCCGAAGACGACCCGGAGGGTCACCATCACCAGCACCAGCCACAGGGTGTTGCGCAGCGCGGGCCAGAACAGCGGGTAGTGCTCGAGGACGTAGGCCCAGTTCTTCGTGCCGCTCCACGTCGGCGGCCGGAAGCCGTCGTAGTGCATGAAGGAGAAGTAGACCGTCGAGATCAGCGGGTACGCGAAGAAGACCGCGAAGCCGATCAGCCAGGGCGACATGAAGGCCGCCGTGCGCAGCGCCGCCCTGCGGCGCCTGGAGCCCAACGTGGTGGCCGCCATGGCTACTTCGCCTGCGCGATGTCCGTGTCGATCTGCGCGGCCGTCTTCCTCAGGCCTGCCTTCAGATCGGTGACCTTGCCGCTCTCGTAGTCGTACCCGAACTGCTGGATCGTCACCAGGTACACACCGCCGTTGACCGAGGCGGGACTCGTGGTCGAGTCCGGGTTCGCGGCGATGTCCAGGAAGGTCTTGAACCGCGGGTCGTACTTCAGCTTCGGGGACTTCAGCGCGGCGAGCGTGGAGGGCACGTTGTGGATGTCGTTGGCGAAGCCGACCACCGCGTCCGTGTCCGTGGTCATGTACTTCACCAGCTCCCAGGCCGCGTTCTGCTTGTGGCTGGTGGCCGCGATGCCGGCGATGGTGCCGGTGATGTAACCCTTGCCGTACTGGTCGGCCCGGTCGTCCGGTACGGGCAGTGGGGCGACGCCGATGTCGAACTTCGGTTTGGCGTCGAGCGCCATCCCGAGCCGCCACTCGCCGTCCATCTGCATGGCCACCTGGCCGGTGTGGAAGGGGTGCTTAGGACCCCACTCGTCGCCGAGGGTGGCCCGGAACCTCTCCAGCTTCTGGAAGCCCCCGAGTTCGTCGACGAGCTTCTTCTGCAGGGTGAAGCCCTTCTCGAACGCCGGGTCCTTCGCCACGCTGGACTTGCCGGCCTTGTCGAAGTACGTCGGCGAGAACTGCCCGAAGTAGTGCTCGGTCGTGGACTCCCAGCCGTGGTAGTCCGGCATGAAGCCGAGCTGCTTGTAGCCGTCGCCCTGCGTGATGGTCAGCTTCCTGGCGTCGGTCTCGAACTCCGACCAGGTCTTCGGCGGGGCCGTGATGCCCGCCTTCTCGAACGCCGTCTTGTTGTAGTAGAGGCCGTACGCGTCGCCCAGCAGCGGCACCGAGCAGCGATTGCCGTCGAACCGGGTGTACTCGTTCATCGCCTTCGGGAAGGTCGTCTGCGGGTCGATGCCCGACTTCTCGAAGAAGGGGTTGAGATCCACCAGCGCGCCCGACGAGCAGAACTTGCCGACGTTGTTGGTGGTGAAGGAGGAGATGACGTCGGGGGCCCGCTCGCCGCCGGTGCGCAGCGCCTGGTTGATCTTGTCGTCGGTCATGTTGCCGACGACGTTCACATGGATGTTGGGGTGCGCCTTCTCGAAGCCGGCGACCAGCGACTTCACCGCCTTGACCTCGTTCGGCGCGCTCCAGGCGTGCCAGAAGTTGATCGTCGTCTCCTTGGAGGCGTCGTCGGTGGCGCCGGAGCCGGACTGGCCGGTGCAGGCGGTGGCGAGCAGGGCGAGGGCGGCGGTCAGGGCGAAGGCCGCTTTCCGGGCGGTTTCGGGTACGGCTGTGGGCATGGCGAGGTCTCCCTGGGACGGGGTGGGTGAGGAGGGAGTGCTTCGGTGGGACTCGGCGCTCAGCGCGAGGTGTCGAAGACCTCGTCGCGAGTGGCCGCGAGCGCGGACTCCAGCGCGCCGCGCAGCACGGGGTGTTCCGTCACGTCGCCGACGACCAGCCGGGGGCGGGCCGCGGCGAGTTCCTCCAGCTCGGCCTGGACGAGGGCGCGCAGCACCTCGCCGCCGGCCGTCAGGGACGAGCCGCTGAGGACGACGAGTTCGGGGTCGAGGACGGAGACCAGCGAGGCGAGACCGGTGGCCAGCCGGGTCGCGTAGGTCCGCAGCAGTTCCCGGTGCGGTCCGCCGGCGTGGTCGGCCGCCCGCGCCAGGAGGGTCGCGGCCACTTCGGTGTACGGGCCCGCCGGCACATCGGAGACGCCGAGTTCGCGGGCCAGTTCCGGTACCGCCTGGGAGCCGGCCAGCTCCTGGTAGCCGCCGCTGTTGGCCTTGGTCACCTGGCGCACCAGCGGGGTGCCGGGCACCGGCAGGAAGCCCACCTCGCCGGCGCCGCCGGTCCAGCCGCGGTGCAGCCGTCCGCCGAGCACCAGGGCGGCGCCCATGCCCTCCTGGTTCCACAGCAGGACGAAGTCCGCGTGGCCGCGGGCCGCGCCGAGCCGCTGTTCGGCGATGGCGACGAGGTTGACGTCGTTCTCGTACTCGACCGGCATCGGCAGCGCGGCGGCGAGTTCGTCGAGCAGGCTGGGGGAGTGCCAGCCGGGCAGGTGCGAGGCGTAGCGCAGCCGGCCGGTGCCCGGGTCGAAGGCGCCCGGGGTGCCGATGACCAGCCGGTGCACATCGGCCCGGGCGAGGCCCGCGGCCTTCACGGCGCCGTCCAGGGCCTCGGTGACCTGCTGCACGACGGGTCGGGCCGGACGCCGGCCGGGGGTGGGCAGCTCGTACTCGCCGACCGTGCGGCCGGTGACGTCGGCGACGGCGGCGCGGATGCGGTGCGGGCTCACGTCGAGCCCGGCCGCGTGGGCGGCGCCCGGGTTCACGGCGTAGAGCTGGGCGTTGGGTCCCGGCCGGCCCTCGCTGATGCCGGTGACCCGGACCAGCCCGGCCGCCTCCAGGCGGGCCAGGAGCTGGGACGCGGTCGGCTTGGACAGGCCGGTGAGCTTGCCGATGCGGGTGCGGGACAGCGGCCCGTGCTCCAGGAGGAGGTCCAGCGCGGCGCGGTCGTTCATGGCGCGCAGGACGCGCGGAGTGCCCGGCGTACCGGCGGTTCCTGCCATGCGGTCGACACCTGCCTTTCCAGCTCCCCAGCTTTTCAGCGACCTGTGCATGACGTCCAGCCTTGATCAACGGGCGCCCGGAAGATCACTGTTAGGAAACTTTCCTATTCGCGTGGGAGGAACGTAAGCCCAGGACGAAGAGGGCGTCAATAGACAACGCCCCCGAGGCAACGGAGTCGTTACCTCGGGGGCGTGGGCCCGGGCGCCGGCGGCGCCGCGCGTGACCGCTTCGCTACTTGCCCGGAGAGGCCGGGCGCTGGGAGGCGATCGGGGTCGCGGCCACGGACTGCGGGGACTCCGCGTTGGCGTACACCGACGGCGCCGCCACCGCCGCGGCCGGGTCCGGGGCGTCCTCGACGTCCTCCACGGCCGTGGCGCCGCCCACGATGCGGATGCTCGCCGCGTCGAAGGCCCGCTTGATCCGCCAGCGCAGCTCGCGTTCCACGGCCACCGACTTGCCGGGCATGGTCCGCGCCGTGAGCCGCACCACCATCGAGTCGATCAGCACGCTGTCCAGGCCCAGCACCTCGACCTGGCCCCACAGCAGCTCGTTCCAGGGCTCTTCCTTGCTCAGCTTCTCGGCGACCTCGTCCAGGGTGGCCTTCACCCGGTCCAGGTCCTCGCTCGCCCGGACGGTCACGTCGACCCCGGCGGTCGCCCAGCCCTGCGAGAGGTTGCCGATCCGTTTGACCTCGCCGTTGCGGACGTACCAGATCTCACCGCCGTCACCGCGCAGCTTGGTCACCCGCAGCCCGACCTCGATCACCTCGCCGGAGGCCACACCGGCGTCGATGGTGTCGCCGACGCCGTACTGGTCCTCTAGGATCATGAAGACGCCGGAGAGGAAGTCCGTGACCAGGTTCCGGGCGCCGAAACCGATCGCCACGCCCGCCACACCGGCCGAGGCCAGCAGCGGCGCCAGGTTGATCTTGAAGGTGGAGAGCACCATCAGCGCGGCCGTGCCGAGGATCACGAAGCTGGCCACCGAACGCAGCACGGAGCCGATCGCCGCCGCCCGCTGCCGGCGCCGCTCCACGTTGACCAGCAACCCGCCCAGCGGGCTGCCCTCGGAGGCCTGTGCCGTCCGGGTCATGCGGTCGATCAGCTTGGTGATCGCCCGCCGCACCACTGCCCTGAGCGCCACGGCCACGACCACGACCAGCACGATCTGCAGGCCCATCGCCAGCCAGGTCGACCAGTTCTGCTCCACCCAGCTCGCGGCGTTCGTCGCGTGGTCCTGGGCGTCCTGCAGGGTGGGCACGGGCGACCCCGTCGAATCCGACGGGGACGGCGAGGGGGACGTGCCGGCGGCCAGAAGGACGACGGGCAAGGACACGGGGGTACCTCCATGGTGCTGCGCGGTCCGCTCCGGTGGGGCGGTCAAGGTCTTCGAGATCACGAAAAGGTCACCGGACGGACAGAACCAACACACTAACGGGGCATCGTGTGTGCCCCACGCCGTTCCGCCCAAGGGAGACGGGTCTCACCTGGGCTTGAAGACGCCATGATCCGGGGGACCTATGAGGTGTGGTCGAAAACACTCCCAGCCCGTTACCGGGACATGGTGGCGCGTTCACCAGGCATGAGGGGAGACTGACTGCAGATCGTCCCGGCGCGAGCCACGCGCCGCCGACGCCCAAGGAGGCACCCGTGCCGCACGTCCTGGTCCTCAACGCGTCGTACGAGCCGCTCGGCGTCGTACCGCTCCGCCGCGCGCTCGTCCTCGTCCTGGAGAACAAGGCCGTCTCCCTCGAGGAATCCGGCGCCTTTATGCACAGCGCGACCGTCACAGTCTCCGCACCCAGCGTGGTCCGGCTGAAGCGTTTCGTGCGGGTTCCCTACCGGGGGCCCGTTCCTCTCACCCGCCGGGCGCTGTTCGCGCGCGACGGGGGCCGGTGCATGTACTGCGGTGGCGTCGCAACCAGCGTCGACCACGTCATCCCGCGCAGCCGCGGGGGCAAGCACGTCTGGGACAACGTGGTGGCCTCGTGCCGCCGCTGCAACCACGTGAAGGCCGACCGCCACCTGGTCGAGATCGGCTGGCGGCTGCGTCACAAACCCGCCCCACCCACCGGTCTGGCCTGGCGCATCATCGGGACCGGCCACAGGGACCCGCGCTGGCTGCCCTACTTGCAGCCGTACGGCGCGGACGACGCCATGGCCCGGATCGACGGCATCTCAGCCTGAGGATTCCGGGCCTTCACGCACCCCGTGGCCGGACAGGACCCAGGGTCCTTCGTTCGGATCATGCCGGATCAGGGCGCGGTGCCGGGCCCGCGAGCCCGGCATGATCCGAACGAGAGGTGCTAGCCGCGGGGTCCTTCGGCACGCGCCCCGCGCACCGCGTACAGCGCGGCGCCCACCACGAACGCGGTCAGCGCCGCGGCCCAGGCGCCCGGTTGCGCGCCCGGCTGCATCGGCCACGCCCACACCGTGACCGCGCGCCCGCGCGCCCCCGAAGAGGCCAGATAGACGGCCGTCACATAGCCGAAGGCGGGCAGCCAGCTCAGCCGCGCGCCCAGCAGGACGGCCGCCGCGGCCGTGACACCGGTGCAGCCGAGCGTGTTGCGGACGACCGCGGGCGGCCCGAAGGTCTCCGCGTGCCCCAGCACCGCCAGCGGCAGCACCAGAGCCGCCAGGGCGGTCAGCGCCCCGAGCTGCGCCAGCCGCCGCGGCCACCAGGGCCGCACGGCCGTCCGGTCCAGCTCGTCCGACGCCGAGTACAGGCTCGTGCCGATCACGGCGGCAGCCAGCAGCGGGGCCAGGGCGACGACCGGCACCCGGCGGTAGGGGTCGAGATAGGCGTCCAGGCGGCCGGCGGCCCACACCGCGAAGGCCGTGGTGCCGGCCAGCGCGAGCAGGGTGAGAGGGAGGGCACGGGAGCGGGCGTAGAGGAGGGGGCCGGTCACAGGGCGGGCACCCCCTTCACGTCACAGGTGCCGGCCGTCGCGAAGTACGCCGACAGCCAGTCCCGGCGCTCCTCCTCGCCCATTTCGGCCAGCCTGGCCCGGGCGGCGAGGCGCTCGCGCAGGTCGGCGCGGTGAGCCGCGTCGCCATGGGCGTCGATGTCGTCGAACCTCTCCTGCGCCGGGCTGGGGCCGAGGTACGCCTCCACGGCGTCGTCGGCCCGGCGCATCCGCTCCGTGGAGTGCAGACAGTCGGGGCGCCGTTCCAGCGCCGCCGTCGCCTCCCAGGCGAACTGCCGCGGATCCGTCAGCCGGCCTCGTACGACCGACCAGCCCAGCGGCGTCAGGCTGGGCAACTGGGCCTCGGTGTCGTGCGACTCGTGGTCGCGTTCCTCCCACCGCACCGGCAGGTGCCGCACCCCCTCGAGCTTGCCCGTGACGCCCGACAGGGCGTCGGCGACCTGCGGCAGCATCCCCGCGTACCGGGCGTTCACGCAGACCGCCGGGGTGGTGGAGGTGTCGCACACCTGCCGGCGCGCGAGCGGCTCCTCGTGCCACAGACCGTCCCCGGTCTGGGTCAGGACCGCCCCCGCGGCCACGGCGGCGGCCAGCGGCAGCAGGGCCGTCACCCGGCGCCGCGCGGCGTACGCCAGCACGGCGGCGAACGCCAGACCCGCCGTCCACACGGCCATCGAGACGGGCTGCCACCACACCGGGACGTCGGTGTCCATGATCTGGAACGCCGGATCGAGATGGCGGCCGGAACCCGAACGGCTCGTCGACACCACGCCGAGCCCCGCGCACCCGGCGATCGCCAGCAGCGGCGCGGCCAGCCGGGTGGGCACGGCCCGGCCCACCACGTGCCCGAGCAGCGTGGCCGCCGCCACCGCCACGGTGTCCCCGGGCAGCAGCTCGGGGTGGGGCCGGTCGCCCTGCGCGTAGGGCCAGGTCGCGAGCATCGCCAGGCCCGCCGCGGCCAGGTAGCCGGCGGCCGTCCAGAGCGCGACGGGCAGGGCCGAGGCCAGGAACCGGGCGAGCGGCGCCCGGACGACCGTCCCCCACAGCTGCTCGGTACGCCGCCGCCGCTCCCGGCCGCCCTGCCAGCAGCCCGCCGCGGCGGCCAGCGGTCCGGCGATCAGCACGGTGGTGTGCGTCTGGGCGGCGGTCTCCGCCCAGCCGCCCTGCCAGCGGTCGGCGGAACCGGCCAGCAGGACGCCGAGGGTGAGCAGTACGGCGGCCCCGGCGAAGGGCGCGAATCCGCGCAGGACCTCCGCGCGCAGCGGATGGGGCGCCCGTGCGGCGGGCGCCTTCCGGCCGGTCACGAGGCTCATCGCACCGACTCCCGCGTCCCCGCGCCGCCGCGGTGGGCCCGCAGCGCGGCCGTGTAGCCGCGCTCGATCGGGTGGTCGCCCGGACCGCCCGAGGTCTCGCCCATCAGCGTGAGCGAGTGCGGGGTGCCGCGGTAGGCGATCCGGCCCCCGTCGAGGAGGGTGACCTCCGTGCAGGCGGCGGCCACGTCCTCCACCAGGTGGGTGGAGACCACCACCGTGGCCGAGGCGCCGAGTTCGCGCAGCAGCTCGCGGAACTCCACCCGCTGCTCCGGGTCGAGACCGGCGGTGGGCTCGTCCAGCAGCAGCACGCTCGGCTCGTTGACGATGGCCTGGGCGATGCCGACCCGGCGGACCATGCCCCCGGACAGGGTGCGGATCTTCGCGTCGGCGCGGTCCGCGAGGCCGACCCGGGCCACGGCGTCCGCCACGGCGGCCGGGACGCGGGCGGCGGGCATCTCCTTCAGCCAGGCCACGTACGCCACGAACTCCCGCACCGTGAAGCCCGGGTAGTAGCCGAACTCCTGCGGCAGATAGCCCAGCCGGCGCCGGACCGCGGAGCGCCCGCGGTGCCCGGCGGTGTCCTGGCCGAGGATCTCCACCCGCCCGGCGGACGGCCGGGCCACGGTGGCCAGGACCCGGATCAGTGAGGTCTTCCCGGCACCGTTGGGCCCGAGCAGCCCGTGCACACCGGTGCCGAGGTCCAGATCGACGCCGTCCAGGGCGAGGTGTTTCCGGTGCCGGACCCGCAGGCCGGACACGAGTATGGAACTCAAGGGGTCTCCAGAGATGGCTTGCCGGGGGCGGGGCCGCCGGGATGGCCGGGGCCCCGGGGCGGTCGCATCGGGACACCAGGGCCGTGGGGCCCCGGGCCGGGCGGTGTCCGCCGGGATGGTCGGACTGATCGGGGTGTCTCGAGTGGTGCCGTCAGGGGCCGGGCGGTGCTGCGGGGCCCGCAGTCACCGGCGCAGCAGGTGGTCGTAGGCCGGGCGGCGGGCCGTGAGGACGGCGGCGCTCAGCACGGCCGCCGCCGCCCACGCGCCCTGCGCCTCCGCGCCGCCGAAGCAGCGGGACAGCTGCTCGGCCAGGCGTGCGGTGATCTCGCCGCCCGGTGCGCCGGGCACGGGCGCGCCGACGGCGCACAGCCAGCCCCCGGCCGTGACCACGGCCGCCGTACGGCAGCCGGCGAAGGAGGCCAGGGCCAGCGTGCCCAGCGTCAGGGCCAGCCCCGGCAGCAGCCAGGCCGCGGCGGCCGGGGCGCCGGAGGCGGGCAGCAGCAGCCCGCTCAGGGTCAGCAGCGGCAGACTCACCGCGAGCACCGCGGCCGTCCGGGTCAGCGCCAGGCGCAGCCCGCCGGCCGGGCTGGCCGCCGCCACCTCGTACAGCGGGTCGGCGTGCGGCCCGTAGGACAGCGCGACCCCGGCCACGGGCACCACGGGCGCGATCGCCAGCAGCAGTGTCCGCGCGCCGGGCACGCCGCCCCCGTATCCCAGGGCCATCGCCCCCACCGCGACGAGCAGCACGGCCGGCAGCCACGCCCCCCGCACGGCGGGCCCGGCGGCCCAGAGCAGCCGGGCGAACCGGGACACGGCGGGGACCGGGGCCGCCACGGAGCGCGCCGCCCCCGCGGGCGCCGCTCCCAGCACCGCCTCCCGCACCTCGTCCAGCACCGCCACCGCCGCCGTGCCGCGCACCGCCCGCGACACCAGCGCCGCGCATCCCGGGCAGCTCTCCAGGTGCTTCTCCAGGGACCACGCGTCCGGCTCCGCCAGGGAGCCGTCGGCGTAACGGGCGACGAGGCCTGCGGAGGCGTGCCAGACGTGTGCGTTGCCGTGGGTCATGCCGTACCTCCCAGCGGGGGCGGGTTCAGATGGGCCAGCGCGGACCGCAGCTCCGTACGGGCGCGCCGGGCGCGGGACTTGACGGTGCCCTCGGGTATGCCGAGCAGCCGGGCCGCCTCCCGGGTGCTCAGCCCGTCGACGACGGTCGCGCGCAGCACCTCGCGCAGCTCGGGGGAGATCCGGTCCAGCGCGGCGCCGACGTCCCCGTACTCCAGGCCCGCCAGCACCCTGTCCTCGGCGGAGGGCGCGGCGGCCGGCTCATGGGCGCCGTCCGCCGACTCCAGCGGCGCGCCCGCCACCCGCGCGGCCCGCTCCAGCGCCCGCCGCGCGTCGACCAGCCGCCGTGCCGCGATCGTCCACAGCCAGCCGCCGGTCTCCTGACCGCGGTGCCCGGCCGCCGACCGCCACACGGTGACGAACGTGTCCTGCAGAACCTCCCGGACGACCTCCGGATCGGCGCAGCGCCGGGTCAGCCGCGCGTGCAGCCAGCCGGCGTGCCGGTCGTACAGATCGGCCATGGCCGACTGATCGCCCGCCGCGACGGCCCGCAGCAGCGCCACGTCCCCGTCCTTCTCCCGCTGGCCCCCCACGGGGCGGAACAGTCTCACACTCCCTCTATCGACCACGCGGCCGGCATCGGTTCACGGGATGCGCACACGCGTACCCGGGCGGTGTGGTGAGTGGCTTCGGCGTCGCGGGGTAGGCCTGCCCTGACCACCGCTAGCCGCGGCAAGCGATCCAGAGAGAAGGAGGCCCCCGTGGCCGCACCGGCTCATCCCACCATTCCGGCCCAGTGGAAACCCTTGGCGGAGCCGTCCGCCGAGACCGACGACGCGCGGCTGTGCGTCTTCAGCGCCGAGAGCGCCTGCGTGGAGGCGCCGCTGACCAGCGAGCCGCCCCTGCCCGACGCCGAACCCCTGACCAGCGAGCCACCACTCGCCGAGGCCGCCCCGCTGACCAGCGAGTCCGACCCGATCCCCGACTTCTTCGGCGCGGGAGTGTAGATGGCCGCGGCCGCCGACGAGGAGCTGGCCCGGCTCGCCGCACTGCACGGGGTGGACACCTCCTACCGCCCCGCCCCGGACCGCACGGTCGACGTCCCCGCCTCCGCCGTGGTGGCCGCCCTGGCCGCCCTCGGCGTCGACGCGGGCACCCCGGACGCGGTACGCGCCGCGCTCGCCGAACGGGAACGCGAGCTGCGCGAACGGCTGCTCCCGCCGACGGTCGTGCACTGGGCCGGCGACCCGGACGGCCCCGCCGCCCTCGCCGCACTGCCCGCCGGCACCCGCCTCACCGTCGAGACCGAGCAGGGCGAGTCACGGGACACGGCAGAAGGGCTGCCCCTCGGAGCGCACCGGGTGACCGCCGTCGCGCCCGACGGCCGCACCGGGCACGCCCATCTCGTCGTCGCCCCGGACCGGCTGCCCACCCCGGCCACCCGCTCCTACGGCCTGCTCGTCCAGCTCTACTCGCTGCTCTCCCGGCGCTCCTGGGGCATGGGCGACCTCGGTGACCTCGCCGAGCTGGCCGGCTGGGCCGGACGCACCGCCGGCGCCGGATTCGTCCAGGTCAACCCGCTGCACGCGGCCGTGCCCGGCGCCCCGACCGACCCCTCCCCGTACCGGCCCTCCTCCCGCCGCTTCCCCGACCCGGTGCACCTGCGCGTCGAGCTGATCGACGAGTTCGCCCACGTCGAGGACCAGGACCGGGTCCGCGGCCTGCTGGAACGCGCCGCGCGGCTGCGCGCCGACGTCCTCGACAAGGGCGCCCTCATCGACCGGGACGCGGTGTGGGAGCTGAAGCGGGAGGCACTGGAACTGGTCCTCGCCGTCCCCCTCGGACCGGGACGGCAGGCCGCCTACGACGCCTTCCGCGCCGAGGAGGGGCAGGCCCTGGAGGACCACGCCACCTGGTACGCGCTCGCCGAGACCCACGGCTCCGACTGGCACCAGTGGCCCGCGGGCCTGCGCGACCCGCGCTCCGCCGAGACCGCCCGCGCCCGCGCCGCGCTCGCCGACCGCGTCGGCTTCCACTCCCGCCTCGCCTGGCTCACCGACGGCCAGCTCCGCGCCGCCCAGCGCGCCGCGCAGGAGGCCGGCATGCCCGTCGGGATCGTGCACGACCTCGCCGTCGGCGTGCACCCCCAGGGCGCGGACGCCTGGGCGCAGCAGGACCACTTCGCCGCCGGGATGTCGGTCGGCGCCCCGCCCGACGCCTTCAACGCCCACGGCCAGGACTGGGGGCTGCCGCCCTGGCGCCCCGACCGGCTGGCCGCCTCCGGCCACGCCCCCTACCGCCACCTGCTGCGCGCCCTGTTCCGCTACACCGGCGCCCTGCGCATCGACCATGTGATGGGCCTGTTCCGGCTGTGGTGGGTGCCCCAGGGCCGCCCGCCCACCGAGGGCACCTATGTCCGCCACGACGCCGAGGCCATGCTCGCCCTGCTCGCCCTCGAGGCCTTCCGGGCCGGGGCGGTGGTGATCGGCGAGGACCTGGGGACCGTGGAGCCCGGGGTGCGCGAGAGGCTGCAGCGGCGCGGGGTGCTCGGCACGTCCGTGCTCTGGTTCGAACGGGACTGGGAGGGCGACGGCCGCCCGCTGCCCCCGGAACACTGGCGCGCCGACTGCCTGGCCACCGCCACCACGCACGACCTGCCGCCCACCGCCGCCCGGCTCACCGGCGACCACGTCGGTCTGCGCGACCGCCTGGGCCTGCTCACCCGCTCCGTCGCCGAGGAGAGCGCCGAGGCGGCCGCGGACACGGCGGAATGGCTCGCGCTGCTGGGCAGCCTCGGCCTGCTGGACAGCCCGGCGGCAGGGCCGCCCGGCAGCGACGAGGAGGCCGAGATCCAGGGCGTCCACCGCTTCCTGCTGCGCACCCCGGCCCGGCTGGTCGGCGTCTGGCTCCCGGACGGCGTCGGCGACCGCCGCCCGCAGAACCTGCCCGGCACCTGGGACGAGTACCCGAACTGGCGGCTGCCCGTCGCCGATTCGCAGGGCCGCCCGGTGACGCTGGAGGAGCTGGCGGCCTCGCCCCGGCTCCGGGCTCTGCTGGACGTGCTCAGAGCGGAGACGGGGCGGTGAGGGCCGCGTAAGGGACCCCGGGCGCGCGTCCATTCGGGTGGTTCGCTAACTTGAGAGAGTGGACAAGAAGAACGCCCTGCGCGCCGGCGCCCTGGCCGCCGGTACGACGCTGATGATGCTGCTCATGTCGTCCCCCGCGCTCGCGCTGACCCGCGACGACGGTGACGACCCCGGCCCCGGCCTGAGCGTCATCCAGACGCTGGGCCTCTACGTGGTGGCACCGATCGCCCTGTTCGTGATCATCGCGGGCCTGGTGATGGTGCTGGACAAGTCCCACGCCAAGAAGGACACCACGACGTCCAACATCAACGTGAGGGGCGAGGCGAAGGCCTGACCGGCCTGTCCCGTCCCGCCGAGGGCGCCGTCCTCCCTCCGGTACGCGCACGCCGCCGTACCCGGGTGAGGCCGGCGCCCTCGGTGTTTCCCGGCGGGCTCAGGGGCTGGGCGCGGTGAGGTAGCGCTGCACGGTCGGCCCGAGCCAGGCCACCAGCTCCTCGCGCGTCAGCGCCACCGCGGGCGGCAGCCGCAGCACATAGCGGGTGAGGGCCAGCCCGAGCAGCTGCGCCGCGCACAGCGCGGCCCGGGCCGGAACCTGCTCCGGGTCGGGGCACACCTGCCGGGCCACCGGCAGCAGCTGGTCCCGGAAGATGCCCTGCATGCGCTCGGCCCCGGCCTGGTTGGTGGCACCCACTCGCAGCACCGCCGTCAGCTCCTCGTTCTCCTCCCACAGGTCGAGGAAGTGCGCGACCAGCGTCCGGCCGGCCTCGTCCCGGGGCACCGGCCCCAGGTCGGGCAGCCGCAGATCGAGCGCGACGGCCGCCGCGAACAGGCCCTCCTTGCTGCCGAAGTACCGCATCACCATCGACGGGTCGATGCGCGCGTCCTTGGCGATGGCGCGGATGGTGGCCCGCTCGTAGCCGTCAGTGGCGAAGCGCTCGCGGGCGGCGGCGAGGATCGCGGTGCGGGTGGCGTCCGAGCGGCGCGACCGACTGGTGCTCCTGCCGCTGTCGGCGTTGTTGCTGCTGGTGCTGGCGGTCATGCCTACAAGCGTAGGCCCACACGCGTTGGCCAACAAGCGTTGACAGGTGTGGGAGGTCGCCGTAAGTTTGCCAACAAGCGTTGACCAACAGCTGTTGACCGGCGAGTGCGAGCAGCCGGCAGGCGTAGGCCAACAAGTGTTGGCACCAGGAGGTCCTCATGAACGGCACCACTGGAAACTCCGGCCCCGCCGTCACCCCCGGCTCGGCCCCCGACCCCACCCGCCCGCGCGTCCTCGTCGTCGGCTCCGGGCCCACCGGACTCCTCCTCGCCGGCGACCTCGCCGCCGCGGGCGTCCCGGTCACCGTCCTGGAGAAGCGCCCCCACGGGATCAGCAACCTCTCCCGCGCCTTCGTCCTGCACGCCCGCACCCTCGAACAGCTCGACGCCCGCGGCCTCGCCGAGGACCTGGAGGCCGCCGGGCAGCCGCTGGACCGGCTCCGTCTCTTCGGCCGGCTCACCGTCGACCTCGCCGCCCTGCCCTCCCGGTTCAACCACCTCCTCATCCTCCCGCAGTACGAGGTCGAGAAGGCGCTGGAGCGGCGGGCGGTCGAGGCCGGCGCCGACTTCCGGTACGGGACCGAGCTGACCGGCCTCACCCAGGACGCCGACGGAGTCACCGTCGAGGTCGGCGGCCCCGGCGGGCGCGCGGAGACCCTGCGGGCCGCCTACCTCGTCGGCGCCGACGGCATGCGCAGTGCCGTACGGAACGCGATCGGGCTGCCGTTCCCCGGCAGGTCGGTGATCCGGTCCGTCGTCCTCGCCGACGTCCGGCTCGCCGAGAAGCCCCCGGCCCTGCTCACCGTCAACGCCGTCGGTGACGCCTTCGCCTTCCTCGCGCCCTTCGGTGACGGCTACTACCGGGTGATCGGCTGGCACCGGGGCCGCGACGTCCCCGACAAGGAGCCGCTGGACCTGGCCGAGGTCAAGGAGATCACCCGGCTCGCCCTCGGCCGGGACTACGGGATGCACGACGCCCGCTGGCTGTCCCGCTTCCACAGCGACGAGCGCCAGGCGCCCGCCTACCGGTCCGGCCGGGTCTTCCTCGCCGGCGACGCCGCGCACGTGCACACCCCCGCCGGCGGTCAGGGCATGAACACCGGGCTCCAGGACGCGGCCAACCTGAGCTGGAAGCTCGCCGCGGTCGTCACCGGGCACGCGGACCCCGGACTGCTCGACAGCTACCAGGCCGAGCGGCACCCGGTCGGCAGGGCGGTGCTGCGCAGCAGCGGCGGTATCGTGCGCCTCGCCATGGCCAAGCGCCCCTGGACGCTGGCGGCCCGGGCCGCGCTCACCATGTTCCTCGACGCCGTCGGCCCCGCCCGCCGCAAGGTCGCCGGCCAGATCACCGGCATCGGCTACCGCTACCCCGCGCCCAGCGGCGCCCACCGCCTCGCCGGCACCCGGGCCCCGGACGTCGCCCTGGCCGGCGGCGGCCGCCTCTACGAGGCGCTGCGCGGGGGCCGGTTCGTGCTGATCACCCCGGAGCCGTACGAGGGTGGGCACGGCGACCGGCTGGCCGTGGCGCGCTGGGCGGGTGACCGCCGGACGGCCGTGCTGGTGCGCCCCGACGGATACGTGGCCTGGGCGGCCGACTCGGCCGGTCCGGCGGAGATCCTGGCGGCCGTGGCCGAACGCGTCGGCGGCTGACTGCCCGCCTAGCGCGTCCCGGAGAGCAACTCCCTCAGCAGGCCGGCCAGTTGGCCGGCCTGCTCGGCGTCCAGGTGGGACAGGGCCTCCGTCTGGACGGCGAGACCCGCGCCGACCGCCCGGTCGATGACGTCCAACCCCTTCTCGGTCAGGGTCACCTGGAGCCCGCGGCGGTCGTGGGGGTCGGGGGAGCGGCGCAGCAGCCCGGCCCGCTCCAGTTTGTCGAGGCGGCCGGTCATGCCGCCGGTGGTGAGCATCAGGGTCGCCGAGAGCTGGCGCGGGGACAGGGTGTACGGCTCGCCGGAGCGGCGCAGTGTCGCCAGCACGTCGAACTCGCCGCGGGAGACGCCGTAGGGCTCGTACGCCTTCTCCATGCGGTCGCCCATGGCGCGGGAGAGGCGGTGGATGCGCCCGAAGACCTCCATCGCCCGGGTGTCGAGGTCGGGGCGGACGGCCGCCCACTGACCGATGATCGCGTCGACGGGATCGTGGGGCTGCTGCCGGCCTGCGTTCATGTGCCGAGTATCGCCATTCGGGACGGTCGTCGGCAAGAAAGTGGCTTGACGATAAGTTGCTTGCGACTAAGCTACTTACCACTTGCTGAAATCCGTGAAAGGCCCGTGATGAAGCGCCCCACGACCGTCCTGCTCACCGCCCTCGCCCCCGTCTCCTGGGGCACGACCTACGCCGTCACCACCGAGTTCCTGCCGCCGGACCGCCCCCTGTTCACGGCCCTGGTCCGCGCCCTGCCCGCCGGGCTGTCGCTGCTCGCCCTCACCCGGGTGCTGCCGCGCGGCATCTGGTGGGCGAAGGCGGCCGTGCTGGGCGCGCTGAACATCGGCGCCTTCTTTCCGCTGCTGTTCGTGTCGGCGTACCGGCTGCCCGGCGGGATGGCCGCCGTGGTCGGCTCGGCCGGGCCGCTGTTCGTGGTCGGCCTCTCGGCACTGCTGCTGCGGGAGCGGCCGGGCGTCCGCACGCTGGTCACCGGGGCCGTGGCCGCGCTCGGCGTCAGCCTCGTCGTACTCAAGGGGGCCGGCGCCCTCGACGCGGCCGGGGTGCTCGCGGCCGTCGGCGCCACGGCCTCGATGGCGGCGGGGACGGTGCTGACCCGGCGCTGGGGCCGGCCGGACGGCGTGGGCCCGCTCGCCCTCACCGGCTGGCAGCTCACCGCCGGCGGTCTGCTCGTCGCCCCCGTCGCCCTGCTGGCCGAGGGCGCCCCGCCGGCGCTCGACGGCCGCGCGATCGGCGGCTACCTCTACCTCGCGCTGGCGAACACGGCGGTCGCCTACTGGCTCTGGTTCCGCGGCATCGGCCGGCTCGGCGCCACCCGGGCCGGCTTCCTCGGCCCGCTCTCCCCGCTGACCGCCGCCGTGACCGGCTGGGCGGCCCTGGGGCAGGCGCTCACCCCCGTGCAGGTGCTCGGCATGGCCCTGGCGTTCGCGGCGACGGCGGCCGGGCAGCTCGGGAGCGCGGCGGACTACGGGCGCCGTACCTCGTACAGGAAGCACCCGTACTCCACCGCCCGCACGTGCACCAGCGCCACCTCCGGGTCGGCGAAGGCCTCGGCCAGCGCCGGTTCGAAGCCGTCCGGGTCCTCGACCAGACGGCCCCCGAGGATGCGGCCGTCGGCGGAGTAACGGCGCAGCGTGCGATGGGCGCCCGTGAACGGGAGCGCGTCGCCGCCCGGTCCGGCGCACTCCCCGGCGTGGATGAAGACGGGGCCCTGCTCGTCGTAGGCCCCCGGGTCGGCGCCCGTCGCGGCCGCCCAGCGGCGCAGGGGCGCGTACGACACCATGGCCACGCGCTCGCCCGGTGTGCTGCGGCGCAGGCAGCAGCGCAGCGGTGCGCCGCCCTCGGTGTCCTCGAAGGCGGTCATGGGGCGGGCCGCGTCGTCCGAGACGCGCAGCTCAGCGAGGGCCGGGGGCGTCAGGGGGCATGCGGTGTAGGTCGTCATACGGCCAGCGTGGCCCGCGGAGGGGCCGCGCACCGGCGGAATCCGGACGTCGAACCCGGCGCCCCGGCCGGGACGTCGAACACGGCGCCCCGGCCGCACCGGCCGCACGGAAAAGGGCGCCCGGTGCGAGACCGGGCGCCCTGGTAGCCGAAGCCGTACCGGGGTTACGCGGTGGCCGCGTCCGCCGCCTGGGCCCTCAGCGCGCGCTCGACGCCCGAGCGGGACTCCGAGACCAGCCGGCGCAGGGCCGCGCCGGGTTCGGCCGAAGACAGCCAGTCGTCCGTCTTGGCCAGCGTGTCCTCGGAGATCTGCACCGCCGGGTACAGGCCGACCGCGATCTGCTGGGCCATCTCGTGCGAACGGGCGTCCCAGACGTCCTTGAGGACCTCGAAGTACCGCTCCGCGTAAGGCGCCAGCAGCTCCCGCTGGTCGGTCTGCACGAAGCCGCCGATCACGGCCTCCTGTACGGCGTTCGGCAGCTTGTCGGAGTCGACGACCGACGCCCAGGCCTCCGCCTTGGCCTCCGGCGTCGGACGGGCCGCCCGGGCGGTGGCCGCGTGCCGCTCACCGGCCGCGGTCCGGTCCCGCTCGTACTCCGCCGCGATCTCCGCCTCGTCGAAGCGGCCGACCGCCGCGAGCCGCTCCACGAACGCCCAGCGCAGCTCCGTGTCGACGACCAGACCCTCGATGGTCTGCGAGCCGTCCAGCAGAGCGTCCAGCAGGTCGAGCTGCTCCGGCGTACGGGCCGTCGCCGCGAACGCCCGCGCCCAGGCGAGCTGGTGGTCGCTGCCCGGCCCGGCCGAGCGCAGGTGGGCCAGCGTGGCGTCGGTCCAGCGGGTCAGCAGCGCCTCACGGGCGGCCGGGTCGGCGTACAGGTCGATCGCCAGCTTCACCTGGCGCTGCAGCGACTGCACCACACCGATGTCGGACTCCTTGCCGATGCCGGACAGCACCAGCGACAGGTAGTCCCGGGTGGCCAGCTCGGCGTCGCGGGTCATGTCCCAGGCCGAGGCCCAGCACAGGGCGCGCGGCAGGGAGGCCTCGAAGTCGCCGAGGTGCTCGGTGACGGTCCGCAGCGAATCCTCGTCCAGCCGGACCTTCGCGTACGACAGGTCGTCGTCGTTGAGCAGCACGACGGCCGGCCGGCGCCTGCCGGAGAGCTGCGGCACGGCCGTCAGCTCGCCGTCGACGTCCAGCTCGATCCGGTCGGCGCGCACGAGCTTGCCGCTGCCGTCAAGGTCGTACAGGCCGATGGCGATGCGGTGCGGGCGCAGCACCGGTTCGCCCTGGGCGCCGGCGGGCAGCGCCGGGGCCTCCTGGCGGACGGCGAAGGAGGTGATGACACCCTCCGCGTCCGTCTCGACCTCCGGGCGCAGCACGTTGATGCCGGCCGTCTCCAGCCACTGCTTCGACCAGGTCTTCAGATCGCGGCCGGAGGTCTCCTCCAGGGCGCCCAGCAGGTCGGACAGGCGCGTGTTGCCGTACGCGTGCCGCTTGAAGTAGGCCTGCACGCCCTTGAAGAACTCGTCCTCGCCGACGTACGCGACGAGCTGCTTGAGCACGCTCGCGCCCTTGGCGTACGTGATGCCGTCGAAGTTGACGAGCACGTCGTCCAGGTCACGGATGTCGGCCATGATCGGGTGCGTGGAGGGGAGCTGGTCCTGGCGGTACGCCCAGGTCTTCATGGAGTTCGCGAACGTCGTCCACGCGTGCGGCCAGCGGGAGCCGGGCGCGGCGGCCTGGCAGGCGATGGAGGTGTAGGTGGCGAACGACTCGTTCAGCCACAGGTCGTTCCACCACTCCATGGTGACCAGGTCGCCGAACCACATGTGGGCCAGCTCGTGCAGGATCGTCTCGGCGCGCACCTCGTACGCCGCGTCGGTCACCTTGGACCGGAAGACGTACTGGTCGCGGATGGTGACCGCGCCCGCGTTCTCCATCGCGCCGGCGTTGAACTCGGGCACGAAGAGCTGGTCGTACTTCTTGAACGGGTAGGCCAGCCCGAACTTCTCCTGGAACCAGTCGAAGCCCTGCCGGGTCACCTCGAAGATGGCGTCCGAGTCCAGGAACTCGGCCAGCGAGGGACGGCAGTAGATGCCGAGCGGCACGCTCTGCCCGTCGCGCTCGTACACGCTGTGCACCGAGTGGTACGGGCCGACGATCAGCGCCGTGATGTACGACGAGATGCGCGGCGTCGGCTCGAAGACCCAGACGTTCTCCTCGGGCTCCGGCGTCGGCGAGTTGGAGATGACCGTCCAGCCCTCCGGCGCCTTCACGGTGAACTGGAAGGTCGCCTTCAGGTCCGGCTGCTCGAACGAGGCGAAGACCCGGCGGGCGTCCGGCACCTCGAACTGGGTGTACAGGTACGCCTGCTCGTCCACCGGGTCCACGAAGCGGTGCAGGCCCTCGCCGGTGTTGGTGTAGGCGCAGTCGGCGACGACGCGCAGGATGTTGCGCCCGTCCAGCAGGTCGGGCAGCGCGATGCGCGAGTCGGCGAACACCTCGGCGGGGTCGAGCGAGTCCCCGTTCAGCGTCACCTCGTGGACGGCCGGGGCCACCAGGTCGATGAAGGACGTGGCGCCCCTGGTCGCCACGTCGAAGCGCACCGTGGTCACGGACCGGTAGGTGCCGCCCTCCTGCGCGCCGGAGAGGTCGAGATCGATCTCGTACGAGTCAACGGTGAGCAGCTTCGCCCGCTGCCGCGCCTCTTCGCGAGTCAGGTTTGTGCCAGGCACGCGGTCATCTCCTCGTTATGTGTGGGTTGCGCCATCCTTCCATGGCGGCCACGGGGAAAGCGATGAGCCCGGGCATGCGAAAGGGGCGGTCACGCGCACGTGACCGCCCCGAGGGCCTGTTGCCAATGTCCCCGCCCGCTCTTCGGGCGAAGGACGGGGCTTTCGCGGCAGGCCCCGGCACCGGTGCCTACTTCTCGGACAGCTCGGCCG
This sequence comes from Streptomyces sp. NPDC041129, assembly GCF_055592265.1. Classification (NCBI taxonomy): domain Bacteria; kingdom Bacillati; phylum Actinomycetota; class Actinomycetes; order Kitasatosporales; family Streptomycetaceae; genus Streptomyces; species Streptomyces sp. NPDC041129. The sequence continues at coordinate 1,455,678 of NZ_JBVIYV010000001.1, read as the reverse complement.
CCACAAGTTCCGCGATCTGGATCGCGTTCAGCGCGGCGCCCTTGCGGAGGTTGTCGTTGGAGACGAACAGCGCCAGGCCGTTGTCCGCGGTCTCGTCGCGGCGGATGCGGCCGACGTACGACGGGTCCTGGCCGGCCGCCTGCAGCGGGGTCGGGATGTCGGAGAGGGCGACGCCCGGGGCGCCCGCGAGCAGCTCGGTCGCCCGCTCCGGGCTGAGCGGCCGGGCGAAACGGGCGTTGACCTGGAGGGAGTGGCCGGAGAAGACCGGGACGCGCACGCAGGTGCCGGAGACCTTCAGATCCGGGACCTCCAGGATCTTGCGGGACTCGTTGCGCAGCTTCTGCTCCTCGTCGGTCTCGTTGAGACCGTCGTCGACGATGGAGCCGGCCAGCGGGAGCACGTTGAAGGCGATGGGGCGCTTGTAGATCTGGGGCTCGGGGAAGTCGACCGCCGCGCCGTCGTGGGTCAGCTTGTCGGCCTCGGCGGCCACCTTCTGCACCTGGCCGTGCAGCTCGGCCACGCCCGCCAGGCCGGAGCCGGAGACGGCCTGGTAGGTGGCGACGACCAGCGCCTCGAGGCCGGCCTCCTCGTGCAGCGGCTTCAGGACCGGCATCGCGGCCATCGTGGTGCAGTTCGGGTTGGCGATGATGCCCTTGGGCCGGTCGGCCACGGCGTGCGGGTTCACCTCGGCGACCACCAGGGGCACCTCGGGGTCGCGGCGCCAGGCCGAGGAGTTGTCGATCACCACGGCGCCCTGGGAGGCGACCTTCTCGGCCAGCGCCCTGGAGGTCGCGCCGCCCGCGGAGAAGAGCACGATGTCCAGGCCGGAGTAGTCGGCGGCCGCCGCGTCCTCCACCGTCACTCCGTCCAGCACGGTCCCGGCCGAGCGGGCCGAGGCGAACAGGCGCAGTTCGGTGACCGGGAAGTTCCGCTCCGCGAGGATCCTGCGCATGACCGTGCCGACCTGACCGGTGGCTCCGACGATTCCGACCCTCACGGCGACTCCCTCTGTGTGTCTGTTGCTGCTTGCCTTCGCATGACCGGGGCTTTTCCATCATGCGGCCAGTCCCGGTCCACCTGTCCAATTCTTTGCGGTGCCTGCCCGGAAAGTGGGACACGATCGCCCGGCGTCCGGTTCCGGACCTCCGTCGTGCACCGCGCTGAGCTGCAGATGTTTCCCCAGCGGCGGCCCCGCGCCGGAAGCTGTGCTGTGCCGCCCCTGCCCGCCGGGGCTCCGCCCACACGGCGGTGTGACGTACGCCTCTCGGGTCTGCGGCGCCCGGCCGAACGTTTCCGCCCCCTCGTGCGTCGTAGGGGCAAACGCGTGAGGGGGTGGCTAGTGCTGCGCGGAAGGGCGCGCCGCGACCAGGGGGCGTACGCCGGTGCGGACCGTACCGGCGGGGACCCCCTGGACACGGCCCAGGAACGCCGGGTGCGGGCGGTGCTCGCGCTCGGCGGGGTGCCGCAGGCGGACCTGCCGGACGGGGTGCAGCAGGTCCGCCTGCGGCTGCTGGAGCGAGCCGCGAGCGGGCGCGAGGCGCCGCGGGACGTGTCGGCGTGGGCGGCGGTGGTCGCCTCCAACCTCGCCATGGACTGGCACCGGGCCAAGCGGCGCCAGGAGCGGCTGGGGGAGCGGCTGGCGGCCCTGCGCGAGCCGGCGCACCCGTCGGGCGAGGAGACCAGCGTGCTCTCCCTCGCCGTCGCCCGGGGCCTGGACGGACTGCCCGACGCCCAGCGCCAGGTCCTGATCCTGCGCTTCTTCGCCGACCTGCCGGTGCGCGGCATCGCCGAGGAGCTGGGTGTTCCCGAGGGCACGGTCAAGAGCCGGCTGCACACGGCGGTCCGCGCCCTGCGCCGGCGACTGCACGAGGACGAGGTGGTGTGAGATGCCCGCCGGACACGAGGGCACCGGGGAGCACGGCGGCATGGACGCCCTGATGGCCGCGATCACGGGCACCCCCCTGCCACCGGACGCCCACGACGACCCGGCCCTCCTCGCGGAACACCGGTCGGCCGAGGCGGACGTGGCGGCGCTGAGGGAACAACTGACATGGCTCGCGGAGGCCCTGACGGGGGAGCGACAGGAGGCGGATCCGGCGGCGGGCAAGGCGGACGCACCGGTGCCCGAGGAGGGGGCCGGCCCCGAGGAACCTGAGCCTGCGGGGGCCGGGCCCGAGGAAGCCGGGCCTGCGGGCGCCGCCGCGTCCGCCCCGAGCGGCGCTCCGGCCGCGAGGCGCGCCCGGAGCGCCCGGCGTCCGGCCGGTTCGGCGGGTCCGGCGCGCCCCCCGCGCCCGGGCCGCCCGTCCGGCCCGCGCCGGGCGCTGCGCCTCGCGCTGGGCACGCTCGCCGGAGCGGCGGCCATCGGCATGGTCGCGGGGCTCGGCTGGCTGGTGGCGCGGCCGGGCGGGGCCGCCTCGATGAGCTCGGACAAGAGCGCCGACGCGAAGAGCCAGGCGGATTCCCCGTCCCGAGCCGAGGGCGGGAAGGGGCAGTCGTCCGGCCCCGGGCCGGCGCTCGCCTGCTACCGGCTGGTCGCCGAGGGCACCGTCGCCCGGGTGGACCGGCGGACGCACGCCCCCCGGATCCACGTCGTGCTCACCGTGACCCGCTCCTACCGGCCCGGCCACGGCCCGTCGGAGGTCTCCTTCCTCCTCGGCGCCGCCGCGAAGCCGGCCCCGCGTCCGGGGCAGCACGTCCTGGTCGGGGTGGGCCGGGACCGGCAGGAGGCCACCCTGTGGGCCGTCGGCGACAGCCGGGTGGCCACCGAACGCGACCGGCTCACAGGGACCCCGCCCGCGTCCCCGCCGACGGCGTGCCCGTCCGAGGAGGTGACCGGTGCCCCGGGTGGGACGACCGACGAGCCGTGAGCGGGGCACCGTGAAGCCGTGGCGGTGGGCGGTCGCCGTGGGGGCGCTGCTGCTGCTCCTCGCGTCGGCGGTCGTCGTCCACGTCCTGTCGGAGCGGGGCCACGCCGACGTCGACCGCGTCTGCGGGCCGGGCCCGGGGGCGGACTGCGCCGGGGACCGCTGACCCGGCCGACAGCACGAGGGGCGGGTGCCCGTGTCCGGACACCCGCCCCTCACCTGGGGTCACCCCGTTACGGCGTGACCTTCTCGATCTTCACGCTGCCGGTGCCGGCGGCCGTGCCGTGGCCGTTCACCAACTGGACCTGGCCGAAGAACTCGCGGCCCGCGGGGGCCTCGGCGGCGGCCGTGACCTGAGCGCTCACCGTGGCCGAGTCGCCCGTGCCGAGCTTGACCGCGGCCGAGCCGTCGACCGTGACGCTGCCGAGCGTGCCGGCGAAGAACACGTCCCGGTAGTCGTAGTCGGTCGAGCCGGAGGGAACCGAGTAGCCGACGACCTTGACGGTGTACGTGCCGGCGGCCGGGGACGGGATGGAGACCGCCTCCTCCGAGTCGCCGTCCGCGGACTGCGCGACCTGCGTGCCGCTCGCGTCGTACACGGTCAGGTCCAGGTCGGCGGCGGCGTCGGAGACGCCACCGATCGCGACGTCAAGGGACTTGGCGCCGGCCGGGACGTCCACCGTGGTGGTCTGCGTCTCGCCCTCCTTGATGGACGGGCGGGCCGTCTTGGAGGAGCCCAGCGGGCCGCCGACCAGCTTGCCGTCCAGCGCCGCGAACTTGTTGGTCACCTTCCAGGAGACGGCGGCCGGCGTGCCGACCTTCGCCTCGGGCACGGTCACGGTCTCCGGGTCGAAGGCCGCGCCGAGCACGGTGACGTCCAGCTTGTACGGGTTGTCCAGCAGCGGGGACGTACGGCGGGACTCGACCTCGATCTCCCAGACGCCGGGCTGCGGGTCGGCGTAGGAGCGGACGTCCGGCTTGCAGCCGTTGCCGTCGAGGTAGTTGTTGTAGCAGTACGGAGTGCTGGTGTTGTCCACCGGAGTGCCGTACGGGTGGATGGAGATGAACCGGGTCTGGCTCTTGTCCTTCAGCCCGCCGATCGCGACCTCCAGCGAGCTGGCGCCCTCGGGGACGGTCACGAAGTACGACCGGGTGCTGTTGCGCTGCACCGAACCGGACGCGGAGTAGGTGTAGTTCACCGGGGAGGCGACCACGACGGTGGTGAGGATCTGCTTGTCGACCCCCTCCGTGCGCGGGTCGTCGACGTCCAGGATCGCGCTCTTCAGGCCCGCCGACCCCGGAGCCGCCTGGACCTTGACCGTCACCGGCTGGTTCAGCGGCAGCCGCACGTCGTCGTCACCGACGATCCGGAAGGTCCGGCCGGCGTTGTTCTCGAGGCTCAGCTCGTGCCGCAGGGCACGGTCCGGGCCGGAGGTACGGGTGATGGTGACGTCGTACGTCTTGCGCTGGCCGACCTTCAGGCCGCCCTCGCGGTCGTACAGACCGGTGCCGAAGCCCGGGGTCTTCAGCGCGGAGTCGATCGCGGTGTCGACCGGGGCCTTCACGGTGTAGTCGTGGGCGGTGGCGCCGTCGCGGATCGCGTCCCAGGCGTCCACGATGTCGATGAGACCGGAGCCCTCCTCGTAGGCCTGGACGCCGCTGATGTGGTCGGCGGTCGAGGTCAGCGCCGTGCGCAGCTTCGCGGGCGTCAGGTCGATGCCCTTCTGCTTGGCGGCGCTCAGCAGCAGCGCGCTCGCGCCCGCCGCCTGCGGGGAGGCCATCGAGGTGCCCTGGAGCATCGAGTAGCCGGCCGGCAGCGAGTAGCCCGCCTCCGCGACCGGGGAGCCCGGCAGCCAGGTCTGGGTGGTGTTGATCGCGGCGCCCGGGGCGCTCAGGGTCGGGGTGAAGCCGCCGTCCTCACGCGGGCCGCGCGAGGAGAAGGGCATCATCGCGTACCTGGCCTCCACGGCCGAGCCGTAGTTGGCGGCCCAGGTCTCCTTGGAGATGGTCGCGCCGACGGAGATCACCTTGTCCGCGAGACCGGGGTCGCCGATGGTGTTGGCGCCGGGCCCGGAGTTGCCCGCGGAGATCACGAGCTGGACGCCGTAGGTGTCGATGAGCCGCGTGTACAGCTCGGCGCGCGCGTTGTTGCCGTCGTTCAGCGCCGGCAGACCGCCGATGGACATGTTGACGATGTCCACGCCGCGGTTGGCGACGAGGTCGATCATGCCCTCGGTGAGCGCGACGTTGGTGCAGCCGCCGCTCCAGGTGCAGGCACGGGAGGAGACGAGCTTCGCGCCCGGGGCCGCGCCGTTCATCCGCCCGCCGAACAGGCCGTTGGCGGAGGTGATGCCGGCGACGTGCGTGCCGTGCTCGGACTCGATGACGCCGATGTTGACGAAGTCGGCCGTCTTGCCGACCCAGTCGCCGCCGTACGGGTCGGTCGGCACGTCCTTGCGGATCTGGACGACGAACGGCTGCCGCTCGACCACGTCGGTCTTCGGGTCGTCGGTGCCGAAGTACCCGATCTGGTAGCCGTCCTTGTACGGCTTCATCGGGGTGTCGTCGGTGAAGTCGAGGTTGTTGTTCAGGTCGACGCGGACGGTTCCGGCGGCCGGGTCGTAGAGCACGCCCCAGACGTCGGTGGTGTCGCCGTCCCGGTTGGCGTCGCCCTTGGCGTCGCCGCCGGCCGTCGACGACTCGCGGAACAGGTTGACCTGGTAGCTGCCCTCGGGCGCCTTCCAGGTCGCGCCGCCGTAAGCGAACGAGGGGCCGCTGACCGGGTTGGTCATCCGGCGCCAGGTGCCGTCGGCGTCGATGATCGGGTCGGTGGCGGTCACCCAGTCGGTGATCTTCCGCTCGCCCGTGGTGGTCTTCTGCAGCGCCGGGTGGCCGAGGTCCACGCCGGAGTCGAGGATGCCGATGGTGATGCCCCGGCCGTCCGCCTTCGGGTGGTCCTGGACGAAGTCGACGGCACCGGTCTCGAAGGACGGGTTGTACGGGTTCTCGGCCGGGGTGCTCTTGCCCGGTCCGGAGTAAGTGGCCGCCGAACCCTTGCCCTTGGCCCCCTGGGCGGTGTCCGCGGCGGGCGTCGGGTCGTCCAGCGCGATCTCCTGGCGCAGGTCGATCGCGTGCACCGAGGACAGTTTCGCGGCGGCCGCGATCGCGGAGTCCGCCTTCGCGGTCGGGACGGTGGCGCGGACGTAGCCGAGCTTGTCGTAGGTGCGGCCCACCGAGCCGCCCTTGACCCCGTCCAGCTCCGAGGCGACCTGCTCGGTCTGCCCGGGCGCGGTGGCGATCATCATCGTGACGTTCTTGTCGCCGTCGGCCTTGGCCTCGGCGAGCCGGTCGGCGTCGTCCGAACCGAGCTTGTCGTGGGCGGACTTGACGGCGGGATCGGCCGTGGCGGGCGGCGCGTCCGCGCCGAGGGCCAGCGGTACCGGCCCGGCCGCGGAGAGGGCGGCCACCACGCCGACGGCCACGGCTATGCGGGCCAGGCGTCTCGGGCCGGATATCGGGTCGCGCTCGGGGGTGTGGGTCATCGGCATCCCTTGCAGGTGAGTTACCAGTGCCGGACGAGCGCACAGCTTTACCCAAGGCAAGGGAATTTGGGGACCGTTGACCTGAACGTAATCAATGTATGGGGAAAACCCCCGGTGGGATTTGGCAGGATGAATCCCGTCGCCTCCCGGATTGCCTCAACTCTCCTTCGAGCGGGCGTAATGCCGGGACGCCTTGGCGCGGTTTCCGCACGACGCCATAGAGCACCAGCGGCGGGTGCCGTTCCGGGAGGTGTCGAAGAAGTGCAGGACGCACGCCTCGTGGGCGCAGCGGCGGATCCGGTCCGGGGCCCGGTCGAGCAGGGCCAGGTAGTCGCGGGCGGCGAGCCAGGCCGGCGCCCAGGAGGCGTCGGTGAACTCCGGCTCCTCGAGCGCCCCCGCGCCGGTCAGCCGCGCCCTGATGCGCCCGTGCGCCAGCACGGCGTCCACGAGCGGCGCGCCTTCCTCCAGTGACCCGTCCACCGCGGCGCCGAGCGCCTCGCGTGCCTGCCGCAGATGACGCAGTACGTCCGCGTCGGCCGGGTGCTCGCCGTCCAGGCCGTTGTCCGCGAGCCACACCGCGAGGCCCTCGGTGCCGTCGAGCAGGTCCTGGGTCACGCCCTCCTTGTTCCACCGGGTGTTGAGCAGGTCGAGCGCGAGGGGCTCACCGGTGAGCGGGCGGGGGTCACGGGCGGTGGACATGAGGGGCTCCTTCACTGCTAACCGGTCAAGCGTACGTGACCGGTTGACGCTGCTCATCCTAACCCTTAACGTGTCTTAAGAAGGTTAGACAGTCCGAAGGGGAGAGCCATGACCTTGCGCACCGGCCACACCGGCCTGAACGTCACCGACCTCGACCGTTCCCTCGCCTTCTACCGGGACGTCCTGGGCTTCGCGCTGCTCGCCGAGGGCAAGGAGGACGACCGCAGGTACGCGTTCCTCGGCGAGGCCGGGGGAGAGGGGCCCGTCCTCACCCTCTGGCAGCAGGCCCGCGGCTCCTACGACGGCGGCCTGGCAGGTCTGCACCACCTCGCCTTCACGGCCGGCTCGGTGGACCGGGTCCGGGAGTACGAGGCGGCGCTGAGGGCCGCCGGGGTGGAGTTCGCCCACGAGGGTGTCGTCGCCCACCGGGAGGGCTCGGCCTCGGGCGGGATCTTCTTCCACGACCCGGACGGCACCCGCCTGGAGATCTCCGTCCCGCACGGCGCCGAGGGCGCGCCCGCCCCGCACGCCACTGCTCCGACCTGCGGTTTCTTCTAGGAGCTCGCGCCATGAGCGTCTATCACGCCGGTTCCCGCGCCGTGCAGGACCTGGTCGGCGTACGGGACCGCGCCGACCACGTCGGCCGCTCCCTCGGGGCGGACATCAAACAGGTCGCGGCGGTTTTCCTGGAGCTTCAGCCACTGCTCGTCGTGGGCGCCGCCGACCCCGCCACCGGGCGGGTGTGGGCCTCGCCGGTCACCGGCACCCCGGGCTTCGTCCGGGCCACCGGGCCCCGGCAGATGTCCGTCACGGCCGGGGTGCTCCCGGCCGACCCGCTCGCGACGGCCCTGACCACGCCGGGCACCTCCGTGGGCACCATCGCCCTCGACCCGCGCACCCGGCGCCGGATGCGCCTCAACGGCCGGCTCCGGCCCACTCCTCGCGGCTTCGCCGTCGGGGCGGAGCAGGTGTTCGCCAACTGCCCCAAGTACATCCAGCGCAGGGAGACCTTCGAGCGGGTGCCGGACCGCGAGCCGGGCACACCCCGCCCCCTGGACCGGCTCGACGAGGAGCAGGCCGGGCTCGTCGCGGCGGCCGACACCTTCTTCCTGGCCACCGTGCACACCGACGGCGCCGACGTCAGCCACCGCGGCGGCGACCCCGGCTTCGTCCGGGTCGTCTCACCGCGCGAACTGGCCTGGCCGGACTATCCCGGCAACGCCATGTTCCGCAGCCTCGGCAACCTGCACGCCGACCCGCGCGCCGGACTGCTCTTCCTGGACTGGACGACCGGCACCACCCTCCAGCTCACCGGCTCGGCCCGCACCGGGTTCGGCGCCGGCGGCGGGCGGACCGTCCGCTTCACCGTCACCGGCGCCGTACACATCCCGGCCGCCCTGCCGCTGCGCTGGTCCGCGCCGGAGTATTCACCCGCCAATCCGGACAACCCGCGCTAACGTCCCTGCATGCGAGAGAAGTTGAGGGTGGCGGCCTACGCCGTGTGCGTCCGTGACGGACAGATCCTGCTGGCCCGTTCACCGGCGCCCGGCGGCACCCACGAGTGGGTGCTGCCGGGCGGTGGCATGGAGCACGGCGAGGACCCGTACGACACCGTCCGGCGCGAGGTCGCCGAGGAGACCGGCTACCGGGTCGAGGTGACCCGGCTGCTCGGCGTGGACTCCTCCCGCCACGTCTTCCGCGGCGGCCGGCCCCCGCGCCGCACCGACCACCAGGGGGTGCGGATCGTCTACGAGGCCGAGATCACCGGCGGCGAACTCCGCCACGAGATCGGCGGATCCACCGACTTCGCGGCCTGGCAGGACCTGGACGCGGTGGCCGGCCTCACCCGGATCCGCCTCGTCGACGTGGCGCTGCGGCTGTGGCGCGAGCGCCCGGAGACCGGACATCTCGGGCCCGGGGCCCATCCCCTACCCCGGCAGATGAACGAAGAATGACCGTCCCCCGGCCACCCGCGTTCCACTCCGTGACCGCGCTCCGCGTGCCGTGATCCACGTACGGTGATCGGTGTCGCGCGTTGCCGCCCCGTTCACGCACAGGTCATCCCCGGTGCCAACCATCCAGAGCGAGCGGGGCGTTCGCGCCTGCGACGGCCCGCGACCACCGCCGACGCGTTCGCACCCGGGGAGATCGCGCCATGTCGCGCATACGCTCTGTCGCCACCTCCACGCTGGGGGTCCACCGCCGTACCGTGCTCGCCGCCGCCGGAGCGGTCTCGCTCTCCGCGGGCGTCGGCTACGCCCTTCGCCCCACCGACAGCCAGGCCGCCACCACCGCCGAGGCGCCCGTCGCCACCTCCCGCAGGGCGGCCCCGGCTCCGCTCGCCCCCTACACCAAGGGCACCACCCTCGCCTCCGTCGCCGCGCCCCTGAGCGGCTCCGGCTACCGGCGGCTCGGCGACGGCCCCGGCTGGAAGCGGGTCGTGCGGGACGAGCTGGCCGCCCCCAGGTCCGGACGCGCGGGCCGCCGTACCACCCTCGCGGCGTTCGTGCAGTTCACCGACCTGCACCTGATGGACGTGCAGCACCCTCTGCGTCTGGAGTTCCTGCGCGCCCACGACCCGCACGCCTGGCGCCCGCACGAGGCGCTCACCGTGCCCGGCGCCGTCTCGCTCGTCGAGCGGGTCAACGCGCTGCGCGGCGCCCCCGTCACAGGAGCCCCGCTGCACTTCGTGATGACCACCGGCGACAACACCGACAACAACGCCCACTCCGAACTGGAGTGGTTCATGAAGGTGATGAGCGGCGGCCGCATCACCCCGGACTCCGGGGACCCGCGCCACTACGAGGGCGTGCAGAACAGCGGCCTGAAGCTGTACTGGCAGCCCGGCTCCACGGCGCGCGACGGCGACAAGGCGCTCGGCTTCCCCTACCTGAAGGGCTTCCTGGCCGCCGCGACCCGCGAGGTCCGCAGTCCCGGCCTAAACCTGCCCTGGTACTCCACCGTCGGCAACCACGACGCCCTCCCGCTCGGCTGCTACGGCTCCCACGGCGACCCGTACCTCACCGAGGCGGCCATCGGCGGCCGGAAGCTGATGAGCGTCTCCGCCGCCGACGCGAAGAAGCTGCAGGACACCATCAAGAAGGCCACCGACCCCAAGGGCGTCGGCTACCGCGACTTCCTCAAGGCCCACGCCCGCTCCATGCGCCAGGTCACCCCGGACGAGAAGCGGGCCCCGTACACCCGGGCCGACTACCTGAAGGCCCACCTGGACCCCGCCCACCAGGGCCTCGGCCCGGCCGGCCACGGCTACTCCTCGGCGAACCTGGACGCGGGCACCCAGTACTACGCCTTCCGCATCTCCGAGGACGTCATCGGCATCAGCCTCGACACCACCGACCCCGGCGGCCACTACGAGGGGTCCGTCGGCACCGCCCAGCTCAAGTGGCTCGACAGGACGCTCAAGGACAACAAGGACTCCTACGCCGTCGTCTTCAGCCACCACACCAGCAAGACCATGACCAACACCCGCCCCGACCCGGGCCGCCCGGGGGAGCGCCGCCACAACGGCGCCGAGGTGGTCTCGGTGCTCTCCTCCCACCGCAATGTGCTCGCCTGGGTGAACGGCCACATCCACCGCAACGACATCACCCCGCACCAGGCCTCCGGCGGCCGCTCCTTCTGGGAGATCTCCACCGCCTCGCACGTCGACTTCCCCCAGCTCGCCCGGGTCGTCGAACTCGTCGACAACAAGGACGGCACGCTCTCCGTCTTCACCACCCTGGTCGAATCCGCCGCCCCGCACCGCACCGACCACGCCGACCTCTCGCAGACCGGCCTCGCCGCCCTCTACCGTGAGCTGTCGTACAACGCCCCGGGCGCGAACAAGGCGCTCGCGGGCGACGCGGCGGACCGGAACACGGAACTGGTGCTGAAGAAGGGCTGAGAGTCACTCACCCGGGTAACGGGCGGGCACGATCGCGCGCTGCCGGGTATCTCCCCCCGACCGCACCGGACACCACACGTTGGGGGACAGCATGCGCGTCCGCACCGCCCTGGTGGGCACCACCGCCCTGATCCTGTCGGCGGCCCTGGCGGGCCCGGCCGTCGCGGCGGGCCCCACAGCGGCCGGCCGCGACGCCGGCGGCCACCCGGCCACCCGCCGGGCGATCGAGGCGGCGGTCGCGGCGGGTGTGCCCGGGGTGACCGCCACCGCCAAGGACACCCGGGGCACCTGGTCGGCGACCGCGGGCGTCGGCGACATCGTCACGGGCGCGCCGCGCTCGGCCGCAGACCGCTACCGGGTCGGCAGCATCACCAAGGTCTTCGTCGCCACCGTCCTGCTGCAACTGGAGGCGGAGGGCCGGCTCACCCTGGACGGCACGGTGGACACCTGGCTGCCCGGGCTGCTGCGGGGCCACGGCCACGACGGCCGCCGGATCACCGTCCGGCAGCTGCTGAACCACACCAGCGGCATCCACGACTACACCTCCGACGCCGACTTCGTCCGCGCCTACTTCCTCAGGGACGGCTTCTTCCGGCACCGCTACGACACGCTCACCCCGCGGGACCTGGTGGAGACCGCCATGCGGCACGAGCCGGACTTCGCGCCGGGCACGTCCTGGAAGTACTCCAACACCAACTACGTCGTCGCCGGCATGGTGATCGAGAAGGTGACGGGCCGTTCGTACGCCACCGAGATCGAAAGGCGCGTCATCCGGCCGCTGCGGCTCACCGCCACCTCGCTGCCCGGCACCCGGGTCACCGTTCCCCGGCCCAGCGGCCGCGCCTACTCCAAGCTCGCCCTGACCTCGGCGGGCCCGACCTACGACGTCACCGAGCTCAACCCGTCCATCGCCTCCGCGGCCGGCGAGATGATCTCCGACTCGGCGGATCTCGGCCGCTTCCTCTCCGCCCTGCTGAGCGGCAAGCTGCTCCCGCCCCGGCAGCTCAAGGAGATGAAGACCACCGTGCGGGTCGAAGGCTCACCCGGCACCGGTTACGGACTGGGCCTGATGGACACCAGGCTGAGCTGCGGTGTCCATGTCTGGGGCCACGACGGCGGCATCCACGGCTCCGCCACCGCGGCGGTGACCACGGCCGACGGCCGGCACTCCCTCGCCCTCAACTTCAACGGCGACTGGGTGGGCGGCACCGGCGCCGTGACCGAGAAGGAGTTCTGCCGGTGAGGGTCCGGTCCTACGCCCGGGGCAGCACCACGACGTACGCGGCCGGATCGCGGTCTCCGGACGCCATGAGGGCCGTCCGGACCACTGCCGCCTGCTGCTCCATGGACTCCCTGAGCTTGCGGGGTGTGATGTGGACGACCGTGATCCCCAGCCGCTCCAGGTGCTCCCGCTTGCGCGCGTACTCCGACCACATCGCGTCCTCGTCCTGCCGGGGCGCGCGGGTGTCGAGCTCCACCGCGACCGCCTGCTCGGGCCAGTAGGCGTCCAGGCCGCCGAGGTGGGGTCCGCCGGGCAGGCGCAGGTCCACGTTCCAGACCGGGTCGGGCAGTCCGTGCTCGCCGACCATCCGGTACAGCCGGTCCTCCGCGACCGCCCGGCCCTCGGCCACCAGTGAGTCCACCGCGCCCACCACGTGCGGGCGGTTCAGCAGCTTCGCCCGGGTCAGCTCGCGCACCACCGCCGCGGGTTCGCAGTGACCCTCGCGCACCGCCTCGGTCAGCAGCCGGCGTACCGCGCCCGCGTCCGTCAGCCCGGCCACCGCGTCCGCCAGCGCGCGGGGCACCGGCGCCACCGGCAGGCCCGTCACCGCCACGGGTGTGGGCAGGTCCGGGGCGCGCAGCACGTGGACGTAGCCCGTGGTGCGCAGCCGGCGCAGCCGCGGGACCAGGACGTCGACGCGGTCCAGGGACAGCAGTGGCGGGGTGGAGGAGAAGCCGTGCAGGGTGAGCGCCGCCAGGCCCGTGATCATCGTCTCCGGGTACACCGGGCGGTGCGGGTCGCCGGCCGTGGGCTGCGTGGGGACGCCGGGGACCGACTCCCGCGCCGCGTACAGCAGCGCGCCGTGCAGCCGCTCCTCGCTGGTGGGCGGGCCGGTGTGGAGCAGGACCACGTTCGGCAGCAGCAGCTGCCAGGTGCCGCCGGGGCGGCACTGCTCGTTCAGCTCGGCCGTGGAGACCCCGTGGGAGCGGAGCTGAGCGGCCGTCATGAGGCGTCGGCGGACCTCGGGGAGGTAGCGCAGGGTGCGGGGGGAGAGCGGGGTGTCGTGCGTCATGGCGTCGACGTTCCCGCGCTTCGTCCCCCCTGTAACCGCTGTTACATGCTCGTTGAGGAATGCGGACAACACGGCATTAAAGGGCGAGTGTTCGGATGCCGATTGGGGACCGGAAACCCCTGGTCCGATCGGGTGCGGATCAGGGGTTACGGCTGCTATTGACTGAATTCCGTAACGGTCACCGGAAGCGGAATCCCTGGCCAAGGCTCATCGGCCGGCCGCCGCCGCGTCGCACTCCTGTCCGCGCAGCGCCCGCGCCAGGTCGTCCCGTGCCTCCAGCACCAGCCGGCGCAGCGCCGGGGCCGCGTCCACGTGCGCCTCGAGCCAGGCGTCGGTCGCCTCCAGCGTCTCCGGCCGGTCCTGGTAGGAGGGGTACAGACCGCGCACGACGTCCATGCCGATCTGGATCGACCGCTCCCGCCACACCCGGTCGATCACCGCGAAGTACCTCTCCGCGTACGGCGCGGTGAGCTCCCGCTGCGAGGGCAGGCCGAAGCCCGCGATGGTCGCCTCCACGAGCGCGTTGGACAGCGCGTCGGACTCCACCACCTGCGCCCAGGCCTGCGCCTTCACCGCCGCCGACGGGCGGGCCGCCAGACAGCGGACCTGGTGCCGCTTGCCGGACGCCGTGTCGTCGCGGGCCAGTTCGGCCGCCAGCGCCGCCTCGTCCGCCACCCCGTGCGCCGCGAGCGGCTCGAGGAACGCCCAGCGCAGCTCCTGGTCCACCGCCAGACCGTCGACCGTCTCCGTGCCGTCCAGCAGGCCCTTCAGCAGGGCGAGGTCCGCCTCCGCCGAGGCCACCGTGGCGAGGAAGCGAGCCCAGGCGAGCTGGTGCTCACTGCCCGGCCCGGCATCCCGCAGCTCGCGCAGCGCCCCCTCGGCCACGAGCCGCTCCCCGGTCGCCCGCCAGTCCGGCGCCGCGTAGTGCACCAGCGCCGAGTTCGCCCAGGCGTGCAGCATCTGCAGCACGCCGATGTCGGACTCGCGGCCCGCGAACCGCAGCACCAGGCCGATGAAGTCCCGGGCCGGCAGCAGGGCGTCCCGGGTGAGGTTCCACAGAGCCGACCAGCACAGGGCGCGGGCCAGCGGGTCGGTGAGCGAGCCCAGGTGCTCGCGCAGGGTGGCCAGCGAGGTCTCGTCGAAGCGGACCTTGCAGTACGTCAGGTCGTCGTCGTTGACCAGCACCAGCTCCGGCGCCTGGGCACCGGCCAGCTCCGCCACGACCGTACGCGGGCCCTCGACGTCCGTCTCCACGCGCGCGTACCGCTCCAGCGCGCCCTCGGGCGTACGCCGGTACAGGCCCACCGCGACCCGGTGGGGACGCAGCTCGGGGTGGGCCTCGGGCGCATCCTGGACCACGGCGAGCTCGGCGATCCGGCCGCCCTCGGTGTCCAGCAGCACCTGCGGGGTCAGCGAGTTGACGCCGGCCGTCTGCAGCCAGGAACGGGCCCACACCGTCATGTCGCGGCCGCTGGTCTCCGCCAGTACCGACAGCAGGTCGCCCAGGCGGGTGTTGCCGTAGGCGTTGCGCTTGAAGTAGCGGCGGGCGCCCTCGAGGAAGGCGTCCTGGCCGACGTACGCCACGAGCTGCTTGAGCACGGAGGCGCCCTTGGCGTACGTGATGCCGTCGAAGTTGAGCTTGGCGTCCTGCAGGTCGCGGATGTCCGCGGTGATCGGGTGCGTGGAGGGCAGCTGGTCCGCGCGGTAGGCCCAGGCCTTGCGGCGGTTGGCGAAGGTGATCCAGGCGTCGGTGAAGCGGGTCGCGCCGACGTTCACGAACGTGCCCATGAAGTCCGCGAAGGACTCCTTCAGCCACAGGTCGTCCCACCACTCCATGGTGACCAGGTCGCCGAACCACATGTGGGCCATCTCGTGCAGGATCACGTTGGCCCGCGCCTCGTACGACGCCTGCGTCACCTTGCCGCGGAAGATGTACTCCTCGCGGAAGGTCACCAGACCCGGGTTCTCCATCGCCCCGAGGTTGTACTCGGGGACGAACGCCTGGTCGTACTTCCCGAACGGGTACGGGTAGTCGAAGTGGTCGTGGAAGAAGTCCAGGCCCTGCTTGGTGACCAGGAAGACGTCCTCGGCGTCGAAGTGCGGTGCGAGCCCCTTGCGGCACATCGCGCCCAGCGGGATCTCCAGCTTCGTGCCGTCCTCGAAGACCCGCTCGTAGTGGTCCGTCACATAGTGGTACGGCCCCGCCACCACGCAGGTGATGTACGTCGAGATCGGCTTGGTCTCCGCGAACCGCCAGACGCCGTCGCCGAGTTCACCCGCGCCGTTGCTCCACACCGTCCAGCCCTCGGGCGCCCGCACCTCGAAGCGGTACGGCGCCTTCAGGTCCGGCTGCTCGAAGTTGGCGTAGACCCGGCGGGCGTCGGCCGGCTCGTACTGGGTGTAGAGGTAGACCTCGCCGTCCTCGGGGTCGACGAAGCGGTGCATGCCCTCACCGGTGCGGGAGTAGGCGCACTGGGCGTCGACCGTCAGCTCGTTCTCGGCGGCCAGGTCCTCCAGCAGGATCCGGGAGCCGTCGAAGACCGCGCCGGGGTCCAGGTCCCTCCCGTTGAGTGTGACCGAGGTCACGCTCGGCGCGATCAGGTCGGCGAAGCTCGACGCGCCCGGCTCGTTGCAGCGGAACCTGATCACCGTCACCGAGCGGAAGGTGCGCGGTTCGGCGCCCCCGTCCCCGACGGCGGACCGCAGGTCCAGCGCCACCTCGTAGCCGTCCACCGACAGCAGGGCGGCCCGCTCCCGGGCCTCGTCGCGGGTCAGATTCTCACCGGGCACGTCGTGGCACTCCCTTGTGGTCGCTTGGACACCTCACAACAGGACCGATCCTGCCATGCGCACCTGACACGGCACATCAGGGAAACCCCTCGACGCGGCCCGGGGCGGGAATGGCGGGAGCGGCGGGGCTGTTGCCGCTTCAAAAGACCTTCGCTGAGGAGAAGCATGTCCGAGACCGCGACCCCCTCCGGCAAGACCCCCGTGGACTTCTGGTTCGACCCGCTGTGCCCCTGGGCCTGGATGACCTCCCGCTGGGTGCTGGAGGTCGAGAAGGTCCGGGACATCGAGGTCAGGTGGCACATCATGAGCCTCGCCGTCCTCAACGAGAACCGGCTGGACGAGCTGCCCGAGGAATACCGGGACATGCTCGCCACCAAGGCCTGGCAGCCGGTGCGCGTGGTGACCGCCGCCTGGCAGAAGCACGGTGCGGACATCCTCGGCCCGCTCTACACGGCGCTCGGCACCCGCATCCACAACAACGGCGAGGGCCCCACCGTGGAGGCCGTCGCGGGCGCGCTCGCGGACGTCGGCCTGCCGGCCGACCTGATCGAGTACGCCGAGCAGCAGGACTTCGAGTTCGACGCCGAGCTGCGCGCCTCCCACAAGGAGGGCATCGAGAAGGTCGGCCAGGACGTCGGCACCCCGGTCATCGCGGTGCCGGGCCCCGACGGCGAGCAGATCGCCTTCTTCGGCCCGGTCGTCACCCCCGCCCCCAAGGGCGAGGAGGCGGCCCGTCTGTGGGACGGCACCCTCGCGGTCGCCTCCGTCCCCGGCTTCTACGAGATCAAGCGGACCCGCACCAAGGGCCCGGACTTCAGCAACCTGTAGAGCCCGCGCACAGCAGGAGGGCCCCCGCGAGTCACGTCCTCGCGGGGGCCCTCCCTCATCCGCCTGCCGCCGTGAAGGGTGAGAAGACGATCACGAGGCAGGACGTTCTCAGGGGGTGAGCAGCAGCACGTCCGCGCGGGACCTGGCGGCCTCCAGGCGCCGGGCCACGTCCTGCCAGTTCACCACCTGCCACATGGCCTCGACGAAGTCCACCTTCTGGTTGCGGTACTGCAGGTAGAAGGCGTGCTCCCAGGCGTCGAAGACGAGGATCGGGGTCGATCCCTGGCCGACGTTGCCCTGGTGGTCGTAGACCTGCTCCACGATCAGCCGGCCGCTCAGCGGCTCGTACGCCAGCACGCCCCAGCCCGAACCCTGGGTGGTGGCGGCTGCCTTGGAGAGCTGGGCCCGGAAGGCGGCGAAGGAGCCGAACGACTCCTTGATCGCCTCGGCAAGCTCGCCCAGGCCGTCGGCCGCCAGCGGTTCGCCGCCGCCGTCCTTCGGGCCCGTCATGTTCTGCCAGTAGATCGAGTGCAGGATGTGCCCGGAGAGGTGGAAGGCCAGGTTCTTCTCCAGGCCGTTGACGCCGCCCCACGCCTCCTTCTCCCGCGCCTCGGCGAGCTGCTCCAGGGTGTCGTTGGCGCCCTTCACGTAGGCCGCGTGGTGCTTGTCGTGGTGCAGCTCGATGATCTCGGGGCTGATCACGGGCGCGAGCGCCGAGTAGTCGTAGGGCAGGTCGGGCAGCGAGTACACGGGCATGGGCGGGTTCCCCTCCGAACCTTATTGCAAGTCTCTTGCAACTACACGTTAGCAATAACAACGCGGGGCAACGCGAAGGCCCCCGCGTGTCGCACGCGGGGGCCTTCGGGTCGGAAGCGGGGCGGGGGCGGGTCAGCTCCTGGCGCGGGCCCGCTGCCAGGCATAGCCCACGGCCGCGAGGAACAGCGTCATGCCGCCGGTCGACAGCAGCTGCAGCCGGGTGTCCGGCTCCCGGGCCATGAGGACGAAGATCGCCGCCATGCCGGCCAGGGCGATCCAGGTGAGGTACGGGAACGCCCACATCCGCACGACGAGCTTCTCGGGCGCCTCCCGCTCGATACGGCGGCGCAGCAGGAGCTGGGAGACCGCGATGAAGATCCAGACGACCAGGATCACCGCGCCGATCATGTTCAGCAGCCAGGCGAAGACGTCGTCCGGCCGCCAGTAGCTGAGCAGCACGCACCCGAAGCCGACGACCGACGATACGAGGACGGCGATCCGCGGCACCCCGCCGGAGACCTTCGCCAGCACCTTCGGGCCCTGGCCGCGCTCGACCAGCGAGTAGGCGATGCGCGAGGAGCCGTAGATGTTGGCGTTCATCGCCGACAGCAGGGCCACCAGGATGACCACGTTCATCACCTGGTCGGCGCCGGGGAGGCCGATCTGCCGCAGGGCGGCGACGTACGGGCCGTCCGTCACGACCGACTTCGCGTTCCACGGGACCAAGGTGACGATGACCGCCATCGAGCCGATGTAGAACAGGGCGATCCGCCACATCGCGGTGCGCACGGCGCTCGCCACGCCCTTGACCGGGTCCTGCGACTCGGCCGCCGCGATGGTGACCGTCTCCAGGCCGCCGTAGGCGAAGACCGAGGCCAGCAGGCCGACCACCAGGCCCTCGCTGCCGTTCGGCAGGAAGTCGCCGAGGTGGGAGGTGCCGGGGGAGTGGGTGCCGGGCAGGACGCCCGCGATGGCCAGCCCGCCGAGGACCAGGAACAGGCTGATCGCGCCGACCTTCAGCGCCGCGAACCAGAACTCGAACTCGCCGAAGTTCTTCACCGCCGCGAGGTTCGCACCGCAGAACACCAGCATGAACAGGGCCACCCAGGGCCACTGCGGGGTGTGCGGCAGCCAGCCCTGCACGATGTTCGCGGCGCCGATGCCCTCCAGGCCCACCGCGGTGCACAGCAGCACCCAGAAGGACCAGCCGGCGGCGAACCCGGCCCACGGGCCGATGGCCCGCTCGGCGTGGGCGGAGAACGATCCCGAGGACGGGTAGGCGGCCGACATCTCGCCGAGCATCCGCATCACCAGCATCACCAGCACGCCGGAGACGGCGTACGCGACGACGATGGAGGGTCCGGCGGCCGCGATACCGGCGCCGGAGCCGACGAACAGTCCGGCGCCGATCACTCCGCCGAGGGCGATCATCGACAGGTGGCGCTGCTTGAGACCGTGGGAGAGGGAGTCGCCGGACCGCTGCCGCGGTGGCGTCTCGAGGGTGCTGTGGGGCATGGGCGCGGCTCGTCCAGTCATCGGCGGGCAAAAACCCGGCCAGTCTGGGCGGCCCGTTCGCTCACGCGAAGAGACCGCCCAGCATCCGGACACGCGCTGCACGAAGGGTGAGACTCCGGTTACGCGGCGACGGGGGTGTAGTGCGAGGCGTCGCCCTCGATCGAGTAGCTCTCCTTGCCCTCGATGCCGACGGGGATGTCACCGGCGGCGGTCACCCGGTGCAGCCGGCGCGGCTGCCCGTCGTAGTTGTCGATGGCGTAGTGCTGGGTGATGCGGTTGTCGAAGAGCACGAGCTGGTTCGGCGACCAGCGGTGGCGCAGCACGTTCTCCGGGCGGGTGACGTACGCCTGCAGCAGGTCGAGGATCTTGCGGGACTCGCCCACCGAGAGGCCCACGATCCGCTGCGCGAACCCGCCGATGAACAGCCCACGCTCACCGGTCAGCGGGTGCACGCGGACCACAGGGTGGGCGGTGCGGTACTTGATGGAGGTGAACTGGGCGCGCTGGGCGGCCTTGTCCTCGTCGATCGACTCGTCCGGCACCGCGTAGTCGTAGTCGTTGGTGTGCTCGGCCCACAGGGTGTCGGCGAGCCGGCGCAGCGGCTCGGGCAGGTCGCGGTACGCGCCCGCCGTGTTGGCGATCAGGGTCTCGCCGCCGTACGGCGGGACGGTGATCGAGCGCAGGGTGCTGGCCTGCGGCGGGTTCAGGACGAAGGTGACGTCGGTGTGCCAGTGGTTGGCGCGGCCCCGCTCGCTGTCCACGGGCAGCACGTTCGGGGAGCCGTCGACGGCGCCCACCGTCGGATGGGCGGTGGTGAGGTCGCCGAGGTGGCGGACGAAGGCCTGCTGGCCGGCGTCGTCCAGGTGCACGTCGTCGAAGACGAGCGCCTTGTGGGCGTTCAGCGCCTCGCGGATGCCGGCGACCTCCTCGGCGGCGAGCGGCCGGGAGATGTCGACGCCGGAGACCCGGGCGCCGATGCGAGCGGTGACCTTGGTGATCTCGAGGGACATGTGCGGTGGTCCTTTCAGACGAGGGCGGGCGTGAGGTACTGGTTGGCGGGCCGGGGCAGTCCGTAGCGCTCCCGCAGGGTTTGCCGGGAGCCGTAGTCGGTGCGCAGCAGGCCGCGCTCGCGCAGGATCGGCACGACGTGCTCGACGAAGGCCTCCAGACCGGAGGGCAGCACGGCGGGCATGATGTTGAAGCCGTCGGCGGCGCCCTGGGTGAACCAGGTCTCGATCTGGCCGGCGACCTGCTCGGGCGTCCCGGCGAAGGTGAGGTGCCCGCGTCCGCCCCCGAGCCGTCCGATGAGCTGGCGTACGGTCAGCCGCTCGCGCCGGGCCAGCTCCACCACGAGGGTGTAGCGGCTCTTGGCGCCCTCGATGGCGGACTCCGGCGGCAGGTCCTCGGGCAGGTGCCGGTCCAGGTCGAGGGTGCCGGGCTCCAGGTGCAGCAGGTTCTCCAGCCTCGCCCGGCCGTGCTCGGGGACGATGTGGTCCTCGAGCACCTGCTCGCCGGCCCGCGCCTCGGCCTCGGTCGAGCCGAGCACCGGGACGATGCCGGGCAGTACCTTGATGTGCCCGGGGTCCCGGCCCGCCCCGGCCGTACGGGACTTGAGGTCGGCGTAGAAGGCCTGGGCGTCCGCGAGGGTCTGCTGGGCGGTGAACACCGCCTCCGCGTACCGGGCGGCGAAGTCCTTGCCGTCCTCGGAGGAGCCGGCCTGCACCAGCAGCGGGTAGCCCTGCGGGGACCGCGGCACGTTGAGGGCGCCCTCGACGCCGAAGTACGTCCCCTTGTGCCGGGGCGGGTGGATCTTGCTGTCGTCGCCCCAGACGCCGGCCGTCTTGTCGGCGACGATCGCGTCGTCCTCCCAGCTGTCCCAGAGCTTGAGGGACACGTCGAGGAACTCGGCCGCGCGGGCGTACCGCTCGGCGTGCGCGGGTTCGGCGTCCAGACCGAAGTTGCGGGCGGCCTCCCGGCCCGCCGTGGTGACGATGTTCCAGCCGGCCCGGCCGCCGCTGACGATGTCCAGGGAGGCGAACCTGCGGGCCAGGTTGTAGGGGGAGTTGTAGGAGGTGGAGGCGGTGGCGATCAGCCCGATGTGCTCGGTGGCCGTCGCCAGCGCGGTGAGCAGGGTGAGCGGTTCCAGGGCGCCGGCCGGGCGCTGGGCGAGGTTGCTCCACAGCTGCGGGCCGTCGGCGAGGAAGAGCGAGTCGAAGGTGCCGCGCTCGGCGATCCGGGCCAGCCGCACGTAGTGGGCGAGGTCGACGTGCGCGTACGGGTCGCTCTCCGGCAGTCGCCACGACGCCTCGTGGTGGCCGGTGTTCATCAGGAAGGCGTTGAGGTGAAGCTGTCTCGTGGTCACTCGTGGTCCTCCGTGACACCGAGCGCGGCCAGCAGCCGCTCGCGGTACTCGCCCAGCACCGGCTCCCGGTAGGAGCGCGGGTGGGGACGGTCGATGGTCAGGTCGAGGCCGATCCGGCCCCGGTCCAGGACGAGGACCCGGTCGGCGAGCACGATCGCCTCGTCCACGTCGTGGGTGACGAGCAGCACCGAGGGCCGGTGCCGCTTCCACAGTTCGCGCAGCAGGTTGTGCATCCGGATCCGGGTCAGCGCGTCCAGCGCCCCGAACGGCTCGTCCGCCAGCAGCAGTTCCGGCTCGCGGACCAGCGAGCGGGCGAGGGCGGCCCGCTGGGCCTCGCCACCGGACAGCTCGCCCGGCCAGGCCCGCTCACGGCCGCCGAGGCCCACCTCCTCAAGGGCGGCCCGGCCGCGCTCTTCCGCGTCCTTGCCCTCGGTGCCGAGCAGGACGTTGTCCAGCACCCGGGCCCAGGGCAGCAGCCGGGAGTCCTGGAAGACCACCGACACCCGCTCCGGGGCGCTGAGCTGTCCGCTGCCCGCCACTCCGTGATCGAGTCCGGCGACGGCCCGCAGCAGGGTCGACTTGCCCGAACCGCTGTGCCCGAGCAGGGCCGTGAACTGGCCGGCGGGCAGATCGAGATCGATGCCGTCGAGGACGGTCCGGCCGCCGAACGACCGGGTCAGGCCACGCAGTCGTACCGCGGGCCGGGTCAGCTGCTCAGTGTGCGGCGCCACGACAGCACCCTCCGTTCGATGAGACGGACCACGCTGTCGGAGATCAGGCCGAAGACGCCGTAGATCAGCAGGCCGACCAGGATGACGTCGCTCTGGCCGTAGTTCTGCGCCTGGAACATCATGTAGCCGAGGCCGCTGGTGGCGTTGATCTGCTCCAGGACCACCAGGCCCAGCCAGGAGCCGGTGACGCCGAGCCGGAGACCCACGAAGAATCCGGGCAGCGCCCCGGGTATCACCACCCGCCGGACGAAGGCGAACCTGGACAGGCCCTGCACCTCCGCGAGTTCGACGAACCGGGTGTCGATACCGGACAGCGCGGAGTGCGTGTTCAGGTAGATGGGGATGTAGACGACGATCGCGATGATGGCGATCTTGAAGGTCTCGCCGATGCCCAGCCAGAGGATGAACAGCGGGATCAGACCGAGGGTCGGGATCGCCCGGTTGAGCTGCACCGTCCCGTCGATCAGCGCCTCCCCGGCCCGGCTGAGCCCGGAGACCAGCGCGAGCAGCACACCCGCGGTCAGCCCGATCGCGAAGCCGTAGGCGGCCCGCCTGAGCGAGGTGAGCACGTCCGTGGGGAGCGTGCCGTCGGTCCACAGGTGGCCGGCGGTCCTCAGCACCGTCCAGGGCGCCGGTATCGCGCCCGGGTCGAGCGCGCCCGCCGCCGAGGCGACGGCCCACAGGGCGACGACGGCGAGCGGGCCGGCGAGCCGGGCGGCGGGCAGCCGGCGCCCGGGGGAGAGCCGCCGGCGCCGGCGGACCTGGGGCAGTTCCTCAGCGGCGGCCGGTGCCGCCACGGCGGTCGTGGTCGTGGTCACGGCGCTCACCTCCGGTACTCCGCCGGTACGGCCCTGGCGGCGATGGCCTCGAAGCGGTGGTCGAAGAGCGAGGAGACGTCGAACCTCTTCACGAACCCGCCCTCGGCGAGCAGATCGGCCGTCTCCTGCTCCCACCTGATCGCCTCGTCCCAGCTCGGCGGGAACAGCGGCTTGTTGGCGAGCGCGGTGATGGACTTCGCCTGGTCGAGGGTCAGGTTCTGCGTCTTGACGTAGAACTCCTCGTTCCACACGTCCGGGTGCTCGTACTGCCACACCTGGCCCCGGGCCCAGTGCGGGATGTACGCGGCGACCGCGGCGGCCTTCGCCGGGTCGGCGAGCACGGACCGCGGCGCCCACAGCAGGTTGAGCAGGTCGACGACGTCGGTCTTGATGACGCGGGCGCCCTTGCTCCCGTACTGCTTGAGATAGGCGGGCGCCTGGCTGTTGCTGAGCGGGGCCACGTCGACCTGGCCGGACTGCAGGGCGGTCAGGAACTGGTTGCTGGTCAGCGGGACCAGCGTCACCTGGTCGTACTTCAGGCCCGCCTTCTTCAGCGCCCGCAGCAGCACGACGCCCTGGGCCTGGCCCTGCGAGAAGGCGAGCTTCCGGCCGCGGAAGTCCTCGGTCGTGCGGATGTCGCTGCCGGGCTTGGTGGCGAAGAGGTAGTTGGGCTTGCGGGTCACGTTGATCGCCACGATCCGCGCGTCGAAGCCCTGGTAGTGCGCCTGGATCGGCGGGATGCCCGCGTTGTTGGCGAGGTCGAGGGACTTGGCGCGGAAGGCGTTGATGACGTCCGGGCCGGCCCCGATGTTGAGCCAGTCGGACACCTTGAACGGCAGCGCGGGCAGCTTGGCCAGCTTGAACTGGAGCTGCTGGACGTTCTGGTAGGAGGAGATCTTCAGGCTGGTGCCGGCCGGGACCTTGGCGGCGAGGGGGCGGGTGAGGGCGCCCTCGGTGTCGGCGGCGGCACTGCCGCCCGCGCAGCCGCTGAGACCCGCGACGGCGGCGGACGCGCCGAGCAGGGAGGTCAGGAACAGGCGGCGGTCGAGACCGGTGACAGGCGGAGCAGACATGGGAGGACTCCCTGGGTACGCAAAGCGGAAAGGCAAGCCGGAAGGCAGCCGGAATTCCCGGCGGAAAGCCGGAAGAAAAGCTCATCGGAGAGCTTGGGGAAAGAGAACTCACGCAGACGGAAACACGCGCTTCATGCGCGGCAACATGTCAGCAACAGAGGGTGCGACAGCTCGTGAGCGGGTTCATGACCAGCATGTTCGCCGCCATCGCCGCCCCCTGTCAACATTCCGAGTTTCTGAATTAAATAGCCTCAGGTGAACGCGCCCAGCGGATCCCGGAACAGCACGTCCAGCATCACCGAGCCGCCCGCCACCGCGAGCACCGAATCAGGGAAGCTCGTCGGCACCACGGCCGCCGCGCGTCGTTTCCCGGCCGCCTCGCGCAGCGCGGTCAGGCAGTCGTCGAAGCGCATCGTGCCCACCTCGGTCACCACGACCGTCTCCGGGTTGAGCACGTCCAGCAGCAGCCCGGCCGCCCGCCCCGTCGCCCGCGCCCGCTCCACCAGCAGCCGCCGGGCCACCGCGTCACCGGCCGCCGCCGCGGCCACCACGTGCATCGGATTGGCCGAGTCGGTCACCCCGGCCGTCCGGGCCCGCCGGCACAGCGTCCGCTCGCTCAACTCGGCCTGCAGGCAGCCGATTCGGCCGCAGACGCACGGCTCGGTGCCGCCCGGCACCGGGAAGTGGGCGATCGCACCGGCCTGCGAGCGCGGCCCGTGGTGCACCTCGTCGTTGGTGGCGAACGCCGCGTCGACCATGTTGCCGACGAACAGGTGCAGCACGCTCCGGCTGCCCCGGGCCCGCCCGAACAGCCGCTCCCCGCTCACCAGTGCCCGCGCGTGTCCGTCGACATGGACGGGCAGGCCGGTGCGGTCCTCGAGCAGCTCCCGTACCGGCACCTCGCGCCAGCCCAGCAGTTCGTGCTCGACGACGGTGCCGGACTCCCGGTCCACCCAGCCGCCGACGGCGACACCGACGCCCAGCGGGCGGCGGTCCGGCGCTCGCGCGAGCAGCGCCGCCAGCCCGTCGGCGGCGTGGGCCAGCACTCGTTCCGGGTCCGGCCGTTCGTGCTTCAGCTCGCGCCGGGCGACCACCCGGCCGCGCAGGTCGAGCAGCGCGACCGTGGTGTACGGCACGGCCACGTGCACCCCGCCGACCACGAACCGCCCGGTGTCGAGGTCGACGGGGACGTGCGGCCGGCCCACGCCGTTCGAGCGGCGCGGCTCCGCCTCCTCACGGAGCAGCCCGAGCCCGGCAAGCCGGGCGCAGTGCTCGGTCACGGCCGCGGGGGACAGCCCGGTCAGCCGGGCGACGGTGCTGCGCGCCACCGGCCCGTGCTCCAGCACGGACCGCAGCACGCCGCTGGCACTGGTGCGCCGCCGGTCGCTGTCGGCGGCGCGGGGAAAGGGGGAGACAAGGGTGGATGCCGCGGTACGGGGCATGGGGGACCGTCCTCGGGAACGGGGCCGACACGTCTCGGAGGGCGAGGGCGCGCCGGGGTGCGCCCCTACCCCGGACGGCGACAGGTGGCCGTGCCCTGCCGTCGCAGGTCGACATAGCGACGCGACGTGAAGTACCGGGCCTGGGCAACCATGCCGGAAGCGTAGGGCAGGTAGGGGGAATCCGACCAGTCCACTAGGGTTCCTTGGCGGGGTTCCACAGTTCCGCCGGCGGTCCTGCGAGTGAGCTGCGCATCCCCACCTCAGTGACCGTTGTCACGCCGTACCGGGTGTAACCGCCACCCTTTGTCGGGAGCCCACCAAGCCCTCGTTCCCCCCTTTGTCGATCGCTGACGGTGATCACCGCGAGGCCGCCGGGATAGCGTCACGGTGTCCCATCTGCCCTCGCCCCACGCGGAGTCCCCATGAGCACCGCCACCGCAACCGTCCGCCCCGGTGAAGTCCTCGCCGACCTGCTGCCCGCTTCGCGGACCCGCGACATCGCGCTGGTGCTCGGCGGCGCCGTGCTCACCGGCCTCGCGGCCCAGCTCTCGGTGCCCGTGCCCGGCTCCCCGGTGCCGGTGACCGGCCAGACCTTCGCCGCGCTGCTCGTCGGCACCGCCCTCGGCGCCCGCCGCGGCTTCCTCTCCCTCGCCCTGTACACGCTCGCGGGCGTGGCCGGCCTGCCGTGGTTCGCGGACGGCGGCTCCGGCGCGGGCGCCGTCTCCTTCGGTTACGTCCTCGGCATGCTGCTCGCCTCCGCCGCCGTCGGCGCCCTGGCCCGCCGCGGCGCCGACCGCTCCCCGCTGCGCATGGCGGGCACGATGGTCCTCGGTGAGGCGATCATCTACGCGGTCGGTGTGCCGTACCTGGCCCTGGCCGCCCACCTGTCCTTCTCCCAGGCCGTCGCCGCCGGCCTCACCCCGTTCCTGATCGGCGACGCCCTGAAGGCCGCCCTCGCCATGGGCGCGCTGCCCGCCGCCTGGAAGCTCACCGGCCGGCGCTGACGCCACGCCCCTGTGGGGGCCGCGCCCCGGCCGGGCGTACGAACGACGAAGGGGAGGGAGTCCCGATGGGACTCCCTCCCCTTCGTCATGGCGCTGGGCCGGGTGCGGTCAGCCGACGGACACCTTCTCCGCCGTGTCCTCCACGGCCGGAGCCGGCCGGCGGCCCGCGATCTTCTGCTTGATCAGAGAGGCCGCGATCACGACGGCGGCCACCAGCAGGGACAGCTCCACGGTCGTCCGCCCGCTGCTCTCACCCTCGGTGTCGGTCAGCATGTAGCCGAAGATGCCGATGATCAGCACGGCCGTCGCCCACGTCAGGTACGGGTACAGCCACATCTTCACGACGAGCTTCTCGGGCGCCTCCCGCTGGATGATCCGCCGCATGCGCAGCTGCGAGAAGCAGATCGCCAGCCACACGAACAGGGCGACCGCGCCGCTGGAGTTCAGCAGGAAGAGGAAGACCGTGTCCGGGAACTTGTAGTTGAAGAAGACGGCGGCGAAGCCGAAGAGCACGGACGCGAGGATCGCGGCCCGCGGCACACCGCGGGACGTGGTCCGCGCGAACGCCTTGGGGGCGTCACCGCGCTGGCCGAGCGAGAAGGCCATCCGGGAGGCCGTGTACAGACCGGAGTTCAGGCAGGACAGCACCGACGTCAGCACGATGAAGTTCATGACCTGGCCGGCGTGCGGGATGCCCAGGGAGCCCAGGGCGGCGACGTACGAGCCGTCCTTCGCGATGGCCGGGTCGTTCCACGGCAGCAGCGTGACGACGATCAGGATCGAGCCCAGGTAGAAGACGCCGATACGCCAGATGATGCTGTTGGTGGACTTGGTGACGGCGCGCTGCGGGTCCTCCGACTCGCCGGCCGCCAGGGTCGCGATCTCGCTGCCCATGAAGGAGAAGACGACCAGCAGCACACCCGTGAGGATCGCTCCCGGTCCGTGTGGCAGGAAGCCGCCGTGCGAGGTGAGGTTGGCGAAACTCGCCTTGTCGGTGTGCGCGCCCGGCAGCACGCCGAACACGGCCAGCAGGCCGACCACGATGAACGCGCCGATCGCCACGACCTTGATGCCGGCGAACCAGAACTCGAACTCGCCGTAGGAGCCGACCGAGACCAGGTTGGTCGCGGTCAGGACGGTCATCACGATGAGCGCCCAGCCCCATTGCGGCACGGCCGGGATCCAGCCCTCGAGGATCTTCGCGCCGGCGGTGGCCTCCACGGCCAGCACGACGACCCAGAAGAACCAGTAGAGCCAGCCGATGGAGAAACCGGCCCACGGTCCCAGCGCGCGGTCGGCGTGCGCGGAGAACGAACCGGAGGTGGGGTTGGCGGCGGACATCTCGCCGAGCATGCGCATCACCAGCACCACGAGTGTGCCGACGAGCGCGTACGACAGAAGGATGCCCGGTCCCGCGGTAGCGATACCGGTACTGGAGCCGACGAAGAGGCCGGCTCCGATGACGCCACCGATCGCGATCATCGTCAGGTGGCGGTTTTTCAGTCCTGCTTGAAGGCCCGAACCAGGGGTCATGGACGGATTTCCTTTACGCCAGGTGGAGCTGCCCGCACGAGCGGTGTACGAGCCGGTCCAGTGAATCCGAGGTGAACGGATTCAGGAACCTCTGAATCCGGATTGTTACTTGAGGTTCTCTTGAGGATCTATGGCCGGACTCACATTCCGCCGATGTCACACCCGCGGCTGCTGCCCTGAAACGGGCGTGTCACACTCGTCCCATGCGCGTGTATCTCGGCTCCGACCATGCGGGCTACGAACTCAAGAACCACCTCGTCGACTGGCTCAAGGCGGCGGGGCACGAGCCCGTCGACTGCGGGCCCCACATCTACGACGCCCAGGACGACTACCCGCCCTTCTGCCTGCGCGCGGCCGAGCGGACCGCCGCCGACCCCGACGCGCTCGGCATCGTGATCGGCGGCTCCGGCAACGGGGAGCAGATCGCCGCGAACAAGGTGAAGGGTGTGCGCGCGGCGCTGGCCTGGAGCGAGGAGACGGCCGGCCTCGGCCGCCAGCACAACGACGCCAACGTCGTCGCGGTGGGCGCGCGCATGCACAGCACGGAGGAGGCGACGAAGTTCGTCGAGGTGTTCCTCAACACCCCGTTCTCCGGTGACGAGCGTCACATCCGCCGCATCGACATGCTCGCCGCCTACGAGACGACCGGCGACCTGCCCCCGATCCCGGCCCACCACCCGCAGCAGTAGCGCCCACGAGGGCCCGGCCCGGTACCGGGCCCTCGTAGCCTCTCCACCGGCCGGGACGGGCCGGCGGGAAGCGGCAGGAAAGGACACCTCAGCCGTGCCAGAAGGGCACACCATCCACCGGCTGGCCAAGGACTACGCCGAGCGCTTCCAGGGCACCGCCCCCCGGGTGACCAGCCCCCAGGGCAAGTTCTCCGACGCGGCGGACCTGCTGGACGGTGCCCTCCTGACCGCCACCGAGGCCCACGGCAAGCACCTCTTCCTCCGGTTCCGGGACGCCGACTGGGTCCACATCCACCTCGGCCTCTTCGGCAAGGTCGCCTTCGGCCCGGCCCCCGCGCCCCCGCCCACCGACACCGTCCGGCTCCGGCTCGCCCACGACACCGCCCACGTCGACCTGCGCGGCCCCACCACCTGCGCGCTCATCACCGACGCCGAGAAGCGGGCGGTGCACGACCGCCTCGGCCCCGACCCGCTCCGCGCGGACGCCGACCCGGGCGCCGCGTACCGCAGGATCTCCCGCAGCCGTACGACCGTCGCCGCGCTGCTGATGGACCAGAAGGTCATCGCCGGTGTCGGCAACGTGTACCGGGCCGAGGTCCTCTTCCGGCACGGCATCGACCCCTACCGCGTCGGCCGGGACCTCACCCCGGCCGAGTGGGAGGCGATCTGGGCCGACCTGGTCGCGCTCATGCGCGAGGGCGTGCGGAACAACCGCATCGACACCGTCCGCCCCGAGCACACCCCCGAGGCCATGGGCCGCCCGCCCCGCGTGGACGACCACGGCGGCGAGGTGTACGTCTACCGTCGGGCCACCCGGCCCTGCCACATCTGCGGCACCGGCATCCGCACCGCCGGCCTGGCCGCCCGCAACCTCTTCTGGTGCCCCACCTGCCAGAAACCCTGACCGGAGGGGACGGGCGGGGCTCAGCCGGCCGGCGTCAGAAGCCGTGCGGCAGCCACGGCGCCACCGGCGAGCCGAACGCCACCGACGCCTCCGCCAGCGCCCCCGGCCGCAGCTCCCGCACCCGCCCGGCCGCCGCCAGCGACAGCAGCGACACCCCGCCCAGGTACGCCGTCCCCAACTCCCGTACGGACAGCTCCAGGTCGGCGGCGTCCCGGGTGCGCTCGCAGGACGCGCCCTTCGCGTCGCCGGTCAGCCGCCAACGCCCCGCGTTCCAGGGACAGAAGGCGTCCTCCACCTCGAACACGACGTCCACCGGCGTCTGGTAGGTACGGGCCGACAGCGCCGCACCGACCTCGACGAGGCGGAGATGGCACGCGTCCCGGAAGCGCGGCCGGCAGCGCCGGATGTCGGAGGCCAGGTACTGCCAGGCGTCGTCCACCGGCCGCCCGCGCACGTTCAGGGTCGTCATCAGGTCGATGTCGAACAGGAAGCGCCACAGCGCCGCGTCGGTCGCCGGGTCCAGCGCGGCCAGGTCCTCCAGCGTCACCGTGCCGTCGTGCCCGCTCGGACCCCAGCCGAGCTTGGTGCGGAACCGGGCGAACCCGGTGACCGCGCCGTCCCGCTCGGCCACCACGCACTGCAGCGCCGACGCGCCGTCCCGGTCGCTCGCCGGGTCGACGAGGCCCACCTGATCCCAGCCCGGCTGCCGGGCCAGCATCCCGGGCCTGCGGGGCACCAGCGCCGCGTACACCGCCTCGCACTCGGCCAGCACCTCGGCGGGCTGCGCGTACCGCAGCCGAACCTCCCCCGTGCCGGCGACCGGGGCCAGGTCCACCCGGCTCGTGTCGATCTCCGCGTGCAGCTGGAAGGTCGCCGCGCCGTACCCGAAGCGGCCGTAGATCGCCGGCTCGGAGGCGGTCAGCGCCGCCAGCGGCTCACCGAGCGCGCGCACGTCGTCGAGCTGGCGGCGCATCATCGAGGTCAGCACCCCGCGCCGCCGGTGCGTGGCGGCCACGCTCACCATGGTGACGCCCGCGGTGGGCACCTGGGAGCCGCCCGGCACGGTCATCCGGAAGCTGAAGGCCCCGGCCGTCCCCACGAGCGTGTCCCCGTCCCGCGCGGCCAGGGAACGGTCGAACTCGGTGACCGACCGGTCCAGTTCGCGCTCCTCCGCGGAGGCCTCACCGGCGCCGAAGGCACGGACCAGGTGGTCGAACCACCCGTCCCACTCCTCGGGGCGCAGCACTGTCAGCTCGGTCACACGCTCGGTCGCCATGAGCCATGCCTATCAGCGCGTCCCGGGACGAGCCAGCGAATTTCTCCCAGGCGGCGGCGCGACGGCCCCGAGTGCCGTTCACTGTGAAGTCGAACCGCGAAGCGGAGCCTCGCACGGGGGACAAGTGGGACCTCCCGTGCCAAGTGGCTGGTCCGATGGATAGGGTCCCGAACTGATGGCAGCAGGACGAGCGCGGCGCTCGAAGGCCGAGACGTTCACGGCCCGGTGGAAGATGCAGTGGCACCGGGTCCGCGTCGGCCTGCGCAGAAGCGCCGTGGACTACTTCCGCGGCGACGGCTCGGACTGGATCGCGCTCGTCGGCCTGTTGCTCACCATTCCCGTCCTCGCGGCCCTGACACTCGGCAACTCGGTGTGGTTCTCGCCGGGCGCGCTGGTGCTGCCGATCGTCGCGGGCGGCCTGCTGCTGCGCCCGGCCAGCCTGCTCGGCCTGTACGCCGCCGCGGCCACCGCGCTGATCGTGGAGTCGGTGCGGCTCGGCCCGTACACCGAGGGACCCTCGCGGGTCACCCCTGGCGTGGTCCTGGTGGTCGCAGCGTGCGGCTTCTTCGGGCTGCTCACCGCGCAGTTCCGCAGCCGGGTCGGCGTGCCCTGGCGGCGCGGCGGCACCATGCTGTTCGACCTGCGCGAGCGGATCCGGGTGCAGAGCACGCTGCCGAAGCTTCCGCAGGGCTGGCACCACGAGATGGCGCTGCGCCCGGCGGGCGGCCAGTCGTTCTCGGGCGACTTCGTGGTCGCGGCCCGCACCAACGGGGGCCGCACCCTCGAGGTCGTCCTCACGGACGTCTCCGGCAAGGGCATGGACGCCGCGTCGCGCGCCCTGCTGCTGTCCGGCGCCTTCGGCGGCCTGCTCGGCTCCCTGCCGCCGCACGCCTTCCTCCCGGCGGCCAACGGCTACCTGCTCCGCCAGGACTGGGACGAGGGTTTCGCCACCTCCATCCACCTGGTCCTGGACCTGGACTCCGGCGACTACGAGCTGTACTCCGCGGGGCACCCGCCGGGCCTCCAGCTCAGCGCGGGCAGCGGCCGCTGGGAGGAGAAGGCCGCCGAGGGCCCCCTGCTCGGGGTGTACGACGGCGCCCAGTTCGACTCCATGAAGGGCTCGCTGCGGCCCGGTGACGTGCTCATGCTCTTCACGGACGGCCTGGTGGAGACCTCCGACCGGGACATCGTCGAGGGCATCGACCGGCTCACCGGCGAGGCCGACCGCTATGTCGCCGGCGGCTTCCACGGCGCCGCCTGGCACCTCATCGAGGCGGTCGCCAAGGACGTCAACGACGACCGGGCCCTGCTGCTGATCTGCCGCGAGGCCACGTCGGCTCCCCGCTGACCCGGGTACCGGACGCCCCGCGCACCGGGGACACTGGGGCGATGAACGGGACGCCACTCGGCCCCGACGAGGTCGAGAACCTCGCGCGGGCCGCGCACGAAGGACAGACCGACAAGGCCGGGCGGCCGTACGCCGAGCACCTCGCGGCCGTCGCCGAAGGAGTACGGGCCCGGGGCGGGGACGCCGAGCAGATCGCGGCGGCCTGGCTGCACGACGCCGTGGAGGACGGCGCGCTGAGCGAGGAGTGGCTCGAGGGCGCCGCCCTGACGGAGCGCACCAAGGCCGTCGTGCGCGCCGTCACCAAGCGGGCCGGTGAGGAACCCGGGGCGTACGCGCGGCGCATCCTCGCCACCCCGGGCGCGCTGCTGGTGAAGGAGGCCGACCTGGCGCACAACGCCGACCCGGCCCGGCTGGCGGTCCTGGACGAACAGACCCGGAAACGACTGACCGAGAAGTACGCGCGGATGCGGGCACTTCTCGGTCTCGGCCAGGGTGGGGCCAGGTGCTGAGAGGGGAGGCCTAGGCGCTGACCTTCTCGCGCTCGCGTTCCTTCTGCTGGCGTTCGCGGGCCAGTTCGGCCGCGTCCTGCCTGAACGCCCAGGCCATCTTCGGCTCCATCGCGAACCGGAACACCCGCCGCACCGGAGAGGTGCACAGCAGCGTGACGACGGCGGCCGCGACGAGGGTGACCAGGATCTCGCCGAGCGGGCGGTGCAGCGCGGGGTGGTCGAACCAGCCCCGGTAGTCGGCGAACTTCACCAGGAAGCCGTGCAGCAGGTAGCCGTACAGGGTGCCCGCGCCCAGAGCCGTGAACCACATCCTGCGGCGCGGCACCCAGGCGAAGAAGCACGCCGTCAGCAGCAGCGAACAGCCCATCATCGCGAGCACCATCACCGGGCCGATCCACCACGGCGCGCCCAGCTCCTGCGCGGAGTCACGGTGGTAGAACCACGCCGTGTTCATGCGCGGCACCGCCCACCAGCCGAACGCGAGCGCGGCCGCGAACACCGGCACCGAGGCGATCCGCACCCAGCGCCGCCGCACCAGGTGGAAGTGCTCGGGCTTCATGCACAGGCCGAGCACGAAGTAGGGCAGGAACTGCAGCACGCGCTGGAGGTCGAGGTCGTCACCGATGTTCGGGGTGACGCTGGCCAGCATGGCGATGCCGATGGCCACCGGCAGCGGCAAGCGCACCAGCTTCCACACGGGCGTGGTGAGCCGCCAGACGAACAGGGCGACCAGGAACCAGGTCAGGTACCAGGGATCGAGGAGGCTGATCTCCTCGTCGGAGTGGTCGACTACGTTCTTGAAGAGCGGGTACGCCGTCTCGAAGAGGACGTACGGCACGGCCACACCGGTGATCAGCCGCTTCAGCCGGTCCGGGCGCATGTCGAAACTGCGGGAGAAGAAGCCGGAGATGATGATGAACGCCGGCATGTGGAAGGTGTACACGACCGTGTAGAGGGCTTCCAGGATGCGGCTGTCACCCTTCAGCGGCTCCCAGGCGTGGCCCATCGCGACCAGTGCGATGGCCAGGTACTTGGCGTTGTCGAAGAACGAGTCGCGCTGTTTGCCCGGTCTGTCCACCGCCGTCCGCCCCTTCTGTTCGGTCATCGGGGTACGCGGACCGGGCACTCCGTCGGCCGGCGGCTGTGCCGGGGGGAGTGGTCTGCGGTTCTGGCCGGGGGACGAGGCGGCTTCAAACATCTCAGGCACCCTAGCGTCGACTGTGGGATTCCGTAAAACCCCGACTGGTATTCCTGGTTATCACGTTCGGGTACCCCCTGATTTACATAACTTGCCTACCCTGTCCACGTGATGGCGGGCACGGCGGTACCCCTCGTTCGCCCATGATGTACCGATTCATCCTGACTAATTGGGGCATACGTCGCCTCTGTGTCATCAATTCGAATTACCTGCGCACATGATGTGTGGGCATGGAAACCAAGCTGCGTAATTTCCTGTGCCGCAGGTGCCGGTGTGTCCGTCGAATTATCGTGCGGCGTCTCGTGGGGACAGAGCCGGCACCCGACGTTGTGTCACGACCCGCATACAAGGGCCGGGTTGGTGGCACGATGGTTCTGGCTGGGGTTGCGCGGGGCCGCGCCCCAGGGCCGGGAGAGCGGACCGACCGAAGGTGTGATCAGTTGTGGCCATTTCACTGTCCGTGGTGCTGCTGTTGGCGATCATCCTTGTGGTGCTGATCCGAGGGGGGAGCATCAAGGCCGGCCCGGCCATCGTCGCCGTCCTCTTCGGCTTCTTCCTCGCCTCGACCGGAATGGCGCCGTCGATCAACCGCTTCATGAACTCGATAGCGGAGACGATCAACCAGATCAGCTTCTGACCCACGCCCCGCCCCCCCCGCGCCCCACCCACCCACGCCCGCCGCGCGGCCGGGGGGCATGGGGACCGGGTGCGGAGGCGAGGCGACCGCTTCGCGGAAAACGATCAGGGCTCCGCGGGTAACGATGAGGGCTCTGCGGAAAACGACCAGGGCCGGGTGGAGGAGTGATCCTCCACCCGGCCCTGAGCCGTGTGGAGCGGGCGACGGGAATCGAACCCGCGTAGCTAGTTTGGAAGACTAGGGCTCTACCATTGAGCTACGCCCGCGACAACGCGCCGCCGGTCTGCGACCGTGGCACTGCAGAGCATCGTAGCGGGTCGCCCGCCGCGGAGGCCAACGTGTTGGACTGCGGCGATGTCGTGTGCGCGGCGGCGGTGAAACCGGCCGACGGAATCGGCCGGGACATGTACCCTACGTGTCGCACCAGACGGGGTGTGGCGCAGCTTGGTAGCGCGTCCGCTTTGGGAGCGGAAGGCCGTGGGTTCAAATCCCGCCACCCCGACCACCGGCTCACGGCATCCTGATGATCGCCTTTTGGGGCGCTGACCGGCTGCGGTTACTATGTAAGCTGCGCGCCCGTGTGTCCCGGCCCACTCGGCCTACGAACTCCTCCGGGCGGCGAAATCCGCCGGACCAGTCTGGCTCCGGCAGAAACCAAGAAGTCAGCCACAAGGAGACCGAACCGTGAAGAGCGCCGTGGAGACCCTGAACCCGACCCGGGTTCGGCTCACTGTCGAGGTGCCCTTCGAGGAGCTCAAGGACAGCCTCGACGCGGCGTACAAGAAGATCAACCAGCAGGTCACGGTGAAGGGCTTCCGCAAGGGCAAGATCCCGGCCCGCGTCATCGACCAGCGGTTCGGCCGCGGTGCGGTGCTGGAGGAGGCCGTCAACGACGCGCTCCCGAAGTTCTACACCGAGGCGGTCAACGAGGCCGAGCTCAGCCCGCTGGGCCAGCCCGAGGTCGACATCACGGACCTGAAGGACGGCGAGACGCTGAACTTCACCGCCGAGGTCGACGTCCGCCCGGCCCTCGAGATCCCGGACTACTCCGGCATCGAGGTCGAGGTCGACGCCGTCGAGGTCACCGACGAGGACATCGAGAAGTCCGTCGAGCAGCTCCGTGAGCGCTTCGCCTCCACCTCCCCGGTGGAGCGCGCCGCCGAGGACGGCGACGTCGTCACCATCGACCTGCAGGCCAAGGTCGACGGCGAGGTCCTCGAGGACGGCGTCGCCGACGGCGTCTCCTACACCATCGGCTCCGGCGAGCTGCTGGACGGCATCGACGACGCCGTCAAGGGCCTGTCCGCCGGCGAGGAGGGCACCTTCACCTCCGAGCTGAAGGGCGGCTCCGCCGCGGGCAAGGAGGCCGAGGTCACCGTCAAGGTCACCCAGGTCGCCGCCCGCGAACTGCCCGAGCTGGACGACGAGTTCGCGCAGCTCGCCTCCGAGTTCGACACCCTGGACGAGCTGAAGGCCGACAGCCGCAAGCGCCTGGCCAACATGAAGCAGTACGACCAGGCCACCCAAGCCCAGGAGCGCGTCCTGGAGAAGCTCCTCGAGCTGGTCGAGGTCCCGGTCCCCGAGAAGCTGCTCGAGGACGAGATCAACACCCGCAAGCACAACCTGGAGCACCACCAGCTCGGCCAGATGGGCCTCGACCTCGACAAGTACCTGGAGATCCAGGGCAAGACCGCCGAGGAGTTCGAGACCGAGACCCGTGAGGCCGCGGTCAAGGGCATCAAGACCCAGTTCGTCCTCGACGAGCTGGTCAAGAAGGAGAACCTCAACGTCAACCAGGAGGAGCTCACCGAGCACCTCATGCGGCGTGCGGCCTCCTCCGGCATGTCCCCCGACCAGTTCGCCCAGGCCGTCGTCGAGGGCGGCCAGGTTCCGCTCCTGGTCGGCGAGGTCGCCCGCGGCAAGGCCCTGGCCGTCGTGGTCGAGGCCGCCACGGTGAAGGACACCAACGGCGAGCTCGTCGACCTGGACGACGAGGAGGAGGAGACCGAGGCCGCCGAGGCGTCGGAGACCTCCGAGGAGAACGCCGAGGGCTGAGTGCCCCCACGGCGCCTCAGAAGCGCGTAGGACGGGCCCCCGGGGAGTGTGCTTCCCGGGGGCCCGTGCCGTTCTGCCCCAGGATCCGTGCCCGCCCCCCGCGGCGCGGCCGCTACGCCCCCGGCGAACACTGTCATCTCCGGGATTCCCCGAGGGGACCTGAGCGTTAGGGTCCTTGAATACGGGGGCAGGGGAGTCTCCTGAAACCCCCAGCCAAGCCTCCGGCAGGACGACGTGAGACGGCCCGGCGCCGTCGTAAGACGAGCAGGTGGATACGTGACGAATCTGATGCCCTCCGCCGCCGGCGAGCCTTCCATCGGTGGTGGCCTCGGCGACCAGGTCTACAACCGGCTGCTCAACGAGCGGATCATCTTCCTCGGTCAGCAGGTCGACGACGACATCGCCAACAAGATCACCGCACAGCTGCTGCTCCTCGCCGCGGACCCCGACAAGGACATCTACCTCTACATCAACAGCCCGGGCGGCTCGGTGACGGCCGGCATGGCGATCTACGACACCATGCAGTTCATCCCGAACGACGTGGTCACCATCGGTATGGGCATGGCGGCCTCCATGGGCCAGTTCCTGCTCACCGGCGGCACCGCCGGCAAGCGCTTCGCCCTGCCGCACACGGACATCATGATGCACCAGGGCTCCGCGGGCCTGGGCGGTACGGTCTCGGACATCAAGATCCAGGCCCAGTACCTGCTGCGCACCAAGAAGACCATGACCGAGCTGACCGCGCTCCACTCCGGCCAGTCGGTCGAGACGATCCTCCGTGACGCCGACCGCGACCGCTGGTTCACCCCGGAAGAGGCCAAGGAGTACGGTCTCATCGACGAGATCATCAGGAACGCCTCGGGTGTTCCGGGAGGCGGCGGCACCGGTGCCTGACCGGCCCGGCCACGCCACGCACCGCCGAGACACCAGCCCCCCGAACGCCACCAGGACGGTGAACCCCCTTATGAGCAACTTCCCCGGCGCCGCCAGCGGTATGTACGAAGGGCCCCGGCCCGACAGCCGCTATGTCATCCCGCGCTTCGTCGAGCGCACCTCCCAGGGCATCCGCGAGTACGACCCGTACGCGAAGCTCTTCGAGGAGCGTGTGATCTTCCTGGGCGTCCAGATCGACGACGCCTCCGCCAACGACGTCATGGCGCAGCTCCTGTGCCTGGAGTCGATGGACCCCGACCGGGACATCTCGATCTACATCAACAGCCCCGGTGGCGACATGACGGCCCTCACGGCCATCTACGACACCATGCAGTTCGTGAAGCCGGACATCCAGACGGTGTGCATGGGCCAGGCGGCGTCCGCCGCGGCCATCCTGCTCGCCGCCGGCACCCCGGGCAAGCGCATGGCGCTGCCGAACTCGCGCGTGCTGATCCACCAGCCGGCCGGCTCCACCGGCCGAGGTCAGCTCTCCGACCTGGAGATCATCGCCAACGAGTTCACCCGAATGCGTGAGCAGCTGGAGAACATGCTGGCCAAGCACTCCAACCGGGATCTCGAGCAGGTCCGCGAGGACATCGAGCGCGACAAGATCCTCACTGCCGAGGAAGCGCTCGAGTACGGCATCGTCGACCAGATCATCTCCACCCGGAAGATGAACAACGAGGCGGTCCGCTGACCCTGGGCGGCGTACGCTCAGGCCCCCTTGGCAGGAAGCACGTCGAAGTGAACCCTGCCAAGGGGGACCCGAACACGGGGCCCGGCAAGGTACCGTCGGACATAAGGCAGCACCAGGAGCCGCTGGATTCGAAAGCGTCCAGTCGGCTCCCAGGCGAAGGGGAAGCACACCGTGGCACGCATCGGTGACGGCGGCGATCTGCTCAAGTGCTCGTTCTGCGGCAAGAGCCAGAAGCAGGTCAAGAAGCTCATCGCAGGGCCCGGTGTGTACATCTGCGACGAGTGCATCGATCTCTGCAACGAGATCATCGAGGAGGAGCTCGCGGAGACCAGCGAGGTGCGCTGGGAGGAGCTGCCCAAGCCCCGCGAGATCTACGAGTTCCTCGAGGGCTACGTGGTCGGCCAGGAGGCCGCCAAGAAGGCCCTCTCCGTCGCGGTGTACAACCACTACAAGCGGGTCCAGGCGGGCGAGAACGGCGGCGCCCAGGGCCGTGACGACGCCATCGAGCTGGCGAAGTCCAACATCCTGCTGCTCGGCCCCACGGGCTCGGGCAAGACGCTCCTCGCGCAGAC
This sequence comes from Streptomyces sp. NPDC041129, assembly GCF_055592265.1. Taxonomy (NCBI): domain Bacteria; kingdom Bacillati; phylum Actinomycetota; class Actinomycetes; order Kitasatosporales; family Streptomycetaceae; genus Streptomyces; species Streptomyces sp. NPDC041129. The sequence continues at coordinate 1,416,705 of NZ_JBVIYV010000001.1, read as the reverse complement.
CCTGGCCCGCATGCTGAACGTGCCGTTCGCGATCGCCGACGCCACGGCGCTGACCGAGGCGGGCTACGTCGGCGAGGACGTGGAGAACATCCTCCTCAAGCTGATCCAGGCCGCAGACTACGACGTCAAGAAGGCCGAGACCGGGATCATCTACATCGACGAGATCGACAAGGTGGCCCGCAAGAGCGAGAACCCGTCGATCACCCGTGACGTCTCCGGCGAGGGCGTGCAGCAGGCCCTGCTGAAGATCCTCGAGGGCACCACGGCCTCGGTCCCGCCGCAGGGCGGCCGCAAGCACCCGCACCAGGAGTTCATCCAGATCGACACGACGAACGTCCTGTTCATCGTGGGCGGTGCCTTCGCCGGCCTGGAGAAGATCATCGAGTCTCGGGCGGGCGCCAAGGGCATCGGCTTCGGCGCCACGATCCACTCCAAGCGCGAGCTGGAGGCCAAGGACCAGTTCGAGGACATCATGCCCGAGGACCTGGTCAAGTTCGGCATGATCCCCGAGTTCATCGGCCGCCTGCCGGTGATCACCTCGGTGCACAACCTGGACCGCGAGGCCCTGCTCCAGATCCTGGTCGAGCCCCGCAACGCCCTGGTCAAGCAGTACCAGCGCCTCTTCGAACTCGACGGCGTGGAGCTGGACTTCGAGCGCGAGGCCCTGGAGGCCATCGCCGACCAGGCGATCCTCCGCCAGACCGGCGCCCGCGGCCTGCGCGCCATCATGGAGGAGGTCCTCATGTCGGTGATGTACGAGGTCCCGTCCCGCAAGGACGTCGCCCGCGTGGTCATCACGGCCGACGTCGTCCACTCCAACGTCAACCCGACCCTGATCCCCCGCGACGCCCGCGGCCGGGGAACGGGCGAACAGAAGACGGCGTAGCCGCCCACGGCGGAACATACGAAGGGGCCCCGGTCGGGATGACCGGGGCCCCTTCGTACGTCACCGCGGCACGCGTCACGCCGGGACGCGGACCTCCTTGCGGAACTTGGCGGTCAGCTCCGCGTCGTCCGCCGGGTCGCTGCTGCGGCCCGCGGCGAGGTTCGCGATGTCCATCGGCATGACGAATCCGATGGTGCTGTGGTCACCCCAGACGCAGAACGTCATCGTGACGTCCTTCGGCCCGCCACTGGTCGAGTCGGTGGGAGCCTTCGCCTGCTGGCACTTGAGGACCGCGCCGTCGAGACCGGCCGGCTCGTACGTCTTCGGCTCACCCTGGAGAGCGACGTCCTTGCTGTCGCCGTCCTTCTGGGACTCGCTCTTCAGGTGGGCGAACATCGCGTCGACGGTCTTCTCGGGGTCGTCGATGGAGCCGTAGACGCCGCCGAACTGGAGCATCTTCTGGCTCAGCGGATTGTCCTTGTCACCCGACTGGTACTGGGCGCTGACGTCCTGGGGGTTGTGCACACCCCACTTCTCGGCGTCCTTCATGTCGTCGTCCGACATGGTGCCGCTCTTGCCGTCGGACTTCTTGTACTCGCCCAGCACCGTCGCCGGCGTCGTCAGCTTGTGCGGCCCGTCGTCCGCGACGTCCGAGCCGCTGCTGCCGCCCAGCACGAAGTACGCGCCCACCGCGATCGCCGCGACGACGGCCACCGCGCCGATGATCAGGCCCGTCTTCTTCTTGCCGCCGCCCGGAGCCGGCGGCTGCGGGACGCCGTAGGGCTGCTGTGGGTAGGCGCCCGGCTGCTGGCCGTACGGGCCCGGCTGCTGCGGCACACCGCCCTGCTGCGGGTAGCCGTACCCGGGCTGCGGCGGGGCCGGGGGAGTCTGCTGGGGGTAGCCGTAGCCGGGCTGGGGCTGGGGTGCCTGCGGCTGCTGGCCGTAGGGACCAGGCTGGCCGTAGGGACCAGGCTGCCCCGGCTGGCCGTAGGGCGGCTGCTGGCCGTACGGGCCCGGCTGGTTGTTGCTCATTTCTGGGTTCCCCCTCAGATGCTTATGTGTTCCTGACATCCTGGCGCAGGCTCCGGGGACACACGGCAGCGGGGGCCGCACCGTTACAGAACAAACGCGTTTCGGGACCACCCCGTGACACCCCTAAACTGACCCCCGTGACCGAGAACGCTCAGCAGCAGCCACCCGCGCCCGACTCCGAACTGCCGACCCAGTACGCGCCGGCCGATGTAGAGGGGCCGCTGTACGAGCGCTGGGTGGAGCGCGGTTACTTCGAGGCGGACGCGAAGAGCGACAAGCCGCCGTTCACCGTCGTCATCCCGCCGCCTAACGTCACCGGCAGCCTCCACCTGGGCCACGCCTTCGAGCACACGCTCATCGACGCCCTGACCCGCCGCAAGCGCATGCAGGGCTTCGAGACGCTGTGGCAGCCGGGAATGGACCACGCCGGTATCGCCACCCAGAACGTCGTCGAGCGCGAGCTGGGCAAGGAGGGCAAGTCCCGCCACGACCTCGGCCGTGAGGCCTTCGTCGAGCGCGTCTGGCAGTGGAAGGGCGAGTCCGGGGGCCAGATCTCCGGCCAGATGCGCCGCCTCGGTGACGGCGTCGCCTGGTCGCGTGAGCGCTTCACCATGGACGAGGGCCTCTCGCAGGCCGTCCAGACCATCTTCAAGCGGCTCTACGACGACGAGCTGATCTACCGCGCCGAGCGCATCATCAACTGGTGCCCGCGGTGCCTGACGGCCATCTCCGACATCGAGGTCGAGTACCAGGACGACGACGGCGAGCTGGTCTCCATGAAGTACGGGGAGGGGCACGACACCATCGTCGTCGCCACCACCCGTGCCGAGACCATGCTCGGCGACACCGCCGTCGCCGTCCACCCCGAGGACGAGCGCTACAAGCACCTCGTCGGCAAGCTCATCAGGCTCCCGCTGACCGACCGCTCCATCCCGGTCGTCGCGGACGAGCACGTCGACCCCGAGTTCGGCACCGGCGCCGTCAAGGTCACCCCGGCCCACGACCCGAACGACTTCGAGATCGGCCGGCGTCACGACCTGCCCGCCATCGCCGTGATGGACGAGCACGCCGTCATCACCGCGCACGGCCCCTTCCAGGGCCTGGACCGCCTCGAGGCCCGCTCCGCGATCGTCGCCGCGCTGCGCGCCGAGGGCCGGATCGTCGCCGAGAAGCGCCCCTACGTCCACTCCGTCGGCCACTGCTCGCGCTGCAAGACCACCATCGAGCCGCGCCTGTCCATGCAGTGGTGGGTCAAGGTCGGCCCGCTGGCCAAGGCCGCCGGCGACGCCGTCCGCGACGGCAAGGTCAAGATCCATCCGCAGGAGATGGAGAAGCGGTACTTCGACTGGGTCGACAACCTCCACGACTGGTGCATCTCGCGGCAGCTGTGGTGGGGCCACCGCATCCCGGTCTGGTACGGCCCGAACGGCGAGGTCGTCTGCGTCGGCCCCGACGAGCAGCCGCCCGGCACCGAGGCGGAGGGCTGGAAGCAGGACACCGACGTCCTCGACACCTGGTTCTCCTCCGGCCTGTGGCCGTTCTCCACGCTCGGCTGGCCCGAACAGACCGAGAGCCTCGCGAAGTTCTACCCGAACTCCGTCCTGGTCACCGGCTACGACATCCTCTTCTTCTGGGTCGCCCGGATGATGATGTTCGGGCTCTACGCGATGGACGGCACCCCGCCGTTCCACACCATCGCCCTGCACGGCATGGTCCGCGACCAGTTCGGCAAGAAGATGTCGAAGTCCTTCGGCAACGCGGTCAACCCGCTGGACTGGATGGACAAGTACGGCTCCGACGCCCTCCGGTTCACCCTCGCCCGCGGTGCCAACCCCGGTGTCGACGTGCCCATCGGCGAGGACTGGGTCCAGGGCTCCCGCAACTTCGCCAACAAGATCTGGAACGCCACCCGCTTCGCGCTGATGAACGGCGCCACGGTGGACGGCCCGCTGCCGGACCCGGCGAAGATGTCCGCCACCGACCGCTGGATCCTCTCCCGGCTCAACTCGGTCGTCGCCGAGGTCGACGCGTTCTACGACGACTTCCAGTTCGCCAAGCTGTCCGACGCCCTCTTCCACTTCGCGTGGGACGAGGTCTTCGACTGGTACGTCGAGCTGTCCAAGACGACCTTCCAGGCGGGCGGCGAGGCGGCCGAGGTCTCCAAGCGCGTCCTGGGCGAGGTCCTCGACGTCACGCTCCGGCTGCTGCACCCCGTCGTCCCGTTCGTCACGGAGACCCTGTGGACCACCCTCACGGGTGGCGAGTCGGTCGTCATCGCCGAGTGGCCGGCCGACAGCGGCTTCCGCGACCGCGCGGCCGAGCAGGAGATCGAGACCCTGCAGTCCGTCATCACCGAGGTCCGCCGCTTCCGCGCCGACCAGGGCCTCCAGCCCGGGCAGCGGGTCCCGGCCCGGCTGACCCTGGACGGTACGGCGCTGGCCCCGCACGAGGCCGCCATCCGCCAGCTGCTGCGCCTGCAGCCGGAGGGCGAGTCCTTCACGGCCACGGCCACCCTGCCGGTCGCCGGCGCCGAGGTCGCCCTCGACCTCTCCGGCACCATCGACGTGGCCGCCGAGCGCAAGCGTCTGGCGAAGGACCTGGCCGCCGCCGAGAAGGAGAAGGCCCAGTCCACCGCCAAGCTCGGCAACGAGGCGTTCCTGGCGAAGGCCCCGGAGAACGTGGTCGACAAGATCCGCACCCGCCTCGCCAAGGCCGATGAGGACATCACCCGAATCCAGGCCCAGCTGGACAGGCTCCCGCAGGCGTAGCGACGCGCCCGGCGCCAGTGCGGCGACCGGCGTGAACGGCAGCCGAAGGCCCCCGGAACTCCACAGCTCCGGGGGCCTTCGCCCACCCATGTCACCGCGCCTCCGTAGACTGGCACCGTGAGCGACCACCCCGGCACCAGCGACACCCCCGACCCCCTCGACGGCTTCGACGAGATCATCGAGGCCGAGACCACCCGCGACCCCGACCTCGCCGTGATCGAGGCCGGCAGCCGCACCCTGCGCACCCAGGGGGGCCCGCCCGAGGCCGACGTACCGGCCCGGCCGGAGGACCCCGAGGTCGACAGGGCCCTGCGCGAGGTCGAGACGGAGCTGGCCACCCGCTGGGGCGAGACCAAGCTGGAGCCCTCCGTCGACCGGATCGCCGCGCTGATGGACGTCCTCGGCGAGCCGCAGCGCTCATACCCCTCGATCCACATCACCGGGACCAACGGCAAGACCTCCACGGCGCGCATGATCGAGGCCCTGCTCGGCGCCTTCGACCTGCGCACCGGCCGCTACACCAGCCCGCACGTGCAGTCGATCACCGAGCGGATCAGCCTGGACGGCGCGCCGATCTCCGCCGAGCGGTTCATCGAGACGTACCAGGACATCAAGCCGTACATCGAGATGGTCGACGCCTCGCAGGAGTACCGGCTGTCCTTCTTCGAGGTGCTCACCGGAATGGCCTACGCCGCCTTCGCGGACGCGCCGGTCGACGTGGCCGTCGTGGAAGTGGGCATGGGCGGCTCCTGGGACGCCACCAACGTGATCGACGGCGACGTCGCCGTGATCACCCCCATCGGCCTCGACCACACCGACCGGCTCGGGAACACGCCGGGGGAGATCGCGGGGGAGAAGGGCGGCGTCATCAAGCAGGGCGCGACCGTGATCCTGGCGCAGCAGCCGGTGGACGCGGCGCAGGTGCTGCTGAAGAAGGCCGTGGAGGTCGACGCCACCGTGGCCCGCGAGGGCCTGGAGTTCGGCGTGGCCGCCCGGCAGATCGCCGTCGGCGGTCAGCTCCTCACCCTGCGCGGGCTGGGCGGTGAGTACGAGGAGGTCTACCTCCCGCTGCACGGCGCCCACCAGGCGCACAACGCGGCCGTGGCGCTCGCCGCCGTGGAGGCGTTCTTCGGGGTCGGCGCGCAGCGCGCGGAGCGGCTGGACATCGACGCGGTGCGCAAGGCCTTCGCGGCCGTCTCCTCGCCGGGGCGCCTGGAGATCGTACGGCGCTCGCCCACCGTCGTCCTGGACGCCGCCCACAACCCGCCGGGCGCCGAGGCCGCCGCCGAGGCCGTGCGGGAGGCCTTCGACTTCAGCCGGCTGATCGGCGTGGTCGGGGCGAGCGGCGACAAGAACGTGCGCGGGCTGCTGGAGGCCTTCGAGCCGATCTTCGCCGAGGTCGTCGTCACCCAGAACTCCAGCCACCGCGCCATGGACGCGGACGAGCTGGCCGCGATCGCCGTCGAGGTGTTCGGCGAGGACCGCGTCCAGGTCGAGCCGCGGCTGCCGGAGGCCCTGGAGGCCGCGATCACGCTGGCCGAGGAGGAGGGCGAGTTCGCGGGCGGCGGGGTGCTGGTCACCGGCTCGGTCATCACGGTGGGCGAGGCCCGCCTGCTCCTGGGAAAGGGCTGAGGAGTCCGTCGTGCGTACGCTCTGTTCATCGACGCTGATCGGCGAGTTCTTCGTCATCGGGTTCGCCGGTCTCGTGGCCATGAAGGACCCGGACCTGTCCACGTCCACGGTGTGGCTGGTCAGCGGCATCGCCATGGTCCTGTGCCTGCTGCTGTGCGGCATGGTGACCCGGCCGGGCGGCGTCGCCCTCGGCTGGGCGCTGCAGCTCGCCCTGATCGCCTCCGGCGTCTTCGTCCCGACGATGTACTTCATGGGCGCGGTGTTCGCCGCCCTGTGGTGGGCGTCGGTCCACTACGGGCGGAAGGTCGACGAGGCGAAGGCCAGGTTCGCGGCCCAGGGGGAGTCCGCGGACCCGGGCCCCTCTACACCTGACGCTGCGTAACGGCGGCGGGGACACGCCCTGTAACCTCGTGCCACCGCACATGTCAGTCGTAAGGAGCCCCTCGTGAGCCAGCGCACCCTCGTCCTCCTCAAGCCCGACGCCGTCCGTCGCGGCCTGACCGGCGAGATCATCAGCCGTATCGAGCGCAAGGCCGGCTGGCAGATCACCGCGCTGGAGCTGCGCACCCTGGACCAGGACACGCTGGAGCAGCACTACGGCGAGCACAAGGGCAAGCCCTTCTACGAGCCGCTGGTGGAGTTCATGGCCTCCGGCCCGGTCGTGGCGCTGATCGTCGAGGGTGAGCGGGTCATCGAGGGGCTGCGCGCGCTGGCCGGCCCGACCGACCCGATCGCCGCAGCGCCGGGCTCCATCCGGGGCGACTACGGCGTGATCGTCCGGGAGAACCTGATCCACGCGTCCGACTCGGAGGAGTCCGCCGAGCGCGAGGTGAAGATCTTCTTCCCGGGCCGTGCCTGAGCCGCCACCTGGCGGAATTTCCGCGAATTTTTCTGAGGGGGCGTCAGTTCCACTCGGAGCCCTGACCTGGGACGGCCGTACCTTTTCGGCCGTCCTTCGGCATATGCGTTGCCGATCGGGGGAACGTGTGCCCCCGATGGGCCGTCTCCAGAAGCGGGGCGGCCCGCCATCTGATGACAATGGCGGAGACCCTCGCGCAGTGTTCGTGCAGGCGCGTTTACGATGGAAGCCTTCACGTCACAGCACCCGCCTCGCCGACCTGATATGCCCTCAAAAGCCCAGGAAGGCCAGATGAATCCGGATGGGGAACTCAATGTCGTTCATCGGCCGTGACATGGCTGTCGACCTCGGGACCGCCAACACGCTGGTGTACGTCAGGGGTCGCGGCATCGTGCTCAACGAGCCGTCCGTCGTCGCCATCAACACCAACACCGGTGGCATCCTCGCGGTCGGTGCCGAAGCGAAGAAGATGATCGGCCGCACGCCGGGCAACATCGTCGCCGTGCGTCCGCTGAAGGACGGTGTGATCGCCGACTTCGAGATCACCGAGCGGATGCTGCGCTACTTCATCCTGAAGATCCACAAGCGGCGGTACCTCGCCCGGCCGCGGGTCGTGGTCTGCGTGCCCTCGGGCATCACGGGCGTCGAGCGCCGCGCCGTCATCGAGGCGTCCTCCCAGGCCGGCGCCCGTCAGGTGCACATCATCGAGGAGCCCATGGCGGCCGCGATCGGCTCCGGTCTGCCGGTCCACGAGGCCACCGGCAACATGGTGGTGGACATCGGCGGCGGCACCACGGAGGTCGCGGTCATCTCGCTCGGCGGCATCGTCACCGCGCAGTCCATCCGGGTCGCGGGCGACGAGCTGGACAACGCGATCATCCAGTACATCAAGAAGGAGTACAGCCTCCTTCTGGGTGAGCGCACGGCCGAGCAGATCAAGATCACGATCGGTTCCGCGTACGAGCTCGACGCCGACGAACACACCGAGGTGCGCGGCCGCGACCTGGTCTCCGGGCTGCCGAAGACCGTGGTCATCTCCGCCGCCGAGGTGCGCAAGGCCATCGAGGAACCGGTCAACGCCATCGTCGACGCCGTCAAGACGACCCTCGACAAGTGCCCGCCGGAGCTGTCCGGCGACATCATGGACCGGGGCATCGTGCTGACCGGCGGCGGCGCCCTGCTGCGCGGCCTGGACGAGCGGCTGCGGCGCGAGACCGGAATGCCGATCCACATCGCCGAGGACCCGCTGGACAGCGTGGCGCTCGGCTCCGGCAAGTGCGTCGAGGAGTTCGAGGCGCTCCAGCAGGTTCTGGACGCCCAGCCCCGGCGATGACAGGACTGCCCGAATCCGCCGTACGGGACGATCCCTCTCGTACGGCGGGTCGTTGACATAGAGGCACAAGCTCCCGCAATTGGGCCCCCAGGATTTGCGCTTCTCCACGGGCGCACCACCGGGGGTCCCAGAATTCCACTCGAGGAAGGGCACGGCCGCCGCACGTGAGGGACACGAAAGAGAGCCGGCTGCTCCTGGTCCTGCTGATCGCCATCGCGTTCGCGCTGATCACGGTGGACATCCGAGGGGGCCGGAACTCCCCTGTCGACGGCGCCCGGCAGGCCGCCGCGGCGGCGTTCGGCCCGATCGAGAACGGGCTGTCCTCAGCGGTCGACCCGGTCGGCGACGCCGTCTCCGCCGTCCGCGACTCCGGCACCCGCCACGACCGGCTGGCCACATTGGAGAAGGAGAACGCGGCCCTCAAGGCGAAGCTCGGCAGCGACGACCGCAACCGCAGCCGCCTCAACCAGCTCGACAAGATGCTGAAGATCGCCGGCGAGGGCCAGTACGGCATCAAGGGCGCCCAGGTCATCGCCATAGGGTCGGCGCAGGGCTTCTCCTGGACCATCACCATCGACGCCGGCGCCAACGACGGCATCGAGCGGGACATGACCGTGCTGAACGGTGACGGACTCGTCGGCCGGGTCACCACCGTCGGCCCGGACACCGCCACCGTCCTGCTCGCCAACGACCCCGACTTCACCGTCGGCACCCGCATGGAGAGCAGCGACGAACTCGGCTTCGCCTCCGGCCAGGGCGACCGCCCGCTGCGGGTGGAACTCCTCAACGGCAAGGCCGAGGTGAAGAAGGGCGACCGGCTCGTCACCTTCGGCTCCCAGGCCGACAAGCCCTTCGTGCCCGGCGTCCCGATCGGTGTGGTCTCCCGGATCGACCCCTCCGGCAGCGGCCTCACCCGCACCCTCTACGTCACCCCGTACGTCGGCTTCACCAAGCTCGACGTCGTCGGCGTGGTCGTCCAGGGCCCGAAGCGGGACCCGCGCGACGAGGTCCTGCCGACCAAGCCCAAGCCGACACCGACGCCGACCGTGACCGTCACGGTCAGCCCCTCGGCCGGTACGCCCGACACCAACGAGCAGCAGCAGTAGGAGCTGAATCCCCATGCGCCTCAACCGGATCCTGCTCTCGATCGCGCTGGTCGTCGTCGCCCTGGTGATCCAGGTGAGCGTTCTCGCCCGCCTGCACCTGCCGGGCGCCGTCCCCGACCTGCTGCTGCTCACCGTCCTCGGCCTCGCCATGGTGTACGGCCACGTCGGCGGCGCCCTCGTCGGCTTCGGCGCCGGACTGCTCGCCGACCTCGCCCCGCCCGCCGACCACGCGGCCGGCCGCTACGCCCTGGTGCTGTGCGTCATCGGCTACTTCGCCGGACTCGTCAAGCCGGAGAGCGGCCGGCTGAAGTCCGCGACCGGCCCGATGGCCGTCGTGGTCGCCGCCGCCGTCGGCTCCACCCTGCTGTACGCGGGCGTCGGCGCCCTGGTCGGCGACACCGCCGCCCGCCATGTCGGCCTGACCGGGCTGCTGTTCTCGGCCGCACTGTACGACCTTCTGCTGGCCCCCTTCGTGGTCCCCGCGATCATGTGGCTGGCCCGCCGGGCCGACAACGACCCGCTCGCCGAGACCGGCCCCGCCGCCAAGGCCGGCGACATCTCCTCCGGCTGGCTCTCCTCCGGCACCGGTCTGCGCCTCGGCGGTCAGCGCGGACTCGGCGCCCTGAAGGCCAAGGCCCGCACCCGCTCCACCAGGGTCGGCCGCATCAAGGGGGTCAAGCGGCTGTGAAGGCAGCAGAGTTCACCCGAACGGGGCGATCCCGGGGGAACGGCGCCGCACCGGCGGATCGTTCATCATTCGTCAGCGCCCAGACGTCAGCGCACTGAGAGGGGGAGACAGCCGCAGTGACCAACATTCCCGAGACCGGACGGACCCCACGGGTCCAGATCCGCCTCGTCGTCATCCAGATCCTCGTCCTCTCCCTCCTCGGCACCCTCGGCGGCCGCCTGTGGTACCTGCAGATCCGTGAGGGCGCCGCGTACCAGAAGGAGGCGTCCGGCAACCACGTCCAGCAGGTCGTCGACCCCGCCGTGCGCGGCGACATCCTCGACGCCCGGGGCGTGCCGCTCGCCGACAACGAGACCCGCCTGGTCGTCTCCGCCTCCCGCACCGACCTGCTCAAGCAGGCGGACGACGGCAAGGCCGTCCTCACCAAGCTGGCCGGCGTCCTCGGCATGAAGCCCGCCGACGTCATGAGCAAGGTCCGGCTGTGCGACGCGGAGACCCCGCAGCCCTGCTGGAACGGCTCGCCCTACCAGCCGATCCCGATCACGGACGAGGCCACCGCCAAGCAGGCCCTGCAGATCCGCGAGCGCGCCGAGGACTTCCCCGGCATCACCGCCGAGCCGGAGGCCGTGCGCCGCTACCCGGGCCCGGGCAAGTCCAACACCTCCCAGGTCCTCGGCTACCTCTCACCGGTCACGGACGAGGAGATCCAGAAGGCCAAGGACACCGACTCGCCCTACCTGCGCTCCGACATGGTCGGCCGCTCCGGCCTCGAGCGCCAGTACGACAAGGTGCTGCGCGGCAAGGCCGGCGTCACCCGCTACGAGGTGGACAACCTCGGCCGGGTCATCGGCAAGGCCCAGTCCGACGCGGCCGAGTCCGGCTCCAGCCTGGTCACCAGCATCGACTCCAGGGTGCAGCGCGTCGCCGAGTACGAGCTGGACAAGGCGATGAAGGTCGCCCGCCAGCAGTACGACAAGATCACCGGCGAGAACTACAAGGCGGACTCCGGTGCCGTCGTGGTCATGGAGGCCAAGACCGGACGGATAGTGGCCATGGCCTCCGCACCGACCTACGACCCGAACGTCTGGGTCGGCGGTATCTCCGCCAAGGACTACAAGGCCCTCACCGGCAAGAACTCCGACTACCCGCTGCTCAACCGGGCCATCCAGGGCCAGGCCGCGCCCGGCTCGACCTTCAAGGTGGTCTCCACGGCCGCCGCGGTCGAGGCCGGTTACCCCTTCGACGGCCGCTACCCCTGCACCAGCTCCTACTCCGTCGGCAGCCAGGTCTTCAAGAACTTCGAGGGCGAGAACTTCGGCCCCATCTCCCTCGGCCGCGCCCTCGAGGTCTCCTGCGACACCGTCTTCTACGGTCTCGCCGACAGGGAGTGGAAGCGCGACGGCGGCATCAACCCCAAGAAGGGCAAGCCGAAGGACTACTTCTACAAGGCCGCCCACCAGTTCGGCCTGGGCAAGGAGACCGGCGTCGACCTCCCCAACGAGGTCACCGGACGCGTCCCGGACCGCCAGTGGAAGCTGGACTACTGGAAGGCGAACAAGGACGCCTGGTGCAAGTCCGGCAAGAAGGACGGCAGCTACGTCGAGAAGATCGCGTACGAGAACTGCCTCGAGGGCAACAAGATGCGCGAGGGCGACTCGATCAACTACTCCATCGGACAGGGCGACACCCTGGTCACCCCCATCCAGGAGGCCGCGATCTACGGCGCCGTCGCCAACGGCGGCACCATGTACCAGCCCACCATCGGCAAGGCGATCGTCAGCGCGGACGGCAAGAAGATCACGGAGATCAAGCCGAAGAAGAACGGCAGGCTGCCGGTCTCGAAGGCCACCCTCGCGGGCATGAACGACGCCTTCGCCGGCGTCATCACCCGCGGTACCGCCGCCTGGAAGTTCGGCGGCTGGCCCCAGGACAAGATCGCGCTGCACGCCAAGACGGGCACCGCCGAGGTCTACGGCAAGCAGACCACCTCCTGGCTCGCCACCTACTCCAAGGACTACACGGTGATCATGACGATCGCCCAGGCCGGTACGGGTTCCGGAGCCTCCGGTGAGGCCGTGCGCAACATCTACAGCGCGCTCTACGGCGTCGGCGGCGACGGCTCCATCGACAAGAAGAAGGCACTGCTGCCCGAACCGCAGAAGAGCCTGCCCAAGGTCCGCACCGACGGCACCATCGCCTCCCCAAAGGTCGCCGGCGACCCGGCCAAGGACGTCGAGGCCTCCCAGAAGGACAATCCCAGCAACGACGACGGCCAGACCCCGGCCACCTCGCCCTCGCCCACCACGGGCAACCGCGACACCCGCAGGCGCCACCGCGGGAGGGGAAGCCGGAGGATGCCCACATGACCAGCGCCAACAGCTTCTCCGTCTCCGGTTACGGACCCGAGCGGGCCGGCTGGACCAGACTCTTCGCCCGCGACTCACTGGCCCGCCGGCTCGACTGGCCGATACTGCTGTCGGCACTCGCCCTCTCGGGGATCGGCTCGCTGCTGGTCTACTCGGCCACCCGCAACCGCACCGAGATCAACCAGGGCGACCCGTACTACTTCCTGCTCCGGCACCTGATGAACACCGGCATCGGGCTCGCCCTGATGATCGGCACTCTCTGGCTGGGCCACCGCGCCCTGCGCAACGCGGTGCCGATCCTCTACGGCCTGTCCGTCTTCGGCATCCTCGCCGTGCTGACCCCGCTGGGCTCCACCGTCAACGGCGCCCACTCCTGGATCGTGCTCGGCGGCGGCTTCTCACTGCAGCCCTCGGAGTTCGTGAAGATCACGATCATTCTGGGCATGGCCATGCTGCTCGCGACCCGCGTCGACGCCGGCGACAAGAAGTACCCCGACCACCGCACGGTCCTGCAGTCCCTGGGCCTGGCCGCGGTACCCATCCTCATCGTGCTGCTCATGCCCGACCTCGGATCGGTCATGGTCATGGTGGTCATCATCCTCGGCGTACTGCTCGCCTCCGGCGCCTCCAACCGCTGGGTCTTCGGCCTGATCACCGCCGGCACCGTCGGCGCGATCGCCGTCTGGCAGCTGCACGTCCTGGACGAATACCAGATCGCCCGCTTCGCCGCCTTCGCCAACCCGGACCTCGACCCGGCCGGCGTCGGCTACAACACCAACCAGGCCCGCATCGCCATCGGCTCCGGCGGCCTCACCGGCGCGGGCCTCTTCCACGGCTCGCAGACCACCGGCCAGTTCGTCCCCGAACAGCAGACGGACTTCGTCTTCACGGTCGCGGGCGAGGAACTGGGCTTCGTCGGCGCCGGACTGATAATCGTCCTCATGGGCATCCTGCTGTGGCGCGCCTGCCGCATCGCCCGCGACTCCACCGAGCTGTACGGCACGATCGTCGCCGCCGGCATCATCGCCTGGTTCGCCTTCCAGGCCTTCGAGAACATCGGCATGACCCTCGGCATCATGCCCGTCACCGGCCTGCCCCTGCCCTTCGTGTCCTACGGCGGCACGTCGATGTTCGCGGTATGGATCGCCATCGGCCTCCTGCAGTCCATCAAGGTGCAACGTCCGATGTCCGCATGAACCGACCGCACGAAAGGGGGACTGAGCAGGCCCATCGCGGCTAGATTCTGTTCATGGCGGATACGAAACGCGAGATCGAGCGCAAGTACGAATCCGATGAGGGCCGGCTGCCCGACCTGACAGGCGCCGGCAAGGTGGCGGACGTCCTCGACAAGGGCCTGGTCGAGCTGGACGCCACCTATTACGACACCGCCGACGAACGCCTGGCCGCCGCCTCCCTCACCCTGCGCCGCCGCACCGGCGGCTCGGACGACGGCTGGCACCTGAAATTCCCGGTCGCCCCCGGCGTCCGCGACGAGATCAGGGCACCGCTGTCCGACACCGTCCCCGACGAACTGGCCGCCCTGGTCCGCTCCCGCGTCCGGGGCGCCGAACTGGTCCCCGTCGTCCGGCTACGCTCCGCACGGGACGTACGCCACCTGGTCGACGCCGACGGCACACTGCTGGCCGAGGCCAGCGTCGACACCGTCACCGCCGAACGCCTCAACCGGGCCGGCGGCACCACCCGGTGGACCGAGATCGAGGTGGAACTGGCCGACGACGCCGACCCGGCCCTCCTCGACAAGGTCGACAAACGCCTGCGCAAGGCGGGCGTCCGGCCGTCCACCTCACCCTCCAAGCTGGCCCGGGCGCTGGAGCAGACCGGCGGCACCCGCACCCGGTCCGCCAAGCCCGCACCGCCCGTGACCGCCGGCGACCACGTTCTCGCCTACCTGCGTGCACAGCGCGACGAGATCCTCGACCGCGAACCCGCCGTCCGCCGGGACATCCCGGACTCCGTCCACCGGATGCGGGTCGCGACCCGCCGTATGCGCAGCACCTTCCGCACCTTCCGCACGGTCCTCGACCCCGCCGTCACCACCCCGGTCGCCGCCGAGCTGAAATGGCTGGCCGGCGAGTTGGGCGCCGACCGCGACCAGGAAGTACTGGCGGAGCGCCTCACCACCGCCCTGGACGACCTCCCGGCCGACCTGGTCCTCGGCCCCGTGTCCCGCCGGCTCTCCTCCTGGGCCGACGCCCGGCACGGCAGCGCCCGCGGCCATCTCATCGCCATCCTCGACTCCGCCCGCCAGCAGGCCCTGCTCGACACCCTCGACGCCCTCCTCGCCGACCCGCCACTGCGCGGGAAGGCCGCCGGAAAGCCCGCGAAGGTGCTCGCCAAGGCCGTACGCAAGGACCTCGCCAAGGTCGCCCGCCTGATCACCCACGCGCTCGACCTGCCACCCGGCCAGGAACGCGACGTCGCCCTGCACGAGGCCCGCAAGAAGGCCAAACGCACCCGCTACGCAGCGGAGGCCGCCATCCCGGCCCTCGGCGCCCCGGCCACATCCCTGGCCAAGTCCATGAAGTCCCTCACCTCCCTGCTGGGCGACCACCAGGACAGCGTCATGGCCCGGCACACCCTGCGTGAGCTCGCCGCGGTCGCCCACGCGGCGGGGGAGAGCACCTTCACCTACGGCCTGCTGTACGGCCGGGAGGAGCAGCGCGCGGCAGCGGCGGAGGCCGAGCTGCCCGGCCGCTGGGCGAAGATCAAGTCGAGGGCGTCCGTCTGAGCGTACGGGGGAGCCCTCCGCGCGGGTTACGCTGAATGGTCACCCCTGTCAGCTCATGAAGGTTCGCGAGATGCCTGTCGAGTCGGTTTTCCCGCAGCTCGAAGCTCTGCTCCCCCACGTGCAGAAGCCGATCCAGTACGTCGGCGGAGAGCTCAACTCCACCGTCAAGAACTGGGACGAGTGCGACGTCCGC
The DNA here is from genome assembly GCF_055592265.1 of Streptomyces sp. NPDC041129. Classification (NCBI taxonomy): domain Bacteria; kingdom Bacillati; phylum Actinomycetota; class Actinomycetes; order Kitasatosporales; family Streptomycetaceae; genus Streptomyces; species Streptomyces sp. NPDC041129. The sequence continues at coordinate 1,401,093 of NZ_JBVIYV010000001.1, read as the reverse complement.
TGGGCGCTCATGTACCCGGACGCCTATGAGGTCGGACTGCCCAACCAGGGCGTCATGATCCTCTACGAGGTACTCAACGAGCAGGAGGGCGTCCTCGCCGAGCGCACCTACAGCGTGTGGCCGGACCTCGAGGCGCTGATGCGTGAGCACGGCGTCCCGCAGTTCACCGTGGACACCCACCGCCCGGTGAAGTCGTTCGACGTGTTCGGTCTCAGCTTCTCCACGGAGCTGGGCTACACGAACATGCTGACGGCGCTGGACCTGGCCGGGATCCCCCTGGAGTCGAAGGACCGGGGCCTGGACGACCCGATCGTCCTGGCCGGCGGCCACGCGGCCTTCAACCCGGAGCCGATCGCCGACTTCATCGACGCGGCGGTCATCGGCGACGGCGAGCAGGCCGTCCTCGACATGACCCGCGTCATCCGCGAGTGGAAGGCGGAGGGCCGCCCCGGCGGCCGCGAGGAGGTCCTCCTCCGCCTGGCGAAGACGGGCGGCGTCTACATCCCCGCGTTCTACGACGTGGAGTACCTCCCCGACGGCCGTATCGGGCGTGTCGTCCCCAACAGGTCCGGCGTCCCGTGGCGTGTCTCCAAGCACACGGTCATGGACCTGGACGAGTGGCCCTACCCCAAGCAGCCCCTCGTGCCGCTCGCCGAGACGGTGCACGAGCGGATGTCGGTCGAGATCTTCCGCGGCTGCACCCGCGGCTGCCGCTTCTGCCAGGCCGGCATGATCACCCGCCCGGTGCGCGAGCGTTCGATCACCGGCATCGGCGACATGGTCGACAAGGGCCTCAAGGCGACCGGCTTCGAGGAGGTCGGCCTCCTCTCCCTGTCCTCGGCGGACCACTCGGAGATCGGTGACATCGCCCAGGGCCTGGCCGACCGGTACGAGGAGGACAAGATCGGCCTGTCGCTGCCCTCCACCCGCGTCGACGCCTTCAACATCGACCTGGCGAACGAGCTGACCCGCAACGGCCGCCGCTCCGGCCTCACCTTCGCCCCCGAGGGCGGCTCGGAGCGCATCCGCAAGGTCATCAACAAGATGGTCTCGGAAGAGGACCTGATCAGGACCGTTTCCACGGCGTACGGCAACGGCTGGCGCCAGGTGAAGCTGTACTTCATGTGCGGACTGCCGACGGAGACCGACGAGGACGTCCTGCAGATCGCCGACATGGCGACCCACGTGATCCAGAAGGGCCGCGAGGTCTCCCGGTCGAACGACATCCGCTGCACGGTCTCGATCGGCGGCTTCGTCCCGAAGCCCCACACCCCCTTCCAGTGGGCGCCCCAGCTCTCCGCCGAGGAGACCGACGCCCGCCTCGAGAAGCTCCGCGACAAGATCCGCGGTGACAAGAAGTACGGCCGGTCGATCGGCTTCCGCTACCACGACGGCAAGCCCGGCATCGTGGAGGGCCTGCTCTCCCGCGGCGACCGCCGCATCGGCGCCGTCATCCGCGCGGTCTACGAGGACGGCGGCCGCTTCGACGGCTGGCGCGAGCACTTCTCCTACGACCGCTGGATGGCGTGCGCGGACAAGGCCCTCGCCACCTTCGGCGTGGACGTCGACTGGTACACCACCCGCGAGCGCACCTACGAGGAGGTCCTCCCCTGGGACCACCTCGACTCCGGCCTGGACAAGGACTGGCTCTGGGAGGACTGGCAGGACGCCCTCGACGAGACCGAGGTCGAGGACTGCCGCTGGACACCCTGCTTCGACTGCGGCGTCTGCCCGCAGATGGACACGTCCATCCAGATCGGCCCCACCGGCAAGAAGCTGCTGCCCCTGACGGTCAAGAACGCGGGCCCGGCGCCGGCGTCGAGCGGTCACGCGCACTGAGCGAGGACGCCGGCCGTGCCGCTCCGGACTTCCGGCGGACGGCGTGACCTTCGAGCCGTTCGAGCCCCCTTCCCGAGATCGGGAAGGGGGCTCGTCGCTCGCCGGTGTGCACATGGCTCTCCCGGTCAGCCGTCCACGCGCAGGTGGATCGGACCGCGGAGGATGGGGCTGCGGCGGTACGGCGGAGGGACGGTGACCACGGGGCGGGTCGAGGCGGCGTACCAGTTCCTCGACGAGCGGTACGCCCAGGTCCGGGTCGCCGCGCAAGCCGTGCCAGCAGGTCGTCTCCCGGCCGGCCGTGGCGCTGCTCCAGCAGGCCGCCGAGGTACTGACGCAGGTCCTGTCGGGCCTGCAGACCCGCGCGCCGCGTGCCCCTGCCGCCCGGGCGACGTCGTGGCGCCGGCCCGCCCGCCAGTACCCGCTTCTCCCCGCTTCTCACCCGCTCGGTGACGCCCGGGTGCCGTGGTTCGCCGCTGCGGTGAATATGGAAAGGGTGCCGGGCGTGCCCCAGAGGGCAGGCGAGCGCGAGGTAGCTGGATCATGGCGAATCGGAGTCGTGGAAGAAGGCTGTGCCGCCGGGCCCGGGTGGGCGCCGCTGTGGTGTACCTGGGAGTGTTCGCGGCCGTCCTGCCGGGGTGCACCGGCGTCGACGCCGCGACCAGCAGTCCGTCCGCCGGCGCGTCGCTCGCCCCCACGCCACCGAAGCAGCCGCCGCCCCAGTTGACGCGGGCGCAGGTGGACACGGCTGTGGGCCGGCTCGACGGCCTGGTGCGCGACGCGATGCGGAAGACCGGGGTGCCAGGGGTCGCCGTGGGCGTCGTCCACCACGGCAGGGTCGTGTACGCGAAGGGCTTCGGCGTCCGTGAGCTGGGCAAGAGCGAGAAGGTCGATCCCGGGACGGTCTTCCAGCTCGCGTCGTTGTCGAAGCCACTGGCGTCCACCGTCGTCTCCGGGGCCGTGGGACACAAGGTCGTCGGCTGGGACGACCGGATGATCGTCCATGATCCGGGCTTCGCGCTCAAGAACCCGTACGTGACGGCGAACGTGACGCTCGCGGACCTGTTCTCGCACCGCAGCGGTCTGCCCGACCACGCCGGTGACCTGCTGGAGGACCTGGGCTACCAGCGCGACTACATCCTCCGGCACCTGCGGCTGGAGCCGCTCGCCCCGTTCCGCGCGAGCTACGCCTACACGAACTACGGCTTCACCGCGGCGGGGGTCGCGGTGGCCGACGCGGCGAGGACGAGCTGGCCGCGGCTGGCGGCGGACACACTGTTCGAGCCCCTGGGGATGGATCACTCCAGCTACGAGCGTGCCGACTACGACAAGGCCGCCGACAGGGCTTCGGCCCATGTCGAGGTCGACGGCCGCTGGAGGCCCTCCACCACCGAGAACGCCGACAGTCAGGCGCCCGCGGGCGGTGCGAGTTCGACCGTCGACGACCTCACCAAGTGGATGCGTCTGCAACTGGACAACGGCGCGTTCGGGGGGAGGCAGCAGGTCGACGCGACAGCGCTGGACCAGACCCGCATCCCGCACTCCGTCGCGATGGACCCCCTCGCGCCGGCCGGTGAGCCGGGCTTCTACGGGCTCGGCTGGAACGTCGGGTACGACGAGCGCGGACGGCTGCGCCTGAACCATTCCGGCGCCTTCGACCTGGGCGCCGCGACCGAGGTCACGCTGCTGCCCGGCGAACGGCTCGGCATCGTGGTGCTGACGAACGGACAGCCCATCGGCGTGCCCGAGGCGGTGGCCGCCGCGTTCTTCGACATCGCCCAGAACGGCAGGCAGACGGTCGACTGGCTGTCCTTCTACGGGAAGGTGGTGCGGGCCGCCGCTTACACCGGCATCTCCCCGACGAACTACGCCAAGCCGCCCGCCGACGCCGAGCCGGCCGAGGCCGACGACGTCTACACGGGCACCTATGCCAACGACTACTACGGCCCCGTCACCGTCACCAGCGACGACAGCGGCAGGCTGAGCATGACGCTGGGCCCGCGAAGGATGTCGTTCCCCCTGAGGCACTACTCCGGTGACACCTTCAGCTACGGGACACAGGGCGAGAACGCCGTCGGCCTGTCCGGCGTCACGTTCCACCCCCGTTCCGGCAGGGCCACGAGCGTCACCATCGAGCATCTCGACGCCAATGGGCTGGGCACCTTCAGCCGCTGACAGGTGGGTCACGCGAGGGTGTCGGCTCCCCACCGACAGGTACGGCCGCCGCCCGGATGCCCGATGCCGCTCGCGGCGCAAGGATCGGATGGGGGAGCGTTCCGACCGGAGTATCGCCATGCCGACCAACCGCATACTGAACCGCCCTGCTCGCTCCGAGGAAGCGGTGGCGCCTGCCGTCACCGCCGCCGACTTCGGCCTGCTGCTCATCAGGCTGGCCTTCGGCCTGCTGATGGCCGCCCATGGGGCGCAGAAACTCTTCGGGCTCTTCGGGGGCCCGGGCCTGACCGCGACCGGCAAGGGTTTCGCGGGTCTGGGCTATCGCCCGGGAAGGCTCTACGCCGTGATCGGAGGTCTGTCCGAGTTTCTCGGCGGCCTCGGTCTGGCTGCCGGACTGCTGACGCCGCTGGCCGCCGCCGCCCTGATCGGCGTCATGATCAACGCGATGGTTACGGTCACCGGTGCCCATGGCCTGTGGGAAGCGGACGGCGGTGTGGAATACAGCGTCTGCATCACGGTCGTCGCCCTGGCCGTGGCCGCCATCGGTCCTGGCCGGCTGGCCGCCGACCGCCTCTTCCCCTGGGGAGGCGGCGGCTGGATGGAGGCGGCCTTCGCCCTCGGCCTCGGCGGCCTCGGCGCCGCGATCACGCTGAGTCTGTGAACCCGCGTCTGCTGTCCGGCCTCGACGGAGAGTGAACTCCGCGTGATCGCTTCGTCGTTCGACGCGTCACACGTCCCGCTGAAATGACGGCGACACGGCGGCCGCCGCTCGCGCGCGGCGCCCCCTTCACCAAGCTGGTGTCTTCTGCGAAGGAGACGCCACCGTGCGAATTTCTGACATCCAGCGCTGCGAGGTCCGGCCCGGACGACTCGTCGAGTGGACGTTCAGCCCTGCGACCGTCCAGGCCGCGGCAGTGCTGCCGCCGGACCCGCGGCCGCCGGCGTACATCCAGGAGTCGCACATCCGGACGGCCCGTTCGGTGCGGGAGGACGGACTGTTCGTACCGACCTGGCTGGGCACCGCGTTCGACCTTCCGGGGTCTGCCGACCTCGACGCGCTGGAACGGGCGCTGCGCGGCTGGACGTTGCGTCACGAGACGCTGCGCAGCGGATTCCGGTGGGCCGACGAGGAGATGCACAGGTTCACCCTCGGCGAGGGCGACGTGTCCCTGCACCGCGAGGTGGTCGGCGACTTCGCCGACACCAACGCCCTGGTCCGGTATCTGCAGGACCGATTCGACGTGGCGGCGGACGCGCTCGGCTGGCCGAACCTCATCTACGCGGCGGTCGTCCGCGAGGACTCCACCAGCGTGTACATGGCCTTCGACCACACCAACGTCGACGCCTACTCGCTCCAGCGCATCCCCGACGAGATCCGCGAGTTGTACACCGCGGACGTCACCGGTCTGCCCGCGGCCGGCACGCCCCCGGGCAGTTACGTGGACTTCTGCGAGCAGGAGCGGACGAGCGCGGACGGGATCGACGACACCCACGCGATCGTCGACCGCTGGCGGGAGTTCATCGGCCGGTGCGACGGGAGGCTCCCGGAGTTCCCCGTCGACCTCGGGCTGCGGCCCGGTGACGCGCTGCCCACCCAGAAGCTGCTGTGCGAGCCCCTCGTCGACGCGGACGCCGCCGCCGCGTTCGAGGCGTACTGCAGGCCCTACGGCGGCAGCCTGGTGGGCGTCCTGGCCGCGACGAGCCTGATCGTCCACGAGCTGGGCGGGCAACCGGTCTACCGCACGGTCGTGCCGTTCCACACCCGGCTGAAGTCCGCGTGGTCGGACTCCGTCGGCTGGTACGTCGGCGGCGCCCCGATCGAGGTGCCCGCGGCGCGGGACTTCGACGGCGCGCTCGCCACGGTCCGCGCCGAGCTGAAGGCCAACCGGTCGCTGGCCCGCATCCCGCTGGCCCGCGTACTGCGCCTGCTGGGCGCGGACTTCCGCCCGACCTCGCCCGACATGTACTCGATCATCTCGTACGTGGACGCCCGGCTCACCCCCGGATCGGCGCGCTGGGCCGAGCAGAACGCGTACGGGCTGATCCGGGTGTCGTACGGCGACCAGGTGTGCGCCTGGGTCAACCGCCTGCACGAGGGCCTGTGGTTCGCCTGCCGCTACCCGGACACCGAGGTCGCGTACAAGAACGTACGGCTGTACGTCGAGGCGCTGCGGGACCTGATCCTCTCCGTGCCCGCGCACAGTCGTCTGCGGGTCGCGGAGCCGGCCTTCCTCTGACGAACTTCCGCCGACCGCACCCGAGTTCGGTAAGGCGGCGCCGTATGCGGTCAATTGGCGTCCCCGCGGTGACCACTGCGGGGTTGTCCGGCGCCCGGCCGGACCGGCGATGTGGAATGTCGCTCATCGCTACTGCTAGTGTCTGGGCCGTCACGCTAGGCAATCAATTTCGTTGTTCAGGCAAAGGACCGAGGGTTCCATGCGCAAGTTTCAGCAGGTCGTGATCGCAGCAGTGGCGGCCGGTGGCCTTTCCGCCATCGGCGTCGGCACGGCGGTCGCCGACACCTCCGACAACGGGCCGAAGGTGTCCGACTCCTACCGCCCCTACCAGGAGTGCAGCCCGCAGACGGTGGCCGAGAACAGCATCCCGGTCGGCGTGCTCGGGATCGCCGGCACCCTGGACACCACCTGCGGCCAGTACAACACCGCTTTCAACGGCTGAGTCCGGCCCGGTGCGGCCGGTTCTCGGGCGCCCCTGCAGAGAAAGACGCAACACATGTTCAGCAGGATGAAGATCGCGGCTGTCTCGGGGCTCGTCGGCGGCCTCACCGTGGCCTGCGCCGGCGTCACTCCGGCGTTCGCCGCAGGGGGGCCGACGCCGTGCACCCCCGACCTCCAGGGCAACATCAGCTGTACGCAGCGGATCACGGGCGAGGTGCCCGAGGACGGCGTCATGCCCCACCAGGAGACCTGTGCGCCGGTGCAGCCCGTGAGGCTGCCCGCCGCCCTCGGTACCGGGGTCATGCGGGTCGGACCCGAGATCACCTGTGCTCCCACCACGATGGGGGTGGCGCCCGACGAGGGTGACGGGGAGAACGGTTTGTTCGGCCTGACGCCCTGAGGGCCGTTGAGGCCGCCGCCGCTCAAGTTGCGGACACGACATGGGGAGTGTAGATCCTCGGCAACTACGGAGAGTGTGTATATCCTCACACCACGTAGTCGATCCGGGCGTTCCGTCCGGGTAAGAAAGGGTCAATCCATGCGTAAGTTTCAGCGCGCTGCAATCGTAGCGGCGGCGGTGGCCGGACTGTCCGTCCTCGGGGCCGGGGCCAGCTTCGCCGGCGAGAACGACGCGCCTCCGGCGATCAGTGCCGTGGCCAACTCCTCGGCCAACGCCGTCGCCGTCGGTGGTGGCTACTACGTCCAGCCGCAGGGCCAGCCGGAGGAGCAGCCGCAGGCCGAGCCGCAGGAGGAGCAGCCGCAGGGTCAGCCGCAGGAGGAGCAGAAGGACTCCGGGCCCGAGCAGGGCTACGGCGAGCACGGCGAGGACCAGTAACGACGTACTCCGTCGAGCGGTGTCCCCGTGGCACCGTGGCGAAGACAGCCCGGGCGCGCGCCGGCCGTAACGGCACGCGCCCGGGCTGCGGCCATCCCGCCCTCGGGTGCGCCGGACGACAAGTCCGGCCGTCGAGGGCGCGGTTCAGGTACATCGGCCCGGGCGCACGCCGGTCACAGGCGAAGGCGTCCGGGCCTGCCGTTTTGAGAAAGGGGAACACAGCGCATGTCCACCGCAAGGAAGATCGCCACCGCCTCGGGGCTCGTGGGAAGTCTCGCCGTGCTCTGCCTCGGCGCCGGCCAGGCGCACGCCGTCGGGCTCCCCGGTGGCTGCCAGAGCACCGCACAGGGCGGCACCGTGTGCGTCCAGAAGAACGATTCCCGTGTCGACAAGGACGGCACGCGCATCATCCAGCAGAAGCAGGACTGCTCGACGGCCGACCGTCCGAGCGTGGTGTTCTCGGCGGACGAGGCCACGGGCGAGGAGTCCGCGAGCACCGGGCAGGTCGTGGACTGCTCCAACACGGCGAAGCTGCCCGAGGGCTTCAAGAAGCCGCACGTCGACTTCTGAACACCGCCGGTACCGACGGTCCGTTGGGGAAGCGGCAAGCCCCGGTGTGCCGACCGCGGGTCGGGGCACCGGGGCTTGCCGTTCGGGCTTTCGGTGGCCGTTCTCCGGGCAAACGTCGATGGTCCCGGCGTCGGGCGTGGGCCGCGGTGCCGGGACCATTCGCTCTGCGGCGTCGGTGCGCCGGAGCGGGGCTCAGAAGGCGCTGTTGTTGCAGCCCATGGTCGAGCCGATGTCAGTGGCCTGCGCACCCGGGTTGCCCTCGCCGTTCAGCAGGTTGCCGCCCAGGCCGTTGGCGATGCCGACCTCGCCGAGGACGTCGGCGTTGAGGTCGTGCGAGGTGCAGGTGCTGCTCTGCTGGATGTTGAACTCGTCGCCGCCCTTGCCCCAGCCCTCGCCGGCGTGGGCGGCGCCGGCGCCGAAGAACCCGGCGCTTGCGATGGTGGCGACGAGCAGGGCGGTTGTGCGGAGCTTGCGCATGTGATCTCCCGATGAGTGAGGCGGGTGAGGTTCGTGGGGAACGGCAGTGGTCCCGGCACCGGGCGCGGGCCGCGGTGCCGGGACCATTCACGCTCCGGCGTCGGTGCGCCGGAGCGGGGCTCAGAAGGCGCTGTTGTTGCAGCCCATGGTCGAGCCGATGTGGGTGTTCTGGGCGCCCGGGCTGCCCTCGCCGTTCAGGCCGTTGCCCAGCAGGCCGTCGAGCAGGCCGACCTCGCCGAGGAGGTCGAGGTTCAGGTCGTGCGACTTGCAGTTCGAGCTCTGCGTGATCTTGAACTTGTCACCGTGGTCGCCGCCCTTGCCGCCCGCGGCGTGGGCCGTGCCGCCCACGAGTCCGATGCTGCCGATGGCGGCGATCAGGACGGCAACGTTGCGAAGCTTGCGCATGTCATCTCCGGTGGAGTGAGGGTGTGATCTGTGGCAGATCGACGTTTTACAGTTACGGGAGATTAGTGCGAAATACCCCAAAACGGGCGGCGGCGCGCCGCCTCCATGGTCGCACGCCCAAAAAACCCGTACTCCGTAGCGGATATGACGAACCGTCGGATCGTGTGGCGTGCGGACCGGGACGAGGCGCCGGCGTACGGCCGTCAGTACTGCTGGGCGCTGGCCAGGGAGTTCGACTGGCTGTTGGCCTGGGTGCAGTCGACGCCCCGGGTCTCGGCGGCGGCGAGCAGGGCGACCGGCACGTTCGCGTCGAGCACGTTCTGCGGGCTGCACTCCTGGTACGGACGGAACAGGTTGCTCTGGCTCACCGCACCGCCCTGGTTGATCGTCTGCGGGGCGCCCTGCGGGGCCTGCTGGGCCTGGGGCGAGATCTGGGGGCTGATCTGCGGGTTCAGCTGGGGGTTGACCTGCGGGGCGACCTCGGTACCTCGCTGCGGGGCGGCCTGCTGCGGGGCCGGTGAGCCGTAGGTCTGCGCGGTCGCCTGGGAGGAGGTGGCCGAGGCGGCCTGGGCGTCCGGCTGTGAGACGGGTGGCGGAACGGTCCCGTTGTAGGCGACTGGGGCGGCGGAGCTCGGGCCGGCGCCGACGGCGGACAGACCGCCCGCAGCTGCGATGACGAGCGCGACGTGCTGAAGCTTGCGCATGGAATCCTCGGCCCTTCGTTGACCTGTGCGCGGAACCTGGTGAAACGTTGACGGGGCGGCACGGCCTTCGCTGTCCCGCTGCCCGATGCGGCCGACGGCGCGCGATGGACCGTCGAGTCCGGCCCGTGGGGAACGAGAGGAGAACGGCCGCGGATACGGCCGCCGGTCCGGGGTCACCCATTCGACGCAAAGGCATGGGCCGGCATATGCCGTGATGCGTCTTCCGGAGATGCGGCAAACGGGTGACAGGCCTTCGGGCGCCGTGACCACGGCGTGGGAATTCTCGTTCCGACGGGGAGAAGGCAGCGACGTGGACTCAAAAGAGGGCGAGGAATTTCGCTGCCCCGCTTCACGTGACGTCCGTGTGCCGGTCAGGAGCAGCGCTGCTGACGGTGCGGTGTGAATATCGCACCGATTACACGCGTGACGGCGCCGAACGCAATTGCTTTCCCTTTTCAGGTATCGAAGGGCCGAGGGTTTCATGCGCAAGCTTCACAAGGCCGCGCTCGTTGTAGCGGCGGCCGGCGGTCTGTCCGTCATCGGCGTAGGCGTCAGCCATGCCGATTCTCCAGTCGGACAGGGCAGCGCCGCTCCGGCGCCGAGTCCCGATCAGCCGGCTCCGCAGGCCTACGCCCCGGCCCCGGCACCACAGCCGGCTCCACAGGCCTACGCCCCGGCCCCGGCACCACAGCCGGCTCCACAGGCCTACGCCCCCGCCCCGGCTCCGCAGGCCTACGCCCCGGCCCCCGCTCCGCAGCAGGCACCCCAGGTCTACGCTCCGGCCCCGGCTCCGCAGGCGCCCCAGCAGACCGGTTACGCCTCGGCGTCGGCCGTGTCGCACGGCTCGGCCCAGGCCACCGCGTCGCCCTACGCGCAGCCGGCGCCGTACCCGCAGCAGCAGCCGTACCAGCAGCCGGCGCCGTACCAGCAGGCCGCTCCCGCGCAGCCGGCGCAGGTCGTCCCGCAGGTCATGCCCCAGGTCATGCCGCAGGTCGCCCCGCAGGTGGCCATGCCCCAGGCCGTCAGCCAGGAGCCCCCGGCACATGTCGCCCCGCAGGTGAACCCGCAGGTCAACCCTCAGGTGAACCCGCTCGTCAACCCGATCATCGCTCCCCCGAGCGCCCCGGGACTGTCTCCGGTCGGCCTCGGTCAGCTCGCGGCACCGCCGGTCGGTCAGCTCGGGCTTCCCCGACTCGGCTGACCGCCCCCGCCGCGGACGCCCGCGTCACCACCCGATCCGTACCCCTCGCAGATTCCACCCCGGACAACGGAGAAACCATGCGCACGTTCCACAAGGCGGTCCTCGTGGGCGCCATGCTCGGCACCGTCGGCTCGTTCGGCGCCGGCACCGCCTTCGCACACGGTGAGCCCGGCCACGACATCGACGTCACGCAGGGCGTCGAGTGCCGTTCGCACGACATGAACATCGAGGTGCTCGGCAGCGTCGGCGCCCTCACCGGCCTCGGGGGCAACCTGCTGAACGGGGAGGGCAACCCCGGGGCGCAGCAGAGCCACCTCGGCTCGGACATGGGCTGCAACAACCAGGCGTTCTGACCGACCCCGGTCAGCGGCGGACCGGCCACGCCGGCCGGAGGGCGCCCGCGAGTCAGCGATTCGCGGGCGCCCCGCGCTGTTGCGGGGGCGGTGGCCCGGCGTTGGAATCGAGTGTGTGGCATTTTGGCGGCGCAGGGTCCGCCGACCGCCCCGCTCCCGGGACGGGGGCCGGTCGCAAAGGACTCAAGAACGACGCGCTGGGCATGTTCTCCTCGGTGGTCATCGGGCTTGCCTCCACCGCCCCCGCCTACAGCCTCGCCGCCACACTGGGCCTGATCGTCGCGGCGGTCGGCCTGCAGGCCCCGATCGTCATCATGCTGTCGTTCGTCCCGATGCTGCTGATCGCGTACGCCTTCCGGGAACTCAACGCGAGCAACGCCGACTGCGGAACGACCTTCACCTGGGCGACCCGTGCCTTCGGCCCCCGCACCGGCTGGATGGGCGGCTGGGGCATCGTCGTCGCCAACGTCATCGTCATGGCGAGTCTCGCCGAGATCGCCGGCACGTACAGCTTTCGGCTGGTGGGCCTGGACGGACTGGCGGAGGACCGATTGTGGACCACCGTCGCCGGCATCGTCTGGATCGCCGTGATGACCACGGTCTGCTACGTCGGCATCGAGTTCTCGGCCGCCCTGCAGCGCTGGCTGCTCTGCATGGAAGTGGGGATGCTGCTCGTCTTCGCCGTCGCCGCGCTGGTCAAGGCCTACATCGACGTACCGCCGACCGCGATCCACGTCTCCGCGTCCTGGTTCAACCCCCTCGAGATCTCCTCGACGAAGGCCCTCACCTCGGGTCTCCTGGCCGGGGTCTTCATCTACTGGGGCTGGGACACCGCCGTCTCGATCAACGAGGAGACGGTCGACAGCACCCGCATCCCCGGCCGCGCGGCGGTCATGTCCACCGTACTGCTGCTGATCATGTACGCGCTGGTGTCCACCTCGGCGCAGGCCTTCGCGGGAACCGGTGGCTCGGGCGTCGGGCTGGGGAACACCAGTAACTCGGACGACGTCTTCTCCGGGCTCGGCGAAGCCGTCTTCGGAAGCGACGGGACAGGTCTGGTGCTGTCCCGGCTGCTGATCCTCATGGTGCTGACCTCGGCGCTGGCGTCCACCCAGACCACCATCCTGCCGCTGGCCCGGACCGTCTTCTCCATGGCGGTCCACAAGGCCGTCCCCGCCCGGTTCGCCCGGGTGCACCGCAGGTTCCTGACGCCGACCTGGTCGACCGTCGGGATGGGCGTGGTCTCGATCGCCTTCCTCGTGCTGCTGACCTCCTTCAGCGGGAACGTGCTGGCCGACTCGGTCGACTCGGTCGGCCTCGCGATCACGTTCCACTACGGCCTGACCGGCTTCGCCTGCCTCTGGTACTACCGCAAGATCCTCGACCGCAGCACCAAGGACCTCGTCTTCAAGGGAGTGCTGCCGGGCCTGGGCGGGCTGATCATGCTCGCCCTGTTCCTCTACGCCACGTATGTCTACGCGGCCCCGGGCTACGGCGCGACCAGCGTCGACCTGCCGCTCTTCGGGCCGACCGGCGGGGTCACCGTCATCGGTCTCGGCGCCCTGCTGCTCGGTCTGCTGCTGATGCCGGTGGTCACCCGCGGACACGGGGTCGCCCTCAAGCTCCAGCGGAGCCTGCTGCCGCGCCGCCTGCCGTCGCACACCGCCCTCGACTCGGCGAGCCGTTACCTGCCCGCCGACAACGGGTCCGGGGTGGGCGGCGACTGGTACGACGTGATCCCCCTGTCGGGCACCAGGGTCGGCCTGGTCGTCGGGGACGTGCTCGGTCACGGCCTGCGCGCCGCCGCCACGATGGGCCGCCTGCGTACCGGGGTGCGCGTCCTGGCCCGCCTCGACCTGACCCCGGACGAGCTGCTGTCCCGCCTGGACGACCTGGTCGAGCAGACCGCGCACGAGCGCGGGGACGGCCACGGCGGCCCGAGCCCTCCGAGGTCGCAGGCCGACGAGGCCAGGGGCGTGACCTGCCTGTACGCGGTGTACGACCCGGTCTCCGGGCAGTGCAGCCTGGCGCGGGCCGGGAATCCGGTGCTGGCGGTCGTCGAACCGCACACGGGCGTCGTCGAGTACCCGGAGCTGCCCCCCGGACCACCGCTGGGCGTCGGCGGTGTGCCCTACCAGAGCGCGGAGCTGCGGCTGCCGCCGGGCAGTCTCGTCGCCCTGTGCACGGACGGCCTGCTGCAGGCCACCGCCGACCGGGCCGCCGGGCTCGCCCAGCTCTCCGGGATCCTCGCCGGTGACCGGACGTCCCTGGACCAGCTCTGCGACCGCGCGGTGACCGCCCTGCTGCCCGGGCCGGTGGACGTGGACGCCACACTGCTCGTGGCCCGCACCCGGCTGCTCGACCGGAGCCAGTTCACCCAGTGGGAGCTGCCGCCGGACCCGGCCGGAGTGGCCGGCATCCGTACCGCCGTCAGCAAGCAGCTACGGGACTGGGGGCTGGAGGACCTGGCGTTCACCAGCGAGCTCATCGTCAGCGAACTGGTCACCAACGCCATCCGCTACGTCGGGGGCCCGATCCAGGTGCGCCTGATCCGCGACCGGACGTTGATCTGCGAGGTGTCCGACACCGGCCACACCACGCCCAATCTGCGCCACGCCGCGAGCGACGACGAGGGGGGCCGGGGTCTGTTCATCATCGCCCAGATGACCCACAACTGGGGCACCCGCTACACCCCAGGCGGCAAGACTCTCTGGACCGAGCAGGACCTGCCGTCGCCGGACGGCGGTGCCCCCGGGGCCCGGGGGGACTGACCGGACGCGGGCGCCCCCACCAGCCGCCTTCCGGGCCGGGGAGGGCGCCTCGTACCGGTCGGTCGAAGCAGCCGGCGACCGGGTTCGGGCTGCTGAGGCTCACCCCTGGACCATCTCGGGCAGGGGGTCGAACAGCACTCCCCGCAGGCTCGCCCGCTACCGGCCGGTCTCCATCCGATGGTCCTGTGCCGTGCGTCCGACGGCCGTACCGGACTTGCCTCTCCGCCGGACAGGGGTCATGCGCCGACGAGGGGTCTCGCGCCGGTGCCCGTGGCCAGCCCGGCCCGGGCGAAGTCGCGGTTACGGGCGATCCGGCCGCGATCCTCCTCGGGCACCTTCCCGCCGTCCAGCAGCTTCTCGCAGCACTCCAGCGACTCGCGGTACTCGCCCATCCAGTACGCCGACACCGCCAGCTCGTCCAGTGCCCGCCAGTCGTACCAGGCGTGCTCCACGAAGAGGATGTCCCGCGGGCGTGGGAGCTCCGCCGCCCGCCGCGCGAAGAGGTACGCGAGCGGCCAGCGCTCTCCGTTGACACGGCACAGGTGCGCGAGCTCACCGAGCGGTTCGGCCCGGGTGGGCCGGTACTCGTGCGCGTCCAGGAAACGGGCCATGACCTCGGGTGCCCGGCGCTTGAGCGTGATCGCGAGCCGGGCCGCGTAGAGCCGCGCGCAGAACGTCTCCTCGGCGAAGCCGTCCATGTCCGCGCGCCGGTCGTAGGCGGCGAGTGCCTTGGCGGGTTCGCCGGCGTCACGCCAGCTCTGTGCCAGGTAGAAGGCGTACCGGGCGTTGTCCGGCTCCTTGGCGAGCCCGTCCTTGAGGATCGCGGCGTCACGGAGGTACTTCTCGCGCTCGCCGCCCTTGAGGCGTCCGCCGCCGCCCATGATGACCATGCGCGCGCCCTTGAAGGTCTCCCGGCTGAAGTGCGTGCCGCAGTCCAGGTACTCGTGCAGCACCCCGACGTACCGCCAGGGAAGCCGGGTCGACACCATCGTCGGGCGCCAGTGGACGAGAGGACCGTGACGCACCTCGAAGTCGTAGCAGTCGTATTCGAGTTCCGGCATCGTGAAGCGGCCGCCGGTCTCCATCACGTCATCGGCGTCGATGAACAGCAGATAGTCCGCACGGTCCCGCGCCAGCTCGATGGCCTCGGTGCGACTCAGGTCGAAACCCCGCCAAGGGCTTTCGTGCAGTGCCCCGGGCAGGCCTGCGAGGGTTTCGCGGACGACGTCCTGCGTGCCGTCGGTCGAGCCCGTGTCCAGGATGACCCAGGTGTCGATCAGCGGGCGCACGGATTCGAGGCAGCGTCGGATCACATGAGCCTCGTCCTTGACAATCATGTTGAGGCAGACCGTTTTCATGACTTTTTCTTTTCTGTGATGAAAAGGATCGGCGGTGAATTTACCGACTCATGGACGTCCGTACAAGCAGCGCCGCCAGCGCTTGGCATCCATTCAGGTGAAGGCCTGAGACGTTTCTCGTCCCGCTGTGTCCAGGGCTGTGTATAAGTGGGCCGTTCATGGTGCATGACGTGGGAGATTTTCATGGTTATCACCGCGCAGCTTCCCCAGCCACGCGAGGAGATCGAGGGACCCGGGGCGGCTGAGCCCGAAAAGGCACGGGTGCGGCTGTGGCTCTGGCCGTTCACCATCACGCTCGCCCTGGGCGGCTACGGGCTGACCGGCTCTCTGCTGGGCCGCGACGAACTGGTCACCTGGGACATGGTGAACCGGAGCGGCGGCCGGATTCTCGCCACCGTGCACAACGTCGACGCCGTGCACGGCACGTATTACCTGCTGATGCATCTGTGGGTCGGACTTTTCGGTGACTCGGTGGTTTCCCTGCGAATCCCCACGGTATTGGCCATGGCCGGCTCGGCTGCCGTCGTGGGGCTCATCGGTAACCGGCTGTTCGGCTACCGTGCCGGAATTCTCGCGGGAATTCTGTTCGCCATCGTCCCGGCGGTGAGCCGTTACGGCCAGGAGGCCCGCAGCTACGCTTTCGTGGTTCTCGCGGTCGCCGTGGCCACCCTTCTCCTGCTCCGGTTGCTGGAGAAGCCGGGCAGCCCCTGGCGGTGGGCCGCCTACGTGCTCACGCTGGCAGTCGTAGGGCTCCTGCACCTGATCGCCCTGTCCGTCGTGCTCGCCCACGCCTGTGCGCTCGCGGCCCGTGCCAGGCAGGACCGCTCGCTGTGGTGGAGGTCCGCCCTCGCTCTGGTGGCGGTCGCCGGCTGTGTCACCCCGCTCGCCCTGCTCGGCCGGTCCCAGGCCCATCGCCAGCTGTACTGGGTTCCCGAGCCCGACGCATGGGCGTCGCTCTCCCTGCCGCGCGACGTCTTCGCCTCCGCGCTGGGTGCCGGGGCGATGGTCACCTTGGCTCTGCTGGCCCGCTCGCCGAGCCGGGCCCCGCTGCTCCTGTGCGGCGCCTGGGCGCTGTTGCCCCCCGTCCTGGTCTGGGGCGCCTCGCACGGAGCGGTCTCCTACTTCCGGTCCGTCTACGTGCTGTTCACCCTGCCCGCCTGGGCACTCCTCGCCGGGGCCGGCCTCGCCGCGACCTGCCGTTCCTGGAAGCCGGCCCTGGCTCTCGTCGCGCTGCTGTCCGTCCTGACGCTGCCCGACCAGAGACAGATGCGGGGGCCGTTCGAGCACAACGCCCCGGTGCCCGTCGACTACGCGGCGGCGGCCGAGGTGATCAGGAAGCTCCATCAGCCGGGAGACGCCGTCGTCTACGACCGTATGGACTCCTGGAAGCTCGACAGCGGGGTCCAGTACTACCTGCCCCGCGGGTTGAGACTGCGCGACGTCTTCCTCGCGAGGACACCCGCCGCGATCAACGATCTCTACCCCGTGCAGTGTTCGGTCCCCGCCCGGTGCCTCGGGCACGAGCGGCGCGTCTGGCTGCTGACCCAGGGGAGCGACTTCCCCTTCGCCGCCATCGACCCGCCGCAGGCGAATGCCCTGCAGAGCCGGTACACGCTGACCCGGAGCCGGTCGGTGACGGGGATGACGGTCAGCCTGCTGGAACTGGGAGCCGCGAGGGCGCCCGGCCGCTAGGCCCGAAACGCGGCACGGGGTGTCCGGCGGTCCGCATCCGCCGGACACCCCGAATGCGGTGCGCAGGCAGCCTGAACTCAGGCCGTGCGAGCCGGGGTGGAGCACCGGTCACATGACGATGGTCCCGCCGTTGACGGCGTTGGGGGCCGGCTGCCTGTTCACGAGGACCCAGGCGTTGTTGTCGCAGTTCAGAGTGCGGTCGCTGGGGACGATCTGGCAGGTGGTCTCGTAGACCGCGCCACCCGTGGTCACGACGTCGACCCTCAGGTCCCCCTCCGCCTGGCCGCCCAGGGAGTGCTGGGCGACCGAGACGCCACAGGGGTTCGCCGGGTAGTTGGGGTGGGTGGTGAGGTCCGTCCACAGGAAGGGACCGGGGGTGGTCCCCGTGAGGTCACGGATGCCCGCGTACGTCCTGCCGCCGGTCAGCGTGGCCCGCACCTCGAAGTTGCCGCTGTCCTGGTTGGCGTCGATGTCGGAGCAGGGCCCCGCCGCGCCGGTCGCGCCCGTGGCGCCGGTGGCGCCGGTGGCGCCGGTGGCACCGGTCGCGCCCTTGCACTCGTCCTTGCCGTCCCCGCCGACTCCGTACGCCCGGAAGTAGGACTTCAGGAGAGAACGGGTCGGGTGATCGTCGTCCTTGCAGTGGTCGTCGCCACCGTGGCCGCGGCTCGCGGCCTTGTGCGCGGTCACGGTGTGTGCCGCGGCGGCGGCGGGGCTCACGACACCGGCCGCCAGGACCAGCGTGAGCGAGGTGACCGTTCCCGCCTTCTTGAGCCGGTGCCGTGCCAGCGGTCCGAAAAGGGATGTCCTGTAGTCAGGACTCATCGACGTGCTCCTTGTGCCTAAGGTCCGGGTGCAGTCCCGAATCCGCACACGAGGGTGGACCCTCCGGCACCGGTCAACCCGTGCGTCACGTCGAAACGCGGCCCTTTATCCGTAGATTGGACTAACGCCTACGGTCCGATGGGGCAATGCCGCTCACCTCGCCGGGTCGGGCTCAGCCGGTGAAGGCATGCGAAAGGCCCGCCGGAGGATTCCGGCGGGCCTTTCGCGGCTGGTGTCCGCTCAGGCGGCCTGGGCGTACTTCGGGTTCGGGCCGTACTGGTTGGTCTCCGGCTTGCCCTCGGTGGCGAGGAAGACGATCAGGATGATCGTACCGACCAGCGGGATGAGGGCGATCAGGAGCCACCAGCCCGAGCGGCCGGTGTCGTGCAGCCGGCGGACGGCGACGCCGAGGCCGGGCAGCAGGGTGGCGAGCGAGTAGATGATGCCCAGGACGCTCGAGCCGATGGCCTGGTCCACGATCGCCAGCACGATGCTGATGATGATGTTGAACAGGAAGAACATCCAGTATTCCTGCCGCCGCGCGCGGCCGCTGAACACGGCGTACTTCTTCAGGACGTCGATGTACCAGTGCATGGTTGTCCCCCCAGGTGAACAAGTTCAGTTGGCCTCCCATCGAACCAGTCACGGTGACCGGAAACCATGTCTTTGGCGTGGTCGGGTCAATGTGTTACCCGGCTGTGGTCGTTCGGTGACAGGGGGGTCCCGGCGGCGGCGACGCGGGCGTCCAGCCAGTCGAAGACACGCTGCTCGAACAGGGCCCGGCCCAGCGGCTCGCAGTGCATGTGCGCACCCTCCTCCTCGGTGAAGCGCACCAGGTGTTTCGGGCCGGGCAGCAGGTCGTACAGCTCCCTGGAGGCACCGGGCCAGAAGTGCTCACCGTCCGGGTCGGTGATCAGCAGCGGCGTGGTGATCCGGCCGGCGACGGGGGTGACGTCGTACCGGGAGACCTCCGTCAGCAGAGCGGACGGCGAGTCGATGCCGTACGGCTTGGCCCGCCAGCGCCACATCGCGGCGAGCGCCGGGTCCTGGTTCAGGCCCTCCCGGAGGAAGCCGTCGAAGGCCTCGCGGTCGCCGGACTCCCACAACTGCCGTAGCTCCGGGCCGAGGTTGTGCCACCAGCTGTCCACCACCCGGACCACGCCCGGGTCGGCGACCGCGGCGGCGATCCGGTGCTCGAAGGCGAGGGCGCGCGGCACCCAGTACCCGGCCTGGCTGATGCCGGCCAGGACGATCCGCCGGGAGTCGACGTCGGGGCGGGAGCGGAGGAAGTCCACGACCGGGGTGACGACGTGCTCCCAGTCGGGCCGGAAGGTCATCCCGCGTTCGAAGAGCGTCGACTGCTGGCCCGGCCCGTCGAAGAGCAGGACCCGGTATCCGCGGGCCACCGCCGGCGCGCCCAGCAGCGTCCAGGCGGAACTGACCGGACCGTCACTGCCGTTGTTGGCGATCAGCGTCGGCAGCGGGCCGGAGACGCCGGGCGGGCCGACGAGGTACCCGGGCAGCGACGTGTCCTCATAGGGGACGGCCACCGGTTCGGCCGGCGGGTCCCAGGCCCGCAGGAAGCGGTCGAAGCACGCGCGGTGTTCCGGGAACACCTCGGCCAGCCGTTTCCCGGGATCGGTGACCGCGTCGGCGCCCACCAGGGCCGTCCCGAAGTAGCCGGCGGCACGCAGCCACCCGTCCCGCGCGCTCACCGTGTGCCCCCCGGCCGCGGCGCGGTCGGCCTGCTCCCGGACCGCGCTGCCCAGGCCCACCCAGGCGTCGAACCACCTCTGCCCGTCGGCGTCCGCGACGGCCGAGGCGGTGGCCAGCACCTCGCCGGGATCCGCGCCCTGCCGCCAGGCCGAGCCCAGGGCGAGCCGGATCTCGTAGTCGAACTGGACGTTCTCGCTGAATCGGTAGGTCATGGCGGCTCCCGGACAGGCCGTGACGGCACCCCCTCGCACGTCCGGACCGCGTCTTTCACGGTAGGGGCCGGGTGCCCGCCGCGCACGACGGGCGGCATGCGGCAGGCCACGCGACGATGGGGGAGGGGGCCGGTCCCGACATCCGACGGGAGGACTCCATGGCGCAGCAGACGGCGACGAAGGCGCCGACCCAGAAGCCCGCGGGCACGGGCGGCGTGTTCTTCTCGTTCGCCCCCTGGATCATCTTCGGAGTGGTCGCCAGTCCCAGCACCTGGGAGTACGCGGCACTCGCCGCGCTGATCGCCGCGATCGTGCTGTCGGGGAAGGACATGCTCCGGGGCAGGTTCTACCTCCTGGACATGGTCGGCATCGTGTTCTTCGCGGTCATCACGGTCCTGGCGCTCGCCCTGGACCGCTCGCAGCTCATCTGGCTGGAGACCTACGCCCAGGTCATCTCCAACGGCGTCGTGGCCGTCGTCGCGCTGGGGTCGCTGTTCGCCGATCCCTTCACGGCGCAGTACGCCCGGCAGCAGACACCCCGCGAGTACTGGGACTCGCCCGTCTTCGCGCACATCAACCGGGTGCTGACGGCGGCCTGGGGCGTGGTCTTCGCCCTCATGGCGCTCTCCACCTGGCTGGCCATCCGGAACCCGTCCATGGACGACTGGTTCAACTGGGTCGTCCCGATCGTCCTGCTGGTCGGGGTCATCAAGTTCACCGAGCGCTATCCGGAGTCGTACAAGGCACGCGTGACCTAGGGCCTCCCGTCCGGAACGAAGGACCCTCTTGCATCCGCGGGGGCGTTCGCTGCGTCTACCCCGGTATGGACCTCGACAAGCCGCCCGCCCAGGAGCAGTACCCGGAAGGGTGCCTGGCCGTGGCGATCCGTGTTCCGGTGCGGATCGTCGTGCTCGTGCTGGTGGTGCCCGTTCGGCTGGTGTGGGACGCGCTGACCGTCGCCGGGCGGTTCCTGGCCCGCACGGTGCTGCGTCCGCTCGGTCGCGCGCTGCGGTGGCTCGGCCGGGCCCTGTTCGTATGGCCGTTCGTCGCGCTGTGGCGGTGGGTCGTGGTGCCCGCCGGAAAGGCGCTGGGGTGGCTCGGGCACGCGCTCGTCGTCGTACCGGCGCGATGGCTGTACCGGTATGTGCTGACCCCCCTGGGGCATGGCCTCGCCCGGGTCGCGCGGTCGATCGGGGCCACTCTCGAGTGGCTGTACGCGCGCGTGCTGGCCCCCGTCGGGCGGGGGATCGCCTGGCTGCTGAAGGGCGCCGGCCTGCTGCTGGCGGCTGCCGGGGCGGGGGCGTTCGCCGTCGCGTCCTGGCTCGCGCGGCACCTGCTGGTCGTCCCGGCGCGATGGCTGTACGCGTGGGTGCTCGCACCCGTGGGACGGGCGCTGGCGTGGCTGGCGGGCGCCGTCGCCACGGGGATCGGCGCCGTCCTGTACTGGACGGCCCGCGTCCTGCTCGTCCTGCCCGCCCTCGCCCTGTGGCGCTGGGTGCTCGTGCCAGTGGGCCGGGTCCTGGCCGTCGTCGCGCGGGAGACCGGGGAGGCCCTCGGGCACGCCTGGCGGATCGCCGGGCGGATCTCCCGGGCCGTCGGACGGGTGCTCGGGACCCTCCTGCGGTGGATCTTCGTGGAGCCGGTGCGCTGGGTGTACCGGACGGTCCTCACCCCCGTCGGGCACGCCCTCCGGGACCATGTGCTGCGGCCCGCCGCCGAGGTGGCGCGCGTGGTGGGGCGGAGCGTACGGCAGGCGCTGGCCGCCGCCCGCGGCACCGTGCGGCAGGCCCGCGCGGACCTCGGGCGGACGCTGTTCGGCGAGCCCCGGCCGCCGGCCGCTGTGGACCGGCGGGAACCCCAAGGCCACGGGGCACGTACTCTTGGTAGGAGTACCACCGCACTCACGAAGGACTAGGACACTGGGCAAGCGACAGCCCGAAGGCCCGCCGCCCGCACCCGCGGTGCAGCGCATCCGACTGCGCTACACCAAGCGCGGCCGCCTCCGGTTCACCAGCCACCGTGACTTCCAGCGCGCCTTCGAGCGTGCGCTGCGCCGCGCCGAGGTGCCCATGGCGTACTCGGCGGGGTTCACACCGCATCCGAAGGTGTCGTACGCCAATGCCGCACCCACCGGCACGGGCAGTGAAGCGGAGTACCTGGAGATCGCGCTGACCGCGGCGCGGGACCCCGAGACCCTGCGCGTCCTCCTCGACGAGTCGCTGCCCACCGGGCTGGACATCGTCGACGCGGTCGAGGCACGGACCTCGGGGCTCGCCGACCGGCTCACGGCCTCCGTATGGGAGCTGCGGCTGGACGGCGTCGACCCGCTCGACGCCCGGCGCGCGGTGGAGGCCTTCATCGAGGCCGACACCGTCGAGGTGCAGCGCATGACCAAGAACGGCGTCCGTACCTTCGACGCCCGCCCGGCGGTCGCGAACCTGGAAACGCACAGTTCGCGGGCTGATGGGCCGACCGACCAGCCCTGTGCGATACTGCGGCTGGTTGTTCGGCACGTGACGCCTGCCGTACGACCCGACGACGTCCTGTCCGGTCTCCGCGCCGTGGCCGACCTGGCGCCGCCGGTCCCCGCAGCGGTGACCAGGCTGGCGCAGGGGCTGTTCGATGAAGAGACCGGCACGGTGACCGACCCGCTCGCGCCCGACCGCGAGGCAGCCGAGGCCCTGACGGCCGTACCGGCCGCCGCCGCGACGGCGCCGACGCCGGAAGGCTCCGCGTAGGGACGCACGTCGTAGCGCCGCCCTCGTACTCGGGAGCCACCTGGGTCGGGCAGCGCACCGACCAGAAGACTTTCGCCAGGCCGTACCGACAAGGCGTACGGAACCGGCGAGACAGGACACAGAGTGCTCCCGTGCGGCGCCCGCGCCCCGGACGGCGGTCACCGCGTATCGCGCGGACCGCGGACGTCAACGGTGAACGGTCCCTCGGGACCGGCGCCGGACCAGGCGCGGCGCCCGGGAGCCTGACGGGAGAAACGCCCGCATGCTCGAACCGACCGAACCCAACGAGGGTTCCGAACTGAACACGCCGAGCGACACCCTGCCCCCGCGCAGGCGTCGCCGTGCCGCTTCCCGCCCGGCGGGCCCGCCGGGCGCGGCCGAGGCCCCCGCCGAGGTCACCGTGCCGGCCATACCGGCCGCGGAAGTGGATGAGATCGCCGAGGCTGAGGAAGAGGCACAGGCCGGGACGGAGGCCGTGGCGGCACCCGCCGCGGCCGAGGAGGCCGCGCCTCCCGCCCGTACCCGCCGCCGGGCCACCCGCCGCGCCGCCGCGCCGGCCGGGTCGCCGGCCACCGCCGAGGCCGCCGAGACGGTCGTACCCGCCGCTGAGGCCGCCGGGTCCGCCGAGCCGGTCGAGGCTGCCGAGACCGCTGGGGCCGCCGAGGAACCCGCACCGCCCCGTACCCGCCGGCGGGCGACCCGCCGTGCGTCCGCGCCCGCCGGAGCCCCGGCTGAGGCGGAGGCCGTGGTGCCCGCCGCCGGCACCGGGTCCGCCGGCACCGAGTCCGCCGAGACCGAGGCGAAGACGGAGGCAGTCGTGGAACCCGAGCCCGAGGCCGTGACCGAGGCCGCCGCCCCGGCTCGCCCGCGTCGCCGTGCCACCCGGCGCGTCTCCGCGCCCGCCGGTGAGCCGAAGGCTCCCGAGGCCGCCGCCGAGGCCGCCCCCGCCCCCGAGGCCGCCGCCGAGGCTCCCGCCGCGACGGAGGAGGCCGCGTCCGCCGGCCGTACCCGCCGCCGCGCGACCCGCCGTGCGTCCGCGCCCGCCGGGACCCCGGCCGCCGCCGAGACCACCGAGGCCGTCGTACCGGCCGCCGCCGCGCCCGCCCCCGAGGCGGAGGCCGCGGCGGAGGAGCCCACCGCCGCACCGGCCGCCGACGAGGCCGCCCCGCGCCGTACCCGCCGCCGCGCCACCCGCGGTGCCGCCGAGGTCCCCGCCGAGGAGACCAAGGCCCCCGAGGCGCCGAAGGCCCCTGCCGCCGCCCCCGCCGCCGAGATCCCCGCCGAGGAGGGCGCTCCCCGTCGCCGTCGCCGGGTCGTCCGGCAGGCCGCGACCGGATTCGCCGCGCCCGCGCAGACCGAGGCCGACGAGGCCGGGGCACCGCGCCGCCCGGCCCGGCCCGCCGTGGCCGTGTTCCAGGCGCCGGTGTTCGCCGAGCCGCAGTTCCAGACCCCGCAGCGGGCCGCCGCCCAGGCCGCGGCCGAGGCCGCCGGGGCTGAGGAGCCCGAGGAGGAGACCGAGGCGTACCCGGAGGAGCGCGCCGAGGCCGGCGCGCGCCGTCGCCGTCGCCGCCGGGGTGCCGCCGAGGAGACGCGGCCCGCCCGGGCCGAGGAGCCGGAGGAGGCCGAGGAGGCCGCCGAGGACCTCGCCGAGGGTGACGAGGGCGACGAGGGCGACGAGGCCGAGGGCTCCGAGGAGTCCGGTTCGCGCCGCCGTCGCCGCCGGGGCGGCCGTCGCCGTCGCCGCGGTGACGCCGCCGAGGGCGAGGCCGGTGAGGGCGCGGACGCCGAGTCCGACGAACTGGCCGCCGAGCAGGCCGCACAGGACGCCGAGGACACCGCCGAGCAGGAGGACGAGGACGCCGAGGAGGCCCGGGACGAGGAGTCCGGGGGCTCCAGCTCCAGCCGTCGCCGTCGCCGTCGCCGTCGCCGCGCCGGTGAGAGCGGAGGCGAGGCCGAGCCGACCACCGACGACCCCGAGCGCACGGTCGTCAAGGTCCGTGAACCCCGCAAGCCCGCCGAACCGTCCGACGAGGTGCAGTCCATCAAGGGCTCGACCCGTCTGGAGGCCAAGAAGCAGCGCCGCCGCGAAGGCCGCGAGCAGGGCCGCCGCCGCGTCCCGATCATCACCGAGGCCGAGTTCCTGGCCCGCCGCGAGGCCGTCGAGCGCGTGATGGTCGTGCGCCAGCACGGCGAGCGCACCCAGATCGGCGTGCTCGAGGACGACGTGCTGGTCGAGCACTACGTCAACAAGGAGCAGTCGACCTCGTACGTCGGCAACGTCTACCTGGGCAAGGTCCAGAACGTGCTGCCGTCGATGGAGGCCGCCTTCATCGACATCGGCAAGGGCCGCAACGCCGTCCTCTACGCCGGTGAGGTCAACTTCGGGGCGCTCGGCATGGCCAACGGGCCGCGCCGCATCGAAGCCGCCCTCAAGTCCGGCCAGTCGGTGCTCGTCCAGGTGACGAAGGACCCCATCGGCCACAAGGGCGCCCGTCTGACCAGCCAGGTCTCCCTCCCGGGCCGCTACCTCGTGTACGTGCCCGAGGGCTCGATGACCGGCATCAGCCGCAAGCTGCCCGACACCGAGCGGGCCAGGCTGAAGACCATCCTCAAGAAGATCGTCCCCGAGGACGCGGGCGTCATCGTGCGCACCGCCGCCGAGGGCGCGAGCGAGGACGAGCTGCGCCGTGACGTCGAGCGGCTCCAGGCGCAGTGGGAGGAGATCCAGAAGAAGGCCAAGAGCGGCAACGCCCCGACGCTGCTCTACGGCGAGCCGGACATGACCGTCCGGGTCGTCCGCGACATCTTCAACGAGGACTTCTCCAAGGTCGTCGTCAGCGGCGACGAGGCCTGGCAGACCATCCACGGCTACGTCTCGCACGTGGCGCCCGACCTCGCCGAGCGGCTGTCGAAGTGGACCAGTGAGGTCGACGTCTTCGCCACCTACCGGATCGACGAGCAGCTCGCCAAGGCGCTGGACCGCAAGGTCTGGCTGCCGAGCGGCGGTTCGCTGGTGATCGACCGGACCGAGGCGATGGTCGTCGTCGACGTCAACACCGGCAAGTTCACCGGTCAGGGCGGCAACCTCGAGGAGACGGTCACCAGGAACAACCTGGAGGCGGCCGAGGAGATCGTGCGCCAGCTCCGGCTGCGCGACCTCGGTGGCATCATCGTCATCGACTTCATCGACATGGTGCTCGAGTCCAACCGGGACCTGGTGCTGCGGCGCCTGCTGGAGTGCCTGGGCCGGGACCGGACCAAGCACCAGGTGGCCGAGGTGACCTCGCTCGGCCTGGTGCAGATGACCCGCAAGCGGGTCGGCCAGGGCCTGCTGGAGTCCTTCTCCGAGACCTGCGTCCACTGCAACGGCCGCGGTGTCATCGTCCACATGGAGCAGCCGGTCACGGCCGGTGGCGGCGGTGGCGGCAAGCGCAAGAAGCGTGGCCGGGGCGGAGACGCGCAGGAGCACGTGCACGAGACCGCCGCCGTGGCGGTGGAGACCGGCGAGGCCGTCGAGCCCGAGGTGGAGACCGCCGTCGAGGTGGCCGCCGAACTCGCCGAGCCCGTCGCGCTGCCCGGGCCGGACTTCGAGCCGGACGAGGAGCTGTACAGCAGCGTCGCCGAGGCGGAGGCGGCCGCCGGCCGCGGCCGTTCCCGTCGCCGCGCGAGCCGCCGGGCCTCGGCACCGGCGGGTGCGCCGAAGGCGGAGAAGGCCCCGAAGGCGGAGAGGGCCGCGCAGGCTCCGGAGGCCGAGAAGGCTCCGAGCACGGAGGCGGCCGTGGCCGCCGCCGCGCCGACCGCCCAGGACGTCACCGCCGAGGAGGCGGCGGCGCGCCCGGTGCGGCCCGAGCCCGCCGCCGAGGCGCTGGCCGAGCCGACGGCGGCCGAGGACCAGATGGTCCCGGAGCCGAAGGCCGAGCCCGCCGCCGAGGAGGCCGCGCCCAAGGGCCGTACGCGCCGCCGGGCGACCCGGAAGGTGTCGGCGCCCGCCGGTTCCCCCGCGGGAGCCGAGGCGGCCGTGGTGACGGTGTCCGAGACCGCGCCCGCCGCTCCGGTGGAGCAGCCCGCGGTCGAGGCCCCGGCTCCGGCCGCGGAGGCCGAGAGCGCCGCCCCGGCCCGCCCGCGCCGCCGTGCCGTGCGCAAGGCCACCGCGCCGACCGCGTCCGAGGAGGCGGCCGTGACGGTCGTCCCGTCGGCCGCGCCGGAGGAGACCCCGGCCGCCGCCGAGACGGTGACCGAGGCCGCGGTGACCGAGGCGCCGGCGGCCGAGGAGACCGTCGAGGAGACGGCTCCGGCCAAGAAGACGGCCCGCAAGACCGCCAAGAAGGCCACGGCGAAGAAGGCGGCCACCAAGAAGACCGCGGCCAAGAAGACGGCCGCCAAGAAGACGACGGCCAAGAAGGCGGCCAAGACCGCCAAGACGGCCGCCGCCAAGACGACGGCGAAGAAGACCACCACGGTCCCCGCCGGCGACGAGGGCTGACGCCCTGGGGTGTGGGGCCGGTCCACGTGACCGGCCCCACACCCACCGGGCCCGGTTTGACCCCTTCGGCCGTGGCCCCGTAACCTTGACCGTCGGCGTGTCGAATGGCGCGCCACATCCCCGTAAACCTCTTCCTCCCGGGTGCCTCGGCGGCCGGGAGAGGCTGTCCGTGTTCATGCCCGGGCGGCTGGACTGCGGGGGTGCCGTTCCCGAGCGAGAGAGTGAGATCCGCGTGTACGCCATCGTGCGCAGCGGTGGTCGCCAGCACAAGGTTGCTGTCGGCGACATCGTTGAGGTTGACAAGATTTCCACCGCCAAGGTTGGCGACACGGTCGAGCTCTCGACCCTGCTCGTTGTCGACGGCGACGCTGTGACCAGCGACCCGTGGGTGCTGGCCGGCATCAAGGTCCAGGCCGAGGTCGTGGACCACCACAAGGGCCAGAAGATCGACATTCTGCGCTACAAGAACAAGACGGGCTACCGCCGTCGCCAGGGCCACCGCCAGCAGTACACGGCGATCAAGGTCACTGAGATCCCCGCGGCTGCGAAGTAAGGGACTGAGGAGAAATGGCACACAAGAAGGGCGCATCGTCCACCCGGAACGGTCGCGACTCCAATGCCCAGCGGCTCGGCGTGAAGCGCTTCGGCGGTCAGGTCGTCAATGCTGGTGAGATCCTGGTCCGCCAGCGCGGCACCCACTTCCACCCGGGCGCCGGCGTCGGCCGTGGCGGCGACGACACGCTGTTCGCGCTGCAGCCGGGTGCGGTGGAGTTCGGTACCCACCGTGGCCGCAAGGTCGTGAACGTCGTTCCGGTCGCCTGACCCGAGCGTTCCGTTCGAACCTTTCGCGAGGCGGACCTCACTTCCCGGTCGGGAAGGCGGGTCCGCCTTTCGCGTGTTACGCAAGAGACATCACCGTAGTTCTGGAGGCATGAACCATGACCACCTTCGTGGACCGCGTCGAGCTGCATGTCGCCGCGGGTAACGGAGGCCACGGCTGTGCCTCCGTCCACCGTGAGAAGTTCAAGCCGCTCGGCGGCCCGGACGGCGGCAACGGCGGCCGTGGCGGCGACGTGATCCTGACTGTCGACCAGTCGGTCACCACGCTGCTCGACTACCACCACTCCCCGCACCGCAAGGCCACCAACGGCAAGCCCGGCGAGGGCGGCAACCGCTCCGGCAAGGACGGCCAGGACCTGGTCCTGCCCGTCCCGGACGGCACCGTCGTCCTGGACCAGGCGGGCAACGTGCTCGCCGACCTGATCGGCCACGGCACCTCGTTCATCGCCGCCCAGGGCGGCCGGGGCGGCCTCGGTAACGCGGCACTGGCCTCCGCCCGCCGCAAGGCGCCCGGTTTCGCGCTGCTCGGCGAACCGGGGGACCTGCAGGACATCGTCCTGGAGCTGAAGACGGTCGCGGACGTGGCCCTGGTGGGTTACCCGAGCGCGGGCAAGTCTTCGCTGATCTCGGTGCTCAGCGCGGCCAAGCCGAAGATCGCCGACTATCCGTTCACCACCCTGGTGCCCAACCTGGGTGTCGTCACGGCCGGGTCGACCGTCTACACCATCGCCGACGTGCCGGGCCTGATCCCGGGCGCCAGCCAGGGCAAGGGCCTGGGCCTGGAGTTCCTCCGGCACGTGGAGCGGTGCAGCGTGCTGGTGCACGTGCTGGACACCGCGACCCTCGAGTCCGACCGCGACCCGGTCTCCGACCTCGACATCATCGAGGAGGAGCTGAAGCAGTACGGCGGCCTCGACAACCGTCCCCGCATCGTCGTCCTGAACAAGGTCGACGTGCCCGACGGCAGGGACCTGGCCGAGATGGTGCGCCCCGACCTGGAGGAGCGCGGTTACCGCGTCTTCGAGGTGTCGGCGGTGGCCCACATCGGCCTGAAGGAGCTGACGTACGGGCTCGGTGAGCTGGTCGCCGGCGCGCGGGCGGCGAAGCCGAAGGAGGAGGCGACGCGGATCGTCATCCGGCCGAAGGCCGTGGACGACGCGGGCTTCACGGTCACCCGCGAGGAGATCGGCGGCGAGCCGCTGTTCCGGGTGCGCGGCGAGAAGCCGGAGCGCTGGGTGCGGCAGACCGACTTCAACAACGACGAGGCCGTCGGCTACCTCGCCGACCGCCTGAACCGCCTCGGTGTCGAGGACCAGTTGATGAAGGCGGGCGCCCGCACCGGCGACGGCGTGGCCATCGGTCCCGAGGAGAACGCGGTCGTCTTCGACTGGGAGCCGACCGCCATGGCCGGCGCCGAGATGCTGGGCCGGCGCGGTGAGGACCACCGCTTCGACGCGGCCCGGCCCGCCGCCCAGCGGCGGCGCGACAAGCAGGCCGAGCGGGACGAGGCGCTGCGCGAGTACGACGAGTTCGACCCGTTCGAGTAGGACGGACGGACGCGGAGTGGTGATCGCCGGGAGAGGTCCCGGCGTCCGGCGGGGCGACCCCACCGCTCCCGGGTGATTCGAAGTGTGCGACCCGGAAGGGAACGACGTTCCCTTCCGGGTCGCACACTTCCCGCTGCCGGCGCCCTGCTCCTCGCGGCTCCCCCCGGCTCCCGGCCCGGCGGGGCGTTCCCACGCTGACCCGTCACGGCCTCACGACCTCCCGGCCTCACGGACACCGGACTCCGTGGACACAGACGGTTTCTGACACTCCGTAACCCGTTGCGGCGCCCTCACGTTCCAGATGTGGTCCCGGTGCCGCGGCGGGTCTTCTGTTGTCCGCCTACTTGTCATGCACGCGAATGCTGCCGTTCGGCGGCCGGGCCGTCCGGCCGTGGGAGCTTCCGAGGGTCCGCGAGTGAAGCCCAGGAGGCCCGTGTGGCAAGGGAGTCAGCCGAATGACCGGAGCAGTACCGCAGGCCGACCGACGCCGTTTTCTGACCGCGGGTGCCGCCGTCCTCGGCGCCGCGGCCTCCGCGCAGCTCTGGCTGCCGGGCACCGCCCGCGCCGCCGGCAACCCGCTCCCCGACGGCCTGTTCACCCTCGGCGTGGCCTCCGGCGACCCGCTGCCCGACGGCATCGTGCTGTGGACCCGGCTCGCCCCCGACCCGCTGAACGGCGGCGGGATGCCGGACACGATCGTCCCGGTGGAGTGGGAACTCGCCGAGGACGAGAGGTTCCGCCGGAAGGTCCGCCGGGGCACCGCCCAGGCCCGCCCCGAGTTCGGGCACAGCGTGCACGTGGACGTACGGGGGCTGCGCCCGGACCGCCGGTACTGGTACCGGTTCCGGGCGGGCGGGCAGCTCTCGCCCACCGGCCGGACCCGCACCGCGCCCCACCCGCACCAGCGGGGCTGCTCCCTGCGCGTCGCGCTCGCCTCCTGCCAGAACTGGCAGCACGGCTACTTCACGCCATACGCCGACATGCTCGCCCAGGACCCGGACATCGTCCTCTTCGTCGGCGACTACATCTACGAGTCCACGCCGTCGGCGACGGCAGTGCGGCGGCACGAGGGCACCGGGGAGCCGTACACCCTCGTCGAGTACCGCAACCGCTACGCCCAGTACCGCACCGACCCCGACCTCGCCGCGATGCACGCGAACGCGCCCTGGGTGGTCACCTTCGACGACCACGAGGTCGACAACGACTACGCCGGCGAGGTCCCGCAGGATCCCGGCAAGCAGTCGCACGACGCGTTCACGGCCCGGCTGACCGCCGCGTACCAGGCCTACTACGAGCACATGCCGGTCCGCGCCACCGCCGTCCCGGACGGCCCGCACATCCAGATGTACCGCCGTCTGGACTTCGGCCGCCTGGCCCGGCTCAACGTGCTGGACACCCGGCAGTTCCGCGGCGACCAGGCCACGAGCCAGGCAGGTGCCGAGGACCCGTCGCTCACCATGCTCGGCGCCGCGCAGAAGCGGTGGCTGCTGGACGGGCTGCACGGCTCACCGGCCCACTGGAACCTCGTCGCCTCGCAGATCATGATGGCCGAGACCGACCTGCTGCCCGGCGACGGCAAGCTCTGGTACTACGACGCCTGGGACGGCTACCAGGCCGAACGCAACGCCCTGCTGGAGGAGTTCGCAGGCGTCCGCAACCCGGTCGTGCTCAGCGGTGACCGGCACCTGACGATGATCAGCGACCTCAGGAAGGACTTCGCCGACCCCGCGTCCGCCGTCGTCGGCGCCGAGTTCGTCGGCACCTCGATCTCCAGCAACGGCGACCAGGACCAGGCCGCCTTCCACGCCCAGTGGGACCCGCTGAAGGCGGACAACCCGCACTGGAAGGTGATCGACGCCCACCGCGGCTACCACCTCTTCGACATCAGCCGCGACGGTCTCGACGCCCAGGTGCGGGTCGTCGACACGGTCCTGACACGGAAGTCCGCCGCGAGCACCCTGGCGCGGCTGCGGGTGGAGGCGGACGAGCCCGGCGTCCGGCCGGTGTGACGCGGCCCACTTGGGGCGCACCGGAAACCTGGGTGAGCGGGGCCTGCTCGGACCGCCGGAGAATCTTCCGCGACGGGTTCCGGACACCGCGAATCGATCCCTTACCCTGGCCGAGACCGAAATGCTGCGGAATCTTGATGTCGAATTCCGCGGCAATGGGCTGCCCGCCGGGCCGTATTCCCGGCTGGTGCGCAACGGCGCAGCGTGGCATATGAAGAACATGTGCAGTCCGCGGCCCGCCGACCTGAGGAGCGCCGGCCCCCGGTGGGCGGCCGAGGCGGCGGCCGCGTCCGCCGCCCCGGCGGCGGAGCGGATCGGCGCCCTCGGTGCCCTCGGCGTCCGGGTCCTCGGCGATCCGGGCCCGCTGTCCGCGGTGCCCGAGCAGCCGGTACCGTCGTCGCCGGAGCCCCGGATGAGCCCGGAAGCGGCGGCTCGGGCGCTGTACGTTGCCCTCGCGGCGGCCGCCTCCGGGAGTGTGGGCACCGCCCTCGCGCGCGGTGCCCACCAGGCGCCGTCGAAGGAGCTCGTCCGGGTCCTCGGTCACCGCTGCCCGAAACGGCTGCGGAGCCGCTGAACACCCCTCCCGCCGGGGCCTGTGACGGACCTGTGGACTTACTCACAGCAATTCCACGGAGGTTCACGACGGCCCTCGCTCAATCACCTGGGGCGCAAGGTGAATGACAGGTAGCGCGCACATATGCATGGGACGTCACTCACCTTGCACAGCGGTTACCCGAAGTGGGACCATTTCGAACGTTCCCTGTCGCCCCAAGGTAGGTCAGCCTGTGTCACAGCACATAGCCAAGCCCCGAACCACCGCAGTCGTCCTGGCCGGTGGCACCGGTCAGCGGGTGGGTCTTTCGATCCCCAAGCAGCTGCTGAAGATCGCCGGCAAGGCAGTCATCGAGCACACGCTGACCACTTTCGAGAACGCCGACTCGATCGACGACATCATCGTGCTGATGGCGCCCGGTTATGTGCCGGACATCGAGAAGATCGTCGCCAAGGCCGGCTTCACCAAGGTCAAGAAGGTCATCGAGGGCGGTTCGACCCGGAACGAGACCACCGAGCGCGCGATTTCCGCCCTCGGTGAGGGCCTGGCCGAGGGAGAGGACGTCAACGTCCTCTTCCACGACGCCGTGCGCCCCCTGCTCTCGCAGCGCGTCATCGACGACTGCGTGACCGCGCTGGAGCGCTTCCAGGCCGTGGACGTGGCCATTCCGTCCGCGGACACCATCATCGTCACGCGCACGCACGGCGAGGACGGCGAGTTCATCACCGAGATCCCGGACCGCTCCCGGCTGCGCCGCGGCCAGACCCCGCAGGCCTTCAAGCTGTCCACGATCCGCCGCGCCTACGAGGTCGCCTCCGGTGACCCCAACTTCCAGGCCACGGACGACTGCTCCGTCGTGCTCAAGTACCTGCCGGACGTGCCGATCCACGTCGTCGCGGGTGACGAGTACAACATGAAGGTGACCCAGCCGGTCGACGTCTTCATCGCCGACAAGCTGTTCCAGCTCGCCTCGACGGCAGCACCGGAGCAGAACGGCGAGGAGGCCTACCGCGAGCTGCTGACCGGCAAGACGGTCGTCATCTTCGGCGGCTCCTACGGCATCGGCAAGGACATCGCCGAACTCGCCGAGTCCTACGGCGCCTCCGTGTACGCGCTGGGCCGCTCCACCACCGGTACCCACGTGGAGAACCCGGAGGAGGTCGACGACGCGCTGTCCAAGGCGTACGCGGAGACCGGCCGGATCGACTACGTGGTCAACACCGCGGGCGTGCTGCGCATCGGCAAGCTCGCCGAGACCGACAACGCCACCATCGAGGAGGCGCTGAAGGTCAACTACCTGGCCCCGGTGCAGATCGCGCGCTCCTCCTACAAGTACCTGTCGGAGACCAAGGGCCAGCTCCTGCTCTACACCTCCAGCAGCTACACCCGCGGCCGCGCCGAGTACAGCCTCTACTCCTCGACCAAGGCCGCCATGGTGAACCTCACCCAGGCGCTGTCCGACGAGTGGGCGTCCGAGGGCATCCGCGTCAACTGCATCAACCCCGAGCGCACCGCGACCCCGATGCGCACCAAGGCGTTCGGCCAGGAGCCGGCCGGCTCGCTGCTCTCCTCCGAGGCGGTGGCCCGCACCTCCCTGGACGTGCTGCTGTCGGAGCTGACCGGTCACGTCATCGACGTGCGCCAGCAGGACCCGACCGCCGGCGCCGCGAAGGCCTCCGGTTTCGAGCAGGCTCTGGCCACGGTGCTGGACCGTCAGGACGGCGTGTAATAATCGCGGTAAATAGCTTTTGGGAATTCAGGCCTCTGTGCGCGCTCATTCACCGGGCGTCTGCAGAGGCCTGAGTCCGTACACCTCTTAAAAATCGGTAAGGCCCGCGATCACCGCTTAATTCCGGCAATACCGAACAAAACCGGCACTCCCCCCTCCCAGAGCAGGTTTCTCCGTGATATCCACCGCTATTCGCGTCGCCCGGGTGGGCAGCGCGGCCGAGCTGGCCGCGGCGGCCCTCATGATGCTGGGCTTCCCCTGCCTCATGCTGGCCGCGCTCCTCCCCAGCGTGTACGCCTTCGTGGCCGCGGCCGCCGTGACGTACCTGGCGGACCACTTTCTGCACCGCAAGGGCAGCTATCTGATCAACCGCCTGAGCAAGGTCCGGGCCGGCCTGTCGATCCGGTTCCTCATCAGGCAGCTGCTGCTCATCCTGCTGCTGGCCCGGATGTCCCTGGCGGACAACCTGGTCTTCTACGCCGCGGTCGCCTGCTTCATCGCCTTCTACGGCCTGCAGGCCCCCCACGGCGCGCTCGTGACGCTGATCCGCAACCGCCGCCGGATGCCGGTCGCCACCCGCAACATCGACCTGAAGTCCCGCATCCGCATCCCGGACGCCCCGCCGCGCCGCCTGCTGCACCGCTCCGCGGAGAAGATGCTGCACCTCGACCTGTTCGCGGTCGCCGGCCTCCTGGTCTCCGCCGCGCTGGACGACGCCTTCCTCGGCTTCATCGGGGCCGGGGCCACCGTGGCCCTCGGCTGCCTGTACGTCGCGGTGCTGCTGCCGTACGTGCGCGGCCGGCGGACCCCGCCGAGGGCCGAGACCGTGCTCGCCGCCGTGGACGACTGGCTGGCCGTCTACAAGCCGGAGACGGTCCTTTACTTCTCCGGCTCCAAGGACTCCGCGTACCAGGTCAACATGTGGCTGGAGACGATGGAGCAGCTGGAGACCCGGCCGCTGATCATCCTCCGCGAGCGCGCCATCCTGAACAACCTCGCCCCCACCACCGTCCCCGTCATCTGCGTGCCCGGAGGGGTGCACCTGATGAACCTGGACCTGTCGACGGTGCGCGTCGCGCTCTACGCGGCCAACGTGGGCAAGAACATCCACCTGCTGCGCGTGCCCACCATGAAGCACGTCTTCATCGGCCACGGCGACAGCGACAAGCTGGCCAGCGTCAACCCGTACAGCAAGGTGTACGACGAGGTGTGGACCGCCGGCCGGGCGGGCCGCGACCGCTACGCCATCGCCGACGTCGGCGTCCGCGACGAGGACATCGTCGAGGTCGGCCGCCCGCAGCTCGCGCCGATCACCACCTGGCAGGGCGTGCCCGAGGGCCGCATCCCGACCGTGCTGTACGCCCCCACCTGGGAGGGCTGGGACGGCAACCCCGGCAACACCTCGATCGTGCTGGCCGGCGAGAACATCGTGAGGAAGCTGGTCGAGGCCGACCCGCCGGTGCGTGTCCTGTACAAGCCGCACCCCTTCACCGGCACCGTCAGCGCCCAGGCCGGCGCCGCGCACCGGCGCGTCACCGCCCTGGTCGAGAAGGCCGCCGCCGAGCGCGCCGCCGACTCCCGCTTCACCGCCGACACCGCCGCGCAGGAGCGGGCCCGGGCCGAGCTGGCCCGGATCGAGGCCCGCCTCGCCGAGCTGGCCGGCGCCGGCGGCGACAAGGGCGACGAGGCCGAGGCCACCCGCGACGGGATCGTCGACGTCGAGCGGCACCGGGAGATCGCCCGGCTGCGCGCCGAGTGGAACGCCGCCCACTGGAATTCCATCCCGGCGTACGAGCACAAGGTCATCACCGGTGCCGAGCCGCGCCTGTACGACTGCTTCAACGTCTCCGACGCGATGGTCTCCGACATCTCCTCGGTGGTCTCCGACTTCATCGCGAGCGGCAAGCCGTACGCGGTCACGGACTCCGGCGAGCTGGGCGTGGAGGAGTTCAAGCGGCAGAACACCGCCGTGCGCGCCGCGACGATCCTGTCCAACAGCGCGGCCGAGCTGGGCGGCCTGCTGGACGCGGTCCGCGTCCCCTCCGCCGACCCGCTGGCCGGGGACCGCAAGGAGCTCAAGCAGTACCTGCTGGGCCCGGACGAGCCGAAGTCCATCGACCAGTTCAACACCGCCGTCGCCGATCTGGCCCGGAAGGCCGAGACCCGCAACGTCGGCCAGCAGTCGCGGGTCGGCGCGGCCAACGTCGACCCCGCCGAGACGGCCGAGCTGACCACCGCGCTGCCGGGCCAGCGCAAGGCCTCCGCCGGTGAGACGGACGACTTGAACGCGGTCTGACGACTCCGCCACCTGAAGGGCCGGCCCCGGAGACCCCGGGGCCGGTCCTTTTTCACATCTCCTTACCGCCCCCCTGTCGCACGGATGAGCAGCTCTTACCGGCCGTGCGTACCTTCGGTTGCGGCCGCCGCGCCCCGTGTGGCGTACCTCACTCATCGCTCGGCGTCAGGCAACCGCCTCCGACGGGAACCCGTCTAACAGGTTGTATTGATGCGATTCGGGGGAAATGTTCTGTGACCAAGGGGGAACCGTGACCGTCGTGACGCAGCCTGATGTGACCGTAGTCATCGGGGCGTACGAAGCGATGCCGTATCTGGTCGACTGCCTGGCGTCGGTCGAGGCGCAGACCATCGGCCCGGCCCGCATGGAGGTCATCGCGGTCGACGACGGCTCGACGGACGGCACGGGGGAGTACCTGGAGGAGTTCGCGGCCCGCGCCGGTATGCCGGTCACCGTCGTCCGCCAGGAGAACTCCGGCAGCCCCAGCGGCCCGCGCAACGTCGGCCTCGGCAAGGCCGCCGGACGCTACGTCTTCTTCCTCGACGCCGACGACCGGCTCGGGACCGAGGCCCTGGAACGCATGGTCGACATGGCCGACCGCAACGGCACCGACGTCGTCCTCGGCCGGGTCGAGGGCGTCAACCGCACCCCGCCGAAGTCCATGTTCGGCCGGACCCTCGACCGGACCGACGTCTTCTCCTCCAACATCAAGTTCACGCTGAGCGCGCAGAAGTTGTTCCGCCGCGCGCTGCTGGAGCGCCACGGCATGCGGTTCGACGAATCGCTGTGGACCGGCGAGGACGCGCTCTTCACCCTGGAGGCCTACCTGCGGGCGGACGGCGTCTCCGTGCTCGCCGATCACACCTGCTACTACCTCGTGGGCCGCGAGGACGGCAAGCACGTGACGAAGACCGGCAGCTACACGCTGCGCTTCGACTCCGCGCGGGCCCTGATGAAGCTGATCGCCGACATGGTCCCGGCCGGCCCGCGCCGCGACGACCTGATGGTCCGGCCCTTCCTCATCACCCTGCTGCCGCAGTTCGGGCCCAAGTTCCTCAAGGACACCGAGGCGGTCCGCCGGAACAAGCTCGAGCTGGCGAAGCCGCTGATGGACGCCTACTGGACGCCGGGGGTGGCCCGCCGCCTGAAGGTCCACGAGCGGCTGCGGCTGCAGCTGGTGGCCGAGCAGCGGACCGAGCCGCTGCTCGACGTCGTGGAGTTCGTGCGGGCCGGGAAGCAGCCCGCCGCACTGCTGGAGAAGCGCGGCACCCGTCTGTACCTCGCCTACCCGCACTTCCGTTCGGAGGCGGCCGGCATCCCCGACGACCTGTATCTCGCCGAACCCCGTGAGGCCCGCGCCTTTCCGGGCTACCGCGAGCCGGCCGCCCGCTCCCTCCCGCGCCGGGCGCTGCGGAGGATCAGGCGGCTGCTGCCGAGCGGCGGGATCGGCGCGGCGGCGGCGTGACGTCCGCCGCGCCCCGCTTACTTGCCCGAGTGCAGAGCCCGGCCCACCACGCGGCGGGCGCGCCGGTAGACGGAGGCCGCGGGCGCGGGGACGGCGTCCTTGACCCGCTTCGACCGGGCCAGCTCACGCCGCAGCCGGTCGTTGTCCTTGGACAGCTCGCCGACCTGGGTGTGCAGCCAGCCGAACCGGGTGGTGAGCGAGGACAGGTCGGCGTCGTTCCAGGGGCGCACGCCCGGCGGGAACGCCAGCGACCGCATCCGCTTCTCGAAGGCGGCGCCGCCGTCGCCGTGCGTGAAGGTGTTCTGCAGCCCGTTCTTGTCCAGGAAGCCGGTGAACCGCTCGAAGCGCTCGGCGTGGTTGCCGGTCAGTCCGCTGAAGTCGGCCTGCTCGTACAGGCGCGCCGGGTCCGCCGCCTCGGGGTCCTTGGCGACCTTGTCCAGGCGCTGGTGCGGGATCTCGAAGTAGCGGCACAGCTCCAGCGTGCGCGAGTCGCCGCACAGCACGGTCGCGGGGGTGCCGGCGAGCAGCGCCGCGATGTTGCCGTGGATGCGGGAGCCGAAGGAGAAGTCGAACGGGCGCAGCTCGTCGATCCAGGTGATCGGGTCGACGTACACCCGCACCTTGTCCTCCCGGTACATCGGGTGGTCCGGGTGCGTCGGTATCGCGGTCACCGCGGCGTTCGGGTCCGACAGGTCCCGCCAGTGGAGCTGCCGCGCGTCGCTGAGGTTCTGGCCGATGAAGCGCAGATTGGGGTAGTGCTCGTGGGTGCGGCTGATGATCCGCCCCAGCCCCTGCTTCTTCACCGCGCTGTGCGAGCCGTTGATCGCGATCCGCGACTCGGCCGTCAGGCCGGGGACCTGCTTGCGCACGTCGAGTTCGCGGCCGTACATGAACAGGGACGGGCAGCCGATGACCTCGATGTCCTTGAAGCCCATGTCCCGCAGGTACGTCTCGGTGAACTCGCCGCGCACGCCGATCGAGGCGCTGCGGTCCAGCACCGCCGAGCAGAACGCGCGCACGGTCGGCTCGATCCGCTTCAGCCGCGCCGCGTCGTAGCCCACACCGGTCTGCGCGCCCACGCCGAGTACCACGACGGGGATGCGCAGCTTGGAGATGAGACGGGTCAGCCGCTGCAGCGCCACCTCGAAGGACGGGCGGAAGGCGTTGGCGAGCGGCACGACGAAGGCGTCGTACTCCGCGTTGATGCGTGCCGCCGCGGCCACCTCGGTGCGCCCGCCGTTCGAGAAGACCTCGGTGTCCGGCGTCTCGAGGATCTTGTGCGCGGCGTCCTGGAAGATCAGGTTGCCGGAGTTGGTGGCGATGACGTCCTGGTGGAGGGCCTGCTCCACGGAGAAGACGTCATAGGGGCTCTTGCCCGATCGGAGCAGGATGCGCTTCGGGTGGCGAACGTTAGGTGACACAACAGTCAATTTAAGTTGGTGAAGCGTTTAATTTCTATAGGCAATGGGTACAACCTTTTTGCCGTACGCGAACCGTGAGCAAACGGTTACCGTGCGCCTGTCCGGTGACTGGACCGATGCGCACCGCACGGCCCCCTTCGCGTAGATTGCCGCACAGGCAGCGATTGCCGTTCAGGCAGCCGGTACGGGGCGAGGGGACAGCAGGCAAGGTGACCGAGGCAAGGCAGGCCGTGGGTGCGGCCCGCAGGATCGTAGTCAAGGTGGGCTCCTCCTCGCTGACCACCGCCGCGGGCGGTCTGGACGCCGACCGCGTCGACGCGCTCGTCGACGTCCTCGCCAAGGTGCGCAGCGGAGGGGAGCGGGAGATCGTACTGGTCTCCTCCGGAGCCATCGCGGCCGGGCTCGCCCCCCTGGGGCTGCGCCGCCGCCCCAGGGACCTCGCCCGCCAGCAGGCCGCCGCCAGCGTCGGCCAGGGCCTGCTCGTCGCCCGCTACACCGCCTCCCTCGCCCGTTACGGCGTCCGTGTCGGCCAGGTGCTGCTCACCAGCGACGACATGAGCCGCCGCGCCCACCACCGCAACGCCTCCCGCACGCTGGACAAGCTGCTGGCGATGGGCGCCCTGCCGGTCGTCAACGAGAACGACACCGTCGCCACCGACGAGATCCGGTTCGGAGACAACGACCGCCTCGCCGCCCTGGTCGCCCACCTCGTCCACGCCGACCTGCTGGTGCTGCTCTCCGACGTCGACGGCGTCTACGACGGCGACCCGAGCAAGCCGGGCACCTCGCGGATAGCGGAGGTGCGGGGACCCGGGGACCTCGCCGAGGTCGAGATCGGCAGCACGGGCAAGGCCGGGGTGGGCACGGGCGGCATGGTCACCAAGGTCGAGGCCGCCCGGATCGCCGCGGCCGCCGGCATCCCGGTGGTGCTGACCAGCGCCGTCCACGCGGCGGAGGCGCTGAGCGGCGGCGACACCGGCACCTACTTCCACCCCAGCGGCAAGCGCTCCGCCGACCGGCTGCTGTGGCTCCAGCACGCCTCCACCCCGCAGGGCTCCCTCACCCTCGACGACGGCGCCGTCCGCGCGGTGGTGGAGCGGCGCACCTCGCTGCTGCCCGCCGGTATCGCCGGGGTGGAGGGCGAGTTCAGTGCCGGCGACCCGGTCGAGCTGCGCGACGGCGCGGGACGCGCGGTGGCCCGGGGGCTCGTCAACTTCGACGCCAAGGAGATCCCCCTGCTGATCGGACGTTCGACCCGGGAGCTGGCGCGCGAGCTGGGCCCGGCGTACGAACGCGAGGTCGTACACAGGGACGACCTGGTGCTGCTGCACTCGTCGCACTCGTAAGGCCACTCGTAGAACAGGGCGTACGGAACGCCCCCGGTGGGGGACGTTCCGTAAAACCGCCACACGGAGCCCGGCGGCCTGCTCAACTTTCTCTTGGGGACATGTTGATGGGACACGTTCCGTCAAGGGTCATGCGAGAAGGAGGCCGTCGTGAGACGAGCGCGCCCCGGGACGGCGTCCCGCGGTGCTCTGACGAGTGTCGCGGCCGGAGAGACCTACGAGCGGCGTGAGGGGCCCAGGGATCTGCCCCGGCTGTGGCACGTCACCCTCAGCGTCTCCGGGGAGGAGGTGCCGCTGTCCGACCTGCGGCGCGCCCTGGAGCAGCTCGCCCACGACCACCCCTTCCTGCTGACCAGCAGATACGCCGGCGATCACGCGGAGATCCGTTACTGGGAGGAGGCCCGCGACCTCCATGACGCGGCCGCCGTCGCGCTGCGGCTGTGGGGCGAGCACCGGCAGACCGCCGGGCTGCCGGCCTGGGAGATCGTCGGCCTCGAGGTCATCGACCGCGAGACGTACCACCAGCGCATCGCCGAGGGATACGGCCCCGCGCCCGCGACTCCGGTAGGTGTGCACCCGTTCTGAACGGCCGCCCGGTGCCGCCGAGGGGTACCGGTCCCATGGCAGGCCTCCACGGCGAGCTTCACCCCCTTTTGACCCGTCTCGCGGTGTGGGACGACGGCTGAGCGGCCCGGTGCCGCGCACTACCCTTCCCCCATGACCACGCTCTCGCCGTACGACTCCATGTCCCCGGTCACCCAGGCCGCCTACCGGGCCAAGGCCGCCGCCGCCGATCTCGCGCCGCTCCCGCGCGCCGCGAAGGACGACGCGCTGCTCGCCATCGCCGACGCCCTGGAGGTCAGGACCGGCGAGATCGTCGAGGCCAACGCCAAGGACGTGGCCAGGGCCCGGGCGAACGGCACCAGCGAGTCCGTGGTCGACCGGCTCACCCTCACTCCCGAGCGCGTCCGCGCCATCGCCGCCGATGTCCGCGACGTCGCGAAGCTGCCCGACCCGGTCGGCGAGGTGGTGCGCGGCTCCACCCTCCCCAACGGCATCGACCTGCGCCAGGTCCGCGTCCCGCTCGGCGTGGTGGGCATCATCTACGAGGCCCGCCCGAACGTCACCGTGGACGCCGCCGCGCTGTGCCTGAAGTCCGGCAACGCCGTCCTGCTGCGCGGCTCGGCCTCCGCCTACGAGTCCAACACCGCCCTCGTCCGGGTGATCCGGGACGCCGTCGGCGGCGCCGGGCTGCCCGCGGACGCCGTCCAGCTCGTGCCCGGCGAGAGCCGTGACTCCGTCCGCGAGCTGATGCGCGCCCGCGGACTCGTCGACGTCCTCATCCCGCGCGGCGGCGCCTCCCTGATCCAGACCGTGGTGAGCGAGTCCGTGGTCCCCGTCATCGAGACCGGCACCGGAAACTGCCACGTCTACGTCGACGCGCAGGCCGACATCGACATGGCGATCGAGATCCTGATCAACTCCAAGGCCCAGCGGGTCAGCGTCTGCAACGCCGCC
This sequence comes from Streptomyces sp. NPDC041129, assembly GCF_055592265.1. NCBI lineage: Bacteria > Bacillati > Actinomycetota > Actinomycetes > Kitasatosporales > Streptomycetaceae > Streptomyces > Streptomyces sp. NPDC041129. Next base: position 1,359,343 of record NZ_JBVIYV010000001.1, on the reverse strand, counting down.
GAGACCCTCCTGGTGCACCAGGACATCGCCGCCGAGTTCCTGCCGCGGGCCCTCGACGCCCTGGCCGAGGCCGGGGTCACCGTGCACGCCGACGAGCGTGTGCTGGCCCACGCCGGGGACTCCAAGGCAACCGTGGTCGAGGCGACCCCGGAGGACTGGGAGACCGAGTACCTGTCGTACGACATCGCCGCCGCCGTCGTGGACTCCCTCGACAAGGCCGTCGAGCACATCCGGCTGTGGACCTCCGGGCACACCGAGGCGATCGTCACCACCTCCCAGCAGGCGGCCCGCCGCTTCACCCAGCTGGTCGACTCCACCACCGTCGCCGTGAACGCCTCCACCCGGTTCACCGACGGCGGCCAGTTCGGCTTCGGCGCGGAGATCGGCATCTCCACCCAGAAGCTGCACGCCCGCGGCCCGATGGGCCTGCCGGAGCTGACCAGCACGAAGTACATCGTCACCGGCGACGGGCACGTACGCCGCTGACCGGGGCGCGCGCACGCCGGCGAGCGGGCCTGGCGGAAAGACGTCTCAGGAAGCGGATGAATTTCCGTACCGTCTGCCCAAATTGACCCCCCAGGTCTACTCTGGAGCCGTGCCGGAGGACGTGGGGGGCACGCCGTTCTCGGACGGCTGGGAGCCCGACGACGACCACGACCGCGGGGTGTCGGACGAAGAGTTCGCCTCCGTGGTCTTCGACGAGGCCTTCGTGCAGGCGGCCGTGGTGCACGAGCCGACCGCCGTCGAACGCCTGCTCGCCGCGGCCCAGGCCAGAGCCGAGGCCTCCGAGGCGGAAGCCCGCAGGGCCCCCGCCGGAGGCGACCGCTACGACGACGGCTACGGCCTCGAGGGCACCGGATTCGGTCATGATCAGGACGACGACGACTTCGACGACGACCATGCCCGCGGCGACCACCATGGCGCCTTCTGGCCCTACGGCAGGCAGGTGCGCTGGCACCGGCCCGTCGCCTGGGTGCTCGCGCTGGTGATGGGGGTCGGCATGGTCGCGCTGGCCTTCGCGGCCGTCTACCGGGGCGCCTCCTCGGGCACCCGCGACCGGATGCCGTCACCCGCCTCCACCGGCCTGGAGCAGGGAGCGGCGGCACGCCCCTCGGCCCCCGCCGACACCGCACGCCCCGCGGTCTCGGCGATCCCGCGATCCCCGTGAAAGCCGCCCCGCGTTTCTGGTGAGAACCTGTCAGAAGTTGTCGCACAGCGGTGCGTTTACCGGAGGCCCCCGGGACCTACCCTGAAAGTATGGGCGGGCCTGGAGACCCACCGGAGGGGACACCCGAGGGCGGCCCCGCAGGTGGCGAGGACGAGTACCGATCCGTCGTGTTCGACGAGTCGTTCGTCCGCGCTGCCCGCCTCCAGGAGTACTCCGCACAGGAGCGCATGACCGACCACGCGCCCGCCGTGCGCCGCCGCCGGCCGCTGCGCCGGGGGCTGACCCGGCAGGCCCTGATCCTCCTCCTGCTGATCGCGGTCGCCTTCGCCACCGCGGTCTACATGGGGGTCCGCCACCCCTACGGCTCCCCGCAGGCCCGGCGCACCGTCGAGCCCCTGCGGACCACCGTCATTCCGCTGGTCCCGCAGGGCAAGGTGCCCGGCGCCACCGACGCCGAGTACCTGTACGCGCACAGCCCGGCCGCTCAGTTCGAGGTCGGCGCCGAGGGAATCCCGCTGCCCGCCTCCCGCAGCACCGCGCACTTCTCGGACAGCCAGGTGACCGCCGCCCTGAGCATCGCCAGGAACTACCTGGTCCGCTCGTCCCTCGACCCCGACGTGCTCACCGGCCGCCAGGTCCGCCCGGTCCGGGCGCTGCTCGACTCCGATCAGCTCGCCCAGTTCGACCGCGGCTTCGACCACCCTGCGGCGGACGGCCGTCACGCCCCCACCGGCTGGCTGGTGCGCATCGACCCCTCCCGCGCGCGCCTGGCCGACGACCGGATCCGCGCCCAGGGCACCCTGCGGGCCACCGAGGCCGACGCGGCCACGCTGGAGATCAGCGCCGACACGATCTTCGTCTATGCCCTGCGCCCGGCCCGCGCGGCCGCCGACGCGGCCGTCTCCCTCTTCACCGTCCGCCGCGAGCTGGCCTTCCGCTTCACCCGCGACGACCTGCGCGTGGGACAGGTCCGGCTGGCCGGCTCCTACACCCAGGCGGGCCCGCTGTCCTGCGCCGAGGACGCCACCTCCTACCTGCGCCCCCTGCTGCCCGGCCAGACCGCCCGGAGCGGCGGCCCGGCGGGCACCGACCCCTACGCCGCGGACAGAACCACGGCCCTGTGCGGCACCCTGGCGACCCAGGCCCAGCCGAAGGTCTGACACCCGAAGGTCTCACGCCCGAAGTTCTGACGGCCCGGCCCGGCCCGGCCCGGGCGCCGAGGCGTGGTTCCGCTACTCCCCGTCCTGCTCCGAGGCGTCCCGCGGGCCGTCCTGCGGGCCGTCCTTCGGCGGGGCCGGGCTGCGGAAGCCGTCGAAGCCGCGGCGGACCCGTCCGCCGAGGTCGCCGGCGCCGCCCGCGAGGTCCGTGACCAGCTTCATCAGCGGGTCCTTCGAGGTCTTCACATCGCTGGCGTAGCTCGCGGCGGACTCACGGAAGGAGTCGCTCACCGAGGTGTCCTTGTCCTCGCTGCGCCGCGGGTAGTGGCCGTCCATCAGGCGCTGGTGGTCCCGGGACTCGGCCCACTTCTTCAGCTCCGCGGCCCGGATGGTGGCGAAGGGGTGCGAGCGGGGCAGCACGTTCAGGATCTTCAGCACCGAGTCGCGCAGGTCGCCGCCGGCCTCGTACTCCTCGGCCTGCTCCAGGAACGCGTCCACGTTCATCTCGTGCAGATGGTTGCCGCCCGCCATCTTCATCAGGCCGCGCATGGAGGCCCGCAGATCCTGCCCCACCAGCAGCCCCGCCCGGTCCGCCGACAGCTCCGACTTGCGGAACCACTCCCGGAGCGCGGTGACGAGCGCCATGATCGCTATGTTGCCCAGCGGTATCCAGGCGACCTTCAGGGCCAGCGTCGTCAGGAACAGCAGGATCGTGCGGTACACCGAGTGACCGGACAGGGCGTGCCCCACCTCGTGCCCCACGACCGCCCGCATCTCCTCCTCGTCGAGCAGTTCGACCAGGCCCGTGGTGACCACGATGACCGGCTCGTCCAGACCGATGCACATCGCGTTCGGCTGCGGGTCCTGCGTGACGTACATCGGCGGGACCTTCTCCAGGTCCAGGATGTAGCAGGCGTCCAGCAGCATGTCGTGCAGATGCGCGAACTGCCGCTCCGAGACACGAACCGAGTCGGACAGGAACAGCAGCCTCAGACTCCGCTCCGGCAGCAGCCCGCTGAGCGCCTTGAACACGGTGTCGAAACCGCTCAGCTTGCGCAGCGCCACCAGAGCCGACCGGTCGGCCGGATGCTCGTAAGCACGCGAGGAGATCCCCGGGAAACGCCTGCGCTGCCTGCTCGGCACGCGCTCGTGCCCGGTCTGCTCACGGCCGTCGTCGGACATGTCTTCCCCCATGTGCGTGTCAGTGCCACTGTCGCCCCCGAGACAGGGGCCAGCCTAGGCGGAGTTACCGTGGACGGGCAGTACAGCGAAGGAGACCACGTCATGGAGTACCGCCCCCCGGCCACCTGGCTGACCGAGGCCGCCGGCACCGCCGCCCAGCAGCACGGATCGGGCAACCTGCTCCGGATCGTTCTGATCGTGATGTTCCTCGGCTGCGCACTGACCGCATGGCTCCTGCTGCGCGGCTACAAGCAGAAGGACGACTGACGGGCCGCTGAAGTTCCCACCCGGCGCCGCACTCGACGCCCCGCGTCCGCCGCGACGGCGGAGTCGGGGTGATCGCCGCCGGGCCGCCCGCTTACGATGAGCCGACATGTTCATCCCGCCCACACGCGATAGGTCCTGCCGATGAGCCTCCACCTCGCCGCCGCCCAGCTGGTCACCCTCGCCGCCGAGGGTGAGGAGCGCGGCGGCAACCACAACAGCCTGAACCCGGCGGTCACCGGCGGCGGCGCGCTGGTCATCCTGCTGCTCCTGCTGTGGATCACGACCCGCTTCAACCGCGACCGCTGAACCGGGACCCCGTCCCCGGCCAGGGCCCTCGGACCGGGCCGGTAGGGTCTGCACGCATGGAAGAGCAGGACATGCCCACCGGTCCGGTGCACACCCCGGTGCCACGGCCGGGCAACGGCCCCGCCCACCCGGGCAAGCGCCGCCTCGGCGTCATGGGCGGAACGTTCGACCCGATCCACCACGGGCACCTCGTGGCGGCCAGCGAGGTCGCCGCCCAGTTCCAGCTGGACGAGGTGGTGTTCGTGCCCACCGGCCAGCCGTGGCAGAAGTCCCAGGGGAAGGTGTCCCCGGCCGAGGACCGCTACCTGATGACGGTCATCGCCACGGCCGAGAACCCGCAGTTCTCCGTCAGCCGCATCGACATCGACCGCGGCGGCCCCACCTACACCGTGGACACCCTGCGCGACCTGCGGGCCCTCAACCCCGACACCGACCTGTTCTTCATCACCGGTGCCGACGCCCTCGGCCAGATCCTCACCTGGCGGGACTCCGAGGAACTGTTCTCCCTCGCGCACTTCATCGGCGTCACCCGCCCCGGCCACCACCTGACCGACCAGGGGCTGCCGGAGGGCGGCGTCTCGCTCGTCGAGGTTCCCGCGCTCGCCATCTCCTCGACGGACTGCCGCGCGAGAGTCGCCAAGGGCGACCCCATCTGGTACATGGTGCCGGACGGAGTCGTGCGTTACATCGACAAGCGCGAGCTGTACCGCGGCGAGTGAGCCGAGAGGGGCACCGGTGAACGACCGATACGACGCGGATGACGCCGCCCAGGGCGCCGCCCCGTACGAACTCGTCGGCTACGACGAGTACGGGCAGCCCGTGTACCGGCAGATCCCGGCACAGCAGGCGCCACAGCAGTCCTACGACCCGTACGCCCAGCAGGGCTACGGCTACGACCCGTACGCGACGGGCCCCCAGCAGCCGCAGTCCTACGACGCGTACGGCACCGGCCGGCCGCAGCCCGCCACGCCCTCCTACGACCCCTACGGTTCCCAGGCCCCGTACGACGCCTACGGCACCGGCGACCGGGGAACCTCCGCCCCGTACGACCCCTACGGGCAGACGGCGACGAGCGGGCAGTACCCCCGGGTCGCCGAACAGACCGCCTACATCCCGCAGCAGACCGGCCCCGGCGGCACCACCGCACCGCGGGAGCCCGAGGCCCCCGAGCCCGCCGCCGCCCCCGGTGAGGCGGAACGGGGCAACGAGCAGTTCGCCTTCGTGGAGGAGCCCGACGGCGAGTCCGAGGACGTCATCGACTGGCTGGCGTTCACGGAGAACCGCACCGAGCGCCGCGAGGAGGCCCGCCGCCGCGCCCGCAGCCGGATCATCGCCCTCGTCGTCGTCCTCGCCCTCGTCGCCGTGGGCGGCGTCGGCTACCTCTGGTACGCAGGCAAGCTGCCCGGCCTGTCCTCCTCCGGCTCCGGGACGGGCACGGCCACACCGGTGGGCGCCCAGAAGCGCGACGTGATCGTCGTGCACCTGCACAACACCGGCGGGTCCGGCACCTCCACGGCACTGCTGGTCGACAACACCACCACCAAGCAGGGCACCACCGTGCTGCTGCCCAACTCCCTCGCGCTGAGCGGCGACGACGGCTCCACCACGACGCTCGCCAAGTCCGTGGACGACGACGGAGCCTCCGGCACCCGCGACCAGCTCGACACCGTCCTCGGGACCAGCATCCAGGGCACCTGGCGCCTGGACACCCCCTACCTGCAGAACCTCGTCGACCTGGTCGGCAACATCGACATCGACACCGACACCGACGTGCCCGACCCGGACGCCAAGAAGAAGGGTTCCTCCGCGCTGGTCCACCGGGGCAAGGCGCAGACCCTCAGCGGCAAGATGGCCGTCGCCTACGCCACCTACCGCGCGTCCGGCGAGTCCCAGAACGCCCAGCTCGAGCGGTTCGGGCAGGTCATGCAGGGTGTGCTCCGCAAGCTCTCCTCCGAGCCCGCGGGCGCCACCACCACCGTGCAGAGCCTGGCGCAGATCCTCGACCCGCCGCTGACCGACAAGGACCTCGGCACCTTCCTCGCCGGCCTCGCCGACCTCGCCAAGGGCGGCGACTACCGGACGGCCGTGCTGCCCGTGCAGACCGACGGCACCCTGAGCGCGGCGACCGGTGACAGCGTGGTCAAGGACATCCTCGGCGGCACCGCCAAGAGCCCCGACGCGGGATCGGCGGTGCGGGTCTCCGTCCAGAACGCCACCGGCGTGAAGGACGACACCGAGAAGGCCCGCGTCGTGCTCCTGAACGGCGGCTTCACCTTCCTCGAGGGCGGCACCGCGTCCGGCGCCCGGACCACCTCCCAGGTGCTCTACGCCGACGCCGCCGACAAGGCGAACGCCGCCGAGGTCGCCAAGACACTGGGCCTGCCGGCCGGCTCCGTGGCCAAGGGCACCGTGTCCTCCGGCGCCGACGTCTCGGTCGTCCTCGGCGGCGACTACCGGCCCGCCTCCTCCTGAGCGCGGCCGGGGCACCCCACGCGATGCCGTAATCGCGTGGGGTGCGCCAGGCGGTCCGTGAGACCCTTGAGGTCAACAGACCGCCGACCGAAAGCCGCGTAGTGACCGCCACCGACCGTTCCCTCGATCTCATCAACACCGCCGCCCAGGCGGCGGCCGACAAGCTCGCCCACGACGTCATCGCCTACGACGTCAGCGACGTGCTGTCGATCACGGACGCATTCCTGCTGGCCTCCGCGCCGAACGACCGCCAGGTCCGGGCGATCGTCGACGAGATCGAGGAGCGCCTGCTGAAGGAACTCGGCGCCAAGCCCGTACGCCGGGAGGGCGACCGCGAGTCCCGCTGGATCCTGCTCGACTACGTCGACATCGTCGTCCACGTCCAGCACAGCGAGGAGCGCGTCTTCTACGCCCTGGAGCGGCTGTGGAAGGACTGCCCCGAGCTCGAGCTGCCCGCCGACGCCAAGGCCACCCGCGGCAAGGCCGAGGAGCACGCCAAGCTGCAGGCCGCCGAGGCCGCTGAGGAGCCGGACGGGGACTGGCGATGAGTGCCACCGGCGAAGTGACCGACCGCAGGGGCCGGGGCCGCCGCATCATCCTGTGGCGGCACGGCCAGACCTCGTGGAACGTCGAACGCCGCTTCCAGGGCAGCACGGACGTCGAGCTGACCGAGACCGGCATCGGCCAGGCCCGCCGCGCCGCCCGGCTGCTCGCCTCCCTCGGGCCTGACGCGATCGTCTCCTCCGACCTGCGACGGGCCGCGAACACGGCCGCCGAGCTGGCCGCCCTCACCGGGCTCGACGTCACCCGCGACGAGGGCCTGCGCGAGACCTACGCGGGCGTCTGGCAGGGGCTGACACACGACGAGATCATCACCCGCCACGGCGAGGAGTACGCGGCCTGGAAGCGCGGCGAGGCGGTCCGACGCGGCGGCGGCGAGCTGGAGACCGAGGTCGCCGACCGCGCCGCTCCCGTCGTGCTGCGGCACGCCGACAAACTGCCCGAGGACGGCACCCTCGTGGTGGTCAGCCACGGTGGCACCATCCGCACCACCATCGGACGGCTCCTCGGCCTCGAGGCCCCGCACTGGGAGAGCCTCGGCGGCCTGTCCAACTGCTGCTGGTCGGTCCTCGGCGAGGGCGCCCGTGGCTGGCGCCTGCTGGAGCACAACGCGGGCACCCTCCCGGAGCCCGTCCTCGGCGACGACGACTGAGCGGCCCCCGGACCCGCCGTTCCCCCCGGGGACCCGGATTTCACTTTCCGGCAGGTCACAGGCTAAAGTTCTTCTTGTTCGCCCCGCCGAGCGGGGCGAAACACCATGCGGCTCGCCGCGTGGGACAAGGGGCTATAGCTCAGTTGGTAGAGCGCCTGCATGGCATGCAGGAGGTCAGGAGTTCAATTCTCCTTAGCTCCACGGATCGACACTCTGTCGAGTTGTCAGAGATCGCTTGATGAGGATCCCGTCCCCCTCAGGGGGCGGGATCCTCTGTGTTCCGGCGACGTTCGGGCGACGGTTCCGGATGGCCTGTCCTCGCGTTACCGGCCCGTCCGGCTGACCCGGCGGGGCGGTGTTGGGCAGACTGGTCCCGTGCCGGCTTGAGTCACATGGGTCCCGCGGGCGTATACCTCCACGGAGGCGTTCCCGGTGGGCGCGCGGACACCGGCCGGCCCGGCCGCGAGGGGCGCCGTGTCCGGACCGGTACCGAGGCGTCGCTGACCGTATTGGCCCGGCCGTGGCAGAATCAAACGGCCGGAAGGGGGCGCGGCCCGACGGGAGGAGTAGCGATGCCTGCGAGCATCCTTGGGGAGGTCGGCCACCTCCTCGGTGCTGCGTTGATACGGGACACGACCACCCGGCTCAGCTGCCCTTCCTGCGGTTCCGGGCATGTGGCGCAAGTTCTCGGCGACAACGGCGGAATCTCCTACGTGTGCACGGCCTGCGGCCACAGCTGGAGCTGATCGATGGGTGCACACAGGCGAAAGTGCGACTGGTGCGGCAGTGGTACGCCGATCGTCCGTGACATGGAGCCGATCAATCCCGACTACCAGTACTGGTGCGAGGAATGCGCGCGGGCGCTGATCATAAAAGGCGACCCGATCGAGACCTACCGCGAGCTGGAGGGCGAGCCGATCTACGGCCGTCTGCTCGAGGAGCACTGCACGCTCAAGAGGTTCTACTCCTTCGTCACCGCTTGACGTATCCCTGACCTCTGCCCTTGCCCCGGCAACGATGTCGGGGTCCGGGCCAGCGCCAGGAACAGCGCGGCGGTCCCCGCGTAGAGGGCCGAGAGCGTCATCTGGGCGCCGCTCTGGTGCAGTTCGGGCCGCGCCGGGCCGTGCGGCACCCACCAGGGGGCGTACGAGCAGAACACCAGGGCCGTGCCCAGGGCCGCCGCCCGGTGTCCTCGTGTCCACAGCAGCAGCACCAGGGGCACGCACCACACCCAGTGGTGCGTCCACGACACCGGGCTGACCAGCAGCGCGGTGACCGCGCAGCAGCACACCGCCCAGGCCCGCATCCCGCGCAGCTCCGCCCGCACCGCCACCGCGAGCCCCACGGCGGCCACCACGGCCGCGCAGGCCGTCCAGACGGCTCCCGGGTCCGGAGTGTGCAGCAGCCGCGCCAGAACGCCGCGCAGGGCCTGGTCGGCGGTGTCCTCGGCGTGCCCGACCCGGTCCGAGCGGAACACCGTGTCCGTCCAGAACCTCCAGGAGTCGTACGGCAGTGCGGCCGCCGCGAGCAGCGTGGCACCGGCGAACGCGAGGGCCGCCCCGCGCGCGTGACGCAGCCACGGCTCGCCGTCGCCGCCCCGCAGCCGGGCCACGATCCCCGTGGCCAGCAGGAAGACCGGGAACAGCGCCGGCGTCAGCTTCACCGCGGCGGCGAGCCCGAGCCCCGCACCGGCCCAGCGGCCGGCGCCGCCGGGGCGCCGGGTCAGGTCCCACAGCACCACCGTGGCCAGCAGCAGATTGACCTGGCCGTAGCGCAGGGTCGTCCACACCGGCTCGCACCAGACCGCCACCGCCGCGACCCACCAGACGGTCTCCACGCGCGTGTGGCCGGCGAGTCTCAGGGACAGCCGCACGAACACCAGCAGCAGGACCAGGTTCCCGGCCGTGGCCAGCGTGCGCAGGACCGAGGTGCTCGGCAGCGTCAACGCGGTGAACAGCAGGGCCGCGAAAGGGGGATAGGTGGTGGGCAGGTGCGCGGCGGTCGCCCGCAGCGCGTACAGATCACCGCCCGCGCGGACGGTGGCGCCCTCGGCCCGGTACACCATCAGATCGATCATCGACACGTGCGCGGCCCGCTGGGCCAGCCAGAACGCCGTGAACGACACCAGGCACGCGCCCGCAGCCACCGGCACGCGACGCCGGGCTCCGGGGAACGCTGTCAGGGTCACGAAAGCAGACATTAGCCCCCGTATGGGAGCCAAGCGGAAACCGATTTGGTACTGCACCCCGAGGACCGTGTAATGTTGGCGTCGCCGCCGGGGAAACCGGGCGGAACAAGGCAAGGGGCTATAGCTCAGTTGGTAGAGCGCCTGCATGGCATGCAGGAGGTCAGGAGTTCAATTCTCCTTAGCTCCACAGAAATCGAAGGCGGATCATCCGAACGGATGATCCGCCTTCGACGTGTTCCCTGTCACGTTTCATGTCACGTTCCCTGTCGCGGATGTGTTCGCCATCGCGATCCGCTCGTACGCGCGCGTGTGCTCCGACGGACGCGCGACGGGGGGTGCCCGGCCCGGCCCCCGTCGCGCGCGGTCGGGTCGTCAGCGGCCGAGGGCCCGCCGGCCTCGGCCCTGGGAGAGGACGGGCAGGTTGCGTGACGGCGCCTGGCCGCGGGTGTCCTCCTCGATGCGCAGCGCCAGGGCGGGGCAGCGGCGCACCGCGCGCAGCGCCTTCGCCTCGGCGTAACGCGGCACCTGAGCCTGCGCCACCGTCGGGAAGCCGTCCGCGCCGAGTTCGAAGACCTCGGGGAGGATGTCGGCGCAGAGACCGTGGCCCCGGCACAGCGTCCAGTCGACGTGGATCTTCTGGCGGCTGCCGCCGGTCTCCTCGGACTCCGCGCCGCCCGGGATGCCCGCCGGGGCCCTGCCCCCCTCGAAGAGCGGCAGCACGCCCTCCACGGGCCGTCCGCAGCCGTTGCCGAGGACGTGCGCGGCCAGGTCGTCGGTGAACGCCTTGATGGTCGACTCCAGGAACATGGCGGAGCCGTCGGGGTGCGAACACGCCCCGCGCCGCTTCACGTTCTTCGCGACCTGCTTCAGGGCCTCCAGGGCGGCCGGCCCGCCTCCGTTCAGGATGTCCTCGAGGCCGCGCGCGGCGGCGGGCAGTCCCAGGTAGCAGGGGCCGCACTGGCCGGCGCTCTCCTCGGCCAGCCACTGGGCCACCCGCAGCGACTCGCCCAGCGGGCAGGTCTCCTGGCTGATCGGCAGGATCGCGCCCGCGCCCAGCGAACCGCCCACCGCGTCCAGCGAGTTGCGGGAGACGATCGCCTCGTTGACGGTCGCGGCGTCGATCCACTTGCCGTGGTAGCCGCCGGTCAGCACGCCCTGCGGCACCGGCGGGGCGCCGGCCAGCTGCAGGACGTAGCGCAGCGGCACGCCGGTGGGGACCTCGAGCACCATCGGCCGGGCGACCGCTCCGGAGACGGTGAGCATGACGGTGCCCGGCTCGTCGTACAGGCCGGTGTTGCCGTAGCGCTCGGGGCCGATGCGGGCGGCGATGGCGAGCTGCGCGAACGTCTCCGCGTTCGACAGCAGCGTGGGCGCACCGCCGACGCCGCTCTGCGAGGCGCTGATCTTGCGGCCGGGCGGGATCGCCGGGCCGCCGTCGACCGAACGGATCAGCGACGCGGCGGCGCCGGTGACCATCCGGACCGGGTTGCGCTGCACCCACGCGCGCAGGGCCGACCTGCGGCTGTTGCTCAGGCCGCGTTCGGCCAGCGCGGCCTCCATGGAGCGCTGGGTGGACTCCCGGGTGACCCCGATCACGAGCGTGCGGGCACCGAGCGCCTCGGCGCACAGCAGGGCGCCGTCCAGGATGAGGTGCGGGGCACGGTTGATGAGCACCGTGTCCTTGCGGCAGGCCGGTTCGTCCTCACTGCCGTTGACGACGACGACCGGCCGCACCCCGCGCTTGATCGCCGACTCGGCGACCGAGCGCAGCTTCCTGTGGAAAGGGAAGCCCGCACCGCCGCGGCCCTTGAGGCCGATGCGCTCGGCGAGCTGGGCGAGCTGTTCGCCGCCCAGCGGGTCGAGCGGCCCGTGCACCTTCAGGTGCATGGGCAGGTCGAGCCGCTCCACAAGGTCGAAGCCCGAGGTCAGCTGGGGAAGGCCGACCACGCGGACTTCCGGGACGTCGGGCAGGGCCTCGTTCACCTATAGCCTCCGGAAGGCGTGTTCCAAGGTTCGCCCGAACCCGGCGCGTCGTACGCGCCGGGAGTTGTTTCGGTGGCGGGACCGCTGTTGTACGTGTCACCCGAGTTGTACGTCCCGTACGAGGCGTTCGTCTCACCGGTGTCGTACACGTCACGTCCGCCGTATCCGCCGGTGCCCGGATTGCCGTAGGCCGGGATGTTGTATCCGGTGTCCTGGAGCGGGTCGTACGCCGACGGCGGGGCCTCGCCGACCGGCGGCGGGGACGGGATGGGCCAGCTCCCCGAGGTGCTGGACGGGCCGTCCACACGCGGCATCGCCTCCGTGGCCTGCATGTCCAGCGGCAGATCCATGCGCGCGGTCCGGTCGGCCGTGAACGGCTGCTGGGGGCGGCCCGGCGTGGACACCGCGCGATAGGCGGCCGCGAAGCCGGAGGCGGGCTCGGCGGCCGGCGCGGCGGGGGTCTGGTACAGCGGGGCGGACGGGAGACCGGCGGGCGACGGCCTCGGCTCGCGCCGGGACTCGAAACCCGGCAGGGCGGACTCGGTGGCCCGCGAGCGGCTCGCGTCCAGTTCGTCGAACCCCCGCCGCTCCGAGCTGCCCAGGACGGCGACGAGCCGGTCGGCGACCCTGCGCTTGAAGGGGCGCGGGGCGGAGCGCAGCGCCAGCGCGCCCATCACGCCGAGCAGGGACAGGCTGTAGAGGATCACGAAGACCGGCTTGGCCTGGCGGCCCGCGTAGAGCCCGTGCACCAGCGCCGCGCACCAGGCCGGGTAGGCCAGCATGTGCATCGCCCGCCAGCGGGCGGCGACCGGGGCCGGCGCGGCGAAGTTGCTGCGCAGGGCGCCGGTCACGCCCACGAAGATCATCAACAGGCCCGCCAGCGAGCCCAGGCCGATCAGGCCGGCGCTTCCGGTGAGGCCGAGCGAGAACGGGATGATCGCGGCGATCAGCTTGGTGTGGTCCAGCGCGATCTTGGCGCTGATGTGCAGCAGCAGGAACGCGATGGAGGCGACCGCGGTCGTCCGGTGCACCGCCTGGCCGACGATCCGCTGGCGCGTGTTCAGGAAGATCCGGTCCTGGGCGAACAGCCCCCAGATCACCGAGGAGCTCAGCGAGACCAGGGAGAGCACGCCCGCCCCGAAGTTCAGGAACTCCTGGAACTGGCTGCCTCCGACCAGCACGACCACGGGTATGAGCAGCAGGACGACGGCGGACGCCACCCCGTAGGCCGACCGGCCCGGTTTGGGGAGCGAGCTGTTACTACGACGAGGGTTCATGGGGGCAACTCCGAGCAGTTTCGGGAAAGCGGTCCCGCTGCCGAACTCTAAGTGGCGCCATACCGATCAGTAGGAGCTTTGAGTTATTGCGTTGTTATCAAAGGACAATGCGACTGGGACGGTGTCCCTTAGCGGCTGTTACGCGAAGTAATCTTTGACCTTGGTTCAGTTGTGTCGGGCGGTGTGTCATGTCCACCAGGCATACGGAAGCGCGTCGCGGCTTGCTCAAGGGCTGCGGTACCCTAGCGCCATGCGTGCCGTACGCCTTCTGCTTAGCGGGCCGCGCTGATCAGTACCGACCCACCGGTCGAACCGTGTGGTCGGCATCGGCGCGGCGTCCCCTCCTGTGCGAGGGGATTTTTCGTTTCCTGAGTGTCACAGCCGCAGGCAGCCGCAGGCAGAGACGATCGATGGAGCTTTGAGGATCATGAGCGAGACGAACCCCGCTGCCACCGCCGAGGTGGCCGCGCCGCACCGCTACACGGCCGCCATGGCGGCCGAGATCGAGGCACGCTGGCAGGACTTCTGGGACGCCGACGGCACCTACGCGGCGCCGAACCCCAAGGGTGACCTGGCCGGTGACCCCGAGGTGGCCGCCAGGCCCAAGAAGTTCATCATGGACATGTTCCCTTACCCCTCGGGCGCGGGCCTGCACGTCGGTCACCCCCTGGGTTACATCGCCACCGACGTGTACGCCCGGTTCCAGCGGATGACCGGCCACAACGTCCTGCACACCCTGGGCTTCGACGCCTTCGGCCTGCCCGCCGAGCAGTACGCCGTGCAGACCGGCACGCACCCGCGTGTGTCCACCGAGGCGAACATCGAGAACATGAAGGCCCAGCTGCGCCGGCTGGGCCTGGGCCACGACAAGCGCCGGTCGTTCGCCACGATCGACCCGGAGTACTACAAGTGGACCCAGTGGATCTTCCTGCAGATCTTCAACTCCTGGTACGACGACGAGGCCGGGGCGGCGCGCCCGATCTCCGAGCTGGTCGCCCGGTTCGAGTCCGGTGAGCGCGCGGTGCCCGGCGGGCGCCCCTGGCACGAGCTGAGCGCCGTCGAGCGCGCCGAGGTCCTGGGCGAGTACCGCCTGGCCTACGCCTCCGACGCGCCGGTCAACTGGTGCCCCGGCCTGGGCACCGTGCTGGCCAACGAGGAGGTCACCGCCGACGGCCGCTCCGAGCGCGGCAACTACCCGGTCTTCAAGGCCAAGCTGCGCCAGTGGAACATGCGCATCACCGCCTACGCCGACCGGCTGCTGGAGGACCTGGAGGCGCTGGACTGGCCCGAGGCCATCAAGCTGCAGCAGCGCAACTGGATCGGCCGCTCCGAGGGCGCCCGCGTCGACTTCCCGATCGACGGCGAGCGCATCACGGTCTTCACCACCCGCCCCGACACCCTGTTCGGCGCGACCTACATGGTGCTGGCCCCCGAGCACCCGCTGGTGGAGAAGTTCACCCCGCAGGCCTGGCCCGAGGGCACCCACCAGGTGTGGACCGGCGGCCACGCCACGCCCGCCGAGGCCGTCGCCGCCTACCGCGCGCAGGCCGCCTCCAAGTCGGACGTCGAGCGGCAGGCCGAGGCCAAGGACAAGACCGGCGTCTTCATCGGCGCGTACGCCACCAACCCGGTCAACGGCGAGCAGGTCCCCGTCTTCATCGCCGACTACGTCCTGATGGGCTACGGCACCGGCGCGATCATGGCCGTCCCGGCCGGCGACCAGCGCGACTTCGAGTTCGCGCGCGCCTTCGAACTGCCGATCCACTGCGTCGTCGAGCCCACCGACGGCCGCGGCACGGACACCTCCACCTGGGAGGACGCCTTCGGGTCGTACGACGCGAAGCTCATCAACTCCGCCAACGCCGAGATCTCCCTGGACGGCCTGGGCGTCACCGAGGCCAAGGCCCGCATCACCGAGTGGCTGGACCGCCGGGGCATCGGAGAGGGCACCGTCAACTTCCGCCTGCGCGACTGGCTGTTCAGCCGCCAGCGCTACTGGGGCGAGCCCTTCCCGATCGTCTACGACGAGGACGGCGTCGCCCACGCGCTGCCCGAGTCGATGCTGCCGCTGGAGCTGCCCGAGGTCGAGGACTACAGCCCGCGCACCTTCGACCCTGACGACGCCGACACGCAGCCCGAGACCCCGCTGTCGCGCAACGAGGACTGGGTCAACGTCACCCTGGACCTGGGCGATGGGCCGAAGAAGTACCGGCGCGAGACCAACACCATGCCCAACTGGGCCGGTTCCTGCTGGTACGAGTTCCGCTACCTGGACCCGCACAACGACCGGCAGCTGGTCGACCCGGAGATCGAGCGCTACTGGATGGGCCCGCGCGAGGGCCTGCCGCACGGCGGTGTCGACCTGTACGTGGGCGGCGCCGAGCACGCCGTGCTGCACCTGCTGTACGCGCGCTTCTGGTCCAAAGTCCTGTTCGACCTGGGACACGTCTCCTCCGCGGAGCCGTTCCACAAGCTGTTCAACCAGGGCATGATCCAGGCCTACGTCTACCGCGACGGCCGCGGCATCGCGGTGCCCGCCGCCGAGGTCGAGGAGCGGGACGGCGCGTACTACTACCAGGGCGAGAAGGTCACCCGCCTGCTGGGCAAGATGGGCAAGTCCCTGAAGAACGCGGTGACCCCGGACGAGATCGCCGCCGAGTACGGCGCCGACACGCTGCGCCTGTACGAGATGGCGATGGGCCCGCTGGACGTGTCGCGGCCGTGGGACACGCGCGCGGTGGTCGGTCAGTTCCGGCTGCTGCAGCGGCTGTGGCGCAACATCGTCGACGAGAACACCGGCGAGGTCACCGTCACCGACGCCGAGCCCGGCGAGGACACGCTGCGCGCCCTGCACAAGGCGATCGACGGTGTGCGCCAGGACCTGGAGGGCCTGCGCTTCAACACCGCCATCGCCAAGGTGACCGAGCTGAACAACCACCTGACCAAGGCCGGTGGCGAGGTCTCGCGCTCGGTCGCCGAGCCGCTGGTGCTGCTGGTCGCCCCACTGGCCCCGCACGTCGCCGAGGAACTGTGGCGCAAGCTGGGCCACGCCGACTCGGTCGTCCACCAGGACTTCCCGGTCGCCGACCCGCGGTACGTGGTGGACGAGACCGTGACCTGTGTCGTGCAGGTCAAGGGCAAGGTCAAGGCACGTCTGGAGGTGTCGCCGGCCATCTCCGACGAGGAGCTGGAGAAGGTGGCGCTGGCGGACGAGAAGGTCGTCGCCGCGCTGGACGGCGCGGCCATCCGCAAGGTGATCGTGCGGGCGCCGAAGCTGGTGAACATCGTTCCGGCGTGACCGCGTAGCCGAGTGAACGCGCCGGGGGCCGGGGTACCGGACACCTCGGGGTAGTCCCCTACGGGCAGGTTCGGGGTTTCTCCGGAACCCCGGGCCTGCCCGCTGCGTTTACCGTGGAGAGCACAGCGGCGAAGCCCGCGCCGGGCTGAGGAGGAGCGGCATGGAAACAGTGATCACCGTGTTCGCCCTGCTGTTCCTGGTCTTCATCGGGCTCGGCGCGTACGCCACGGTCAAGGCGGTCGGCGCCGCCAAGCGCGGTGTGGACCGCACGATCGCGCAGGCCCGGCGTACGGTCGAGGACCACACCCTGCGCGCCAAATCCATCGCCCAGGTCGGCCCGGCCGGTGAGATCGCCCAGCTGCGGCTCGCACTGCGCGGTTCGATGCGCGCCACTCAGGACGCGCTGCACGCGGGCGTGACCGAGGACGAGTCGCTCCGGGAGTCGCTCGGCCTCTTCCAGCGGCTCAGCACGCACGGGCAGGAGCTGGACGCCGACCTCAAGCGCCTGGAGTCCGAGCCGGACCGGACGACGCTCGCCGCGCACCTTCCCGAACTGCGCCGTCGCACGGAGCGGATCACCCACTCCGCGGACTCGCTCCGCTGGGCGGCCCGCGACCGGGCCCACCGCTTCGCCGAGGACGACCTGGACGCGCTCAGCGCACAGATCGACATCGAGACCGGCGCCCTGCGGCACTGGACGCACACCGAACCCCAGCAGGCGCCGCCGCCGTGGCCGGACGCCCCGGCAGCGGCCGACGACGCCGCCGGCCGGCAGCCCGGGCCCGGCCCGCGCGCACCCCGCTCCGGTGAGGCGCCGGCGCCGGCCGCGCTCACCCCGCCGTCGCCGCGCCCGGCCTACCCCTGGCAGAAGAAACCGCGCCCCGAGAGCACCACTTGACCGGACCGCTCCGGGACCGCGGGACGGGGGCCGGGCTGCCGTACGGGCACCACGGCAGGTAACCTCCAGCTCATGTCCCGCCATGTCGCGATCGTCACCGATTCAACGGCCTACCTGCCGCCACGGACGATGGAGCGCCACGGCATCACCGCGGTGCCCCTGACCGTGGTCCTCGGTGACCAGGCGCTCGAAGAGGGCACCGAGATCTCGACCCGCTCCCTCGCCCAGGCACTGCAGAAACGTCGCCCGGTCACCACCTCCCGGCCCAGCCCGCAGATGTTCGCGGAGACCTACCGCAGGGTCGCCGAATCCGGCGCGAGCGCCATCGTCTCCCTGCACCTGTCCGCCGAGCTGTCCGGCACCTACGACGCGGCGGTCCTCGCGGCGGGCGAAGCGCCGGTTCCGGTGCGGGTGCTGGACACCGGGATGATCGCGATGGCCCTGGGCTTCTGCGCCCTGGCCGCTGCCGAGACGGCGGAGGCGGGCGGCACCGTGGACGAGGCCGTCACCGCCGCCGAGAAGCGGGCCGCCGGCACCTCCGCCTACTTCTACGTCGACACGCTCGACTATCTGCGCCGCGGCGGGCGCATCGGCGCCGCACAGGCACTGTTCGGTTCCGCGCTGGCCGTCAAGCCGCTGCTCCAGCTGGAGGGCGGCCGCATCGAACCCTTGGAGAAGGTCCGCACGGCGTCCCGGGCGATCGCCCGCCTCGAGGAGATCGTCGCCGACCGGGCGGGCGGCGCCGAGGTGGACATCGCCGTCCACCATCTCGCCGCTCCCGACCGGGCGTCCGCCCTCGCCGACCGGCTGCGGGCCCGAGTGCCCGGGCTGGCCGACCTGCACGTCAGCGAGGTCGGCGCGGTGATCGGGGCGCACACCGGGCCCGGGCTGCTGGGCGCGGTCGTCTCGCCGCGCTGAGGGGCGCCGCTCGGCGGTGTGCTCGTGCGGGGTGCGCTCACGGGGGGATGCGATCGCGCGGGATGTGATCACTCGTTCGGATGGTGGGGATTTCCACAACGGGGCGACGATCCACGGGAATTGACCAAGATCATCGTGAATCGGCGAGATGTCCGATCCTCGCCGCATGGCACTTCGATCACGTTCACGTACGGCCACCCCGACCAGCGGACCGGGCCGTGGACCCACCTCCGACGGCCGCGTCCGCCGCCCCCGCGCCCGGCACCGCACCCCCGCACCGGCCGAGGAACTACGCCGCCGTGCGGAACTCCTCTTCGGCGAACGCACCGCGCACTGGCCGGAGTCGGGCAACGCCCCGCCGGACGGCGGGCTTCCCGCGAACACGCCGAGCGTGACAGGGCCCGCGCACGGACCGCGGTCGCTGAGCACGGCGCCATCGGCTCCGGGCGGGACGAACGAGGCGGCGCATGACGCCGAGCCGGCCGCCACGGCCCACGGCGCGGATCCGGCCGGCGTCCACGACACGCAACCGGCGGATGCCGCAAGCCGCTTCGAACCGGCGCGACGGCTCGTGCCCACTCTGCGGGAGCGGACCGGGCTCGCGGTGCGCGAGCGTCTGCCGGTCTGGATGCAGACGCGGTGCGGGGTGGAGCGGCGGGGCGTGGCCGCGCTGGCCGTGGTGCTCGTGGCTGCCGCCGTGTTCGCCGTCCAGCACTTCTGGGCGGGCCGCACGGAGACGGTCGGCGCTCCTCAGGTGGTGCGGGCCGAGGCGCCGTACGCGCGCGAGGACGAGAACGTGAAGTCAGGCCGGTCCACCGGCGCCTCCTCCGCGAACACGTCCGCCGCGGGCGCCTCGACGGCGCCCGCCGCGGAGATCGTCGTGGACGTCGGTGGCAAGGTCCGCAGGCCAGGAATCCGGCGGCTTCCGGCCGGTTCCCGGGTGGCGGACGCGCTGCGCGCGGCGGGCGGGGTCCGGCCGGGGGTGAGCACCGAAGGACTCAACCGGGCCCGCTTCCTGGTGGACGGCGAACAGGTGCTGGTCGGCGCGTCCGTGGGAACGGCGGCCGCCCCGCCCGGTCCCGCTAACGGCGCGGGCGGAGCGGCGGCGGGCGCGGGGCCCGCGGCCCCGGTCTCCCTCAGCACGGCGACCGTGGAGCAGCTCGACACCCTGCCCGGGGTCGGTCCGGTGCTGGCCCAGCACATCATCGACTACCGGACCCGGCACGGCGGTTTCCGCTCGGTGGACGAACTGCGCCAGGTCAACGGGATCGGCGACCGCCGCTTCGCCGACCTGCGCGCGATGGTGCGGCCATGAGCGGGGGAGGGGCCGGGGCGGGACGGCCGCGACCCGGCAGGGAGGCTCCCGGGGACCGGCGCGGGAGCGGCCACGCGGGCGAGCTCGAGGCCCCGGCCGACCTGCGCCTGGTGCCGCCCGCCCTCGCCGCCTGGGGGACGGCTGCGGTGGTGCTCGGCGCCTCGCCGGCCTGGAGTGCCGTCCTAGCGGTCGGCTGCGGCATCGCCGGGGCCGCTCTGCTGTCGGCGCGGCGCCGGGCCGGTCCCGGCCGGTTCGCCCGGTCCCGCGCCCCGGTCGCCGCGGTGCTCCTGTGCGTGGCAGCGGCCGCCGCCTCCGCCGGGCTGCACGGCGCGGACGTACGGCGCGGCCCGGTGCCGGAGGCGGCGCGGCGGTTCGCCACCGTGACCGCCGAGATCGAGCTGAGCGGCGACCCCTGGCTCAGCAGACCACGGGTGCGGGGCGACCACGCGGCACCCGTGGCGGTGCTGGCCCGGGCGGAGGTGCGGAGCGTCGAGCAGGACGACGGGACGACCGTGCGGACGCGGAGCCCCGTACTGATGGTCGTGGACCGGGACGTCCCGGCGCCGAGGGCGCCTCCCGGCGGGGACGTGCCCGCCGTCAGGGGTCCGCGCGAGGCGCGCTCCGCCTGGCTCGCACTGCTGCCGTCCACCCGGCTGCGGGTGACCGCCCGGCTGGCGCCCGCCCTGACGGGCGGGGACCGCACCGCGGCCGTGCTGCGCGTACGTGGTGATCCGGAGCCGGAGATCGCGGCGGGGCCGAACGGCCCGCAGCGGCTGGCGGGCCGGCTCAGGGCCGGGCTGCGGGAGGCGACCGGGGAACTGCCCGCCGACGCCCGGGCGCTGCTGCCCGGGCTGGTCGTCGGCGACACCTCACGGATCACGCCGGAACTCGACGAGGCCTTCAAGGAGACGGACCTCGCGCACACGCTCGCCGTCTCCGGCAGCAACCTCACGATCCTGCTCGCCCTGCTCCTCGGGCCGCCCGGCCTCGCCCAGCGCGCCGAGCGCCGCGGACTCGCCCCGCGCCTGGGGCTTCCGCTGCGGGCGACCGCGCTGCTGGCGGCGGCGCTCACGCTCGGCTTCGTGATCGTGTGCCGTCCTGACCCCAGCGTGCTGCGGGCCGCGGCCTGCGGCACGGTAGCCCTCCTCGCCCTGGCGACCGGACGCCGCAGATCCATGATCCCGGCCCTGGCCACGGCCGTGCTGCTGCTGGTCCTGTACGACCCGTGGCTGGCCCGCAGTCACGGGTTCCTGCTCTCCGTGCTGGCCACCGGGGCGCTGCTGGTGCTGGCGCCCGGCTGGAGCGAGGCGCTGCAGCGGCGCGGGGTACCCGCCCGGCTCGCGGAGGCGCTGGCCGCCGCAGCCGCCGCACAGGCCCTGTGCGCTCCGGTCGTGGCGATGCTGTCGGCCCGGGTGAGCCTGGTGGCGGTGCCCTGCAATCTGCTCGCCGAGGTGGCGGTCGCGCCGGCCACGGTGCTGGGGTTCGCGGCGCTGGCCGTCGCACCGGTGACGATGCCCGCGGCCAAGGCGCTGGCATGGTGCGCCGGCTGGCCCGCCGGATGGATCGCGCAGATCGCCCGGACCGGCGCGGCACTGCCAGGCGCGGGAGTGGACTGGCCGGCGAGCCTGCCCGGGGCGTTGCTGCTCGCGGCGGTCACCGTGGCCGTCGTGTCGGCCGGGCGGCGGCTGCCACGGCATCCCGGGTGGTGCGCCGCTCTGGCCGTGCTGCTCCTGCTGGCGGTGGTCCGTCCGGTGCCGCTGACCCGGGTGATCACGGGCTGGCCGCCCCCGGGCTGGCGGTACGCGATGTGCGACGTCGGGCAGGGGGACGCCACCGTGCTGGCGGCCGGTGACGGGACCGGGGTGGTGGTGGACGCCGGACCCGATCCGGAGCTGGTGGACCACTGCCTGCGGGCACTGGGCGTCACGCGGGTCCCGCTGCTCGTTCTGACCCATTTCCACGCCGACCACGTCACGGGACTGCCGGGTGTGCTGCGGGGCCGCTCGGTGGCCGCGATCGAGACCACGGTCTACCAGGAACCGGCCGACCAGGCCGAGTTCGTCAGAAGGGAGGCGGCGCGACGGCACATCCCGCTCATCACGGCGGTGGCGGGGGAGGAGCGACGAAGCGGGGCGCTGAGCTGGCGGGTGCTGTGGCCACCCCCGGCCCCCGCCCCGGGCCGGGTACCGGCACTGGAGCCCGACGGCCCGAACGACGCCAGTGTCGTCCTGCTCGTGCGGTCCGGAGGGCTGCGGCTGCTGCTGCTCGGCGACCTGGAACCCCCGGCCCAGCAGGCTCTGTCGCGTTCGGGGGCCGCGGCCGGACTCGCGAGAGTGGACGTGCTGAAGGTGGCCCACCACGGCTCGGCGTACCAGGACCCGGACCTGATACGGCTGGTCGCCCCGCGGGTGGCGCTCATCTCCACCGGCGCCGACAACCCCTACGGCCACCCGGCACCGGTGACCGTGGCCGCGCTGCGGGCCGGCGGGGCGACGGTGCTGCGCACCGACCGGGACGGGGCGCTCGCGGTCGGCGGGGACGGCGGGCCGGAGGGGGAGGTGCGGGTGACGAGAGACTGAGCGGCGGGTCTTCGCCCAGACTGGGCGCATGAACCCAGCCCAGGCCGACGCCTACCTCCGCCGCATCGGGGCCGCGCGCCCGCAGCACCCCAGCTCCGAGGCGCTGCGCGAGTTGCACCTGCGCCATCTGCGGACCGTCCCCTTCGAGAACCTCTCCATCCACCTGGGTGAGGAGATCGTCCTGGAGGAGGAGCGTCTGCTGGACAAGGTGGTCGGACGGCGGCGGGGCGGCTTCTGCTACGAACTGAACGGCGCCTTCGGGGCGTTGCTCGCCGCCCTCGGCTACGAGGTCGCGCTGCTGGCGGGGCGGGTGTACGGCAGCGAGGGGCGCCTCGGTATCCCGTACGACCATCTCGCGCTGCGGGTGCGCACGGCGGACGGCACCGACTGGCTCGCCGATGTCGGCTTCGGGGCGCACAGCCACCTTCCGCTGGCGCTCGCCGAACGCGGTGAGCAGTCGGACCCCGGCGGGACGTTCCGGGTGACGGAGGCCGGTCCTGACCCGGCCGGTGTGACCGGTGCCGGGGCCGGTTCGGCGGCCGGGGGCGCGGACCTGGACGTGCTGCGGGACGGCGCACCGCAGTACCGGCTGGAGACACGGCCGCGGGCGCTCGGGGACTTCATGGGCGGGGCCTGGTGGCACAGCACCTCGCCGCGTTCGCATTTCACCCGGTCCCTGGTGTGCTCACGGGTGACCGAGGACGGCGGGCGGATCACCCTCGGCGGCCGCGCGCTGACCACCACGTCGCCCGACGGGAGGAAGGAGACCCGGGAGCCGGCCACGGACGAGGAGGTGCTGGCCCTGTACCAGGAGGAGTTCGGGATCGAGCTGGCCGCGGTGCCTGCGGTGCGGCAGGGGAACCAGGCGGGCTGAACCGGCCCCTTGCGGTGCCGGAGAATGTGTCCGTGAGCGATGTGAGACATGTGCTGGTGCTGCCCGACCGCGACACCGCCGAGGAGGTGGCCGAGGCGCTCGCCGAGCACTTCGGCATCGACGAGGATCCCCGGCCGGTCCGGGACGCCCTGGCCGGCGAGGACGACGCCGAGGACGCCCAGTGGCTGCTGGCGCTGCGCGACGAGGCCGGCCGGCTCGACCCCGCCGAGCTGGACGCGTTCGCGGGCCGGTGGGACGGCTGGCGCGAGGAGCCGTGACCCGTGACCCCTGGCTCCACTCGGGGAGCGGGTCGAGGGCGGGCCAGGGGTTCGGACAGGAGTTCGGATCGGGAGGAGCCGGGGGCGGTCGGGGTGCGCGGGCCGGTCCGCTGTCGGTGCCGCGTGGGATGCTGTAGGCGATGGCCAGAAACACTGCGAACGACGACCCTCTCGCCCCGGTGACCCTCGCCGTGGGCCAGGAGGACCTGCTGCTCGACCGTGCCGTGCGGGAGGTGGTGGCCACCGCCCGGGCCGCCGACGCCGACACCGACGTACGGGACCTGACGCCGGACCAGGTGCAGCCCGGGACGCTCGCCGAGCTGACGAGTCCCTCGCTCTTCGCCGAGCGCAAGGTCGTGGTCGTGCGCAACGCGCAGGATCTCTCGGCCGACACGGTCAAGGACGTGAAGGCCTACCTCGGCTCGCCCGCGGAGGAGATCACCCTCGTGCTGCTGCACGCGGGCGGCGCGAAGGGCAAGGGGCTGCTGGACGCCGCGCGCAAGGCGGGCGCGCGGGAGGTGGCCTGCCCGAAGATGACCAAGCCGGCGGACCGGCTGGCCTTCGTGCGGGGGGAGTTCCGCTCGCTCGGCCGGTCGGCGATGCCGGAGGCCTGCCAGGCGCTCTGCGACGCCATCGGCAGCGATCTGCGGGAACTGGCCTCCGCGGTGTCGCAGCTCGTCGCCGATGTCGAGGGGACGATCGACGAGGCGGTCGTCGGCCGGTACTACACCGGGCGGGCCGAGGCCTCCAGCTTCACGGTCGCCGACCGGGCCGTGGAGGGACGGACGGCGGAGGCGCTGGAGGCGCTCCGGTGGTCACTGGCGACCGGCGTGGCCCCGGTGCTCATCACCAGCGCGCTCGCCCAGGGAGTGCGCGCGATCGGCAAGCTCTCCTCGGCGCGCGGCGGCCGGCCCGCGGACCTCGCGCGTGAGCTGGGCATGCCGCCCTGGAAGATCGACCGGGTGCGCCAGCAGATGCGGGGCTGGACGCCGGACGGCGTGTCCGTGGCGCTGCGCGCGGTCGCCGAGGCCGACGCGGGCGTGAAGGGCGGCGGTGACGATCCCGAGTACGCGCTGGAGAAGGCTGTCGTGACCATCGCCAGGGCCGCGCGTTCCAGAGGCCGGGGCTGACAGCGGACTGCCCCTGTTCCAACGGCTGGGGGCTGACAACCGCCCCCGCTCGATGAGCCGGTGCCGCGGGCCGTCGCCCGCCGGTCCAGCGGGACCCGGCCTGATCCAGTCGCCCCGTGGCGGCCGGCGAGGAGAATCGTACGTGTCAGCCGTACATCGCCGACGCACTGAAAGGTGGCGGTCGCCATGGCTGAGCACCCGCACGCGACCCTCGTCCGCGACGCCTACGACGCCTTCCTCCGCGTCGATCTGGACGCCCTGCGCGGGCTGATGACGGCGGACGTCACCCACCACGTGCCCGGCAGCCACGCGCTCTCGGGCGACTTCAAGGGCCAGGACGCGGTGATCGGCATGTACCGCAGGCTCTTCCAGGAGACCGGCGGCAGTTTCCGCGCCGAGCTGCGCCATGTGTTCGTCGACGGCAGGGGCCATGCCGTGGCCCTGCACCACATCACCGCCGAGCGTGAGGGCAGACGCCACCGCGTGGACGGCTGCCTCGTCCTGCGCATCGTCGGCGAAAGGATCACCGACATCGACGAGTGCGTCGACGACGTCGACAAGGAGAACGAGTTCTGGGGCTGAGGCCCGGGGCAGGCCGAAGGCCCCGCCGCCCACCCTGGGGAAGGGAGAGCGCCGGGGCCTTCGGATCAAGACTGAGGATCCGCACCCGCGTGGCGAACGCAGGCCGCGTGCGAATCCGGGATGCCGGACGGGAGCGGATGAGAGAGGGCCCGCTCTGGGTCCTTCCGGCGGTCAGATCAGAAAGAAGGTTCAGCCCTTGAGGGACGCGACCCTGGAAGCGAGCGCCGACTTCTTGTTGGCAGCCTGGTTCTTGTGGATGACGCCCTTCGAGACGGCCTTGTCGAGCGCACGCGCGGCAGCGCGCTGCAGCTCGGTGGCCTTCTCGGTGTCACCCGCGGCAGCGGCCTCACGGGCCTTGCGGATCGCGGTCTTCAGGGAGGACTTGACGGCCTTGTTGCGCAGCCGAGCCTTCTCGTTGGTCTTGATCCGCTTGATCTGGGACTTGATGTTCGCCACGAAGGAGCCTTTTCAGGTTCTGGCGCGGGGCCGCTCGGGTCCCGTGCCGGTGATCCAAAATTTCCTGGTCGTGCCTCGCGCTGAGAGGGCATGAGGCACAGCCATCTACAGTACCAGTGGCCCAGCGAGCGGCCCAAAACGGTCCTCGGTCCCTCCGCGTGGGACCATGGAGACTACGTATCGATCCGACCCGAGGCATAAGGCGCCTCAAGAGACAGGACCCTGCGTGCCCGCGACCCCTAACCATGTGCCCGAGCCGAGCCGTACCGCCCCGGCTCTGATCCGCAATTTCTGCATCATCGCGCACATCGACCACGGCAAGTCCACGCTCGCCGACCGGATGCTCCAGCTGACCGGTGTGGTCGAGCAGCGGCAGATGCGTGCTCAGTACCTCGACCGGATGGACATCGAGCGCGAGCGCGGTATCACGATCAAGTCCCAGGCGGTGCGTCTGCCCTGGGCCCCGACCGAGGGCCCCGACCAGGGCACGACCCACATCCTCAACATGATCGACACCCCGGGGCACGTCGACTTCACCTACGAGGTGTCGCGGTCGCTGGCCGCCTGCGAGGGGACCATCCTCCTCGTCGACGCCGCCCAGGGCATCGAGGCGCAGACCCTCGCCAACCTCTACCTGGCGATGGAGAACGACCTCACGATCATCCCCGTACTGAACAAGATCGACCTGCCGGCCGCGCAGCCGGAGAAGTTCGCCGAGGAGCTGGCGAACCTGGTCGGCTGTGACCCGGACGACGTCCTCAAGGTCTCCGCCAAGACCGGCCTGGGGGTCGACGCCCTGCTGAACAAGGTCGTCAAGGAGATCCCGGCGCCGGTCGGGGTCGCCGACGCCCCCGCCCGCGCGATGATCTTCGACTCGGTCTACGACTCCTACCGCGGTGTCGTGACGTACGTCCGTGTCATCGACGGCCAGCTCAACAAGCGCGAGCGCATCCGGATGATGTCGACGGGCGCCACGCACGAGCTGCTGGAGATCGGGACCAACTCGCCCGAGATGCTCCCCGCCGACGGCCTCGGCGTGGGTGAGGTGGGCTACCTGATCACCGGTGTGAAGGACGTCCGCCAGTCCAAGGTCGGTGACACCGTCACCAGCCAGGCCAAGGGCGCCACGGAGGCGCTCGGCGGCTACAAGGACCCCAAGCCCATGGTCTTCTCTGGCCTGTATCCGCTGGACGGCTCCGACTACCCCGAGCTGCGCGAGGCTCTGGACAAGCTGCAGCTCAACGACGCCGCGCTGGTCTACGAGCCGGAGACGTCCGCCGCCCTCGGCTTCGGTTTCCGCGTCGGCTTCCTCGGCCTGCTGCACCTGGACGTGATCCGGGAGCGACTGGAGCGCGAGTTCGGTCTCGACCTGATCGCCACCGCCCCCAACGTGGTCTACCGCGTGCTCATGGAGGACGGCACCGAGTACACGGTCACCAACCCGAGCGAGTTCCCCGAAGGCAAGATCAACGAGGTCTACGAGCCGGTCGTGCGCGCCACCATCCTCGCGCCCACCGAGTTCATCGGCTCGATCATGGAGCTGTGCCAGACCCGGCGCGGCACCCTGCTCGGCATGGACTACCTCTCGGAGGACCGGGTCGAGATCCGCTACACGCTGCCGCTCGCGGAGATCGTCTTCGACTTCTTCGACCAGCTGAAGTCCAAGACCCGCGGCTACGCCTCGCTGGACTACGAGCCCACCGGCGAGCAGACGTCGAGCCTGGTCAAGGTCGACATCCTGCTGCACGGCGACAAGGTGGACGCCTTCTCGGCGATCACCCACAAGGACGCGGCCTACGCGTACGGCGTGCGGCTCGTCGCCAAGCTGCGCGAGCTCATCCCGCGGCAGGCCTTCGAGGTGCCCATCCAGGCCGCCATCGGCTCCCGGGTCATCGCCCGTGAGACCATCCGCGCCATCCGCAAGGACGTCCTCGCCAAGTGCTACGGCGGTGACATCTCCCGGAAGCGGAAGCTGCTGGAGAAGCAGAAGGAAGGCAAGAAGCGGATGAAGATGGTGGGTTCCGTGGAGGTTCCGCAGGAAGCCTTCATCGCCGTCCTGTCCAGCGATGACAGCGCGGGGTCGGGCAAGGGCAAGAAGTAACCGGGGGTTACAGCCGGTCACATCCGCAAAACGGACACGGAGGGGCTCGTCGTGCGAAAGTGCGGCGGGCCCCTACGCGCGCGTAGCGTCGCTCTGCGTGGAAAGTGACAGGCCGATGCCCCTTACGCAGCGGCCGGTCGCCCCTTACCCTGATCCCTGCTCGATAGTTACTCGCGAGTTAAACAACGAGTCCCAACCCACACCGTGAGTCAACCCAGCCGCACCTGAGCCAGCCGCACTGTCGCGGGCCCCGGAGGATGTCGTGAGCGACACACAGACCCTTATCGAGAACCGTCCGCCGTCCGTGGCGGCCCTCTTCCTGGAGCGCGTGGCGGCCACACCGGACGCCGAGGCCTACCGCCATCCCGTACCCCCAGCCTCCGGGCAGGGCCCCGACGACTGGAAGTCGCTCAGCTGGGGCGAGGCGGCCGAGCGGGTCTACGCCATCGCCGCCGGCCTCATCGAACTCGGCCTCCAGCCGGAGCAGCGGGTCGCGCTCGCCGCCTCCACCCGGGTGGAGTGGATCCTCGCCGACCTCGGCATCATGTGCGCGGGCGGTGCCACCACCACGATCTACCCGCAGACCAACGCCGACGAGTCGGCGTTCATCCTCTCCGACTCCGACAGCCGGGTCCTGATCGCCGAGGACGCGGCCCAGCTCGCCAAGGCCGTCGAGAAGCGCGCCGAGCTGCCCGCGCTGACCAAGGTCGTCGTCATCGACCCGGCCGGCGTCGAGACCAGCGACTGGGTGACCACCCTCACCGAGCTGGAGCAGCGCGGCGCCGCCTACCTCGAGAAGCACCCCGAGCTGATCAAGGAGCGGGTCGGCGCGATCACCCGCGACCAGCTCGCCACCCTGATCTACACCTCCGGCACCACCGGCCGTCCCAAGGGCGTGCGCCTGCCGCACGACAACTGGGCGTACATGGCCAGGGCGATCGCCGCGACCGGCCTGGTCAGCGGCGACGACGTGCAGTACCTGTGGCTGCCGCTGGCGCACGTCTTCGGCAAGGTGCTCACCTCCGGGCAGATCGAGGTCGGTCACGTCACCGCCGTGGACGGCCGCGTCGACAAGATCATCGAAAACCTTCCGGTGGTGCGGCCGACGTACATGGCGGCCGTGCCGCGCATCTTCGAGAAGGTCTACAACGGCGTCGCGGCCAAGGCCCGTGAGGGCGGCGCGGCCAAGTACAAGATCTTCCAGTGGGCCGCCGAGGTCGCCCGCGAGTACGCCAAGGTCTCGCAGGACAACTTCCGCCGCACCGGCGCCCACGCGGTGCCGTTCGGCCTCGCCTCCAAGCACAAGGTCGCCGACACCCTCGTCTACGGCAAGCTCCGTGAGGCCTTCGGCGGCCGGCTGCGCGCCTGCGTCTCCGGCGCCTCCGCGCTCGCCCCCGAGATCGGCTTCTTCTTCGCCGGCGCCGGCATCCACATCCTGGAGGGCTACGGCCTCACCGAGTCCTCCGCGGCCTCCTTCGTCAACCCCGGCGAGGCCTATCGCACCGGCACCGTCGGCAAGCCGCTGCCCGGCACCGAGGTCCGCATCGCCGACGACGGCGAGATCCTGCTGCGCGGCCCCGGCATCATGGACGGCTACCACCAGCAGCCCGAGAAGACCGCCGAGGTGCTGGAGTCCGACGGCTGGTTCCACACCGGCGACATCGGCGAGCTGTCCGCCGACGGCTACCTGCGCATCACCGACCGCAAGAAGGACCTCATCAAGACCTCCGGCGGCAAGTACGTCGCCCCGGCCGAGGTCGAGGGCCAGTTCAAGGCGGTGTGCCCATACGTCTCCAACATCCTGGTGCACGGCGCCGACCGGAACTACTGCACCGCCCTCATCGCCCTCGACGAGATCGCGATCCTGCAGTGGGCCAAGGACAACGGCCTCGACGGCAAGTCGTACGCCGAGGTGGTGGCCGCGCCGCAGACCGTCGAGATGGTCGACGGCTACGTCAAGGAGCTCAACGAGGGCCTGCAGCGCTGGCAGACCATCAAGAAGTACCGGCTGCTGCCCCGTGACCTCGATGTGGAGCACGGCGAGATCACGCCGAGCCTGAAGCTGAAGCGGCCCGTCGTGGAGCGGGAGTACAAGCACCTCATCGACGAGATGTACGCGGGGGCCCGGGAGTCCTGACCCCGTCGCGTGAGGACGGCGGGGGCCGCACCGGTGGTGCGGCCCCCGCCCCTTACGACTCGCTTCGCATCCCGCCCGGAACTGACCGTCTTCCTGCGTCTCAGTAGCACAGTTCTCACGCGTTGCCGCCCGCTTCGGTGACTCACCGCTTAGGCTCGCGTCCTGTCTGTCACCCTGGCCGCATGGACATGGCGGCCATACCGACGCAGCGGGAGAACGACGCCCACGCCCCGGCGGTGCGCGGGCACGCCGGCCTGCCCGGCAGCCCCCTCGCCCCCGGCTCCGCCCGCGCCCTGGTGCGCGCCGCGCTCGCCGACGTCCCCGGGGTGCCCCGGCGCTTCGTGGACGACGCCATGGCCGTCGTCAGCGAACTCGTCACCAACGCCGTCGTCCACGCCGGCACCGACATCGACGTGGACTGGCGCCTGGAGACGACCGGCGCCCTCGTCGTCGAGGTCGGCGACCGCCATCCGTCCCGCGCCCCGCGCGACCCCGGCACCGGCGAGGCGTCGTGCGAGACGTCCGAGTACGGGCGCGGGCTGCGCCTGGTCGCCACCCTCGCCGAGTCCTGGGGCGTCACCTACCGCCGGGGCGAGAAGACCGTGTGGGCGAGGCTGCGGCCCGGCGGCGAACCCCTGGACGGACCCGCCCCCGACGACGCCCTGGACATCGCCGAGGTCCTCGCACCGCGGCCGCGGAGCGCCGGACGCGACCGGGACTGGCTCGGCCGGGGCGCGCTGTCCTTCCTCGCCGAGGCCTCCGACCTGCTCGCCGGGCAGCTCGACGAGAACCTGGTCGCCGCCCTCACCGGGCGGCTGATCGTGCCCCGGCTCGCCGACTGGTGCGCGGTGTGGCTGGAGGACGAGGCGACCGTACGCGGCGGCGACGGCGGCGCGCCCGCCGGGATCTGGGTGGCCGGTGAGGACCGCGCCGAGGACCTGCACCGCGCCCTGGAGAAGAACCCGCCCCGGCCGCCGCAGGACCCGAGGCCGGACCCGGAGACCTACCCCTGGCCCGGCGAGGCGCTCGGCACCCATGGCACGGCCCTCGCCTTCCGCCTCATCGCCGGCGGCCGCCCGCTCGGCACCCTGGTCCTCGGGCGGTGCGGGCAGCCCAGGTTCCCCGACGAGGTCACCGGCCTGGTGGAGGACCTGAGCCGCCGGGTGGCCCTCGCCATCGGCGCGGCCCGCCAGTACGCCCGGCAGGCCACCATCAGCGCCGTCCTGCAGCGCGGGCTGCTGCCCGGAGCGGTCGCCGAGATCCCCGGGGTGAGCAGCGCCCTCGTCTACGAGCCCCGCGACAAGGGCGGCCCGAGCGGCGACTTCTACGACCTGTTCCCGGCGGGCGACGGCCGCTGGTGCTTCGCCGTGGGCGACGTCCAGGGCAAGGGTCCGGAGGCGGCCGTCGTGATCGGGCTCGCCCGGCCGTGGCTGCGGCTGCTCGCGCGCGAGGGCTACCGGGTCGCCGACGTCCTGGACCGGCTCAACCAGCTCCTCCTGGACGACGCCACCGAGGCCGCCGACGCCGCCGCCCGCGCGCTGGTCGCGGCCGGCGGCCGTCCCGTGGCCGCCGGGGACGGACCGCAGACCCGCTTCCTGTCCCTGCTCTACGGCGAGCTGACGCCCCACGCCGACGGCGGCGTCCGCTGCACCCTCGCCTCCGCCGGGCACCCCCTGCCGCTGCTGCTGCGCCCCGACGGCGAGGTGCGCACCGCCGCCCGCCCGCAGACCCTGCTCGGCGTCGTCGAGGACGAGACCTACACCAGCGAGACCGTCGAGCTGCGGCCCGGCGACAGCCTGCTGTGCGTCACCGACGGCGTCACCGAGCGGCGCTCCGGCTCCCGCCAGTTCGACGACGGCGACGGGCTCGCGCGGGCCCTGTCCGGCTGCGCGGGCCTGAACGCCGAGGAGATCGCCGAGCGGATCCGCCGCCTCGTGCACGACTTCGGCGGCGGCGTGCCCGAGGACGACCTGGCCCTGCTGGTGCTCCAGGCGGGGTGAGTCCCGCCGTACGGGACAATGGGGGACATGCCTTCCGCACTCCCCGACGGCGAGCCCGTCCCCGACGACGGCTCGCTGCCCGGCTCCGCGCTCGCCGGGGCCGCCGGCCGCCCCCTCGGGTTCTACCTGCACGTCCCGTACTGCGCGACCCGCTGCGGCTACTGCGACTTCAACACGTACACCGCCACCGAGCTGCGCGGCACCGGCGGCGTGCTCGCCTCCCGGGACAACTACGCGGACACCCTGACGGACGAGGTCCGGCTGGCGCGGAAGGTCCTCGGCGACGACCCCCGCCAGGTCCGTACCGTCTTCGTGGGCGGCGGCACGCCCACCCTGCTGGCCGCCGACGACCTGGTGCGGATGCTGGCGGCGATCCGCGACGAGTTCGGTCTGGCGCCGGACGCGGAGATCACGACGGAGGCGAACCCGGAGTCGGTCGACCCGGCGTACCTCACCACCCTCCGGGAGGGCGGCTTCAACCGGATCTCCTTCGGCATGCAGAGCGCGCGGCAGCACGTGCTGCGGATCCTGGACCGCACGCACACCCCCGGCCGCCCCGAGGCCTGTGTGGCCGAGGCGCGGGCGGCGGGCTTCGAACACGTCAACCTGGACCTGATCTACGGCACCCCGGGGGAGAGCGACGACGACTGGCGGGCCTCGCTGGACGCGGCGATCGGCGCGGGCCCCGACCACGTCAGCGCGTACGCGCTGATCGTCGAGGAGGGCACCCAGCTCGCCCGCCGCATCCGCCGCGGCGAGGTCCCGATGACGGACGACGACGTCCACGCGGACCGCTACCTGATCGCCGAGGAGACCCTGTCCGCGGCGGGCTTCGACTGGTACGAGGTCTCCAACTGGGCCACCTCCGAGGCCGGGCGCTGCCTGCACAACGAGCTGTACTGGCGGGGCGCGGACTGGTGGGGCGCGGGACCCGGGGCCCACTCGCACGTGGGCGGGGTGCGCTGGTGGAACGTCAAGCACCCGGGCGCCTACGCGGCGGCACTGGCGTCGGGCCGGTCCCCGGGCGCCGGCCGCGAACTGCTCTCGGACGAGGACCGGCGAGTGGAGCGGATCCTGCTGGAGCTGCGGCTGCGGGAGGGAGCGCCGCTGTCCCTGCTGAAGCAGGACGGTTTGGCGGCTTCGCGCCGGGCCCTGGCGGACGGACTGCTCCAGGAGGAGCCGTACGAGGAGGGCCGCGCCGTCCTGACCCTGCGCGGCCGGCTGCTGGCGGACGCGGTGGTGCGGGACCTGGTGGACTGATCACTCCGGCAGGTGACACCGCGGAGCCCGGGCGTGGGCAAGAAGTATCCGGGGGTTACAGCCGGTCACATCCGCAGAACGGACACGGAGGGCTCGCCGTGGCCGTCGGAGCTGCCGGATGCTGTGCTGGGCGCTGCAGAGTCCGGCACCTAGAAGGGCGTCAGACCCCATCGCTGTCCGTGACGAAGTCGATCAGTTCCTCCACCCGCCCCAGCAGCTCCGGCTCCAGGTCCTTGTAGGACCGCACCCGGGACAGGATCCGCTGCCAGGCCGCGCCCGTGTTCTCCGGCCAGCCGAGGGACCGGCAGACGCCGGTCTTCCAGTCCTGGCCGTGCGGGACGCGGGGCCAGGACTCGATGCCGAGGGAGGCGGGCTTCACCGCCTCCCAGATGTCGATGTACGGATGGCCGACGACCAGCGCGTGTTCGCTCGTCACCGACTCGGCGATGCGCCACTCCTTCGTGCCCGGCACCAGGTGGTCCACCAGGACGCCGAGCCGCGCGTCCGGGCCCGGCGCGAACTCCGCCACGATCGACGGCAGATCGTCCACGCCCTCCAGGTACTCCACGACCACGCCCTCGATGCGCAGGTCGTCGCCCCACACCCGCTCGACCAGCTCGGCGTCGTGCCGGCCCTCGACGTAGATGCGGCCGGCGCGGGCCACGCGCGCGCGTGCGCCGGGAACGGCCACCGAACCGGACGCCGTACGGGTGGGCCGCGCCGGGCCCGACGGCGGCCGCACCAGCGTCACCACCCGGCCCTCCAGCAGGAAACCGCGCGGCTCCAGCGGGAACACCCGGTGCTTGCCGAAACGGTCCTCCAGCGTCACCGTGCCCGCCTCGCAGCGGATCACCGCCCCGCAGAACCCGGTACCGGGCTCCTCCACCACCAGCCCCGGCTCGGCCGCGACCTCGGGCACGGGCTGGGACTTCTTCCACGGTGGGGTCAGATCGGAGGCGTACTGGCGCATTCGGACGACGATAGGAGAACCGGCGGCTCTGTGCTCATGACACGCCGAAACGCGTCGCCAGCCCTTCGCGTTGGCACCGCACGAACGCCGCGTCCACCACCGCTCCGTGACCGGGCACGTACAGCGCGTCCTCACCGCCCAGGGACAGCAGACGGTCGAGCGCGTCCGGCCAGCGGGACGGGACCGCGTCCGGGCCCGCCTGCGGTTCGCCGGACTCCTCCACCAGGTCGCCGCAGAAGACGACCTCCGGGTCGCCCGGCACCAGCACCGCCAGATCGTGGGCCGTGTGGCCGGGACCCACGTTGGCCAGCAGCGCCTGACGCCCGTCGCCGAGGTCCAGCGTCCACTCCCCGGAGACCAGGTGCCGGGGCGGCACCAGCGCGTCCACCGCCTCGTCGGCGTCCGGGACCGGCAGGCCGTTCCTGACCGCGTCCAGGCGCAGCCCGTCGCGCTCGTGCGCCAGCAACGCGTCCATGCCGACCGCCGCGTACACCTCGGCGCCGGCGAGGGCGGCCGCCCCGAAGACGTGGTCGAAGTGGGGATGGGTGAGCGCGAGATGGGTCACACGGTGCCCCGCGAGCCGCTGCGCCCGCTCCCGCAGCAGCGCGCCCTCGGCGAGGCTCGACCCGGCGTCCACCAACAGCGCCGTACCGGCCCCGAGCACCAGGCCCGCCGTGCAGTCCCAGCCGGGCAGCCGGCACCGCCCGACCCCGTCGGCCAACCGCTCCCATCCCAGCTCTTCCCAAGTCACGGTCATAACGCGACGCTAGCGGTAGGACGGGGTATGGCGGGACCGACCTTGCCCAGTGAGTACCCCACGGCCGTACACTGGCCGGGGAACGCTGGCACTCGGACACGCAGAGTGCCAGGCGGACGCCGAAGGGCCGAGCGGAAGACATGCTGGAGGTGCGCGCGGATGCTGAATGAACGCAGGCTTCAGGTGCTGCGCGCCATCGTCCAGGACTACGTGGGCACCGAGGAGCCGGTCGGCTCCAAGGCGCTCACCGAGCGGCACAGTCTCGGCGTGTCGCCGGCGACCGTGCGCAACGACATGGCCGCCCTGGAGGACGAGGGATACATCGCCCAGCCGCACACCAGCGCCGGGCGCATCCCCACCGACAAGGGCTACCGGCTGTTCGTGGACAAGCTCGCGGGCGTCAAGCCGATGACCGGACCCGAGCGGCGGGCGATCCAGAACTTCCTGGAGGGCGCCGTCGACCTCGACGACGTCGTCGCGCGCACGGTGCGGCTGCTCGCGCAGCTGACCCGGCAGGTCGCCGTCGTGCAGTACCCGTCCCTGACCCGGTCCACCGTGCGGCACGTGGAGCTGCTCTCGCTCGCCCCCGCGCGCGTGATGCTCGTGCTGATCACGGACACCGGCCGGGTCGAGCAGCGGATGGTGGACTGCCCGGCGCCGTTCGGGGAGACCGCCCTCGCCGACCTCAGGGCGAGGCTCAACAGCCGGGTCGCGGGCCGCCGGTTCGCCGACGTGCCGCACCTGGTCGAGGACCTGCCCGAGGCGTTCGAGCACGAGGATCGCGGTACGGTCTCCACAGTGCTCTCCACTCTGCTGGAGACACTGGTCGAGGAGAACGAGGAGCGGCTGATGATCGGCGGCACCGCCAATCTCACCCGCTTCGGACATGACTTTCCCCTCACGATCCGGCCCGTCCTGGAGGCCCTCGAGGAGCAGGTCGTGCTCCTCAAGCTCCTCGGCGAGGCGAAGGATCCGGGCGTGATGGTGCGCATCGGGCACGAGAACGCACACGAGGGACTCAACTCCACGTCCGTCGTGTCGGTCGGCTACGGTTCGGGCGGCGAGGCGGTTGCCAAGCTCGGCGTGGTCGGACCGACCCGCATGGACTACCCGGGAACGATGGGAGCGGTACGCGCAGTGGCACGGTACGTCGGACAGATCCTGGCGGAGTCGTAAGTGGCCACGGACTACTACGCCGTTCTCGGCGTGCGCCGCGACGCGTCGCAGGATGAGATCAAGAAGGCGTTCCGTCGGCTCGCGCGCGAGCTGCACCCGGACGTCAACCCCGATCCGAAGACCCAGGAGCGGTTCAAGGAGATCAACGCCGCCTACGAGGTGCTGTCGGACCCGCAGAAGAAGCAGGTCTACGACCTCGGCGGCGACCCGCTCTCCCAGGCGGGCGGCGGGGGCGCGGGGGGCTTCGGGGCCGGTGGCTTCGGCAACTTCTCCGACATCATGGACGCGTTCTTCGGTACGGCGTCGCAGCGCGGGCCGCGCTCGCGCACCCGGCGCGGCCAGGACGCGATGATCCGGATCGACGTCGAGCTGGACGAGGCGGCCTTCGGCACGACCAAGGACATCCAGGTCGACACCGCGGTCGTCTGCAACACCTGCAGCGGCGAGGGCGCGGCTCCGGGCACGACCGCCCAGACGTGTGACATGTGCCGCGGCCGCGGCGAGGTGTCGCAGGTCACCCGGTCCTTCCTGGGCCAGGTCATGACCTCCCGCCCCTGCCCCCAGTGCCAGGGCTTCGGCACGGTCGTGCCGACCCCGTGCCCCGAGTGCGCGGGCGACGGCCGGGTGCGCTCCCGCCGCACCCTCACCGTGAAGATCCCGGCCGGTGTCGACAACGGCACCCGGATCCAGCTCGCCGGCGAGGGCGAGGTCGGCCCCGGCGGCGGTCCGGCCGGTGACCTCTACGTCGAGATCCACGAGCTGCCGCACTCGACCTTCCAGCGGCGCGGCGACGACCTGCACTGCACGGTCACCATCCCGATGACCGCGGCGGCCCTCGGCACCAAGGTCCCGCTGGAGACGCTGGACGGCCTGGAGGAGGTCGACATCCGGCCGGGCACCCAGTCCGGACAGTCGATCCCGCTGCACAACCGGGGCGTCACGCATCTGCGCGGCGGCGGCCGAGGCGACCTGATCGTCCACGTCGAGGTCACGACCCCGACCAAGCTGGATCCCGAGCAGGAGCGGTTGCTGCGCGAGCTGTCGAAGCTGCGGGGCGAGGAGCGCCCGCAGGGGCAGTTCCAGCCGGGGCAGCAGGGACTGTTCTCGCGGCTGAAGGACGCGTTCAACGGGCGCTGAGGCGGGCCGAGGCCACGAGGGCCGGGCCCAGGGGGCTCGAGCCCCCTGGGCCCGGCCCTCGCCCACCCGCCGCCCGGCTCGGTGGGCTGGAGCCGCGGGCCGGAAAAAGTGGCATGTGCCATGGGAAAGACCCGATTCGGCGCTCTCCCCAGGACGTGACAACATGCGGGCATGTCCTCCGCGCTGACCGATCTCTTCCCCAGGCCGATCGTGCAGGCTCCCATGGCGGGCGGGGTCTCCGTACCGCAGCTCGCCGCGGCCGTGTCCGAGGCGGGCGGGCTCGGGTTCCTCGCCGCCGGATACAAGACCGCCGACGGCATGTACCAGGAGATCAAGCAGCTACGGGGACTCACGGGCCGGCCCTTCGGCGTCAACCTCTTCATGCCGCAGCCGGAGTATGCGGAGTCCGGCGCCGTGGAGATCTACACCCACCAGCTCGCCGGTGAGGCCGCCTGGTACGAGACCGAGCTGGGCGACCCGGACAGCGGCCGGGACGACGGCTACGACGCCAAGCTCGCCGTACTGCTCGACAACCCGGTGCCGGTGGTCTCCTTCCACTTCGGTGTCCCGGCCCGTGAGGTCATCGACTCCCTGCACCGCGCCGGGACGTTCACGCTGGTCGCCGCCACCACCCCGGAGGAGGCGCGCGCGGTCGAGCGGGCCGGGGCGGACGCGGTGATCGCGCAGGGCGTCGAGGCGGGCGGCCACCTGGGCACCCACCGGGACGTCCCCGAGAACGACGGCTCCGGCATCGGACTGCTGTCGCTGCTCACGCAGGTCCGCGAGGCGGTGAGCATCCCGGTCGTCGCCGCCGGCGGCATCATGCGCGGCGGCCAGATCGCCGCCGTCCTCGCGGCGGGCGCGAGCGCCGCCCAGCTGGGCACGGCGTTCCTCGCCACCCCGGAGTCCGGCGCCCACGCCCTGCACAAGCAGGCGCTGACCAACCCCCTGTTCGCGCGCACCGAACTGACCCGCGCCTTCTCCGGCCGCCCCGCGCGCGGCCTGGTCAACCGCTTCCTTCGCGAGCACGGCCCCTACGCCCCCGCCGCCTACCCCGAGGTCCACCATGTGACGGCGCCGCTACGCAGGGCCGCCGCCAAGGCCGGTGACGCGCAGGGCATGGCACTGTGGGCGGGCCAGGGCCACCGGCTGGCCCGGGAGCTGCCGGCCGGGCAGTTGGTGGAAGTGCTGACGGCCGAGCTCGCCGCGGCCCGGACCGCGTTGTCGGCCGGAGGTGACGCGCGATGACCGCGCCGGTTTTCGTCGTCGACTCGCTCGAGGGTGTGGGCCCCGGCTCGGTCATCGACGTGGAGGGACCCGAGGGGCGGCACGCGGTCTCGGTGCGCCGGCTGCAGCCCGGCGAGGAAGTCGTGATCACCGACGGCAAGGGCCGGGGAGCGTCCGGGGTGGTCCTCAGCACCTCGGGCAAGGACCACCTGGTGGTCGAGCCCCGCGCGTTCCCGGTGGAGCCCGAACCCAGCCCCCGTATCACCGTTGTCCAGGCCCTCCCCAAGGGCGACCGCGGTGAGCTGGCCGTGGAGATGATGACCGAGACGGGCGTCGACGCGATCGTGCCCTGGCAGGCCGCGCGCTGCATCACCCAGTGGAAGGGCGACCGCGGGCAGAAGGCCCTCGCCAAGTGGCGTGCCACCGCCCGCGAGGCCGGCAAGCAGTCCCGCCGCCTGCGCTTCCCCGAGGTCGCGGAGGCCGCGACGACCAAGCAGGTCGCCGCCCTGCTGGCCGCGGCCGACTTCGCCGCCGTGCTCCACTCCGACTTCGAGCACGACAGCGCCCCCCTCGCCACCGCCCGGCTCCCGGAGCACGGTGAGATCGTGCTGGTCGTGGGGCCCGAAGGAGGCGTGGCCCGGGACGAGTTGGCCCTCTTCGAAGAGGCGGGCGCCAAGCCGTGCGTGCTGGGGCCTACGGTGTTGCGCACGTCCACCGCCGGCACCGCCGCGGCGGCCCTCCTGCTGGGCCGCACCGGCCGCTGGTCCTGAGCACTGGGGGAACACCATGGAACTCGCCCAAGTCCGGCTCCTCGTCACCGACTTCGCCGCCTGCTACCGCTTCTACGCCGATGTCCTCGGCCTCAAGCCGCAGTCCGGCACCGGCGAGGGACCGTACGAGAAGTTCAGCCCGCACGCCGGCTCGGCCGGAATCGCGCTGCAGGACCGCGCCATGATGGCCGGGGTCCTGGCGGAGCTGGGCGAGACCGCCACCGGCCACCGCTCCCTGGTCGTGCTGCGCGTGGACGACCTCGACGCGTACTGCGCGGAGATCACCGCCCGGGGCGCGACCCTGCTGCACGGCCCGGCCCCGATGACCGAGCGCATGCGCGTGGCTCACCTCAAGGACCCGGAGGGCAACCTGGTGGAACTCCAGGAATGGCTCCTCCTGCGCGTCTGACGGCGAGGGAACAGCGGCCCGGCCGTCGCTGCCCGAACGGGTGAGTGGCCGTATGCGGCCTTCCGCCCCGGGGGCGGTGGTGGCACGCTGCCCTCCATGGGGGCATCGAGGCGGATTCGGCGCCGGCCGCGGGCCGCGCGCGGTGTGGCCGTGGCGGGACTGCTGGTGATGGGCGCGGGCGCGGTGGTGGCGTGTCAGCCCGGGGACCTGAGTTCGGCCTCGGCCGCGTACACCACCGACAGCACCGCGACCGCCGAGCTGAAACGGCGGCACGTGGACGTGAGCTGGCTCACCTGCACCGGAGACTACGGCGGCAAGCGCGGCGGCACGTCCGGCAGTTCGCCCTCGCCGACGGAGAGCACCGTCGTATCGGTCGACTGCCAGGGGGAGACCAGGGACGGACGCAAGATCACCGTCAGGGGGAAGGTGACCCGGGCCGTCGACGGGGCCTGTGTGCGCGGGGACCTGACGGCCAGGGTCGGCGGCAGGCAGGTCTTCCGGGTCAGCGGGCTCGGCGACTGCGACGCCACACCCGGTCCGACGTACCGGCCGCCCACCCGGCAGGGCGGGCAGCCCACCGTCACCGTGACGGTGACGCGGACCATCTGGTGCAAGAAGGACCCCAGTTGCTGGCCGGTGGAGGGCAAGTGATCGGAACCGGGAGCGGGGGACGCCGGTCGCTGCGTACAGTGACGGGGTGACTCAGGCGGCTTCGACGGCATCCTCCGGCTACCTCCGATTCCCGCACCCGCACGGCGACTTGGTGACCTTCGTCGCCGAGGACGACGTCTGGCTGGCTCCGCTCGACGGCGGCCGTGCCTGGCGGGTCAGCGCCGACAACGTGCCCGTGAACCACCCTCGCGTCTCGCCCGACGGCACCGCCGTCGCCTGGACCTCCACCCGCGACGGCGCCCCCGAGGTGCACCTCGCCCCGGTGGCCGGCGGCCCAGCCAGACGGCTGACGCACTGGGGCAGTTGGCGGACACAGGTGCGCGGCTGGACCCCGGACGGCGAGGTGCTCGCGCTCAGCACCCAGGGCCAGGCGAGCCTGCGCCGAAGCTGGGCCCGGGCCGTTCCGCTCGACGGGGGACCGGCCACCACCCTGCCGTACGGGCCGGTCGGCGACGTCGCCCACGGCCCGCACACCGTGCTGCTGTCCGCCCCGATGGGCCGCGAGGCCGCCTGGTGGAAGCGGTACCGGGGCGGCACCGCGGGCAAGCTGTGGATCGACCGGGAGGGCGACGGCGAGTTCGTCCGGCTGCACGAGGAGCTGGACGGCAACATCGAGTACCCGCTGTGGGCCGGCGACCGGATCGCGTTCCTCTCCGACCACGAGGGCACCGGCGCGCTCTACTCCTCCCTCGCCGACGGCTCCGACCTGCGCCGGCACACCCCGCTGGAAGGCTTCTACGCCCGGCACGCCGCCACCGACGGCACCCGGGTCGTCTACTCCTGCGCCGGTGAACTCTGGCTGCTGGACGACCTCGACGGCGCCGAACCGCGCCGGCTGGACATCCGGCTCGGCGGACCGCGCGTGGACCTCCAGCCGTTCCCGGTGAACGCCTCCCACTGGTTCGG
This sequence comes from Streptomyces sp. NPDC041129, assembly GCF_055592265.1. Classification (NCBI taxonomy): domain Bacteria; kingdom Bacillati; phylum Actinomycetota; class Actinomycetes; order Kitasatosporales; family Streptomycetaceae; genus Streptomyces; species Streptomyces sp. NPDC041129. Next base: position 1,318,280 of record NZ_JBVIYV010000001.1, on the reverse strand, counting down.
CACCGCCGCCCCGGACCACACCGCGCGCGGCAGCGCGGTCGCCGTGCGCGGCGCCGTCCACTGGGTCACCCACCGCTCCGGCCCGGCCCGCGCGCTCGCCGCCCAGCCGGGCGTGCGGACCCGGCTGCCGCGCACCTTCCGCTCCGAGGGGGAGGAGTGGGTGGTGTGGGTGACGGACGCCGAGGGCGAGGACGCCCTGGAGTTCGCGCCCGCCACCGGCGCCGCCCTCGGCACGCCACCGCGCCGGCTCGCCGCCGGGCAGCTCGGCCGCGTCCTGGAACTGGCCATGGCACCCGACGGCAGCCGGGCCGCCGTCGCCGCACACGACGGGCGGCTGCTGCTGGTCGAGCGGGAGACCGGCGAGGTGCGCGAGGTGACCCGCAGCGAGCACGGCGACGTCCACGGCCTGGCCTTCTCACCGGACTCCGGCTGGCTCGCCTGGGCGCACCCCGGGCCCCACCCACTCTCCCAGCTCCGCCTCGCCAACACCACCGACCTGTCGGTCACCGAGGCGACCCCGCTGCGCTTCCAGGACTACGCGCCCGCCTTCACCCTGGACGGCAGGCACCTCGCCTTCCTCTCCAGCCGCTCCTTCGACCCGGTCTACGACGAGCACGTCTTCGACCTGGCCTTCGTGGAGGGCGTGCGCCCGCACCTGATCACCCTCGCCGCGACCACCCCGTCGCCGTTCGGGCCGCAGCGGCACGGCCGGCCCTTCGGCACCCCCGACAAGGAGGAGACACCGGACAGCGAGGGCACCCCGGCGACCCGGATCGACCTCGACGGCCTCGCAGACCGCATCGTGCCCTTCCCGGTCGAGGCAGCCCGCTACTCCAACCTGCGGGCGGCCAAGGACGGGCTGCTCTGGCTGCGCCACCCGGTGCGCGGCGTGCTCGGCGCGGGCCGCGCCACACCCGACGCCCCCGACCCGAAGACCCGGCTGGAGCGCTACGACCTCGCCCAGCAGCGCCTGGAGCATCTCGCCGCCGACGCCGACCACTTCGAGGTCAGCGGCGACGGCAGGCGAGTACTGCTGTGGAGCGACGGCCGGCTCAGGGTCGTACCCGCCGACCGGCACGCCTCCGACGACGAGGACAGCGACTCGAACATCGCCGTCGACCTCACCCGGATCCGGCAGACCGTCGACCCGGTCGCCGAATGGCGGCAGATGTACGACGAGACGGGCCGCATCATGCGGGACAACTTCTGGCGGGCCGACATGGGCGGCGTCGACTGGGACGGCGTCCTCGACCGCTACCGGCCCGTCCTCGACCGCCTCGCCACCCACGACGACCTGGTCGACCTGCTGTGGGAGGTGCAGGGCGAACTCGGCACCTCGCACGCCTACGTCACCCCGCGCGGCGGCTTCGGCGACGGCGCCCGGCAGGGACTTCTCGGCGCCGACATCTCCCGCCACGAGGACGGCGGCTGGCGCGTCGACCGCATCCTGCCCTCCGAGACCTCCGACCCCAACGCCCGCTCCCCGCTGGCCGCGCCCGGTGTCGCCGTGCGGCCCGGGGACGCGATCGTCGCGGTCGCGGGGCAGCCGGTCGACCCGGTCACCGGCCCCGGCCCGCTGCTGACCGGCACGGCCGGCAAGCCCGTCGAGCTGACCGTCTCGCCGGCCGGCGGCGGCGATCTGCGCCACGTGGTCGTGGTCCCGGTCGCGGACGAGGAGCCCCTGCGCTACCACGCCTGGGTCGCCGGCCGCCGCGCCCACGTCCACGAGCGCTCCGGTGGCCGGCTCGGCTATCTGCACGTACCCGACATGCAGGCTCCCGGCTGGGCCCAGATCCACCGCGACCTGCGGATCGAGGTGGCGCGCGAAGGGCTGGTCGTCGACGTCCGGGAGAACCGCGGCGGCCACACCTCCCAGCTCGTCGTGGAGAAGCTGGCCCGGCGGATCGTCGGCTGGGACCTGCCGCGCGGGATGCGGCCCGAGAGCTACCCGAGGGACGCCCCGCGCGGCCCCGTCGTCGCCGTCGCCAACGAGTTCTCCGGCTCCGACGGCGACATCGTCAACGCGGCGATCCGGGCCCTCGGCATCGGCCCCGTCGTCGGCACCCGCACCTGGGGCGGAGTCATCGGCATCGACAGCCGCTACCGCCTGGTCGACGGCACCCTGATCACCCAGCCGAAGTACGCGTACTGGCTGGAGGGCGCCGGGTGGGGAGTGGAGAACCACGGCGTCGACCCCGACGTGGAGGTCGTGCAGCGCCCGCAGGACCACACGGCGGGCTGGGACGTCCAGCTGGACGAGGCGATCCGGCTGGCCCTGGAGGCGCTGGAGGCGACTCCCGCCAGGATGCCGCCCGAACTGCCGTGACCGGATTCCGCGGCACCCCCGATACGATGCCCCGGTACTGATCACCGGCGTCAGGAGGCACACCCATGGCAGGGGAACCGCAGGACGACTGCCTGTTCTGCAAGATCGTCGCGGGGGCCATCCCGGCGACGGTCGTCCGCGAGACCGAGACCACCGTGGCCTTCCGGGACATAAACCCGCAGGCCCCCACCCACGTCCTGGTGATCCCGAAGGCCCACTACAAGAACGCGGCCGAACTCGCCGCCGGCGACCCGCGGCTCGCCGCCGACGTGCTCGCCGAGACCCGGGCCGTCGCCGACGAGGAGAAGCTGGACAGCTACCGCGTCGTCTTCAACACCGGCAGCGGCGCCGGGCAGACCGTCTGGCACGCCCACGCGCACGTCCTCGGCGGCCGTGGCCTGGAATGGCCCCCCGGATAACCGGTCATGTCCGTCCGTGAGTTCGTCGTCCTCGGCACCGCCAGCCAGGTTCCGACCCGGCACCGCAACCACAACGGCTACCTGCTGCGCTGGGACGGCGAGGGCATCCTGTTCGACCCCGGCGAGGGCACCCAGCGGCAGATGCTGCGCGCCGGGGTCGCCGCCCACGACCTGAACCGGATCTGCGTCACGCACTTCCACGGCGACCACTCCCTGGGGCTGGCCGGAGTGATCCAGCGGATCAACCTCGACCAGGTGCCGCACGAGGTGACCGCCCACTACCCGCGCTCCGGTCAGCGTTTCTTCGACCGGCTGCGGTACGCGACCGCCTACCGGGAGACGGTCCGGCTCAACGAGGCACCGGTCGCCGCCGACGGCGTCCTCGCCGCGACCCCGTCGTACACGCTCGAAGCCCGGAAGCTGTCCCACCCCGTCGAGTCCTACGGCTACCGGCTGACCGAGCCCGACGGGCGCCGGATGCTGCCCGGCCGGCTCGCCGCGCACGGCATCGGAGGCCCGGACGTCGGCCGCCTCCAGCGCGAGGGCCGGCTCGGCGACGTGACGCTCGAGGACGTGAGCGAGGTGCGGCGCGGGCAGCGGTTCGCGTTCGTCATGGACACCCGGCTGTGCGACGGGGTGCACGCGCTCGCCGAGGGCTGCGACCTGCTCGTCATCGAGTCCACGTTCCTCGACGAGGACGCCGCGCTGGCGGCGGACCACGGCCATCTGACGGCGGGACAGGCGGCGGCCGTGGCGCGCGACGCGGGGGTGCGGCACCTCGTCCTCACCCACTTCAGCCAGCGCTACCCGGACCCGGAGGAGTTCGAGCGGCAGGCGCGGGCCGCCGGGTTCGAGGGCGAGCTGACCGTGGCCTACGACCTGCTGCGGGTGCCGGTTCCGAAACGGAGATAAAACCCCCGTACGATGCTTTGATGCCCCTCCCCAAAGCAGAACTGCACCTGCACATCGAAGGCACCCTGGAGCCCGAGCTGGCGTTCGCGCTGGCCGCCCGCAACGGTGTCGAGCTGCCCTACGCCGACACCGAACAGCTCCGCGAGGCCTACCGGTTCGAGGACCTGCAGTCCTTCCTGAACCTGTACTACGAGCTGATGGCCGTCCTGCGCACCGAGCAGGACTTCGCGGACCTGGCCGACGCCTACCTCGCCCGCGCCGCCGCGCAGGGCGTCCGGCACGCGGAGATCTTCTTCGACCCGCAGGCCCACCTCGCCCGGGGGCTGGACATGGGCACCGTCGTGGAGGGGCTGTGGCGGGCGCTCGGCCGCAGCGAGGAGAACCACGGCGTCTCCACCAGGCTGATCCTGTGCTTCCTGCGTGACGAATCCGCCGAGTCGGCGCTCGAGACCCTTCAGGCGGCACGGCCCTACCTGGACCGGATCACCGGCGTCGGCCTCGACTCCGCCGAGGTCGGCCACCCGCCGGTGAAGTTCCGGGAGGTGTACGAGGCCGCCGCCGCGCTCGGGCTGCGCCGCGTGGCGCACGCCGGTGAGGAGGGGCCGCCGGAGTACATCACCGAGGCCCTGGACGTCCTCGGCGTGGAGCGCGTCGACCACGGTCTGCGCTGCATGGAGGACCCGGCGCTGGTCGAGCGGCTGGTCCGGGACCGCGTCCCGCTGACCCTGTGCCCGCTGTCCAACGTCCGGCTGCGCACGGTGGACGTGCTCGCCGAGCACCCGCTGCCGGCGATGCTGGACGCCGGTCTGCGGTGCACGGTCAACTCCGACGACCCCGCCTACTTCGGCGGGTACGCGGGCGACAACTTCGACGCGGTGCGCTCGGAGCTGGGCCTCGGCGACGAACGGCTCCGGGAACTGGCCCGCAACTCCTTCCTCGCCTCCTTCCTGGAGGACGACGAGGAGCGCCGGGCCCGCTACCTCGCCGAGGTGGAGGCGTACGAGTTCGGGTAGGCGGCGGCGGTGTCGTACGCCCCCTGCGCGGCCGGGACCGGGGCCTCCACCTGGATCTCCACCACGGGCAGCGACAGCGGCAGCCGGCCCGCGCGCAGCGCCACCAGCGTCATCGGCACCGCGATCGCCAGCAGGCCGGCGGCCAGGACCTGGCCCATGACCGGGAATCCCGCCCCCGCCGCGAGCACGCTCCCGGTCAGCGGGCCCGCCGCCGTGCCCAGCGACGCCGCCGAGCCGACCAGCACCGCCCAGCGGCCCCGCTGGTCCAGGGACGCGGCCAGGCCGATGACGTACGACAGCACGACCGGGTAGAGCAGGTTCCAGGAGATCTCGCCCGCCGCGAAGGCCGGCAGGCCGGTCGCCGAGGCGCTGAGCACGATGCAGCCCGCGATGAGCGCCGTACCCGCGCCGATCGGGACCGCCCGGCCGAGGCGCGGGCCCAGCGCCCCGGCGCCCACCACGCCCACCAGCCCGGCGCCGAGCGCGACGGCGAACACCGCGCCGACGGTGACCTCGGTCAGGTGGGCCTGGCCGAGACCGATGCGTCCGCTGACGCCCCACAGCGCGTTCTGCGCGAGTGACCAGCAGGGCATGGCCGCGGCGAGCAGCAGTCCGGCACGCCGGTGGGGCAGCCGGGCGCCGGGACCGGCCGGACGGCGGGCCGGGGCCGTGGCGCCGGCCAGCCGTCCGGTGAACGGCCACACCGCGAGCGCGGTCAGGGCGATCGCGGCGAGCGGCAGGCCGTGGCCGGGGCCGAGGTGGGGGATCGTCAGATAGAGGGCACCGGCGAGCGCGGAGACGCCGAGCAGGCCGAACGTGGTGGCCCGGTGCGGGTCCCGATGGGCGGCGATGCCACTGGCGGCGACCGCCGTGACCGTGCCGGAGCCGAACCCGCCGAGGAGCGCGCCCACGACGACGGCCGGGACGGCCTGGCTGAGCGCGGCGCCGCCGTAGCCCAGGAAAGCGAGCGTGAGGCCGAGGCGGGCCAGGGTGCGGGCACCGGCCCGCTCGACCCGGGAGGCCAGCAGGAAGCCCGCGGCCGCCGAACTCAGCAGCAGTGCACTGCCGATGGCCCCGGCCTGGGTGGTGGTGAGCGGAAGCCCGGTGTCCAGCCGGCCGACGGTGGTCGGCAGCAGATACGGGGCGAGATACCCGGCCGTGAAAAGGGCGACGAGGGGCCAGGGCATGGAGCGGGGGGCGGACACGGGCGTTCCCAGGGCAGGCGGAGGAGCGGCTCGAGAGCCGGGGGAGAGGGGAGGGCGACGGCCGTCGACGGACGGGAACGCGCGAGCAAGTTGTATCAAGCACGCGGTTCCAGAAGAAGTTCGGGTGGAGTGATCTGGATCACCCTTGTGTTTGTTTCGAATGATCACGGGTAAAAGTGCGCGCCTTTCGAACTCCCGCCCGTCGCGCAGCCGTCCGGCATCGGGGTGCCATTGACGGCCCCATGTTCGTGTATCTAGCCTCAGTTCTCATACATAGACGACATTCACAACGGGAGATGGTCTGGTGGATGGCGACCGAAGTCCGCAGGACGTGGCGCGGCGACTGAGGGAGGGCATGGCGCGCGGTGTGCTGTCCTTCCCGCTCACCGCCTTCCACGAGGACGGCACCCTCGACCCCGACGGCTCCCGCGCGCACGTCGCGGGCAGGCTCGCCGCGGAACCGGGAGCCGTCTTCCCGGCCTGCGGCACCGGGGAGTTCTTCTCCCTTGACGAGGAGGAGTACCGGCAGGTCGTCACCATCGCCGTGGAGGAGGCGGCGGGCCGGGTGCCCGTGGTCGCCGGCACCGGGTACGGCTGGGCGCAGGCCGCCCGGTTCGCGCGGATCGCCGAGGAGGCCGGCGCCGACGCCCTGCTGGTGCTGCCGCACTACCTCGTCGCCGCGCCGCAGGAGGGCCTCGCCGCACAGCTCGAGCGGCTCGCGGACCGCACCCCGCTGCCGGTCGTCGCCTACCAGCGCGGCCAGGTCGCCTATACCGTGGCGTCGTTGCGGCGCATCGCGCGCATCCCGAAAGTCATCGGCCTCAAGGACGGCCACAGTGACCTCGACCGCCTCCAGCGCCTCACCCTCGCCGCCCCCGAGGGCTTCCTGTTCTTCAACGGCGCCGCCACCGCCGAGATCCAGGCCCGCGCCTACGCCACCGTCGGCGTCCCCGCCTACTCCTCCGCGGTGCACGCCTTCGCCCCCGAGATCGCAGGCGCCTTCTTCGCCGCGCTGCGGGACGGCGACCACGCGACGACCGGGAAACTGCTGCGCGACTTCTACGTCCCGCTCGTCGAACTCCGCGACCGCGTCCCCGGATACGCGGTGTCCCTGGTGAAGGCGGCGGCCCGGCTGCGCGGGGAGCGCGTCGGCCCGGTCCGGGCCCCGCTCACCGACCCCTCGCCCGCCGACCTCGCCGAGCTGAGGACCCTGCTCGCCGCCGGCCTCGACCTCGTAGGAGCCTCCCTGTGACCCGTGACCTGACCATCGCCGAGGTACGCCTGACGCCGATCCTGGTCGCCGACCCGCCGCTGCTCAACACCCAGGGCGTGCACCAGCCGTACACCCCCCGGCTGATCGTGGAGGTCGTCACGGCCGACGGCATCACCGGCCTCGGCGAGACCTACGGCGACACCAAGTACCTGGAGCTGGCCCGCCCCCTGGCCGAGCGGCTTCCGGGACGCTCGGTCATGGATGTGAACGGCCTCTTCGCGCTGGACCTCGCCGTGGACGAGAGCCTGGTCCGGGGCGCCGTGGACGCCGGCGGACTGCGGGGCGTGCAGAGCGCCGACAAGCTCCGGCTGTCCGTGCTGTCCGCCTTCGAGGTGGCCTGCCTCGACGCCCAGGGCAGGGCGCTCGGACTGCCCGTGCACGCGCTCCTCGGCGGCAGGCTCCGCGACGCGGTCGAGTACAGCGCCTACCTGTTCTACAAGTGGGCCGGGCACCCCGAGGGCGTGGCCTGCGAGCCGGACGACTGGGGCGCCGCCCTGGACCCGGCCGGCGTCGTCGCCCAGGCACGCCTGCTCAAGGAGCGGTACGGGTTCACCTCCTTCAAGCTCAAGGGCGGCGTCTTCCCGCCCGAGCAGGAGATCGCCGCCGTACGCGCCCTCGCGGAGGCCTTCCCCGGCCACCCGCTGCGCCTCGACCCCAACGGCGCCTGGTCGGTGGAGACCTCGCTGAAGGTCGCGAAGGAACTCGGTGACGTCCTCGAGTACCTGGAGGACCCGACGCTGGGCACTTCCGCGATGGCCGAGGTGTCCGCGGGGACCGAGGTGCCGCTGGCCACCAACATGTGCGTGACCACCTTGGGTGAGATCCGGCAGGCGTTCACCGAGGACGCCGTGCAGGTGGTGCTCTCCGACCACCACTACTGGGGCGGGCTGCGCAACACCCGTCAGCTCGCCGCCATCTGTGCCGCCTTCGGCGTCGGCGTGTCCATGCACTCCAACACCCACCTCGGCATCAGCCTCGCCGCCATGACCCACGTGGCGTCGACCGTGCCGAACCTCCACCACGCGTGCGACTCCCACTACCCCTGGCAGTCCGAGGACGTCCTCACCGAGCGGCTCGCCTTCACCGGCGGCCGGGTCGCGGTGTCCGACGCGCCCGGCCTCGGCGTCGAGCTGGACCGGGACGAACTGGCCCGGCTGCACGGGCGGTGGACGCGGGACGACGGCACGCTGCGGGACCGCGACGACGCGGCGGCGATGCGGCAGGCCGAGCCCGGGTGGCGGACGCCGGTGATGCCCCGCTGGTGACGCCCGACGGTGACGCCGCCGCCACCGCGAGCGGCCGTGCCCCTGGCGGGAAGTGGTGCACACTGGCCAGATCCGCACCAGCTCAGGGAGCGCACCGTGACCCCGTCCCGCCCGATCGCCGGAGAGGAACCCGAACACCTCACGCAGGCAGCGCGCTGCCAGGCCCAGGTCGACCCGCTCGCCGGCCTCCGGGCACCCGGCGACCCTCCCTGGGACGTGTACCTCACGGGCACCGTCTTCCTCGACATCGTCTTCACCGGCCTGGACTCGGCGCCCGTGCGCGGCACCGAGTCCTGGGCCCGGGGGATGGGCTCCAGCCCCGGTGGGGTCGCCAACATGGCCACCGCGCTCGCCCGGCTCGGCCTGCGCACCTCCCTCGCGGCGGCGTTCGGCGACGACCACTACGGCGAGTACTGCTGGGACGCCCTCGCCCAGGGCGAGGGCATCGACCTCGCGCCCTCCCGGACCGTGCCCGGCTGGCACTCGCCGGTCACCGTCTCCATGGCGTACGAGGGGGAGCGGACGATGGTCTCCCACGGCCACGAACCGCCCCCGGAGGAACCGGCGCCGGACTTCCCGCCCCGCGCGCGGGCCGCCGTCGCCTCGCTGGCCCCCGGCAAGCGCGCCCCCTGGATCGCGGAGGCCGCCCGCGCGGGCACCCGGATCTTCGCCGACGTCGGCTGGGACGAGACCGGTGCCTGGGACCTGGGCGGGCTCCCCGACCTCCGGCACTGCGAGGCGTTCCTGCCCAACGCGGCGGAGGCGATGCGCTACACCGGGGCCGACTGCCCGCGCGCGGCCGCGCACGCGCTGACCGAGCACGTCCCGGTCGCCGTCGTCACCCTCGGCGCGGAGGGGGCGTACGCCGTGGACCGGAGCACCGGGGAGACCGCGGAGGTCCCGGCGATCGCGGTGGAGGCGCTGGATCCCACCGGGGCCGGGGACGTCTTCGTGGCCGGGTTCGTCGCGGCGACCCTGGCGGGCCGGCCGCTCGCCGACCGGCTCGCGCTCGCGGGACTCACCGCGGCCCTGTCCGTGCAGGAGTTCGGGGGCTCGCTGTCGGCGCCGGGGTGGTCCGAGATCGGGGCGTGGTGGCGCCGCGTCCAGTCGGTGCCGGGCCAGAACCCCGAGGCGCTGCGCCGGTACGGCTTCCTCGACGGGCTCGTGCCCGAGGAACTGGACCGGCCGTGGCCGCTGCGGCGGGCGGTGCCGACGCTCGGGTTCGGGCGTTCGGCGTGACGGTGCAGGCCCCGGCCGAGGGGCCGACCCGCACGGAAAAGCCCTACGGCGTTGTCGGTGGCCCGTCGTACTCTGGACAGTGCGAGGCCGCCCTCAGCTACGCGGCCGTGACGAGGAGGAACCGCAGGCCTTAAGCGCCGGCCCATGACTCAGACACCCCAAGCTCACATCCCCGCGCGGGAGCAGGCGCGAGCACAGCTCACCGTCCCCGCCCAGCACCCCATGGTGACCGTGCTGGGTTCCGGCGACTCCCTCCTGCGCGTGATCGAGAAGGCCTTCCCGGCAGCCGACATACATGTCCGGGGCAATGAGATCAGCGCGGTCGGCGAACCCGCGGACGTCGCCCTGATCTCGCGCGTGTTCGACGAGATGATGCTGGTGCTCCGCACCGGGCAGCCGATGACGGAGGACGCAGTGGAACGCTCGATCGCCATGCTCAAGGCGAGCGAGAACGGGACGAGCGACGGCCCGGAGACCCCGGCCGAGGTGCTGACGCAGAACATCCTGTCCTCGCGCGGCCGGACGATCCGGCCCAAGACACTCAACCAGAAGCGCTACGTCGACGCGATCGACAAGCACACGATCGTCTTCGGCATCGGCCCCGCCGGTACCGGCAAGACCTACCTGGCCATGGCCAAGGCGGTCCAGGCCCTGCAGTCCAAGCAGGTCAACCGGATCATCCTCACCCGCCCGGCGGTGGAGGCGGGCGAGCGGCTCGGCTTCCTGCCCGGCACGCTCTACGAGAAGATCGACCCCTACCTGCGCCCGCTGTACGACGCGCTGCACGACATGCTCGACCCTGACTCGATCCCGCGCCTGATGGCCGCCGGGACCATAGAGGTCGCGCCGCTGGCGTACATGCGCGGCCGTACGCTCAACGACGCCTTCATCATCCTGGACGAGGCCCAGAACACCTCGCCCGAGCAGATGAAGATGTTCCTCACCCGGCTCGGCTTCGACTCGAAGATCGTGATCACCGGTGACGTCACCCAGGTCGACCTGCCGAACGGGACCAGGAGCGGTCTGCGGCAGGTGCAGGAGATCCTGGAGGGCGTCGAGGACGTCCACTTCTCCCGGCTGTCGTCGCAGGATGTCGTACGGCACAAGCTGGTGGGCCGTATCGTCGACGCGTACGAGATGTACGACAGCAAGCACGGCACCGAGAACGGCACCCACCCGGGCGGCCGTGGCAGAACCGGCGCCAAGGGTTCCAAGGGGAAGTAGACCAGCACGCCCATGTCGATCGACGTCAACAACGAGTCCGGTACCGAGGTCGACGAGCAGGCGATCCTCGACATCGCCCGCTACGCGCTCGCGCGGATGCGCATCCACCCGCTCTCCGAGCTCTCGGTGATCGTCGTGGACGCCGACGCCATGGAGCAGTTGCACATCCAGTGGATGGACCTGCCCGGGCCCACCGATGTCATGTCGTTCCCGATGGACGAGCTGCGGCCGCCGTCGAAGGACGACGACGAGCCGCCGCAGGGTCTGCTCGGCGACATCGTGCTGTGCCCGGAGGTCGCCAAGAAGCAGGGCGACGAGGCGCCGACGCAGCACTCCATGGACGAGGAGCTCCAACTGCTCACCGTCCACGGCGTGCTGCACCTGCTCGGGTACGACCACGAGGAACCCGACGAGAAGGCCGAGATGTTCGGGCTCCAGGCCGCCATCGTCGACGGATGGCGGTCCGAGCGGGGACTGACCGGGCCGTCCCCGGCGCCGACCGTCTCGTAGGCGGGTCGGTCCACGCATGAGTCCGCAGATCGTGATCGGCGCGATCGCGCTGGTCGTCGTCGCCTGGCTGGCCGCCTGCGCCGAGGCGGGCATCGCGCGCGTCTCCAGCTTCCGGGCCGAGGAGGCCGTGAAGTCCGGCCGGCGCGGCAGCGCCCGGCTGGCCCAGGTCGCCGCCGACCCCACCCGCTATCTGAACGTGGCCCTGCTGGTCCGCGTCGCCTGCGAGATGGCGGCCGCGGCCCTGGTGACGTACGCCTGCCTGCAGGAGTTCGCCGCCACCTGGCAGGCCCTGCTGGTCGCCATCGGCGTCATGGTGCTGGTGTCGTACGTCGCCGTGGGCGTCTCGCCGCGCACCATCGGCCGCCAGCACCCGCTCAGCACGGCGACGGCGGCCGCGTACGTGCTGCTGCCGCTGGCCCGGATCATGGGCCCGATCCCGTCGCTGCTGATCCTCATCGGCAACGCGCTCACCCCCGGCAAGGGCTTCCGCCGCGGCCCCTTCGCCTCCGAGGCCGAGTTGCGCGCGATGGTGGACCTCGCCGAGAAGGAGTCGCTGATCGAGGACGAGGAGCGCCGCATGGTGCACTCGGTCTTCGAGCTCGGCGACACCCTGGTGCGCGAGGTGATGGTGCCGCGCACCGACCTGGTGGTCATCGAGCGCTACAAGACCATCCGGCAGGCGCTCACCCTCGCCCTGCGCTCCGGCTTCTCGCGCATCCCGGTCACCGGCGAGAGCGAGGACGACATCGTCGGCATCGTGTATCTGAAGGACCTGGTCCGCAAGACGCACATCAGCCGCGACGCCGAGAACGACCTGGTGTCCACCGCCATGCGCCCGGCCGTCTTCGTCCCCGACACCAAGAACGCCGGCGACCTGCTGCGCGAGATGCAGAAGGAGCGCAACCACGTCGCCGTGGTCATCGACGAGTACGGCGGCACCGCCGGGATCGTCACCATCGAGGACATCCTCGAGGAAATCGTCGGAGAGATCACCGACGAGTACGACCGGGAGCTCCCGCCCGTGGAGGACCTCGGCGACGACCGCCACCGGGTCACCGCGCGCCTGGACATCACCGACCTCGGCGAGCTGTACGGCCTGGAGGAGTACGACGACGAGGACGTGGAGACCGTCGGCGGGCTGCTCGCCAAGGCGCTCGGCCGCGTCCCCATCGCCGGCGCGTCCGCAGAGGTCGAACTCCCCGACGAGCGCAGGCTGCGGCTGACCGCCGAGGCGGCGGCCGGACGCCGGAACAAGATCGTGACGGTGCTGGTGGAGCCGGCGGGCAAGCCCGCCGGGGAGGAGACGCCCGAGTGACCCCCGAGGAGCTGCGCGCCTTCTGCCTGTCCTTCAACGCGGTCGCGGAGGACTTCCCGTTCAACCCGGAGACCTCCGTGTTCAAGGTCCTCGGCAAGATGTTCGCCCTGACGAACCTGGGCGCGCGGCCCCTGACGGTGAACGTCAAGTGCGACCCGGAGGACGCGGTCCGGCTGCGCGGCGAGCACGAGGGGCTGATCGTCCCCGGCTGGCACATGAACAAGCGCCACTGGAACACCGTGACCGTCGACGGCGCTCTGCCGGACCGCCAGGTCCGGGAGCTGATCGAGGACTCCTACGACCTGGTCGTCGCGGGCCTGCCGAGAGCGGAGCGGCTGCGGCTGGACCGGCCGTAAATGCCTTGGTCCGGTCCGTCGACGGCATGTCAGAATCGCGCATGACTGTTCGATATCCGCGCCCCCTGCGCCCCGGTGACCGTATCGGCGTGACCTCTCCGTCCAGCGGAGTGGCGAAGGAGCACCGGGGGCGGCTCGACGTCGCGGTCCGGGACCTCGAGGCGCGCGGCTACGAGGTCGTCGTCGGCCGGTGCATGGACGGCTCGACCCATGTCAGCGCCCCGGCCGCCGAACGCGCCGCCGAACTGACCGGGATGCTGACCGACCCCACCATCCGGGCCGTGGTGCCGCCGTGGGGCGGGGAGACCGCCATCGACCTGCTGCCGCTGCTCGACTTCGACGCGATCGGGCGGGCCGAGCCGACCTGGGTCGTCGGCTGGTCGGACATCTCGACGATCATCACCCCGCTGACCCTGCTCACCGGTGTCGCCACCGTGCACGGCAACAACCTGATGGACACGCCCTACCGGACGCCCGGGGGCCTGCTGTCCTGGCTGGACGTCGTGACCGCCCCGCAGGGCCGGCAGCTTGCCCAGACCCCGCCCGGCCGCCACCGCGCCACCGGCTGGGACGACTACGCGCTCCACCCGGAGATCCGCGACCTCACCCTGGACACGGCCGGCAGCTGGACCCGGCTCGACGGCACCGGTGACGTGGACGTCGAGGGCCGGCTGATCGGCGGCTGCATCGAGACCCTGGTCAACCTCGCGGGCACGCGCCTGCTGGACACGCGGTCCTTCGCGGCCGGCGACGACCTGCTCGTCTACGTCGAGGCGTGCGAGGACAACGCCTACACCATCTGCCGCAACCTGCACGGCATGCGGCTCGCCGGGTTCTTCGACCGCGCCGCAGCCGTCCTCGTGGGCCGCACCAAGGCCCCCGACGGCCGCACCCTCACCCAGGCCGAGGCGGTCCTCGACGCCCTGGGCCCGCTCGGGGTGCCGATCGTCGCCGACATCGAGTGCGGGCACGTGCCGCCCTACCTGGCGCTGGTGAACGGCGCGCGCGGCCGTGTGGTGCACACGGCCGCGCGGAGCGAGATCGTTCAGACCCTGGACTGACCCCGGCGCAGGCCCAGTCCGACGAGGACCGCGGCGGTCAGCACGATCGCCGCGTCCAGCGCCAGCACCGTGTGGACGCCGGACAGCAGGTCGCCCGAGGTGGTGGCCAGTACGCCCAGCAGGGGGATGCCGACGGTGATGCCCACCTGCTGGGTGGAGGTCACCAGGCCGGTGGCCAGGCCCTGCTCCTCGTCCGGGACGCCGGAGGTGACCGTGAGGCCGTACGAGATGATCGCGCCCAGGTGGCACATGCTCGCCAGGGACACCGCGGCCGCGGCCAGCCACACCGACCAGGTGCCGGCGTTCAGCGGCAGCAGGGCGGCGATCAGCGCGCCCTGTCCGGTCAGCGAGCCGACCAGCGTACGGCGGGCGCCGAAGCGGCCGATGACCCGGGGAGCCAGCGTGCCGGCGACGGCCGACAGCACGCCCTGGAAGCCGAAGACCAGACCCGTCTCGAAGGCCGACAGACGCAGGGTCTCCTGGAAGTACAGGGTCAGGACGAAGATCACCGTCGACATCATCGAGAAGGTGACCAGGCCGCCCAGGTTGCCCCACGCCACCGTGCGGCGGCGCAGCATGGGCAGGGACACCAGGGGAGAGACCGAGCGGGACTCCAAGGCCGTGAACAGGGCCAGCAGGAGCAGCCCGGCGACCAGCCCGGCGATGACGTCGGCGCGGCCGAAGCCGTGGTCGGCGGCCGTGGACAGGGCGTAGATCAGCGACAGCAGGCCGGCGGTGACGGTGACCGCGCCGGGCACGTCGAGGCGCGGGCGGTCGGGGGTGCGGGACTCCGGCAGCAGAGCCGGCGCCAGCGGCAGCACGATCAGCGCGAACACGGTGAGCAGGGCCATGGTGGAGCGCCAGCCGAGGGCGTCGGTCAGGACGCCGCCCGCCACCATGCCGATCGTGAAGCCCAGCGACAGCAGCGTGCCGGAGATACCGAGGGCGCGGTCGCGGGCCGGGCCCTCCGGGAAGGTGGTGGTGAGCAGGGACATGCCCGTCGGCACGATGGCCGCCGCGCCGAGGCCCTGCAGCGCGCGCCCGGTGAGGAAGGACACCGGGTCCCAGGCCAGGGTCGCCAGCAGGGAGGCCGCGCCGAACAGGGCGAGGCCGGTCAGGAACAGCTTCCGGCGGCCGTACAGGTCGCCGACGCGGCCGAACAGCAGCAGGAAGCCGCCGGAGGGGAGCGCGAACGCGGTGACCGCCCACTGCAGGGCGGAGCGGCTCATGCCGAGGTCGGTGCCCAGCTCGGGAAGTGCCACGTTCAGGACGGAGAAGTCCAGCGCGACCATGAACTGGGCCGCGCACAGGACGAAGAGGACCAGCTTGTCCCGTGTCGACAGCCGGGGGGTGCCGAGCGGTTCGCCCGCGGGGGCGGGAGCCTGGGTGGTGGTCTGGGTGGTGGTGTCGAACGCCATGGAAAGAGCTTCGGGCGAGCGGAATACGCGTGGGGAGTCGGAACTTATGGTGGTGGTGGCACCACCAGACACGACGGGGGAGGAGCGGTACGTGGCCGCTGCGGAGGCGACGCGCAGTCAACGGCGGGACGAGCTGCGGGAGTTCCTGATGAGCCGGCGGGCCCGGGTCAGCCCGGAGGAGGCCGGACTTCCCGGCGGCGGGGGCCGTCGGCGGACGCCCGGACTGCGCCGGGAGGAGGTCGCCGTGCTGGCCGGGGTGGGCGCGTCCTGGTACCAGTGGCTCGAGCAGGGGCGGGACATCTCCGTCTCGCCGCAGGTCCTCGACGCCGTCGCCCGGGTGCTCCGGCTCAGCGACGCCGAACGCCGGCACCTGTACCTGCTGGCCGGGATGAACCCGCCGGCACCTCAAGTGGCGCCGGGGAAACGGGACATGTGTGAGGGGCTGCGGCGGCTGATCGACACCTGGATGCCCTACCCGGCGCACATCATGGACACGTACTACAACTGCGTCATGTACAACGATGCGGCGGCGCTGGTCCTCGGCATGCGGCCGGACATCACCCAGAACTGCCTCGTCGACTTCTTCGTCGATCCGCTGTACCGGTCGCGCAGCAACAGCTGGGAGCGGAACGCGCGGACGGTCGTGGCCCAGTTCCGGGCCGCGTGCGCGGCCCGGCCGGACGACGAGGGTTTCCAGACGGTGCTCGCCGAGGCGTCGGCGCGCAGCCCGGAGTTCGTGGCGCTGTGGGCCGAGCGGGACATCGAGGACCAGGGACAGGTGCGCAAGGAGCTGACCCACCCGCTGGTCGGGCCGCTGGTCGTGGAGTCGACGGTGATGAAGGTGCCGGCCCGGCCCGATCTGATGATCGTGCTGCACACTCCGCTGGACGAGGAGAACACCGCGGCGAAGCTGGAGTGGCTGGCGTCTCCCGAGGGGCGGCGGGACGCCATGCACCCCGTCGCGGGGTGAGCCCGGGGTGGCTTCGTATGCTCTGGGCATGACCGACAGCAACGCGCTTGACCCCGAGGACCGGAAGATCGTCACGCTGGCCCGCTCCGTGCGCGCCCGCAACGGTGTGCCCGAGGGGGCGGCCGTACGGGACGAGACCGGACGCACCTACGCCGCCGGGTCGGTGGAGCTCCCCTCGCTGCGGCTGAGCGCCCTGCGGACCGCCGTCGCCATGGCGGTGGCCTCCGGCGCGCGGTCGCTGGAGGCGGCGGCCGTGGTGAGCGAGGCCGAGGAGGTCGCGCCGGAGGACCGGGCCGCCGTGGCGGACCTCGGCGGGGCCGGGACGCCGGTGCTGCTCGCCGGACCCGACGGAGAAGTGCGGCGGACGGCCCCGGCGGGCACCGCCGAGTAGCCGGCGGCGCTGCCCGTCAGAGGGCGTCGGGGCCGCGCTCGCCGGTCCGCACCCGTACGACGGTCTCCACGGGCAGCGCCCAGACCTTGCCGTCCCCGATCTTCCCGGTCTGCGCGGCCCCGACGATCGCGTCGATCACGTCGTCGGCGACCGCGTCCTCCACCACGACCTCGATGCGCACCTTCGGCACCAGGTCGACCCGGTACTCGGCGCCCCGGTAGACCTCGGTGTGGCCGCGCTGCCGGCCGTACCCGCTCGCCTCGCTGACGGTCAGGCCGTGCACGCCCAGTTCCTGCAGGGCGGTCTTGACCTCGTCCAGCCGGTACGGCTTGACGATCGCGGTGATGAGCTTCATGCCTGGCTCTCGACCTTCCGGGTGGGGGCCTGCTGGGCGGCGACGAGGGAGTGGGTGACCGGGGCGCCATGGCCCAGGACCCCGTGATCGTAAGCCGTCTCGGCGTGCACCGTAAGGTCCAGGCCGGTGTGCTCCTGCTCCTCGCCGGCCCGGAAGCCCAGCACCCGGTCGATCAGCTTGCCGAGCCCGTACGTCACCCCGAAGGCGTACGCCCCGACGGCCGCCACGGCCAGCAGCTGCCTGCCCAGCGGGACCAGGCCGCCGCCGTAGAACAGTCCCTCGGCGCCGCCGGTCATCGCCTTCTCGGCGAACAGTCCGATCAGCAGGGTGCCGATGATGCCGCCGACCAGGTGGACGCCGACCACGTCCAGCGAGTCGTCGTAGTTCAGCCGGAACTTCCAGCTCACCGCGTAGGAGCAGACGACACCGGCGGCCAGACCCACCACCAGCGCGCCCAGCAGGGAGACCGTGCCGCAGGACGGGGTGATCGCGACCAGACCGGCCACCGCGCCGGAGGCCGCGCCCAGCGTGGTCGGGTGGCCGTCGCGCCGCTGCTCGACGAAGAGCCAGCCGAGCAGGCCGGTGCAGCCCGCCGCGAGCGTGTTGAGGAACGCCGCCGCGGCGAGGCCGTTCGCGCCGAGCGCGGAGCCCGCGTTGAAGCCGAACCAGCCGAACCAGAGCAGACCGGCGCCGAGGATCACCATGGGCAGGTTGTGCGGACGCATGGCGTCCTTCTTGAACCCGAGCCGTGGCCCGAGCACCAGGCACAGGGCGAGCCCGGAGGCACCGGAGGTGATCTCCACGGGCATGCCGCCGGCGAAGTCGAGCGCCCCGAGCCGGTCCACGATCCAGCCGCCGGGACCCCACACCCAGTGGGTCACGGGAACGTATACGGCGAGCGTCCAGACCGGGACGAACACCAGCCAGGCGGAGAACTTCGTGCGGTCCGCGACCGCGCCGCTGACCAGGGCCGCCGTGATGATCGCGAAAGTGAGCTGGAAGGTGGCGAAGAGCAGGGTGGGAACGGTGCCGTGCACGCTGCCCGGGCCGATCCCGCTCATCCCGGAGTGCCCCAGGCCGCCGATCAGCCCGCCGAAGACGTCGTCCCCGAAGGCGAGCGAGTAGCCCGCCGCCAGCCACACCACCGTCACCAGGGCGATCGACACGAAGCTCATCATCAGCATGTTCAGGACGCTCTTCGTGCGCACCATGCCGCCGTAGAAGAGGGCCAGACCCGGGGTCATCAGCAGGACGAGGGCGGTGGCGGCTAGGAGCCAGGCGGTGTCGCCGGTGTCGACGTGGGCTGCGGCGAGGGTCACGGGCGTCTCCAACGGTGTGGGGGCTCGTCAGAGGGTCACCGGTCGGCATTTCCGGTTGCGTACAGGTGTGTTTCGGTGACGTTTCGTTGCGTGGGGGTTTCGTCGAGCTCACATCAAGAGACGGTGGCGGCCGTTGGTACGGCGCGGTCCCGTGGATCAGGGACAATGAACGCCATGAGCGTTCGTACCCAGTCATCCGAGCCGTCGGGCGAGACCGCCCACCGCGCCGGCTTCGCCTGCTTCGTGGGCCGCCCCAACGCGGGCAAGTCCACCCTCACGAACGCTCTGGTCGGGCAGAAGGTGGCGATCACCGCCAACCAGCCGCAGACCACGCGGCACACGGTGCGCGGGATCGTGCACCGCCCCGACGCCCAGCTGATCCTGGTGGACACCCCGGGACTGCACAAGCCGCGCACCCTGCTCGGCGAGCGGCTCAACGACGTCGTGCGGACGACGTGGGCCGAGGTCGACGTGATCGGCTTCTGCCTGCCGGCGAACGAGAAGATCGGCCCCGGCGACCGCTTCATCGCCAAGGAGCTGGCCGGGATCCGCAAGACCCCCAAGGTCGCCATCGTCACCAAGACCGACCTCGTCGACTCCAAGACCCTGGCCGAGCAGCTCATCGCGATCGACCAGCTCGGCAAGGACCTGGGCATCGAGTGGGCCGAGATCGTCCCCGTGTCGGCCGTCGGCGCCAAGCAGGTGGACCTCCTGGCCGACCTGCTGATCCCGCTGATGCCCGAGGGCCCGGCCCTCTACCCCGAGGGCGACCTCACGGACGAGCCCGAGCAGGTGATGATCGCTGAGCTCATCCGCGAGGCGGCCCTGGAGGGCGTCCGCGACGAGCTGCCGCACTCCATCGCGGTCGTCGTGGAGGAGATGCTCCCGCGCGAGGACCGACCGGCGGACCGGCCGCTGCTGGACATCCACGCCAACCTCTACATCGAGCGCCCGAGCCAGAAGGGCATCGTCATCGGGCCCAAGGGCAAGCGGCTGAAGGACGTCGGCATCAAGTCCCGCAAGCAGATCGAGGCACTGCTGGGTACGCCGGTCTTCCTCGACCTGCACGTCAAGGTGGCGAAGGACTGGCAGCGGGACCCCAAGCAGCTGCGCCGGCTGGGCTTCTGAGGGCACCCCGCACGGGCTCACGGGCTCGCCGGGCTCATGTCCTGCAGCCCCACCACCCTCAGCAGCCGCAGCCTCTCGTACGACTCCGTACCCGGGCGGGCCGTGTGGATGACGAGTTGCTGATGGCCCTCGTGGCTCAGCAGGACCTCGCAGTCCAGTTCCAGCAGCCCCACCACCGGGTGCACGAAGCGCTTCGAGGACGGGCGGCGCAGGGACACCTCGTGTGCCTCCCACAGCCTGGCGAACTCCTCGCTGGCCGCCCGCAGTTCGGCCGCCAGCGCGGCCGGTTCCGGGTCGTCGGGACGGGCCGCGGCCACCGCGCGGAGGCCGGCCACGTGGTCGAAGGCGTGCGCCGGACGGTCCTCCGCCGGGAAGAGGTCGCGGGCCGCCGGGTCCAGGAAGAAGCGCCGGGTCAGGTTCCGCTCGCGGGGCGGACGGGCGAGCGCGTCCCCGACCAGTGCCTTGGCCAGGGCGTTCTGCGCCAGCACCGTGCCGCAGTCCGTCACCACCTGGGCGGGTGAGTCGTACAGCCGGTCCAGGACCAGCAGGAGACCCTGGCGGACATGCGCGGAGGCCGCGCCCCGTCGCGGGGGCTCCTCGCCCACCAGGTGGAAGAGGTGGTCCCGTTCGTCGTCGGTCAGACGCAGGGCGCGCGCCAGGGCCGTCAGCATCTGGCGGGACGGGCGGGGGCCGCGGCGCTGTTCCAGCCGGGTGTAGTAGTCGACGGACATCCCGGCCAGCTGGGCCACCTCCTCCCGGCGCAGTCCCGGGGTACGGCGGCGGGCGCCCGCCGCGAGGCCCACGTCGGACGGTTCCAGGCGGGCCCGGCCGCGGCGCAGGAAGTCGGCGAGTTCGGGTCGGTTCACCCTCCCAAGGCTGCGGCAGTCCGGCGGCGTTATCCAGGGACCGCCGGTCCCCCGATCGGGAGGTCTCTCCCGGCGCCGCCGAACGCGCCCGAGGCTGGGAGCACCGAACGAGAGGAACCCAGCCATGCTGACCCTGATCACCGGTGCCACCGGACAGGTGGGACGCGGATTCGTCCCCCGCCTGCTGGCCCAGTCCCGGCCGGACGAGCGGATCCGTGTGCTCGTGCGAAACGAGACCCGCGCCGCCGGTCTCGCCGACCGCGGCGCCGAAGTCGTCGTCGGCGACCTCCGCGACACCGACGTGCTCGGCAAGGCCCTCGCCGGGGCCGACGCCGTGGTCAACGTAGCCGCCTCGTTCCGAGGCGTGCCGGACGAGGAGGTGTGGGCGGTCAACCGGGACGCGGCGGTGGAGCTCGGCCGGGCGGCGATCGCCTCCGGCGTACGGCGCTTCGTGCAGGCCGGCACGATCCTGTCGTACGGCACCGGCCGCGGCCGGCCGCTCCTCGAGGACGATCCGACGGTGCCCGGCGGCCTGCTGTGGATGACGTACCCGGAGTCCAAGCTGGAGGCCGAGCGCGGACTGCTGGCGCTGGACGGGCTGGACGTGCGGGTGGGCCGGCTCGCCTTCGTCTACGGCGAGGGCGACCCGCACCTGCCCGGCATCACCCGCTGGACCACGAGCCAGCCGGCCACCAAACGGCACCATCTCGTGCACGTGGCCGACGTCGCCCAGGGACTGACCCGCCTGCTCCACGCCCCCGGTGCGGGCGGCCGCATCTACAACATCGCCGACGACGCCCCGGTCACGGTCCTGGAGATCCACCAGCTCCTCGGAGCCGAGCCGCCCGCGGACGGCCCCGACCCCGACCCCTGGTACGGGCTCGTCTCCACCGACCGCATCCGCCGCGAGCTGGGCTACCGGCCCCGCTTCCCGACCCTGTGGAGCGCCCGGGACGCCGGCGCCCTGTGACGCTCACTCCACGCCCCTGATCCGCCCCACCAGCACCGCCCCCGCCAGACCGATCACGGCCGCCACCAGGTACAGCACCCGGTAGCCGCCCAGGTACGTCACGATCGGCGCGGCGAGGGCGGGCGCCGCGACCTGCGGCAGCGCGTTGGCCACGTTGATCACGCCAAGGTCCTTGCCGCGGTCCAGCGCCTTCGGCAGGACGTCCGTCATCAGCGCGAAGTCGACCGAGGTGAACACCCCGAAGCCGATCCCCAGGACCGCCGCCGCGACGATCGCACCGGGCCAGGTCTGCCAGCCGGCGAGGGCCGCCGTCGCCACCGCCATCAGCACGCCCGACCAGATCACGAACGGCTTGCGGCGCCCCGTGCGGTCCGACCACACGCCGCCCACGACGACCGTGGCGAGCAGGGTCAGACCGTTCACGGCCGTCAGGATCAGTACGCCCTCGCCGGGATCGCCGTAGTGCAGGCGGTCCCGCAGGTAGTACAGCAGGTACAGCAGGACGAGCGCGTTGCTGAGGTTGATCAGGAAACGGGTCAGCCAGGCCCAGCCGAGATCGGGGTGGCGGCGCGGGCTCAGCCAGAAGCCCGTCAGGAAGGCCCGCCAGGACCAGGGCGGCCGATCCGCCCCGGCCAGCCGCAGATCCTCGTACCGCAGCACGTACGGCAGTACGCCCACCACCGTGAACACCGCGCACGCCACGTACCCGGCCGCGGTGCCGCCCGCCGCCGTGGCCAGACCCGTGCCCCCGACCACGCCCAGGATCTGGGCCGCGCCCAGCCAGCCGCCCACCGCACCCCGCTCGCCGCGCGGCACCCGGTCCGGAACGGCCGCCGTCACCGCCGCGAAGGCCGCGTTCAGGGTGAGCTGCGCCAGGCACCAGCCCGCGGCCATCGTCCACACCCCGTCCGCGCCCGCGAGCAGCAGCAGGGAGAGCGCGCCGCCCGCCGCACCGGCCACGATCCACGGGGTACGGCGGCCCCGGCGGGCCGTGGTGCGGTCCGACAGGGCGCCGAAGAGCGGGTTCGCGAGCAGCGAGACGACCGCGCCCGCACCGGTCACCCAGGCCAGGATCGTCTCCTTCGGCATCCCGGAGCCGGGCGCGAGGTCCTTCGCCTGGGAGGCCAGCAGGATCTGCAGCGGGCCGAACCAGCCCACCCAGATCGCCCCGTTGGCCAGCGCCAGCGCCGCCGTCCAGCCCGGGCGGACCGGCTCGGCGGGCTCGGCCAGGGCGGCCGGGGCCGCGGTCATCTCCGTGCCCGCAGCACGTCCCGGAACCAGTGGTAGGAGGCCTTCGGGGTGCGCTCCAGCGTCTCGTAGTCCACGTGCACCAGACCGAAGCGGCGCGCGTACCCCTCCGCCCACTCGAAGTTGTCCATCAGCGACCAGACGAAGTAGCCGCGCACGTCGACGCCCGCCTCGATTGCCGTGTGCAGGGCGCGGATGTGGGCGTCCAGGTAGGCGATCCGGTCCTGGTCGTCGACACCCTCGTAGGAGCAGCCGTTCTCGGTGATGACGACCGGGGGGAGCCGGTCGCCGTACCGGTCGCGGAAGCCGGTCAGCAGCTCCGTCAGCCCCTCGGGGACCACCGGCCAGCCGAAGTCCGTCACCGGGCGGTCCTCGATCCGCCGTACCGAGAAGGGGAGTTCGGCGGGCATGTCGATACCGCCGAACTCGGTCGCGGTGCCCTGCGGGGCGCCCACCCTGGCAGGGGCGTAGTAGTTGACGCCGTACCAGTCGACGGGCGCGGAGATGACCGACAGGTCGGACTCCACGTCTCCCGGCATCAGCTCGCCGACGCCCTCCGGGTACGCGCCCAGCAGGACCGGTTCCGCGAACAGCCGGTTGAGCAGCAGGTCGTAGAAGCCGGCCGCCTCCTGGTCGGCCGGGTCCCCGGAGGCCGGCCAGGTCGGGCCGTGGGAGTTGGCGATGCCGATGTCCACCGCCCCGGCGGCGCGCAGGGCACCCACCGCGAGGCCGTGGGCGAGGAGTTGGTGGTGGGCGACGGGGAGCGCGTCGAACAGCAGCTTCCGGCCGGGGGCGTGCACGCCCAGGGCGTGGCCCAGCAGGGTGTGCTCGGCCGGTTCGTTGAGCGTGATCCATTTGGTGACCCGGTCGCCGAGCCGTCCGGCGACCAGGGACACGTACTCCGCGAACCGGGCGGCCGTGTCCCGCTCCAGCCAGTCCAGGCCGGCGGGCAGGTCCCAGTGGAAGAGGGTGGGCACGGGCCGCACGCCCGCCGCGCACAACTCGTCCACCAGCCGGTCGTAGAAGTCGAGGCCCCCGGGGGATTTCACCCGGGGCCACGACACGGAGAAGCGGTAGGCGTCCACGCCCAGGCCGGCCAGCAGCGCCACGTCCTCCCGGTAGCGGTGGTAGTGGTCGCAGGCCACCGCCGCCGTCGAGCCGTCCTTCACCCGCCCCGGCCCGGCCGTGAACACGTCCCACACGGAGGGCTCCCGCTCGTCGGCCGCCCCCTCGATCTGATGGGCCGAGGTCGATACGCCCCACAGGAAGCCGGCCGGGAAACGGGGAATCGCCTTGCCTGCGTCAGTCGCCATGGCCTGGATCATCCGTACCGTCGGTAACGGAAGTCAACGCCCCGGCGCGAACTGGCGCGGAGTGGCCCCGTTCAGGCCCCCTCCTTCAGCACTCTCGCGATCAACTCCCTCTGTTCTTCGGTCAGTCGGGGGTCGGCCGCGTAGACCGTGCGGCCGTCGACCGTGATCTCGTAGGCGAAGCCGTCCGGTACCCCCGCCGGTGGCGTGGGCCTGCCGGAGGCCAGGACCCGTTCGGCCAGGGACCGTAGCTCCCGGTCGTCGGGCCGGGCCGAGGTGTCCACCTCGGCCCGGCGCTCGATGCCCGCGAAACCGCCCGTGCGCCGTACCTGAATACGCATGGGTGCCTGTCTAGTACGGAACTACAGCGTCCGCACCCCGACCTGCTCCCAGGCCTTCTGCACGGCCTCGAGCTCGTCGCCGGCGCCGTACCGCTCGCGGGCCGCCTTGACGGTCAGCGTCGCGAAGTCCGTGAACAGGGCCTGCTGCTTCAGCTCGCCGCCGGTCAGCACGTCGTACCAGAGCTGCCCGGCCTTCTCCCAGGAGTGGCCGCCCATGGCGGTGGCGACCAGGTAGAACGCGTGGTTGGGGATGCCGGAGTTGATGTGCACGCCGCCGTTGTCGCGGCCGGTGCGGACGTAGTGCTCCATGGTCGCCGGCTGCGGGTCCTTGCCGAGGTTGGGATCGTCGTACGCCGTGCCCGGTGCCTTCATCGAGCGCAGGGCGGTGCCGTGCACGCCCGGGGCGAGCAGGCCCGCGCCGATCAGCCAGTCGGCCTCGGCGGCCGTCTGGCCGAGGCTGTACTGCTTGATCAGCGAGCCGAAGACGTCGGACAGCGACTCGTTGAGCGCGCCGGGCTGGCCGAAGTAGGTGAGGTTGGCGGTGTGCTGGGTGACGCCGTGGGTCAGCTCGTGGCCGATGACGTCGACCGGGATGGTGAAGTCCAGGAAGATCTCGTTGTCCCCGTCCCCGAACACCATCTGCTCGCCGTTCCAGAAGGCGTTGTCGTAGTCGGTGCCGAAGTGCACGCTGGCGTCCAGCGGCAGACCCTCGCCGTCGATGGAGTCGCGGCCGTAGGCCTTCTGGTACAGGTCGAAGGTGGCGCCGAGCCCCGCGTAGGCGCGGTTGACCGAGGCGTCCCTGCCCGGCTCGGAGCCCTCCTCGCGGACCTTGGTGCCGGGCAGGTCCTGCCGGTGCCGGGCGTCGTAGACGGTGCGGTGCGGCCGGCCGGCGGCGGCGCCGGCGGGCGGGGCGACGGCGGGCGCGCCGAGCACCGTGGTCAGGCGGCGCCTGGTGCGCTGGAAGGCGTCGTGCTCCAGGGACCGGCGGGCGGGGCCGGAGACCGCGGAGTCCTCGGCCTGCGCGAGCCGGTCGAGGACGTGCGGCGGGACGATCGTGCAAAAGACGGGCTCGAAGCCCCCGTTGGTGGTCATACCCGGCACCATCGCACTGTGTGACACCACTGTCACTACTCGCAACCATGATTGGTGAAATACCCGGACATCCCTCGTCGCGCTGCGTCACGGGATGGTAAGAGATGGGAGTCGCCGAGTGGGATTGCGCACTCTATGTCCGATTGGTCCCAGCGGTCCCGCATACTGGGACAGGCCCGCGCACCCGGTGCGGCTCGGCTAGGCTGCGGAGCATCATGCGTTTCGGGCTGCTTCTCCTTAGCTGCCGCGGCGAGGGCCTGTAGACAAGGCCGACCCCCTCCCCGCGGAGCTCTGGCGTTGCGTCGTCGGCCGTCCACTCGGACATCCGGACACCCTGAGGAGCCCACGCATCATGGCCAACCGCCAGCAGCCCAGTTCCATGCCGATCCACAAGTACGGCCGCTACGAGCAGGTCGGCATCCCGGACCGCACCTGGCCGGAGAAGCGGATCACCGTCGCCCCCCGCTGGCTCTCCACCGATCTGCGCGACGGCAACCAGGCCCTGATCGACCCGATGTCGCCCGAGCGCAAGCGCCGGATGTTCGACCAGCTGGTGGCGATGGGCTACAAGGAGATCGAGGTCGGCTTCCCCGCCTCCGGCCAGACCGACTTCGACTTCGTACGCTCGATCGTCGAGGAAGAGGGCGCGATCCCCGAGGACGTGACGATCTCCGTCCTGACCCAGGCCCGCGAGGACCTGATCGAGCGGACCGTGGAGTCCCTGAAGGGCGCCAGGCGGGCCACCGTCCACCTGTACAACGCGACCGCTCCGGTGTTCCGCCGGGTCGTCTTCCGCGGCTCCAAGGACGACATCAAGCAGATCGCCGTCGACGGCACCCGCCTGGTGATGGAGTACGCCGAGAAACTGCTGGGCCCGGAGACGGAGTTCGGCTACCAGTACTCCCCGGAGATCTTCACCGACACCGAGCTGGACTTCGCGCTGGAGGTCTGCGAGGCGGTGATGGACGTCTACCAGCCGGGGCCGGGCCGCGAGATCATCCTCAACCTGCCCGCCACGGTGGAGCGTTCGACCCCGGCCACGCACGCCGACCGGTTCGAGTGGATGCACCGCAACCTGTCCCGGCGCGAGTACGTCTGCCTGTCCGTCCACCCGCACAACGACCGCGGCACCGCCGTCGCCGCCGCCGAGCTGGCGCTGATGGCCGGCGCCGACCGCGTCGAGGGCTGCCTGTTCGGCCAGGGCGAGCGCACCGGCAACGTCGACCTGGTGACCCTGGGCATGAACCTGTTCTCGCAGGGCGTCGACCCCCAGATCGACTTCTCCGACATCGACGAGATCCGTCGTACGTGGGAGTACTGCAACCAGATGGAGGTCCACCCGCGCCACCCGTACGTGGGCGACCTGGTCTACACGTCCTTCTCCGGCTCCCACCAGGACGCCATCAAGAAGGGCTTCGACGCCATGGAGGCCGACGCGAAGGCCAAGGGTGTCACCGTCGACGACATCGAGTGGGCGGTGCCGTACCTGCCCATCGACCCCAAGGACGTCGGCCGCTCCTACGAGGCGGTCATCCGGGTCAACTCGCAGTCCGGCAAGGGCGGTGTGTCCTACGTCCTGAAGAACGACCACAAGCTGGACCTGCCGCGCCGCATGCAGATCGAGTTCTCCAGGCTCATCCAGGCCAAGACGGACGCCGACGGCGGCGAGATCACGCCGAAGGACATCTGGGCGACCTTCCAGGACGAGTACCTGCCCAACCCGGAGAACCCGTGGGGCCGCATCCAGGTCCGCACGGGCCAGTCGACCACGGACACGGACGGCGTGGACACGCTGACCGTGGAGGCGACCGTCGACGGCGAGGACACCGTCCTGACCGGCTCCGGCAACGGCCCGATCTCCGCCTTCTTCGACGCCCTGCAGTCCATCGGCATCGACGTACGCCTGCTGGACTACCAGGAGCACACGATGAGCGAGGGCGCCTCCGCGCAGGCCGCCTCCTACATCGAGTGCGCGATCGACGACAAGGTTCTGTGGGGCATCGGCATCGACGCGAACACGACGCGTGCGTCGCTGAAGGCCGTCGTCTCCGCGGTGAACCGCGCGGCCCGCTGACCCCGCTGACCGGGCTTTTCGGGGCCCCGGCCGCTGTACACGGCGGCCGGGGCCCCGTCGTATATCGGCCATCGCGCCGGGCAGGTCACGGAAAGGTCTCGTACGGGGTACTGACTCAGCCTCCGGGATGTGGCTAACATCACGCAAGCGCTGCGATGTTGCCGCGCGGTTACGGAGGTGCGACGTGCTGCCAGTACGGGGACGAGACGGCCGTGCCGCCAGGGCTGCCCGCATCCTGGGCACCCGCACCGCGTGGACACCCGTCGGGGACGGCGAGTTCTACTGCCCGGGCTGCGGGGGCGACCGCAACTACCAGCGGCTCGCCGGCCGCCGCCGCCTCACGCTCCTCGGCGTGCCCCTGCTGCCGCGCGGCGCCACCGGACCGGTCGTGGAGTGCGCCGCCTGCGGACACCACTACGGCACCGAGGTGCTCGACCACCCCACCACCCGCCGCTTCTCCGCGATGCTCCGCGACGCGGTGCACACCGTCGCCCTCGCCGTCCTCGCCGCCGGCGGCACCTCCTCCCGCACGGCCCTGGAGACGGCCGCCGGCACCGTCCGCGCCGCCGGTTTCCAGGAGTGCACCGAGGACCGGCTGGCCGCCATGGTCGAGGCGCTCGCCGCCGACACCGGCCGGGTCCTCGGCGGGCCGTGCGGCGCGAGCCTCGCCATAGAGCTGCACGAGGCCCTGGACCCGCTCGCCCCGCATCTCGCCCCGGCCGGCCGCGAGTCCCTGTTCCTCGACGCCGCCCGCGTCGCCCTGGCCGACGGCCCCTACACACCCGCCGAACGCGACGTCCTCACCACCGTCGGTGCCGCCCTCACCATCTGCGCCGACGACGTCAGCAGGCTGCTGGCGGCGGCCCGGACGCCGTCCTGACACTCCTGGGGCAAGCCCGTGAGCGACGACCGGTGAGTGCGGGGAGCATGGAGCCGTGACCCCGCTGAGCCGAGCCCTCCTCGTCGCCGCCGCGTTCCTCGCCCCGCTCACCGCCGTCCACCCCGCCCGGTCCGCGCCCGGGTGCGTCTCCTCGGTGCCGTACACGGCCGGGCAGGGCGGCTACGACACCTACCGCATCCCCGCGGCCGTCGTCACCGGGCGCGGAACCGTGCTGGCCTTCGCCGAGGGCCGGCACGACGGCGCCGGTGACAGCGGCGACATCGACGTCGTGCTGCGCCGCTCCACCGACGGCGGCTGCACCTGGGGACCGCTGACGGTGGTGGCCGCCGGACGGGGCGACACCCGGGGCAACCCGGCACCCGTGGTCGACCCGCGCACCGGCACCGTCGTGCTCGTCACCTCGTACAACAGCGGGGCGGTGACCGAGGCGCAGATCATGCGCGGCGAGGTCACCCCCGCACAGAGCCGCCGGGTGTTCGTGCAGCGCAGCCGGGACGACGGCCGCCGCTTCACGCCGCCACGGGACATCACCGCCGCGGTGAAGCCGCCGCACTGGCGCTGGTACGCGACCGGCCCCGGCCACGCCCTGGCCATGACCCGCGGCCCCCACGCCGGCCGCCTCCTCGTCCCCGCCGACCACTCCGCCGCGCCGCCGCCCGGCTCCCCCGACACCGGCCAGGAGCCCCGGTACTACGGCGCCCACGCCCTCTACAGCGACGACGGCGGCCGCACCTGGCGGCTGGGCTTCGTGGACGACTCGTACGACGGCGTGACCAACGCCAACGAGACCAGCGCCGCCCAGCTCCCGGACGGACGGCTGTACTTCTCCTCGCGCGACCAGAACGGCAGCACCCCCGGCAACCGGCTCGACGCCTGGTCGAGCGACGCGGGCGAGACCCTGGACGGCCCCTACGCCGCCCAGAGCACCCTGAACGACGTCCCGGTGGTCCAGGGCAGCGTCCTGCAACTGCGGGGCTTCCAGGCCCCGTTGCTGTTCTCCGCGCCCTCCGTGCCCACGGCCCGCCGGGCGATGGCCCTGTGGCACAGCACCGACGGCGGACGGACCTTCGGCAAGGCGCTCACCCTGTCCGACCGGCCCGCCGCCTACTCCGACCTCGTCAGGGTCGACCGGGACACGGTCGGGCTGCTCTACGAGACCGGGACGAAGGGGCCGTACGAGACGATCGAGTTCCGGCGGCTGCCGACGGGCATGGCGCGCTGACCGGCCATGCGGCTCAGGGCTCACCGGCGCCGGTTCCGTGCTCGGCTCGGAGAGTTCCGGCGTCGCCGGGCGCTCGTCCCGTACGGGCAGAGCGGTGCGGCTCTGACGGTGGAGGCGCAGGGGGCGCGTCGGCTGCTGGCGTTCACCGATGAGGGGGCGCTGGCGCGGTATGCGCTGGCGCGCGGGGAGCGTGATCGTGCGTGGCGGTATCGGGTGGTGTGGGGTGCCGCGGTGCTGGATGCGGGTGTGCCGGCGGTGGCGGGGGCGGGGTTGCCGTGCGAGGTGCTGGCGGACGCGGGTGATGGCGAGCGGGGGCTGGTGTTGCCGCCGGTCGTCGGGATCGTGCCGGATGCGGTGGCCGTGAACGGGCCGGACGGTGAGAGCGGTGCACGCGTGCTTGGTCTGCCGGGCACGGATGCGGGCTCGGATGCCGGGGCCGAAGGATTGACGGGGGAGGAGCGGGTATGACGACGCCGAGTGGGGGCGGACAGCCGAATCTGCAGGTGCAGGGGCTGAAGTTGATCGCGGAGGGCATCAACGCTTCGCTGACCGAGCTGGATTCGCTCGGCACGATGAAGGGCTGGGCGGGGGCGGGGCGTGGTTTCGCCGGCCTGGAGCGGCAAAGGTTGGCCGGACGCTCGATGAAGCAAAGGCAAAGGCGTTGCGTGAGGCGGGAATTCCCGAAGGTGCCGAGCCCGTAGAGGTGAACCATCACGTGCGACCGTTCGAGGACACTCGGAATGGTCAGGTTCCCGGATGTGAGGAGCACTATTACTATGACCGTTGACGAATTCCTACTAAATTCCAATGCGCTTCGAGAGGTCTATGGTGAAGTGCCAAGGATAGGGGAGGGTGTCAGGGTTCGCTCGCTCAATATCAACTGGCGTGGCCCTGCCGTGATCATTCGCATAGATCTGCCGGATTTTCCCAAATCACCCCCGGAGGAGTGGCGGGCTGCAGGGTTGGACACGGTGCAATGCCACCTGCAATTTTTGGCGGTCGAGAACCTTTCGCTTCGAGAATGGCATCCGCCTGCGGTCTGTCGCGTGACGGCAACCCACAGAGAGGCAGAGAGGTGTCTTCACGTAGGGATTCATGGCGACGGGTTGGAGACTGAATTCCACTGCGGTGACTCGGTACTCGTAGGTCATGTAAGTGCTTTCAGGGCTGGTGTGGACGGGAATGACGGCGGTCCGCATTCATTTGTGAGTCGAATTGACGCCCGTCGGTACACTTTCTTGCCGGAAACCTGGGAGAAGGCCTACTATGGACGCATCTGAGTGGCAGCGAATCCTAGGGGGCCCGTCGTTTCTGGGTGGCCTTTACGGAGGCAACCCGCCCGGCCTTGGTGAGTGTGAACTTTTTTACGTTCACGTTGATGAGCGGGGTAATTCGGTGACCGTCGGGTTCGATACTCGGAGGCTGCCTTCGCGTCCCAGTTCGGAATGGAGTGAAACGACCTACAACAGATTCGAGTTCCATCTGTTGTTTTCCGACGTGTCGGACTTTCAGGTCAACGGGTGGGGTATGCAGGAGGCTCGGAATGTCGATTTTCTGACTGCATCCGAGGGGGTGATCGAAGTTTCCATGGGTGGTGTAGGGGCGGGAATTCATTTCATGGCTTCATCGATGCGGTTGGTGCGTACCCGCGTATACCTGGCTTCTGACGTCCCATAGAATTCGCTTTTAGGGCCGGCGCGCCCACCCACCCCTACAACAGCCCCGCCGCCGCCAGCAACTTCCCCACCCGCGCCACCTCGTCCCCCGACAGCGGCACCTGGGGCTCGGCCGTCGCCGCGCAGGCGATGACTCCGCGTAGGTGCAGGGCCGTCTTGAAGGCGCCCAGGGCCGAGGAGCTGCCGCCCATCCGGGCCGGGTCGCCCACCCCGACGATGCCGAACAGCGCGCACAGGCGTTCCTGTTCGGCTCGTGCGCCCTCCCAGTCGCCGGCCCGGCACAGGCGGTACAGCCGGACGTACCCGTGCGGGTCGACGTTGGCCAGCCCTGGCACCGCCCCGTCGGCGCCCAGCGCCAGCGCCGAGTCCGCGATGAGTTCTGAGCCGGTCAGCACGCTGAAACCGGCGTGGGCGCGGGCACCCGTGACGACCTCCCGGAACGCCGCCAGGTCCCCGCTGGAGTCCTTCAGCCCGGCCAGCACCCCGTCGGCGGCCAGGCCCAGCACCAGCTCGGCGGGGAGCTTGGTGTGCACGGCGACGGGGATGTCGTAGGCGATCACCGGGACCGGGCTCGCGGCGGCGATCCGGCGGTAGTGGTGGACGATCTCGGCCGGGTGGGTGCGGGCGTAGAAGGGGGCGGTGACGACGACGGCCTCCGCCCCCGCCGCGCAGACCGCCCGGACGTGCTCCAGGACGCGCGGGGTGGTCATGTCGATGGCCCCGGCGAGCACGGGCAGCTGGCCGCCGGCGTGGCCGGCGACGGCCTCCACCACCTGCCGGCGCTGCCGGTCCGTCAGGAACGCCGCCTCCGAGGTCGACCCGAGCACGAACAGCCCGTGCACCCCGCCCGCGACGAGATGGTCGACCAGCCGCAGCAGCGAGGGCACGTCCACCTCGCGCTCCGGTGTCAGGGGGGTGCATACGGGTGGGACGACACCGGTGAGCGGGGCGGGGAAGGTCATTCACGGCTCCTGGCGGGCTGGGTCGCGGATCGGCTGGTCCTCCTCCACAGGATGGTGGCAGCGGTAGCGGTGTCCGGGGCGCGACGCGGCCGAGAACCCCGGCATCTCCCGCGCGCACAGCTCGTCGGCCTTCCAGCAGCGGGTGCGGAAGGGGCAGCCGCTCGGCGGCCGGGTCGCCGACGGCACCGGGCCGGTCAGCGGGATCGGGTCCACGGGGTCCAGCAGACCGGGCGTGGCGGAGAACAGGGCGCGGGTGTACGGGTGCCGGGCGGCGCCGGTGCCCCGGCCGGCCGGGGCGTCCTCCACGATCCGGCCGAGGTACATGGTGATCACCCGGTCGCTCATCCGCCGTACCGTCTGGATGTCGTGCGAGACGAACACCAGGGCCAGCCCGAGGCGTTCCCGCAGATCCAGCAGCAGGTTGAGGATCTGCGCGCGGACCGAGACGTCCAGCGCGCTGGTCGGCTCGTCGGCGACGACCAGGGCGGGGTCGAGGGCGAGCGCCCGGGCGATGGCGACCCGCTGGCGCTGTCCGCCGGACAACTGCCCGGGCAGGGCGTCGGCGAGGGCCCGGGGGAGGCCCACCAGGGCCATCAGCTCCGCGACGCGCTCCTCCCGTTCCGCCCTGGTGCCGCGGGCGTGGACGTCCAGCGGGTCGCGCAGCACCCGGCGTACCGTCAGCCGGCGGTTGAGGGCCGTCGCGGGGTCCTGGAAGATCATGCCGGTGCCCGCGCCCGCCGTGGCCCGGCGTTCGGCGGGCGGCATCGCCCACAGGTCGCGGCCCCGGAATGACACCGACCCGGAGACCGGCCGCTCGATACCCACCAGCACCTTCGCCAGCGTCGACTTCCCGCACCCCGACTCGCCGACCACGCCGACCGTCTCACCGGGGGCGACGGTGAGATCGGCGCCGGTCAGCGCGTACACCCGGTCGCGGGCGAACAGGCCCCCGGTGCGCGCCCGGTGGACCACATGGGCGTCGCGGACCTCCACGACAGCGCTCACCGCGGGGCCTCCTCCGTCGACGTGGGGCGGACCTCGGTCACCGGCGGGCGGTGGCCGGCCGAGCGGCAGCCCGCCGACGCCGGTACCGCACCCTGCGGTGCGTCCCGCACCTCCACGACAGCGCTCACCGCACGGCCTCCTCGTTCTCCGCCGAGGTCAGTGCCACGGCCGGGTGATGGCAGGCGGCCGTGTGCGTGGGCGTGCCGGTGAGGACCGGCACGGTGGTGTGGCACACCCCGGTCGCCCGCGGGCAGCGGTCGGCGAAGCGGCAGCCCGCCGGGAAGCCGGACGGTGCCGGTACGACGCCCTTGATCTGCGTCAGCCGTTCCGCGGCCGACTCCAGCGAGAGCACGCTGCCGAGCAGACCGCGCGTGTAGTGGTGCGCCGGTGCCGCCACCAGGTCGGCGGTCACGCCCGTCTCCACGATCCGCCCGCCGTACATCACCGCCACCCGGTCGGTGACATCGGCGATCAGCGCCAGGTCGTGCGAGACCAGGACCAGCGCGAAGCCCAGCTCCTCGCGCAGCCGCAGCAGCAGCTCCATCACCTGGGCCTGCACGGTGACGTCCAGGGCGGTCGTCGGTTCGTCGGCGACGATCAGGGCGGGGTTGCGGGAGAGGGCCATGGCGATCAGGACGCGCTGGCGCTGGCCGCCGGAGAGTTCGTGCGGATGGCTGCGCAGAGTGCGGGCGGGTTCTAGGCCGACCAGCGACAGCAGCTCCTCCGGGGTACGGCGGCCGCCGCGCCGGACGAGCTGCCCGAGCTGGGCGCGGACGGTCATCGCCGGGTTCAGCGAGGACAGGGCGTCCTGGTAGACCATCGCCATCTCGTGGCCGAGCAGCCGGCGCCGTACCCGGGCCGGCTCGGCGAGCAGGTCCCGCTGCCGGAAGCGGACCTGCCCGCGCACCCGGGCCCCCCGGGGCTCAAGGCCCATCACGGTGAGCGCGGTCAGCGACTTGCCGCAGCCCGACTCGCCCACCAGGCCCAGCACTTCACCGGCGTGCACCTCGAAGCCGACCCCGTCCACGATGTCCACGCCCCCGTGCCGGCCGGGGAAGCCGACGGCCAGGTTCTCCACCGCGAGCACCGGCGGCCCGCCGGGCGCGGGCCGGGGCCGGGCCCGGGAACGCAGCCGCCGCGCGGCCTCGGCCAGGCCGGGCAGCGGCTGCACCTCGCCGGTGCCGGGCTCCGGCGCCTGAAGACGGTCCTCCGGTGCCGCCACCTCCCGGGCCGCCGGGGCCGCCCAGGCGTCGGACACGCCCTCGGAGAGGATGTTCAGCGACAGCACGGTCAGCAGGATCAGCAGACCGGGGAAGACGGTCGCCCACCAGCCGCCGGTCAGCACCATGTTCTTGCCGTCGGCGATGACACTGCCCCAGGACGGGTCCGGGGGCCGCACACCGGCGCCGATGAAGGACAGCGACGCCTCGAAGACGATGGCCTCGGCGACCTGGACCGTGCAGAACACCAGCACCGGGGCGGCACAGTTGACGGCCACGTGGCGCAGCACGATGTGCGGGGTGCGGGCGCCGAGCACGCGTTCGGCGGTGACGTAGTCCTCGCCGTACTGGTCGAGCACATTGGCCCGCACCACCCGCGCCACCGGTGGGGTGAACAGGAACGCGATCGCGCAGACCAGCACGCCGATCCCGCCGCCGAACACGGCGACCAGCACGGCGGCGAGCGCGATCCCGGGGAACGCCATCACCACGTCCAGGCAGCGCATCAGCGTCTCGTCGACGGCCTTGCGGGAGGTGGCCGCCACCGCGCCGGTCAGTGCCCCGGCGACCAGCGCGAGCGCGGTCGCGCCCAGCCCGATGGCGAGGGACCAGCGGGCGCCGTACATCAGCCGGCTGAGGACGTCCCGGCCGAGGCTGTCCTGACCCATCCAGTGCGCGGCGGACGGGTGGCCGGTGCCGCCGGCCGGGTCGAGCTGGTCCAGCGGGTCGTCCGGGGCGAGCACCGGGGCGAGCGCGGCGAGCAGGACCACCAGGACCAGGAAGCAGCCGGCCGCCTTCGACGGCGGTGGCAGCCGGCGCCATCCGCGGAGCCGGAGGCCGGGCCGGGAGAGCCGCTCGGCGAGGTGTGCGCGCGTGACCATCAGGCCGTCCTCAGACGCGGGTTGACGAGCAGATAGAGGATGTCGATGACGAGGTTGACGACGACGAACCCGGTGGCCGTGGTCAGCACGGCCCCCTGGACGACGGCCGGATCGCCGTTGCGCACGGCGTCGATCATCAGCTTGCCCATGCCGGGCAGCGAGAAGATCGTCTCGATGACGACCGCGCCGCCGAGCAGATAGCCCACGCGCAGCCCCAGCACGGTGAGCGGGTTGACGAGGGCGTTGCGCAGCACGTTCCTCCCGACGACCACCCGGGGCGGCAGCCCGCTGCCGATCGCGGTGCGCACGTAGTCCTTGTCCAGTTCCTCCACCACCGAGGTCCGTACGATCCGGGTGAGCTGCGCGGCCACCGGCAGGGAGAGCGCGAAGGCGGGCAGGGCCATGGTCCGCAGCCAGCCGGTGACCGAGTCGGCCGGGTTGACATAGCCGCCGGTCGGGAACCAGCCCCGGTCCACGGCCAGGTACTGGATCATCAGCAGCGCCAGCCAGAAGCCGGGCGCGGCGACCCCGACCAGCGAGACGACCCGGATGACCTGGTCCGGCAGCCGGTCCCGGTAGACGGCCGCCGTGACGCCGGCCGCCAGCGCCAGCACCACCGCGATGCCGAGGCCGAGGAAGGTGAGCTGGAGGGTGAGCGGCAGCGCGGTCGTCACCTGGTCGGCGACGGGGGCGCGGGTCAGGGCGCTGGTGCCGAGGTCGCCGTGGAGCAGGTCGCCCACGAAGTGGACGTACCGCACCGGGAGCGGGTCCAGCAGGCCGTTGCGCTCGCGGAAGTCGTGCAGCTGCCGCGGGGTCGGGTTCGCCCCCTGGAAGAACGCGGAGGCCGGGTCGGCGTCGGAGAACCGCATCACCAGGAACACGAACAGCACGATCCCGAGCAGCAGCGGTACGAGCAGGGCGACGCGGCGGAGCAGGATCCGGACGACGGCCGTCATGCCGTCAGACCCACCGGGCCCGCAGGAGGTTGATCCCGGGGTACGGCTGTGGCCTTATCCCGGTGAGGCGGCGCGGGTCCCAGGCGGTCATCAGCTCGTTGTGGACGACCGGGTAGAGCACGGCCTGTTCGGCGACGACGTCGATGTAGTCCTGGATCATCGCCTTCTTCCGCGCCGGGTCCGGCTCCCGGGTCGCCCGGTCCATGTCCCGGAAGAGCCGCCTCGCGACGGGGTGGCCGGCCCACCGGGTGTACCGCATCCACAGGTTCTCGGGGCCGTAGTTGTAGTGCATGATCAGGTCGGCGTCGAGTCCGAACTGGTTGGGGTTGGAGGCCGCGGCCACCACCTGGTAGTCCCGCTTCTGGTCCATCTTGGTGAACACGGCGGTGGTCTCCTGCGGGGCGAGGGTCGTCCGCACGCCGACGGCGTCCCAGGACGCCTTGATGGTCGGCAGGCAGTCCACGATCCAGCTCACGTTGACCGCGAGGATCTCGATCTCCAGGTCCTCGACCCCGGCGGCCCTCAGCAGTGCTCTGGCCTTCGCGGGATCGTGGCCGTAGACGGTCCTGGCCCGCCGGTAGCCGGGGTTGGCCTCGTCGAGGAACGACGTCGCCGGCCTGCCGTGCCCCTTCAGCGCGACCCGCACCATCTTCTCGGTGTCGATGGCGTAGTGCAGCGCCTGCCGGACGCGGACGTCGTCGAAGGGCTTGTGCCGGGTGTCGAACATCAGGAACAGGTTGTTCATCCCGGACCCGCCGGCGACCTTCAGACCGCCCTGTTCCAGGCGGGGGATGTTGGCGTAGGGGATGTTGTCGGCGATCTGGGCCCCCGCGCCGGTCCCGGAGATCTTCGCCACGCGGGGCGCCGCGTCGACGATCGTCAGCCAGTTCATCCGCCGGAACGCCGGCCTGCGGGGGCCGTTGTAGGCGTCGTAAGCCTCGAAGACGGTGTTCGACTTCGGGTGGTGCGCGGTCTGCCGGTACGGTCCGGAGCCCACCGCGAGCCCTTTGATCGCGTCGTCCCAGGCGCCGGGCCGCGAGAACACGTGCTTGGGCATGATCTTGGCGAGGGTGAGCCGGGCGAGGCCGTCCGGGAAGGGGAACCGGAGGACCAGTTCGACGGTCCGGGCGTCCACCTTCCGCACCTCCTTCAGCCAGCTCGCGAAGAAGCCCTTGGCGAGGCTCTGGGTGTGCGGGTCGAGGATCCGGTCGTAGACGAAGACGACGTCGTCGGCGGTGACGGGCCTGCCGTCGTGGAAGGTCGCCCCGGTGCGCAGGGTGAACCGCCAGGTCGTGGCGCCGGGGTCGGCCGGCGGCGCGGTGGCGAGCGCCGGGTACGGCGCCCGGGAGATCGGGTCGGTGTCGAGCAGCCCCTCGTAGATGTGGTTGTTCGCGGCCATGCAGAACGCGGACGCCGTCTGCGTCGGATCCCAGCTCCCGTCGTTGCCGTACCCGATCACCGCGGTCAGGGTGCGGTCCTTGCCGGCGCCCCCGTCCCCGGTGTCGTTCGTCGACTCCGGCCCGGCGGAGCAGCCCGCCAGCGCGGGCGGCAGGGCGGCGGCCGCGCCGAGCGCCCCGGTGTACGTCAGGAACGACCGGCGGCGCGGGGCCGGCACGTCGGGGGTCACATCGTCGCGCACGGTTCCTCCAGCGGGTCGGGAGGTCGGGGCAAGGCGGTGAGAGGGGGAGATGGGACGTTCTACGTCCGATTCGTCAGCGCGACCATAGGAGGGCCCACAGGGGTGGTCAAGGGATCGCACACGAATGGCCCAGCCGCCGGCCCGGCCGCCAAAGGTCGTGCCAATGGCGGGCAACGAACGGCGGTGGGCGCGGAGTTGACGCGGGCCGGCCGGCGGCGCCGCGGGCAGACTCCGGCCGAGTGTAGACACACTGGGCCACCAGGGGCATGCGAAGAGTGAAAATGCCGGAGGCAGGGGAGCCACCGGAGGTGGACGCGATGAATCTCCCCGCCGGCTCCTGTGCCGTCGACACCCGTACCGGACGCCTCGGCATCGTCATGGGGCACGAGGGGCCGTACGTACAGCTTCGGCCCTACGGGGGCGGCCGGGAGTGGGACTGCGACCCGCGGGCCGTGCGGGAGGCCACCCACGCCGAACGGCTCCACGCCGAGACGGCGTACGTCAGCGCCCGCACGGCCGGGCACGGGAGGCCGGTGGCCTGAAGAACCGCCCGCGGGCCCGGCGGCCCGTGCGGGCGGGCAGAATGGAGCCATGAGTCTGTTCCGCGACGACGGCATCGTCCTGCGGACCCAGAAACTCGGCGAAGCGGACCGCATCATCACGCTGCTCACCCGCGGGCACGGCCGGGTACGGGCCGTGGCCAGGGGTGTGCGTCGGACGAAGTCGAAGTTCGGGGCCCGGCTGGAGCCGTTCTCCCATGTCGACGTGCAGTTCTTCGCGCGGGGCAGCGAACTGGTCGGACGCGGGCTGCCGCTGTGCACGCAGAGCGAGACCATCGCCCCGTACGGCGGCGGGATCGTGGCCGACTACGCCCGGTACACCGCGGGCACCGCCATGCTGGAGACCGCCGAGCGGTTCACCGACCACGAGGGCGAGCCGGCCGTCCAGCAGTACCTGCTCCTCGTCGGCGGGCTGCGCACCCTCGCCCGCGGCGAGCACGCCCCGCACCTCGTCCTCGACGCCTTCCTGCTGCGCTCGCTCGCCGTCAACGGCTACGCGCCCAGCTTCGGCGACTGCGCGAAGTGCGGGATGCCCGGCCCGAACCGGTTCTTCTCGGTCGCCTCCGGCGGCTCGGTCTGCGTCGACTGCCGGGTGCCGGGCAGTGTCGTGCCCTCTCCGCAGACCCTGGTGCTGCTGGGCGCGCTGCTTACGGGAGACTGGGAGACGGCGGACGCGTGCGAGGCGCGCTACGTCCGGGAGGGCAGCGGGCTGGTGTCCGCCTATCTGCACTGGCATCTGGAGCGCGGGCTGCGCTCGCTCCGGTATGTCGAGAAGTAAGCGCGAGCAGAGCCAGAAGGAGTCGAGGAGCACATGGTCGTACGCGGGATCCTGGGAAGCCGGCGCCGCGAGTACAGGGCGCCCGAGCCGCACCCGTCCGGTGCCCGCGCGCCGAAGCTCCCGGGCGAGCTGGTGCCGAACCACGTGGCGATCGTCATGGACGGCAACGGCCGCTGGGCGAAGGACCGGGGGCTGCCGCGCACCGAGGGGCACAAGGTCGGCGCCGAGCGGGTGCTGGACGTGCTGCAGGGCTCGATCGAGATCGGCGTCCGCAACATCTCCCTGTACGCCTTCTCCACCGAGAACTGGAAGCGCTCGCCCGACGAGGTCCGCTTCCTGATGAACTTCAACCGCGACTTCATCCGCCGGACCCGCGACCAGCTCGACGCGCTGGGCATCCGGGTGCGCTGGGTGGGTCGTATGCCCAGGCTGTGGAAGTCGGTGGCCAAGGAGCTCCAGGTCGCCCAGGAGCAGACCAAGGACAACGACCTGCTCACCCTGTACTTCTGCATGAACTACGGCGGCCGGGCCGAGATCGCCGACGCGGCGCAGCGGCTCGCCGAGGACGTGAAGGCGGGCCGGCTCGACCCGTCCAAGGTCAATGAGAAGACCGTCCAGAAGTACCTGTACTACCCGGACATGCCGGACGTCGACCTCTTCCTGCGCCCCAGCGGTGAGCAGCGCACCTCCAACTACCTGCTCTGGCAGAGCGCCTACGCGGAGATGGTCTTCCAGGACGTGCTGTGGCCCGACTTCGACCGCCGCGACCTGTGGCGGGCCTGCATCGAGTTCGCCTCCCGCGACCGCCGCTTCGGCGGTGCGATCCCCAACGAGGAGCTCGCCGCGATGGAAGGCCGCACCGAGGAGGAGTGACGGCGGTCGCCGGTTGCGCCGGGTGCCGGTGGGGCCGTCGGGGGTCTCCTGGCCCCCGCCGCCCCCCTCCTCCCGCCCCTGGGGACGTCGCCCCTTCGGCTTGGCCGGTGAGGGGGAGCGGGGCGAGGGGTCAGCCGCCGGAGGCCGTCGCGCAGTCCGCGCACGTGCCGAAGATCTCCACCGTGTGCGCCACGTTCACATAGCCGTGCTCGGCCGCGATGGCCTCCGCCCACTTCTCCACCGCCGGGCCCTCGACCTCGACCGCCTTGCCGCAGGTGCGGCAGACCAGGTGGTGGTGGTGTTCGCCGGTGGAGCAGCGGCGGTAGACGGACTCGCCCTCGGAGGTGCGCAGGACGTCGACCTCGCCGGCCT
Organism: Streptomyces sp. NPDC041129; assembly: GCF_055592265.1. Classification (NCBI taxonomy): domain Bacteria; kingdom Bacillati; phylum Actinomycetota; class Actinomycetes; order Kitasatosporales; family Streptomycetaceae; genus Streptomyces; species Streptomyces sp. NPDC041129. The sequence continues at coordinate 1,277,635 of NZ_JBVIYV010000001.1, read as the reverse complement.
CGGCGAGGGACTGCAGGGTGCGGTAGACGGTGGTGAGCCCGACCGAGTCGCCCTTGTGCTTGAGCATGTCGTGCAGGTCCTGCGCGCTGCGGAACTCGTCGACCTCGTCCAGGGCCGCCGCCACAGCGGCACGCTGCCGGGTGGCGCGGCCCTTCACGGGCGGTCCAGCGGTCGTCACCGGTTGCCTCCTCGTCTCGCGTCTGCCCGGGACATTGTGCCAGCCCGGGACGCCCGCGGTCAGACGCCGACGCCGTCCCCGGCCGCCCGTCCGGCCGGAATCGAGCACTCCGCGGGGTCCCCGGCCGGCCGTGCCGCGGCCGCCGCGCGGGCGCGCCGCCGGGCCAGCGGAGCGGCGGCCGCGGTGAGCGCGACGAACGCGGCGATGGTCAGCAGCACGATCGTCGCGCCGGGCGGCACGTCCTGGTAGAACGACGTGATCGTGCCGCTGATCGTCACGGTGATGCCGAGGGCGACGGCGATCGCGAAGGTCGCGGCGAAGCTGCGGGTGAGCTGCTGGGCGGCGGCGACCGGCACGACCATGAGCGCGGAGACCAGGATCAGCCCGACCACCCGCATGGCGACCGTCACCGTGACCGCCGCGGTGACCGCGGTGAGCAGGTTCAGCGCGCGCACCGGAAGACCGGTGACCCGCGCGAACTCCTCGTCCTGGCTGACCGCGAACAACTGGCGGCGCAGCCCCAGGGTGACCAGGACCACGAACGCGGCAAGCACCATGATCGCGGTCACGTCGGACGGGGAGACCGTCGACAGCGAGCCGAACAGGTACGAGGTCAGGTTCGCGTTGGAGCCGCCGGGCGCGATGTTGACGAACATCACGCCGCCCGCCATGCCGCCGTAGAAGAGCATGGCGAGCGCGATGTCGCCGCGCGTCCTGCCGTACCAGCGGATCAGCTCCATCAGGACCGAGCCGAGCACCGAGACGGCCGTGGCCATCCACACCGGGGAGGCGTTCAGCAGGAAGCCGAGGCCGACGCCGGTCATCGCCACGTGCCCGATGCCGTCGCCCATCAGGGGCTGGCGGCGCTGGACGAGGTAGATGCCGATCGCGGGCGCGGTGACGCCGACCAGGACGGCCGCGAGGAGCGCTCGCTGCATGAAGGCGTAGTTCAGGAATTCCATCAGCTCAGCAGTCCCGTGCGGATCGGTTCGGTGCCCGCGGGCGCGTGCGGGTGTACGTGGTCGTGGCCGGGCAGGGCGTGTTGTCCCAGCGCCTTCGGCGGCGGGCCGTCGTGCAGCACGCAGCCGTCGCGCAGGACGACCGCCCGGTCGATCAGGGGCTCCAGCGGGCCCAGTTCGTGCAGTACGAGCAGGACCGTGGCGCCCTGGGCGACCTGCTCGCGCAGGGTCGCGGCCAGTACCTCCTGGCTGGCCAGGTCGACGCCCGCCATCGGCTCGTCCATGATCAGCAGCTCGGGCTCGGCGACCAGGGCGCGGGCGATCAGCACCCGCTGGTGCTGGCCGCCCGAGAGGGCGTTCACCGAGTCCCCGGCGCGGTCCGCCATGCCGACCAGCTCCAGGGCGCGGCGCACGGCCTCCCGGTCGGCCTTGCGGAAGAGGCCGAAGCGGGTGCGGGACAGCCGGCCCGAGGAGACGATCTCGCTCACGGTCGCCGGCACCCCGCCGGCGACCGTGGTGCGCTGCGGTACGTAGCCCACGCGCCCCCAGTCGCGGAAGGTGCGGCGGGGGGTGCCGAACAGCTCGATCGTGCCGCCGGCGGCCGGCACCTGGCCGATGATCGTGCGGATCGCCGTGGACTTGCCGGAGCCGTTGGCGCCGAGCAGCGCGACCACCTCGCCGCGGCCCACGGTGATGTCGATGCCGCGCAGCACGGGGCGCGCGCCGAGTTCGGCGGTCACCCTGCGCATCGCTATGACGGGTTCGTCCATGATCTGCCCCTCCATGCCGGTCACTTGGCGCCCAGAGCCAGCTGGAGCGCCTTGAGGTTGGCCTCCTGGACCGAGAAGTAGTCCGTGCCGCGGGACTTGGCCGTGATGCCCTCGAGCGGGTCCAGGACGTCGGTCCGCAGGCCGGCGTCGTTCGCCACCGTCTTCGCGGTCCGGTCGCTGACGAGCGTCTCGTAGAAGACGGTGGTGACGCCGTCGGCCCCGGCCATCCCCTGCAGGTCCCTGATGCGCGCGGCGCTGGGCTCCGACTCGGGGTCGAGGCCGTTGATGGCCTCCTCGGTGAGTCCGTAGCGCTCGGCGAGGTAGCCGAAGGCGGCGTGGGTGGTGACGAAGACCTTGGTGTCCGTGTGTGCCAGGCCGTCCTTGAAGCGGGTGTTCAGGGCGTCCAGCTTCTTCACCAGGGCCGCGGTGTTCTTCCGGTAGTCGGCCGCGTGGTCCGGGTCGGCCTTCTCGAAGGCCCTGCCGACGCCCTCGGCGACCTGGGCGTAGCGCACCGGGTCGAGCCAGATGTGCGGGTCCTTGCCGCCGGACTCCTCGCCCTCGTGCGTGTCGTGCTCGGCCGCGTGGCCGCCGACCTCGTCGCCGTGCTGTTCCAGGGTGGTCAGCGAGGCCGCGTCGATCTTGGTCCGGACCGGGGACTGGGCCACCGCCTCGTCGACGCTCGGCTGCAGGCCCTTCAGGTACAGCACGGCGTCGGACTGCTCGAGCCGGCCGATCTGCCGGGGGCTGATCTCCAGGTCGTGCGGCTCCTGTCCGGGGGAGGTGAGCGTGGTGACGTCGACGTGACCGCCGCCGATCCGCTCGGCCAGGAAGGTCATCGGGTAGAACGACGCGACGACGCCGAACCTGCCCGGGTGGCCCGCAGCGGCGCTGTCGGTGGAGCAGCCGGTGAGGGTCGCCAGGCCCAGCGCGGTGGCGACCGCGACCGCGGGTCCGGCCGTGCCTATTCGGGAGGACGCGCGGCGTCGACGTTCGTTCATGACAGTCATTTTCAACTAACATGGAAACCGTTGTCAACAACGCCGGGTGAGACCGTGGACAGGGGGCCGATTTGGTTGTGGGGGAGCCTGCGCCGGTAACCTGAATCATTCGCTGGAAGCATCTCGCTTCAACGCCCGTCGTCGTAATGAAGAGAGCACCGTGGCCGCCGACAAGATCGACACCATCGTCAGCCTGAGCAAGCGCCGTGGCTTCGTTTTCCCCTGCAGTGAGATCTACGGCGGACAGCGTGCCGCCTGGGACTACGGACCGCTGGGTGTCGAGCTCAAGGAGAACATCAAGCGTCAGTGGTGGCGCTACATGGTGACGTCGCGCGAGGACGTGGTCGGTATCGACTCGTCCGTCATCCTGGCCTCCGAGGTCTGGGTCGCCTCCGGTCACGTCGCCACGTTCACGGACCCGCTGACCGAGTGCACCTCGTGTCACAAGCGGTTCCGCGCCGACCACCTCGAGGAGGCGTACGAGGAGAAGAAGGGCCACGCCCCGGCGAACGGCCTGGCCGACATCAACTGCCCGAACTGCGGCAACAAGGGCCAGTTCACCGAGCCCAAGCAGTTCTCGGGTCTGCTGTCGACGCACCTCGGCCCGACCCAGGACTCCGGCTCCGTCGCCTACCTGCGCCCGGAGACCGCCCAGGGAATCTTCACCAACTTCGCCCAGGTCCAGACCACCTCGCGCCGCAAGCCGCCGTTCGGCATCGCGCAGATGGGCAAGTCCTTCCGCAACGAGATCACGCCCGGCAACTTCATCTTCCGGACCCGCGAGTTCGAGCAGATGGAGATGGAGTTCTTCGTCAAGCCGGGCGAGGACGAGAAGTGGCAGGAGTACTGGATGGAGCAGCGCTGGAACTGGTACACCGGTCTCGGCCTGCGCACCGAGAACATGCGGTGGTACGAGCACCCGAAGGAGAAGCTCTCCCACTACTCCAAGCGCACCGCCGACATCGAGTACCGCTTCCAGTTCGGCGGCAGCGAGTGGGGCGAGCTCGAGGGTGTCGCCAACCGCACCGACTACGACCTCGGCGCGCACTCCAAGGCCTCCGGCCAGGACCTCTCCTACTTCGACCAGGAGGCCCAGGAGCGCTGGACGCCGTACGTCATCGAGCCCGCGGCCGGTGTCGGCCGCACGATGCTGGCCTTCCTCCTCGACGCCTACGTCGAGGACGAGGCGCCCAACGCCAAGGGCAAGATGGAGAAGCGCACGGTGCTCCGCCTGGACCACCGCCTCGCGCCGGTGAAGGTCGCCGTGCTCCCGCTGTCCCGCAACCCGGAGCTGTCGCCGAAGGCCAAGGGCCTCGCCCAGGCGCTGCGCCAGAACTGGAACATCGAGTTCGACGACGCGGGCGCCATCGGCCGCCGCTACCGCCGCCAGGACGAGATCGGCACCCCGTTCTGCGTGACGGTCGACTTCGACACGCTCGAGGACAACGCGGTGACCGTGCGCGAGCGCGACACCATGAAGCAGGAGCGCGTGTCCCTGGACCAGATCGAGGGCTACCTGGCCCAGCGCCTGCTGGGCTGCTGAGGCCCGCGGCACCCACGCCTGAACGCCCGCTCCCCGGCCGGTTCATCCGGCCGGGGAGCGGGCGTTCGTGCTGTGTCCGGTGACGGGCTCAACGTCCCTGCAGCGACTTCACGTTGTCGCCGAAGGTCCAGTTCTTCGAGCCGTCCCAGTTGACCGACCAGGTCATCAGGCCCTTGAGCGAGGTGCCGTAGTGCCGCCAGGCCTGGGAGACGAGGGACGGGGACATGTAGCCGCCGCCCGCGCCCGGCTGGGCCGGCAGGCCCGGGACCTGCTTGTCGTACGGCACTCTGATCGTCGTGCCCTGCACCACCAGCCCCTTGTTCAGGCAGTCGGTCTGCGCGGTGAAGCCCGTCACCGTGCCCGCCGGGTAGGAGTCGCCGGAACAGCCGTACATGCTGCCGTTGTAGTACTGCGTGTTCAGCCACCACAGCCGGCCGTTGTCCGCGTACTTCTTGATGACCGGCAGGTACGCGCCCCAGATCGAGCCGTAGGCGACGCTGCCACCGGTGACGTACGCGGTCTCCGGGGCCATCGTCAGGCCGAAGCCGGACGGCATGCGGGCCAGCACCCCGTCGATGATGCGGATCAGGTTGGCCTGGGACGTGGAGAGCCGGCTGATGTCCCCGCTGCCCACCAGGCCGGTCTCGATGTCGATGTCGATGCCGTCGAAGTTGTACTTCTGCAGGATCGGCACGATGGTCGCGACGAACCGGTCGGCGACCGCGCCGGAGGACAGGTCGATGCCGGCGGCCGCGCCCCCGATGGAGAGCAGGATCGTCTGCCCGGAGGCCTTGGCGGCGCACATCTCGGCGGGCGTGGCCACCTTCACGCCGCTGTCCATGCCGTCCTCCCAGAGCGCCGTGCCGTCCGAGCGGATGACCGGGAAGGCCGCGTTGACGACGTTGTAGCCGTGCGCGGCTATGCGGGAGTCGGTGATCGGGGTCCAGCCGAAGGGCGGGTGGACGCCGTTGGCGGAACCGTCCCAGTTCTCCCAGTAGCCCTGGAGCACCTTGCCGGCCGGCCGTGACTTCACCGCGCAGGTGTCGGCGGCGGAGGCGGTGGGGGCGGTCGCCACGGCGAGCGGTGCGAGGACGGCGGTGGTGAGCGCGGCGGTGAGCAGTCTCAGCGTGCGGCGGAGCATGCGGATCCTCCCGGTGGGGGTGCGGTGAGGTGTCGTAGGCATGACAGTGCTCTGGTCCAGACCTTTCGTCAATAGGTCTGGACCAATTCAACCCTGGGTGCGCTGAGGCAAGGGGCGTCCGACATGGCGGCTGACAAGTATGGAGTGACAGATATTGAAATCTGTCATCCGTCATGTCATGGTGGAGGCATGACGATGCCAACCCGAAACCTCGGAAACACCGGCCCCCAGGTCTCCGCCCTCGGCCTCGGCTGCATGGGCATGTCCGCGCTGTACGGCGACACCGACCGGGCCGAGTCCGTCGCGACCGTCCACGCGGCCCTGGACGCGGGTGTGACCCTGCTGGACACCGGCGACTTCTACGCCATGGGCCACAACGAGATGCTGCTCGGCGAGGCCCTGCGCACCGCCCCGGCGGCCGCCCGGGACAACGCGCTGGTCAGCGTGAAGTTCGGCGCCCTGCGCGACCCGGACGGCGACTGGAGCGGCTTCGACGGCCGGCCCGCCGCCGTGCGGAACTTCGCCGCCTACTCCCTGCAGCGCCTCGGCGTGGACCACATCGACGTCTACCGGCTCGCCCGCCTAGACCCGGACGTCCCGATCGAGGAGACCGTCGGCGCGATCGCCGAGCTGATCGAGAAGGGATACGTCCGGCACGTCGGCCTGAGCGAGGTCGGCGCCGAGACCATCCGCCGGGCCGCCGCCACCGCGCCCGTCGCCGACCTCCAGATCGAGTACTCCCTGATCTCTCGGGGCATCGAGCGGGACATCCTGCCGGCCACCCGGGAGCTCGGCATCGGCATCACCGCCTACGGCGTGCTCTCCCGCGGACTGATCTCCGGGCACTACACCCGTGACCGGCGACTGCCCGCGGGAGACTTCCGCTCCTTCTCGCCCCGCTTCCAGGGCGAGAACCTCCAGCACAACCTGAACCTGGTCGAAGCGCTGCGCAAGATCGCCGAACAGAAGGGCGTCACGGTCGCGCAGATCGCCATCGCCTGGGTGCTCTCGCGCGGCGAGGACATCGTGCCGCTCGTCGGCGCCCGCACCCGCGAGCGGCTCGCCGAGTCCCTGGGCGCGCTGGACGTGACCCTGGACGAGGCCGACCACGCCGCGATCGAGGAGGCCGTCCCGGCAGACGCGGCGGCGGGCGACCGCTACCCGAGCGCGCAGATGGCACTCCTCGACAGCGAACGCTGATCCGGCTCCCCGGTACGGTCTAAGGCATGGCACCGACCAGCGAGACCCTGACCGCCGAGCGCATCCTCGAAGCGACCGAGGAGGTGCTGCGCCGCCACGGCCCGGCCAAGGCCACCGTGGTCGACGTGGCCCGCGCGCTCGGCGTCAGCCACGGCAGCGTCTACCGGCACTTCCGTACCAAGGCGGCGCTGCGCGAGGCGGTGACCAAGCGGTGGCTGGACCGCACCTCGGAGCGGCTGGCCGGGATCGCCGCCGGGGCCGGCGCCCCGGAGGACCGGCTGCGGGACTGGCTGGCGGCCCTGTTCGAGGCCAAGCGGCACAAGGCCGGCGACGACCCGGAACTGTTCGCCACCTACACCGTGCTCACCGACGAGAACGGCACGGTGGTCGGCGACCACCTCGCCGACCTGACCGGCCAGCTCACCCGCATCATCGAGGCGGGCATGACGTCGGGCGCCTTCGCCCCCGCCGACTCCGCCACCACGGCCCGCGCCGTCTTCCAGGCCACCGGCCGCTTCCACGACCCGTGTTACGCCCGGGAGTGGCAGGGGCCCGGCATCGAGGAGGAGTTCACGGCCGTCGTGGAGCTGCTGACACGAGGGCTGCGATCGGCCGACGGCCGGGACTGAGCGCCAGCGGTGCGCCCAGCGGGGGGCACCGGATCATCACACCCCGAGGCCGTCAGCGTGACGGCTGCCGGGTTCCCGCAGGGTCCACCGTCGCCTGGTGGGCCTCGGCCAGATGTTCCTCGGCCTTCAACCAGGGCAGGAACTGGGCGCTGCGGGACCAGCCGCAGGTGTCGCATCCGATCGTGCGCTGGACACCGGTGCGACGCACCCGGACCACGTGCTCCCGGCCGTGCTGGTCCCACCGGCTGACCTTGCTGGTGCTGTTGTCCCGCGACATGACGCCTCCCCGCGTCCGGCACGTCCGACCGCAAGGAGTGTGCAGCAAGTCCAACATCAACGGGGATTCCCCGGCGGCGAGTTGCCCCGGCCGAGCCGGGCTCAGCCGACCCGGCGGGGCAGCCGCAGGCTCAGCAGGCCGGTCAGGACGATCCCGGCGAGCTGCACCAGCAGCGTGATGACCAGCGCGTCCCGCATGCCCTGATGCGGGACCAGGGTCAGGAACAGGGTGCCGAGGGTGGCCACCCCGAGGGCGAACGCCGACTGCTGGGTGGTGACCATCACACCGCTGCCCACTCCGGCCCGGATCGGCGGAACCTCGGACATCACGATGCGCAGCACGTTGGGCAGTTGCAGCGCCTGCCCGGCACCGGCGACCGCCGCGCCCGGCAGCAGCGCGCCGAAGCCCAGGTGCGGCCAGTCCCGCCAGGCGGCGAGGGCGATCAGCAGCACGCCCACGCCCTGCAGGACGGAGCCCGCGGTGACCACCCGGGTGCCGTACCGGGCGATCAGACGCGGCCCGGCCAGCGAGACGAACAGGAACGCCACGGCCATCGGCGCGAGCGCGAGCCCCGCCGGCACCGGACCGAGTCCGGCTCCCCGCTGCAGCGCCAGCGCGATGACGAACATGAAGCCGCTGAAGCCGATCGAGAACGGCAGCATCAGCGCCAGCCCCCGCCGCAGCGACGCCAGCGCGAACAGGCTGGGCGGCACCAGCGGGGTCCGCCCCCACCGGTCCGCCCGCCGCTCCACCGCGTAGAACGCGGCCGCGGCGAACGGGAACGCGGCCAGCGACAGCCAGGTCCACAGCGGCCAGCCCGCCGCGCGGCCCTCGGTGAGCGGGGCGAGCAGGGTCAGCAGGGACACGGCGAGCAGGACGGTACCGGGTACGTCGACGGGCTCCGGGCGCTGCGAGCGGGTCTCCGGCATGTGCCGCACGGCCAGCACCAGCCCCAGCAGGACGACCGGGACGTTGACGAGGAAGATCGCCCGCCAGCCGCTACCGGCGATGTCCGCCGCGACCAGCACGCCGCCCAGGATCTGGCCCGCCACCATGGACAGCCCGGCCGTGGCGCCGTACAGGCTCATGGCCTTCGCCCGGCGGGTGCCGCTGGTGGCGGCCTGGATGGTGGCGAGCACCTGCGGCAGCATCGCGGCGGCCGAGGCGCCCTGCGCGACCCGCGCCGCGACGAGGCTCCAGGCGCCCGGGGCGAGCCCGCAGGCCAGCGAGGTCAGCCCGAAGGCGGCCATTCCGAAGAGGAACAGCCGGCGCCGCCCGAACAGGTCCCCGAGCCGCCCGCCGAGCACGAGCAGCACGGCGTAGGCGACCCCGTACCCGGCCACGACCAGCTCCAGCACGGCCTCGCCCGCGGCGAGATCGGCGCCGATGGTCGGCAGCGCGACATTGACGATGAAGAAGTCGACCAGCGGCAGCGCCGCGGCCAGCAGAACGGTGAACAGCCCCGGCCCGCTCAGCGCGGGCGGCGCGGCCGCCGGGGCACGGACGGCGGGGGTGGTGACGGTCTCGGTCATGGCACCGAGCCTGCGCCCGTGCTCAGACTGGTACCAGAGTGTTCTGATCCTGGTAGAAGAAGTACCTGGCAACAGGATCCGCAGGGCGGCACCCTGGAGACATGACGACGACTGCACAGGTGACCGCCACCCCGCGGCTCCCGCGCGGCGCGGAGATCCGGCGGCACGAGCTGGCCGCGTTCCTGCGCAGCCGGCGCGAGCGGATCGCACCCGAGCAGGTGGGGCTGCCACGCGGCACCCGGCGCCGCACGCCCGGTCTGCGCCGGGAGGAGGTCGCCCAGCTCTCGGCGGTCGGCGTCACCTGGTACACCTGGCTGGAACAGGCCCGGGACATCCAGGTCTCGGTCCAGGTCCTGGACGCCCTGGCCCGCACCCTGCTGCTGGACGCCAGTGAGCGCGCCCACCTCTTCCAGCTCGCCGCGGCCGCCGATCCGACACCGGCAGCGAGCTGCCCCAGCGTCACCCCGGCCCTGCGCGAGACGCTGCGCGCGCTGGAGCCGTTCCCGGCCTGCGTCCAGAACAGCCGGTACGACATCCTCGCCTACAACCGCACCTACGCCCGCCTCATGGGCGACCTGGACGCGGTCCCGCCGGAGGACCGCAACTGCATGCTCCTCGTGTACACCGACAGCGACTGGCGGGCGGCCATCGTGCACCTGGACGAGACCATGCGCCTGATGGCCGCCCGGCTCCGCGCCTCCATGGCCGGGCATCTCGGCGAGCCCGCCTGGAAGATGCTGCTCAGGCGCCTGGAGTGCGAGTCCCCGGAGTTCCGCGAGAACTGGCAGCGCTACGAGGTCGTGGGCAACCGCTCCAAGACCAAGGAGTTCCTCAACCCGTACGTCGGCCACCTGACCCTGGAGCACACGGACCTGTGGCTGGGCCCGCAGGCGGGGCCCCGTCTGGTCACGTACACGCCGAAGAACGACGAGACCCGCGAGCGCCTGGAGAAGCTGTACGAGCTGGCGGCCGGTCCGCGGGCGTCCTGAGAGCCCCGGCGCCCTGGCGGCCGGCCCGAGAGCCCCGGCTCCCTAGCGGCCTGCCGTGACCCCCACGGAGTCCTTCAGGTCCGCCGACTCCAGCTCGTCGGCGGTCAGCTCGGCGGTGCGCCGGGCCCAGCGGCCACTGGTCACCCAGCCGAGGAGCAGAACGGCCAGACCGCACCCCGCGAGGATCCACCACCCGGGCCGGGCCGCCGCGACGAACGTGTCCCGGTACGGCGAGGAGCCCACCCCGGCGGCCAGCACCGCGCCGACCACGGCGACGCCCAGCGTCTGCCCGAGCTGCCTGCTGGTGGAGGCGACGGCGGCGGCGACCCCGGCCTGGGTCCTGGGCATCCCCGACACCGCCGTGTTCGTGATCGGCGCGTTCACGAAGCCGAAGCCGACGCCGAACAGCACGTACCCGGCGAACAGCGTGGTGTTCGAGGTCTCCGCCTCGAAGGCCGCGAACAGCACCCCGCTCGCGGTCATCGCGGCGCCCGCCACCAGCAGCGGCAGCCGCGGTCCCCGGCTGCCCACCAGCCGGCCGGACAGCGGCGCGCACAGGAACGTCGGCGCGGCCATCGGCAGCATCCACAGGCCCGCGTGCAGGGCGTCGAGGCCGCGCACGTTCTGCAGGTACAGCGTGGACAGGAACAGGAAGCCGCCGAGCGCGGCGAACGCGCTGATCGCGATCACCGTCGCCCCGGTGAACGGAGCCGAGCGGAAGAAGCGCAGGTCGATGAGGGGTTCCTCGCGCCGGGGCTCATAGCCGAGCAGGCCGAGCAGGGCCACGAGGGCCACCGCGCCGAAGGGGGCCACCGTGCCGGGGCCCGAGTCCGGCGCCTCGATGATCGCGTACGTCAGCGAGCCGAACAGCGCGATCACCAGGAGCTGGCCGACCGGGTCGGGCCTGCGGGCTCGGGGCGCGCGGGACTCGGGGACGAAGCGCAGGGTGAGCAGCAGGGCCGCGAGGCCGACCGGGAGGTTGACCCAGAAGATCGAGCGCCAGCCGACCGACTCCACCAGCAGGCCGCCGACCAGCGGGCCCGCCGCCATGGATATGCCGACCACGGCGCCCCACACGCCGATCGCGCGGGCCCGCTCGCGGGAGTCGGTGAAGGTGTTGGTGATGATCGACATGGCGACCGGGTTGAGCATGGAGCCGCCGACCGCCTGGACCATGCGGAAGACGACCAGCAGTTCCAGATTCGGCGCGAGGGAGCAGAGCAGGGAGCCGATGGAGAAGACCACCAGGCCCGACATGAAGACCTTCCTGCGGCCGATCCGGTCCGCCGTGGAGCCCGCGAGCATCAGCAGCGAGGCCAGGACGAGCGTGTAGGCGTCGATCGTCCACTGCAGGCCGGAGGTGGTGGCGTGCAACTCGCGCTGCATCGAGGGCAGCGCGACGTTGAGGACGGTGTTGTCGAGGCTCACGATCAGCAGACTCATGCAGCAGATCGCGAGCACGAGCAGGCGTCGGCGGTGACTGAGCTCGGGCATGCGGACCATGGTACGGGATTTCGATAGTGCGGTTAACTAATGACCGTTACATGATCTCCGCGGATACGTGACAATGGGGGAATGCCCACGCCCGAGTCCCCCCTGCAGATCGGCCCGCACACCGTCCGGCCGCCGGTGGTCCTGGCCCCCATGGCCGGTATCACCAACGCTCCCTTCCGCACCCTGTGCCGTGAGTTCAGCGGTGGCAAGGGCCTGTTCGTAAGTGAGATGATCACGACCCGGGCGCTGGTCGAGCGCAACGAGAAGACCATGCAGCTGATCCACTTCGACGCGACCGAGAAGCCGCGCTCGATCCAGCTGTACGGCGTGGACCCGGCGACCGTCGGCAAGGCCGTCCGCGTGATCGCGGAGGAGGACCTGGCCGACCACATCGACCTGAACTTCGGCTGCCCGGTCCCGAAGGTGACCCGGAAGGGCGGCGGATCCGCGCTGCCCTACAAGCGGAACCTGCTGCGGGCCATCCTGCGCGAGGCGGTCTCCGGCGCCGGGGACCTCCCCGTCACGATGAAGATGCGCAAGGGCATCGACGACGACCACATCACCTACCTCGACGCCGGCCGCATCGCCGTCGAGGAGGGTGTCACGGCGATCGCGCTGCACGGCCGCACGGCCGCCCAGCACTACGGCGGCACCGCCGACTGGGAGGCCATCGCCCGCCTGAAGGAGCACGTCCCGGAGATCCCGGTGCTGGGCAACGGCGACATCTGGTCGGCCGAGGACGCGCTGCGCATGGTGCGCGAGACCGGCTGCGACGGTGTCGTCGTGGGCCGCGGCTGCCTGGGCCGGCCGTGGCTGTTCGCCGACCTGGTGGCGGCCTTCGAGGGCCGGACGGACGACATCGCGCGGCCCTCCCTGCGCGAGGTCGCCGACGTCATGGTCCGGCACGCCACCCTGCTCGGCGAGTGGATCGGCGACGAGTCCAAGGGCGTCGTCGACTTCCGCAAGCACGTCGCCTGGTACCTGAAGGGCTTCGCGGTCGGCTCCGAGATGCGCAAGCGGCTCGCGATCACCTCCTCGCTCCAGGAGCTGCGGTCCGGTCTCGACGAGCTGGACCTGGACCAGCCCTGGCCCGCCGGCGCCGACGGGCCCCGCGGCCGTACGTCCGGCAACAACCGTGTGGTGCTGCCGGACGGCTGGCTGAAGGACCCGTACGACTGCGCGGGCGTCGGCGAGGAAGCGGAGCTGGACACCTCCGGCGGCTGATCAGCCCTTCTTCGGGTGCGGGACCGAGCCGTAGGCCGTCAGGAAGCGGTCGCGGAAGGAGCTCATCCGCCAGACCGGGGCGTCGTGGGCGGGGCGCAGCCCCTCCGTCCAGTGCCAGTCGGCGATCCGGTCCAGCACCTTCGGGTCCTTGGCCACGATCGAGACGGGCACGTCACGGCTGGCGTGGTTGCCGCTGACCCGGGCGATCGGCTGGTGGTCGCCGAGGAACACGAGCACGGTGTCGTCGGTGCCGTGGCGCTCCAGCCACTCGGTCAGCGCGGTCACCGAGTACTGGATCGACTTGCCGTACTGCTCACGCGACTTGGTGGTGTCGGCGATGATGTCGGCCGGCCTGTTGCCCGCGGCCTCGATGTCCTTGAACCCCGAGCCGTCGCCCAGCTCGTCCCAGCCGACCATCTTCGGCACCGGCGCCCAGGGCTGGTGGCTGGAGGTCAGGATCAGCAGCGACATCCGCGACTTCCCGTCGGCCGGGCGCTTGCTGTGCACCCGATCCTCGTACTGCTGGAGCGCGTACTGGTCGGGCATGGTCGACCAGCTGAACTTCGGGCCCCGGTAGCCGAGCTGGAAGGCGTTGTAGACCTTGTCGAGGCCGTACCACTTCTGCTCGGGCCAGCCCTTCTGCACGCCCGGCATGACGCCGACGGTGTCGAAGTCGCCGGTCTTCTTGAAGGCCTCGGTCAGGCTGAGGTGGTCGCTGGCCATGACCGTGCGGTAGCGCTGCTGGTTGCTGACCCACAGGCCCGACATGGTGGTGGAGTGCCCGAGCCAGCTGCTGCCGCCGTAGGTCGCGGAGGTCAGCCAGCCGCTCCTGGCGTGGAACCCGGCCTTGGCGAGGGCCTTGGTACGGGCGTCCAGGGTGGTGTCGACGCCCGGGGCGATGACCGGGTCCTCGATGGCGCTGCGGCCGTAGCTCTCGATGAACGTGAAGACCATGTCCTTGCCGCGCAGGTCAGGGACGAGCTGGCTGCCCGGGGTGCCGCCGAACCGGTCCTCGCCGGCGACCTTCCGGAACTGCGCCTCGTCCTTGAGGGTGTCCGACACCCGGCGGGACTCGATCCTCAGCGCGGTGGTGGTGCGGTCGGAGGCGACCGGCACCCCGGATATCTGCAGGCCGAGGGCGGAGCAGGTGATCCAGACGACGCCCGCGACCATGGTGCCGCGGGTCGCGGCCGCGCTGTGCCGGGCGAGCAGGTCGCCCAGCCGGACGGTGGCCAGGGCCAGCAGGACGGCCAGCAGCAGCACGAGGACGATCACGCCGGCGGTGGCGGCGAGGGTGGCCGTGCGGCCGAGCGAGTCCTCCAGGTAGGACTGCGCGTCGCCGAGCAGGCTCCAGTCCAGCACGGGGTTGAAGGGACGGCCCAGGTACTGGTTGAACCCCATGTCGAGCAGGTTCAGCACGGTCATGGCGGCCAGCGCGACGCCGGACACCGCGGCCAGCACCACCCGCGGGCGGCGCGGCAGCGCGAGCAGCACGGCGGCCCCGATGACCGCCTCGGCCGGTATGCGCGTGAACTTGGCGGGCCCCAGCCCGACCACGGTGTTCGGCAGCACCAGCGCGGCGACGACCAGGGCGGCGGCCAGCACGGTGACGGTCACGGACAGCCCCTGTGCGGCCCCCGGATGCGCCTGCCGCCAGCGCTCGGCACGGGCGGACCACGCGGCCCGTACACGGCGGACGGGGTTGGCCCCCTCGGGCGCGGGGGGCTTGTCGGCGGCGGGGGCCCGCTGGGCGCCCTCGGCCTGCTCGGTCCGATCGGCCTGCGCGGTCGCCTCGGCCTGCTCGGCCTGCTCGGTCTGGCCGGCTCGATCGGCCTGGCCGGCTCGATCGGCCTGGCCGGCTCGATCGACCCGCTCGGCCTCCGCCCGCTCCTCCTGTTCGTCGAGGACGGCCTCGTTTCCTCCGGCCGTATCCGGTGTGTGGCGCGTACTCGTGTGCTGAGGCAACCCGGAGGTCCTTCCCTGCGAGACCCGTGACGGAGGCGGCGGGCCACGCTGGGAGGTTGGGCAGGGCCGAAGCAACCCCGGCCCGCCTGGCCCGCCGCCCATGTCGTACGCGTGGTCACCCGCCCCTGTTCACGCCACTGGGCAAACACCGGGCAAACTGCGGCGCCCGGAGTGCTACGCGCCGCCGACCGCCGTGAGCAGGGCCAGCGGGGCCGCCGCCGAGCGGGATTCGCGGACGCACGCGTGCGGGTAGGGGACCGGCTCCGGGTGGGTGTCGCGGCCGTAGCCCGCCAGCACCTCCGGAAGCCGGTGCCCGGTGGCCGTCGCCGCGTCGACCAGCGCGTGCGCCACCGTACGGGCCTCGTCGTGCAGGCCGTAGCGGGCGAGGCCCAGGGAGATCAGCGCGTTGTCGTGCGGCCATACCGAGCCGCGGTGGTACGAGAGAGGGTGGTACGCCGGCTGGCCCGAGGCCAGGGTGCGGACGCCCCAGCCGGAGAAGAAGTCCGGTTCCAGCAGCCGCCGGCCGACCGCCTCGCCGTACTCCTTGTCCAGCAGCCCCGACCACAGCAGATGCCCGGCGTCCGAGGCCAGCGCGTCGACCTGGCGGCCCGTGCCGTCCAGCGCCAGCGCCGGGAAGGAGTGCTCGCGCATCCAGAAGTCCCGCTGGAAGCGGTCCCGCAGATCGGCCGCCGCCTGCTCCAGCAGGGCTGCGTACGTCTCGTCGCCCCACACCGCGCGCGCCACCCACGCGGTGCGGCGCAGCGCGTCGTAGGCGTAGCCCTGGGCGCCCGCCGCCATCACCGCGCCGCTGGGCCGGGTGCCGTCGGCCCAGCAGATCGCGCCGGGGGAGTCCTTCCAGTTCTGGTTGGCGAGGCCGCCCTCGTCGGCGCGGTAGACGAGATAGCCGCGCGAGGTCAGCCCGCCGTGGTCCAGCATCCAGCCGATGGCCGCGCGGGCGTGCGGCTCCAGGCGCCGGGCCAGAGCGGTGTCGCCGGTCCCCTCGGTGTACGCCCCGAGCAGGACGAGGAACAGCGGGGTGGCGTCGACCGAGCCGTAGTACCGGCCGAACGGCACCTGCCCGAAGTGCGCCAGCTCCCCGTGCCGTACCTCGTGCACGATCTTGCCGGGCTGGGCGACCGAGGACGCGCCGGAGCCGGTGGCCTGGGCCGCGGCCAGCGCGAGCAGCGTGGCGGCGGCCGGCCGCGGGTGGTACGGCAGCGTGAACAGGGAGGTGAGCAGGGCGTCCCGGCCGAGCAGGGTGAGGAACCAGGGGGCGCCCGCCGCCGGCACCCGCAGCTCCTCGCCGTCCGGTCCGGTCGCCGGGACCTGCAGCGCGGCCAGGTCGGCGAGGCCCCGGGCGCAGGCCGCCGCCAGCTCCGGCCAGCCGGTCGGGAAGGCCACGCCCTCGACGAACCGGCCCTCCGCCGCGAGGAGTTGCTCGTTCACCGAGGCGGGGGAGCGGGGCACCCGCAGGGCACGCCGGTCGCCGTGCGGGCGGGCCATCACGCGCAGCACCAGTTCGGCGGTGCCGTCGGGCTCCAGGTCCAGGGCCCACACCAGGCGGCGGGCGCCGGTGCCGGTCTCCTCGACGGCGTCCGGGGCCGGGTCGGCGGTGATGGTCGTGACGGAGTGCCACTCGGCGCGCCGGTAGGTGAACTCGATCCCGTCGTCCAGCACCTCACGGGAGCGCACGGCGCCGGCCTTGGCGTAGGTGCGGTGGTCGGAACGGAGCTCGAACTGGTCGGTGAAGTCGGCGTCGACGGTGAGGGCGAGGCGGACCGTGGTGGGCACCGGGCGGTTGCCGGTCACCCGCAGTGACTCCACGAACGAGCTGTCGCCGACCGCCTGTTCGCGGAACAGGGTGCAGGCGGGCGGCTCCTGCCGGCCGCCGCGCGGCACCAGCACACAGCGGGCCGCGTCGCCGTCCGTGACGGGGGCGAGCACCTCGGGCACCGCCCCGTCCACGGTGAGCTGCCACCGGCTGAGGTGCCGGGCGTCCCGTACGAACAGCCCGTCCGGGGAGCTGCCGCCCCGCACCCCGCTGATGTCACCCCGGTCGCCCAGGGCGGCGAACGTCGCCCCGTGCACCAGCAGATGCTGCCGATCCGTCATCCCCGGTCCCCTCCCTTGTCCCTCATGTCGGCCGTGTCCCCGGCGCCGTCCGCGCCGTCGCCCCCCGGGCCCCGGTGCAGCAGATCCAGTGCGAGCGCGGCCGTCCAGGCGAAGCCGGTCGTGCCGCAGGCCTCGCCGGTGTGCGGATCTACGTACTCGGCGAAGTCGCCGGCCTGTGCCAGGCGCAGCACCGCGGCGCGCAGCGCGTCGGCCCGCTCGAGGTGGCCGTGCGCGCGCAGGCCCCGCTCCAGCAGCCAGCTCGTGTTGAACCAGGCCGGGCCGCGCCAGTACCGGTGCGGGTCGAAGGCCTCGCCGAGGAGGTCGTAGCTGGGGACCAGCTCGGTGCTGGTGCCCAGCCCGAAGTGCGGTCCGCACAGCGTGCGGACGACAGCGCCCGCGGTCTTCCGGGGCAGCCCCGGCAGCAGCAGCGGGACGAGACCGGAGACACTCCGCTCGGGGACCTGGCCCCCGCCCCGCAGGTCCAGGCAGCGGAACATGCCGCTCGCGGGGTCCCACAGCCGCTCCACCAGGGCCGCCGTCAGCCGCTCGGCGCGTGCGTACCGGGCGGTGCCGGCCGCCCCCAGTTCCCCCGCGATCCGTGCCAGCGCCTGCTCGGAGGCGATCAGCAGCGCGTTGAACGCCGGGTCCTCGACCGCGAACTTCCCGCCGCCGTCGGCGTACCCACCGTCGCGGTAGTCGGCCGCCAGCCGCACGTACCGCCCGTAGTCCAGATCCGTCGGCCGGTCCTCGGGCGCTCCGTGGTCGAGGTCGGCGCGGCGGAAGGAACGGGCGGGGGCCGGGGTGATCAGGGAGAGCGGGGCGTCCCAGCAGGGACTGTTGTCCATACCCTGCTCCCAGGGGTGCACGACGGACACCAGCCCGCCCCCGCCCAGGTCCCGCCGGTGCAGCAGATACCGGTGCCAGGCGGCCAGCCGGGGGTACACCCGGGCCAGGAAGCCGCGCGCCCGCGACAGGCCCGGATCGGCGCGGTGCACCAGCCAGGCCGCCAGCGCGTGCACCGGTGGCTGCACGATGCCGGACGTCTGTACGGTGCGCGGGGCGCCGGCGGCGCGCCCGGCGGTCGAGGAGCGCCAGAAGTCGGGGCTCGGGAAGTACGCGTCCAGGGGTACGGAGGGGTTGAAGACGATGTGCGGCACGCGCCCGTCGCCCCACTGGGCCGCCAGCAGCGTCTCCAGCTCCGTCTGCGCCCGTAACGGCGACAGGTGGCGCAGCCCGATCGCGATGAACGCCGAGTCCCACGACCACTGGTGCGGATACAGGCTCCGGGAGGGGACCGTCGACGTGCCCGTCCAGTTCTCCGCCAGCACCCGGGCGGCCCCGGCGTGCAGGGACGACGCCGACGGCGGCGGATCGTATGCGAACTCCCGCTCCGGGAGACGGGCAGTGAGCTGGGCAGTGCGATCCACTCGGGGCTCCCCGAAGACGTCCGGCCGACCGGGTTTGGCTGTGGCTACCGCAGGGTTACGTCTATTTAACACGCAAAACCCAATATGTAATGCAGGCTTGGGAAACACAAGGGGGTGCGCATGACCGGACGGCCGGGCAGGACCGGGAAGAGGGGGAGTCAGGCGAGCGCCGGCGATCTGCTCGAACTGGTGCGCAGTGGGCGGGCCGTGACACGCGGCGCCCTCCAGCAGGCCACCGGCCTGTCCCGCGCCACCGTCGGCCAGCGCCTGGACCGGCTGTTCCGGGCAGGCTGGCTGCGCGAGGGCGCCGGCGGCCCGGTCGACTCGCCGCTCGGCGGGCGCCCCTCCATCACCCTGGAGTTCGACGACTCCCACGCGGTGGTCCTCGCCGCCGACCTGGACACACGGCACGCCCGGACCGCCGTCCTCACCCTGACCGGCGAGATCCTCGCCGAGCGCTCCGGCACCCTGGTGATCGAGGACGGCCCCGAGGCCGTGCTCGGCGAACTCGGCCGCTGGTTCGCCGAGTCGCTCGCGAAGGCGGGGCACCAGGCGGCGGAGGTCTGCGGCATCGGGCTCGCGGTGCCCGGGCCGGTGGACCGCGAGAGCGGCCGGGTGGTGCAGCCGCCGATCATGCCCGGCTGGGACGGCTACGACATAAGAGGCCGCCTCGCCCGCGCCGTCACCGAGTGCACCGGCGCCCCCGGGGTCCCGGTCCTGGTGGACAACGACGCCAACCTCATGGCGTACGGCGAACAGCGCACCGGGCATCCGGACTGCGCGGCCTTCGTGCTGGTCAAGGTGTCCACGGGCATCGGCGCCGGAGTCGTGGTCGACGGCTCGATCTACCGGGGCGTGGACGGCGGCGCGGGCGACATCGGGCACATCCGGGTGGGTGCGGAGGCGCTGTGCCGGTGCGGTTCGTACGGCTGTCTCGCCGCCGTCGCCAGCGGCGGCGCCGTGGCCCGGCGGCTGACGGAGGCCGGAGTGCCGGCCGCCTCCGGCTCGGACGTGCGGGAGCTGCTGGCCGCCGGGCACCCGGAGGCGGCCGCGCTGGCCCGGGAGGCCGGGCGCCGGGTGGGCGACGTGCTGGCGACGGTCGTGACCCTGCTCAACCCGGGCGTGCTGATGATCGCCGGAGATCTGGCCGGAACCCCCTTCCTCACCGGCGTGCGTGAGCTGCTCTACCAGCGGGCACTGCCCCGCTCCACCGCCCACCTGGACATCGTGACGTCGCGGCTGGGTGAGCGGGCCGCGCTGGTCGGCGCGGGTGCGCTGGTCGTGGAGCACCTGTACGCGCCGCAGCGGGTGGAGGAACGGCTCACCGCGCTCGGCGTGTGAACCGGGCGTTTCGGCGTCCGCATGGTGAAATCCGGCTCTGTGTGACAGCGTGATTCTCGCCACCCCTGATAAGGGTCGCGCTCAGATGAGCGGATCTTGAGCGACTGCACTTCTCCAAAGAGTGGCACTGGGTGCCACCCTTTGATCGTTCATCGATCGAACTCAGGCGTGTTGGGAGCCGCTCACATGAGCGAAAAGCGACCCCTGTGGGTAGGGGTGCGTTCAAGAAGTGAAAACATCGAGGCGTCTCCACTTGCCAAGCCTTGACTTTCAATCCACTGGCGGACGCGTGGTTACGGGCGCATGACGCACAAGTGGACGTACCCAGGTGCCTTCGATCTGGGTATGTTCCTCGCCGTCAGGGCAGCCACCGCGGCCTCAAGGAGTCGAGACCCGTGTCGGAAAACAAAGAACCCCACGTAGCGAAGTTCGTTTACGACTTCACCGAGGGCAACAAGGACCTCAAGGACCTTCTCGGCGGCAAGGGTGCCAACCTCGCCGAGATGACCAACCTGGGCCTGCCGGTCCCTCCCGGGTTCACCATCACCACCGAGGCCTGCAAGGTCTACCTCGACAGCGGCTCGGAGCCCGTGGCACTGCGTGACGAGGTGAGTGCGCACCTCGACGCCCTCGAGCAGAAGATGGGCAAGAAGCTCGGCCAGGCCGACGACCCCCTGCTGGTCTCCGTCCGCTCCGGCGCCAAGTTCTCCATGCCGGGCATGATGGACACCGTCCTGAACATCGGCCTCTCCGACAAGTCGGTGCAGGGCCTGGCCAAGCAGGCCGGCGACGACCGCTTCGCCTGGGACTCCTACCGCCGCCTCATCCAGATGTTCGGCAAGACCGTCCTCGGCGTCGACGGCGAGCTGTTCGAGGAGGCGCTCGAGGCCGCCAAGGAGGCCAAGAAGATCACGGTCGACACCGACCTCGAGGCGGCCGACCTCAAGAAGCTCGTCACCAAGTTCAAGAAGATCGTCAAGACCGAGGCCGGCCGGGACTTCCCGCAGGACCCGCGCGAGCAGATGGACCTCGCCATCAAGGCGGTCTTCGACTCCTGGAACGGCGACCGCGCCAAGCTGTACCGCCGTCAGGAGCGCATCCCGCACGACCTGGGCACCGCCGTCAACGTCTGTTCCATGGTGTTCGGCAACCTCGGCCCCGACTCCGGCACCGGCGTCGCCTTCACCCGCGACCCCGCCTCCGGCCACCAGGGCGTCTACGGCGACTACCTGCAGAACGCCCAGGGCGAGGACGTCGTGGCGGGCATCCGCAACACGGTCCCGCTCGCGGAGCTGGAGAACATCGACAAGAAGTCGTACGACCAGCTCATGCAGATCATGGAGACCCTGGAGAACCACTACAAGGATCTCTGCGACATCGAGTTCACCATCGAGCGCGGCCAGCTCTGGATGCTGCAGACCCGCGTCGGCAAGCGCACCGCCGGTGCCGCCTTCCGGATCGCGACCCAGCTCGTGGACCAGGGCCTGATCGACGAGACCGAGGCGCTGCAGCGCGTCAGCGGCGCCCAGCTCGCCCAGCTCATGTTTCCGCGCTTCGACGAGTCCGCCAAGGTCGAGAAGGTCGGCCGGGGCATCGCGGCCTCGCCGGGCGCCGCGGTCGGCAAGGCGGTCTTCGACTCCTACACCGCCGTCAAGTGGTCCCGCTCGGGCGAGAAGGTCATCCTGGTCCGCCGGGAGACCAACCCCGACGACCTGGACGGCATGATCGCCGCCGAGGGCATCCTGACCTCGCGCGGCGGCAAGACCTCCCACGCGGCCGTGGTCGCGCGCGGCATGGGCAAGACCTGTGTCTGCGGCGCCGAGGAGCTCGAGGTCGACACCAAGCGCCGCCGGATGACGGTGCCGGGCGGCCACGTCGTCGAGGAGGGCGACGTCATCTCCATCGACGGCTCCTCCGGCAAGGTCTACCTGGGCGAGGTCCCGGTGGTCCCCTCCCCGGTCGTGGAGTACTTCGAGGGCCGGATGCACCCGGGCGCCGACGACGCCGACGAACTGGTCGAAGCCGTGCACCGCATGATGGCCTTCGCCGACCGCAAGCGCCGGCTGCGCGTGCGCGCCAACGCCGACAACGCCGAGGACGCGCTGCGCGCCCGCCGCTTCGGCGCCCAGGGCATCGGCCTGTGCCGCACCGAGCACATGTTCCTCGGCGACCGCCGGGAACTGGTCGAGCGCCTGATCCTCGCCGACACCGAGGAGGAGCGCGAGGAGTCCCTGAAGCAGCTCCTGCCGCTGCAGAAGAAGGACTTCGTCGAGCTGTTCGAGGCGATGGACGGCCTGCCGGTCACCGTCCGCCTGCTCGACCCGCCGCTGCACGAGTTCCTGCCGGACATCACGGAACTCTCCGTCCGCGTGGCCCTCGCCGAGGCCCGTCAGGAGCCGCACGAGAACCTGCTGCGCCTGCTCCAGGCGGTCCACCGCCTGCACGAGCAGAACCCGATGCTCGGTCTGCGCGGTGTCCGTCTCGGCCTGGTCATCCCCGGCCTGTTCACCATGCAGGTCCGCGCCATCGCCGAGGCCGCGGCCGAGCGCAAGGCGGCCAAGGGCGACCCGCGCGCCGAGATCATGATCCCGCTGGTCGGCACGGTCCAGGAGCTGGAGATCGTCCGCGACGAGGCCGACCAGGTCATCGCGGAGGTCGAGGCGGCGACCGGCACGAAGCTCAAGCTGGCCATCGGCACGATGATCGAGCTGCCGCGCGCCGCGCTGACCGCCGGCCAGATCGCCGAGGCCGCCGAGTTCTTCTCCTTCGGCACCAACGACCTGACGCAGACGGTGTGGGGCTTCTCCCGGGACGACGTGGAGGCGAGCTTCTTCACGGCCTACCTGGAGAAGGGCATCTTCGGCGTCAGCCCGTTCGAGACGATCGACAAGGACGGCGTCGGCTCCCTGGTGAAGGCGGCCGCCCAGGCCGGCCGGGCCACCCGGCCCGACCTCAAGCTCGGCGTCTGCGGCGAGCACGGCGGCGACCCGGAGTCGGTCCACTTCTTCCACGAGGCCGGCCTGGACTACGTCTCCTGCTCCCCGTTCCGCATCCCGGTCGCCCGCCTGGAAGCGGGCCGGGCGGCCACCCAGTCGGCGGGCAGCGACCACCGCTGACCCCCACCGGCCCCGGAGCCGTCGTCGGTCCCCGACCCTCAAGACCGATCGACGGCGGCTCCGGCGCACCAAGGAGGGGCGGCACCCTGTGCGGGGGTGCCGCCCCTTCGTACATCATCTGCGGAGACTGTCAAGCTACGCCGCTGACCAGGAAGAATGACGTTTGCTGCTGTTGGCTGCCGTTGAACCCGCGCGACGCCGTTGTGCCCTCGTTGTGCCCTGGGGGTGCGGCTCGGGCGTGACACGTTCGGTGGCGTGCGCCGGGGGCGGGACTTGTCCGGCAAGCAGTGCAAGGAGAACTTCGAGAAGAAGTCGGCTGCGGACTCCCGGGCCGCCAAGGTGACAACTGAACTCGACACCAGCACCTTCGTGAACCGGGAGTTGGGTAAGCAGAAGTTCAGGGCTATCGCCGAACGCTGGCAGGAGACAGCCGTACACCGCGAGCGAACCGAGACGAACGTAGAGCGCGCCCTACGACTGCACATCTACCCGACGTTCGGTGATCGGGCGATCGGGCAGATTGAGCGGGCAGACGGACAGAGGTGGATCAAGGAACGGTCGGCCGTCATCGCTCCGTCGACCTTTGCGACGCCATGGAACGTCTGCACCAGCATCCTGAAGACGGCTCACCAAGAGGGGATCATTCCGAAGTACCCATGGGAGGGACTGAAGCCGCCGGAGGTCTTTTATCCGGAGATTCACCCGCTTCATCCGGAAGCGGTGAAGGCGCTCATCGTGACCGCGTCTCCCCGATACCGTGCCCTGGTGAGGCAAGCCGCATCAACCGGCCTACGACAAGGTGAGTTGTTCGGGCTGGAGGACGGAGATCCTGCGGAGACCGTGACTGTCAAACAGCAGTTGATCGGCCCCGACAAGGGGGTGCCCTACCTCGGAGAACCGAAGACCAGGCAGAGCTATCGGTCTGTCCCTCAGGGGCGCTCGGTCGTGGACGAGATGGCACGGCACCGCCAGAAGTTCCCACCGCAGCCCGTGCACATCGAGGATCGGACGAACCCGAGGAAGCCCGTATGGCGCCATGCTCGGTTGCTGTACACCAGCGAGACCGGCGGAGCGATCCGGCGGGGGAGCTGGGCGAAGGTGTGGGCCCGGAACGTCAAGCGGGCGAACGAACACCTGAAGAAGGCCGGCAGCAAGGTTCGCGTCCCCGAGGACACGACGCTTCACGATCTGCGTCACTTCTACGCCTCAGTCCTGATCAAGAACGGGGCGACGCCGAAGCAGGTACAGATGAGGCTCGGTCACGCCAAGCCGTCGATCACGCTGAACGTCTACACGCATCTGTGGGAGGCGGAGGAGGACCGGACAGCCGCCATGATGGAGGCCGCGCTGGGCGATTTGCCCTGAGGGTGTGAAGAACGGCTGACTTCTCAAGTGGGGAAGTCAGCCGTACAGCCTGTGAGGGTTCCCCTCTCGCGCGCGCCGGTGTTCGGCTTCACGCTCTGCGTCGTCACTGGTGCGTGGTAGTTCACCTCAACAGGGCAGCACCAGCATGCGGATTAGGCCTGTTCCGCTGCTCATGGAGGACAACGCCTTCCCGACGATTGCGCCGACTGCACGATCGGGATCCTCTACTCGCATGGCGAAACCCTCGGTGGGCGAGGTGGTGAGCAAATCGCCTACGGAGATGGCTCCGTAATTGGCATCTGCCTTGGCGTATACCTGTCCAGCTAGGGCCACCGTCACTTGGTGCGCCGCGTCGGGCTGGCTCTGCATGACGCTACCGGGCAACAACCCGCCCGCACCCGATACGACGCCCGCAGCGCGTTTGTCGTAGTCGGCGTGACATGGTGTCAGTAGACCGTCATCGTCAATGACGAGCACTGTGCCGGGTTCAGCGTCATTCTCCGACCCGAATGTCTCCGCGTAGTCGCCTCCATGTTCGTGGACTCTCTGGCAGTCCACGACTCCTGAAAAATTCGCGGCGACCGCATTTATGGCACTTGCTTGAACGGACGCTGCAACGTCTACAGGTCCATTGACCACGACTTTTCCGTCGAACTTACCGGCGTGCAAACCTTTACCATACACACCGGTGCCGCCGTTATTGACGCCGGTCACGCCCGCTTTACCGGCAGCCTTCCCCACCCCGAGGACGCCGTCGTTCGTCTCGCTTGTTCCTACGACGCCATTCCCATCTCCCCCAGCACCTGCTACTCCCGTGCGACCACTGCCCCATACGCCGTTGCCGCCGTTGTCGTTGACGCCGGCCACGCCCGCTTTGGCAGCGATTTTCCCGACCCCGAGGACGCCGTCTTCCGTCTCGCTTGTCCCGTATACTCCGGCCTCGTGATCGCCTATTCCCTTTACTTGCATCGTTATTCTCCCTCTTGTTGCCGATCGCGAAATGTTGTGCAATGCGCGGCGGCGGAGGAATGTGTGTGATCGTAGCGAAATCGTTCTACGCTTGAAAGGTCGACTAACTCTCTGAAAGAGAGCGTGTCCGATTTTTCGGCCCGCGCTGCATGCATGCCGTGGGGGGCGTCTGTAACCGGCTCGGCGCTCGGCGTCGAGTCCTCACCTTCAGGTGGCAAGCGCTGACGACTGGGCTATGCACGCAATTCCACCGTACTCGCTGCCGCGCGTAGGGCAATCTGGACGGACACCAGAAGCCCTGGCCGCAACGCGAGGTCGCCGAAGTCTCGATGGCCGAGTCAACCGGATGAGGATGGTCGGACGGAGGATCTGACGGCAACGCCACTATCGGCAATGGGTTCTGCTCGTTCCCAGCGATGCGTCTGTCGTTGACGCCCACCTGCCTCATGCCGTGGGCGCTCCCGGAGTGCCCTTAGAGTGCCCTCAGGTAAGAGGGAAGGGGTGATGTCCCAGCTCAGACGGTCAGCCGTACACCCTGTGCGGGGGTGCCGCCCCTCCGTCCCGTTCCGGTCGCCATGTCGTCGGGGGAACCGTGGCCCCGGCGCCTAGGCTGGAGCCGCCAGGTTCCGGGCCGAGCCGTCGGCCCGTGCACCCTGTGCAGTTGAGGAGGGGCCCGTATGGGCTGGACCGCGCAGGACATCCCCGACCAGAGCGGCCGCACCGCCGTGGTCACCGGTGCCAACAGCGGGCTCGGTTACGTCACCGCGCGCGAGCTGGCCCGCAAGGGGGCCCGGGTGGTGCTCGCCTGCCGCGACGAGACGCGGGGGAGGGACGCCGTCGAGCGGCTGCGGGGCGAGGTGCCGGGTGCCCGGGTGGAGCTCGGCCGGCTGGACCTCGGGGATCTGGCGTCCGTCGGTGAGTTCGCGGCCTCGCTGCCGTACGAACGGCTCGACCTGCTCGTGAACAACGCCGGTGTGATGGCGGTGCCGTACGGCACGACCGCCGACGGGTTCGAGCGGCAGTTCGGGACCAACCACCTCGGGCACTTCGCGCTCACCGGACTGCTCCTGCCCGCCCTGCTGGCCACCCCGGGCGCCCGGATCGTCACCGTGTCCAGCTTCATGCACGTCCTCGCCAACATCGATCCGCGCGACCTCAATAGCGAGCGGCACTACCGGCGCTGGACCGCCTACGCCCGCTCCAAGACCGCCAACCTGCTCTTCACGCACGAACTGTGCCGCCGGCTGGCCGCCCACGGCTCCGATGCCGTCGCGGCCGCCGCGCACCCGGGGTACGCCGCCACCAACCTCCAGACGGCCGGACCGCGTGCCGAGGGGCGCCGGGGCGCCGAGCGGATGATGGAACTCGGCAACCGGGCCTTCGCCCAGCCGGCCGAGGCGGGCGCGCTGCCCACGCTGTACGCGGCGACCGCGCCCGGCGTACGGCCCGACTCGTTCTGGGGACCGTCCTTCGCGATGTGGCGCGGCTCCCCGGCCCCCTCCCGCCGCGCGCCCTGGGCCCAAAACGACGAGGCCGCGGCCCGGCTCTGGGCCGCCTCCGAGCAGCTCACGGGCGTACCGTACGACGCCCTGCGGACCTGACCGGCCGACGACGGGACGGTGGTGCCCGGGCCGTCGCCGGCCCGGGCACCACCGTCCAGCCCGCCGCCTCAGGCGCTGCGCACCCGGTACGCCGTCACCCGGACCGACTCGTCGTCCAGGCACTGCCCGGTCTCCAGGTCGAAACGCTGCTTCAGCAGCGGGGAGGCCACGAACGGGCGGCCCTGGTGGGTGCCGGTCAGGCCGCGGGAGAGGACGGCGGCGCCGCCGAACGGGTCGCGGTTGTCGATGGCGTACAGCCGGTCCGCGCGGTCCCGGAACACCGCCACCTGGCGGCCGTCCGGCAGCAGGGCGGCGATGCCGCGGCCGGGCACCAGCCGGTGCAGGTCGCACACGGTGAACCAGCCGTCCTCCAGCCGGAGCTGGACCAGCAGATCGGTCGTCTCGGGAGCCAGGGTCATCGCTTGGCGCTTCCTTCCAGAACGTCGTCGGCCGGTCGCAGGCCGATGGACAGCAGCGGCAGGTCGGGCTTCATCTGGTCGCGTTCGGGTACGAAGGCGACCACCGGGTCCGGGGTGTCCGGGGCGTTCACGAAGGACACGAACCGGGCCAGCTTCTCGGGGTCGTCGATGGTCTCGGCCCACTCGTCCCGGTAGTGCGCGACATGGGCCCACATCAGGGCCTCCAGCTCGTCGCAGATACCGAGCGAGTCGTGCACCACCACGTCCCGCACGTGGTCCAGGCCGCCGGGGATCCGCTCCAGCCAGGTGGAGGTGCGCTCGAGACGGTCGGCGGTACGGATGTAGAACATCAGGAACCGGTCGATCAGCCGCACCAGTTCGGCGTCGGACAGGTCCTGCGCGAGCAGGTCGGCGTGGCGCGGGGTGGCGCCGCCGTTGCCGCCGACGTACAGGTTCCAGCCGTTGGACGTGGCGATGACGCCGAAGTCCTTGGACTGGGCCTCCGCGCACTCCCGGGCACAGCCCGAGACGGCCGACTTGAGCTTGTGCGGGGAGCGCAGGCCCCGGTAGCGCAGCTCCAGGTCGATCGCCATCCGGACGGAGTCCTGCACCCCGTAGCGGCACCAGGTCTGCCCCACACAGGACTTCACCGTGCGCAGGGACTTGCCGTACGCGTGGCCCGACTCGAAACCGGCGTCCACCAGGCGGGCCCAGATCAGCGGGAGCTGCTCCACCCGGGCGCCGAACATGTCGATCCGCTGACCGCCGGTGATCTTCGTGTAGAGGCCGAAGTCCCGGGCGACCTCGCCGATCACGATCAGCTTCTCGGGCGCGATCTCACCACCGGGGATGCGCGGCACGACCGAGTAGGAGCCGTTCTTCTGCAGGTTGGCGAGGAAGTGGTCGTTGCTGTCCTGGAGGGCCGCCTGCTCGCCGTCCAGTACATAGCCGCTGGCGCCGATCGCCGGGGCGAGCGAGGCGATGACCGAGGCCACCGCCGGCTTGCACACCTCGCAGCCGTCGCCGCCCCGGGCGTCCTCGCGGCCGTAACGGTCAAGCAGCTCCTGGTACGAGGTGAGGCGCAGGGCGAGGACGATCTCGTAGAGCTCCTCGCGGGTCTGGGCGAAGCAGCCGCACAGGCCCTTGTCGACCTCGACGCCGGACGCCTCCAGCTCGGCGGTGACGAGCTGCCCGAGCACCTTCACACAACTGCCGCAGCCGGTACCGGCCTTGGTGCACTTCTTCACCTCGGGCACGGTGGTGCACCGGTGCTCGGTGACCGCGCCGCGGATGGTGCCCTTGCTGACGTTGTGGCAGGAGCAGATGATCGCCTCGTCCGGCAGGGCCGACGGGCCGAGCTGGGCCCCCGAGTCCGCTCCGGCGGGCAGGACGAGCGACTCGGGGGAGATGGGGGGAACCGACCCGGTCAGCGCGCGCAGGGTGCCGTACGCCTCCGCGTCGCCGACCAGGATGCCGCCGAGCAGCGTGCCGTCCCGGCCGATGACCAGCTTCTTGTACAGGCCGGCGCGGGAGTCGGAGTAGACGACGTCCAGGCAGTCCTCGGCGGTGCCGTGCGCGTCGCCGAAGGAGGCCACGTCCACGCCGAGCAGCTTCAGCTTGGTGGAGAGGTCGGCGCCGGTGAAGGACGCCTCGTCCTCGGCGATGGTCGCCGCCGCCGTCTCCGCCTGCTCGTAGCCGGGGGCCACCAGGCCGTACACCCGGCCGTCCGACGCCTGCGCGCACTCGCCGATCGCGAACACGTGCGGGTCCGAGACGGTACGGCACTGATCGTCGACGGTGATGCCGCCGCGCTCGCCGACCGCCAGGCCGCAGTCCCGGGCCAGTTGGTCGCGGGGGCGGACACCGGCGGAGAACACCACCAGGTCGGTGGCGAGTTCGGAGCCGTCCGACAGCTTCATGCCGGTGACCGCGCCGTCCTCACCGACGACGACCTCCTGCGTGCCCACACCGGTGTGCACACTCAGGCCCATGTCCTCGATGGTGCGCAGCAGCGCCGCGCCACCGCCCTCGTCCACCTGCACCGGCATCAGGCGCGGCGCGAACTCCACGATGTGGGAGGTGAGTCCGAGGCCCTTGAGCGCGCCCGCCGCCTCCAGGCCGAGCAGACCACCGCCGACCACCGCGCCGGTGGTCGCCCTCGTCCGCGCGTACTCCTCGATCGCGAGGAGGTCCTCGATGGTCCGGTAGACGAAACAGCCGGTGGCGTCCTTGTTCGGCACCGGTGGCACGAACGGGTAGGAGCCGGTGGCCAGGACGAGGACGTCGTATCCGACGACCAGACCCGAGCGGGCGGTCACCTTCCGCGCCTCGCGGTCGACCGTCTCCGCCGGGTCGCCGACGTGCAGCTCGATTCCGTGGTCCTTGATGAACTCCATGTCGGTCATGGACAGTTCCTCGGGTGTGCGGCCCGAGAAGTACGAGGTGAGCTGCACCCGGTCGTACGCCGGACGCGGTTCCTCGCACAGCACGACCACGCGGTGCGTGGCGGTCAGGCCACGCTCGGCGAGCGCCTCGAGGAAGCGCTGGCCGACCATGCCGTGGCCGACGAGCACGATCGTGGGGGTGGCCCCCTGGGTGGCGGTCATCAGGAGCCTCCATCGTTGGTGAGCAGGTGAAGCAGGGGACCGTCGCCGGGGAGCGGTTCCGCTCCCTCCCAGGCGCGGGCGAGCGCGCCGACGGTGCCGAGTTCGCCGACCAGGACCCCGCCGACCAGGCGGTCGTCGCGGACGACGACCTTGCGGTAGGTGCCCCGGGTGGCGTCGGCGAGCTGGACGACGTCGTCGCCGGGGCGGGCCTCGGTCTCGCCGAACGCGGCCAGGTCGAAGGGGGAGTCGGGTCCGGTCAGGGTGAGCCGGGTCAGCGAACGGGTCCCGCGGTAGCGGGCGCCGGCGTCGCCGGCGAGCAGGGCGGCCAGCGCCTCGGCCTGTTCCAGGGCCGGGGTGGCGAGCCCGTAGACCGTGCCGTCGTGCTCGGCGCAGTCGCCCAGGGCGTGGATGTGCGGGTCGGAGGTGCGCAGTTCGTCGTCGACGAGGACGCCCTTGCGGACGGCGAGGCCGGCCTGTTCCGCCAGACCGGTGCGCGGGTGGACTCCGCAGGCCAGGACCACGAGGTCGGCGTCGAGAGCGTACCCGTCGGCCATCTCCACCGAGCGGACCGCGCCGCCGACGCACCGCACGTCCCGCACCCGGCACTCGGTGTGCACTTCGACGCCCAGGTCCGTCAGGTGCCGCAGCACCAGCCGGGAGGCGTTCGGGTCGAGCTGGCGCTCCATGAGCCGTTCGGCCTGCTGGGCGAGCATCACCTGAGCGCCGCGCACGGCCAGCGCACGGGCCGCGGACACCCCGAGCAGCCCACCGCCGACGACGACCGCCCGCGCGCCCGGCCGAACCGCCTTGGACAGGCCCAGGCAGTCGTCCATCGTGCGGAACGCGTGGACGCCCTCGGGAAGCTGGTGGTCAGGAGTGAACAGGCCGCGCAGCGGCGGCAGCACCGGGTTGGAGCCGGTGGCCAGCACCAGGGTGTCGTATCCGATCAGCGAGCCGTCGGCGCACCGCAGCCGCCGGGCCGCGCGGTCGATGCCGGTGACCCGGGCGCGCCGGAGCCCGCCGGGCGCGGGGAGGGCGATCACCTCCGGGGCATACCGCCCGGCCAGCACCTCGGCGAGCAGCACCCGGTTGTACGGCCGGTGCTCCTCCTCGCCGACGAGCAGCGCGGGCGTGCCCAGCTCTCCGAGCCGCCGGGCGAGCCGTACGCCCGCGAGGCCGGCGCCGATCACCACCACACGCGTATTCGAGGTCATGCAACGCAGCGTGCGGCTTCGACGTTACCCGGCCGCATCACCCCTGTTTCCCGTGGGGAACGCTGCCCTCAGCGGTGCCGGGCCGGGGGTGTGAGGGTCCCGCCGGGTGCCGGGCGAGGGCTGTGAGGTGCGCGAATGCCGGGGCGGGCCCGCTTCACCGCCCTGGGAGGCGGTCGTCAGCGGCTGCCGGTCAGGTGGGCGAAGACCACCACGTTGCCCTGGTACCCGGTGGCCTTCGAATAGCCGCCGCCGCAGGTGATGACCCGCAGCTCGGGCCGCTCGGCCGCGCCGTACACCTTGTCGTCGGGGAAGGCGCTGGCCGGGTACACCTCCACCGCGTCCACGGTGAAGACGGCCACGCCGCCGTTGCGCCGGTCGATCTCGATGACGGCTCCGCGTTTCAGGGCGCCCAGGTCGTAGAAGACGGCCGGGCCCTCGGAGTTGTCCACATGGCCGGCGACGATCGCGGTGCCCGTCTCGCCGGGAGTGGTGCCGGCCTCGTACCAGCCGGCGAGGTTCTTGTTCCCCGCGGGCGGCACGTCCAGGCTGCCCGCGGGGGTGAGGCCCAGGCCCGTCAGAGGGGCGTTCACCCGGATCGAGGGGATGCGGATGCGGGTCGGCGGGGAGGGCGCCAGCGCGGTGGCCCCGAGCCGTTGCTCGACCGGGTCGGGCCGGCCCTCGGCGGCGGCCGGCTGCGGCGGCGCGTGCGTCACGCCCGGACCGGCGAGCAGCCACGCCCCCGAGCCCAGGGCGACGACGGTGACGGCGGCTATCGCGGTGTCCCCGACTCTGCGCATGAGATCCCCATCTCCACGGGGCGCACCCCGAACGGGCCCTTCGGAATCGTTGCGGCCCACCACGGGGCGGACCCCCTCCCCCTCCGGGCCGCGAGGGGCGTCGGACCCGGAGGGGGCGGGATGTGCGGTACCGGCGGACGGACAGCGGAGGGTGTCCGTCAGATCCCGTCGCCTCTCGCCCGGCGATGCAGGAGCCAGGTACCGCCCGCGGCGGCGACGGCCAGAGCCGTCACGCCCGCCGCGGTCTGCACGGGGTCGGTGCCGAGTGCGCCACCGACCCCCGTCTTCACGCTTCCCCGCGGCCGCACCTGCTCGGGCGCCGCGCCCATGCGCGCCGTGCTGAGCGCCACCACCAGGTCGCCCGTGACCAGCCGGTCGCCCTCGGCGCACTTCGCGACGATCTCGTACGTCCCCGGCTGGGCGCCCGCCGGCACCCGGAACCCGCCGGTCGCCTCGCCCTCGTTCGCGCCCGGCGCCAGCATGAAGGTTCCGGTGCCGACCGCGCCCGCGTCGGCGATCGCCGTGCCCTTCGCGCCGCACGCCGCGGTGTTCACGGTGACCTCGCCGCCGGGCACCGCGGTGGCCGGGTTCACCTGCAGGCCGCCGGTCCCGGCCGCGGCCGGAGCGCTTCGCAGGCGAGCCGCCGCCGGAGCCGTGCCGCCGTGGGCCGGTGCCGTGGCGAGTCCCGCCGTGGCCACGGCGAGCGCGGTACCGGTCAGCAGACGGGCGGTGCGTCGCATGGTGCTCCCCAGGGCTTGTCCGTCACGTTCCTCCGACTCGCTCAGGGGCACGCCCCTGCCCTTCCGAGGAAAATCGCAGTCGGGCCGCGGCGCTTGCTGACGCTCGGTCAGGAACGTGCTGAACGGGTGGCGCGCGGGACCCCCACACGGGCTAGAGGAGGTGAATCGTGGCTGGTCAGAGGCGGGTGAGGGGGGCCTGGGGAAGAGCACACGAATGGAGCGCGGGGCGGGGGTGAACGGGTGACCGGCACCCGTGTGGCGGTGGGAACCCGCCTCGCCGACGGCGGGCGGGAGCGGACCGGGCGCGCCGCACGGCGCACGCGCAGGGCGGCCGCCCCGGTACCCAGTGGACCGGGACGGCCGCCCGACGCGCGTGTCGCCGAGACCTAGTTGACGTTGACCGCGCTCCAGGCGGCGGCCACCGCGTTGTACTCCGCGCTGCCCGCGCCGTAGAGGTCCTTGGCGGCGTTCAGGGTGGCCGTGCGGGCGCCCGCGTAGTTCGTGGAGGACGTCATGTAGACCGTCAGCGCCCGGTACCAGATCTTGCCGACCTTGTCCCGGCCGATACCGGTGACCGTCGAGCCGTTGGACGTCGGCGAGTTGTAGTCGACGCCGTTGATGGTCTTCGCGCCGCTGCCCTCGCTCAGCAGGTAGGCGAAGTGGTTGGCGACGCCCGAGGAGTAGTGGACGTCGAGGTTGCCGACCGACGAGCTCCAGTAGTCCGCGGAGCTGCCGTCCTTGGACGGCTTGTCCATGAAGCGCAGGGCCGCCTTGCCGAAGCCCGGCTTCACGATCTTCTCGCCGATCAGGTAGTCACCCTGGTCGGAGGAGTTGTTCGCGTACCACTCGACCATCGTGCCGAGGATGTCCGAGGTGGCCTCGTTCAGGCCGCCGGACTCGCCCGAGTAGGTCAGCGCGGCCGTCTTCGACGTCACACCGTGGCTCATCTCGTGCCCGGCCACGTCCAGCGCCACCAGCGGCCCGAAGGTGGTGCCGTCACCGTCGCCGTACGTCATGCAGAAGCAACTGTCGTCCCAGAAGGCGTTGTTGTAGTTGCTGCCGTAGTGGACGCGGTTGTACGAGCCCTTGCCGTCGCCCGCGATGCCGCTGCGGCCGTGGACGTTCTTGTAGTAGTCCCAGGTCTCGTTGGTGCCGTACTGGGCGTCGACGGCGGCCGAGGCGCGGTCGGCGGTGCTGCCCGTGCCCCAGTGGTTGTCCGCGTCCGTGAACAGGGTCGCGGGGGCCCGGCTGAAGCAGATCCCGAAGAAGCACAGGTCGGTCTTGCCCTCGGCGTCACCGGTGTAGGTGTTGCCGCGGGTCGGGTCCTTCAGCTGGTACGAGGAGCCGGACTGCGTGGTCTCCATCGGCACGGTCCCGCTGTACAGCGACTTGCCGTCGCCGGTGGCCGTCTCGATGCTGTCCCAGGCGTCGATCTGGGCGCCGGTGAGGGCGTCGGTCAGCACGGTCCGGGCGACCGGGTTGCCGAGCGAGTCCTGGCCGACGGCGTTGGTGCGCCAGGCGAGCTTCGGGGCGCCGTGCAGGGCGTCGACGACCAGCTCGGGCTTGGCCTTCACCTGCCGCAGCTTCTCGCCGAGGTTGGCGGCCCGCAGGGCGTTCACCGCGAGGTCGGCGGCCCTGGGCGCGGACAGCTTCGGGGTGGTGGAGGGAACCGAGATCCTGGTTCTGGTCGCGCGGTCGGCGCTGCGGTAGGCCCCGTCCGGCGCGAGGTGGACGACGAAGTCGCCGCCGAGTACCGGAAGCTGATGGTACGTACGGTCGTACCGGACGTGCTGGATGCCGTTGCTGTCGACGATCACGTCCCGGACGCTGGTGTCCTGGGCGGAGGTCAGACCGAGGTTCTTCGCCTGTGCCACGATGGCCGAGGCCGCGTTCTCGACGGCGGTGGCCCGGGTCGGGCGGCCGTCGGCGTGGGCGGCGGGGGAGAGGGCGGCGGCCAGGAGTGTCGCGGTGGTGGCGGCGACGCCGGCGGTGGCGAGGCGACGGGAACCCCGGATGTGCTGACGTATCCGGCTCATCTGTCTCCTTGGGGAGGCGCCTTCGAGGCGTGGGGGCGGGGGCGCTGTGTTGACTGAGATTTAAGGGGCCCATGACATGTCATGTCCATAGCGCCTTCATGGAGATGTGTGAGAAGGCGGCGTAGGAGGAGAATCGTTTCCGTGATCACTCCGGACGCCCTGGACCCGCTGCCGTTCTTCGTCTACGGCACCCTCCGCCCCGGCGAGCGCAACCACGACCTGTTCCTGCGCGGACGGACGGAACAGGAGGAACCGGGACGATTTTTGGGCGCCGCGCTGTACGACGGCCCCGGCTACCCCTACGCCGTCGAGGAGCCCGGCGGCACGGTCAGCGGCGAACTCGTCACCGCGTCAGCACGGTCCTACGCCGGGCTCCTGGCCGAACTCGACCGCCTGGAGGAATACACCCCTGGCGACCCACACAACCTCTACGAACGGGTCGCCCGCCCCGTCGAACGCCCCAACGGCACGACGACCCGGGCCTGGGTCTACCTGGCGTCCCCCGCCATCGCCGCCCGCCTGCGGACCGGGGGACGGCGGATAACGGGCGGCAACTGGCGGGAACGCGGTTGAGCCCGACCCGGAGGCCTTGCGGCGTTCTACCGCTGGGGCCCGAGGGGCTCCACGCGTACCGCGCAGGTCTTGAACTCGGGCATCTTCGACGTGGGATCCAGGGCCGGGTTCGTGAGGGTGTTGGCCCGGCCCTCGCCCGGCCAGTGGAAGGGCATGAAGACCGTGTCGGGGCGGATCGCGGTGGTGATGCGGGCGGGGGCCACGGCGCGGCCGCGCCGGGAGACGACCGCCAGCGGGTCGCCCTCGGCCGCGCCGAGACGGGCCGCGAGGCGCGGGTGGAGTTCGACGAACGGGCCGGGCGCGGCCGCGTTCAGCTCGGCCACCCTGCGGGTCTGCGCCCCCGACTGGTACTGGGACACCACCCGGCCGGTGGTCAGCAGCAGCGGATACTCCGCGTCCGGCTCCTCCGCACTGGCCCGGTGCGCCACGGCGACGAACCGTGCCCGGCCGTCGTCGGTGGCGAAACGGTCGAGGAAGAGGCGGGGGGTGCCGGGGTGGGCGGGGGGCGAGGCGGGCCCGTCCGGTGAGGGGGCTCCGGTGGCCGCGCCGTCGGCGCCCTCCGCCGGCCGCTCCGGGCACGGCCAGAACACACCGTTCTCGTCCGCCAGGCGGCGGTAGGTGATGCCCGAGTAGTCGGCGGGGCCGCCCGCGCTGGCACGGCGGAGTTCCCCGAAGACCTCCTCCGGGTCGGTCGGGAAGCCCTTCTCCACGCCGAGCCGGGCGGCCAGGCCGTGCAGCACCTCCAGGTCGCTGCGGACCCCGGCGGGCGGGGCGACGGCCCGGCGGCGCAGCAGGACCCTGCCCTCGAGGCTGGTCGTCGTGCCCGTCTCCTCGGCCCACTGCGTCACCGGCAGGACGACGTCCGCGAGTTCGGCCGTCTCCGAGAGGACGACATCGCACACGGCCAGGAAGTCCAGCGAGCGCAGCCGCTCCTCCACATGAGCCGCGCGCGGCGCCGACACCACCGGGTTGGACCCCATCAGCAGCAGCGCCCGGATGTCCGTGCCCAGCGCGTCCAGCAGCTCGTAAGCGCTGCGCCCCGGGCCGGGCAGGCTGTCCGGGTCCACGCCCCACACCTCGGCCACGTGCCGCCGGGCCGCCGGGTCGTCCAGCTTGCGGTAGCCGGGCAACTGGTCCGCCTTCTGCCCGTGTTCGCGTCCGCCCTGCCCGTTGCCCTGCCCGGTCAGACAGCCGTACCCGGACAGCGGACGGCCCGCCCGGCCCGTCGCCAGGCACAGGTTGATCCACGCGCCCACCGTGTCCGTCCCCTTGGACTGCTGCTCGGGCCCCCGCGCCGTGAGCACCATCGCGGACTCCGGCTCGCAGAACATCCGCACCGCCTGCCGCAGTTGAGGAACGGACACCCCCGTGATCCGCTCCACGTACTCCGGCCAGTGCGCCATCGCCGCCGCCCGGGCCTCCTCCCAGCCGGTCGTGCGCTCCTGGATGTACTCCTCGTCCGTGCGGCCCTCGGCCACCACCAGGTGCAGCAGGCCCAGAGCGAGGGCGAGATCGGTGCCCGGCCGGGGCGCCAGGTGCAGATCGGCCTGCTCGGCCGTCTTCGTGCGGCGCGGGTCGACGACGATCAGCGTGCCGCCGTTGTCGCGCAGTTCGCCGAAGAAGCGGAGCGACGGCGGCATCGTCTCGGCGAGGTTGGAGCCGACCAGGACGACGCAGCCGGTGCGCGGGATGTCCTCCAGCGGGAACGGCAGCCCCCGGTCGAGGCCGAACGCCTTGGTGCCGGCGGCCGCCGCCGAGGACATGCAGAACCGGCCGTTGTAGTCGATCTGCGAGGTGCCGAGCACCACCCGCGCGAACTTGCCGAGCCCGTACGCCTTCTCGTTCGTCAGGCCGCCCCCGCCGAACACCCCCACCGCGTCCGGCCCGCTGTGCGCACGCACCCCCGACAGCGCCCCGGCGATCCGGTCCAGCGCCTCCTCCCAGCCCGCCTCCACCAGCCGCCCCCCGGACCGCACCAGCGGCGAGGTCAGCCGGGCCGCGGGCGACAGCACCTGGGCGGCCGTACGGCCCTTGCCGCACAGCGCCCCCCGGTTCACCGGGAAGTCCGCCCGTTCGGTCACCTCGACGCCACCCTGGGGCAGGGGCGTGATGTTCATCCCACACTGCAGGGCGCAGTACGGGCAGTGGGTGGGCGTCGAGGTGGTCTCCATGCCGACCAGCGTGCTTCCGGAGTGTTACGGCCCGCGGCGGCTCCTTGTTACACGGCCGGGAAGCCGACCTCCCCGCGCCCGCCCGCCCGCCGTGAGGCCCCGGTCACCGGCCGGACGCGAGCGCCCGCGCCACCCCGGGCTCCTTCGGCCCGAGGAACCGCGGATCCGGCTGGAACACCGCGTCCAGCAGCGCCTTGCCCGCCGCGAACACCTCGCGCGTGCCGCCGTAGTACCAGGTCGCGTCGTGCTTGGCGTCGACCCCGAGGCCGTACGAGTCCACCCCAGCCGCCTCGCACAGCGCCACCGCCCGCCGGATGTGGAAGCCCTGGCTGATCAGCACCGCCCGGTCCACCCCGAAGATCTTCCTGGCCCGCACGCAGGAGTCCCAGGTGTCGAAGCCCGCGTAGTCGCTGACGATGCGCGCCTCCGGCACCCCGTGCCGGGTCAGATAGGCGCGCATGGCGTCGGGCTCGTCGTAGTCCTCGCGGCTGTTGTCGCCGGTGACGAGGACCGCCTCGATCCGCCCCTCCCGGTACAGCCCGGCCGCCGCGTCCAGGCGGTGCGCGAGGTACGGCGACGGCTCCCCGTCCCACAGCCCGGCCCCGAACACCACCGCGACCCCGGTGCGCGGCACGTCCGCCGCGGTCCGCAGCCGGTCCGCCGTCGACACGTACAGCCAGGTCGCCGGCAGCAGCGCCAGCACGCACCCGGCCATCACGCCCTGCACCAGCCGCCGCCACCCCCTGCGGGTGCGCGGCAGCCGCGGTCGGCGCATCTTCATGCGGTCCCCCCATGATCGGTTCCGACCAGAAGGACGCGGGTCACGCGGATCCGGTTCAGCCGGACGAACCGGTTCGCCCTCACAGCGTGCATCCGCACGGGGTGAAGCCGCGGAAAATACCCGTGACCGTCCGGCAACGGCGGCGCAACGAACCCACGTCAGGATCGTTCCATGACGGCGTCGAACCCTCTCAGCGACGAGTCCACCCTCCACCTCGACAGCACGGCGAACCTCATGAACAGCATCAGCAGCCGGCTCGCCGACCGGCTCCGGCTCGTCTCGCCGAGCGGACGCCACCGCACCGCACCGGCCCCCGCCCCGCCCGCCCTGGTCCTGGTCGCCCACGGCAGCCGCGACCCGAACGCGCTGCGGACCGTACGGGCCCTGCGGGACCGGGTGCGCGAGCAGCGCCCCGGCCTCTCCGTCCACCTGGGCCACATCGAGCTGAACGAGCCGCTGCTCCCGGACACCCTGGCCGCACTCGGAGCCGCCCCCGCGGTCCTCGTACCGCTGCTCCTCGGCCGGGGCTACCACGTCAAGCGGGACATCCCCGAAATGGCCGCCGCCTCGTCCGCGCTTACACGCGTGGCCGCCCCGCTGGGCCCGCACCCGCTGCTGGTGGACACCCTGCACGCCCGCCTGCTGGAGGCGGGGTGGCCCCCGGCTCAGGACGCCGCCACGCGCCGCACGGGCGCGGTCGTCCTCGCGGCGGCGGGCTCCCGCGACCCCGACTCGGCCGCCGACACCCGCCGCACGGCCCGCCTCCTCGCCGACCGCCTCGGCGTCCCCGTGATCCCGGCCTACGCCTCGGCGGCCACCCCGACGGTCGACACCGCGGTGCGGGCTCTGGCCGCACGCGGCCGCGACCGGGTGGCGATCGCCTCCTGCTTCACCGCGCCGGGGCGGTTCGCGACCCAGTGCGCACAGGCGGCGCCGTGGATCGCCTCGGCCCCGCTGGGCGCCCACGACTCGATGGCCCGCCTGGTCCTGCACCGCTACGACCAGGCACAGGCGCTGACAGAGGCGGAACTGGCGTCGGCCTGAGACCCGACGGTGGCGCGGAACCACCGACCCGACACACCCCGGCGGGCGATCAGGCGCCCCGTACCCCCCGATCGTCACCACCGCCCCGTACTGTCGAGCCATGGAAGGCACCGCACATACCGGCACCGCACCCCTCCTGGCCTACGACCCGACGTCGGCCGAACGCTGGGCACCCGAACCCGACAAGCGACCGGGCCGCACCGCCTTCCAGCGCGACCGCGCCCGCGTCCTGCACTCCGCGGCCCTGCGCCGGCTGGCCGGCAAGACCCAGGTGGTCACCCCCGGGACCCGCAGCCAGGCCTGGGACGCCAGTCCCCGGACGCGCCTGACCCACTCCCTGGAGTGCGCCCAGGTCGGCCGTGAGCTGGGCGCCGCCCTCGGCTGCGACCCCGACCTGGTCGAAGCGGCCTGCCTCTCCCACGACCTCGGCCACCCGCCTTTCGGCCACAACGGCGAACAGGCGCTGAACGAGTTCGCCGACGACTGCGGCGGCTTCGAGGGCAACGCCCAGTCCCTCAGACTGCTCACCCGCATCGAGCCCAAGCGGTTCACCCCCGAGGGCTCCGTCGGCCTGAACCTCACCCGCGCCGCCCTCGACGCCGCCACCAAGTACCCCTGGCCGCGCGGCGCCCACCCCACCGACCCGGCGTCCGTGAAGTTCGGCGTGTACGAGGACGACCGCCCGGTGTTCGACTGGCTCCGCAAGACCGCCCCCGGCACCCGCACCTGCTTCGAGGCACAGGTCATGGACTGGTCCGACGACGTGGCCTACTCGGTGCACGACGTCGAGGACGGGCTGCACGCCGGCCACATCGACCCGAACTGCCTGCACGCCGAACCCGAGCGGCAGGCGGTGTTCGAGGTCGCCGTCGGCCGGTACGTCCCGGCGGGCACCGACCCCGCCGAACTCGCCGAGGCCCTCGACCGGCTCCAGGACCAGGAGTGGTGGCCGCACGGCTACGACGGCACGGCGGTCGCCCAGGCCCGCCTCAAGGACGCCACCAGCCAGCTCATCGGCCGGTTCTGCCTGGCCGCCGAGGGCGCCACCCGGGCCGCGTACGGCGGCGGCCGGCTCACCCGCTACGGCGCCGAACTCGTCGTGCCCCGCGAGGCCCGCATGGAGTGCGCCGTGCTCAAGGCGGTCGCCGACCGGTACGTGATGCAGCGCGCCGAGCAGGAGCGGCTGCGCGCCGACCAGCGGGTGGTCGTGGCCGAACTGGCCGAGGCGCTCACCGCCCGCGCTCCGGACGGTCTCGAGCCCCAGTTCCGGGCCCTGTTCGACGAGGCGCCCGACGACCACGCGCGCAAGCGGGTGATCGTCGACCAGATCGCCTCCCTGACCGACGCCTCCGCCCGCTCGCTGCACGCGAGACTGACGGGGCATACCCACTGGGAAAGTGCCCCGCCAGTGGCCTGATCGGGGCACTCCCTCTTCCCGCAGCACGCCCGGTGCGGGACGCTCGCATGTGGCGGCACCCTTACGAGGAGGCATCAAGTGGTCGACGCGGATCAGACATTCGTCATCGTCGGAGGCGGCCTCGCCGGCGCGAAGGCGGCCGAGACGCTCCGTGCGGAGGGCTTCACCGGCCGGGTGATACTGATCTGCGACGAGCGCGACCACCCGTACGAGCGTCCCCCGCTGTCCAAGGGCTATCTGCTCGGCAAGGAGGAGCGGGACAGTGTCTTCGTGCACGAGCCCGCCTGGTACGCGCGCAACGACGTCGAGCTGCACCTCGGCCAGACCGTGGACCGGATCGACCGCGCCGCGAAGACGGTGCGCTTCGGCGACGACGGCACCCTCGTCCACTACGACAAGCTGCTGCTCGCCACCGGCGCGGAACCCCGCCGCCTCGACATCCCCGGCACCGACCTGGCGGGCGTGCACCATCTGCGCCGCCTCGCCCACGCCGAGCGGCTCAAGGGCGTCCTGGCCGCGCTCGGCCGGGACAACGGTCACCTGGTGATCGCCGGCGCCGGCTGGATCGGGCTGGAGGTCGCGGCGGCGGCCCGCGAGTACGGCGCCGAGGTCACCGTGATCGAGCCCGCCTCGACCCCGCTGCACGGCGTCCTCGGACCCGAGCTGGGCAATGTCTTCGCCGAGCTGCACCGCGCCCACGGCGTCCGCTTCCGCTTCGGGGTGCGGCTCACCGAGATCGTCGGCCAGGACGGCGTGGTCCTCGCCGCCCGCACCGACGACGGCGAGGAGCACCCCGCCCACGCGGTGCTCGCGGCGATCGGCGCGGCCCCGCGGACCGCCCTCGCCGAGGCGGCGGGCCTGGAGCTGGCCGACCGCGCGCACGGGGGCGGGGTCGTGGTGGACGAACGGCTGCGGACGTCCGACCCGGACATCCACGCGGCCGGGGACGTCGCCTCCTTCCCGCACGCCCTGTTCGACACCCGGCTCCGCGTGGAGCACTGGGCCAACGCCCTGAACGGCGGCCCGGTCGCCGCCCGCGCCATGCTCGGCAAGGACGTCACCTACGACCGCGTGCCCTACTTCTTCACCGACCAGTACGACCTGGGCATGGAGTACAGCGGTTGGGCGCCGCCCGGGTCGTACGACGAGGTGGTCATCCGGGGCGACGCGGGCAAGCGGGAGTTCATCGCGTTCTGGGTCCGGGAGGGCCGGGTCCTGGCCGGAATGAACGTGAACGTGTGGGATGTCACAGATCCCGTCCAGAACCTCATCCGTTCCCGGGCCCGGGTGGACACGGACGCGCTCGCCGACCCCCACGTACCCCTCGACGGCCTCGCCTCCTGATCTCCGCGGGGGCCGGGCGGCGCCGGGGAGTGTCGGTCCGGCCCCGTAGAATCGCATCGTGGCAGGACGGATCAACGACGAGGACGTGAAGGCGGTACGGGACGCGGTCCCGATCGACGCCGTGGTCTCCGAGTACCTCCAGCTGCGCAACGCCGGTGGCGGCAACCTCAAGGGGCTCTGCCCCTTCCACGACGAGAAGTCGCCGTCCTTCCAGGTCAGCCCGAGCAAGGGACTCTTCCACTGCTTCGGCTGCCAGGAGGGCGGCGACACCATCACCTTCGTCATGAAGGTGGACCACCTCTCCTTCTCGGAGGCGGTGGAGCGGC
Organism: Streptomyces sp. NPDC041129; assembly: GCF_055592265.1. Taxonomy (NCBI): domain Bacteria; kingdom Bacillati; phylum Actinomycetota; class Actinomycetes; order Kitasatosporales; family Streptomycetaceae; genus Streptomyces; species Streptomyces sp. NPDC041129. Next base: position 1,235,337 of record NZ_JBVIYV010000001.1, on the reverse strand, counting down.
TCGCCGCCCAGGCCGGCATCACCCTGCGCTACGAGGAGGGTGGGTACAACCCCGCCCACCAGCGCGGCGAGCGCATCCGCCTGGTCGAGGCGCACAAGATCGCCGCCCAGTGGTACGCCGAACAGCTCGCCACCGGCTCCGAGGCCGAGATCGGCCGGGTCTTCCTCGCCGAGCGTGGCTTCGACCAGGCCGCCGCCGTCCACTTCGGCGTCGGCTACAGCCCCCAGGGCTGGGACCACCTCACCCGCCATCTGCGCGGCAAGGGCTTCACCGACAAGGAACTGATCCTCTCCGGCCTCTCCCAGGAGGGCCGCCGCGGCCCCATCGACCGGTTCCGGGGTCGTCTGATGTGGCCCATCCGGGACATCGGCGGCGAGGTCGTCGGCTTCGGCGCCCGCAAGCTGTACGAGGCGGACAACGGGCCGAAGTACCTGAACACGCCCGACACGGCGATCTACAGGAAGTCCCAGGTCCTGTACGGCATCGACCTGGCCAAGCAGCACATCGCCAAGACCAGCCGGGCCGTCGTCGTCGAGGGCTACACCGACGTCATGGCCTGCCACCTGGCCGGGGTCACCACGGCCATCGCCACCTGCGGCACGGCCTTCGGCGGCGACCACATCAAGATCCTCCGCCGGCTCCTCATGGACAACGGCTCCGCCCGGGTGATCTTCACCTTCGACGGTGACGCGGCCGGCCAGAAGGCGGCCCTGCGCGCCTTCGAGGACGACCAGAAGTTCGCCGCCGAGACCTACATCGCCATCGCCCCCGACGGCATGGACCCCTGCGAGCTGCGCCTGGCCAAGGGCGACGAGGCGGTCGCCGACCTGGCCGAACCGCGCACCCCGCTCTTCGAGTTCGCGCTGCGCCAGATCGTCGCCCGCTACGACCTGGACACCCCGGCCGGCCGGGCCGCCGCCCTGGACGAGGCCGCCCCGGTCGTCGCCCGCATCAAGAACAGCGGCGCCCAGCACGAGGTCGCCGTCGAGCTGGCCGGGATGCTCGGCATCCTCGACACCCAGTTCGTGGTCAAGCGGGTCGCCCAACTCGCCCGCTGGGCCCGCGAACGCGGCAAGGGCGGGCCCCAGCAGCAGCCCCGCGGCCCGCAGCAGCAGTGGGAGACCGGACCCCGCACCGCGGTCCCGTCCGGCCCCGCCCTCACCCTGCGCAACCCTGTCTACGCCGCCGAGCGCGAACTGCTCAAACTCGCCCTCCAGCGCCCCGACCTGGTCTCCCCGGCCTTCGACGCGTACGGCGTGGACGAGTTCACCGCCCCGCCCTACGCCGCCGTACGCCAGACCATCGCGGAGGCGGGCGGCGCCGAGTACGGCGTCGAGGACGGGCAGGGGTACCTGGTCCGTGTCCGGGACGCCGCGCCCGACGACACCGCCCGGGCGATGGTCACCGAACTGGCGGTCGAGCCGATCCTGCGCCGCACGGTGGACGAGACGTACGCCGGCACGGTGCTGGTGCAGATCCGCCGCCGCGCCGTGGAGCGCCGCATCCGCGACATCCAGTCCCAGCTCACCCGCCTGTCCACCGGTGGCGACCCGGCCCAACTGGCAGCCGTGCAGAACGAGATGTGGGTCCTCCAGCAGTACGACCAGGCCCTGCGCGAACGGGGCGCCTCGGCACTGTGAGGGGCCGGGCCCTGCCGCCCAGGGAGCGGGCCGGGTAACCACCGCGTCACGGACCGGACGCAAAAAGTCACCGCACGACCCTCGTGGCAGCGATGTGTCTTACCCCACACTGGGGGCGGTGCCCGAGTCCCCGGTGCCTGCCCCAGGAGGTCGCCCCCGTGCAGACCCAGACCCTCACCCAGACCGACAGCAGCGCCGGCGCCGCGGCCGACGGGCCCGGCGCGGAGTCCGGAGTCCTCGTGGCCGTCCCCCCGCAGAGCCGCGCCATCGGCCACCCCGAGGCGGGCCAGGAGCAGACCGGTGAACCGGCGGAGCCACCCGCCGAGGCGCTGACGGAGGAACCGGAGGAGGCCGCCGAGCCCCCCGGGCCCGCGGCCGCCGGGCGGGCCGAGACCAGCGGCCCGTCCGCGGACCTGTTCCGCCAGTACCTGCGCGAGATCGGCCGCATCCCGCTGCTCACCGCCGCCGAGGAGGTCGACCTCGCCCGCAAGGTGGAGGCCGGGCTGTTCGCCGAGGAGAAGCTGAGCAGCACCCCCGACCTGGACAGCCGGCTCGCGCACGACCTGGACCGGCTGGTCGTCATGGGCCGGATGGCCAAACGCCGGCTGATCGAGGCCAACCTGCGGCTCGTGGTGTCCGTGGCGAAGCGGTACGTCGGCCGCGGCCTGACCATGCTCGACCTGGTGCAGGAGGGCAACCTCGGGCTCATCCGGGCCGTGGAGAAGTTCGACTACGCCCGCGGCTACAAGTTCTCCACCTACGCCACCTGGTGGATCCGGCAGGCCATGTCCCGTGCCCTGGCCGACCAGGCCCGCACCATCCGGGTGCCCGTGCACGTGGTGGAACTGATCAACCGGGTCGTCCGCGTCCAGCGCCGCATGCTGCAGGAACGCGGCTACGAACCCGCCCCCGAAGAGGTCGCCGGCCAGCTCGACCTGCCGCCCGAGCGGGTCCGCGAGGTACTGCGGCTCGCCCAGGAACCGGTGTCCCTGCACGCCCCGGTCGGCGAGGAGGACGAGGTGGCCCTCGGCGACCTCATCGAGGACGGCGACGCCACGAGCCCCGTGGAGTCGGCCGCCTTCCTGCTGCTCCGGGAGCATCTGGAGGCCGTGCTCTCCACCCTCGGCGAGCGCGAGCGGAAGGTCGTCCAGCTCCGCTACGGCCTCGCCGACGGCCGCCCCCGCACCCTGGAGGAGATCGGGCGCCTGTTCGGCGTGACCCGGGAGCGGATACGGCAGATCGAGTCCAAGACCCTCAACAAGCTGCGCGACCACACGTTCGCCGACCAGTTGCGGGGCTACCTGGACTGACCGGGGCCGCCCACGGTGTGAGCGGCCCCGCGGCGGATCAGTCCACCTCGGCCACGGCCTGGGCGAACTGCGCCTTGTACAGCCGGGCGTACGCCCCGTCGGCCGCCAACAGCTCGGTGTGCGCGCCCTGTTCGACGATGGAGCCGTTCTCCATCACCAGGATGGTGTCGGCGTCCCGGATCGTCGACAGCCGGTGCGCGATGACGAACGACGTCCGCCCGTGCGCGAGTTTGGCCATCGCCTTCTGGATCAGCACCTCGGTACGGGTATCCACGGAACTCGTGGCCTCGTCCAGCACCAGGATCACCGGGTCGGACAGGAACGCCCGCGCGATGGTGATGAGCTGCTTCTCACCGGCGCTGACTCCGGAGCCCTCGTCGTCGATCACGGTGTCGTAGCCGTCGGGCAGGGTGCGGATGAACCGGTCCGCGTGGGCCGCCCGGGCCGCCTCCTCGACCTCGCCCCGGGTGACGTCCCGGGAGGCGCCGTAGGCGATGTTCTCCGCGATGGTGCCGCCGAACAGCCAGGTGTCCTGGAGCACCATGCCGATACCGGACCGCAGTTCGTCCCGGGACATCCGCCGCACGTCCACCCCGTCCAGAGTGATGCGCCCGCCGGAGACGTCGTAGAACCGCATCAGCAGGTTGACCAGCGTGGTCTTGCCCGCACCGGTCGGGCCGACGATCGCCACCGTCTGCCCGGGCTCCACCGTCAGCGACAGATCCTCGATCAGCGGCTTCTCCGGGTCGTACCGGAACGACACGTGCTCCAGGCACACCCGTCCACGCAGCTCCTCGGGCCGCACGCCGGGCACCGGATCCGCCTCCTGTTCCTCCGCGTCCAGGAGTTCGAAGACCCGCTCCGCCGAGGCGACACCCGACTGCACCAGGTTCGCCATCGACGCGACCTGCGTCAGCGGCATCGAGAACTGCCGCGAGTACTGGATGAAGGCCTGCACGTCACCGATGGACAGCGCGCCCGACGCGACCCTGAGGCCACCGACGACCGCCACCAGCACATAGTTCAGGTTCGAGACGAACATCATCAGCGGCTGCATGACACCGCTGTTGAACTGCGCCCGGAACGCGGCCTCGTACAGCGCCTCGTTCTGCTCGGCGAACTGCTTCGCCGACTCCTCCTGCCGGCCGAACACCTTCACCAGGGTGTGCCCGGTGTACATCTCCTCGATGTGCGCGTTCAGCTTGCCGGTGGTGCGCCACTGCTGCACGAAGTGCGGCTGCGACCGCTTGCCGACCCGGGTGGCGACCACGAACGACAGGGGCACCGTCACCAGGGCGACCAGCGCCAGCAGCCAGGAGACGTAGAACATCATCACCAGCACGCCGATGATGGTCAGCACCGCGTTGATGAGCTGGCCCATCGACTGCTGCAGCGTCTGCCCGATGTTGTCGATGTCGTTGGTGGTCCGGGAGAGCACCTCACCGCGCTGGCGCTTGTCGAAGTAAGACAGCGGCAGCCGCGACAGCTTCGTCTGCACGGACTCGCGCAGCCGGTACATGGTGCGGTTCACGGCCCGGTTGACCAGCCGGGTGGCGACCGCCATCAGCACACCGGCGACCAGGAAGGTGCCGAGCGCGAGCAGCAGCACCTGCCCGACGGCACCGAAGTCGATGCCCTGGCCGGGGGTGAAGTCGGTGCCCTTGAGCATGTCCGCGATCTGGCCCTGGCCGCGCTCGCGCATCGACTGGAGCACCTGCTCCTTGGTGGCCCCGGCCGGCATCCGCCGGCCGACGATACCGGCGAAGACCAGGTCGGTGGCCCTGCCGAGGATCTTCGGGCCGAGCACGCTCAGGGTCACGCTGACGACCACGCACAGCAGCAGGGCGTAGATGGTGACCCGTTCGGGCCTGAACTGGGTGAGGAGCCGCTTGCCCGAGCCCTTGAAGTCCATCGAGCGCTGGTCGGGGCCGCCCCCGGCCATCATGCGTCCCATGGGCCCGGCCATCAGGCGGCCTCCGCTTCCGTCAGCTGGGAGAGCACGATCTCCCGGTAGGTCTCGTTGGTCGCCATCAGCTCGTGGTGCCGGCCGGTGCCGACCACCCGTCCCTCGTCCAGCACGATGATCCGGTCCGCGTCCCGGATGGTGGCCACCCGCTGGGCGACGATCAGGACGGTCGCCTCGGCGGTCTCGCGGCCGAGCGCGGAGCGCAGCGCCGCGTCGGTGGCGTAGTCCAGCGCGGAGAAGGAGTCGTCGAAGAGGTAGATCTCCGGGCGCTGCACCAGCGTGCGGGCGATGGCGAGCCGCTGTCGCTGACCGCCCGAGACGTTGGTGCCGCCCTGCGCGATCGGCGCGTCGAGCCCGCCCTCCAGCTCGGTGACGAAGTCCTTGGCCTGCGCCACCTCCAGCGCCTGCCACAACTCCTCGTCGGTGGCGTCCGGATTGCCGTAGCGCAGGTTGGTCGCGACCGTCCCGGCGAACAGGTACGGCCTCTGCGGCACGAGCCCGACGGTTCCGGCGAGCAGCTCGGGGTCGACGTCGCGGACGTCCACGCCGTCCACGAGCACCTCGCCCTCGGTGGCGTCGAACAGCCGCGGGACCAGGCCGAGCAGCGTCGACTTCCCGCTGCCGGTCGAGCCGATCACGGCGGTCGTCTCGCCCGGCCGGGCCACCACGTCGATGGACTTCAGCACCGGCTCCTCGGCACCCGGATAGCGGAAGCCCGCGCCGCGGATCTCCAGATGCCCGTGCCGGCGCAGCTCGGTCACCGCGGCGACCGGCGGCACCACGCTCGAGTCGGTCCCCAGGACCTCCTCGATGCGCTCGGCGCACACCTCGGCACGCGGCACCATCATGAACATGAAGGTGGCCATCATCACGGACATGACGATCTGCATCAGATAGGCGAGGAACGCGGTCAGGTCGCCGATCGCCATCCCGCCGCTGTCGATGCGGTGGGCGCCGAACCAGACCACCGCGATGGACGACACGTTCACCACCGTCATGACGATCGGGAACATGAGGGCGAGCATCCGGCCGGTGGCCAGCTGCATCTCGGTCAGGTCGCCGTTCGCCCTGCCGAACCGGCCCTGTTCGTACTCGTCCCGGACGAAGGCGCGGATCACCCGGTTGCCGGTGATCTGCTCGCGCAGCACCCGGTTCACCGTGTCCAGGCGCGTCTGCATCGACCGGAACAGCGGCCGCAGCCGGCGCACGATCAGCGTCACGGAGACGGCGAGCACCGGCACGACGGCGACGAGCACCGCGGACAGCGGCACGTCGAGACCGAGCGCCAGCACGATTCCGCCGACACACATGATGGGCGCCGAGACCATCAGGGTGAACGACATCAGGACCAGCATCTGGACCTGCTGCACGTCGTTCGTCGTGCGGGTGATGAGCGAGGGCGCCCCGAAGTGACCCACCTCACGGGCGGAGAACGATTGGACCCGGTCGAAGACCGCACCGCGCAGGTCCCGGCCGAGCGCGGAAGCGGTCCGGGCGCCGAAGTACACGGCGCCGATGTTGCACACGACCTGTGCCAGTGAGATGCCGATCATCAGGGCGCCGAAGGACAGGATGTAGTCCGTGTCACCCTTCACGACACCGTTGTCGATGATGTCGGCGTTGAGCGTGGGCAGGTAGAGGGTGGCGCAGGTCTGCAGGAACTGCAGCAGCACCAAAAACACTATGGGTTTCTTGTAGGGCCTGAGACAGGTCCGCAGAAGTCGTATGAGCACGCTACGTCTCTCGGAGTCGGCGACAGGGGCTGATCGATGTGCCCTTCGCCCCTATCGTCGGACACTCCACCCGCGTTACCTCAACCGATTAAGCCATCGGCGTGCTCCCGCACCCCGGAGGGTTTGGGCGGGTCACGGACGAAACGCCCCGGGATGGGTCTGCTCCCGGACCGACACGAACTGCTGCCGCACGGCCTGCCCCACCGCCAGTTCCTCGCCCGGCTCCAGCACCTGCGCGGCCGCGCCGTGCCAGGCCGGCGGGGTGCGCGGGTCGAGCGCCCCCTGCGACACGCCGAGCGCCCAGGCGGCCTGCCGGGCCGCACCGATCGCCGCGTAGTCGGCCGGCTGCGGCACGACGACCTGCGCGCCGAACAGCGACGGTGCCGCGGCCTGCACGGCGGGCAGCTCGGCGGCCGCACCGAGCAGGAAGACCCGCCGCACCTCGACACCCCGCCCGCGCAGCACGTCCAGCGCGTCGGCCAGCCCGCACAGCATGCCCTCGAACGAGGCCCGCGCCAGATGCTCGGGCTTCATCGACTCGCGCCGCAGGCCGGCCAGCGTGCCCGCGGTGTGCGGAAGCAGCGGTGTCCGCTCGCCCTCCAGATACGGCAGCAGCACCAGCCCGTGCGCCCCCGGCGTCGACTTCATCGCCAGGTCCGACAGGCTCTCCAGATCGGGCAGACCGAGCAGTTCGGCGGTGCCGCGCAGGGTGCGCACCGCGTTCAGGGTGGTCACGACCGGCAGATGCATGCCGGTGGCGTCGGCCAGGGAGGTGATCATCCCGGACTGGTCGGCGAGCGCCTCCGGGTGCACGGCCATCACGGACCCGGACGCCCCGAGGGAGACGACCGCGTCCCCGAGGCCGATCCCGAGCCCGAAGGCCGCGGCCATGGTCTCCCCGGTCCCGGCGGAGATCAGCAGCCCCTCCGGGGTGGTGCCGGCCGCGTCGGACGGGCCGATCACCTCGGGCAGCATCACCTGGTGGCCCAGCGCCAGCTCGACCAGGTCGGGCCGGTAGCCGCCGGTGGCCGCGGACCAGTACCCGGTGCCGGACGCCCCGCCGCGGTCGGTGGTGCGGCGCACCGGCCGCCCGAGAAGCTGCCAGACCAGCCAGTCGTGGGCCTGCAGCAGCACGGCGGTGCGCTGCGCGTTCTCAGGTTCGTTCTTGGCGAGCCAGCGCAGCTTGGTCACGGGCTGGGCGGCCTGGGGTACGGACCCCACGGCCTGGGCCCAGGCCTCCCGGCCGCCCAGCGCGTCGACCAGGTCGGCCGCCGCGACCTGTGCCCGCTTGTCCCCGCCGACCAGTGCCGGCCGGACGGTGTTGCCCTGGGCGTCCAGCGGGACCAGCGCGTTCTGCTGGGTCGAGACCCCGATGGCCTGCACACCCTCCAGCAGCCCGCCCCCCGCGGCCTCGCCCAGGGACAGCAGCCAGGCCTGCGGGTCCACGTCACTGGGGCGCCCGCCGCCCTCCGGCGTTTCGACCGGATGCGGGGCATACCCCTGCCTCAGCACGGCTCCGGTGTCCGTGTCGCAGACCACGATGCGCGTGAAATCGGGTGAGCTGTCCAAGCCGGCGACTATCCCCATGGCGAAAATTCTGCCGCATCGCGGCCATTGCTTCGGCCCTGGGAGGAGCGGTGCCGCCGGAGCGTTACGTGTTGCTGGTGCCCCAGTCGTCCTCGGGGGTGCCGTTCACGTTGCGTTCGCGCAGGGAGCGCACCCGCTGGGCCACCGACGCGGGGACCCGGTCGCCCACCTTGTCGCTGACCGTGTGGAACGCCTTGCCCGCGTACTGGCGGCCCTGCTGGGCGGCCGTCTCCGCGGTGTTCCGGACGGCGGGGTTCTCAGCGAGCCGGCGAGCCGATTTCTTCAGCTGCTCGTAGCGCTCGCGTCCGGCCCTCGTGCCCAGCACGTAACCGAGGGCCACTCCGGCGAGGAACGTAAGCCGGTAGCGCATGGCTGCCACCCTTCCCTTTGTCTGAGGTCTCTGGTGCGGCGTCGGCGCCGGGGGAGAACCGATTGGCGGAGCACCCCCCTGCTTGCGCTAATGTATGTGTCGCAGCGAGCGCGCGCCCCCTGGCGAATACCCAGGTAGGTGCGTTCGATGCAACGAGGCGATCCTCCGTAGCTCAATTGGCAGAGCAGCCGGCTGTTAACCGGCAGGTTACTGGTTCGAGTCCAGTCGGGGGAGCTTCGGTCCTCCGTAGCTCAATTGGCAGAGCAGCCGGCTGTTAACCGGCAGGTTACTGGTTCGAGTCCAGTCGGGGGAGCGCGTTGAACGAGGACCCTTCGGGGTCCTTTTTCATGTCCCTGGGAACCGCCGCCGACCTGGTGAAGTCCTCGAGGTCAGGAAGCAGCGCGGAAGCCGACCATCCGAAGCAGGAGATCGTATGAGCGGCTATGCTGCGGCAGACGGCGCGCACACATGTACGCGACACGCCGCTATGGGGCGGTAGCTCAGCCGGTTAGAGCAGCGGACTCATAATCCGTCGGCCGTGGGTTCGAGTCCCACCCGCCCCACTCAGTACTACTCCCGCAGAAACGTCTCACCATCCGGCGCCCGGCCGAGGACGCCGACGATCACTGCCCCGGGCCGCCGTACGGCCCGCCGCCGGCGGTCGGACGAATCGTTCGGGTTCGTCAAGCGGTTCGGCCAACAGCCCTCGAACGGTCATGACTTGCCGTGATTTTGGCTTGGACATGCCCTGCGCTGGGCACGGACCTCCTACCGGGAGCCGCCGCGGGGGCGGCGCCGGCAGGAGGAGGGCGTCATGGACCGTCGTATCCGGGTACGTGTCATTCGTCGGCCCGCCGCCCCGCGCGAGCAGGAGATCGACCGCAGGACGCCCTCCGGGCGCATCCTCCCGTACTGACCGCCGCGCCCGCCGTCACCGGTCGTCGTCGGCCGGCGGCACGTGGCGGGCCGCCGCCGCGCGCAGCGCGGCACGCAGGGCCTCGGGCGGCGCGGGACCGTCGGGCGCCGTGCTCGCGGTGACTGCGCCCGCCACCTCGCGCAGCTTCGTGTTGGTGCGCTGGGAGGCCTCCCGCAGGATGTGCCAGGCCTGTTCGGGGGTGCAGGAGTGAGCGGCCATCAGAATGCCGCGCGCCTGGTCGATCACCGGGCGGGAGTCGATCGCGTGCCGTAGTTGTGCGATCTCCGCCCGCAGCAGCCGCAGTTGCTCGGCCCGCTCACGGGCCACCGCGGAGGCACTGCGGGCGGGCCGGCCGGTCAACGGCGTGGCCGGCAGCGGGTCGGTGTCGTCCAGGCCCACCAGTTCCAGCACCCGGCGCGGCTGGCCCCGCCAGCCCGTGAGCGCGACCGGCACGCCGCGCCGGCGCCCGTACTCGCCCAGCACGTCCAGGAACCGCAGGCCCGAGGTGTCCATGAAGGACACGTCCCGCATGTCCACTTCGACCCGGGCGACGTCCGCCGGGAGGGCGGCCAGGGCTCTCGCCACCGTGTCCGCGCAGCCGTGCACCAGCTCCCCGCGCGCCTGGAGTAAAACCCGGTCAGGTACCGTCCGACCCTCGACGACCAGCGCGTCCAGCCTTCCGGTGTGAGGGTCTCGTGCCGCTGAGGTCATGTCTCCGCCCTGCTTCGGTCCTCGTGGCTCGCCCCTCACCTGCCCTCACGTCGAGGCCCCTACACCCTCGCGCAGCGGCACCGGGGCGCATACTGGGGCCCTTGTTCCCAGTGCCGCAGGGAGGCGTCGTGAGCGTGCCGGAGCCGGCGTGGCCCCCGAGGGCCGCCGCCGTACCGCCGGCCGCGGTGCGCTGCCCGGACGTGCCGGCGTCATGACCACGGCCCTCGGACCCTTCGCGCACCCCGCCCTCTTCTACGCGGACACCGAGCAGTACCTCGCCGGCACCGTGCCGTTCGTGCGCGCCGCCCTGGCCGCCGGTGAGCCGGTCGCGGTAGCCGTGCCGGGGGAGAACCTGCGGCTGATCCGGGACGCGCTGGGCGCCGACGCCGACGCCGTGCGATGCCTGGACATGCGGGAGGCCGGACGCAACCCCGGCCGGATCATCCCCGGCGTGCTGCACGCCGTCGCCGACGGCGGACCGCCCGGCCGGCGCGTGCACATCATCGGCGAGCCGGTGTGGGCGGACCGCAGCGCCGTCGAGTACCCCGCCTGCGCCCAGCACGAGGCACTCATCAACACGGCGTTCCGGGGCCGCGAGGTCACCATCCTGTGCCCCTACGACACCGCACACCTGGACGAGCGGGCGCTCGCCGACGCCCACGCCACCCACCCCGTCGTCATCGCGCCCGGCACCGCGGAGCCCCGTCCCAGTGAGGCCTACGACCCCGGTGGCGTCGTCGCCCGCTACAACCGGCCGCTGCCGCTCACCCCGGTCCCCGGGCCGGCCGTCCTCGCCCTCGCCTACGGCAGCGGCTCCCTCTCCAGGGCCAGGCACCTCGTCACCGAGCACGGCCGCCGGCTCGGCCTGACCGGCCTGCGGCTCGAGGACCTGTCCCTGATCACCGCCGAGCTGACCACCAACAGCGTGGTCCACGGCGGCGGCACGGGCGTGCTCACGGTCTGGGCCGAGGGCGGGCACGTGATGCTGGAGGTCCGGGACCGGGGCCGCCTGACCGACCCGCTGGCCGGGCGCCGTCCCGCCGCCGGCGGGCGGAGCGGCGGCCGCGGACTGCTCCTGGTCAACCTGCTGTCCGACCTGGTCCGGACGCACACGGCGGAGTCCGGTACGACGATCCGCAGCTACCTGTCCCGGTAGGGCACCCGCTCAGGCGGCGCGCGGGTTCAGGACGAGGGGTTCGACGTTGCCCTCCAGCATGGCGCCGAGGCCCTGGACCGCGCACAGCTCCGGCCGTTCCGCGATGTGCACCGGGATACCGGTCGCCTGACGCAGCATCTGGTCGAGGCCGGGCAGCAGCGCGGAGCCGCCGACCATCATGATCCCGCGGTCGGCGAGGTCGGCCACCAGGTCGGGCGGGCACTCGCGCAGCACCTTGCCGATGCCGTCCAGGACCGACGTCAGCGGGGTCTGGATGGCGTTGCGGACGGCCGCCGTCTTGACCCGCACACTGCGGGCGAGTCCGGTGACCACGTCCCGCCCGTGGATCTCCGTCAGCGAGGGCCCGTCCAGCGTGAGCCCGGTGCCGGACAGGGCGAGCTGCAGCGGCCGTACCGCCTGGCTGGGCAGCAGCAGCCGGTGCTCGAGCCGCAGGTGCTGCACGATCGCGTTGTCGACGGCCTCCCCGCCGACCGGGATCCGCTCGGCGGTGACGAGCGAGCCCATGGAGAGCACGGCGACCTGCGTGGCCGCCGCCCCGCACACCATGATCATGGTCGCCTCGGGCTGCTCCACCGGCAGTCCGCACCCGACCGCGGCCGCGATCAGCGTGTCCACCAGCTCGACCCGGCGCGCCCCCAGCCCGACCAGCGTCTCGATCGTCGCCCGCTGGGCGAGCGGGTCCGCGTCGTGCGGGGTGCAGGCCGCCGCCCGCAGCCGGGGCTTGCGGCGCAGGGCACGGCGCACCTTCTCGCCGAGCAGTTGCCGCAGCATGCGCTGCGCCATCTCGATGTCGACCACCGTGCCGCCGGAGACGGGCCGCACGACCTTGATGTATCCCGGCGTCCGCCCCGTCATCTTCTCCGCGAACTCGCCCACCGCGATCAGCGCCCCCGTCCGGGTGTTCACGGCCGCGACCGACGGCTGATCGACGACGAGACCGGCACCCTTCACATACACCCGGGTACGGGCCGCGCCCAGGTCGACGGCGAAGTGGCAGCGACGCAACTGCTCCAGGCTGACGGTCACGGCGGATCCTCCCGAGTGCGCAGGGCCTTGGAGGCCGGACGGTGGTTTCCTTCACACTCTCCGGGGGACGTCGACGGCGCGCCTGCCGGAGGGGGCCGGGCGGGGCGCCGCTGAATGGGGGGTTCGGCGCCGGACGGCCGTTTCGGAGGGTCCGCGCGGCGCGGCTCTGCCCCGGTGACGGACCGCGGCCCGGTTCGAGGGCTGTCCGGCCCAGCTCGGCCGGACCACTGGCTGCCCGTCCGCCGCGCCCTTGGTGATGACGGGGCCCGCCTCCGGGCCCGGTTTCACCCCGAACTCCAGTTCGGCGGAGGCGCGCCGGAGAGAGCCGTCCCGGAAGACCCTCGGCGCGGACGGGGCCGCCGCGCGCGCTTTGTCCGGGGCGCTCTCCCCAGTGCGTGAGGCCCGCACCGCCGGCGCCGCGCCCCCTGCCGCAGCGGCGGACGGCGGCCGAGGCGCGCCGGGCGACGGCGTGCCGTCAACGCCGTTGGCCGTAAGCGCCGTTGGCGGGAAGCCGCCAGGACACCTTTCCGCCACGGTCGTTCAACACCCCAGTACCACGCGACACATGACACTCGTCCCAGCACTCGACGCGCTCGACACGAGAAGAGGCGTGGATGACCAGAGGACCAGTCAGACGCGGGGCGGCCCTGCTGTCGGCGGGGCTTGTGATCGCCCTGTTGCCGAACGGGCCGGCGGTCGCGCAGCAGGCCGTCACCGCGGCACGGCGCACCCCGGACACCGCCACCACCGTCACCCTCGTCACCGGCGACAAGGTGACCGTCACCGACCTGGGGCAGGGGAGGAAGACGGTCACCGTGCGGCGGCCCCAGGGGGCCACCGGTGCCGTGCGGACCCAGGTGAACGGCGGTGAGATCACGGTCGTACCGGACGAGGCACAGCCCTACCTGCGGACCGGCAGCCTGGACCGGCGGCTGTTCGACGTGAGCGGGCTCATCCGGCAGGGGCTCACCGACACCAAGGCGGACGCGCTGCCGCTGATCGTGACCTACGGCAGGGGCTCGCGTGCCGCCACCCCGGCCGGCGCCGAGCGGACCAGGGCGCTGCCCAGCCTGCGCGGGGCCGCCGTGGAGGCCGCCCGGGGGCGGACCTTCTGGCGGTCCTTCACCCGGCGCGGGAGCGTGGACAAGGTCTGGCTCGACGGGCGAGTCAAGGCCGACATGGCCGAGAGCAACGCCCAGATCGGGACGGCGGCCGCCTGGGACGCGGGCCTCACCGGCAAGGGCGTCACGGTCGCCGTGCTGGACACCGGCGCCGACCTGACCCACCCCGATCTGAAGGACCGGGTCACCGACAGCCGGAGCTTCATCGAGGGCGAGGAGGTCGCCGACCGCAACGGCCACGGCACCCATGTCACCTCCACCGTCGGCGGCAGCGGTGCCGCATCCGAGGGCAAGGAGCGGGGCGTCGCGCCCGGGGCGACTCTCGCGGTCGGCAAGGTGCTGAGCGACCAGGGCTCGGGCAGCGAGTCGCAGATCATCGCGGGCATGGAGTGGGCGGCGCGCGACGTGCACGCCCGGGTGATCTCCATGAGCCTCGGCTCGACCGAGGCCAGCGACGGCACCGACCCCATGGCGCAGGCCGTGAACACCCTCTCCGCGGAGACCGGCGCCCTGTTCGTCATCGCGGCCGGCAACACCGGCGCCCCCTCCTCCATAGGCTCGCCGGGCGCCGCCGACGCCGCCCTCACCGTCGGCGCGGTGGACTCCGGCGACCAGGCGGCCTACTTCACCAGCGCGGGGCCCCGGTACGGCGACAACGCCCTCAAGCCGGACGTCTCGGCGCCCGGTGTCGACATCCTCGCCGCCCGCTCCCAACTCGTGGAGGGCAGCGGGCCGTACACCACGATGAGCGGTACCTCCATGGCGACACCGCACGTCGCCGGGGTGGCCGCCCTGCTCGCCCAGGCCCACCCGGACTGGCCCGGTGCCCGGCTGAAGGACGCGCTGATGTCCAGCTCCACGCGGCTGGACGCGTCCCCGTACACGCTCGGCGCCGGGCGGGTCAGCGTGCCGGACGCCGTCGAGGCCGACATCACCGCCACCGGCAGCGCCGACCTCGGCTTCTACGGCTGGCCGTACGACGCGGACAAGCCGGTCACCCGCACCCTCACCTACCGCAACTCCTCCGACGCGGACATACGGCTGACGCTGGCCGTCGAGGGCGGTCCGGAGGGCCTCGCCACCCTCGCCGACTCCTCCCTGACCGTCCCCGCGCACGGCGCCGCCTCCACCACCGTCACCGGTGACGGCGCGAAGGCACCGGTCGGCGAGAGCGGCGGGCAGATCGTGGCCTCGGTGCCGGACGGCACCCCGGTCGCGCACACCGTGTTCGGACTGGTCAAGGAGGCGGAGCGGTACACGCTCACCGTCCACGTCAAGGACCGCGCGGGCGCGGCCACCGCGGCCGACCTCGCCGTGCAGCGGCTCGCCGCGGGCGAGGACGCCCAGCCCGCGCACGTCGGCGACTCCGGCACCCTGAAGCTGCGGCTGAAGCCGGGCACGTACAGCCTGACCTCCTTCCTCGACGTGCGCGGCAGCCACGGCGCCGACTCGCTCGGCCTCGGCTTCCTCGCCGCCCCCGAGATCACCCTCGACCGGGACCAGGACGTCACCCTCGACGGACGGAAACTGCGGGAGGTGAAGGCCGACGTCCGCCGGCGCACCGAGACCCGGCAGCTGCTCATGGAGTACGACCGGAAGGCGAACGGCGCCGACCTGTTCGGCGCGGTCCAGGTGCCGCTCACCTACGACAGTGTCTTCGCCGCGCCCACCGCGAAGGTCACCGAGGGCGCCTTCGAGTACCGGACCGTGTGGCGGCTCGCCAAGCCGCTGCTGGAGGTCAACGGGATCGGCGAGGCCACCGTGCAGGCGGGCGGCTCGCTCGTCCAGGGCCGCACGAGGCTGCCGTTGACCGATGTCGGCGGCGGGCCGTTCACCGGGGTCGAGGGCAAGGCGGTGCTCGCGCACCTGGCCGACGGCGCCGACCCGGCCGCGCTGGCCCAGGCGGCCCAGGACGCGGGCGCCAAGGCGCTGTTCGTCACGGACGACGCCCCCGGCCGGCTGATGGCCTGGTGGGGCACGGACGACAACGCCGACCGGCCGTTGCAGATCGCCACGGTGAGCGGGGCTGACGCGGCCCGGCTGCGGGCGGCCGGCAAGGTCGACATGACCGGCACCCGCAACTCCCCGTACGTGTACGACCTGTCCGAGGGGCACCCGGGGGCGATCCCGGACCGGGACCTCACCTACGCGCCCTCCGGCCGCCGACTGGCAGCCGTGCACACCCGGTTCCACGCCGCGGAGCCGGTGAGCGGTGGTGAGTTCCGGTACTCGATCACCGGCACCTTCCCCATCGGTGTCGGCTTCCAGGAGCGCGTGGACCTGCCCGCCGAGCGCACCGACTACGTCTCCACCGGCCCCGGCCAGCTCTGGCACGAGTCCGTCACCGCCCGCGACGGGGCGCTGGAGGAGCGCAGCGGACTGATCCGCTACGACGGCGGATCACGGCAGGAGCTGAACTGGTTCCGCCCGGTGTGGCACCCGTGGCTGGGCACCGGTCTCGGCTGGGGGCAGCAACGTGCCGGGAACGGCATCCAGTTGAACACCCCCGGCTGGGGCGACTCCGGCCCCGACCACACCGGCTTCGGCGACGTGTGGAGCGAGGGCAGCGGGATGACCCAGACCACCGCCGTCTACCTGGACGGCACGCTCGTCGCCCGGCGCCCCGGCTCCGGCGCCTATGTGTGGGACGCGCCCGCCGACGAGCACACCTACAAGGTGGTCACCGACACCGCCCTGGACCCCGGCCTCTGGAAGCCCGGTACCGAGGGCCACAGCGAGTGGACGTTCCGGTCGGCGGCCACCCCGGAGGACCGCTGGACCTACCTGCCGCTGATCAACCTCGCCTTCGACGTCGACACCGACCTCGCCGGCACGGTGCCCGCCGGGCACCGCGTACCGGTCGGGATCGCCGCCTCGTACGTGGCGGAGGCCGCCGGCACCGGAACCCTCGGTGGCGGCAGGCTCGAGGTGTCCTACGACGGCACCACCTGGCGGACGGTCCGGCTCACCGCGGACCGGAACGCCTCCTGGCACGGCACCCTGACCGTGCCCCGCGACGCCACCCAGGTCTCCCTGCGGGCCTCGGCCCACGACGACAGGGGCGGCTCGGTCACCCAGGAGATCACCCGGGCGGTGGGGGTGCGGTGACCGGTGGAGCGGGGGCGGTTCCGTCAGGCCGCTCCCGCTCCGTCAGGCCCGTACGGGGGTCTCAGGGACCGGGGTGGTACATGATGCCCCGGATCACCCCCAGCTCCACCAGGTCCTGGGGGCGAATGCGGAGTTGCCCCGCGGTCGCCTCCACCTCCCCGGGCGGGCGTTTCAGGATGGCCGCCGCCAGTTCCGGGGCGATCACCGAGAAGTAGCTGTCCGGGGTGGCCCAGGTGTTGCCGGGCGCGGCCAGCGCGAGTGCCCCGCCGGAGCCGCCCTCGCCGATGACCAGCGTGGTGATCGGCACCCGGGCC
Source organism: Streptomyces sp. NPDC041129 (assembly GCF_055592265.1). NCBI lineage: Bacteria > Bacillati > Actinomycetota > Actinomycetes > Kitasatosporales > Streptomycetaceae > Streptomyces > Streptomyces sp. NPDC041129. Next base: position 1,218,358 of record NZ_JBVIYV010000001.1, on the reverse strand, counting down.
GCCGCCACCGCGCCGAACACCTCGGCGATCGCGGCCCCGGCGCCCTGCCGCTCGGCCTCGGCGTCGTTGGCCGCGCCCGGCGTGTCCACCAGGGTCAGCACCGGGATGTCCAGCCGGTCGGCGAGCCGGATCAGCCGGGCCGCGGTCCGGTACCCGGCGGGCCGGGTCGCCGCCCCCGTCTGCGCCGCGTAGGCCACCGTACGGCCGTCCCGCTCGCCGAAGCCGCACAGCATGCCCTCGGGGTCGCTGCCGCCGCAGCGATCACCTTGGACGGTCACCCGGCGGCCGAAGTAGGTGTCCAGATAGGCCCGGGCGCGCGGCCGTTCGGGGGAGCGGGCCCGTACGACGGCCTCCCAGCCGGTGTCCGGGAGGGCCGGCGCGCCCAGGGCGTGCGGCGCCGGTGCCTCCCGCGCCGGGGTGGTGAGGAGTCCGAGCCAGCGCCCCAGCGTCTCGCGCAGCTCCGCCGGCGGCACCACCGCGTCCGCCGACCCCGCGGCCACCTGCGACTCCGCGGTGTAGGCGGCCGGGTCCGCGTCCGGCGGCCGTACCCGGGAACCGGCGAAGCCCACCTGGGCGCCCGGGAGCGCCAGGATCACGTCGGCCCCCGCGCCCAGGGTGGCCCAGCCGCCGCCGGTCGTGGGGTCCCGCACCACCGCGATCTGCGGCAGCCCCGCCTGACGGGTGAGCGCCGACTCGCGGGCCACGCGCTGGAGCTGGGTCAGCGCGAGCATGCCCTCCTGCATCCGGCTGCCGCCGGTGGCGACGAGCGGTACGACCGGCAGCCGGTGGGCGCGGGCGTGCCGGTACGCGGCCTCCAGCCGGTCCCCGGTGCGCTCGCCGAGGGAGCCGCCGAGGAAGCCGAACTCGAACGCGATCAGCACCGCCCGGGTGCCGCCGACGCTCGCGGTGCCGCACACCACGGACTCCTCCTCGCCGGTGCGCTCGGCGGCACCGGCGCGCGCGGCGTCGTGACCCTCCCAGGCGAGGGGGCCGTCGGTGTCGTAGGTCCTGGTGGCGGAGGGGAGTTCGTGGAAACTCGCCTCGTCCGCGAGCAGTGCGAGGATCTCCCGTGCCGACAGCCGCTCAGGCATCGGCCACCAGCGCCCGCTTCATGATCTTCCCCATGTCGTTGCGGGGAAGGGCGTCCAGGTGACGGACCACGCGCGGGCGCTTGTGCGGGGCGAGCCGCCGGGCCACGTGGTCGGCCAGCTCCGCGTCGGAGGGCGGCGCCTGCGGGTCCGAGGGGACGATCCACGCCACGATCCGCTCGCCCAGGTCGGCGTCCGGCTCCCCGGTGACCGCCGCCTCCCGCACCCCCGGATGCTCCAGCAGCGCGTTCTCGATCTCACCCGCCCCGATCTTGTAACCGCCGCTCTTGATCAGGTCGGTGGCCTTGCGCCCGACGATGCGGACGTAGCCGTCGGGCTCGCGCACCGCCATGTCGCCGGTGCGGAACCAGCCGTCGGCGGTGAACGCGGCGGCGGTGGCGTCGGGCCGGTGCAGGTACTCGGTGAACAGGTTCGGGCCGCGCACCTGGATCTCGCCGACGCTCTCCCCGTCGTACCCGGTGATCGGCGTCCCGTCCTCCTCCACCAGCCGCAGCTCCACACCCGGCAGCGGCACCCCGACCGTCCCGGCCCTGGCCTCGCCGTCGGCCCGGACGCTGGTGTTCATGAGGGTCTCCGTCATGCCGTACCGCTCGATCACGCGCCGGCCGGTCGCCGCCGCGATCCGCTCGTGGTCGTGCACGGGCAGCGCGGCCGAGCCGGAGACCAGCAGCCGGGCCCCGCCGAGCGCCTTGGCCAGCTCCGGATCGCCGGGAAGGGCCTCGGCGATGCGGTGGTACATCGTCGGCACCCCGAACAGCATGGTCGCGCCGTCGTTCAGCTCGCGTGCCACGCCCTCGGTGCTGAACCGCCCCAGGTGCCGCACCGAGCCGGCCCGGCGCAGCGGACCGAGGGTGCCCAGCACCAGCCCGTGCACATGGAACAGGGGCAGCCCGTGCACCAGCACGTCCCGGTCCGTCCACTGCCAGGCGTCGGCGAGCGCGTCCAGGGTCGCGGCCAGGGCCCGGCGCGGGACGACCGCGCCCTTGGGCGGGCCGGTGGTGCCGGAGGTGTAGACGATCAGCGCGGGGTCGCCGTCACCGGCCCGCTCCTCGGGCAGCGGGGCGGTGCCGCCGGCGTCGACGTCGAGACGCTCCAAGTGGTCCAGGGCGGAGGGGAGTTCCGCGCCGGGTGCGGCCAGGACCAGGCTCGGCGCGCTGTCGGAGACGATGTGCGTCAGCTCCTTGTCGCCCGACTTCGGGTTCAGCGGCACCGCGGCCACCCCGGCGAGCAGCGCGCCGGTCACCGCGACGGCGGTCTCCAGCTCCGGGGTCGCCCACACGGCGACCCGGCCGGCACCGCACAGGCGCGCGGCGACCGCACCCGCGGCACCCGCGAGCGCGCCGTACGTCAGCGACCGCTCGCCGAACCGCAGGGCGACCCTCCCCCGGACTTCGTCCGGGGGAGCCCCCATATCGCTGCGCTTGCCCGGACCGTCCACCAGGGCGGGAAAGAGGGAGGACACGCGGCGCACTCCTTGGACTCGGGGGCTTCGGTCCTCCCTTCCTACACCAGCCGCCGCGTTCCCACGACGGCGCTCAGATCCGCCGCGAGCCGCAGCTCGGCCGAGCGCAGCGCGGGATGTCCGAGCCAGTGCAGCCGCGCCCGGTCCACCACGCCCTCGTGCAGCGGCGGCCAGCCGGTCGCCGGGGTGAAGTCGTCGACGACGACCGTTCCGCCGGGCGCGAGCAGCTCCGCCACGTCGGCCGGTTCGTCCCCCGGCACCTTGCCCTGCCCGCCCCCGTCGAGGACGAGCAGATCGAACGGCCCGTGCTCCGCGATCCGCCGCCAGTCGCCGGTGAGCACCGTGACCCCGGGCCGGTCCGCGAAGACCCCGGCGGCGAGCCGCGCCCGCTCGGGGTCCCGCTCCACGCTGTACAGCCGCACGCCAGGCCGGGCCCCGGAGGCCAGCCAGGCCAGCCCCACCCCGAGCCCGGTGCCGGTCTCCCCGATCCGGGCCCCGGCCCCGCCCGCCAGCGCGTGCAGCAGCCGGCCCTGTTCGGGCCGGCAGGAGTGGGCGAAGCCGTGGGCGCGGGCGGCGGCCAGGGCGTCCCGCACGAGCGGCGGGAGCCCGGCCGCACCGCTGTACGCGTCGGTGCCGTCGGTCGCCATACGGCACTTCTATCCCACCGGGACCGACGGTGCGGCGGCAAGGACCACATCGGCCACGACACAGCTCACGTTGTCGGGGCCGCCCGCCGCGTTCGCCGCGTCGATCAGCACCCGTACGGCTCGCTCGGGGTCCGCCTCACCGGCGAGCAGCTCCTTGATCCGCGCGTCGGCCACGACCCCCGTCAGACCGTCCGAGCACAGCAGGTACCGGTCGCCCGCCCGGGCCTCCTGCAGCCGCAGATCGGCGGCCACCGCCGGACCGCCGATACCGAGCGCCTTCAGCAGCAGGGCGCGCTGCGGATGGCTCTGCGCCTCCTCGGGGCTCAGCCGCCCCTCGTCGATCAGCGACTGCACGACGCTGTGGTCGTGGCTGATCCGGAACAGCCCGCCGTCCCGCAGCAGATACGCCCGCGAGTCCCCGATGTGCACGAGCGCCAGCTTCGAGCCCGTCCACAGCAGCGCCGTCAGCGTCGTGCCGACCTCCGCACTCCCGTCGGCCACGTCCCGTACGGCCTCGCCGGCCGAACGCACCGCCTCCTCCAGCAGGTTCAGCACATCGCCGGCGCCCGGTTCCGCCCCCTCGTCCAGGAACCTCAGCGCCTCTATGGCCGCGCTGCTCGCGGGCGCCCCCGCCGGGCCGCAGCCGTCGGCGACGGCGAGCAGCCTGCGGCCCGCGTACACGGAGTCCTGGTTGGACGGGCGGACGTGCCCACGGTCGGAGTGGGCGGAATAACGCAGTTCCAGCATGGTGGTGTGGTCCTTTCTCGACTCTCCGGTCAGCTGGTCGACGAGGAACGCGGCGAGATCCCGCCGTACGGCCGTCTCCGCCTCGACCCGCGCCCAGTACGCCCGGACCTCCTGTGCGGCCTGCGCCGCGTCCAGGGCGCACACCGCGCGGATCTCGGCCAGCGGCATGCCCAGCCGTCGCAGCCAGGCCACGAGCCGGGCCCGCCGGAGCTGCTCCACGGCGTAGTACCGGTAGCCGGTGTCCGGGTCGACCCGGGCGGGCCGCAGCAACTCCAGCTCGTCGTACAGCCGCAGCGCCTTCGGCGACAGCCGGCTCGCCTTGGCGAAGGCGCCGATCGTCAGCAGCTCCATACGGACCTCAGCTCCACAGGAATCCCGTCGTCAGGAGAACGCCGTCCGGGAGAACGCCGCGTTCCTCGCTTCCGCCACCGATGCTGGGGCTTCCCCGAAGGTGAAGGTCAAATGGGCTGTCCCGGTTCCCGGGGCGGTTGTTAGCCTCGCAACCGATCGAACCGCCGTACGACAGGGAGCCCGCCGTGCCCCGTATCGCCCTCGCCACCTACGACCCCGGCGACCGGCCGAGCAAGGACCGCGACCTGCCGGTGCTGGTGCGCGCCCTGCGCGAGGCGGGGGCCGACGCGGAGGCCCGGTACTGGGACGACCCGACGGCCGACTGGGGCGGCTACGACCTGGTCGTCATCCGCTCGACCTGGGACTACAGCTGGCGCGCCGGGGAGTTCGGGGCGTGGGTGGAGCGGGTCGGCGGCCTGACCCGGCTGGCCAACCCGGCCGCCGTGGTCCGGTGGAACTCCGACAAGCGCTACCTCGGCGAGCTGGCGGCGGCAGGCGTGCCGACCGTCGAGACCCGCTACATCGCCCCCGGCGAGCCGGCCGAGCTGCCCGCCGGACACGAGTACGTGATCAAGCCGACCTCCGGCGCGGGCGCCCGGTTCGCCGCCCGCTACACGCCGGACCGGCACGAGACGGCCGTACGGCAGCTCGCGCGGATGCACGCCGAGGGCTTCACCGCGATGGTGCAGCCGTATCTGCGCAACATAGACGTCAGCGGGGAACGGGCGCTGCAGTTCTTCGGCGGGCGCCTGCTGCACGCCAGCCGCAAGGGCGCCGTCCTCGCGCCCGGCACCCCGTACGACGCCGACAAGGTGGCCCACCCGGAGCTCGAGCCCTGGCAGCCCACGGACACCGAACTCGCCGTCGCCGAGAAGGCGCTGGCGTCCGTGCCCGGCGCGCCCGGACTGCTGTACGCGCGCGTGGACCTCGTCGACGGCGAGGACGGCCTGCCCCGGGTGATGGAGCTCGAACTGGTGGAGCCGAACCTCTTCCTCTTCCTGCACCCCGCCTCCCTGCCCCACGTCACGGAGGCGATCCTGGCGGCGGCGGAGTCTCAGGGCCCGACAGGCTAGGAGCCCGTGAGCCCGGCCGTGGCCCGGCAGGCCTCGGCGTACGCCCGGACCAGGGGCCGGTCCTCGTCCTCACGGCGCCAGGCCAGGGCGTAGCGGCTGGGGCCGATGCCCCGGACCGGGCGGGTGGTGACCCCGCCCCGGGTGATCAGCGGGGCGTTACCCGCGGCCACCAGGCAGATGCCGAGCCCGGCGACCAGCGCCTCGTACGTCTCCTCGGCCCCGGCGATCTCCGCTCCGACGCGCGGTGCCCGCCCCGCCCGGGCGTCCAGCGCGAGCCAGTAGTCGCGCAGCGGGCCGGCGCTCTTCGGCAGGGCGAGGAACGGCTCGTCGAGCAGGTCCGCGAAGTCGATCTCGTCGCGGGCGGCGAGCGGATGCGTGTCGGGCAGGGCGACCAGGCGGGCCTCCTCGGCGAGCACCGTCCAGGCGTAGCGCTCCTCGCCGGGCAACGGCAGCCAGACGAAGGCGACGTCCGCGCTGCCGTCGGCCAGGCCCGCCGTCGGGTCGTCCCAGCTCACCTGGCGCAGCCGCGCGGTGACCCGGGGATGCGCGGCGGTGAAGCGGGAGCGGATGGCCGGCAGCATTCCGCCCCGGCCCGGGCTGGTGCTCATGCCCACCACGAGCGTGCTGCGCTGTGCGGCCTTGGCCGCCTCCACCGCCGCCGCGCCCTCCGCCAGGGCGGCCAGCACCCGCCGGGCGTGCGGCAGCAGCGCCTCGCCGGCCGCCGTCAGCGCCACCCCGTGCCGGTCGCGGCGCAGCAGCTCGGCCCCCAACCGCCCTTCGAGGGCCCGGATCTGCTTGCTGAGTGCGGGCTGGGACACGTACAGCCGCTCGGCCGCCCGCGTGAAGTGCAGTTCTTCGGCGACCGCGACGAAGTAGCGCAGGTCCCGGGAATGGACGTCCATCGTCATGACCGTTGGTTATCACCGTTGGTCTTGGACGGGCAACGGTATCCCCCGGCAGGCTGTTCCATGTCAGGAAGTGGTACCGGAAAGAACGTGATCCCACGGGGAGTTGCCATGAACAAGGTGTGGCTGGTGACCGGTGCGAGCAGTGGCTTCGGGCGGGCGATCACGGAGGCGGCGCTCGCCGCCGGGGACGTGGTGATCGGAGCCGCCCGGCGCCCGGAGGCGCTGGCCGATCTGGTGGCCGCGCGTCCCGACCAGATGGAGGCGCTGCGGCTGGACGTCACGGACGGCGCCGCGATCGAGGAGGCCGTACGCGACGTGGTGGCGCGGCACGGGCGGATCGACGTGCTGGTCAACAACGCGGGGCGCACCCACGTGGGTGCGGTCGAGGAGACCACGGACCAGGAACTGCGGGACCTCTTCGAACTGCACTTCTTCGGCCCGGCGGCCCTGGTGCGGGCGGTGCTGCCGCACATGCGGGAGCGGCGCTCGGGCGCGATCGTGCAGATGAGCAGCATGGGCGGGCAGATGTCCTTCGCGGGCTTCGGGGCCTACAGCGGGACGAAGTTCGCGCTGGAGGGCCTGTCCGAGGCGCTCGCCGACGAGGTGCGGGAGTTCGGCGTCAAGGTGCTGATCGTGGAGCCTGGCGGGTTCCGGACCTCGCTGATGGAGACCACCCGGGCCGGTGTGAGCGCGGACAGCGGGCTGTACGCCAACGTGGCCCGGACCCGCGGTCTCGTCGCGAACGGTGACGGCACGCAGCCCGGTGACCCGGCCAAGGCCGCGGCCCTCATCCTGGCCGCGCTGGAGGCGGAGCGAACCCCGCTGCGGCTGCCGCTCGGCGAGGACGGGGTGAGCGCGGTGCTGGCCCACCTCGACCAGGTCCGTGAGGACGTCGCCGGCTGGGAGAAGCAGGCCCGGGCCACGGCCTTCGACGACTGAGCCGGTCTCAGTCCCGGACCGCCGTCCGCTGGAGCAGCCCCCAGGTGAACTCGGCGACCACCTCGTGCCGGACGCCGTCCCGGCCGGGCGCCGAGAAGGCCAGACCCCATCGCGTGGGGGCGGTGCCCTCCAGTGGACGGGCCGGGGCGAAGGCGCGGGCGGCCTCGTCGACCGTGCAGGACCACGGGGCGAGGTCGTCCAGGGTGTGCAGGGCGGGGGCCGGTGCGCCGGGCGCGCGCACCAGCCACTCGTTCCATACCGCGCCGTCGGGGGAGACCAGCACCTCGAAACGCAGGTCCGGCCAGAGCGGGAGCACCCACCGCCGGGCCTCGCAGTCGACGTCCCCGAGGCGGCGCGGGAGCACCGACTCGGGCTCGCCGAGAACGGACCGGTAGCGGGCGGCGGCGGACCGGGACCTGGGGGAGCGCACCATCGCCTGCCAGCGCTTGTTGGCCTCCCGCATCTGCGCCATGGACGCCCCGAGCCGCCGCTGGGCCTCGTCGACCAGGTCCGGGTTGTGGTCGGCCATGCGGCGCAGCAGCACGAGCTGGAAGTCGAGAGGCATGACACCCATGGTGCCGTGGAGGCGGTCGGGACCATTGCCCGGGCAACCCCGCGTGGCTAGCCTGTGTTCGTCATGCCGATCGCCTGTTGAAATCTCGAACATAGGCGCTTAACCCCAAGGGAGGGGGCCGGACGTGGGACGCCTCGTGCCTGCCGTGACCCGGGCTCTCGACATTCTTGAGCTGTTCCTCGACGGTGACGGGACGCTCTCCGCCCCCGACATCGTGCGCAAGCTGCAACTGCCGCGCACCACCGTGCACGAGCTGGTCACCACGCTCGCCGCGCGCTCGTACATCGTGCCCGTGCCGGGACAGACCGGACGGTACCGGCTCGGAGTGCGCCCGTACCAGCTCGGCAGCCGGTACGCCGAGCAGCTCGACCTCGCGGCCGAGGGTCAGCAGGTGGCCCGCTCGGTGGCGGAGACCTGCGACGAGACGGTCCACGTGGCCATCCTCGAGGGCACCGACGTCATCTACATCGCCAAGGTCGACTCCACGCACGCCGTGCGCATGGTGTCCGCCGCCGGCCGCCGGCTGCCCGCCCACTGCACCTCCGTCGGCAAGATGCTGCTGGCCTCGCTGCCCGAGCCGGAGCTGACCGCGCGGATACCGGACGGCGCCGGGCTGGCCGCGATGACGCCCAACAGCATCACCGATCCCGGAGCGCTGCGCGAGGCCCTCGCGGAGATCCGGGAGCGGGGCATCGCGGTGGAGAGCCGCGAGTCCAACCCGGACGTGTCCTGTGTGGCGGCCCCGGTGCGCGACCGCGCGGGAAAGGTGGTCGCCGCGCTGTCCATCTCGGTCCCCATGATCCGCTGGAGCGAGGAGCGCCGGGCCGAACTGGAGCAACTGGCCGTCAAGGGCGCGGCGGAGCTGTCCGAGCGGCTGGGCCACCGGGGGACGGCGTGAGGGCCGGGTCCGGGGCGGCGTACGAGGTCGCCGTACGGGCCGAGGCGGAGCTGGGCGAGGGCCCGACCTGGGACCCGGCGACGGGCCGTCTCCTCTGGGTCGACGTCCTCGGCATGCGCGTACACACCTACGACCCCGCCTCTGGCCGCCGCACGGTGCGCACCACCGAGCAGCACGTCGGCGCGGCGAAGCCGAGGGCGGGCGGCGGTCTGGTGCTGAACCTGCGGGACGGCGTCGCACTGCTGGACCCGGACGGCGCCTTTCGCTGGCTGCACCGCGAGCCGGTCCCGGGCCGCCGGGCGAACGACGCCGCGGTGGCCCCGGACGGGTCCCTCTGGGCGGGCACGATGCGGTACGACGAGGCGGTGGGCGGCGGCACGCTGTCCCGTCTGACCGGCGACGGCGACGTGCGGACGGTGCTGCCCGAGGTCACCGTCAGCAACGGCCTGGGCTGGAGCCCGGACGGCCGGCTGCTGTACTACGCCGACACCCCGACGCGGCGGGTGGACGTCTTCGAACCCGACGCCGAGGGTGCAATCCGGGGGCGGCGGCCGCTGGTGGAGATCGAGGAGGGGGCGGGGTTCCCGGACGGGCTCACGGTCGACGCGGACGGGTGCGTGTGGGTGGCGCTGTGGGGTGGGGGCGCGGTGCGGCGGTACACGCCGGGCGGTGAGCTGGAGCGCGTGGTGGAGGTGCCGGCTCCACTGACGACCGCCTGCGCCTTCGGCGGGTCCGACCTGACGGATCTGTACATCACCACCGCGCGGGTCGGGTTGACGGCGCCGCATCCTGTGTCCGGGTCGGTGCTGGTGGTGCCGGGGGCCGGGCGGGGGGTGCCGCAGCCGGCGTTCGCCGGGTGACCGGTGCCGGCCCGGGCCGGCTGCCTGTGAGGTCTGTTCAGCCACCCACCTGGAAAGGCACCCATGAGCAAGCGCACCGCCCGCTTCACCCTCGACCCCGCCTTCACCGTCGGCGAAGTGAACCCCCGCCTGTTCGGCTCCTTCGTGGAACACCTCGGCCGCTGCGTCTACACGGGCATCTTCGAGCCGGGCCACCCCACCGCCGACGCCGAGGGCCTCCGCACCGACGTCCTCGACCTCGTGCGCGAGCTCGGGGTGACGGCGATCCGCTACCCCGGAGGCAACTTCGTCTCCGGCTACCGGTGGGAGGACTCCGTCGGGCCCGTCCAGGACCGCCCCCGCCGGCTCGACCTCGCCTGGCACTCAACCGAGACCAACCGGTTCGGCCTCTCCGAGTACATCGCCTTCCTGCGGAAGATCGGCCCCCAGGCCGAGCCCATGATGGCCGTAAACCTCGGTACCAGGGGCGTCGCCGAGGCCCTGGACCTCCAGGAGTACGCCAACCATCCCGCGGGCACCGCCCTCGCCGACCTCCGCGCCGCCCACGGCGACAAGGAGCCCTTCGGCATCCGGCTGTGGTGCCTCGGCAACGAGATGGACGGTCCCTGGCAGACCGGCCACAAGACGGCGCAGGAGTACGGCCGGATCGCGGCCGAGACGGCCCGGGCGATGCGCCGGCTCGACCCCGGCGTCGAGCTGGTCGCCTGCGGCTCCTCCAGCCAGGCCATGCCCACCTTCGCCGCCTGGGAGGCGACGGTCCTCCAGGAGACGTACGAACTCGTCGACCACATCTCCCTGCACGCCTACTACGAACCCGTCGACGGCGACCTGGACTCCTTCCTCGCCTCCGCGGTCGACATGGAGTCCTTCATCGAGAACGTGGTGGCCACCGCCGACCACGTCGGCGCCCGCCTGAAGTCCAGGAAGAAGATCAACCTCTCCTTCGACGAGTGGAACGTCTGGTACCTCTCCCGGTGGGAGGAGCACGCGCGGGACATGGACCAGGGCGACTGGCCCGAGGCCCCCCGGCTGCTGGAGGACGACTACAGCGTCACCGACGCCGTCGTCCTCGGCTCGCTGCTGATCGCGCTGCTCCGGCACGCCGACCGGGTCACCGTCGCCTGCCTCGCCCAGCTCGTCAACGTGATCGCCCCGATCATGACCGAGCCCGGCGGCCCGGCCTGGCGGCAGACGACGTTCTTCCCGTTCGCGCAGGCCTCCCGGCACGGACGCGGCGAGGTCCTCGACGTCCGCGTGGACTCGCCGACGTACGAGACGCGGAAGTACGGCGAGACCGACCTGCTGCACGCCACCGCCGTGCGCGCGGCGGACGGCACGGTCACCGTGTTCGCGGTCAACCGCGGCCGCACCGCACCGCTGCCGCTCGAAGTCGCCCTGAACGGCCTCGACCTGACCACGGTCACCGAGCACAGCGCCCTCGCGGACGCCGACCCCGACGCCCGCAACACCCTGGCCGACCCCGAGCGGGTCACCCCGCACCAGGTCCGGGGCACCGCCCTCACCCACGGCGTCCTCACCGCCGTACTGGAGCCGCTGTCCTGGAACGTGATCAGGCTGGCGTAGCGCCGGGGCTCAGCGGCCGGGGGAGGGCACCGGGGTCACCGGTGTCCCGCCGGCCGCCCTGCCCAGCAGGGTCAGACCCACCTTGCCCGGACCGGACTCCGTGGTGAACTCCGACAGGACCGCCAGCGCCAGGGTGTTGGTGCCCCGGGTGCGCAGGATGCCGTTCGGGAGCACGAAGGTGTGCTGCGGGCCGACGTTGTTGATGTACTGGCCCATGTTCCAGCCGTTGAGGAAGATCTGCGTCCGGTAGGCCCGGTACGGGTCGTCCTCCAGGGTCAGTCCGATCGAGGCGTCGATGTCGCCCGGCACGGACAGCCGGAACGTGGTCCGGTACCAGGTCACGCCCTGCCGCCGCTCCGCCCGCGGGAAGCCGACCGGCTTCCAGTCCCGGTCGGGGAAGCCGGGCAGGTGCCAGCCCGCCCGCTCGCCGAACAGGCCGCCGTTGTTCTGCGGCCCGCGCACCGGGTCCGGTGCCGCCTCGCCCTGGATGCGCCACGTCACCTTCGGCGAGGCGCCCTCGAAGACGGCGGCGGTGAGGCCGCGGGCCACCTTGTGGGTGTCCTGCGCCTTGCCGTCCTGGTCGTGCTGCATGCGCCGGATTAGCACCGACAGCACGTGCCGGCCGGACCCGCGCAGCCGCTCGGCCACCGGGAACACCGCCGTGGCGTCCCAGCTTCCCTTGCGGATGGTCTTCTTGTCCGGCACCGGCATCCGGTGGGTGCCCAGCGGCTCCCCGTCCAGCCATGCCATCAGCAGGCCCTGGGTGCCGGTGGTGTAGGCGAGCGAGATCTCCTCCAGTCCGGAGGCGTCCGTGAAGGTGCCCCGGTACCAGACGTCCCCGTAGTGGAAGCCGTAGTCGTCCGCGAACAGCACCGGAGCGCCCTTCGGGACCGGCGTCGTGCTGGACGAGGAGGTCCGGTCGGCGACCCGCCACTTCGAGTCGTCGAAGTTCGGGCCCGCCTCCGGGTTCTCCGTCCGCATCCGCCAGCCGCCGAGCGCGGGCAGCGTCACCTGCGGCGCGGCGGGCAGCAGCCCGGTGGTCATCAGGCTGCCGGACATGGTGACCCGGGTCGGCACCTTGCGCCCGTTCCACACCAGGCTCGTGACGCCGCGGGGTCCCCACACCTCCACGCTGGTCGTCCCGGTGACGTCACCCGTCAGATGGACCTCCGAGCCGCGCACCTCGGCGTGGCGCAGCAGCGCCGGACCGTACACCAGCAGCGTCCCGGACGGGGTGTCGTACGGGAACATGCGCACCGACGTGGCGTCGTCGGCGAAGAGCAGCAGCAGCGGGGTGTCGCTCTCGCCCTGCGCGACCGACACCCGGGTCAGGCCGCCCTGTCCGAGGGGCACGTTCACGTGCAGCTGGTCGCCCTCGAACGCCCAGGCCGCCTCCGGGTCGAGCCGCATGACGTACGGCTCCACCGGGCACTTCAGCACCAGCTCCGCCATGTCGTCGCGGCGGCCCGCGAACACGGCGATCTCCTGCCGCCCCGCGGTCAGGCACATCACGGGCTGCGCGGTGCTGTACTTCAGCGTCCGGCTGCCGAGGGAGAGCCCGGTGGTCAGCATGCGGGCGTCGCGCGCGGGCACGGTGATCCGCAGCTCGCCCTCGTGGGTCGGCAGGTCGGTGGTGACCGGGGCCGAGCCGTCGTTGCGCGCCACGTACACATGGCTGCCCGTGTCCGGGTTGGTCAGGTGGTAGACCTTCAGCCCCTCGGCCTCGACGTCCGCCGCCCGGTCCAGCCGGGCGAAGTCGGGCACGCGCTGCATCAGATGGCCGAGCTGGTGCATCGGGGCCATCTTCTCGGTGACGTTGCGCCCCTCGTCGATGGCCGCCCCGTAGTCGTACGACGTGTAGACGACCGGCGCGGGCAGCCAGCCCCAGGAGGTGCCGCCGAAGGTCATGTACACGTTGTGCAGGGTGATGCCGTTGGCGAGGTTGGTGAGGTAGAAGCGGCGCTCGTAGGCCGAGTCCCGGGTGCGCCGGGACTCGGCGTACCCCTTGCCGTCGAACCAGGCCCCGCCCCACGGGTCGAACCAGCCGCCGCCGAACTCCGGCACGAAGCCGGGCGTGTGCGGCGAGGCCGTGGCGCCGCCGGTGAGGCCGCCGGGCCCGTAGTGCCCCCAGTCCGGCGGCACCTGGGCCGGCGAGGGATACCCGTCGAACCCGTACAGCCAGCCGCCCTTCTCCCCGCCCGTGTCGAACGAGCCGGGGATCCAGTGGCCGTTGCGGCCCTTGTCGTTGTGGAAGAGCGGGACGTCGATCCCGTCGGAGCGGACCTTCTTGTACAGATGGGACATGTAGTCCCGGCCGGTCGCCTCGTCGACGTGGGAGTCGTACTCGTTCTCGATCTGGTAGAGCAGGATCGTGCCCCTGCCCTGGGTGAACAGGTGCCGGCGGGCGATCCGGTTCACCTGGGTCAGCCACTCGTCGACGTGGCGGAGATAGGCCGGGTCGGCGGTGCGGGCCTTGCCCTCGGCCGCCGTCAGCCAGCCCGGGAAGCCGCCGCCGTCGACTTCCGCGTTGATGTACGGGCCGGGCCGCAGCAGGACGTAGAGCCCCGTCTCGGTGGCCATGCGCAGGAACAGGTCGAGGTCCCGCACGCCGGTGAAGTCGTACTCGCCGGGGGCGGGGGAGTGGTAGTTCCACGCCACGTAGACGCTGACGGCGTTGAAGCCGTGCGCCCGCATCTTCTGCAGCACGTCGCGCCACAGGGACGGGCTGGGCAGCCGGAAGGGGTGCATCTCGCCGGACCACACCACCAGGCGCTTGCCGTCGACCAGGAGCGAGTAGGCGTCGTACCCGATCGTGTGGCGCTCGCCGTCGGCGCTCGGCGGGGCCGGCGCGGGACCGGTGGGCACACTGCGCGCCGCGAACGCCGAGGGTGCCCCGGGGCCGCCGCTGCCGCCCAGGGCGAAGCCGAGCGCGGCCGAGCCGGCCAGGGCACTGAAGGTACGTCTGCTGAGCGCCAAGGTGGACCCTCCCGGGCGATCGTACGGGGGCGCGGTCCGGCCATTCTCCATGGAGATACGCCCCACAATGGACCCATGAGGATCTCGGCGCGGGCGGATTACGCGGTACGGGCGGTTCTGGAGCTGGCCGTACGGGAGGGTAACGGCCCGGTGAAGGCAGAGGAAATCGCTGTCGAGCAGGACATTCCCCACAAGTTCCTGGAGGGCATCCTGGGTGACCTCAGGCGGGCGGGGGTCGTCGACAGCAGGCGCGGCGGGGGCGGTGGCTACCGGCTGGCCCGGGCCGCGGCCGCCATCACTGTGGCGGATGTCATCCGGGCGGTGGACGGCCCGATCGTCTCCGTGCGCGGCGAGCGTCCGACGGGGCTGGCGTACACGGGCACGGCCGAGCCCCTGCTCCCGCTGTGGATCGCCCTGCGCGCCAACGTGCGCCGCATCCTGGAGGGCGTCACCGTCGGCGACCTCGCGGCCGGCGCGCTGCCCGAGCCGGTACGGGCGCTGGCGGCGGAACCGGCGGCCTGGGAGAACCCCTGAGGGGCCGGTGGGACGCCGGGGGCGCGGTGCGTGAAAAGCCGGATGTGAATGGCCGGAGTTCGCCCTGCCGGGCCGGAGTGGGGCTACCTACGATTCCCCTCGCCTCCCCGTCCTTCACAGGTTCAACACAGTTTCTTCAACGGTGAACGGATGGGTCGGAGGTCGGACCCCCCACTCGACAACCTGGAGAAACCATGGCTGGTGGACTTCTGCTGAGCGGCGCCGTAGCCGCTCTGCTCACCACCGCGCTACCCGCCCAGTCCCCGTCGTCCGTCTTCGACGACCCTCCCCCGGACAAGATCGTCATCGACGTCGCCACGGTGAACGGCTCCGGCTGTCCGGCCGGCACGGCCGCCGTCGCCGTCTCCCCGGACAACACCGCCTTCACGGTGACCTACAGCGACTACCTGGCCCAGGCCGGCGGCAACTCCGACCCCACGGCCTTCCGCAAGAACTGCCAGCTCAACCTGGTCGTGCACGTCCCGCAGGGCTTCACCTACGCGGTCGCCAGCGCGGACTACCGGGGCTTCCTCTCCCTCCAGCCCGGCGCGAGCGCCACCCAGAAGGCGTCGTACTACTTCCAGGGCTCCTCGAACACCGCGGCCAAGACGCATCCGTTCAGCGGCGCCTACAACGACGACTGGCAGGCCACCGACCAGACCGACTGGGCCCAACTGGTCTGGGCGCCCTGCGGGGTGCTGCGCAACTTCAACATCAACACCGAGCTACGGGTGAACGCGGGCAGCGCCAACCCCGGCAAGGTCAGCTTCATGACGATGGACTCGACCGACGGCGACATCAGCACGGTGTACCACCTGGCCTGGAAGGAGTGCCCGCACAGCTAGGCGCGTCCGCTACCGGGCCGTGCCGGCGCAGTCGAGGAAGCCGGCCCGGACGCGAGGGGAGAGGGCGAGCCGGCTGCCCTCCCTGTCCTGTGAGTGACGGATGTGGATGACGGCGGGGGTGGGGGCGACCTCGACGCGGTCGCCGCCGCCACCGCTGGGCCCGACGAGGCGCTTTCGCCGTCGTGGACGGAGTCCCGGGTGAGGTGCCCCGTGTGGAGGGTCGAGCCGCCGGTGAACGAGCCGTCGGAGGTCGGCGACCTCCACGCCGGTCGCGGAGCCCGTCCGCGCTCGAACGTGAAGGTCGGTCCACAAGGCAACCAAGGCCTCGTGAGACCGCTCTGCCTGGTTGGACTGTCAGGCATCGAGAGGGGACGCGGGGCATGGACGCACCCGCACGGGCACGGCCGTTCGGGCTCACGGCCGCGGCGGTTCTACTGGGCCTGCTCGCCGTGTCCTGCGGCAGCGGCGGTGGCAGCAGTGCGGAACCGGCCTCGTCCCCTGCCGGTGCCGAGCACGGCTACGCGTCGGCGTACGACGCCGGATGGCGGACCGGTGAACGGCTCTTCGAGGACGGCGGCAAGGGCGCGGCGGTCCGCGAGGTGGTGTGGGGAGGCTGTGTCCGCCGGTCCCTCACGGCCGGGCCGCAGGACGTGGTGGAGAAGGACCGCGGCGCCTGGGTGCTGGGCTGCAAGCAGGCCGTGATGTCGGGTACCGACCGGCATCCGCCCGCCCGGCCGGTGACGCGCCGCGAGTCCGGCCCCAGCCTCCTGGCCCGGTTCCGGACCTGGGCCGCCGCAAACGGAGGGGAGCAGCCCGCCCGGCACGTGCGTCGGGTCGTCCTCGTCCACCTCGGCGACCGGGACTACGACGTCGAACTCACCACGACCTGTACCGGCAGGAGCGCCCGGGCCGACGCCAAACGGCTCGCCGACGCGTTCGCGGCCTGGTGGGACGGCGACGACGGGGACGACGCCACCGCGTGGAACCTCCTCCTCCTCGGCCCGAGCGGCGAGCGTCTGACCACCCGGAGCCTCTGACGGTCAAGGACACCGGTCTCGCGAGGAGCGTCCGCTGATCCACTATCCCGTCTGGCCCATCCCCGCCGCGTTCGGCCAGCTCTGGGCGTTGGGCCAGCCTGTCGCCGGGGCCGGGGTCAGGCCGGTGGGGGGAGCCGGGGCCGTCGTGCCGCGCACCTGGGCGGCGGTGAGGCCGCCGCGCGCCGGGACGCCGGGCGGGGTGGGCCCCAAGGCGGCGGCAGGCGCCGGGACGGGCACGGGCATCGGCGTCGGTACGGGGGCCGGGGCCGGTACCGGGGCCGGAGCGGGCACCGCGACCGGAGGCGGGGCCATCGGGGCGGGGGCCGGAGCCGGGGCCATCGGGGCCGGGGCGGGCGTGGGGACCGGCGCCGGGAGGGGGACCGGCGCCGGAGCTTGGGGGGCGGGTGCCGCGGGCGGGACCTGGGCTGCCGCCGGCATCGGCATCCCGCCGCCCATCGGCGTGGCGGCGGGGAGCGGCATACCGGTGCCGGCGGCCGGGGCGGGGCCGACACCGGCGGCCTGCGCCGCCAGTCCCGGTACACCGGCTCCGTTGGTCTCGTTCATCAGCCGGTCCACGGCCGCCGTACCCGAGCTGTAGCTGGTCCCGTTGCTCAGCTCGGGTACGGCGGCTCCCCTCCTGGTCCCGTAGAGCACCTGCTCCAGGCCGGACACCAGGCGACGCACGTCGACCTGGGGGCGCACCACGAGTCTCAGGAAGCGGCTGGACGAACCGATCTTGTTGCCGCACTCGCGGACCAGGATCCGGTGCTCGGTGAGCAGCCGGTCCCGGACCACGGTGCCCTCGGCGCCGACGGGCAGGCGCACGAAGAGGAAGTTGCCCTGGGAGGGGTAGACGGTGAGGCCGGGCAGCGCGGAGAGGTGGCTGGCCATGTCGAGGCGGTCGCGGCGCACCTGCAGCAGGCTCTGCGCGTACTCCGGGCCGTGCTCGCGCAGCATGAACACCACGTGTTCGGCGAAGGAGTTGAGGTTCCACTTCGGCAGCATCGAGCGGACCCGCCCGGCCAGGGCCGGGTTCGCCACGAGGTAGCCGAACCGGATGCCGTGCAGCCCGAAGTTCTTGCCGAGACTGCGCAGGACGATCACGTTCGGGCGGAGCATGGCCTCCTGCACCACGCTCGGCTCGGCCTCGGCGTCGGCGAACTCCAGGAAGGACTCGTCGATCACCACCAGGTCCAGGTCCGCCATCGAGTCCATGAACTGGACGATCTGCTGCTTGTGCAGATAGCCGCCGTCGGGGTTGTTCGGATTGCAGATGACCGCCGCCCGGGTGCCCCGGGCCCGGATGAACTCCGCGTACTGCGCCAGGTCCAGGCCGAAGCCGTTCGCCTCCTGGAGCGGGAACATGTCCACCCGCTTGCCGGTCTCCATCGGCTGGTCGGTCCAGCGGCCGAAGGTGGGCACCGGCACGGCCAGCGACTCCCGGACCAGCAGGTGGTCGATCCAGGTGATCAGCTCCGTCGAGCCGTTGCCCATCGCCACGCACTGCGGCGGGAGCTGGAGCAGGCCGCACAGCTCGGCGGTGATGGTGTCGGCGCCGCTCGGGTAGTACGTGATGATCTCGCGCAGCCGGACCGCCATCTCCTCGAACATGGCGGGAGTGGGGAAGTACGGATTGCACGGGATGCAGAAGTCCACGGGGCCCGACCCGTCGCTCTCCCGCGTCAGCGCCGCCATCGAAGGGCTGTGCGCGGCGGTGTTGCGGAACAACGAGGTGACGTTGTCAGGCAAGAGGACCTCCGTCGAAGGGTGGCCCGTGCGGGGGAGCACGGGCCACCCATGGATACGGAGGGGGCGCCAGTGGCGTTCAACTCACCTGTGGTGTGAGCCGGTTCACGCCTCGCCCGCGACTCACACCCCGAAGGTGTGCACCGTGGCAGTCCGGTATGTCTGCCCGGGCCGGAGCACGGTCGACGGGAAGGCGGCGTGGTTCGGGGAGTCCGGGAAGTGCTGGGTCTCCAGGCAGAGCGCGTCGCCCTGGCGGTAGGTGCGTCCGCCGGTGCCGGTCAGGGTGCCGTCCAGGAAGTTGCCGGAGTAGAACTGCAGGCCCGGCTGGTCGGTGGCGATCCGCAGGGTGCGGCCGGAGCGCGGGTCGCGGAGCGTGGCGATGTGCTCGGGCCGCGTCGTGACGCCCTTGTCCAGCACCCAGTTGTGGTCGTAGCCCTTGGCCAGCACCTGCTGCTCGTGGCCTGCCCGCATATCCCGGCCGATCGGCTTGGCGCGGCGGAAGTCGAACGGGGTGCCCGAGACCCGCGCCAGTTCACCGGTCGGGATCAGACCCGAGTCGGTGGGGGTGTACCGGGCGGCGGCGATCGTGAGTTCGTGGTCCTCGATCGTGCCGCTGCCCTCGCCGGCCAGGTTCCAGTAGACGTGGCTGGTGAGGTTGACGACGGTGGCCCGGTCGGTGGTCGCCTCGTAGTCGACGCGCCACTCGCCGCGCCGGGTGAGGGTGTACGTCACCCTCGACCGGAGCGTGCCCGGGTAGCCCATCTCGCCGTCGGCGCTCGTGTAGTACAGGCGCAGGCCGACGTCGGAACCGTCGGTGAACGGCTCCACGTCCCACACCCGCTTGTCGAAGCCCTTGGCTCCGCCGTGCAGGCTGTTCACGCCGTCGTTGACGGAGAGCTGGTAGCTCCTGCCGTCGAGAGTGAACCGCCCCTTGCCGATGCGGTTGCCGTAGCGGCCGATCAGTGCGCCGAAGTACGGGCTCTTCGCCACGTAGTCGTCGATGTCGTCGAAGCCCGCGACCACGTTGGCGTGCCGGCCGCGGGCGTCCGGGACCTCCAGGGTCTGGACGACGCCGCCGTACGACAGCACCTTCATCCGGATGCCGCCGTTCTCCAGCGACCAGCGGTACACCTTGGTGCCGTCGGCGAGCCTGCCGAAGAGGTGCTTCACCGGTTTTCCGCCAGGGGCGGCGGCCTGGGCGGTGCCCGAGCCGAGGGTGGTGGCGGCGATGCCCGCCGCCGCTGCTCCTGCAATGACCGTACGTCTGTTCAGTTCCACTGACGGCTCCCGTGGAAGGAAGGGGCCCCGCCGGTGATCCGGCGGGGCCCGAGCTGACTTACGAACCGGACCTGCGCTTGTTCCACACGTCGAACCCGACCGCCAGCAGCAGGGCCAGGCCCTTGATGACCTGCTGCCAGTCGGTGCCGACGCTGAGGAGGTTCATGCCGTTGTTCAGCACGCCGAGGACGAGACCGCCGATGATGGCGCCGAGGACGGTGCCGACACCGCCGCTCATGGACGCGCCGCCGATGAACGACGAGGCGATCGCCTCGAGTTCGAAGTTGACGCCCGCCTTCGGCGAGGCCGCGTTCAGCCGGGCGGCGACCACCAGACCCGCCAGGGCCGCGAGCACGCCCATGTTCAGGAAGACGAGGAAGGTGACCTTCTTGTCCTTCACGCCGGACAGCTTGGCCGCCGGCAGGTTGCCGCCGATCGCGTAGATGTGACGGCCGAAGACGGCGTTGCGCATGACGTAGCCGTAGCCCACGACCAGCGCGCCGAGGATGATCAGCACGATCGGGGCGCCCTTGTAGCTGGCGAGCAGCAGGGTGAGCACCAGGATCGCGGCGACCAGGGCGGTCAGCTTGAGCAGGAACAGCCGGGTGGGCAGCACCTCCAGCGCGAACTCCTGCTGGCGGCGCCGGTCCCGGACCTCCTGCCACACCACGGCCGCGATCAGCACGAGACCGAGCAGCAGGGTGAGGTTGTGGTAGTTGGTGTCCGGGCCGGTCTCCGGCAGGAAGCCGTTGCCGAGCTTCTGCAGCCCGTCGGGGAACGGGCCGAGGGTCTGGCCCTTGAGCAGGATCTCCGTCAGACCGCGGAAGAGCAGCATTCCGGCGAGCGTGACGATGAAGGAGGGTATGCCCAGATAGGCGATGAGGTAGCCCTGGACCGAGCCGGCCGCCGCGCCCACCAGCAGGCACAGCACCAGCGCGATCGGCCAGGAGACGCCGTGCTGGACGGTCAGCACCGCCGCGAAGGCGCCGACGAACGCGGTCAGCGAGCCGACCGACAGATCGATGTGCCCGGCGATGATCACCAGCATCATGCCGATCGCGAGGACCAGGATGTAGCTGTTCTGCAGCACCAGGTTGGAGACGTTGCGGGGCAGCAGCAGGTCCCCGTCCGTCCAGACGGCGAAGAGGACCACGATCAGGCCGAGCGCGATCAGCATGCCGTACTGGCGCATGTTGCGGCGCAGGCCGTCCAGCATCACCTGGAGCAGTCCCCTGCCGGCGGCCGATCCGCTCCCGCCCGGTGGCGCGGGGGCCGGGCTCTTGGCGGTCACATCCGTGCTCATCGCGTCACCTCTTGGTCCTGCGTGTCTTTCGTCATATGGCGCATCAGAACTTCCTGCGTGGCCTCGGCCCGCGGCACCTCACCGGTCAGCCGCCCGGCGGCCATCGTGTAGATGCGGTCGCACATGCCGAGCAGTTCGGGCAGCTCGGAGGAGATGAAGACCACCGCCTTGCCCTGGGCGGCGAGCTGGTCGATCACCGTGTAGATCTCGTACTTGGCGCCCACGTCGATGCCGCGGGTCGGTTCGTCGAGGATCAGCACATCGGGTCCTGCGAAGATCCACTTGCTGAGGACGACCTTCTGCTGGTTGCCGCCCGACAGCTTGCCCACCGGCTCGAACACCGTGGGTGCCTTGATGTTCATGGTTCTGCGGAAGCCCTCGGAGACCTGCCGCTCCTCGTGCTCGTCGACGATGCCCCGCCTGGCCACCTTGCTCAGGGCGGTCAGCGAGATGTTGCGGTTGATGGTGTCGATGAGGTTGAGGCCGTAGTGCTTGCGGTCCTCGGTGACGTACGCGATCCCGTGCCCGACCGCCTCCGCCACGGACTTGGTGCGGATCTCCTTGCCGTCCTTCAGGACCGTGCCGCCCGCGTACCGGCCGTAGGCGCGCCCGAAGACGCTCATCGCGAGTTCGGTGCGGCCCGCGCCCATGAGCCCCGCGATACCGACGATCTCCCCGCGGCGCACCTGAAGCGAGACGTCGTCCACGACCTTGCGCTGCTGGTCGATCGGGTGGTGCACGGTCCAGCCGCGGATCTCCAGCGCCGGTGCCGCGCCCTCCTCCGGATGGTGCGGGGTGCGTTCCGGGAAGCGGTGGTCGAGGTCGCGGCCGACCATGCCCGCGATGATCCGCTCCTCGGTGGTCTCGGGCGCCTTCACGTCCAGCGTCTCGATGGACCGGCCGTCCCGGATGATCGTCACCGAGTCGGCGACCCGGCGGATCTCGCCCAGCTTGTGGGAGATGATGATCGAGGTGATGCCCTGCTTCTTCAACTCCAGGATGAGATCGAGGAGTTTGCCACTGTCCTCGTCGTTCAGCGCGGCGGTCGGCTCATCCAGGATGAGCAGCTTCACCTGCTTCGACAGTGCCTTGGCGATCTCCACGAGCTGCTGCTTGCCGACGCCGATGTCGGCGACGCGGGTCTCCGGGTGCTCGTCCAGCCCCACCCGGCGCAGCAGTTCGGTGGCGTGCCGCAGGGTCTCGTTCCAGTCGATGAGCCCGCGCCTGGCGTGCTCGTTGCCGAGGAAGAGGTTCTCCGCGATGGAGAGGTACGGCACCAGCGCCAGCTCCTGGTGGATGATGACGACGCCGTGCTGCTCGCTGGCCCGGATGTCCTTGAACCGGCAGACCTCCGACTCGAAGAGGATGTCCCCCTCGTAACTGCCGTACGGGTGCACGCCGGAGAGCACCTTCATCAGCGTCGACTTGCCGGCGCCGTTCTCCCCGCAGATGGCGTGGACCTCGCCCTGACGGACGGTCAGGGTGACGTCCGACAGCGCCTTGACACCGGGAAAGGTCTTGACGATCGAGCGCATTTCCAGGACGGGTCCCGCCATGGTCGTGCCTTCCAATCCGTAGGTAGCGGGCGGGTTACTTCAGCTCGGACTCGGTGTAGTAGCCGCCGTCGACCAGGACCTGCTTGTAGTTGGACTTGTCGACGCTGACCGGCTGGAGCAGGTAGGCGGGCACGACCTTGCTGCCGTTGTCGTAGGTCTTGACGTCGTTGACCTGCGGCTTCTTGTCCTTCAGGACGTCGTCGACCATGGTGGCCGCGACCTTGGCGAGCTGCCGGGTGTCCTTGTAGACGGTCTGCGTCTGCTGGCCGGAGATGATCGACTTCACCGAGGCCAGCTCGGCGTCCTGGCCGGTGACGACGGGCAGCGCCTTGCCGCCGGAGCCGTAGCCGTCCGACTTCAGCGCGGACAGGATGCCGATGGAGATGCCGTCGTAGGGCGAGAGGACCGCGTCGACCCGGCCGCTCTTGTAGGACGAGGTGAGGATGTCCTCCATGCGCTTCTGCGCGGTCGTGCCGTCCCAGCGCAGGGTGGTGACCTTGTTGAGCGCGGTCTGCCCGGACCTGACCACGAGCTGCTTCTTGTCGATGTACGGCTGGAGC
This sequence comes from Streptomyces sp. NPDC041129, assembly GCF_055592265.1. NCBI lineage: Bacteria > Bacillati > Actinomycetota > Actinomycetes > Kitasatosporales > Streptomycetaceae > Streptomyces > Streptomyces sp. NPDC041129. Next base: position 1,195,371 of record NZ_JBVIYV010000001.1, on the reverse strand, counting down.
ACGCTCATCGCGCCGCCGAAGAAGTACTTGGTGTTGTTGTCGTCGTTGGAGCCGGCGAACAGCTCGATGTTGAACGGGCCCTTCTTGCCCTTGCTCAGGCCGAGCCGGTCCACGATGTACTGGCCCTGCAGCTTGCCGACCTTCTCGTTGTCGAACGAGGCGTAGTAGTCGACGTTCTTGGTGCCGAGGATCAGCCGGTCGTAGGCGATGACCGGGATGTCGGCGTCCGCGGCCTCCTGGAGCACGTTGTTCAGCGACTTGTTGTCGATAGCCGCGACGATCAGGCCCTTCACACCCTGCGTGATCAGGTTCTCGATCTGCGAGACCTGGGTGTCGGGGTCGTCCTCGCCGTAGACCAGCTTGGTCTTGTAGCCCTTGGCCTGGAGGTTCTTCTCGACGTTCCTGCCGTCGGCGATCCAGCGCTCGGAGGACTTGGTCGGCATCGCGATGCCGATCGTGCCGCCCTTGGCGTCCCCGCCCTTGTCGTCGCTGCCGCCCTCGCTGTTCTGCCCGCAGGCGGTCAGGGTGAGGGCGAGCGAGGCTGCCGTGGCCATCGTGGCGAGTGCGGCTCTGCGGTTGAGCATGATGATCCGTCCTAGTTCTTCTCGTCGTCGGGATGGGGTCACACGGTGCTGGGGAAGCGGTGCAGCGTGCCGGGCAGCCGGGAGCCGAGCGGCGCCATGTCGCCGTCCGCGCCGTGCCGGGCGAGCAGGTCCAGGGCGAGCCGGCCGCGCCGCACCCGCTCCCGGGCGGTGTCCAGGGTCACGTCCCGCAGATGGGTGCCCCACGGGTAGATGCCGGGAGCCCTGGAAAGACCGAACTTCAGGTAGAGCGGTGCGCCGCGCCGGATCAGCTCGGCGACCTCGTACATCCGCACATAGCCGCCGAGGTCGTCGGGGGCCTCGATGTACATGTCCATGGGGGCGCCGGAGACCCGGCGGATCTCGGTGAGGTGGTCCAGCGTCAGATCGCTGGGCACGTTGACGGAGTCGGCGCCGAGCCGCTCGTAGACCGCGTACGAGGCCGGGTTGACCGGGCCGATCAGCGCGGAGACCTTCAGGGTGGTGTCGGCCGGGATGATCCCGGCCGTGCGCGCCCGGTGCAGGGTCCACAGCACGCCCTCGTCGGCGACCAGCAGGCACTTGACGCCCAGTTCGGTGGCGCGGACGGCGTCCTCGACACAGCCGGCGACGGCGTCGTGGCCCCTGGCGCGCAGTCCGGCCCCCCGCGAGTCGGAGCGCACCGAGCCGCCGATGTCCCAGGTGCCGCGCGGGCCCGTGAACAGGCAGAGCTCGATGTCCCGTTCGGCGGTCGCCTCGACCATCTCGGTGATCTCGGCGTCGGTGAGCATCCACACGCCGCTGCCCTGGCTGATCCGGTGGATCGGCACATCGAGGCGCGACGCCTCCTTCAGCGCGACCGCCAGCGCTTCGGGACCCTCGCACGAGGGAATCTCGGTGCGCCAGCGGCCGCCGCCCGGGAAGCCGTGGGCGGAGGCGTCGGCGGGGTCGAGGGCGGGCGCGTCCAGGCCGAGTGCGGCGAGCACCTGCTCGCCGGGCCTGCGGACTGCCGGAGCGGAAGCGTCGGTCACGTGCTGTCCTTCGTGTTCGGTATTTCGGACAAGGTTCGCGGCTCTGGGTATGGAAAAGGCCTCGCGGTACGCCGGCCGGGGCGCCGTCGGGTCACATCCCGGCCGGCGTACGGTCAGGGACGGAGCAGCACCTTGCCCACCTTCGGATCACCGGCCCCCACCAGCTCGATGGCCTGCGGAAACTCGGTCAGCGGCAGCTCGTGGGTGACCAGGGGCAGCGGGTCGAGCAGCCCCGCGCCGAAGACCCGCACGGCGTGCGCCCAGGCCTCCGGCGGCGCCCCGAAGACGGTGTGCACCTCCAGCTGCCGTACGACCAGATCGGTCGGGTCGAGCCCGTCCGCGCCCGGCGCCGGGATGCCCGTCAGGACCAGCCGCCCGCCGCGCCTGAGCAGCGCGGCCGCGGTGCGCGCGGCGGACGAGGAGCCGGCGGTCTCGATCACGACGTCGAAGTCGCCGGACGACGGCTGGTCCTTGAGCCGGAAGTCGCTCGCCCCGAACCGCCGGGACAGTGCCTCACGGTCGTTCCCGGTGCCCACGACCAGCAGTTCCGCCGGCGAGACGGCCTTGAGGAACTGCACCGCGAACATCCCGAGCGTGCCCGTGCCGACCACCGCGACCCGCTCGCCCGGCAGGGCCCGGGCCTTCAGCGCGGCGGCCGCGACGCACGCGGCCGGCTCCAGCAGGGCGGCGGCGGTGAGGTCGGCGTCGTCCGGCAGCGGGTGCAGCAGCCGGGCCGGCAGGGTGAGGGTGGCCGCCATGGCGCCCGGCCGGGTGAACCCGGTCTCCTCGTACCCGGCCGTGCACAGCGTGGTCTCGCCCGCGTGACAGCGGTCGCACACCTGGCAGTTGCGGAAGCCCTCACCGACGACCTTGCGGCCGACCAGGCCGTCCGGCACCCCGGCGCCCACCGCCCGCACGGTCCCGGACCACTCGTGGCCGGGTGTGAGCGGGTAACGGACGTACCCTGAAGGCCGGTTGCCCTGGTAGACCTCGCGGTCGCTGCCGCAGATGCCCACCGCGTGCACCGCGACCAGTGCCTCGCCGGGACCGGGCTGCCGGGGAGTGTGCTCCTCGACCCGGTGGACGCCCGGCGCCTCGACGAGGACCTGCGAACCCGGCGAGGTCACTTCGTGTCCTTCGGCCTGCGCTGCTCCCAGCCCTCGGCCCACAGGTCGAACCGGGCCTGCTGCTGCGGGAACTCGGCGGCCGCGTCGGTGTCCAGCTCGACGCCGAGCCCGGGCCGGTCGGAGAGCTGGAAGTAGCCGTCCACGACCTCCGGGGCGCCCTTGACCACCTTCTTGATGTCCGCGTCGGCGAAGTCGTTGAAGTGCTCGAGGATCTTGAAGTTCGGCGAGGTGAAGCCGACCTGGAGCGAGGCGGCGGTCAGCACGGACCCGCCCACGTTGTGCGGGGCGACGAGGATGTAGTGGGTCTCCGCGGTGGCCGCCAGCTTCCGGGTCTCCCAGATGCCGCCGATGTGGCCGACGTCGGGCTGGATGATGTCGACGCACTGGCTGTCGAAGAGCTCGCGGAACTCGATGCGGTCGTGGATGCGCTCACCGGTGGCGACCGGGATGTCCACCTTGGCGGCCACCTTCTCCAGCGCCTTCAGGTTCTCCGGCGGGCACGGCTCCTCCAGCCAGGCCGGCTTGAAGGGCGCCATCTCCTTCGCCAGCCGGACGGCGGTGGCGGGGGAGAAGCGGCCGTGCATCTCCAGCATCAGCTCGGCGTCCGGTCCGATGGCGTCCCGCACGGCCTCGATGAGGGAGACCGCGTACAGGGTCTGCTCGTGGTCCAGTTCGAAGTGCCCGGTGCCGAAGGGGTCGATCTTCAGCGCCTTGTAACCGCGCTCCATGACCCCCTGGGCGGCCTTGTGGTACGCCTCCGGTGTCCGCTCGGTGGTGTACCAGCCGTTGGCGTACGCCTTGACCCTGTCGGTGACCTTGCCGCCCAGCAGCTGCCACACCGGCACGCCGAGCGCCTTGCCCTTGATGTCCCAGCAGGCCATCTCGACGACCGCGATGCCGGACATGACGATCTCGCCGGCCCGTCCGTAGTCGCCGTACTTCATCCGCCGAACGAGGTCCTCGACGGCGAACGGGTCCGAGCCGAGAATGTGGTTGGCCTCGGCCTCGCGCAGATAGCCGATCAGCGCGTCGGTGTGGCCGAGCATCCGGGTCTCGCCGACGCCCGTGACTCCCTCGTCGGTGTGCACCTGGACGTATGTCAGGTTGCGCCACGGCGTCCCGACCACGTGCGTGCTGATTCCGGTGATGCGCACGGCAGTTGCCCCTCAGCTGTTCGATATTTCGTCACTCGTTCGAAATGCTGGCGTGACAGTAAGGACGCCGTGGCAGGGGTGTCAATGGGTCGAACAGGTAACAGTTTCGACGTGACTTTCGAGAACCTTTGCGGTCCCGCACGAAACCTTCACAGAGGCGCCTGGTTACGTGACCGGCGGGGAATCTAGTCTTCCGGCGTCATGGACTTCTGCCACCCGTGCCAACGGCACCTCAACGGCGCCCTGGTCTGCCCGGGATGTGGCGCACCGGCCCGGCCTTCCGCCCCGCGCGCGGGCGCGCCCGTCGCGCCCGGGTACGCGGGCGCGACAGCGGGCCCGTACGGCCAGGAGGCCCACACCGGCGCCACGGCGGGGTACGCGTACGCCGGTCAGGGCGGGTATCCGGCGCCCTACGCACCGGAGCAGTCCGGCGGTTACCCCCACCCGGGTGCGGCGCAGGCCGTGCGAGTGCCGCAGCAGTCCGGCGCCGCTGCGGTCCCGGACGCGTACACGTACGAGGGCGGGGCCGGGCACCACGCGGGCGCCGACGGGCAGGTGGCCGCGGGCGGCCACGACGGACACGGTGGCCGGGACGACGCCTACGGCGCCCACGCGGACCACGGCGACGGCCACGACGGCCACGAGGATGAGGCCCGCGACCGGGACGAGTACGACGACCAGGACGAGTACGACGACCGGGAAGGCCGTGACGAGCCGGTGGGCCGTGCCGCCCGGCGTCAGTCGCGCGGCCGGGGCCGCGGGGGAGCCGGGGGCGGCGAGGCCGCCGGCGGCCCTGCCGTCGCCGACGCCAGCCGCCGGGACCGCAAGGCCGCCGCGCACCGGCGCCGCCGGCGCCGTACGGTGCTGATCGCCACGGGGTTCGTGCTGGCCGCCGGCGGGCTGAGTATCGCCGAACTCGGCACGGACGCCCCGTTCGCGCCCTTCACCGGCGACACCTCGACGACGGCCGGGGACAACTCGGCCGACGGTGGCAGCGCCTCCGCCTCCCCGGACCGCACGGCAGCCCCCGCCGACGGCACCTCCGCCCGCACGACGGCGCCGAGCGCCTCGTCGTCCACCGGCCCCTCGGCCTCGGCGTCCGCGTCCGAGTCCCCGACGGACAAGCCCTCCAAGTCCCCCGCCGACGACAAGGCGGAGCAGTCCGCCACCTCGGGTGCCGGCACGACGACCGCCGCCCCGCCGGCCCAGCCCTCGTCCCAGCCCAGCGCCACCCCGACGGCCGGCCCGACGACCTCGGATCCGACACCCGCCGCGTCCCCGACGAGGTCGTGCAACCGGTTCCTGTGGTGGTGCACGTAGGACCGGAGAAACCGGTCCGCGCTCGGCGCGGTTGAGTCGAACCGGTACACCTCGCCGTACCGATCCTGGGAACGCCCGGTGGCGGAGCGGGCGTTGTGCGCAAGAGGGAGCGACGCGCGAGCGGCTCGGTCGAGGAGAGCGGATGACGCAGGGAACCACCGTGCGCGGCACGGTCGCCGAGGGCTACGAAGCGGTGCGCGAGGAGTTCGCCGCCTTCGTGGCGGAGGAACGGGACGACTACGAGGGCCAGTTGTGCGCCCATGTGCACGGCCGGCGGGTCGTCGACCTGTGGGCCGGCGAGGGCGCCGACGGCGACTCGCTGTACGGCGTGTTCTCGTCCACCAAGGGCGCCGCGCACCTCGTCGTGGCCCTGCTGGTGCAGGACGGCACGCTGGAGCTGGACCGCAGGGTCACCTACTACTGGCCGGAGTTCGGGGCCGAGGGCAAGGGCGCGCTGACCCTGCGCGAGCTGCTCGCGCACCGGGCCGGTCTGATCGGCACCGACACCGGTTTCAGCGCGGCCGAGCTGGCCGACGACCGGGCGCTGGCCGAACGCCTCGCCGACCAGCGGCCGTTCTGGCGGCCGGGCACCGCCTTCGGCTACCACGCCCTGGTGATCGGTGCGCTCACCGGCGAGGTCGTCCGCCGCGCCACCGGCCGTACGCTCCAGGAGGTGTACGAGGAGCGCGTGCGAGTCCCCTGCGGGCTGGACTTCCACCTGGGCCTGCCGGCCTCCCGCGAGGGCCGCTTCCGCACCACCCTGCCGATGCTGCCCACCCCCGAGGAGCAGGCGGTGCTCGACGCGCTGGCGAGCGGGCCGCACACCCTCGGCGCGATCGCCTTCAACCGGCACGCGGCCGAGCCGACCGACCTCGAGTCGCTGCCGAACGGGCGCGCGGTCCGCGCCCGGGGCCCGGCGTCGGTGGGCGGTGTCGCCTCGGCGCGCGGTCTGGCCGGGATGTACGCGGCGATGATCAGCGAGGTCGACGGCAAGGCCCCGCTGCTGAAGCAGGACACGGTCGCGGAGTTCGGGCAGCCGCACTCCACCGGGTACGACCTGGTGGCCCGGACCCACAAGTCGTACGGCCTCGGCTTCCAGGACACGGCCGACACCTGGCACCCCTTCCTGGGTGCCGGCGCGATCGGCCACAGCGGCGCCGCCGGCTCCCAGGCCTTCGCCGATCCCCGCAGCGGCCTCGCCTACGGCTACACCAGGCGCCGGTTCGCGTTCCCGGGCGGCTCGGCCGCGGAGAACGACCGGCTGGTGGCGGCCGTCCACCGGGCGGCACTGGCAGCCGGCTGACACGGCGTACGGCGGCGGCCGCATCCCACGTCCAAGGATGCGGCCGCCGTCGTAGCAACGACCGTTACCGGGCCAGCGTCACGGTGACGTCGCCGCGCGTCGCCTTCGAGTAGGGGCACACCTGGTGCGCCTTCCCGAGCAGCGCCCGCGCGGTGGCGTCGTCCACGTTCGGGATGTTCGCGGAGATCTCCACGACGATCCCGAAGCCGTCCTCGTTGCGGCCGATGCCGACCTTGGCCGTGACGGTCGAACCGGAGACGTCGGCGCCCTCCTGCCGGGCGACCACGCCGAGCGCGCCCTGGAAGCAGGCGCTGTACCCGGCGGCGAACAACTGCTCCGGGTTGGTGCCGGCGCCGCTGCCGCCCATCTCCTTCGGCGGGTTCACGACGACGTCGAGCTTCCCGTCGTCGGTGGCGACGCGGCCGTCACGGCCGTTCTCGGCGGTGGCGACGGCCGTGTACAGGACGTCGGACTGCTGAATGGGCATGCGGTTGTCTTCCTCCTCGGTCCGCCGTGACTCGCGCCCACGGTCGACGGCGGATTTCGGAATGAAGTTACCGCATGCCGGAAAGAGCTGGCCAGGGTCAGAGCTTGACGATCATCTTTCCGGTGTTGTCGCCCCGCAGGACCCCGAGGAACGCCTCCAGGTTGTTCTCGATGCCCTCGACCACGGTCTCGCGGTACTTCAGCGCGCCCGACGCGACCCAGGGGCCGACCTCCTGGACGAACTGCGGCTGCAGGTCGTAGTGGTCGCCGACCAGGAAGCCCTCGATACGGCCGCGGGTCTGGATGAGGCGGGCCAGGTTGCGCGGGCCGGGGGCCGGCTCGGTGTTGTTGTAGACGGAGATCATGCCGCAGACGGCGATCCGGCCGTTCAGGTTCAGCGACCCGATCGCGGCCTCCAGGTGTTCGCCGCCGACGTTGTCGAAGTACACGTCGATCCCGTCGGGGGCGGCCGCGCGCAGCTGCTCGCTCACCGGACCGTTCTTGTAGTTGAAGGCGGCGTCGAAGCCGTACTCCTCCGTCAGCAGCCGGACCTTCTCGTCGGAGCCGGCCGAGCCGATGACCCGCGAGGCGCCCTTGAGCTTCGCGATCTGCCCGACCTGGCTGCCGACCGCGCCCGCCGCGCCGGACACGAAGACGACGTCGCCCTCCTTCAGGGAGGCGGTGCGCAGCAGTCCCGCGTACGCGGTCAGGCCGGTCATGCCGAGCACGCCGAGATACGTCGACAGCGGGGCGGCCTGGGGGTCGACCTTGACGGCGTTCTTCGCGTCCACGGCCGCGTACTCGCGCCAGCCGAAGAAGTGCAGGACATGGTCGCCGACCGCGATGCCCTCGGCGTTGGAGGCGACGACCTCGCCGACCGCGCCGCCCTGCATGACCTTGTTCAGCTCGAACGGGGCGGCGTACGACTTGGCCGCCGACATCCTGCCGCGCATGTAGGGGTCCACGGAGAGGTACTCGTTGCGCACCAGTACCTGGCCCTCGCCGGGGGTCGGGACGGGGCTCTCGACCAGGGCGAAGTCCTCGGGCTTCGGCCAGCCGACCGGACGGCTGAGGAGGTGCCACTCGCGGTTGATCATGGGGGGTCGCCTTTCATTTACTTCAGTACCTGAAACAACAATGAGCCTGAATATTTCATGATGTCAAGTAACCGGCTATCCTGGACGACATGGCCACACCACCGAATACCCCCCGCCCAGACGAGCTGACCATGGAGGTCGTCGAGCTGATCGGGGACGTCGTGGCCCGCTTCTACGCGGACTACGAGGAGGCGGCGGCCGCCCACGCGCTGACCGGCCCGCAGGCACGCCTGCTCAGCCTGCTGTCGCTGGAGCCGCTGCCGATGCGCAAGCTCGCGCACAAGCTGAAGTGCGAGCCGTCGAACGTGACCGGGATAGTCGACCGTTTGGAGTCCCGGGGCCTGGCGGAGCGCCGCCCCGACCCGGCGGACCGCCGGGTGAAGGTGGCGGCGGCCACCGACGAGGGCCGCAGGGTCGCCCGGGACCTGCGCGAGGGCCTGCGCTTCGCGCGTGAGCCCCTCGCCGGGCTCTCCGCCGAGGAGCGCCGCTCCCTGCGGGACCTGCTGCGGCGGATGCTGGACGCCTGAGTCCCAGTAAAGTCTTCGCCATGCGCGATCTCGGGGTGGGTTTCGGTTATCTCCTGGCAGGCCAGCGCTGGGTCGCCCGGCACGGCCGCCAGTTCGGCTTCGGCCTTCTGCCGGGCCTGATCACGCTGGTCCTCTACGCGGCGGCGCTGGTCGTGCTCGCCGTGTGGGGCGAGGGCGGGGTCGCCTGGGCCACCCCGTTCGCGGATGGCTGGGGGAGCCCCTGGCAGGGCCTCTTCCGCGGCTTCCTGACGGCCGTCCTGTTCGCCCTGGGCCTGCTGCTGGCCGTCCTCACCTTCACGGCCCTCACCCTGCTGATCGGCCAGCCCTTCTACGACAGCCTCTCGGAGAAGGTCGACGAGGACGTCTCGCCCGACGGCACGGCACCCGAGTCCGGCCTCCCGCTCTGGCGCGAGCTGTGGATCTCGGCCCGGGACAGCCTGCGCATCCTGGTCCGGGCCCTGCTGTGGGGCGTGCTGCTCTTCGCCGCCGGTTTCCTGCCCCTCGTCGGCCAGACGGTCGTCCCGGTGATCGGCTTCTTCGTCACCGGGTTCTTCCTCACCGAGGAACTGACCGCCATCGCCCTCCAGCGCCGCGGCGTGGACCTGCGCGCCCGCCTCACCCTGCTCCGCTCCCGCAAGACCCTGGTCTGGGGCTTCGGCACCCCACTCGGCCTGTCCTTCCTGATCCCGTTCGTCGCGGTCTTCCTGATGCCGGGCGCGGTGGCCGGCGCCACCCTTCTCGCCCGCGACCTCCTGGGCGAGGAGACCACCGACCGCACCCCCGCCGAAGCGAACGAACCGATCGCTTCCTGAACCCCGCCCCAGCCCCACCGTGCGCCGGGAACGGCGGTGCCCCGAGGCCGGGCCGTTTGTGAAGGGTTCGTACGGGATCGCCGTGAGGGGGGCTGTCACGGGCCCCTGGGCGGGCGCGGCGTTTAACGTCGGGACCGGGACAAGTCCCCCGTGGACAGCCCCGGCCCGGAAACCTGACCTCCGGACCGGGGCTCGTCCCTTGTCTCAGCGCGCCGAGAAGCCGTACACCGTCTCGGACCGGAACACCTCGCCCGGCCGGAGCACGGTGCCCGGGAAGTCCGGGCGGTTCGGGGAGTCGGGGAAGTGCTGGGTCTCCAGGGCGACCCCCTCGCCGGGGGCGAAGGGCGCGGCCAGATGGTCGGCGGTGTAGAACTGGAGCCCGGGCTCGGTCGTGGCCACCGTGAGCACCCGCCCGGACACCGGGTCGTGCAGTTCGGCCACCTCCTCGGCGGCGTCCGTCACGCCCTTGTCCAGCACGAAGTTGTGGTCGTAGCCGGAACCGACCTCGCGCACCGTCCGGAAGTCGAAGCGGGAGCCGGTCACGTCCCGGAGGGCCCCGGTGGGGATCAGGTCCGCGTCCACCGGGGTGAACCGGGAGGCGGCGAGCCGCAGTTCATGACCGCCCGTGGGACCGGAACCGCCCAGGTTCCAGTACGAGTGATTGGTGAGGTTGAGGACGGTCGGAGCGTCCGTCACGGCCTCGTAGGCGATCCGCAGCGACCCGGCGTCGTCCAGCGTGTACGTCACGGACACCTCCAGCCGGCCCGGGAAGCCCTCCTCGCCGTCCGGGCTCACCCGGCGCAGCCGGACGCCGTCCCCGGCCGGCTCCGACTCCCACACCCGCTTGTCGAACCCGCGCTTCCCGCCGTGCAGGCAGTTGGGCCCGTCGTTCACCGGCAGCGCGTACGTACGGCCGTCGAGCGCGAAGCGGCCGCCCGCGATCCGGTTGGCGTACCGCCCCACCAGGGCGCCGAGGTAGGGCTCCGGATGCTCCAGATAGCCCTCCACCCGGGGGAATCCCAGCACCACGTCGGCCGTACGCCCGTCCCGGTCCGGAACCTCGACCGACTGCACGATCCCGCCGTACGACAGCACCCGCACCCGCACCCCGGCCCGCTCCAGCGTCCAGCGGTGCACGGGTGCGCCGTCGGGAAGTGTGCAGAAAAGTTCGCTCATGTGGGAAACCCTAGTCAGGGTCTCCGCGCGGTGACAGTGCGGTACGCGATCTCGGCAAGCCGCGCCTGCCCGTCGCGGCTCGGGTGGAACCAGTCCCAGCGGCTGAGTTGGTCGGTGCCGAAGCGGAAGTCGAACACCGCGTTCCCGTCGAAGCGGCAGCGGCGGTCCTTGGCGCACACGGCTCGCAGCGCCGCGTTGTAGTCCTCCACCCGCCGCTGCACCTTCGCCCGGCGCCGCGTGGCCACGCTGGTCAGGTCGTCGGCCTCGGCCAGCATCGACGGGCAGATGCCCAGCTTCCACACCTGCTTGCCCAGCGGGTTCGTCCGGCCCTGGGACCACAGCCGCAGCAGGTTCGGCACGCTCGCCACGTACACCTGCGTCCTGGGCAGCGCCGTACGCAGCCTGGCCAGCGACGCCTCGAAGTCCGCCCGGAAGTCCGCCACCGGGGTCATCGCCGAGACCGACGCGCGGCAGGCGTCGTTCGCGCCGATCATCACCGTCACCAGTTCCGGCCGCCCGGCGATCGCGCCGGCCATCTGCCGCGGTAGGTCGGACATACGGGCGCCGGTCACCGCGTAGTTACGGCTGTGCTCCGCCGCCCCCCGCACCCCCAGCAGCCGCACCGCCAGGCTGTCGACCCCGGCGTCGCTGCCCGTCGCCCACGACACCTCGGGGCAGTCGGAGAGCACGGCGCACGCGTCGAAGCCCCGGGTGATGGAGTCGCCGACCGCGGCGATCGAGTCCGGGCTGCGGTTCCACACCGGTGCCGGCCTGGCCGGGGGACGGGAGGCGGGCGCACCGGAGTCCTTCTTGCCGTCGGCGCCGCCACCGCCGAAGGCGTCACACCCCGTCAGGGTCAGGACGGCCGCCGCCATGACGGCGACAACGCCCCGCGCCCGGTGGCCTCGCTCGCGCATCTTGGCTGCTCCCCTCGCTCGACGGTGCGGTGCTCCCTCCCATGACAACGCGCGAGGGTTCCCGGACCGGGGACCTGGGAACGCCGAACCCCCGTACAAGCGTCCCCCTGGGTGAATGGCGCGGGTTTCCTGGCACCGGGACCGACGGTACGTCACACTCCTTGCCCCGCCGCAGGGTAGCCTCGCCATCAACGCGGCCGTCGCGCCTGGGCCGCCCAGCCAGTCCGCAAGATGTCCCGCTCTGCCCGGAGGTTCCGGTGACGACACGTGGAGTTCTGTACGTGCACTCCGCGCCGCGCGCGCTGTGCCCGCACGTCGAGTGGGCCGTCGCGGGGGTGCTCGGCACGCGCGTCAGCCTCGACTGGATCCGGCAGCCCGCGGCACCCGGCACCTGGCGCTCGGAGTTCTCCTGGCAGGGCGAGGCCGGTACGGCCTCCAAGCTCGCCTCCGCGCTGCGCGGCTGGCATCTGCTGCGGTTCGAGGTCACCGCCGAGCCCTGCGCCACCGCCGAGGGTGAGCGCTACAGCTGCACCCCCGACCTCGGAATCTTCCACGCGGTCACCGGTATCCACGGTGACATCCTCATTCCCGAGGACCGGCTGCGCGCGGCGCTGACGCGTTCCCAGCGCGAGGAGACCGACCTGGAGGCGGAGATCGCCAAGCTCCTCGGAAAACCCTGGGACGACGAGCTCGAGCCGTTCCGCTACGCGGGCGAGGGAGCACCGGTGCGCTGGCTGCACCAGGTGGTCTGAGCCCTCCCGGACGCGCGGAAACGCGCGGGAGCCCCCCGGACACGCCGAAGAACCCGCGGTACACACGAAAGAGCCCCCACCGTCCGGTGGGGGCTCCTCACGTTGGCTCTCAGACGGTCCGGAAGGCCAGGACCACGTTGTGCCCGCCGAAGCCGAACGAGTCGTTCAGCACGGCGATCCGCCCCTCGGGCAGCTCGCGGGCCTCACCGGTCACCACGTCCGCGTTGACCTCGGGGTCGAGGTTCGAGACGTTGATGGTCGGCGGAGCCGTACGGTTCACCAGCGCCAGGATCGACGCCACGGTCTCGATACCGCCCGCGCCGCCGAGCAGGTGACCCGTCATCGACTTGGTGGCGGAGATCGCCATGTGGTCGACGTCGTCGCCGAACACCTTCCGCAGCGCCTTGATCTCGGCGACGTCACCCTGCGGGGTCGAGGTGGCGTGCGCGTTCACGTGCACGATCTCGGCCGGCTTCAGGTCCGTGCTGTCGAGCAGGTTCTGCAGCGCGTGCGCGATGCCGTTGCCGGACGGCTCCGGCTGCGTGATGTGGTGGCTGTCGGCGGAGATGCCCTGGCCGACCGCCTCGACGTAGATCCGGGCGCCGCGGGCCTTCGCGTGCTCCTCGGACTCCAGGATGATCACACCGGCGCCCTCACCGAGCACGAAGCCGTCGCGGCCCGCGTCGTAGGGACGCGACGCGCCCTCGGGGTCGTCGTTGTTCTTGGACATCGCCATCATGTTGCCGAAGGCGGCGATGGGAAGCGGGTGGATGGCGGCCTCGGTACCACCGGCCACGACCACGTCCGCCCGCCCGGTGCGGATCATCTCGATCGCGTACCCGATGGCCTCGGCGCCGGAGGCGCAGGCCGACACGGGGGTGTGCACACCGGCGCGGGCACCCAGCTCGATGCCGACGTTGGCCGCCGGGGAGTTGGGCATCAGCATCGGCACTGTGTGCGGGGAGACGCGGCGTACGCCCTTTTCCTTGAGCACGTCGTACTGGTCCAGGAGCGTCGTCACGCCGCCGATGCCGGAGGCGATGACCGCACCGAGACGGTCGGGGTTGACGGACGCGTCCTCACCGGCCTTGGCGGTGAAACCGGCGTCCTTCCAGGCCTCCTGAGCGGCGATCAGCGCGAACTGCGCGGACCGGTCCAGCTTGCGGGCCTGCGGGCGGGGGATGATCTCGCCGGGCTCGACGGCGATCTGCGCGGCGATGCGGACCGGCAGCTCGGCCGCCCACTCCTGCTCGAGCGGGCCGACACCGGACTTGCCGGCGACCAGGGCCTCCCAGAACGAGGCTGCGTCGCCACCCAGCGGTGTGGTTGCGCCGATACCGGTGACGACCACGGTGCGATTGGTCGGGCTCACGGGAATTCTTTCTCCAACGGAAAACGGGATTCGACGGCGCCACCGCCGGGTGGCGGGGCCTAGCAGCCTGACGGCCTAAGGGGTGACTCAGGCCTGGTGCTTGAGGATGTAGTTGGTGGCGTCACCAACGGTCTTGAGGTTCTTGACGTCCTCGTCCGGGATCTTCACGTCGAAGCGCTCCTCGGCGGCGACGACGACCTCGACCATGGACAGCGAGTCGACGTCCAGGTCGTCGGTGAAGGACTTGTCCAGCTGGACGTCCTCGGTGGGGATCCCGGCGATCTCGTTCACGATCTCGGCGAGACCGGCGACGATCTCTTCCTGAGTGGCGGCCATGTCAGGCGCTCCTTCTTCGATAATCCAGACGGTTTGTGGCAGTTTGCACCGGGCCGGAAGCGAGATCCGGCACGGAGTGCCTAGGGGAGGGTAACGACCGTGGCGGCGTAGACGAGACCCGCCCCGAATCCGATGACGAGCGCGGTGTCGCCGCTCTTCGCCTCCCCGGTCGCCAGGAGCCGCTCCATCGCGAGCGGGATCGAGGCGGCCGAGGTGTTGCCGGTGGTGCGGATGTCACGGGCGACCGTGACGTGCTCCGGCAGCTTCAGCGTCTTCACCATCGAGTCGATGATCCGCACGTTGGCCTGGTGCGGAATGAAGACGTCCAGGTCGTCCGGGCTGATTCCGGCCGCGTCCAGCGCCTGCTGGGCGACCTTCGCCATCTCGAACACGGCCCAGCGGAACACCGCCTGGCCCTCCTGCGTGATCGCAGGGAACTTGACGTTGCCCTCGCTGTCGAGGGGCAGTTCGGCGAGGTCGCCGACGTGGAAACGGTCCCAGGAGACCGTCTGCTTGATGGTGCCGGCCTTGTCGCCCTCGGAGCCCCACACGGTCGGGCCGATGGCCGGCTCCTGCGAGGGGCCGACGACGACCGCGCCGGCGCCGTCGCCGAACAGGAAGGCCGTGGCCCGGTCCTCCAGGTCGGTGAGGTCGCTGAGCCGTTCCACACCGATGACGAGCACGTACTCGGCGGAACCTTCCACCACCATGCCCTTGGCGAGGGTCAGGCCGTAGCCGAAGCCCGCGCAGCCGGCCGAGATGTCGAAGGCGGCGGCCTTGTTCGTGCCGAGCTTGTCGGCGATCTCGGTGGCGATGGCCGGGGTCTGGCTGAAGTGCGAGACGGTCGAGACGACCACGGCGCCGATCTGCTCGGCGTCGATGCCGGAGTCGGCGATCGCCTTGCCGGCCGCCTCGACGGACATCGCGGCGACCGTCTCCTCGGGGCCCGCCCAGTGCCGGGTCTCGATGCCGGAGCGCGAACGGATCCACTCGTCGGACGAGTCGATCCTCTCCAGGATCACCTCGTTGGGCACCACGCGGGTCGGCCGGTAGCCGCCGACGCCGAGGATGCGCGCGTACGGGGCGCCCTTGCTGGGCTTGATCTTCGACATGGGTCTTGGGCTCCTTGTCAGGCGCTCGCCGCGTCAGCGGCAGGTGTCGCAGTCTCGGCGATGAGCGTGCGGGCCGCGTCGAGGTCGTCGGGGGTCTTCAGGGCGAGCGTGCGCACACCGGGAAGCGCGCGCTTGGCCAGACCGGTCAGCGTGCCGCCGGGGCACACCTCGATGAGCGCGGTGGCGCCGAGCTCCTTGAACGTCTCCATGCACAGGTCCCAGCGCACCGGGTTGGCGACCTGGCCGACCAGCCGCTCCAGCACCTCGGCGCCGGAGGCGACCTGGCGGCCGTCCTTGTTGGAGACGTAGGGGACCTTCGGGTCGGCGGGCGCCAGCCGCGCCGCGGCCTCGGCCAGCGCCTCGACGGCGGGGGCCATGTGGCGCGTGTGGAAGGCGCCGGCCACCTTCAGCGGGACGACCTTGCGGACACCCTCGGGCTTGTCCTCGGCCAGCGCGGCGAGCTGCTCCAGCGTGCCGGCGGCGACGATCTGGCCCGCGCCGTTGATGTTCGCCGGGGTCAGGCCCAGCTTCTCCAGGTGCGCGACGGAGGTCTCGGGGTCACCGCCGAGCAGCGCCGACATGCCGGTCTCGGTGATCGCGGCGGCCTCGGCCATCGCGAGCCCACGACGGCGGACGAGGCCGAGCGCCGCGGTGTCGTCCAGAACGCCCGCGAAAGCGGCGGCGGTGATCTCACCCACGCTGTGGCCGGCGACCGCGCCGGGCGCGATCTCCGACATGTCACCCAGTGCCATGGCGGACAGGATCCCGGCGGCGACCAGCAGCGGCTGGGCCACCGCGGTGTCACGGATGGCGTCGGCGTCGGCCTGGGTGCCGTAGTGGACCAGGTCGAGGCCGATGGCGTCCGACCACGCGGCGACGCGGTCCGCGGCACCGGGGAGTTCGAGCCAGGGGGTCAGGAAGCCGGGCGTCTGGGCGCCCTGGCCGGGAGCGACGAGTACGAGCACTCTCACACTCTCTCTTGGGGACGGCCGAAGCCGCCCGTGAGGACAGGGACGAAGAACACGTAGGGGTTTTGTGGACCCCCGACAAAACCCTAGGCCTGGGGTTCACCGTCGGCCAGACGCCCCAGGATCAGCGCGATCCGCAGCGTGAACGCGGATCGTACATCCGAGGGCGACCATCCGGTGACGTCTGTCACACGTCGGAGCCGGTAGCGCACGGTGTTCGGGTGAACGAACAGCATCCTGGCCGCGCCCTCCAGGCTGCTCGCCTGCTCCAGGTAGACACTCAAGGTTTCCAGGAGCGCCGACCCGGCCTCCTCCAGTGGTCTGTAGATCTCCTCCACCAACTGCTCGCGCGCGCCCGGATCACCGGCGATGGCCCGCTCCGGCAGAAGATCGTCCGCCAGCACCGGCCGCGGCGCGTCCTGCCAGGCGAAACACGCCTTCAGTCCCGCCGCCGCGGCCTGCGCGGACCGGGTGGCGGCCAGCAGGTCGGGTACGACGGGCCCGGCGACGACCGGACCGGCGGCGTACGGCCCGATCAGCGACTTGGCGACGGCGAGCGGATTGGGGCTGCCGCCGGCGATCACCACCAGCCGGTCCCCGAGCACCCCCGTCAGCACCTGCAGCTTGGCGTGGCGCGCGGCCCGCCGGATGGCCTCGACGGTGAGCTCGCTGTCCCCGTCGGGCGCGGTGCCGAGCACGACGCACACATGGTCGGGCGAGTTCCAGCCGAGCGCGGCGGCCCGGCTGACGGCGCCCTCGTCGGCCTCCCCGCTGAGCACGGCGTTGACCACCAGCGACTCCAGCCGTGCGTCCCAGGCACCGCGTGCCTCTGCGGCCTGGGCGTACACCTGGGCGGTGGCGAACGCGATCTCCCTGGCGTACACGAGCAGGGCCTCGCGCAGCACGCTCTCGTCCCCGGGGGCCGCCACCTCGTCGATGGCGGACTCCATCACCTCGATGGTGGTCCGCACCATCTCCACGGTCTGCCGCAGCGTGATGGCCCGGGTCAGCTCGCGGGGCGCCGTCCCGAAGACGTCCGTGGAGATGGCCTGCGGCGCGTCGGGGTGCCGGAACCACTCGGTGAACGCGGCGATGCCCGCCTGTGCCACGAGTCCGATCCAGGAACGGTTCTCCGGCGGCATGGCCCGGTACCACGGCAGGGTCTCGTCCATGCGTGCGATGGCCTGCGCGGCGAGGCTCCCGGAGGACCTCTCCAGCCGCTTCAGGGTCGCGGAGTGCGGGTGGACGGCGTGCGCTGCGGGTCCGCCGCTACGGGTTTCGGGTTCGGGCACGGGGACAAGACTGCCTTATCGGGACGGGAGCATGCGTCGGCGGGGTGCCGTGCGCGGTCTACGGTGGTGCCTGTGATGGACGTACGGCGCGCCGGTGAGCGCTACCGCGGAGGGGAACCGGAGGCGGGGATCGAATCCCGCCACGCCTTCTCCTTCGGCCCGCACTACGACCCCGGCAACCTGCGCTTCGGCGCGGTGATCGCCTGCAACGAGGAGCGGCTCGCCCCCGGCTCCGGCTTCGACGAGCACCCGCACAGCCACACCGAGATCGTCACGTGGGTGGTCGAGGGCGAACTGACTCACCGTGACTCCACGGGACACGAGACGAAGGTACGGCCCGGCGACGTCCAGCACCTCGCCGCAGCGGCGGGCGTCCGCCATGTGGAACGCAACGAGGGGGACACACCGCTGACCTTCGTCCAGATGTGGCTGGCCCCGCTGGAGCCGGGCGGCGACCCGTCCTACGCGATCATCCCCGGCATCGCCGACTCCACCCCCTACGCCCTCCCGGCCGCCGGCGCGATGCTCCACGTCCGGCGCCTGACACCGGGGGAGCGCACGGCGGTACCGGACGCGCCCCATGTGTACGTCCACGTGGTCCGGGGCGAGATCATCCTGGGGGATGAGACCCTGGGCGAGGGCGACTCGGCCCGCGTCACGGACGCCGAGGGGCTGGACGCCGGAGGGGTGACGTCGGCGGAACTGCTGATGTGGGAGATGCCCTAGCCGATGCCCTGACGGCTCCCCGCCGGCCTTCCGGCCCCAGCGGGCCTCAGCCCCGCAACTCCGCCAGCACCGCGTCCGTGAACACCGGCCACGCCTCCACCGCCCAGGGCCCGAACGCCCGATCGGTCAGCGCGACCCCGGCGACCCCCGCGTCGGGGTCGATCCACAGGAACGTACCGGACTGTCCGAAGTGCCCGAACGTCCGCGGCGACGACGAAGCCCCCGTCCAGTGCGGCGACTTGGAGTCCCGGATCTCGAACCCCAGCCCCCAGTCGTTGGGGTTCTGGTGCCCGTATCCCGGCAGCACCCCCTTGACCCCCGGATACTGCACGCTCATCGCCGCGGCCACCGTGCGGGGATCCAGCAGTCGCGGCGCCTGGATCTCGGCGGCGAACCGCAGCAGATCCGCCACCGTGGACACCCCGTCCTTCGCCGGCGACCCCGCCAGCGACGTCGACGTCATGCCCAGCGGTTCCAGCACCGCCTGCCGCAGATACTCGGCGAACGGGATCTCCGTCGCCTTGGCGACCTGATCACCGAGCTGCTCGAACCCCGCGTTGGAGTACAGCCGCCGCTCCCCGGGCGGAGCCATCACCCGGTGCTCGTCGAAGGCCAGCCCGGAGGTGTGCGCGAGCAGATGGCGGACCGTGGCGCCGGGCGGGCCGGCCGGCTCGTCCAGCTCGATCGCACCCTCCTCGTAGGCGACGAGCACGGCGTAGGCCGCCAGCGGCTTGGTGACCGAGGCTAGGGGGAACCGCTGCGCGGCCGGGCCGTGGGTGCCCAGGACGGTGCCGTCCGCGCGGACCACGCCCGCCGCTGCGGTGGGGACCGGCCAGTTCTCGATCGACGCCAGGCTGTTCAACGACATGGGGCCGAGCCTATGCGCTCAGAGCCGCAGCTCCAGCAACGGGTCGGGCTTGGGCCGGAAGCCGAGCGAGGCGTACAGCGGCGCGCCCTCCACGGACGTGGTGAGCTGCACCCGGTCGGCACCGCGCTCGCGGAACCAGCCGAGGAGCGTGTCCATGCACGCGCGCGCGTACCCGCGCCGGCGGGCGTCGGGGTCGGTGGCGACGCTGAAGACGTACCCGACGGTGCCGCGCGGGTTGGCCGCCCGGCCGATCCGGTAGTCGAGCGTGCCCGCCACCAGCGCGGCCAGCGTCCCCGGCCGCTCCGGACGGTCCACGACGAAGGCCACGAAGTCCCCCTCCGGTTCCGCGAGCCTCGCCCGCAGGGTGGGGAGGGACTCGGCGTGCCAGTCGGTGGACCGGTCGGCGTGGGCCATCGAGTCGATCATGACCTGGCGCAGCCGCAGCACTTCCGCGGCGTCCTCGGGCTCGGCCCGGCGTACGAGACTCATGCCTGGCACGCTAACCACCGCACCGCCGGCCCGTCGCGCCGTTTTCCCCACACCCCTTTTCTCCGGAGCCGCTTGCCTGGAGTGCACTCCAAGGCCATAGCGTTGGGGGCATGACGGTGACGCAGACCCCGCCGGCGGCCGCCGGGCAAGCAACCCCCGCCGACATCTGCTCCGCCCCGCCCCGGCGCCACCCCCGCCCCGAAGGCCAGGACCGCTACACGATCAGCGAGGTCGTCGCGTTCACCGGTCTGACCGCGCACACGCTGCGCTGGTACGAGCGGATCGGCCTGATGCCGCACGTCGACCGTTCGCACACCGGTCAGCGCCGCTACAGCAACCGGGACCTGGACTGGCTGGAGTTCGTGAACAAGCTCCGGCTGACCGGCATGCCGGTGGCCGACATGGTCCGCTACGCGGAGCTGGTGCGGGAGGGCGAGAGCACCTACGCCGAGCGCCAGGAACTGCTGGAGTCGACCCGCCGGGACGTCCTGGCCCGCATCGCCGAACTGCACGACACCCTGGCGGTGCTGGACCGGAAGATCAGCTTCTACGCCACGGAGCGCTGACCCGCCGGCGGCGCGGGACCGCTACAGCTCGGCCAGCAACTCGGCCTTCTTCGAGGAGAACTCCTCGTCGGTGACCAGGCCCGCCTGGTGCAGTTCCCCGAGATGCCGGATGCGCTCGGCGATGTCGGCCGGGTCCCGCCGGGACGGGGCCGGTGCCACCGGTACCGGTCCGCGGCTCCGCAGCGCCGCGAGGACGGCGGCGGCGAACGGCAGGGACTCGTGCACCGGCCCGTAGCCGAGGCCGAAGACGACGGCCGCCGGATCCTGGTCGGGCTGCGCGGGGCGGGTGGAGCCGCCGTCGCGGGGTACCAGGCGCAGATGCCCCTCGAAGACCTCCGGCGAACGCCACTCCACTCCGCTGAGGTCGGCGACCCGCCAACTCTGGTCCCCTGCCTTCCACTTCGCCGAGGACGCACCGGTCCAGGACCAGCGGAACCGTACGGAGGTCCCGTCGAAGGTCGCCTTCCCGTCGTACGCCTTGAACTGCAGCGGGGCCTCGGGGACGGCCACCAGACAACGCTCGGCGGGTTCCGGCCCGAACTCGGTCAGCAGCGGTTTCAGCTCGTCGGCGTAGTACTCGGCGAGGGTCGCCCGCTCGGCCGGCAGCACCAGCCGGTACGGGTCGGAACTCTCCCGCAACTGCCCGGCCGCCGCGTCCATCAGGGGATCGGCGCCGGGTCGCGGCCGCAGCCGCAGTACGACGGAGCCGCGCTTGCCGGGAGTGAGGGTCACCTCCTCGACCGCGGCCAGCGGAATGCGCCGCTCGCCCAGCGCCTGGAACAGCCTGGGTGTCCGAATCCCCCGTTCGTAACGGATGAGCACGGAGTCGGACTCGAACTCCCAGACGGCATGAAAACCCGCCAGTACGTCACCCATGCGGCTCATCGTATGCGGCACGTGCTCCTCCGTCGCCACCCGCGCAGACCGCACTTCCTGCTGTTTCTACGCGCGTCCGGCCGTTGTCGTGCGGGGCAGATCCGCCCGGCAGGCATCGTCTTCGCGTGCGCACGTCACCGCGTCGTACGCGCCGACGCCGACGTGCGCGAGGTTGCGCAGGCTGTCCGTGCCCGGCTGGAAGTAGCCGCTGTGGCCCTGCGCGTCAAGGGCCGAGAGGACCCGCGCGCCGAACGCCGGGGACACCGGGTCGGCGCCGTGGCCGAGCCCGCCGAGCTCCAGGTACGGCACGTCCTGCACCCAGTCGCTGGCGTCCCGCATCGCCCACACCCGGGCCGAGGTGCCCAGGCGGGAGGCGCTCGCGGCGCGCATGCCGGGGCTCGCGGCCACCGCCAGATCGGACACCCGGCCCGGCATGCCGTGCGCGGCGACCCCGCAGACCACCGAGCCGTAGCTGTGGCAGAACATCGACACCGGCGCCCGGCCGGGCAGGCCGCGCAGCAGCGCGTTCAGACGGACGGCGCCCTCCTCGGCGCGCAGTCCGGTGGCCGCGTCCACACCGAGTCCGTCCGGTGCGGTGTAGTCGGCCCAGGCGATCACGGCCGTGCGCGTCGAGGGGCTCTCCGCCCGCTCGGCCGCGTACAGGGCCTTGGCCATGCCGACCGGGGCGCTGTACCTGCGGTACGTGCGCTGGAAGGTGAGCAGGTCGGTGTCGACACCGGGGACGACCACGGAGATCCGGTCGGCCTTGGCGAGGCTGCCGAACACCTCCGCGACCCGGCCCGAGCCCGCGGGGTCGAAGGCGAGGACGTGCCGCCCGGGACGCATCAGCGCCTCGTAGCGCTCCATCCGCTGGCCCGCGTCCTGCTGCCCGGCCCTGCTGATCCTGTTGTCGTGCATGCGCTCGCGCTCGACCTCACGCGCCTGGCCCAGCGCGATGTGGTTGGCGCGGTAGCGCAGCTTGGCGGGGGCGCCGTTCATGTTGCCGACCGCCAGGGGGTAGCGGTGGACCAGCCGGTCGCGCTCGTGCGCGGTGAGCGAGGCGAAGAACCGGGTCAGGCGCGCGGGGGCCGACTCGGGGTCCGGCAGGCGCAGGCCCCGCAGCGTGCCGTGCTCCCACTTGTCGAGCGAGTGCTGCAGCGCGGTCGACTCCCGGTGGGTGCGCATGGCCGTCCAGCCGGTGGTCGCGAGCATCACGAACACGACGGACAGCGCGAGCATGGCGCGCCAGACGTTGAGGGGCGGGGAGGTGTCGAAGGAAGTCACTGGGAGGACACACTAGGAGAACGGGAGGGTCTCGGGGTAACCGAGTGATGGGTATCACGTTTCGGTAAAGGTCGAACGCTCCCCCGACGCCCTCAGCCCGCGCGCCAGTTCCCGGTCAGCGCCGAGCCCAACTGGTCCAGGTACGAAGCGGTCAGCCGTCGGATCGCCTCCAGGCTGAAGTCGTCACCCGTGCACCACTGCCGTTCGGTGACCCTCATCACCCCGCCGAACACGGCCACGGCCAGCCGCGGCCGCGGATCGGTGTCCACGTCGACGCCCTCCCGTTCGGCGAGCAGCCGCGCGATCGTCTCCTCGGTGGCCACAGAACGTCGCAGATGGGCGGCGAGCAGCGCGGGCGTCGACTCGATGGTCCGGTACATGCGCAGGTACAGCTCCACCGGGACGGCCGAGTCGACGGTCTCCTGTATCGCCTCCCAGCCCTCCAGGACCGCCTGCCGCAGCGCCTCCATCGGCGCCTCGTGCGCGGGCCTCGCCCGAACGGACTCCACGAAGAGTGCCTCCGTCATCTCCTGGACGGCGAAGGCCACCTCCTCCTTGCCGGCGAAGTAACGGAAGAAGGTGCGCTGCGAGACGTCGACGGCCTCGGCGATCTCGTCGACGGTGGTGTACTCGTAGCCCTGCGTGGTGAACAGTTCGAGAGCGGCCCGCAGCAGCGCCTCCCGGGTGCGCCGCTTCTTGCGGTCGCGCAGCGTCTCCATTGGCCTCTCCCGTGAAATGTCCCCCCAGCTCAGGCTATGCGCTGGTGTCGTGTCAGTTACCGACTTGTGATTTGGTTTGTCAACTGTCAGCGACTGACACTAGCCTCGAAGGTATGACTAGTCAGACCACCATCGACACGACGGGACCGGGGGACCGGGCATCGACCGACCCGTCGGGTCCGGCCCCGGCCGCGGGGCTGCGCGGCCACCCATGGCTCACCCTCATCACCGTCGCCGTAGGCGTCATGATGGTGGCCCTCGACGGCACCATCGTGGCCATCGCCAACCCGGCCATCCAGAAGGACCTCGGCGCGAGCTTCGCCGACGTCCAGTGGATCACCAACGGCTACTTCCTGGCCCTCGCGGTCTGCCTGATCACCGCGGGCAAGCTGGGTGACCGTTTCGGCCACCGGCAGACCTTCCTGATCGGCGTGACCGGCTTCGCCGCCGCCTCGGGCGCCATCGGCCTGTCGAACAGCATCGCCGCGGTCGTCACCTTCCGCGTCTTCCAGGGTCTGTTCGGCGCGCTGCTGATGCCGGCCGCGCTCGGCCTGCTGCGGGCCACCTTCCCGGCCGAGAAGCTGAACATGGCGATCGGCATCTGGGGCATGGTCATCGGCGCCTCCACCGCGGGCGGCCCGATCCTCGGCGGCGTCCTCGTCGAGCACGTCAACTGGCAGTCGGTGTTCTTCATCAACGTGCCGGTCGGCGTCCTCGCCCTGCTGCTGGGCCTGCTGATCCTGCTGGACCACCGTGCCGAGAACGCGCCGCGCTCCTTCGACCTGCCGGGCATCGTGCTGCTGTCCGGCGCGATGTTCTGCCTGGTGTGGGCGCTCATCAAGGCGCCGACCTGGGGCTGGGGCGACCTCAAGACCTGGGGCTTCATCGGCGCCTCGGCGCTGCTGTTCGTCCTGTTCGCGGTCTGGGAGACGAAGGTCGCCGAGCCGCTGATCCCGCTGGGCATGTTCCGCTCGATCCCGCTGACCGCAGGCGTCGTCCTGATGGTCCTGATGGCGATCGCCTTCATGGGCGGTCTGTTCTTCGTGACGTTCTACCTCCAGAACGTCCACGGCATGAGCCCCATCGACGCGGGCCTGCACCTGCTTCCGCTGACCGGCATGATGATCGTCGGCTCCCCGCTCGCGGGTGCCGCGATCACCAAGCTGGGCCCGCGCATCCCGCTGGCCGGCGGCATGGCGGCCACCGCCATCGCCATGTACGGCATGTCGACGCTGAAGGCCGACACCGGCAGCGGTCTGATGTCGATCTGGTTCGCCCTGCTGGGCTTCGGCCTCGCGCCGGTCATGGTCGGCGCCACCGAGG
Source organism: Streptomyces sp. NPDC041129 (assembly GCF_055592265.1). Taxonomy (NCBI): domain Bacteria; kingdom Bacillati; phylum Actinomycetota; class Actinomycetes; order Kitasatosporales; family Streptomycetaceae; genus Streptomyces; species Streptomyces sp. NPDC041129. The sequence continues at coordinate 1,171,178 of NZ_JBVIYV010000001.1, read as the reverse complement.
TGATCGTGGGCAACGCGCCCATGGAGCTGTCCGGTGTGGCGGGCGGCCTCCAGCAGGCGGCCATGCAGATCGGCGGCAGCCTCGGTACGGCGGTGCTGGGTGCCGTGATGGCCTCCAGGGTCGACAGCGAGCTGCCGGGCAACTGGGCCGGCGCGGGGCTGCCGAAGCTGACCCCGGAGCAGCTCGACCAGGCCTCCGAGGCGGTCCAGGTGGGCGTGGCACCGGTGGCCAAGGGCATGCCGGAGGCTCTCGTCGCGAAGATCACCACGGTCGCCCACGACACCTTCATCTCCGGCATGAGCCTGGCCTCCCTGGTCGCGGCGGGCGTGGCGGCGGTCGCTGTGCTGGTCGCGTTCCTCACCAAGCGGGGCGTGAACGCGGAGGCGGGCGCGGGAGTCGGTCACATCTGACTTTCCGTCCCATGCATGTTCCCGGCGGAGTTCGCTCATCAGGGTGACTCCGCTCAAGATCCCTCGCTCCGGGTGCGCGCCGCAGGTCACAGTGGGTCAGGTCCTCCGCAGGGCATGCGAGGGCCGCCGGGCCGCGGCGCGCGCTGCTGGAGGGGGGCAGCGCGCGCAGGTCTGTCCGGGGAAAACCGGGGTACCCGCCGAGTGAGGCCGAACTGACCATGACCACCAGGGAGTTGATGATGGCTGGCTTCGGGCACGGAACGCGCGGGTACCCCCGGTCACGCGGCCGTTCGTGGCAGCGGACCGGGCCGGACCGCGCGACGCTCGGGATCATCGGAACCGTCTGCGCGGTCGCCGGATTCTTCGCACTGGGGATCATTCTCGGCCCGGTGGCGATGTTCTGCGGCTGGCAGTCCATGGGCCGCAAATGGTCCACCGACCGCAACATCCCGGCCGTGGTCGCCCTGGTCCTGGGCGCGATCGACACCCTGCTGTCCCTCATCGCCCTCGCAGGCGCGGCCACTTGGGGCCACGGCCTCCTCTGAGCCGACCCCCGACCTCAACGCCCGCAGCTCCAGGCCGGAGCTGCGGGCGTCGGCGTCCCGAACTGGCGACCAGCGAACCCCGGCGCAGCAGAAGCCTCACGGCACCGCAGCCAGGCCAACTCCCAGCCACCCGGCGGAGCCGACCCTCACCGCCGCTGCCCCTCCCGCTCCCCGGCCAGCCGAGCCACCTCCGCCCGGAGCAACCGGACCTCCTCCGCCAGCGCGGCGATCGCCTCCGTCTGCCGCCGCTCCTCCACGTCGTCCTTCTCGAACCGCGAGATGAACCACGCCGCGATGTTCGCCGTCACCACACCCAGCAACGCGATCCCGGACAGCATCAGCCCGACCGCGATCATCCGTCCCAGCCCGGTGGTCGGCGCGTGGTCCCCGTACCCCACCGTCGTCATCGTCGTGAAGGACCACCACACGGCGTCACCCAGCGTCCGGATGTTCCCGTCCGGCGACTCCCGCTCCACCGACAGCACCGCCAGCGAGCCGAACATCAGCAGCCCGATCACCGACCCCACGACATACGTCGTCAGCCGGATCTGCGGAGCCATCCGCGCCCGCCGCCCCACCAGAAGCAGCGTCGAAACCAGCCGCAGCAGCCTGAGCGGCTGCAGCACCGGCAGCACCACCGCGCACAGATCGGGCCAGTGCCGGCGCACGAACTCCCCGCGCCGGGGCGCGAGCGCCAGCCGCATGAGGTAGTCCACGGCGAAGGCGCCCCACACCACCCACTCCACCGCCGTGCACAGGGCCGTCAGCGAGTGCCCCGCCGAAGCGTCCACGATGGGCACGGCGTACGCGACGGCGAAGGCCACGGTCAGCGCCAGCAGGGGTCGTTGGGTGAGCCGCTCCCACCGCACCTGCGCCGCATTCGTCTCCATGCCCGCATCGTAAAGAACGCGTAAGGGCGGCGGAGACTCGAACTCCGCCGCCCTCACGCCCAGAGCCCTCTCACAGGCCGCGCAGCGCTACGCGTCGCCGCCCGCCGCCCCCGGATCCGCCGCCGTCACGTCCAGCAGCTGGTACCGGTCGATGGCCTGCTTGAGCACGGACCGGTCGACCTTGCCCTCGCGGGCCAGCTCGGTCAGCACCCCGACCACGATCGACTGCGCGTCGATGTGGAAGAACCGACGCGCCGCGCCACGGGTGTCGGCGAAGCCGAAGCCGTCCGCGCCGAGGGACTGGTACGTCCCCGGCACCCAGCGCGCGATCTGGTCCGGCACCGACCGCATCCAGTCGGACACGGCCACGAACGGCCCCTCGGAGCCGCTGAGCTTCCGCGTCACGTACGGCACCCGCTGCTCCTCCTCCGGATGCAGCAGGTTGTGCTCCTCGCAGGCCACGGCCTCGCGGCGCAGCTCGTTCCACGAGGTCGCCGACCACACGTCCGCCTTGACGTCCCACTCCTCGGCGAGGAGCCGCTGGGCCTCCAGCGCCCACGGCACCGCGACACCGGACGCCATGATCTGCGCCGGTACCGAGCCGCCGGTGCCCTCGCTCAGCTTGTACACGCCCTTGACGATGCCCTCGGCGTCCACGTTCGCCGGCTCGGCCGGGTGCTGGATGGGCTCGTTGTAGACGGTGAGGTAGTAGAAGACGTCCTCGCCGTGCGGGTGCTCGGCGTCACTGCCGTACATCCGGCGCAGGCCGTCCTGCACGATGTGCGCGATCTCGTAGGCGTACGCCGGGTCGTAGGCCACGCACGCCGGGTTGGTCGAGGCGAGGAGCTGCGAGTGGCCGTCCGCGTGCTGCAGACCCTCACCGGTCAGGGTCGTACGCCCCGCGGTCGCGCCCAGTACGAATCCACGCGCGAGCTGGTCGGCCATCTGCCAGAACTGGTCGCCGGTGCGCTGGAAACCGAACATCGAGTAGAAGACGTACACCGGGATCAGCGGCTCGCCGTGCGTGGCGTAGGCGGATCCGGCCGCGATCAGCGAGGCCGTGCAGCCCGCCTCGGAGATGCCGTCGTGCAGCATCTGGCCGGTCGGCGACTCCTTGTACGCGAGCAGCAGATCGCGGTCGACCGCCTCGTACTGCTGGCCGAGCGGGTTGTAGATCTTCGCGCTCGGGAAGAACGAGTCCATGCCGAACGTGCGGTACTCGTCCGGCGCGATCAGCACGAACCGCCTGCCGAGCTCCTTGTCCCGCATGAGGTCCTTGAGCAGCCGTACGAACGCCATGGTCGTGGCGATGGACTGCTGACCGGTGCCCTTCTTCACGGTCGCGTACGCCTTGTCGTCCGGCAGGGCCAGCGGCTTGGAGCGAACGACCCGGGTCGGCACGTACCCGCCGCACTGCCGGCGCCGGTCGTGCATGTACTGGATCTCCTCGGAGTTCCGCCCCGGGTGGTAGTACGGCGGCGCGCCGGACTCCAGCTCCTTGTCGGAGATCGGCAGGTGCAGCCGGTCACGGAAGCGCTTGAGGTCGTCGACCGTCAGCTTCTTCATCTGGTGCGTCGCGTTGCGGCCCTCGAAGTTCGGGCCCAGCGTCCATCCCTTGACCGTCTTCGCCAGGATGACCGTCGGCTGGCCCTTGTGCTCCACGGCCGCCTTGAACGCCGCATAGATCTTCCGGTGGTCGTGCCCGCCTCGGCCCAGCATCAGGATCTGGTGGTCGCTCATGTTCTCGACCATCGCGCGCAGCCGGTGGTCGTCACCGAAGAAGTGATCGCGGATGTACGCCCCGGTCTCGGTCGCGTACGTCTGGAACTGGCCGTCCGGCGTGGTGTTCATCCTGTTGACCAGCACGCCGTCCCGGTCCTGGGCGAGCAGCGGGTCCCAGGAGCGGTCCCAGATCAGCTTGATCACGTTCCAGCCGGCGCCCCGGAAGACCGACTCCAGCTCCTGGATGATCTTCCCGTTGCCGCGCACCGGGCCGTCCAGGCGCTGCAGGTTGCAGTTGACCACGAAGGTCAGGTTGTCCAGGCCCTCGCGGGCGGCGATGCTCAGCTGGCCGAGCGACTCCGGCTCGTCCATCTCGCCGTCGCCGAGGAACGCCCACACGTGCGACCTGGAGGTGTCGGCGATGCCGCGCGCCTCCATGTAGCGGTTCATCCGCGCCTGGTAGATCGCGCCGAGCGGGCCGAGGCCCATGGAGACCGTCGGGAACTCCCAGAAGTCCGGCATGGACCGCGGGTGCGGGTAGCTGGACAGGCCGTCGGGGTACTTCGACTTCTCCTGCCGGAAGCCGTCCAGCTGCTTCTCGGTGAGGCGGTCGAGCAGGTAGGCGCGCGCGTAGATGCCGGGGGAGGCGTGGCCCTGGAAGAAGACCTGGTCGCCGCCGTCGCCCTCGTCCTTGCCGCGGAAGAAGTGGTTGAAGCCCACGTCGTACAGCGAGGCGGAGGAGGCGAAGGTGGCGATGTGACCGCCGACGCCGATACCGGGGCGCTGGGCGCGCGAGACCATCACGGCCGCGTTCCAGCGCGTCGCGTTGAGGATCCTGCGCTCGATCTCCTCGTTGCCCGGGAAGAACGGCTCGGCCCTGGTGGGGATCGTGTTGACGTAGTCCGTGCTGCGCATCTCGGGCACGGCCACGCGCCGCTCGCGGGCCCGCTCGATCAGGCGGAGCATGAGATAGCGGGCCCGCTCCCGGCCGCGCTCGTCGACCGCGGCGTCGAGGGAGTCGAGCCACTCCTGGGTCTCTTCGGGATCGAAGTCAGGAACCTGACTCGGAAGGCCGCCAATGATGATCGGATTGCGATCGGATCCGGAAGCCACGCTGTTCCTTACCTGTCGGAGGGCCACTTTTTCACTCGTGCCTACACCGTTCCCCATCGTGTACCTCGGGAAGACGTACGTCATCTCTACCGTGGGGTAACCGGCACACAGGGTCGGTCAAAACGCAACGATACGCCCGGGGTGTGACAGGCTTGCCAAACTTGTTCGAGAGTCGTTTGACTGGATGATTCCGAATGGGATAAAGCGGGCACAAGCGTGTGATGTGGGCCACGATGAATCGGGATACGGTGCCAGGAGTTGCGCCGACACGGCCGGGATCGTCACCGTTTCGGCGGTCTGGACGGCCGGGTACTTGCGCGATCCGTCCCGCCCGTGTGGACTACGGCCAATGCTTCGCGCCCGCGCGTGGCTGAGATATTCACCAAGACTGATCAGGAGGCAAACCGTGAGCGCGACCGCGGACCACGCGGAGGAGCGGACGAACCCTGCCGCCAGGCTGGGGTTCCAGCCCGGGCAGGTGGTCCAGGAGATCGGCTACGACGACGACGTCGATCAGGAGCTCCGCGAGGCCATCGAGGAAGCCGTCGAGGGCGACCTGATGGACGAGGAATATGACGACGTGGCCGACGCCGTCGTGCTGTGGCATCGCGACGAGGACGGTGACCTCACCGACGCGCTCGTCGACGCCACGACGTACATCGAGGAGGGCGGCGCCATCCTGCTGCTCACGCCGAAGACCGGCCGCAGCGGATACGTGGAGCCGAGCGACATCTCGGAGGCCGCGACGACGGCCGGCCTGACCGCGTCCAAGAGCGTCAGTGTCGGCAAGGACTGGAGCGGCAGCCGTCTGGCGACGCCGAAGGCCGCCAAGTCGAAGAAGTGACCGCCGCCGGACCGGGCCCTCGGGCCCGGTCCGGCCGCCGAGGGCCCACCGGTGATCGCTGCGTAGGGTGGAACCGAGCGCTTGCCGCGCTCTGACCCGAACAGCCCACCGAAGGGATGCACGACGATGGCGATCCAGGTCGGCGACAAGGCGCCCGATTTCGAGCTCAAGGACAACCACGGCCGCACCGTCAGTCTCTCCGACTTCCGCGGCGAGAAGAACGTGGTGCTGCTCTTCTACCCCTTCGCCTTCACCGGCGTGTGCACCGGCGAGCTGTGCGAGCTGCGCGACAACCTGCCGAAGTTCACCGACCGCGACACCCAGCTCCTCGCCGTCTCCAACGACTCCATCCACACCCTGCGCGTCTTCGCCGAGCAGGAGGGCCTGGAGTACCCGCTGCTGAGCGACTTCTGGCCGCACGGCAACGTCTCGCGCGCCTACGGCGTCTTCGACGAGGACAAGGGCTGCGCCGTCCGGGGCACCTTCATCATCGACAAGGAGGGCGTCGTGCGGTGGACCGTGGTCAACGGACTGCCGGACGCCCGGGACCTGAACGAGTACGTGAAGGCGCTCGACACCCTGTGATCCTCCGGGTCCAGGGTCTGCGGAGACCGGGAACCCGTCACTAGGATCGGCACGTTGATCCCATATCCGAAGCACGACGGGGCTTCCGGCCCCTGAACACCACATGGAGGACCCGTGGGAGTCAGCCTCAGCAAGGGCGGCAACGTATCGCTGACGAAGGAGGCCCCGGGCCTGACCGCCGTCATCGTCGGTCTGGGGTGGGACGTGCGCACCACGACCGGCACCGACTTCGACCTCGACGCCAGCGCGCTGCTGCTGAACAACTCCGGCAAGGTCGCGAGCGACCAGCACTTCGTCTTCTTCAACAACCTCAAGAGCCCCGACGGGTCGGTCGAGCACACCGGTGACAACATCACCGGTGAGGGCGAGGGCGACGACGAACAGATCAAGATCAACCTGGCCGGCGTGCCGGCCGACGTCGAGAAGATCGTCTTCCCGGTGTCGATCTACGACGCCGAGAACCGCCAGCAGTCCTTCGGTCAGGTCCGCAACGCGTTCATCCGCGTGGTGAACCAGGCGGGCGAGCAGGAGATCGCGCGCTACGACCTCAGCGAGGACGCCTCCACCGAGACCGCCATGGTCTTCGGCGAGCTCTACCGGCACGGCGCGGAGTGGAAGTTCCGCGCCATCGGCCAGGGGTACGCCTCCGGTCTGCGCGGCATCGCCCAGGACTTCGGCGTCAACGTCTGACACATACGGCAGCACCACCCCCAGGCGCCGCACCGTTCGCGGGCGGCGCCTGGGGGTGCCCCGTCTGGGGGAGTGCAGGACAACCAAACAAGCACCACTAGGGGAGGACCAGCATCATGGGCGTCACGCTCGCCAAGGGAGGCAACGTCTCCCTCTCCAAGGCCGCACCGAACCTCACCAACGTCATGATCGGGCTCGGCTGGGACGCGCGCTCCACCACGGGCGCCCCCTTCGACCTGGACGCCAGTGCCCTGCTGTGCGGCGCCGGGAACCGTGTGCTGGGCGACGACTGGTTCGTGTTCTACAACCAGCTCACGAGCCCCGACGGCTCCGTCGAGCACACCGGCGACAACCTCACCGGTGAGGGAGAGGGCGACGACGAGTCGATCCTGGTGGACCTGACCAAGGTCCCGCTCCAGTGCGAGAAGATCATCTTCCCCGTCTCGATCCACGCCGCCGACGAGCGGGGCCAGACCTTCGGCCAGGTCTCCAACGCTTTCATCCGTGTGGTCAACCAGGCCGACGGCCAGGAACTGGCCCGCTACGACCTCAGCGAGGACGCCTCCACCGAGACCGCCATGATCTTCGGCGAGCTGTACCGGTACCAGAGCGAGTGGAAGTTCCGGGCCGTGGGTCAGGGGTACGCGTCGGGTCTGCGGGGCATTGCCCTGGACTTCGGAGTCAACGTCTCCTGAAGCCGGACACGGCGCGCGCGAACGAGGCGGCCGGGGGTCACCTCACCCGCCGCCGTGATCTTCGAGGGGGGTAGGTGCGCTGTCGGCGCGAGGCGGGGACCTGCGGTGTTGTGACGGTTGTCCCCTCGCCGCCCCTCCTGGCGCCGTGCCCCTCTAGACTCGTGGTCAACATTTAGCAAAGCCGAGTACGGCGCGGGGGAAACTCTCCCCCCAGACATCGTCTGGGAGGTGCCCCCACAACACGATGGGGTAGCCAGTGCTTCTGAAAACCTTCGGCTGGTCGTTCGCGGTCACCGCGCTCGGCCTTGTCGCGGCCGCGTTCTACGGGGGGTGGACCGCCTTCGGCATCGTGGCGATCCTCGCCATCCTCGAGATCTCGCTGTCGTTCGACAACGCGGTGGTCAACGCCGGGATCCTGAAGAAGATGAGCGCCTTCTGGCAGAAGATCTTCCTCACCGTCGGCGTCCTCATCGCGGTGTTCGGCATGCGGCTGGTCTTCCCCGTCGTCATCGTCGCGATCAGCGCCAAGATGGGCCCGATCGAGGCCGTCGACCTCGCGCTCAACAACAAGGACCGCTACCAGGAACTCGTCACCGACGCCCATCCGGCGATCGCCGCGTTCGGTGGCATGTTCCTGCTGATGATCTTCCTCGACTTCATCTTCGAGGACCGGGACATCCAGTGGCTGCGCTGGATCGAGCGGCCGCTCGCCAAGCTCGGCAAGGTCGACATGCTGTCGGTCTGCATCGCCCTGATCGTCCTGCTCGTCACCGCCTTCACCTTCGCCACCCATGCCCACCAGCACGGCGGCGCCCACGTCGACAAGGCACAGACGGTCCTGATCGCCGGCATCGCCGGCCTGATCACCTACATGATCGTCGGCGGTCTCTCCGGCTTCTTCGAGGACCGCCTCGAGGAGCAGGAGGAGCGCGAGCACGAGGAGGAGGAAGAGGCCGCGCGCGCCGGTAAGAAGCGCTCGCCGGTCGTCCTGGCCGGCCAGGCGGCGTTCTTCATGTTCCTCTACCTCGAGGTCCTGGACGCGTCCTTCTCCTTCGACGGTGTGATCGGCGCCTTCGCCATCACCAACGACATCGTCCTGATGGCGCTCGGCCTCGGCATCGGCGCCATGTACGTCCGGTCCCTGACCGTGTACCTGGTCCGCCAGGGCACCCTCGACGACTACGTCTACCTCGAGCACGGCGCCCACTACGCCATCGGCGCCCTGGCCGTGATCCTCATGGTCACCATCCAGTACGAGATCAACGAGGTCATCACCGGTCTCGTCGGCGTCGTCCTGATCGCCTGGTCCTTCTGGTCCTCCGTGCGCCGCAACCGCGCCCTCGCGGCCGCGGGCGAGGGCTCCGACGAGAAGGCGGAGGTCTCCTCCGGGGTCTGACAGCCCTGGTGAGCCCCGGGGCCGCCTCGTCCGGAAAGGACCGGCGAGGGGCCCCTAAGGGCAAGATCAGGGACGTGACGGGGTGTGACGCCCCGCGCCGTGAGGAACGCTCTGATCGGGGCGGCCGACGTGGTCGGCCGCCCCGACGGCGTTCGAGACGAGTACCTGGGGGCGGGAATGGGATTCTTCGACGGGCTGCGCGGCGGACGCGCCGCCGAGTTCGACTCGGGCAGCGCCGCGAGCAACGCGATCGAACTGACCCGGCGGCACCAGCAGGTGTCCCTCACCAGACAGGACGCGGCCACCGGCCACCTGCGCGTCAACCTGACCTGGCGGATGCGGACCTCCGACTTCGACATCACCCAGCGCACCAGCCTCTTCCGGCACCCCTTCCGGGCCCTGAAACCGCCGGAGGTGCTCGGCCACGGGGAGAGCATGGTCAACGTCGACCTCGACCTGGGCTGCCTGTACGAGCTGACCGACGGCACCAAGGGGGTCGTCCAGCCCCTCGGCGGCTACCTCGGCGACGTCAACGCACCGCCCTACATCAAGCTCAGCGGCGACGACCGGTTCGGCTCGGCGTCCGGCGAGACCATGTACGTCAACCTGGACCACCGGGACGCCATCAAGCGGCTCCTGGTGTTCGTGTACATCTACGACCGCACACCGGCCTTCGACCGCACGCACGCCATCGTCACGCTCTACCCCAGCAACGGGCCCCGCATCGAGATAGGCCTGGACGAACGCCATCCCCAGGCCCGGTCCTGCGCGGTCGTGATGATCGAGAACGTGAAGGGGGAGCTGGTCGTCCGGCGCGAGGTCAAGTTCGTCTACGGCTTCCAGGGCGAACTGGACCGGCTGTACGGATGGGGACTGACCTGGGGACGGGGCTACAAGTCGAAGGTTGAGCAGTAGCGCCTACCGGCCGATGAACTGCGGCCCCTGAGGCGGCAGCCGGAAGTCCGGGTCCAGCGGAGCCACCGGGTCCGGCTGCGGCTGGGTCTGCGGATAGCCGTAGGCGGGCAGCCCCGAGGCCGGCTGCGGATAGCCGTACGCCGGCTGCCGGGGCGACGCCGGCTGCGGATAGCCGTACGCCGGCTGGGACGGCACCGCCGTCGTCGGCTGCTCCGGCGGAAGCGGCTGGGACGTCGTCTCCGGCGGAGCCTGCCGCGGCTCCTCCACCTCCGACTCGTCCACCGAGATACCGAAGTCCGTGGCCAGGCCCCGCAGCCCGTTCGAATAGCCCTCACCCAGCGCACGGAACTTCCAGCCCTCGCCACGCCGGTACAGCTCACCGCAGATCAGGGCGGTCTCCGCACCCGTCTCCGGCTTGATCTCGAAATGGGCCAGCGGCTCGCCGTCCGCGACGGCGGCGTCGTACAGCAGGATGGACAGGGCCGGGACCTGATCGAAGGAGACACCGTCCGCCGAAGCGACCAGCAGAACACGGCCGACACCGGGCTCCACACCGGCGAGGTCCGACTGGATGGTGTCGGTCAGGCCCTCCGGGGCCCGCTTCTTGCCCAGCCGCCAGACCTTCCCCGACGGATGCCGGGGCTGGTTGTAGAACACGAAATCCTCGTCGGAGCGCACACGGCCGTCCTGGCCCAGCAGCAGCGCCGAGGCGTCCACGTCCGGAACCCCCTGCCCGGGCGTCCAGCGCAGCACGGCGCGCACCGTGGTGGCCTCGAGCGGGACGTTGGACCCCTTCAGCATCGCGTGCGTCATGCGGTCATCCTGCCTTCTGGGCCCTGGCCACGACAATGCGGGGTGTGGTGGCGCCGACGCGGGCCGGTTACCGGAAGTTCATGCCCGGAGGGAACCCCTGACATAGATCCCTACGTACTATTACCGGCCACCCTTTACCGAATCCAGAGGTCCGACCCGGACCCCCAAGGAGCCGTATGCGTCATTTCGGGCACATCGCCCCCGAGGTGCGGAAGCGTCTCTTCCATCAGGAGCCGTGCGAGTTCACCGCCGACTCCCCGGCCCGGCTGCTCTCCGCGGCCCTGGGCGCCACGCTGTACAGCCCGGCCACCCGGCCGCAGCTGGCCGACGACATCGTCAAACAGGCCGGCAACGGCGTGGTCTCGATGGTGCTGTGCCTGGAGGACTCCATCGACGACGCGGACGTCGCCGCGGGCGAGGAGAACCTCGTCCGGCAGTTCGCCGACCTCGACTCCCGCACGGGAACCGAACCGCCCCTGCTGTTCATCCGGGTGCGGGTCCCCGAACAGATCCCCGACCTCGTACGGCGCCTCGGACCCTCCGTACGGCTGCTGTCCGGCTTCGTCCTGCCCAAGTTCACCGAGGAACGCGGCAACCCCTTCCTCGAGGCCCTCGCCCTCGCCGAGGCCCAGAGCGGACGCCGGCTCTTCGCCATGCCCGTCCTCGAATCACCCGAGCTGCTCTACCGCGAAAGCCGCGTGGACACCCTGGAGGGCATCGCCCGCGCGGTCGGCAAGCGCCGCGACCGGGTCCTCGCCCTGCGCCTCGGCGTCACCGACTTCTGCTCCTCCTACGGCCTGCGCCGCGCCCCCGACATGACCGCCTACGACGTCCAGATCGTCGCCTCGGTGATCGCCGACGTGGTCAACATGCTGGGCCGCGCCGACGGCAGCGGATTCACCGTCACCGGCCCCGTCTGGGAGTACTTCCGGGTCCCCGAGCGCATGTTCAAGCCACAGCTGCGGCAGAGCCCCTTCCTCGAGGTGCAGGCCGTCGACCTGCGCGAGAAGCTCATCGAGCACGCCATGGACGGACTGCTCCGGGAGATCTCCCTCGACCAGGCCAACGGCCTGCTCGGCAAGACCTGCATCCACCCCTCCCACGTCCTGCCCGTGCACGCGCTGTCCGTGGTCAGCCACGAGGAGTTCAGCGACGCCGCGGACATCCTCCGGCCGGAACGCGGCGGCGGGGGTGTACTCCGGTCGGCCTACACGAACAAGATGAACGAAGTGAAACCGCACCGCGCCTGGGCCGAACGAACCCTGCTGCGCGCCGAGGTGTTCGGCGTGGCCGGCGAGGACGTCGGCTTCGTCGAACTGCTCACCGCCGGAATACCAGGCTGACCCCTCCCAACCCAAGGAACGCATGAACAACGCAGTGAACGACGGGGTCTGGTCCGGCAGCTGGGTCGCCGAGCGACTCGGAGTCGGACTGGAGGGCGACGACGGGCTGCCGGACCTGCTCGGACTCGCGCTGCGCCGCAACCCCAAGCGGGCCCACCTGCTGGTCTCCAACGTGCTCGGCAAACACGTGCCCCAGTCGCCGTCCGTGGTCTACGGCCACGGAATCCGGCTCGGCCGCCGGGTCCGCGCGCTGCTCGGCGAGACAGCGGCCGCCTCCGCCGTCGTCCTCGGCTACGCGGAGACCGCCACCGGCCTCGGCCACGCGGTCGCCGACGGCCTGGGCCTCGCCCCGTACCTGCACTCCACCCGCCGCCCCGTGACCGGCGTCGCCCCCGCCGGCGGCTTCGAGGAGTCCCACTCCCACGCCACCTCGCACCTGCTGCTCCCCGAGGACCCCGCCCTGCTGGCCGGCGACGGCCCGCTGGTCCTGGTCGACGATGAGTTCTCCACCGGCAACACGGTCCTCAACACCATCCGCGACCTGCACGCCCGCCACCCCCGCGAGCGGTACGTGGTGGTCGCCCTGGTCGACATGCGCTCACCCGAGGACACCGCACGCCTGCAGCGCTTCGCGGAGGGCATCGGCGCCCGCGTCGACCTGATCGCCGCCGCCTCGGGCACCGTACGGCTGCCCGACGACGTCCTCGACAAGGGCCGCGAGCTGGTCGCACGGCACGAGACCGCCCGGCCCGACGAGACGCCCGCCCCGCCCCACGGCCGGATCACCCGCGTCGACCTGCGCTGGCCCCACGGCCTGCCCGACGGCGGCCGGCACGGCTTCACCCCCGCGCACCGCGCCCGCCTGGAAGCCGCCCTGCCCGCCATGGCGGCCCGGGTCGCCGAAGCGCTGCCCACCGGCGCCCGGCACGTCCTCGTGCTCGGCTTCGAAGAACTGATGTACGCCCCGCTGCGCCTCGCCCGCGAACTGGAACAGATCGCCCCGGACACCCAGGTGCGCTTCTCCACCACCACCCGCTCACCCGTCCTCGCCGTCGACGACCCCGGCTACGCGATCCGCACCCGCCTGGTCTTCCCCGCCCACGACGACCCCGCCGACGGCCCCGGCGAGCGGTACGCCTACAACGTCGCGGGCGCCGGCTTCGACGCCGTCGTCGCCGTGGTCGACTCGGCCGCCGACACCCCCGCACTGCACACCCCCGACGGACTGCTGGCCCGCCTCGCCGCCCACACCCCGCACGTCCTGCTCGCCGTCGTCCCCTCCCGCGTCCCCACGCCCCCCTCCACCACCCCCGAAAGGCCGGCCATGCTGCCCGAGCCCCTCCGCGGCCCCGCCTTCTCCTCGTACCCGCCCGACGAGGTCGGCTGGCTGCTGCAGGACCTCTCGGACGTCACCCTCGAGGCGCCGACCGAGGAGCGGGAGGAGGCCATCCAGAGCGGCGGGGCCCACTACGCCGAATCGCTCCCCGTGGAGTACCAGCCCAGCGAGCAGTACCAGCAGCTCTTCCACGCCGCCCTGGACGCCTCGGCCGCCCGGATCGCGCACGCCGTCGGAGTCGTCACCGAGACCGTCCTCGACGAGGGCTCACCCCGCCCCGTATTGGTCTCCCTCGCCCGCGCCGGCACCCCCGTCGGCATCCTGATGCGCCGCTGGGCCCAGTTCCGGCACGGCCTCGACCTCCCGCACTACGCCGTCTCCATCGTCCGCGGCCGCGGCATCGACGCCAACGCACTGCGCTGGCTGGCCGCCCACCACGACCCCCGGGACGTCGTCTTCGTCGACGGCTGGACCGGCAAGGGCGCCATCACCCGCGAACTCGCCCAGGCGATAGAGGAGTTCGAGAAAACCGAGGGCATCACCGGCTTCAGTCCCGAGATCGCCGTACTCGCCGACCCCGGCTCCTGCGTCCGCACCTACGGCACCCGCGAGGACTTCCTCATCCCCTCCGCCTGCCTCAACTCCACCGTCTCCGGCCTGATCTCCCGCACGGTCCTGCGCGCCGACCTGGTCGGCGCGCACGACTTCCACGGCGCGAAGTTCTACCGCGAACTCGCCGGCGCCGACGTCTCCATGGCCTTCCTGGACGCCGTACGCGCCCGCTTCCAGGACGTCACCGAAATCGTCGACAGCTCCGTCAAGGAACTCATGACCGAGGACCGCACCCCCACCTGGGCCGGCTGGCAGGCCGTCGAGCGGATCAGCGAGGAGTACGGCATCCACGACGTGAACCTCGTCAAACCCGGCGTCGGCGAGACCACCCGGGTACTGCTGCGCCGCGTGCCCTGGAAGATCCTCGCCAAGGCCGGCGCCGGCCCCGACCTGCACCACGTGCGCCTGCTCGCCGAACAACGCGGCGTACCGGTCGAGGAGGTCGACGAACTGCCCTACACCTGCGTCGGACTCATCCACCCCAAGTACACCCGGGGCGCCACCGGCGCCGACGGCCGGGCGGTGAACGTCTGATGCCGGTACTCGTCGCGAGCGACCTCGACCGCACACTCATCTACTCCGCCGCGGCCCTGGCCCTGACCATGCCCGACGCACGGGCTCCCCGCCTGCTCTGCGTGGAGGTCCACGAGAGCAGGCCACTGTCCTACATGACCGAGACGGCGGCCCAACTGCTCACCGACCTCGGCGACGCGGCCGTCTTCGTGCCCACCACGACCCGGACCCGCAAGCAGTACCAGCGCATCAACCTGCCCGGCCCCCAGCCCGCCTACGCGATCTGCGCCAACGGCGGACACCTGCTGGTCGACGGGGCCACCGACCACGACTGGCACGCGCGCGTACTGGCACGCCTCGCCGACGAGTGCGCCCCCCTGGACGAGATCCGCGAGCACCTGATGCGGACCGCCGACCCCGTCTGGGTGCGCAAGCACCGGATCGCCGAGGACCTCTTCGCCTACCTCGTCATCGAACGCGAACTGCTCCCCGACGACTGGATGAAGGAACTGGCGGCCTGGGCGGAGAACCGCGGCTGGACGGTCTCCCTCCAGGGCCGCAAGATCTACGCCGTCCCCAAACCGCTCACCAAGAGCGCGGCCGTACGCGAAGTCGCCCGGCGCACCGGAGCCGAGCTGACCCTGGCGGCCGGGGACTCCCTCCTCGACGCCGACCTGCTCCTCGCCGCCGACCGGGGATGGCGCCCCGGACACGGCGAACTGGCCGACAGCCAGTGGACCGCACCGGCCATCACCGCCCTGCCCGAGCGGGGCGTGCTCGCCGGCGAACGGATCACCCGCGAGTTCCTGCGGGCCGCCCGTGGCGAAACACCGGCCGGCCCGTCCCGCTGATCAGCCGCAGCAGCCCCCGCCGCAGCAGCCGCCGCCTCCGCCGCCCGCGTTCGGCGCCGCGGCCGGGGCGCCGGCCGTGCCGCCCACGGCCACCGTCGACAGCAGCTTCACCGTGTCGTCATGGCCCGCAGGGCAGGCGGCGGGGGCGGCGGACTCCGCCATCGGACGGCTCAGTTCGAAGGTGTCACCGCAGGTACGGCAACGGTACTCATAGCGAGGCATGCGCCCAGAGTAACCGGCACCCGCCGCGGACTCACCGCAAACCGGGACGGCCGGACCCGCCCTCCTCCTTGCCCGGCAGCGGCATCGTCGCCGGTGGAGCGCCCATCTCGTGCTCACGCCCCCGAGGCTCGGTGCCCGGCTCGGGATGACGGGCCCTGTAGTACGGGTTGTCGGGCGGCAAGGTCGAACCGACCCGGCCGTACATACCGAAGGTCATCAGCAGCAGACCCACGATGAAGCTGAAGATCACGTTCTGGATCCGGAACGCCAGGAAGTTGTAGTCGCCGTCCAGCAGGGCGAGATTCAGGAAGCCGTTCAGCAGGAACAGCACCCCGAACACCATGTTCAGCGTGGACGCCACATTCCCGCCGATCACCATGCCCGCCAGCAGGATCACCCCGACGACGATGGACAGCACACTCAGCGTGCCGTTGGTGTTCAGCCCGATGACCCTGTCACCGCCGGTGTTGAAGAAGCCGATCTGGTCGATCAGCCCCAGAATGCCGAAGACGAGCAGGAACGCGCCGATCAGGCCGGCCCCGATGCGGTAGACCATGTTCAGCCGGTGGTCGACGGGCAGATGCTCGTCGAACCGGATGTGCCGTCCAGGCTTCGTGTGCACTGCGTGTGTGGCCATGTCCGCCTCCTCCGGGCGCTAGCGGAGGCCATCCGTCCGTCCATCCAGCATCCGCCCCACCACCCCGAACCGCCACCACACGGATCAGCGCGAGGCACAGCACCGGATCCGATGCGGTGCCCCCAGACCCGCGGCGCCACGGGCTCCCCGGCACCGCGCCAGACCCTCGGAGCCACCGGATCACCGGCGCCGCACCAGACCCCCGGCGCCACCGGATCCCCGGTGCCTCAGCGGCCCGCGCCGCCCCCGCGCTCCTCGCGGATCCGCGACACCACACCGGCCACCGCCTGCCGCACCGCCTCCAGCTCCGTCAGGAAGTGCCAGTAGTCCGGGTGCCGCCCCTCCAGCGACCCGACCGCCCGCTCCAGCCGGCCCACCGCGTCGTCCAGCGGACGCGCATGCCGCGGATCGGGCGTCGTACGCCCCGTCATGGCCAGCCGCTGGGCATCCCGGATCGCGAACCGGGTCCGCTCCGTCTCCGCCTGCGGATCCTTCTGCACCGCGTTCAGCCGGGCGAGCCGGTCACCGGCGGCCGACACGGCCTCGTCCGTACTGTTCAGCAGCGCCCGCACCGTCGACAGCAGCGAGGTGGCGTCCGGCCACCGCTGCGCCTCCCGCGCCGCCTGCGCCTCCCGCAGCTTCAGCTCGGCCTGCCGCACGTTCTCCGCCGCCTGCGCCGGCACCTGCTGCAAGTCCTGCCAGCACGCCGCCGTGAACCGCCGCCGCAGCTCACTCAGCACCGGGTCGACCTGCCCGGCCCGGGTGGTCAGCGCCTGTGCGCGAGTGCGCAGACTGACCAGCCGGTGATCGATCTCCGCCGCCCGCTCCGGCAGCCGCTCGGCCTCCGCCCGGATCGCGGCGGCCTCCCGCTGCACCCGCTCGGCCCGCTCCAGCGTCTGTGGCACCCCGTGCTGTCCGGCCCCCTGGTTCAGTCTCGTCAGCTCCGGAGACAGCGCGGCGAGCCGGGCGGCGAGATCATCCGCCGCCAGACCCTTCCCCCGTACGGCGTCCAGCGCGTTGCTCGCACCCAGCAGCGCCTGCCGGGCCCGCTCGACGGCCGGCGCGAGCCGGGCGAGCTGGGTCTCGGCCTTGCCCAGCAACGCCCCCAGCGAGCTGCCGAAACGGTCCAGCTCCTGCTTGACCCGGACCAGCTCGTCCTTCGCGGCGGTCAGCTCGCTCCGCGCCCGGGCGGCCGTGGCGGCCTCCAGACCGTCGCGGTCGAGGTCATGGGCGTCGACGGCCTGGATGTACCGCTGACTGACCTCGTCGATCCGAGCGCCCAGCGCCTCGAAGTCGGCGGCCGCGCGCCGGGCGGCGGGGGAGTCGTCGACGGCCGTGATGGTCTCCACCGAGATCCGCAGATCCCGCTGGGCGGTGTCCAGTTCGTAGAACGCGGCGGCCGCGGCGTCCTTCGCGGCCTGCGCCTCGGCCCGCTGACCCTCCGCCCGCCCGCCGAACCACCGCCGGGTGCCGCCCCCGGCGAACGCGGCCGGCAGCACCAGCGCGGCCACCACCGGCACACTCATCAGCGTCAGGACGTCACGCACCCCCGCGAACCCACGCCGGGTCCGTCCGGTCGGCGACGGCGGGTACGACTGCGTGGATGGCGTGCCCGGTGTCGCCCTCACATCCCTCTCCCGTGCTGTGGTCCGCCCTACCTGGTGTCATTCTCCCACCTGTTGAAGACGAACACACGAGCCGATCAGTTCGCCGGACACTCCGTGACTTTCGCCGACTGCGCCCCGAACGCACACCGGGCGGAGAGCGCGGCCTGCCTGCCCACACGCCCACTCGGGCTTGCAGGGCCGCAGCGGGGACAATGTAGGCTGTCGACCTGTTCCAGGGTGCGTAGCTCAGGGGTAGAGCGCCTGCCTTACAAGCAGGATGTCGGCGGTTCGAAACCGTCCGCGCCCACCATGAGGATGTGCGAAGGCCCGGCCCCCACGGGGGCCGGGCCTTCTGCTTCGGGGTGGGGCGGGTTTGTCGCCCGGCCGGACCTCGATGATCACCTGCGCGGGTCAATCGGCGCCTCGCCGGGGTGCGGGGGCCGCGCGGTGGACGTGCGATGGGCCTGCGGGCCGTTCTGTAGTGCTCCCCAGTTCTCCCCTCTCATGCTTCGCGACAGCTGTGGGGCCCGCCGCGGGGAAGGAAGACAACACGTGAACGGTCCGAACGTCACTGCCCGGCGGTCCTGTGTCCGGCGCCGGGTCCTGCTCGGCTCCGCCGCGATGGCGGCCGCGCTCACCGGCCAGGTGCTGGCCCTCTCGCCCGCCGCGCACGCGGCCGGCGGTCCCACGCCGAGTGCCGGGCCGGTGCTGCCCGAGGTCATCCGCGGGGTGAGGGAGTACACCGCGAACGGCACCTTCACGCCGCCCCGGGGGGTGACCCAGATCCACGTCCAGGCCTGGGGCGCCGGTGGCGGTGGCGGTGGCGGAGGCGGTGCCGTCGGGACGCGGGCCGGCGGCGGTGGCGGGGGAGGCGGTGCCGGCGGCTTCACCTGGTGCGTCCTCAACGTCAACCCCGGTCAGCAGTACCGGGTGACCCTGGGCGTCGGTGGCACGCACGGCAACGGGGGCGGCGCCGGCCAGAACGGCACCAACGGCAGCACCGGCGGCGCGACGACCTTCACCTCGCCGAGCCACACCACCCTGCTCACCGCCACCGGCGGTGGGGGCGGCGGCGCCGGCGGCGGGGCCAGCGCGACCGCCGCCGGTACACCGGGCGCCGGCGGACCCGGCGGCAGCGGTTACTGCACCAGCGCCGTCGCGGTGAACCGGACCGGCGCGTACGGGCGGCCCGGCTCCGGGCCCACCGGTGGCGCGGGCGGGGCCGCGGTGGACGGCATCGTCGCGCCTCCCGCGAGGGACGGCAGCGGGGGCGACGGCGGTAACGGCGGTGCTCCGGCGAGCGGCGCGGGCACCAGTGGGGGCAACGGCGGGGGCGGCTATCTCGTCGTGTTCGCCTAGGGCCTCTCGTTCGGATCATGCCCGGCTCGACCCTTCCGGGCCGTGACGCGCAGGACCCCGGCGGCGCGGCCGCCGGGGTCCTCGCGTGCGCACCCGCTGCCCGGGGCGCGCCTCAGCCCTGCTCCGTCCGCTCCTTCTCGGGCGTCTCGGGTGCGTGCTTCAGCCTGCTGCGGGCGTCCACGCGGTCCGGGCCGGTGAGGTCCGACCAGTAGCGGTGGGTGCTGACGAACACCGCGAGCTCGTGCTCCCGCTGCCGCAGCTTCTCCACCTCCGCCTGCTCGTCCTCGGTCCACCCGGGGGACGCGGACCGCTCGATCTTGCGCCACCCGCTGTCGTCGCTGAAGCCGTCCAGCGGCTCGACCGACCAGGGGAGCCGCCTCAGCAGGGCCGACAGCTCGGCCCGTATCTGGTGCAGCTCCTCCTGACCGGCGAGCAGGTCACTCGGAAAGTCATAGGACGTACCCACGCGGCAATGCTACGCCTGTTCGATTTTGGGTGGCGAGGCCGTTGCCGAGGTTCAGTCGAACGGGTGATCGGCTCAGTGGCCGCGCTCGCGCAGCTCCCCGACGAGCCGCGCCGCCACCGGCACCGGTACGCCGTGCCGGTGCGCCGCGCGCAGCAGCGCCCCGCCGATGGCGTCGAGTTCGAGCGGGCGGCCCGCCTCCGCGTCGCGCTGCATGGAGGACCTGGTGGCGGCCGGGAAGGCGGCGTACCGGGCCAGGGCGCCGGCCGGGTCGGCGGGGGCGCCGCAGGCGCGGCTGACCGCGGCCGTCTCGGCGACCAGCGACCGCAGTTCCCCGTCGTGCCGGGTGCGCACCTCGCCGAGGGGGAGGTCGTACCGCGTGGTGAGCAGGGCGAGGGGTGCGAGGAACGCCATCTTGGCCCACAGCGCCGCCGTCTCGTCCTCGACGACCCGGGTGGTGGGGCCGGCGTCGGACAGGGCCGCGGCGAGCGCGGCCAGGCGCGGCCGGGGCGCGGTGTCGCTCGCGAGGTCGATCTCGGTGAAGGGGCTGTCGTGCTCGAGCACGCCCGGTGCGGTCCGGGTCGTCTCCACCCGGATCACCGCCGGCGCCACGAGGTCCGGGCGGTAGCGGGCGCGCAGGGCCGAGGGGTGTTCGACGCCGTTGAGGAGCGGTACGAGGAGGGCGTCGCCGAGTGCGGCGGCCGGGACGCGGGTGAGGGCGCCGTCCAGGCCGGTCTGCTTTACGGTGATCAGGCAGGCGTCCACCGGTTCGCGCAGTTCGGTGTCGGCCTCCACGGCGGCGGTGAAGTCGCCGAACTGGCGGCTGCGGACCCGGATTCCGCCGGTGCGCAGGGTGTCGGCCGTGTCCTCGCGGGCCAGGCAGATGACGCGGTGGCCGGAGCGGGACAGGAGGGCGGCGAGGAGGCCGCCGACGCCGCCGGGGCCGAGTACGGCCACGGTCCGCCTCGTTCGCTCCGGCTGCTCCGTGTTCTCGGCCTGCCCGGTCGTCCCGGTCTGCTTCGTCGTCATGAGGGAGTTCCTCTCGCCGGTCGGCCCCGGGGGTCGGTGGCCGCCTTCGGCGTGATCCTCGCAGGGGTGCGCGCGTTGCGTGAGACTGGGGGCATGTGCCGGAGTATCAAGACGCTGCGCCCGCCGGTTCTGCCCGACGAGGCCACCGAGGACGACATTCACGCCGCCGCGCTGCAGTACGTGCGGAAGGTCTCGGGGTTCCGGGTGCCCGCCGCTCACAACCGCGAGGTGTTCGAACGGGCCGTGGATGCCGTGGCGGAGGCCACGGCCGAGCTGCTCGGCGGGCTGGAGGTGCGGGGGCGGGCCGTGCGGACGGCGGCGGAGTAGAGCGCGCTCCGAGTGCCACGGTGTCCCGGGCGGCCGACCGGTCGCCGCTCGGGTGGGCCGTGCTGCCCGTGTCGGGAATCCCGGTCCGCCGAGGGCCGAATCTGATGGTGCATCACAATCCGCCGCTTGTGCGGCAGTTGGCGCGGAGTCTGTCGTGACCGGCGTGGGTCGAGTGGCGGTGACGGGTGGCTGTGCAGGGAGTGGATTCGGTCACATTTTCGGACCCTGTCATGGCGGTGAGGGTCCCGCCACGTGCGCTCGCGCCCGGGAGGGCGCCGCGAGCGGATGTCGAACCATGGCCAAATGTTGAACTTGCAAGCAGTGATTAGGTGCACCTAACCTGGGCTCCATTCGGTACCGCCGCCCCCACGACCGGCCCGTCCCCGGCCGGCCCGACCGAACCGAAGAGGAGACCCCCCTCATGTCCGCACGTCTCAATTCCGCTCAGCCGTACGCCATCGGACTGTTCCGCGTGGTCGTCGGCCTGTTGTTCACGGTGCACGGCGCCGCCTCGCTGTTCGGCGTCCTCGGCGGTGCCATGGGCACCCACGGCGGGACCATCGAGGCCGGTACGTGGCCCGGCTGGTACGCGGCGGTGATCCAGCTCGTCGCCGGCGGCCTCGTCCTGCTCGGCCTCGGTACCCGTGGTGCCGCGCTGGTCGCCTCGGGCTCGATGGCGTTCGCGTACTTCGACGTCCACCAGCAGGCCGCCCTGTGGCCCATCCAGAACGGCGGCGAGCTGTCGGTGCTGTTCTGCTGGTCGTTCCTGCTGCTGGTCTTCACCGGTTCCGGCGCCTTCGGCCTGGACCGGCTGGTCACCCGGCGTACGGCCACGACGCGGCAGCCCTCCGCCGAGCAGGCGCCGATAGCGGCCTGACCCGCTCACCGGGGCCCGCATCAAGGTTCCTCGGCAGGGCATACGGACACGGCGCCCCATCCCGCTCCGGTGCGGGGTGGGGCGCCGTCGGGTCCGCCCGGTGTGGAGGGCGTGAAAAAAGGGGTGACGATCACGTGCGCCCCCTGAGAACCTCCTGTCACACCCGCGGCGTACGCTGTATGGCTGCCATCGGGGGGAGTCACGGGGGAACGGGGAGTAGTCGTGTGGGAGAGCCTGGGGTCACTGGCCGCCGGCCCGTGGATCTACGTCCTGGTGGCCCTGTCGGTGCTGCTCGACGTCTTCCTGCCGGTGCTGCCGAGCGGTGTCCTCGTCATCACGGCGGCCACCGCGGCGGCCGCCGGCTCGGGTGCCGCGACGGGGCGGGTCCCGCACGAGGTGCCGGACATCCTCGCCCTGATCCTCTCCGCCGCGACCGCCTCGCTCCTCGGTGACTTCGCGGCGTACCGCCTGGCCTGGCGGGGCGGGGAGCGCCTGGACCGGGCGATAAGCCGCTCCCGCCGGCTGACCGTCGCGCAGGAACGTCTCGGCGAGGCGCTGTCCCGGGGCGGCGGGGCCCTGGTGGTGCTGGCCCGGTTCGCGCCAGCCGGCCGCTCGGTGGTGTCCTTCTGCGCGGGTGCGGCGCACCGCCGGGCCCGTGACTTCGTCCCCTGGTCCGCGCTGGCCGGCCTGTCCTGGGCCGCCTACAGCGTCGCCCTCGGCTACTTCGGCGCCCGCTGGCTGGGCGCCACCTGGCTGGCCACCGGTGTCTCGGTGGCCGCACTGGTCGGCGCGGGTGCGGCGGCCGGGTTCCTGGTGCGGCGGCGGCCGGCGTAGCGGTCCCGGTGCGGGGGCGCGTGATCCCCGGGCATGCACGGCGCCGCCCTCTCCGGACGCCGGTTCGTGGCGGCCGGAGAGGGCTGTGGGGGGCCGGCGGTCAGCAGCTCGCCAGGTAGTTCGTCAGCGCGGACTTCTCCGCCGTGTCGACCGACAGGCCGTAGTAGTACTTCACCTGCACCCAGGCACGGACGTACGTGCAGCGGTACGCGGTGCGGGACGGCATCCAGGTGGCCGGGTCCTGGTCGCCCTTGGCCTGGTTGACGTTGTCGGTGACGGCGAGGAGCTGCGGGCGGGTCAGGTCGTTGGCGAAGGCCTGCCGCTGGGCGGTGGTCCACTTGCTCGCGCCGGAGTCCCAGGCCTCGGCCAGCGGCACGAGGTGGTCGATGTCCAGGTCGGAGGCGGCGGTCCAGGTGGCGCCGTCGTACGGGGAGTACCAACTGCCGCTGGTGGCGGCGCAGGAGGAGTCGGTGACGACGTTCGTGCCGTCCCGCTTCAGGACCGTCTCGCGGGTGTTGCAGGAGCCGCTGATGGTGATCCAGAGCGGGAACAGGTCGCGGTCGTAGCCGGTGCGGTTCTCGGTGGCCACGGTGAGCTGGGAGAGGTAGCTGCGGGCCGTGGCGCCGCTGACCGGCGTGGGCAGGGCCGCGGAGGCGTTGGGCGCGCTGAACAAAGCGACGGAGGCTATCAGTCCGCTGAGGGTGGCGAGTATGCTCAGGCGTCGACGCGCGTAGAACCGGGTCATGCGAACTCCCTTGTGGGGTGGGGGTGTTGGAGCGCGGGCGTGGGAATGCTCGCGCTGCCGTGTTGCCGGTTGGTGAGCGCTCGGTTAGAAGTTAGTGTCGTGTGCATGACACGACAAGGTTCGGGGCTGAACTTTCGATCCCGTACGATGGACGGCGCAGAAGGGGAGTAGCTCTTCGCCGGACCGTCGACATACTGCTCAGCGAGCCTGAGCCGGCGCCCGGAGGCGGATCCCGTGCGGATCGCCCAGCGAGACCTTCGGCAAGCAGTGCCCGCCCGTGCCTCCGAGGCGCGGGCGCCGAGTGCGCTGCCGTGCCGAGGTGTCCTTTGTGAGGTACAGCACTCTCGGTGGGGCAGCCCCGACCGATTGAGGGACCTTGATCAGCATCACCGTCACGGCGCTCGTCTTCGGCGTCGTCTTCCTCGCCGAACTGCCGGACAAGACCGCGCTCGCCGGCCTCGTCCTCGGCACCCGCTACCGCGCCTCGTACGTCTTCGCCGGCGTCGCCGCCGCCTTCCTGCTGCACGTCGTGCTGGCCGTGGCGGCCGGCAGCGTGCTGACCCTGCTCCCGCAGCAGATCGTGCACGCGATTACCGGTGTGCTCTTCCTCGGGGGCGCGGCGATGCTGCTGCTGAAGAAGGACGAGGGCGAGGAGGAGGTGAAGAAGCCCGCCGACCAGTCCTTCTGGAAGGTCGCCGGCACCGGCTTCATGCTCATCCTGGTCGCCGAGTTCGGCGATCTCACCCAGATCATGACCGCCAACCTCGCCGCCCGCTACGACGACCCGATCTCCGTCGGCCTCGGGGCGGTGCTCGGCCTGTGGGCCGTCGCCGGGCTCGGCATCGTCGGCGGAAAGGCCCTGATGAAGCGGGTGCCGCTGCGGCTGATCACGCGGATCGCGGCGCTGCTGATGCTGGGTCTGGGCGTGTGGAGCCTGTACGAGGCGGTCGCCGGCTGAGCGAACGGACGGTGAACCCTCGCCGGCGGCGGTGGCGGTACCGCGACATGTTTTGTACCGTGGAGAAACAAAGTGGCTCCCGTCCGTTTTCCCTGACCGGCGGGCGGGGCCGTTTTGTCTTCCGCCCTGCCCCACCCTGCCCAGCCCCTTCACGCCCTTCCGCGGGGAGCCCCAAGGAGGAACCGCCGATGCCGGCCACCGCGACGCCCACCGTCCTCACCGCCCGTGCCCTCCTGCTCGACATGGACGGCACCCTCGTCAACTCGGACGCCGTGGTCGAGCGCGTCTGGCGGCGCTGGGCGGAGCGTCACGGGCTGGACGGCGACAAGGTGATGAAGGTCGTGCACGGGCGCCAGGGTCACGCCTCGATGGCGGTGCTGCTGCCCGAGCGGCCGGTGGAGCGGAATCTCGCGGACAACGCCCGCATGCTCGCCGAGGAGACCGCCGACATGGACGGCGTGGTCGAGGTGCCCGGCGCCGGCGCCTTCCTCGCCTCCCTGCACGGCGTCCCGCACGCCCTGGTGACCTCCGCCGACGTCGCCCTGTCCACCGCCCGTATGGCAGCCGCGGGGCTGCCGCTGCCCGAGGTGCGCGTCACCGCCGAGTCGGTGGGGGCGAGCAAGCCCGACCCCGAGGGGTTCCTCAAGGGGGCGGCGGAGCTGGGCGTGGACCCGGCGGACTGCGTCGTGTTCGAGGACTCCGGGGCCGGCATCGCGGCCGGACGGGCCGCGGGGATGAGGGTCGTCGGTGTCGGGGCGCGGGCCGCTTCGCACGGGCCGGACGTCGTGGTGCCGGACCTGACCCGGGTACGGGTGGAACCCGCCGGGGACGGAACGATCCGGCTGCACCTGGCCTGAGCCGTACCCACTCGGAGCCGCCGCCCCGAGGCGCCCCCTGTGAACGCGGCCCCACGGGGGCGGCGGCTACCAGGTCTCCGACTCCAGCGCCGCGCGGGTCGCCGCGCCGTAGACCCCGGGTGTGTCGCCGCGGATGCCGCGGGCCAGTTGGTACGTGCGTACGGCGTCCTCGACCGGGCGCGTGTACACGCCGTCGATGTGGTCGGGGTAGAGGTTCAGCGCGCTCAGCCTGCTCTGCAGGTCGATGACCTCCAGGCCCTGGTCACCGCGGCGCAGGACCAGCGCCGTGGCGGTCGGGCCGGGGCTGCCCGACACCGTGCCCGAGGGGGCCGGACCGGAGGCGCTGCGGGAGGCCGAGGGGGTCGCCCCGGTGGGCGAGGGGGGCGGGGGCGCCGGGAGACGGGCGGCCGACGGGGACGCGGGCCCGGACGAGAAGGCGGAGCCCGGCGACGTCGGCGCCTCGTCCGGAACGCTCTCCCGCACTTGCGGCGCCGAACGCCCCCGGCTCGGTTCCTGGTAGGAGAACAGCCCGCTCGCGAGCCCCGCGGCGGCCGCCATCACACCGGCGCCCGTCACACACAGCAGGGCGGTACGGCGCAGACGCGTACGGCCGACGGGTCTTGACGGGGCCGGAAACGGCTCCGCGCCCGAGTCCCCGAACGGCCGTAAGTCCCCGGTACCGGACTCGTGCGATGCGGCGCTTTCCGCCGCCGGCCCGCTCACCCGGGTGGTGTCCGCCGCGGCCTCTTCGTCCGGAGGGGCCGCCCTGCCCGCCGGGGCCTCCCCGTCCGGCGAGGCCCCCTTCCCCGCCGGGGCGGCCGAACCGTCCCGGCCCCCTACCTCCACGTACGGCCGTATGCGCAGCGGGTCGAAGTCCTCCGCCGCGGCCGCCTCCGCCGTGCGCGTCTCGCGCAGCGCCTCGGACGCCCGCTCCGTGCAGTCGCACGACGGCGTGTTGTCCGGCCCTCTGGGCGCGCCGCACTCCGGGCAGGTGTGGCCGCTCGACTCCGTCATGTGCTCGCCCCGTCCCCTCGCGAACTTCAGAGGATATGCATATTTCCTCCACAACCACAGGACTCAACGGGACAACCACAGAACTCGACGGGCCATAAGTGGTGACACCACTCAGGATGGAAGAGGTGCATCGAGCCCCGGGAGGTCTCCATGGCCCTGGACACGCACGGCACGGCGAAGGACGCGGCGGCCGCCGAGCACGTCTCCGGCAACGTGCTCGTATCGATCGGCGCCCTGCTGCTCGGGCTGCTGCTGGCCGCGCTCGACCAGACCATCGTGGCGACCGCGCTGCCCACGATCGTCAGTGACCTGGGCGGGCTCGAGCACCTGTCCTGGGTCGTCACCGCCTACCTGCTGGCCTCCACCGCCGCGACCCCGCTCTGGGGCAAACTCGGCGACCAGTACGGGCGCAAGAAGCTGTTCCAGGCCGCGATCGTGATCTTCCTCATCGGATCCGCGCTGTGCGGAATGGCGCAGAACATGCCGCAGCTCATCGCCTTCCGGGCGCTGCAGGGTCTGGGCGGCGGCGGGCTCATCGTGCTGTCGATGGCGATCGTCGGCGACATCGTGCCGCCACGCGAACGCGGGCGGTACCAGGGCCTGTTCGGCGCCGTGTTCGGCGCCACGAGCGTGCTCGGGCCACTCCTCGGCGGGCTGTTCACCGAGCACCTGAGCTGGCGCTGGGTGTTCTACGTCAACCTGCCCCTCGGTGTCGTCGCCCTCGCCGTGATCGCCACCGCGCTGCACATCCCGCGCCGGGCCGCCCACCACGTCATCGACTACCTGGGCACCGCCCTGATCGCCTCGGTCGCCACCTGCCTGGTGCTGGTCGCCTCCCTCGGCGGCACGACATGGGGCTGGGGTTCGCCGCAGATCATCGGGCTCGCCGTGCTCGGCGTCGTGCTCGCCGCCGCCTTCGTCGTGGTGGAACGGCGGGCCGCCGAGCCGGTCCTGCCGCTCAAGCTGTTCCGCCTGCGCACCTTCACCCTGGCCGCCGTCATCAGCTTCATCGTCGGCTTCGCCATGTTCGGCGCGATGACCTACCTGCCGACCTTCCTCCAGATCGTGCACGGCATCTCCCCGACCATGTCCGGTGTCCACATGCTGCCCATGGTGATCGGCCTGCTGCTGTCCTCCACCGTCTCCGGCCAGATCGTCAGCCGCACCGGCCGCTGGAAGGTGTTCCCGATCGCCGGCACCGCCGTGACCGCCATCGGCCTGCTCCTGCTGCACCGGCTCGACGAGCACAGCCCGACCGCCGAGATGAGCGCCTACTTCTTCGTCTTCGGTCTGGGCCTCGGCCTGGTCCTGCAGGTCCTCGTTCTCATCGTGCAGAACGCCGTGTCGTACGAGGACCTGGGCGTCGCCACCTCCGGCGTCACCTTCTTCCGCTCCATCGGCGCCTCCTTCGGCGTCGCCATCTTCGGCTCCGTCTTCGCGAGCCGCCTCGCCGACAAGCTCGCCGACGCCTTCCGCGGCGTCCGGCTGCCGCCCGGCGCCACGCCCGACGCCCTGAAGGCCGACCCGCGCGGCATCGCCGCCCTGCCGCCCCCGCTGCGCCCGGCGGCCCTGCACGCGTTCGCGTCCGCCATCACCGACGTGTTCCTGTACGCCGCCCCGGTCGCCGCCCTCGGTTTCCTCCTGGCGTGGTTCCTGAAGGAGGACCGGCTGCGCGGCTCGGTCACCGCGCCGGACGCCTCCGAGACCATCCCACCGAACCCGGTCGAACGCTCCTCCCACGAGGAGGTGAGCCGCGCGCTGTCCGTGCTCGGCACCCGCGAGGGTCGCCGCGAGGTCTACCGGGACATCACCGCGCGGGCCGGGTACGACCTGCTGCCCGCCGCGAGCTGGCTGCTGCTGCGCATCCGCAGGTACGGCTCGGTGGAGCCCGGTGTGCTCGCCGAGCGCTGTCCCGTGCCGCTGCAGGCCGTCCTGGCCGCCGCCCGCCAGGTCGAGGAGCGGCGCCTGGCCGAGCGGGTGGGTCTGGACCTGATGCTGACCGCGTCCGGCCGCGAGGTCGCCGAACGGCTCGCCACGGCCCGCGAGGAGTCCCTGGCCGAACTGCTCGGCGACTGGTGGGCGCCCGGCCGGTCCACCGACCTCACCCGGCTGGTGAAGGAGCTGACCGGCGAACTGTGCGGCTCGGAAGGCGAGCGGCCGCACAACGGCACGGTGCTCAAAACCCGTTGACGGGGCTGGGCAGTTCCTTGCGGAACCAGTGCTCGGCGTACCGGTCGTCGTTGTGCGGTGCCGTCTCCGGGTAGCCGAGCCGGGCGTACAGGGCGCGGGCCTCGACCAGGTCGCCGCGGGTGTCGAGGACCAGCGCCGTGGCGCCGAGGGCGCGGGCGGCCTCCTCGGCGGCGGCGACCAGGAGCGCCGCACCGCCCCGGCCGCGCATCCCCTCGAGCACGAACACCCGCGTGAGTTCGGCGGTTTCCGGGTCGAGCAGTCGTACGCCCGCCGAGCCGGCCGGCTCGCCGTCGTACCGGCCGATCAGCAACTGCCCGGTGGGAGGGACCAGTTCGGTGCCGGTGTGGGCCGCGATCTCCCGTTCCAGTTCCTCCGGCGCGGTGCGGCGTCCCTCGTGCAGCAGGTACCAGCGGTCACTGACCTCCGTGTAGTACGCCCGCCACAGGGCTGCGGCGGCCGGGGAGTCGTACGGTTCCGGGGCGATCGTCCACGTCATGCCGGAGATTGTGCGCCGCCCGCGGGTGGCGGGCGCAACCGGATATGCCTGCGCCGCTTCGCCGGTGGCCCACCGTTTGTGCGCTGACTTCCGGGTCACACGAAAGGAGAGCCGGCCAGCGGGGCCGGTCCGATTCCGGAAGGCAACCATGTCAACAGGCATGATCATCGCTGTGATCGTGGTCGTGGCGGCCCTGGTCCTCGCCGCCACCCTGATAGTGCGCGGCCGCGGCCGGCAGGGCGGACCGGACCTGAAGCGGCGCTTCGGGCCCGAGTACCAGCGGACCGTGGCCCGGCACGACGGCGACGCCAAGGCCGCCGAGCGAGAGCTGACCGAGCGTCTGGAGCGCCACGGCAAGCTGCGTGAACGCCCCCTGGAGCCCGCCGAGCGCGAGCAGTACAGCGCTCGCTGGACGGCCGTGCAGGAGCGGTTCGTGGAGGCGCCCCGAGAGGCGGTGGCCGAGGCCGACCGGCTGCTGTCGGACCTCGCGGCCTTCCGCGGCTACCCGGACGGCGGGCGCTACGAGGAGCAGCTCGCCGCGCTGTCCGTGCACCACGCCCAGCACGTCGAGGGATACCGGCGGGTGCACCGGGTGAGCCAGGCCGGACCGGGCACCGGGGCGGGCGGGTCCGCCGCCGGAACCGAGGAGCTGCGCACCGCTCTGATGGACGCGCGTGCCCTCTTCGACGACCTGATGAACGACTCCGCCCGGGCGACCGGCCACCGCTCCGAGGTTGTCACCGGGGCGGGCGACGACACCCGGCACCAGTCGTCCGGCAAGCCGGGGATGTTCGGCAAGAGCCACCCGAGGGGAGTCTGACCATGGCCCAGAACAGGGATGCGGCGGCGGATGCCGAGAGGTACCCGGCCGAAGGCGACGTCACCGGTGCCGGGCGACGCCCCGACGACCAGCGCCGGGTCGGTGAGCGGCTCACGGGCGCGCCGGTGCAGGGAGAGTCGGTGCACCGCCCCGAGGACGGGGCGGGCTCGCTCCACGGAGCGGCCGGCGCCGGCCAGGAGGGGCTGACGGGAGACGACCGCACGCCGGGGGGAGCCACGGAGGCTCACCCGGGCGCGGCCGCCGCCGGGACGACGGGAGCGGCCGGAACGGACGCGGCCGGCATCGGCCATGCCGGGGCCGGAACCCGTGAGATGGACACCACCGCGATGGGCGCCACCAGGACCCCCGGGATGGACACCGCCGAGGCCGGCACCCCCGGGACGGACCCCGCCCGGGCCGGCACCCCCGGCACCGGCACCACCGGAACCGGCGCCGCCGAAGGCGCGGGCGGGGCGGGCTGGAGCGAGTCCGGGACGGGCACGCGCGGTGAGGGGGCGCTCGGCGCCTCCGGGGCGGGCACCCGGATGACCGGCGACGGGCTTGCGGCGCCGGCTCCGGGCCACGTCACGGAGGGCGAGGCGGCGACGGCCGAGGGCCGGGCGGCGCACACGGGGCACGCCGGTTCCGCCGCCGCCCGGACGCGCGACACCGGTCGGGCCGGCACCGAGGGCAAGGACTCCGGCAGGCACTACCCGCTTCTCGCGACCGAGGAGGCGGACAAGTGGGAGGCGCAGCTGCGCCAGACGCTCGCCGGGTTCGTGGAGGAACCGCGGACGGCCGTCGAGGAGGCCGACCGGACGCTGGAGGAGATCGCCGCGCGGTTCGGCGAGGCCGTGACCCGGCGCCGCAGGACGCTGCGCATGTCCTGGCAGAGCGGCGAGGAGAGCGGCCCGGGCCGCGAGACGGACACCGAGCAACTGCGCCTGGCCCTGCGCGACTACCGCGAACTGGCCGACCGCCTGCTCCACCTCTGAACCGGGCGGACCCCGGGCCCGGTTCAGCCCGCCGGGCCCGGTTCGGCGCGTGTGGCGGCGGTCCTGCGCTGCCGCCACTCGCGCACTACCTCCTCGACGTCGTACGGCTTCTTGCCCAGATACGGTCCCGGCGGTGGTTTGAACATCATGTCGCGGATCTTCACGTTGACGTCGGTGATGATCTTCCGGACCATCCGCTCCGTGGGCGCCGCGTAGGCCGCGACGAGCGCGTCCTCCGCCTCCTTGCGCAGCGCCAGCGCCGGCGGCAGCACCGCGAGGCCCTCGCGGGCCATCTTCCGCTTGACCCACCACAGTTCGTCGTACGTGGAGTCGAGCTCTGCGGGCAGCGGCTCACCCGCGCCCGGCAGCCGTTCGAACTCACCGCGCCCCTGCGCGTCCCGGATCTGCTTGTCGACCCAGGACTCGAACGGAACACCCGGTGGCTTTCGCTCGGTCATGAGCCCATTGTGCCGGACGCGGCCGGGCCGGGCGTTTTATCATGCGGCGGCGGTGCGGCAAACCGGCCACCGCGCGAGAACGACTCCGATGTCGCCGCTTCTTTCGACGTCGCAGCATCTTCAGGGGGAACGCACGTGCTCGAACTGACCATGGCCACCGTCTCCGGGGCCGACACGGGCGCCACCGCCGGCATGACGATGGCCGACGCGCCCAGCGAGCCGGGCGCCGTGCTGCGAGTGGGCCGGGACGCGTCCGTGTGCCGGCTGGTCACCCCCGAGGACTGGCTGTTCGTCTCCCGCGTCCACCTGGAGTTCCGGTGCGGCCCCGACGGCGGCTGGCAGCTGTCCTGGCTGCGCGGCTCGCAGGCCGAGCCGTCCGCCGAAGTGCGGCTGATCGTCGGCGAGTACGCGCAGACCATCGCCTACGGCGCCGCCGTGACGCTGCCGCGCGGCGGCTCCGGCGAGGTCGTCGTCCAGGACCGAACGGCGCCGCGCAGCGTCAACGTCGGCTTCTACCACGAGGTCTGAGCCCTGGGGAGGAGCGGCCGGCGGGTGGCTCAGCCCAGGACCCGGGCCACCGCGAATCCGTCGTACCCCTTGCTGCCCACGGTCTGTACCGCCGTGCCGCTCAGCCGGGGGTGGGCGGCGATCAGCTCGATGGCCTCGCGCGTGCCGACCACGTCCGGCTCCTTGCTGTCGGTGTCGACGACCCGCCCGCCGCGCACCACGTTGTCCACCACGATGAGGCTGCCCGCCCGGCTCAGCCGCAGCGCCCACTCCACGTAGTGGGGGTTGTTGGGCTTGTCGGCGTCGATGAAGACCAGGTCGAAGGGGGCGGGGTTCTCGTCGGCGAGCTTGGGCAGCGACTCCAGGGCCGGGCCCACCCGCACCTCGGCGATCCGTTCCAGACCGGCGCGGGCGATGTTGCGGGTCGCCACCTCGGCGTGCTTGGCGCTGTACTCCAGCGAGATCAGCCTGCCGTCGGCCGGCAGGGCCCGGGCCAGCCAGATGGTGCTGTAACCGCCGAGCGTGCCGATCTCCAGGACGGTCCTGGCGCCCTGGATCTCCGCGAGCAGCTGGAGGAACTTGCCCTGGGTGGCCGTCACGCTGATGTGCGGCAGCCCGGCGACCTCGCTGTCGCGCAGGGCCGCCTGGAGCGCATCGTCCTCCGGTGCGAGATGGCTGCTGAAGTAGAAGTCGACGTCGTCCCAGAGCTGCGAGCTCATGCGTCTGCTGCCTTTCCCGGGTGTCCGCCCGAGTCTCTTCCCGGGCTCCTTGGGCCTTCCCCTGCATCGTCTCAGCCGATGGGCGCCGACGGGGGGAGCGGCGGCGGTGGCCGCACCGGCGGCGGAGGGTCACCGGCCGCCGGGCGCGGCGTACGGCGAGCGGCGCGACGGCCGTGACGGCGAGCAGCAGCCCGCTGCCCAGGTCAGCAGCCACGCCGGGAAGCCGGCCCCCTCGCGCAGCCGGTCCTCGTGGAACACCTGCTGGACGGGGGTGCCGGCGGCCGCGCGGCACGGTTCGTGGTCGCCGGAGATCCGGGCGGGCTCGGGGAAGCGCTGGTTCGGGGCCGTCAGGTACGGCGTCCCGGCGGCGAGCCCGCCCAGCGTGCCGGAGGGCTCGCCGAGGCGGCCGGCGAAGACCACGCGGGGCGGCGCGCCGCCGATCGCCGTGCGCGGCTCCGTCCGGCGCGCGGCGAGCACGCACAGGCCGAGGGACTGCGGGGTGCGGGCCAGGCGGGACAGCCGGCGAGGCCGTGGGGGAACCGTTTCCGGAGCGCGGCTCCGGGCGGCGGCCGTGCCGGTCCGCCGTACCCCGGACGCGATCGGCCCCCGGGCGCTCACGCTCCGGGGGCCGATCGAGGGTGAATGACGCCTACCGCTCCACCGAGGGGGCCGAGCCCGGCAGCGGGCGGCCCGCCGACTCGGACATGCGCCAGACGGCGAAGCCGCCCACGACGGCCGCGGCCATCATGTAGTACGCGGGCATCATCATGTTCCCGGTGGCGCCGATCAGTGCCGTGACCACCAGCGGGGTCGTACCGCCGAACAGGGACACCGACACGTTGAAGCCGATGGACAGGGAGCCGTAGCGGACCCGGGTCGGGAAGAGCGCGGGCAGCGCGGCCGGCATGGCGGCGGTGAAGCAGACCAGCAGCAGGCCCAGCGCGCCCATGCCCAGGGCCACCGCGACCAGGCTGCCCTGGCGGATCAGCAGCAGGGCCGGGACGGACAGCAGCAGGAAGCCCGCGCAGCCCGCGGCGATCACCGGGCGGCGGCCGACACGGTCGGTCAGCGCACCGGCGAACGGCTGGACGATCATCATCAGGGCCATCACGCCGAGCACGACCAGCAGCCCGTGCGTCTCGTCGTACTTCAGCTCACTGGTCAGGTAGCTCGGCATGTACGACAGCAGCATGTAGTCGGTGACGTTGAAGACCAGCACCAGGCCCATGCACAGCAGCAGCGCCTTCCACTGGCCCGCGACCATCTCGCGCAGCGGCACCTTGGGCCGGGACGCCTCCGCCTTCTCGACCTCGGCCGCGAACGCCGGGGTCTCCTCCAGGCGCATCCGCAGGTACAGGCCGATGATGCCCATCGGGCCCGCGATCAGGAACGGGATGCGCCAGCCCCAGGTCAGCAGGTCGTGCGTGGACAGCAGGGCCGTCATGAGGGTGACGAGGCCCGCGCCGCCGATGTAGCCGGCCAGGGTGCCGAACTCCAGCCAGCTCCCGAGGAAGCCGCGCTTCTTGTCCGGCGCGTACTCCGCGATGAAGGTCGTGGCGCCCGCGTACTCGCCGCCGGTGGAGAAGCCCTGCACCAGGCGGGCGGCCAGGAGCAGCAGCGGCGCGCCCACGCCGATCGAGGCGTACGACGGGATCAGGCCGATCGCGAACGTGCCCGCCGCCATCATGATCATGGTGAGGGCGAGGACCTTCTGGCGGCCCACGCGGTCGCCCAGCGGGCCGAAGACCATGCCGCCCAGCGGGCGGACCAGGAAGGCCGCGGCGAAGGCGCCGAACGTCGAGAGCAGCTGTGCGGTCGGGTTGCCTGACGGGAAGAAGACCTTGCCCAGGGTGACCGCGATGTAGCTGTAGACACCGAAGTCGAACCACTCCATGGCGTTGCCGAGCGCGGCCGCCTTCACGGCGCGCTTCACCATGGCGGAGTCGGTGACGGTGACGTCGGCGTGGGCCTTGGTGGCCCGCGGGGTCTTCAGATGCGGGGTGACGGCAGTGGCGGTCGCCAAAACGGAGCTCGCCTACCTTTCGACGGGGACAGGGACAGGGCCCGGGCGACGGCGGTGTCGGACAGCAGGCCGAAAAGCGACGATAGGCCGACTTGGCCCGCTTACGTCACGTACGCGAGTCGATGCATAGTGCAGCTAAAGGGCGCGTATGCAGGGACTCCTGCCCCGTCGCGCCGGGTCATGCCGGCCCCGCGCTGTGATCCTTGTCGCGCCCGATTGGGGGAACCGAAGCCCGATCGCGCGTTCGGTGCTCCGGCGGGAAATACGGTTATGAGCGCATTGGTGGCGGTGTGTCCTCGCGTCGGTTAGGGGGGTGGTCACTCCCGCCCCGACGCCACCACCGCCAGCACCCCCGAGGCCGCCGCCGCCAGCAGCAGTGGGACGCCCAGGCCCTGGTGGAGGACCAGCCAGGCGCCCAGGCAGGCGCCCACGACCATGGCCACCACCGCCGCCGTGCGGCGCGGTGAGCGGTGGCCGGTGGCGTCGCCGAGGCGGGACTCGGAGGCCAGGCCGGTCAGGGTCATCGTCAGGACCGTGGTGGTGAGATCGGGGATGCTCAGCTTGCGGACGGTCGCGTTGCGCAGGCCCAGCGCGAAGGCGGTCAGGGCGATCAGCGCGTACCGGGTGCCGGTCGTACCCGGCCAGGCGAAGGCGACCGCGGCCGAGCCGCCGAGCAGCACCGCCTCGGTCGCCAGGATCCGGCGGGCCCACCCGCGCCGCGGGCCGCCGGCGAATCTGGCCGCCGCCCGGCCGCCGGCCACCGCGCCCAGCAGGAAGCCGGCCAGGGAGGTCGCCGTGAGCGGGACCGAGAAACCGGGGGCGCCCGCGGCGGCGAAGCCCAGGACCACCACGTTGCCCGTCATATTGGCCGTGAACACCCGGCCCAGGCCCAGATAGCTCACCGCGTCGATCAGGCCGCTCACCACGGTCAGCGCCAGCAGTACGGTCACCAGCCGCACCCCCCGCGTCTCCGGCTCCGGCGCGGGCGGTGACGGCGTGGTCATGCTTCCTCCGGTCGGCCGGACGGACAGGGCTGGTGCCAGGTCCACCATGGTCTCCCGGCCGGAGGCCGCCCTCGGTGAGGCGCCGCGCGGCGTGCGGACATGCGCGCGCACCCTCGCCGGCGGGGCGAGGGTGCGGATGCGGTGCGGGTGCGGAAGCGCGGGCGGCTCAGTACCAGCCGTTGGCCTGCCAGAAGCTCCAGGCCTTCACCGGGCTGCCGTAGCGGGAGTTCATGTAGTCCAGGCCCCACTTGATCTGGGTGGCCGGGTTGGTCTTCCAGTCGGAGCCGGCGGAGGCCATCTTCGAACCGGGCAGAGCCTGCACCAGGCCGTAGGCGCCGGAGGAGCTGTTGGTGGCGCTGGGGTTCCAGCCGCTCTCGTGCTCGACGATCTTGCTGAAGGCGTTGTACTGCGCGGCGTCCGGGATCATCTTGTGCGCGATCGTCTGGGCGGAGGAGCCCGAGTCGGTGGCGGCCTGGGCGGGCGCCGCGGACATAGCCATACCGGCGGTGGCGGCGGCCAGGGCGACGGTCGTGAGGGCCTTCTTCGGGGAGGCGATGCGGCGGATGAAGGAGACGGACACGGAGAACCTCTTGCGTCGGGGACGGGGGATCGCCCGTATGCCGGAGCCACCCGTCAGGCGGGGGCCGCGTACGTCGGCGCCCCGGCCCTTTCGGGCTGTGGCGCCTGGCGACGTCGTCCAGAGAAACAGGCCCGAGGAGTGTCCGCAATGACCCCTTTTACTAGTTGTGGCCGGATCGGCAGGGTCTCGTGCCCGTGTGGCCCGCGTCTCGAAGTGCAGGTCAGGAGGTGTGCACGAGGGGATGTATCGGACAAACGGGAGTACGGCCCCGGATCGTAGGTGACCTGCGTCATGTGGGGTGCTTCACCGGCTGCCTGACGGCCCGGATACGCGTCCTCACCCAGCGGGTGCGTCGAACGTGACCGCGGTCTCGAAGGCGGCGCGCCGCGTGGCCCGGCGCAGCGCCCGCAGCAGCACCGGACCGAGCGCGAGGGTCAGCGCGACCGTGCACAGCGCCCGGCCCAGGTCCCAGCCGAGCGAGGTGGCCAGGCAGTAGGCGGCGAACCGGGCCAGGTTGGCGGGGACGGAGGCGTGCGCGTCGAAGGCGATGTTCGAGGTACCGGAGCCCATGAAGGGCCAGCCGGCGAGGTTCATGACCGTGCCGTAGGCGAAGGCCGCGCAGAAGCCGTAGGCGGCCAGCAGCAGTACTTCGGCCCGGCCGCGCACCCGGATCTGCCCAGGCAGGAGCCCGGCGCCCATGGTGAACCAGCCCATCGCCAGCATCTGGAACGGCAGCCACGGCCCGACCCCGCCGGTGAGCAGCGCGGAGGCGAACATCGTCACCGAGCCGAGTACGAATCCGAAGCCCGGGCCGAGCACCCGGCCGCTGAGCACCATCAGGAAGAACATCGGCTCGATCCCCGCGGTTCCCGCGCCCACCGGGCGCAGTGCCGCACCGGTCGCGGCCAGTACACCCAGCATCGCGACCGCCTTGGGACCGAGGCCGGACTCGGAGATCGTCGCCGCCACGACCGCGATCATCAGCAGCAGCAGACCGGCGAACAGCCAGGGCGCGTCCTCGGCGTGCGCGCTGAGCCGCGAGGCGGGCGGCGCGAGGAAGGGCCAGAAGAAGGCCACCGCGCCGACCGCGCTGACCAGGCCCAGCGCGGCGAGGGAGCGCGGGCCGAGACGCACGGCCCGGACGGGGCGTGGAGTGGGGGCCGGGCGGGGAGCGGGAGAGGGGTTCACGCGAGGGCCTCCCGGACCTCGGACACCGTCAGCCACTGCTGCGGGGCGAGGATCTTGGTCACCTGCGGGGCGAAGGACGGCGACGAGACCACGATCTCCGCGGTGGGGCCGTCGGCGATCACCTCGCCGTCGGCGAGCAGCACCACCCGGTGCGCGATCTCCGCCGCCAGTTCCACGTCGTGCGTGGCGAGGACGATGGCGTGCCCCTCGGCGGCCAGCGCGCGCAGCACGGCGACCAGCCTGGCCTTGGCCGCGTAGTCCAGGCCGCGCGTCGGCTCGTCGAGCAGGAGCAGGGGAGGGCGGGCGGTCAGCTCGACCGCCAGTGCCAGCGTCAGACGCTGGCCCTCGGACAGGTCCCGGGGATGGGTGTCGTCGGTGATGCCGGGCAGCAGTTCGGACACCAGCGCCCGGCAGGTGCCCGGCTCGGCGCCCGCGTCCCGGTCGGCGGCCGTGCACTCGGCGGCCACCGTGTCCGCGTACAGCAGGTCCCGCGGCTCCTGCGGGACCAGACCGACCCGGCGGACGAGGTCACGGGGCGGGGTGCGGTGCGGAACGGCTCCGCCGACGCGCACCGAGCCGGCGGTGGGCTCCACCAGGCCGACCAGGGAGCCGAGCAGGGTGGACTTCCCGGCACCGTTGCGCCCCATCAGCGCGACCGTCTCACCACGCGCCACGCCCAGATCGACGTGCCGCAGCGCGGTGATCGGCCCCCGCCGGACCCCCAGGCCCCGAACCTCGGCGACCTGCGTCGCGGCGGAGGACGGGGGGAGGGGCGCGGAGTTCCGCCGGAAGAGGCGGCGGCGGGGGGAGGGAAGGCGGGCGGGGGGCGCTTCGGGCGTGGCAGAGGGAGCGGGGACGGTCGGCTCGGCCGGCGGCGTGTGGGAGCTGGTCGGCTCGGAAGACGGTGTGGGGGAGCCAGTCGGCTCGGTCGGCGGGGTGGGGGAGCCGGTCGGACCGGTCCGCGGGGACGACGGGTTGGCGGAGGCGGTCGGTGCGCTCCGCGGGGGACGGCCGGACGTCGGCTCGGGCGCCGGGGAGTCGGAGGCGGTCTGCGTGACCGCCTCGCCGGGCCCCGGCAGCCCGCCGGCGAGGCGGTCGCGCAGGCCGGCGGCGCGGCGGCGGGCGTCCCGGACCGTGAGGGGCAGCGGCGACCAGCCCGCGAGCCGGCCCAGGCCCACCACCGGCGGGTACACCGGGGACACGGCCATCACCTCGGCCGGGTCGCCGTGGCGCGGGGCGGCGCCGGGGGCGGGCAGCAGGACCACCCGGTCGGCGTACTGGATCACCCGCTCCAGCCGGTGCTCGGCCAGCAGCACCGTCGTACCGAGGTCGTGGACCAGTCGCTGCAGCACGGCCAGCACCTCCTCCGCGGCGGCCGGGTCGAGCGCGGAGGTCGGCTCGTCGAGGACCAGGACCCGGGGGTGCGGGGTGAGGACCGAACCGATCGCGACCCGCTGCCGCTGCCCGCCCGAGAGCGTGGCGATGGCGCGGTCGCGCAGGTCGGCGAGGCCCAGCAGGTCCAGGGTCTCCTCCACCCGGCGGCGCATCACCTCCGGAGCGAGGCCCAACGACTCCATGCCGTAGGCGAGTTCCTCCTCCACCGTGTCCGTCACGAAGTGCGCGAGCGGATCCTGGCCCACCGTGCCGACCACGTCGGCGAGTTCGCGCGGCTGGTGGGTGCGGGTGTCCCGGCCGGCCACGGTGACCCGGCCGTGCAGGGTGCCGCCGGTGAAGTGCGGCACCAGCCCGCTGACCGCGCCCAGCACGGTCGACTTGCCGACCCCGGACGGGCCGACGAGCAGCACGAGTTCGCCCTCGGGCACCTCGAAGTCCACGCCCCGGACGGTCGGTTCGCCCACGCCCTCGTACGTGACGCTGACATCCTCGAAGCGGATCACGACGGCTCCTCGACGGGCTCGGGTACGACGAAGGCGGGCAGCAGCGCGAGCAGTACCGCCGCGGCCGGCCACAGGGGGAGGGCGGGCGCCACCAGCGGGACCACTCCGGGGTGCAGCGCGTCCGGATCCCGTACGGCGGCGAGCGTGAGCAGCGCGGCGACCGCGGCCCCCGAGCCCGCGACCAGCCACGCCCGCATCCCCCACGGGTCCGGCCGGTACCGGGTGCGCGGGGAGCGGCGCCCGCCCAGGCGCAGGCCGGCCAGCGCGGCGGCGGCCCCCGCGCACAGCACCGGTACCCCGTACGTGCCGCCCTCCGCGGTCAGCAGCCCGTACGTTCCCGCGCACACGCCGAGCAGCCCGCCCAGAGTGAGCGCGGTCGTCGTACGGCGCACACGGGCCGGAACCTCGGCGGTACGGCCGTAGCCACGGGCGTCCATCGCTGCGGCCAGCGCGACCGAACGCTCCAACGCGCCCTCCAGCACCGGCAGTCCGACCTGGAGCAGGCCCCGTACACCCCGGTCCGGACGGCCGCGCAGCCGGCGGGCGGCGCGCAGCCGCTGGACGTCGGCGATGAGGTGGGGCGCGAAGGTGAGCGCGACGACCACGGCCACACCCACCTCGTACAGCGCGCCGGGCAGGGACTTCAGCAGCCGGGCCGGACTGGCGAGGGCGTTGGCGGCACCGACGCAGATGAGCAGCGTGGCCAGCTTCATGCCGTTGTAGCCGGCGAAGAGCAGCGCCTCCGCGGTCACCCGGCCGCCGAGCCGGATGCCCTGGGCCCAGTGCGGGAGCGGGATCTCGGGCAGGGTGAGCAGCACATGCGTGCCGGGGACCGGGGAGCCGAGGACCACGGTGAAGACGAGGCGGATGAGGAGCACGGCGACGGCGAGCTTGGCGAAGGCTGCGTAGGAGCGGGACCAGGGGGAGGAGGAGCGGTGGGTGGCCACCACATAGCCCGCCGCGGCTGTCAGCAGGGCGAGGAGCAGGGGGTTGGTGGTGCGGGTGGCGGCGGTGCCGAGGCCGAGGGACCACAGCCACCAGGCTCCGGGGTGCAGCGGCACGCGGCCGTGCCGGGGCCGGAAGGCGGCGGCTTCCGCCCGGCCGCGCTCGTGGCCGGCGGCCGCGCCCGGCCTCCCCGCTCCGGCGAGACGGCTGCCCGCGGTCCCGGTGGTGCCGCTTTCCACGCTCGCGGTGGTACGGCCCTCCGCGGCCGCGTCGGTGCGGCCGCCCGCCTGCGCGGTCGCCGCGGTGGCAGTGCTGTGACGGCTACGCATTCCCGCGCCGCCGCCGGGACCGCCACGCCGCGGCCCCGGCCAGCACCGCGACCACGCCCACACCGATCGGCAGCCCCAGCGAGGGACCGCTGTCCGGCTGCTCCGGCTTCGCGGCCTTCGCCGGCCTCTCCTCCGCCGACACCTGCTCCCCGCACCCCTTGTGCGGATATCCGGCGATCGCGCAGAGCAGGGCGTTGGTGTCGTAGCGCAGGGGCTTGGCGGCCGAGGCCAGCGCCTCGGCCGTCGTCGCGTCGGGGGAGACCCGGGCGCAGGCCGTGCGGCGCTTCGGCGGAGTCTCGCCGGAGGGTGCGTCCGCCGGTGTGCCGAAGTCGATGACGAGGGCCACCCGCTTCGTGCCCGCCTTCGCGGGCGTGCCGGCGCAGATGGTGGCGAAGTCCGCCGTGCCGCGCGGCCGGGTCGCGTCCCGCGAGTCCTCGCTCACCGCGAAACGGAAGCCCTGTACGGCGCCGTCGTCGGGGCGGGCGGTCGAGGGACCCTCGGTGGCGTACGACCAGTGCCCGCCGGACCGCTCCCAGAACGACCAGTAGCGGTACCCGGCGGCCCGCGCCTTCGCCGCGCCGGCCAGGACGACGAACGCGGCGAGGAGCAGGGCGGCGGCACGGCGGACGGCGGTCACGGCTGCTGCTTCTTCCGGCGGCCGCTGAGCAGGAAGCCGATGCCGATGCCGGCGACGAGGCCGACGCCGACGATCCACCAGACGCCGGTGTTCGAGTCGTCCTCGGCGCGCTTGCCGGACTCCTCGGTGTGGGCTGCCGCGCGCGGCGCCGGGCCGGTGGCGTTGAGCGACCGCACCAGGTCGGTGCCGCCGAAGTGCCGTGCGTCGGCGCCGACCGCGTGCGCGGCGAGGATGAGCTGGGCGTAGGCGGCCGGGCCGCTCTGCCCGGCCCAGCCGGCCGCGTTCTTCTCCAGCCAGGCGTACGGCTTCTTCGCCTGCGCGCTCCAGCCGTCCGCCGCCAGCGCGACGACCGCGTCCGCGGTGTTGCCGTAGTCGGGCTGGTCCTCGGCGCCGGGCAGTGCCGACTTGAGGTGGCCGGTCCCGGCGACGGCGTGGGCGAGATGGGCGGCGGCGTTGTCCGCGACCCGGGTGTCGGTGGCCTTGCCGGAGGAGGAGCAGGCGGGGGCCTTGGCGCGGGCCTTGACGGGCCCGTTCACGAACCCCTTGCCGAGGGCGCCCAGCACACCGGCAGCCGTGGCGTCCGCGTTGGCGACCAGGCGCCCCTTCTTGTCCGGCTGGTAGGCGAGGGCGCCACCGCCGTCCTCGCCGCAGGCGAGCGCCCGCGAGCTCAGCAGCTCGTACGGAGTGCCCTTGTCGGCGCGGAGCTTGCCGGGGTCCTCCCCGGCCCCGGCGAAGGCGCCGATGACGACCGAGGTGGAGTTGGTGTCGCTGGGGCTGCCCGGCGTGTAGCCCCAGCCGCCGTCCTTGTTCTGCGCGTTCTTCAGCCAGACCAGGGCCTTGCGTATGTCGGTGTCGTGTCCGCCGAGCGCCTGCAGGGCCTGGACGGCGGCGGCCGTGCTGTTGGTGTCGGGCTGGGCGCCGCCCTTGCCCCCGCAGGGCTTGGCCGTGTCCGCCCGGAACGCGGCGAAGCCGCCATGGGCGCACTGCTGCCCCACCAGCCAGTCGACGGCCGAGGCGGCGGGCCGGTAGCCGAGGGTGCGCTGGGCGAGCAGGGCGAGGGACTGGCGCCACACGCCGTCGTACGTCGGGTCGGACTTGCCGAACAGTCCGGACGGGACCGCCACCTTGGGCGAAGCGGAGGGGGACGTGTCGGCGGCCGTGGCGGGCGCGGCGGCGGCCAGCACGCCTATGGCGGCGAGAGCCGCGGCACTGCGGCGGACGTTCATGGTCGGCGACTGCCTCTCCTGCGGGGGAACCGGCAGCGCACGGGAAACACCCCGGGCGGCTCGGCCCCGTAAACCTCGACGGTGCCGTGCGCGGCGGGCCGCCGCGCACGTGAGCCGGTCAACGTCCCGTACGAGGCGGTCCGGCTCACCGTCGATGGACGAACGGCTCACGGCTGCGGGTCAGCGCCGGAATTGCACCGGCTTCCCCCCGTACGGGTGTGATGACGACGTCGCCACTTTACCGGCAGCCCTGCCGGGGCTGATGAGTGGCTGTGAGCACACGGGCCCGGTGACCGGGGTCACGGCCATTTCGGGAGGGAGTTGACGGCGGAGGCGTGCCCGTCGCACCGGAACACCCCGGATGCCGCTCCCCCATAGACGGCACCCGAGGTGAGTCGATCTTGCTCTCCGTGTCCTGATCCTCACCCACCGCTCCCGCAACTGTCAACGCGACTTGACAGGTTGACGCGGGGTGGCGCCGTTCCGGAGCGCCCCGGGTAGTCGCCCTCAGTGCCCCCTCGGGCCGGCCTCCGGATCCGTCAGGTCCATCAGCCGGCACACCGTTTCGATGTCGACCTTCACCTGGGCGATGGAGGCGCGGCCCGAGAGCCAGGTGATCAGGGCCGAGTGCCAGGTGTGCTCTATGACGCGGACCGCGGAGAGCTGTTCCGGCGTCGGGTGGTCCAGGCCCGTCGCGTCGAGGATGATCGCCGTGGTCTGCCGGGAGACCTGGTCGACCTCGGGGGAGACGCTGCGGTCGGCGAAGGTGAGGGCGCGGACCATCGCGTCCGCCAGCTGCGGCTCGCGCTGCAGGGCCCGGAACGCCCGCATCAGGGTCTCCGCGACCCGCTCGCCTGCCGAGTCGCCCGCCGGAGGCTTCTTGCGGAGGGTGCCGTGCATGTGCTCCAGCTGGTCCTGCATGGTGGCGACCAGCAGATGCACCTTCGACGGGAAGTACCGGTACAGGGTGCCGAGGGCGACCCGCGAGGACTCGGCGACCTCCCGCATCTGCACGGCGTCGAAACCGCCCCGGCTCGCCAGTTGCGCGCTCGCGTGCAGGATCCGGCGGCGGCGGGCCTCCTGCCGCTCGGTCAGCGGCGCCGTGGGGGGCCGGACACTCCCGGCTTCCAGCTTGGATTCCGCAGGCATGGGTCCCGCTCCGTGACAGTCGGTGAGGACATCTGTAGGGCACGTGATCATCCAGCATGCGGGGGGTTCGCGCCGTGGCGT
This sequence comes from Streptomyces sp. NPDC041129, assembly GCF_055592265.1. Lineage (NCBI taxonomy): Bacteria > Bacillati > Actinomycetota > Actinomycetes > Kitasatosporales > Streptomycetaceae > Streptomyces > Streptomyces sp. NPDC041129. Next base: position 1,127,731 of record NZ_JBVIYV010000001.1, on the reverse strand, counting down.
GAATCACCTGTTCCACTGCTGTCAGGGCCCCTACCTGCCGGTAGATTCAGAGCCTCTTGAACGATCAAGTCTGAAACTTGTTCTAGATTAGCGTCCCGTCATAGTGTCGCGGGAGAGTGCAGCGAGAAGGGGGCCCGGAGTGACCGCTGAGGCCAGTCAGGCGGGGCCCCGACCGGAGCTCGCAGCCGACGGCGGGCCACCGCTGCGCATCGCGCTCCTCACCTATAAGGGGAACCCGTTCTGCGGCGGCCAGGGCGTCTACGTCCGGCACCTCTCCCGCGAGCTGGCCCGCCTCGGCCACCGCGTCGAGGTCATCGGAGCCCAGCCCTATCCCGTGCTCGACGAGGGACACGACGGCCTGAGCCTCACCGAGCTGCCCAGCCTCGACCTCTACCGCCAGCCCGACCCGTTCCGCACCCCCGGGCGGGACGAGTACCGGGACTGGATCGACGCCCTCGAGGTCGCCACCATGTGGACCGGCGGCTTCCCCGAGCCGCTCACGTTCTCCCTGCGCGCCCGCCGCCATCTGCGCGCCCGGCGCGGGGAGTTCGACGTCGTCCACGACAACCAGACGCTCGGCTACGGCCTGCTCGGCGACATCGGCGCCCCCCTGGTCACCACGATCCACCACCCCATCACCGTCGACCGGCAGTTGGAGCTGGACGCGGCCGAGAGCCGGCAGCGCCGTCTGTCCGTGCGCCGCTGGTACGCCTTCACCCGGATGCAGAAGCGCGTCGCCCGCCGCCTGCCCTCGGTGCTCACCGTCTCCGGCAGCTCCCGCCAGGAGATCGTGGACCATCTCGGCGTCCGCGACGACCGCGTCCACGTGGTCCACATCGGCGCCGACACCGACCTCTTCGCGCCGAATCCCGCCGTCGCCGAGGTGCCCGGCCGGATCGTCACCACCTCCAGCGCCGACGTCCCCCTCAAGGGCCTGGTCTTCCTGGTGGAGGCCCTCGCCAAGGTGCGCACCGAACACCCGGCCGCCCACCTCGTCGTCGTCGGCAAGCGCCCCACGGAGGGACCCGTCGCCCAGGCGATCGAGCGCTACGGCCTCGAAGACTCAGTCGAGTTCGTCAAGGGCATCTCCGACGCCGAACTGGTCGACCTGATCCGCTCGGCCGAGGTCGCCTGCGTGCCCTCGCTCTACGAGGGCTTCTCGCTGCCCGCCGCCGAGGCCATGGCCACCGGCACCCCCCTGGTCGCCACCACCGGCGGCGCCATCCCCGAGGTCGCCGGACGCGACGGCGAGACCTGCCTCGCCGTGCCGCCCGGTGACGCGGGGGCCCTCGCCGTCGGGCTCGTCCGGCTGCTGGGCGACCCCGGGCTGCGCGAGCGCCTCGGCCGCGCCGGCCGCGAGCGGGTACTGAGCCGCTTCACCTGGGCCCGGGCCGCCGAGGGAACGGTGGCCCGCTACCGGGAGGCCATCGCCGGTCACGGCGGCCGCCCGGACGCCCGGGACCGGTCCGGCGCCGCGCCCGCCGCCGTTCTCCGAGAACCACTCGTCTCCGACCGCGCAACCTCCGACCGTGAAAGCAGGGCCACGTGCTGACCGTCGACTTCTCCCGGTTCCCGCTCGCCCCCGGCGACCGTGTCCTGGACCTCGGCTGCGGGGCCGGCCGGCACGCCTTCGAGTGCTACCGGCGCGGCGCGCAGGTCGTGGCCCTCGACCAGAACGGCGAGGAGATCCGCGAGGTCGCCAAATGGTTCGCGGCCATGAAGGAGGCCGGCGAGGCACCGGCCGGCGCCACCGCCACCGCCATGGAGGGCGACGCCCTCGCGCTGCCCTTCCCCGACGAGTCCTTCGACGTCGTCATCATCTCCGAGGTGATGGAGCACATCCCCGACGACAAGGGCGTCCTCGCCGAGATGGTGCGCGTGCTCCGGCCCGGCGGCCGCATCGCCATCACCGTGCCCCGCTACGGTCCCGAGAAGGTCTGCTGGACGCTGTCCGACGCCTACCACGAGGTCGAGGGCGGCCACATCCGCATCTACAAGGCCGACGAGCTGCTGGGCAAGGTCCGCGAGGCGGGCCTGCGGCCGTACGGCAGCCACCACGCACACGCCCTGCACTCGCCGTACTGGTGGCTGAAGTGCGCGTTCGGCGTGGACAACGACAAGGCGCTGCCGGTGCGGGCGTACCACAAGCTGCTGGTCTGGGACATCATGAAGAAGCCGCTCGCCACCCGGATCGCCGAGCAGGCGCTGAACCCGGTCATCGGCAAGAGCTTCGTCGTCTACGCCACCAAGCCCCACCTCCCGCGGGTGGACGAGACCTCCGAGGCGGCCGCCAAGTGACCACCCCCCGGACAGAACACCTCGTCCTGCCCGGGGTCCTCACCGCCGAGCAGGCCGCCGCGACGGTACGCGGCATCCTCGCCGTACAGCGGGAGGACGGCGCGATCCCCTGGTTCCGCGGGCACCACCTCGACCCGTGGGACCACACCGAGGCCGCGATGGCCCTGGACGCGGCCGGCGAGCACGAGGCCGCCGAGCGGGCGTACGACTGGCTCGCCGCCCACCAGAACGAGGACGGCTCCTGGTACGCGGCCTACGCCGACGGCGCCCACGACGACGTCACCGACCGCGGCCGTGAGTCCAACTTCGTCGCCTACATAGCCGTAGGCGTCTGGCACCACTACCTGTCCACCGGCGACGACACGTTCCTGGACCGCATGTGGCCCACCGTGTACGCGGCGGTCGAGTGGGTGCTGCGGCTGCAGCAGCCCGGCGGCCAGATCGGCTGGCGCCGTGACGACGACGGCACCCCCACGGCCGACGCCCTGCTCACCGGCAGTTCCTCCGTGCACCACGCGCTGCGCTGCGCGCTCGCCATCGCCGAGCAGCGCGAGGAGTCGCAGCCGGACTGGGAGCTGGCGGCCGGGGCGCTGCGCCACGCCATCCGCCGGCACCCCGAGCGCTTCCTCGACAAGGACCGCTACTCGATGGACTGGTACTACCCGGTCCTCGGCGGCGCGCTCACCGGATCCGAGGCCAAGGAGCGCATCGAGGCGGACTGGGACCGCTTCGTCGTCCCGGGCCTGGGTGTGCGCTGCGTCGTCCCCAACCCCTGGGTGACCGGCGGCGAGTCCTGCGAACTCGCGCTGGCCCTGTGGGCGATGGGCGAGTCCGACCGCGCGCTGGACATCCTGCAGTCGGTGCAGCACCTGAGGGACGCGGAGAGCGGCCTGTACTGGACGGGTTACGTCTTCGACGACGACGCCATATGGCCCCGCGAGCTCACCACCTGGACGGCGGGTTCGCTGCTCCTGGCCGTCGCCGCGCTGGGCGGCCACGACGCCACCTGCGCGGTCTTCGGCGGGGAGTACCTGCCGTCCGGGCTGGACCCCGACTGCTGCGACTGACAGGCGCCGGCACGGTCGGTCGCCGCACGGCTACCCCGCGTGCCGAACCGTGGCGAGATATGCGCGTGTTGCGCGACATGTCCATGTTTCGGGTGGGGTGCGTGAGGTCACACGGCTCCACGGAGCACATGGACCGAAAGCGACACCTCCACAGGAGGACACCGTGCCCGTACCGATACGCCACATCGCCGTGGCCCTCACCCTCTGCTGCGCGCTACTCGCCGGCTCCACGGCCTACGCGTCGAGCCACGGCACCTCGCAGCGCAACCCGACGGCCGCCGTCGCGGCGGCCGAGCCCAGCCCCAGCACCTCCGCCGAGAAGCAGAAGTTCGCCAAGACCCGGTTCGTGGCGAACGCGGGCCTCGCGGCCGGAGCCGTCTACCAGTGGATCTACAAGCCCTACAAGGCGGGCAAGTTCAAGAAGGGTGCGCACGGCCGCAAGCTGACCCTCGTCAAGGCGGGCCTCGCCGGTGCGTTCGCGTACAACCGCCTGAAGGCCGCGGCGCGCAACGCCAAGGGCGATCCCACCCTCTCCAAGGCCATCGCCCCGATCACGGCGGGCATCGAGTCGCTGAAGAAACTGCCCGCCAAGCTCCGCAAGGGTGACGGCGGGGCGGCCAACGACTTCAACGACATCATCAACCAGGTGAAGGACGCCGGGAAGAACGCCGGCGCCGAGGTCAAGAACAAGGTGCCGTCCCTGTCCGACGTCAAGAACGGTTCCTAGGGCGGCGATCGCCTCGCGGCGTGCGACGCCGCCGGACCACCTGGCCGGTCTCTGATGGTGCGTCACATACCGTCCTGGAGACGGCACGTACGGCGACGGCCCCCCGCCCTGAAGGGCGAGGGGCCGTGCACGGGGGTACGGGGGGGGGCGGCTCAGCCGCGCTGGATCCCCGAGGTGTCCTGCAGAACGCCGCGGCGGCCGTCCTGGGTCTGCGCCACCAGCGCGGCACCGCGCTGCTCGACGGCGAGGTACCAGGTGCCGGGGGCCAGTTCGGCGATGGGCGTCGCGCTGCCGTCCTCGGCGAACAGCGGGCGGGTCGCCGGCACGGCGAACCAGAACGGCGAGAAGTCCCCGCCGGCCGGCTGCGGCGCCGGGGCCGCCGGAGCGGCGGCCTGACCGTACGGCTGGCCCGGCTGCGGCTGGGCACCGTAGGGCTGGCCCGGCTGCGGCTGGGCGCCGGGGTAGCCGTAACCACCGGGCGGCTGGGCGCCGTAGGGCTGCGGGGCGGCCGGCTTGGGAGCCGGGACCAGCGCGGCCTGCAGGGGCGGGACGAGGGGAGTGGCGACGGCGGCGGCGGCCAGCAGCAGAGCGGCGATGAGGCCGAGGATGAGGCCCGCCCCCGCGCCGACGTCGAGGCTGTCGAAGCTGTCACTGAACGAACCCAGCGGGTCGATGATGGTCCAGAACGAGGTCCACGCGGCGAAGATCGTCAGCGCGACACCGATCTGGCCGAGGTCGAGCCCGATCACCTTGCGAGGCTGCGGGAGCGCCCGGGCGACGACGATCAGGACCGCGCCGGCGATGCCGCCGACGTACATGCTCATCACCAGGCCGAGGTTGTCCCAGGCGTTCGGGGCGCCACTGCCGGACTTGTCGAACGTGTCGAGGAACGACGCGATGAACAGCAACACCGCTGCTCCGATCACCACGCCGTCGCCTCGAGTGAGGGAGCGGATATTCACTTCAGCAGGTCCTTCGTAGGTCGTCTCGTCGTCGGAGGAGGCGTCGCTGTCACCAAGTCGTTTCCAAGTCCCGGTGTTGAGCGCAGGGGTGGCCCCTCATCGTAGGGACGACACTATCGCCCGCACGATCACCCTGTCCGCCCGGATGGACCCGCCGATCGCTACCCGCGCAGGAAACTCACGATTCCCTCAGAGATTCCCTGCGCCGCCTTCTGCCGCCAGGCGCCGCTGGTGAGCAGCGCCGCGTCCTTGGTATCGCGCATGTTGCCGCACTCGATGAACACCTTGGGAACCGTTGACAGATTGAGACCGCCCAGGTCCTCCCGCGTGACGAGGCCGGTGCCGTCGCCCACGTAGTTGGAGGGCGGCTCGCCGGTGAGCCGCAGGTACCGGCCCGCGATGCGCGTGCCCAGGTCCTTGGAGGGGCCGGCGATGGGGCGGGTGTCGGCGCCGCCCGCGTGCACGGACGCGGGCAGGATGACGTGGAAGCCGCGGTTGCCCTGAGCCGAGCCGTCCGCGTGGATCGAGACGGCCGCGTCCGCGCGCGCGGTGTTGCCGATGCGGGCACGTTCGTCGACGCACGGGCCCCAGGGCGGGGAGTCGCCGTCGTGCGTCAGTTTCACGGTGGCGCCCTGCCGTTCCAGCAGTGTGCGCAGCCGGTGTGCGACGTCCAGCGTGAACCGGGCTTCCGTATAACCCGAGTTGGTGGAGGTGCCGGTGGTGTCGCACTCCTTGCGGTTCGTGCCGATGTCCACCTGGCGGTTGATCTCGGAGGAGTGCTGGAAGTTGCCGGGGTTGTGGCCCGGGTCGATGACGACGACCTTGCCCTTGAGCGGGCCGGAGGCGGCGGGGGCCGAACTGCCCGCCACCGGGCCCGGATCCTTGGCGTCGTGGGCGGAGTCGCCGGTCCGCGAGGGCGCGGCCGGCGGAGCGGACGCGCGGACGGAGGAGGAGGTGGTGGGCGAGGCGGAGCCCGCGACGCCGGAGGACCCGCCCGATCCGCCCGCCGTCTCGTACACGAGCCAGCCGAGCAGTGCGCCGGGCACCAGGGCGGCGAGCGCGACGGTCAGCGGTCCGCGCCGGGGCCGGCGCGGCTGCGGGGGATCGAAGTCCGGTCCTACGTACGACACGTCTGCCACCCTAACCGCCGTGCGGGAGGCCCACATGGCGGTGGGGCCCAACGGGGGACGGGTCCGGGCGCCGCCGGCGACCGCGCCGGGGTCAGATCCCCGGCCCGGTCCGCCGCAGCACGCGCAGCGACCCGGTCACGGCGGTCTCGGTGAACGCCCCCGATTCCAGGGCCCGCAGGTAGACCCGGTACGGCGCCTGCCCGGTGAACTCGTCCTCGGGGTGCGGGAAGACGTCGTGGATGACGAGGAAGCCGCCCTCGGCGACGTGCGGCGCCCAGCCCTCGTAGTCGGCGGTGGCGTGTTCGTCGGTGTGGCCGCCGTCGACGAAGACGAGGCCGAGCGGGGAGTTCCAGATCGCGGCGATCTGCGGGGAACGGCCGACGAGGGCGACCACGTGCTCCTCGAGGCCCGCCCGGTGCAGGGTGCGGCGGAAGGCGGGGAGCGTGTCCATCAGCCCGATCTCGGGATCGACCGTCTCCGGGTCGTGGTAGTCCCAGCCCGGCTGCTGCTCCTCGCTGCCCCGGTGGTGGTCCACGGTCAACGCGGTGACGCCGGCCTCGCGGGCCGCGTCCGCGAGCAGGACGGTGGACCGCCCGCAGTAGGTGCCGACCTCCAGCAGCGGCAGCCCGAGCCGCCCGGCCTCGGCCGCGGCCGCGTACAGCGCCAGCCCCTCGTCCGCGGGCATGAACCCCTTCGCCGCCTCGAACGCGGCCAGGATCTCGGGCTTGGGTGCCGCGGGCATGGGGATTCCTCTCGGTCGTACTCGGTGCGGTCGTGCTCGGTGCGGTCGTGCTCGGACACACCCGGTCGTGGGGCCTTCCGGGCGCCCCATGCTGCCGCACCCCCTGCCGGGCGGCGACAGGGGGTGGGTATGGCGTGGCTCTCAAGCGCCCGGCTCTCCCGGCGTCCGGTGTCTCGCGGCGTCCGGGCCGGACATCCGGGTCAGGCGCCGGCCGTCCCGCCCGGCAGGGGCAGGTCCAGATCGACGGGGCGGTCGCCGCCGCCGTGCGTCGCGGCCGAGGCCAGCGGCCCGTGCCCGGCGGCCTTGGCGGCCAGCACGTACGGTCCCTCAGCGGGGACCGCGAGGGCGTAGGAGCCGTCCTCCCCGGAGAGGGTGGCCCCCGCCTGGCGGCCCCGGCGGTCGATCAGGGTGACCTTGGCGCGGGCGACCGGGGTGCCGGCGGCGTCCAGCACCCGGCCGCGGAAGCCGCGCAGGACCTCCTCGGCGTGCCGGATGCCGGCCTCCTCCTCGCTGCTGGCGCGCAGCTGGGTGTGCTGGGCCGGGCGGGGAGCCCGGGGCAGGAACACCGCGAGCAGCAGGCCCACCGCGACGGCGGCCGTGGCGATGAGGAAGGAGACGCGGAAGCCGTGCATGGTGGGGATCGCGACACCGCCCACGTCGTTCGCCGTGTTGGCCAGCACCATGCCGATGACGGCGCTGGAGACGGAGGTGCCGATGGACCGCATGAGGGTGTTGAGCCCGTTGGCGGCGCCGGTCTCCGAGGCCGGGACCGCGCCGATGATCAGGGCGGGCAGTGAGGAGTAGGCGAGGCCGATGCCGGCGCCGAGGACGACCGAGGTGACGATCGTCTGCCAGGCGGCGTCCATCAGGCCGAGGCCGCCGCCGTAGCCGATGCCGATGATCAGCAGGCCGGTGATGAGGGTGGTCCGCGGGCCGTAGCGGGCCGACAGGCGGGCGTACACCGGCGCCGTGAACATCATCGTCAGGCCGAGCGGGGCCACGCACAGGCCTGCGACCACCATGGACCGGCCGAGGCCGTAGCCGGTGGCGCTGGGCAGCTGGAGGAGCTGGGGCAGGACCAGCGAGACGACGTAGAAGCTGACGCCGACCATGATCGAGGCGAGGTTGGTGAGCAGCACCTCGCGGCGGGCGGTGGTGCGCAGGTCGACCAGGGGCGCCTGGACACGCAGCTCGTACAGGCCCCACAGGACGAACACGGCGACGGAGGCGCCGAACAGGCCGAGCGTCGTACCGGAGGACCAGCCCCAGTCGCTGCCCTTGGTGACGGGCAGCAGGAGCAGCACCAGGCCGGCGGACAGGCCGAGCGCGCCGAGCAGGTCGAAGGAGCCCTTGGCGCGCATCGGGGACTCGGGCACGACGAGCAGGGTGAGGGCGATGGCCAGTGCGCCGAGCCCGGCCGCGCCGTAGAACAGGGCGTGCCAGTCGGTGTGCTGGGCGACCAGGGCGGCGGCGGGCAGGGCGAGTCCGCCGCCGACGCCGATGGAGGAGCTCATCAGGGCCATGGCCGAGCCGAGCCGCTCGCGCGGCAGCATGTCCCGCATCAGGCCGATGCCCAGCGGGATCGCGCCCATGGCGAAGCCCTGCAGGGTACGGCCGACGATCATGGTGAGCAGCGTGCTGGTCACGGCGCTGACCAGGGCGCCCGCCACCATCACGGTGAGGCTGAGGACCAGCATGCGGCGCTTGCCGTAGAGGTCGCCGAGCCGGCCCATGATCGGTGTGGCGACGGCGCCGGACAGCAGGGTCGAGGTGAGGACCCAGGTGGCGTTGCTGGGAGCGGTCGCCAGCAGTTGCGGCAGATCCTTGATGACCGGCACCAGCAGGGTCTGCATCACCGCGACCACGATGCCCGCGAAGGCGAGCACCGGGACCACGGCCCCGCCGGCCCTCCGGCTTGGGTGATCGGTCGTGTGGGTCATTGAGTGAGGCCTCCCGCGTGACATGAGTGCCCGGTAAACCTCGTATGCACAGGCAACTATTCCGTTGCTTCGAGCCTCTAACGAATTCTTGACCTGACCATGGGTTTCTGATCAGCCGTCAGCCGTCAGCCTCCGGCCCCCAAGCTGATCAAGCAGGTCACAGCCACCCCTGCTGCCGGGCCTCCCGGACCGCCTCCGCGCGGTTGCGGGTGCCGGTCTTGCCGATCGCCGAGGACAGGTAGTTGCGGACGGTGGACTCGGACAGATGGAGCCGGCCGGCGATGTCGGCCACCGTCGCCCCGTCCACCGACGCCTTCAGCACCTCGCGCTCGCGGGCCGTGAGCGGATTCGGCCCGGCGCTGAGCGCGGCCGCGGCCAGCGCCGGATCGACCACGGTCTCCCCGCCGAGCACCCGCCGGACCGCCGCGGCCAGCTCCTCCACCGGGCCGTCCTTGACCAGGAACCCGGCCGCCCCGGCCTCCATGGCCCGGCGCAGATAGCCGGGCCGGCCGAAGGTGGTCAGGATCAGCACCCGGCAGCCGGGCACCTGCTCCCGCAGCTCGGCCGCCGCGTCCAGGCCGCTGATGCCCGGGAGTTCGATGTCCAGCAGGGCCACGTCCGGCCGGTGCAGCAGCGCCGCCTCGACGATCGCGTCACCGGCCGACACCTGGGCGACCACCTCGATGTCGTCCTCCATGCCGAGCAGCAGGGCGAGGGCTCCGCGCATCATGCCCTGGTCCTCGGCGAGCAGGACTCGGATGTCGTTCACGGGCCAAGGGTAGCCAGGGCCGCCCATGAAGACTCCCCCTCGTTCGGTACCGGGGGTTGACGCTCCCTCAGTAATACGCAAACAATCGCCTCTGAATTTCAGGTAATCGTTCGGTATTTCGACGGCTGAATTGGTTCGGTATTTCGGTCGAACGATGTCCGGTATACCGAACAGCCGTTCCCGCACCACCGCTCACCAGGTACGGAACCCGCAATTCCCCCACAACCGACCGAGGTGCACCCGTGGTCCCGACTCCCGCGCGCCCCCGCCCCCGGCGGCCGAGAAGCGCCGCCCTCTCCGTCCTCGCGGTCTGCGCCGCCCTCGCCGCGCTGCTGCTCGGCACCGGCGCCCCGCCCGCCGCCGCCGCGAGTTCGCTGCCCTGCGACGTCTACGGCACCGCCGGCACGCCGTGCGTCGCCGCGCACAGCCTCGTCCGCGCCCTGTACTCCTCGTACGACGGCCCGCTGTACCAGGTGCAGCGCGCCAAGGACGGAGCGAAGGCCGACATCCGCCCGCTGTCCGCCGGCGGATACGCCGACGCGGCCGCCCAGGACTCCTTCTGCTCCGGCACGACCTGCGTCATCACCGAGATCCACGACCAGTCCCCGCGCCACAACGACCTCACGATCGAGGGCGCGGGCGGGGCCGGCGCGGCCGACGTGGGGGCGCCCGCGGACGCCCTTCCGGTGACGGTCGGCGGCCACCAGGTCTACGGCCTGGAGGTCTCCGCCGGCATGGGCTACCGGGACAACTCCACCTCCGGCGTCGCCGTGAACGGGCAGGCCGAGGGGATGTACATGGTGACCTCCGGTACCCACGTCAACAACCGCTGCTGCTTCGACTACGGCAACGCCGAGACCAGCAACACGGACACCGGCAACGGGCACATGGACGCCATCAACTTCGGCACCGAGTGCTGGTTCGCGCCCTGCCACGGACAGGGCCCCTGGGTGCAGGCCGACCTGGAGAACGGGCTGTTCCAGTCGGACGCCGGGTACAGCAGGAACACCTCGAACACCGGCACCGGAGCCCTGCCGTTCGTGACCGCGCTGCTGAAGAACAACGGGCAGAACCATTTCGCGCTGAAATACGGCAACGCGCAATCCGGCGGACTCACGACCACCTATTCCGGCGGTGAGCCCACCGCCGGCGGCTACTCCCCGATGCACCAGGAGGGCGCGATCGTCCTGGGCACCGGCGGCGACAACAGCAACGGCTCCATCGGCTCCTTCTTCGAGGGCGCGATGACCTCCGGCATCCCGACGGACGCCGCCGACAACGCCGTCCAGGCCGGCATCGTCTCCGCCGGCTACGGCGGCCCGACCGGCAGCGCCGGGTCCCTGACGCCCGGCTCGGAGATCTCGCTGCGCGCGACGACCTCCTGCTGCACCACCGAGTACGTCCGCCACCGGAACGACGCGGCGGTCATCTCGGCGGTGACGTCGGGCAGTTCGGCCCTCGACAAGAGCGACGCGACCTGGATCGTGCGGCGCGGACTGGCCGCCGCCTCCTGCGTCTCCTTCGAGTCGCGGAACTACCCCGGTGACTTCCTGCGCCACTTCGACTACCGGCTCCAGCGGCAGCCCATGGACGGCACCGCCCAGTTCCGGGCCGACGCCACCTTCTGCCCGCAGACCGGCAGGAGCGGCACGGGCACCTCGTTCGCCTCGTACAACTACCCGACGCGGTATCTGCGCCACTACGACCACAACGTCTACATCGCGAGCGACGGCGGTTCCAACGCCTGGGACAGCGGCACCTCGTGGGGCGACGACGTGAGCTGGGCGGTCAGCTCTCCCTGGGCGCCGTAGCGACCCCTACGGCAGCCGTCCCGGCCGGCTCCACCGGGAGTTCGGCGGTGACCGTGAAGCCGCCGCGCGGCGACGGGCCGGCCCTGAGGGAGCCGCCCGCCGCCGCGAGGCGCTCGGTCAGCCCCGTGAGCCCCGTGCCGCCGATGCCCTCCGCCGCGCGCGGGGCGGCCCCGCCGGTGCCGTTGTCGGTGACGGTGAGGCGCACCTGCTCGACGGCGTTGTCGATGGTGATCTCGCAGCGGGTGGCGTCACTGTGCCGGACGACGTTGGTGACCGCCTCGCGCACCACCCAGCCGAGCAGTGCCTCGGCCGCCGGCGTGAGCGGAGTCCCGGACCGGCGCACCACCGGCTCCACGCTCGCCGCGGACAGCGCCGAGCGGGCCCGGGCCAGCTCGGTGGCCAGGCTGCCCTCGCGGTAGCCGGTCACCGCCTCCCGGATCTCGGTGAGGGCCTGCCGGCCCACCGACTCGATGTCGCCGATCTGGGTGAGCGCCGCGTCCATGTCGCGCGGGGCCAGCCGCCGGGCCGCCTCGGACTTCACCACGATCACCGACAGGGTGTGGCCGAGCAGGTCGTGCAGATCGCGGGAGAAGCGCAGCCGCTCCTTCTCCACCGCCCGCCGGGCCAGTTCCTCCCGGGCGGCGCGCAGTTCCCGCACGGCCTCGGACAGGCCGAGGATCGCGGCGGTCACCATGCTGGACAGGAAGGTCGCGTAGGCGATGTTCGTGGCGTCCGACCAGCCGTCGCGGACGGCGGAGACGGCGCCCGCGTACACCGTGAGGAGCAGGCCTACGCGGCCCAGCCACGGACCGCGCAGGGTGGCACCGGTCGCGAGCCCGAGCAGCGGGAAGAACATCAGCCAGCTTCCGCCGTACCCGAGACCCAGGGCCGTGGTCAGCAGGCCCATCAGCAGCAGCGCCACCCGGGTGGAGAGCGCCCGGCGCCTGTCCGGGTCGAAGGAGCGGAAGGTGACGTAGATGTACAGGGAGTTGAAGGTCAGCAGGCCCAGGCCGCCGATCCAGGGGTCGGGGGTCTCGCCCTGGAGCAGGTTGGAGAAGGACCCCAGGCCCATCAGCAGCCAGGGCAGCAGGGAGAAGCCGGTGGGAGGCGGCCCCGGGTGGCCGGCGGCCGCGTCCCCGCCGCTCTTCCGCCCGCTTCGCCGCGCGTCCCGAGAGCGCTCCGTCTCAGCCCGCCGGCGGGACCGCTCCCCGCGCAGTTCCCGCAGCCCGTCTCTGGTACGTGCCCACCACGACATGTCTCTCGTCCCCCGATCGAATGGTCACCGCCCCGCGGCGGCGGTACGACGGCCAGCGTACGAACCGAGCGCCCGCTCACGGCAGGTCCGCGCGTACGGACCCCGGCGGGACAAATGTCACGGGTGCCGGTCCGGCGCGGCATCGGGAGCCTTCACAACCCGTGAGTGCTCGGCTATACAGAGGGCCGCCGCACCGGAAACGCGTTCCACTTCGGCCGGCCCACCTCAGCCCAGGAGCCGCATGCCCATCGACGCAGCCAAGGCCCTCGCCGCCGAGCCCCGTTCATGCGAGATCGCCTGGACCGCCAAGGACGTCCAGCTCTACCACCTGGGCATCGGCGCCGGCATCCCCGCCACCGACCCCGGCGAGCTGCGCTACACCCTGGAGTCCCGGCTGCACGTCCTGCCGAGCTTCGCCACCGTCGCGGGCGGCGGTGCGCCGGGAGTGATCAGCGGCCTGTCCACGCCGGGCATCGAGGTCGACCTGGTCCGCGTCCTGCACGGCGGCCAGTCGCTCACGGTCCACCGTCCCGTCCCGGAGCGCGGCACCGCCACCGCCACCTCCCGTGTCGCCGGCCTGTACGACAAGGGCGACGCGGCCGTCCTCGTGCTGCGCACCGACGTCGCCGACGCCGACGGCCCGCTGTGGACCGGCGACGCCCGGATCTTCCTGCGCGGTGAGGGCGGCTGGGGCGGAGAGCGCGGCCCCTCGACCCGCCCCGGCCCGCCCGAGGGCGAGCCCGACCGGACCGTCGACCGTCCGGTCCGCGAGGACCAGGCCCTCCTCTACCGCCTCTCCGGCGACTGGAACCCGATGCACGCCGACCCCGGGTTCGCCCGGGCCGCCGGGTTCGAACGGCCCATCCTGCACGGCCTGTGCACCTACGGCATGACCCTCAAGGCGGTCGTCGACACGCTGCTCGGCGGCGAGGTGAGCCGGGTGCGGTCGTACGCCACCCGGTTCGCGGGAGTGGTCTTCCCGGGGGAGACCCTGCGGATCCGCATGTGGCGGGGGGAGGGCACGGTGCGGGTGGCCGTGAGCGCCGTCGACCGGGACGAGGCGCCCGTCCTCGCCGACACCGTCGTCGAACACTCCTGAGAAACACGGAAGGGGCTCCCCGTCGTACGACGGGGAGCCCCTCCTCATCCACTGCCGTCAGGCAGCCGCCTCGGCGGTCTCCCCGGCCGGCTTGCGGTGACGCCCACGCGGAGCCGTGTCACCGTCCTGGGCCGCGACCGGGCCCCGGTGGCGGCCATGGCCGTCCGCGTCCTGAGAGCCGGCAGACAGCGGCTGAGTCGTGCTGGTGTCGCTCATCGGAAGAATTCACCCCGTCAACATGATCCTTTTACAGCCGGGCGAGTGTAACCAACCCACCCACGGCCGGATCCAGGCGGGCGCGCCGACCGGCACTACTTCGTTACAAGACGTCCAAGCGGTGCCTCCCGCAACGGCACCGGACGGACCGTCACCGGTTCCGAGGGATCCGGTACCGGCGTCTGCCGGGGCATCTCGAGCGCCTCGCCGGCCGTGCCGTCCCGGACCGGATCCCCCGGCCCCGCCGCCCCCGGTCCCCCCGTCTCCCCCCAGGGCGCCGTCAGCTCCGCCACGCCGCACGGGACCTCCCCCGTGGCGTACGGCAGCCGCAGCACCCCGTCCCGCGTCCACAGTCCGCACCCGGTCAACCACCCCTGCGGAGCCGGGAGATGACGCATCCTCCGCTCGGCCGGCCGCCAGGTGCCCACCCAACTGCCGAACGGCCCCCCGAGGCGCAGCGCCACCGCGCAGTTCTCCGGCATCAGCATCTGCCCCGGCTGGATCGCGAACGGCGTCACCGAGCAGTCCGGCACGCGCAGGCACTCCGGGAAGCGCACCGGCAGCGTGCTGCCCAGGACCCCCCAGCCCAATCGTTCCTGCCCGGGGGAGGGCGCGTCCGATGAGATCAGCAGCAGCCCGCTGTCCGGATCGGCCAGCAGCAGCCGGTCGTCGCTGCCGTCCGCGATCTGCAGCAGGGGCGAGACCTCGCCGCCGCGCTCCAGGTCGACCACCACCGTCTTGGTGCGACCGTCCAGCTCCCGGTCCAGCGCGAGCAGCCGCCCGGTGCCGTCGAGCCAGACCCCGCCCGAGCAGCGCCCCGGAACCTCGGCCAGCCGCTCGGGCCCGAACGCGGCGCCCGCCACCAGCCACACCACCGTGGCCCGGGGGCCGACGGCCAGGGCGTACGCCCGCGCGCCGCCCGGAGCCGGGGGCAGCAGCGTGAGCCGGGCGCCGGGCTCCGGGCACTCCACCGCGCCCAGCGGCAGCTCGCCGGTGCCCGGCCCGGTCGGGTACAGCAGGCAGAAGGTGTGCCGGTACTCCTCGACCAGCCGGTGGATCAGCACCCTTCCGTCGCCCATCGGCTGCACCTGGGTACCGGGTTCCTCCGGCTGATGGCCGGGCAGCGGCACCGCGTACGGCTCCGGGCCGTCCAGCGTCCAGCGCTCCGGGAACCAGGAGTCACCGTCCGGCGCGAGACGGGCGGCGTACGCGCCGTCCGCCGTGATGGCGCACCCCAGCCCCGGCACACCGTCGCCCTCGCAGGACCGGTCGGTCGATGGGGGTTCGATCGCACAGGCCGTCATCGTTCGGTCACCTCCGGCGACGAAGCTAGTTTCGTACGCACGGGCGGGGGACCGGTGGGCGGCGGCTTCACACATACGGGTGGCGCAGAAGCGATTCAGCTGAGGGCACGGCGGCCCCTGTGCTGAGCGGTCCCGACGAGGCGGACGCGGTACTTCCGCACAGAACAGCCAGGTAGCCTTTTCCCCGTGCCCCGTCTGTCAGAAGTCATCGCCGCGCTGGAGAACCTGTGGCCCGCCGAGCGGGCCGAGTCCTGGGACGCGGTCGGCACGGTGGCGGGCGACCCCGACCAGGAGGTCACCCGGGTCCTCTTCGCCGTCGACCCCGTGCGGGAGATCGTCGACGAGGCGGTGAAGCTCGGCGCCGACCTGCTGGTCACCCACCACCCGCTCTACCTGCGCGGGACGACCACGGTCGCGGCGTCCACCTTCAAGGGCCGCGTCGTGCACACGCTGATCAAGAACGACATCGCGCTGCACGTGGCCCACACCAACGCCGACACCGCCGACCCCGGCGTCTCCGACGCCCTGGCCGGTGCGCTCGACCTGCGGGTCGTACGCCCCCTCGTGCCGGACCCCACCGACCCGGCGGGCCGCCGGGGCCTGGGCCGGATCTGCGAACTCGACCGTCCGCTCACCGTGCGCGAGCTGGCCGCCCGGGTCGCCGACCGGCTGCCGGCCACCGCGCAGGGCATCCGGGTGGCCGGCGACCCCGAGGCCGTCGTCCGCACCGTCGCCGTCAGCGGCGGTTCCGGCGACAGCCTCTTCGACCAGGTCCGCGCGGCCGGCGTGGACGCGTTCCTCACCGCCGACCTGCGCCACCACCCGGCCTCCGAGGCCGTCGCCCAGAGTCCTCTCGCGCTGCTCGACGCGGCGCACTGGGCCACCGAGTGGCCCTGGTGCGAGCTGGCCGCAGCCCAGCTCGACGAGATCTCCGACCGTCACGGCTGGGACCTCAGGGTCCACGTCTCCAGGACGGTCACCGACCCCTGGACCGCCCACGCGGCGTCCACCGTCACCACTAGCTCAATGGGAGCCCCCAACTGAACGCCGCGCCCGCCGACCAGATCCGACTCCTCGACGTCCAGGCCCTCGACGTCCGCCTGCAGCAGCTCGCGCACAAGCGGAAGTCGCTGCCCGAGCACGCCGAGATCGAGTCGCTGAACAAGGACCTCACGCAGCTCCGCGACCTGCTGGTGGCCGCGCAGACCGAGGAGAGCGACACCGCCCGCGAGCAGACCAAGGCCGAGCAGGACGTGGACCAGGTGCGCCAGCGCGCCGCCCGCGACCAGCAGCGCCTGGACTCCGGCGCGGTCACCTCGCCCAAGGACCTGTCCAACCTCCAGCACGAGATCGCCTCCCTCGCCAAGCGGCAGGGCGACCTGGAGGACGTCGTCCTGGAGGTCATGGAGCGCCGCGAGTCCGCGCAGGAGCGGGTCGCCGAGCTGACCGAGCGGGTCGGCTCCGTCCAGGCGAAGATCGACGACGCGAACGGCCGCCGGGACGCCGCGTTCGAGGAGATCGACGGCGAGGCCGCCTCCGTCACCAAGGAGCGCGAGGTCGTCGCCGGGTCCGTCCCCGCCGACCTGCTCAAGCTGTACGACAAGCTGCGCGAGCAGCAGGGCGGCATCGGCGCGGCCAAGCTGTACGCCCGGACCTGCCAGGGCTGCCGCCAGGAGCTGGCGATCACCGAACTGAACGAGATCCGCGTGGCGGCTCCGGACACGGTGGTCCGCTGCGAGAACTGCCGCCGGATCCTGGTGCGCACCGCCGAGTCGGGTCTGTAAGGAGCCGGCGCGGTGCGGGAGTTCATCGTCGAGGCGGACGGCGGGTCACGGGGCAACCCGGGGCCCGCGGGGTACGGCGCAGTGGTGAGCGACGCGGTGACGGGGGAGACCCTTGCCGAGGCGGCCGAGTACCTCGGTGTCGCCACGAACAACGTCGCCGAGTACCGGGGCCTCCTCGCCGGCCTCCGCACCGCGCACGCCCTGGACCCCACCGCCAGGGTGCACGTCCGGATGGACTCCAAGCTGGTCGTCGAGCAGATGTCGGGCCGCTGGAAGATCAAGCACCCCGACATGAAGCCCCTGGCCGCGGAGGCGAACCGCGTCTTCCCGCCCGGCCAGGTCACCTACGAGTGGATCCCCCGCGCCCGGAACACCCACGCCGACCGCCTCGCCAACGAGGCGATGGACGCGGGCGCCCGGGGCGAGCAGTGGTCCGCGGCCGGCGACGACGTCGAAGCCGAGGCGATGCGCGAGGCGACGGGTGCGGCGCAGACCGCGGCGGCCGCGGCCGGTGACGCCGCGGCCGCAGCGGCACCTCTCGGCGATGAGCGTCCGGCCGCCCCCAGCGAGCGGCATCCTTCCAGCACCGCCGGGCAGCGGTCTGCCGGCCCCGCCGAGCAGTCGCAGGCACCCGGCTGGAGTGCCGCCCCCGACCTCGGCGCCCCCGCCACCCTCGTCCTCCTCCGGCACGGCGAAACCCCGCTCACCCCCCAGAAGCGCTTCTCCGGCAGCGGCGGCACCGACCCCTCGCTCTCCGACGCGGGGCGGGAGCAGGCCCGGTGCGTCGCCGAAGCACTGGCGAGGCGCGGCACCATCCAGGCCGTCGTGGCCTCACCCCTCGCCCGCACCCAGGAGACCGCCGGCATCGTCGCCGCCCGGCTGGGCCTGGACGTGACGATCGACGAGGGGCTCAGGGAGACGCACTTCGGCGCCTGGGAGGGCCTCACCTTCGGCGAGGTCCGCGAGCGCCACCCGGACGACCTGAACGCCTGGCTCGCCGACCCGGAGGCCCACCCCACCGGCGGCGGCGAGAGCTTCGCGGAGACCGCCACCCGGATCGCGGCCACCCGGGACAAGCTGGTCGCGGCCCACACCGGCCGCACGGTCCTGCTGGTCACCCACGTCACGCCGATCAAGACCCTGATCCGGCTCGCCCTTGGCGCCCCGCCGAAGTCCCTGTTCCGCATGGAACTGTCCGCCGCCTCCCTGTCCGCGGTGGCGTACTACGCGGACGGCAACGCGAGCGTACGGCTCTTCAACGACACGTCCCACCTGCGTCCCTGAGCCCCGCCGCGCCCCGTGCCAGTTCCTCGATCCGCCCCCAGTCCCCGGCGGCCACCGCATCCGCCGGGACCATCCAACTCCCGCCCACACAGCCGACGTTGGGCAGGGACAGATACTCGGGCGCGGTCGCGGGACCGATCCCGCCCGTCGGGCAGAAGCGGGCCCGCGGCAGCGGCCCGGCCAGCGACCTGAGATAGGCCGTGCCGCCCGCGGCCTGCGCCGGGAAGAACTTCATCTCCCGCACCCCCCGTTCCAGCAGCGCCACGACCTCAGAGGTGGTGGACACCCCGGGCAGGAACGGCACCCCGGACCCGCGCATCGCCTCCAGCAGCGCGTCCGTCCACCCCGGACTCACCAGGAACCGCGCCCCGGCCGCCACGCAGTCAGCCACGTGCTCCGGGGTGAGGACCGTGCCCGCCCCGACCACCGCTTCCGGCACCGCTCCGGCGATCGCCCGGATCGCGTCCAGCGCGGCGGGCGTCCGCAGGGTCACCTCGATGGCGGGCAGCCCCCCGGCCACCAGCGCGCGCGCCAGCGGTACGGCGTCGGACACGTCCGACACCACCACGACCGGGACGACGGGCGCGAGATCCAGCACGGAGGCAGCCGAAGCGGAGGGCAGCGGTGAGGTCATGTCCTCATCGTGCCCAGGAGCGACATCCTCCGCAATGAGCGTTGCGCATGATGCAACGGCACCCTCAAGCGGCCGCACTCAAACGCTCAAGCGACCGCACTCAGTGGACCTCCTCCACCAGCACGTCCAGCGCCCACGGCTTCCCCGCCCCGCCCGGCGCCTCCACCTCCACCACGTACCCGAGGTCCCGCAGCGCCGCCACCAGCCCGGCGGGGTCCTTCGGCGCGGCCCCGGCCGACAGCAGGCTCCGTACGATCCGGCCCTTCGTGGCCTTGTTGAAGTGACTGACGACCTTCCGGGTCGGGGCGTGCAGCACCCGTACGGTCGCGGTCCGCCCGGCGACCTCACGCCTGGGCTTCCAGGCCGCCGCGTACGCGGCGGAGCGCAGATCCAGCACCAGCCCCCGGCCCGCCGCCTCGGGCAGCACCTCGGCCATCGGCGCCCGCCAGTGCCCCGCCAGCGCGCCGAGCCCCGGCAGCTTCACGCCCATCGAGCAGCGGTAGGAGGGGATACGGTCCGTCACGCGCACCGCGCCCCACAGCCCCGAGAAGACCAGCAGTGAGCGCGCCGCCCGCTTCTTCGCCGCCGCGTCCAGCGAGGCCAGGTCCAGGGCGTCGTACAGCACACCGGTGTAGATCTCCCCGGCGGGCCGGGCCGCGGCCGTGCGCAGCCCGGCGTTCTTCGCCACCTCTCCGCGCAGTCCCTCGCTGAGCCCGAGCACCTCCCGTGCCTTCTCCTCGTCGGCGGAGCACAGCTCGACGAGTTCCGCCAGCACCGCCTCCCGTGCCTCCGCCAGTCCCGGCAGGGACAGCGACTCCGGCTTCAGCGGGGCGCCACGGCCCGAGGACGCTTTTCCTTCCGAGGGCGGCAGCAGGACAAGCACGCGTACTCCTTCTCATCGGTTCAGCGCCAGCGTACGGGGTGCTGCGCACGCCCCGTCGCCCTACGCTCGACACATGCCCCGCCGCAAGATCCGGCTGACCGGCGTCCCCGAAGCCCCGCTGCGGGCCGCCCTCGCCGCGCTCCGCGCCGAACTCGGCGTACCGGAGGACTTCCCGCCCGAGGTGCGGGAGGAGGCCGAGCGCGCGGCGAAGAACCCCGTGCTGCCCGCGCACGACGCCACGGAGCTGCCCTTCTTCACCGTCGACCCGGCCTCCTCCACCGACCTCGACCAGGCGGTGCACCTGTCCCGGCAGGGCACCGGCTACCGGGTCAGGTACGCCATCGCCGACGTCGCCGCCTTCGTCGTACCCGGCGGAGGCCTCGACGCGGAGACGCACCGGCGGGTGAACACCCTCTACTTCCCGGACAAGAGGGTCCCCCTGCACCCCGCCGTGCTCAGCGAGGGCGCCGCGAGCCTGCTGCCCGACCGGACCCGGCCGGCCGTGCTGTGGACGGTCGACCTGGACGCGGAGGGCCGCACCCTCGCCGTCGACGTGCACCGGGCCCTGGTCCGCAGCCGCGCCAGGCTCGACTACGCGGACGTCCAGCGGCAGATCGACGGCGGTACGGCGGAGGAGCCGGTCGCGCTGCTCAAGGAGATCGGCCGGGCCAGGCAGCGGCTGGAGACCGAACGCGGCGGCATCTCCCTCGACGTCCCCGAGCAGGAGATCACCGAGCGGGACCACACCTACCTGCTGGCCTACCGCGCCCCGCTGCCCGCCGAGGGCTGGAACGCCCAGCTCTCCCTGCTGGCCGGGATGGCCGCCGCCGACCTGATGCTCGCCACCGGCACCGGCATCCTGCGCACCCTCCCCGCCGCACCCGATGGTGCCGTGGCCCGGCTGCGCCGTACCGCCACCGCCCTGCGCGTCGACTGGCCGCACCACGTCTCGTACGCGGCACTGCTGCGCACCCTCGACCCGCGCGAACCGCGCCACGCGGCCTTCCTCCAGGAGTGCACCACCCTGCTGCGCGGCGCCGGCTACACGGTGTTCCAGGACGGCGACCTGCCCCCGCTCACCACCCACGCCGCCGTGGCCGCCCCCTACGCCCACTGCACGGCCCCGTTGCGCCGCCTGGCCGACCGCTACGCCTCCGAGATCTGCCTCGCTGCCGTCGCCGGCGAGACCCCGCCCGCCTGGGTGCGCACCGCGCTCGACACCCTGCCCCCGCGGATGGCCGAGGGGACCCACCGCGCGGCCGCGGTCGAGCGCGAGTGCGTCGACCTCGTCGAGGCGGCCCTGCTCAAGGACCGCGTCGGGGACGTCTTCGAGGGCTTCGTGGTCGACCTCGCCGACCACCACCCGGACATCGGCACCGTGCAACTGGAGTCCCCGGCCGTCATCGGCCGCGTCGAGGGCGACCACCTGCCCCTCGGCGAGCGGCTCCGGGTCCGCCTCACCCAGGCGGACCCGGGAACGGCGAAGGTCCTCTTCACCCCCGCCTGAGGCCACCGCCCGGCTCAGCCGGACCGCCGGCCCGGCACGCCTGACGAGCTCCCCGCTCCTGTGCCACGATCGAGGGAACGGTTCCCGATCTCTCGGACAGGTGATCTTGGGATGTCCCACTCTGGCGACCGACCGAAGGAGGGGCGTGACATGACCGCCGTGGCACATGAACCCACCACGCCGGCCGAAGGCCTGCTGGACATCTTCCTGTCCCTCGACA
The DNA here is from genome assembly GCF_055592265.1 of Streptomyces sp. NPDC041129. Taxonomy (NCBI): domain Bacteria; kingdom Bacillati; phylum Actinomycetota; class Actinomycetes; order Kitasatosporales; family Streptomycetaceae; genus Streptomyces; species Streptomyces sp. NPDC041129. The sequence goes on along the minus strand of NZ_JBVIYV010000001.1, from coordinate 1,106,099 downwards.
CCCCGGAAGGCTTCCGGGCCGAACTGATCGAGGGGGAGATCGTCGTGACACCGCCGCCGGACGGGGAGCACGAGGACTCCATCAGCCAGATCATGAAGCAGGTGATCCGACGGTCCAGGACCGACATGGACCTCTCGGGCAACAAAGGGCTGAGACTGAAGAGCGGGGGCGCCTGCCCCAAGGACCACGTGATCCCGGACGGCACCTTCGCGCCCGCGGCCCTGCGCCTGTACCGGGGAGCGGAACCGTGGATGCCCTGCGACGGCGTCGCCATGGTCCTCGAGGTGACGTCCACCAAGCCCCGGATCGACCGCGAGGCGAAGCGCCGCTGCTATGCGCGCGGCGGTATCCCCCTCCACCTGCTGGTCGACCGTGAGGCATCCTCGCTCACTCTCTTCGGCGAGCCGGAGAACGACGACTACCGGCAGCACTGCACGCTGCCGTTCGGCAAGTCCCTGACTCTCCCGGAGCCCTTCGCCTTCGACCTGGACACCACGGACTTCATCTGACCGGCGGAATCGGGCGCCCCATGCGCCCGGTAACATGGTCGGCACGGCAGACGAGCCGGGCGGGCGGCCGCGTGAAGTTCCCGCGAGGGGCTTCCCGAGGAACGTCCGGGCTCCACAGGGCAGGGTGGTGGCTAACGGCCACCCGGGGTGACCCGCGGGACAGTGCCACAGAAAGCAGACCGCCGGGGGCTCCGGCCCTCGGTAAGGGTGAAACGGTGGTGTAAGAGACCACCAGTGCCCAGGGTGACCTGGGCAGCTAGGTAAACCCCACCCGGAGCAAGGTCAAAAGGAGCGCCGTGAAAAGCGCTCTGCGCGGACGTTCGAGGGCTGCCCGCCCGAGTCCGCGGGTAGACCGCACGAGGCCGGTGGCAACACCGGCCCTAGATGGATGGCCGTCGCCCCGGGGCCCGCGAGGACCCCGGGGAACAGAACCCGGCGTACAGCCCGACTCGTCTGCCCCCAAGGGCTGTCGGCCGACCACGGCCTCAGCCGGGCGCCGACGACTTGCGCATGCGGAGGCAGAGCCACTTGGGTCGGTACCGAAGCCGTCTGGTCACCGCTTCGAGGCCTTGGGCATCGCGGTCGTCCACGCACAACCTGGGTTCCACCAACCCCGACAGAGTGAATCCGTGCTGGAGGAACGGGGCGAAGGTGGACTCCAGAGACCTGCGGAACACCCTCGCCTCGGCGCCGTAACGCCGTGTCGTGTAGCCGGCGGCAGTGAAGTAGGAACTCAGGTAGGGACCGGCGCTGTACAGCACGTCCGACGGATGGCACAGCGACGCCAGGAACTCACCGCCGGGTCGCAGCACACGTCCTATCTCGAGGACGATCTCCTCCCAGGACTCGAAGAAGTGGAGCGCCAGCGCCATGACGACGAGATCCTGTGACTCGTCTGCCGCGTCGAGACGTCCGGGGAGCACCGTCCTCGACCGTGCGATCCGCAACCCCAACCGTGAACTCGTGCGGGCGAGGTTCATGAGCATCTGCGGGCTGCCGTCGACAGCGGTCACCACCGCCCCCCGCTGTGCCATCCAGACCGCGTTCTCTCCCGAACCACAGCAGAGGTCCAGCGTCCTGCGTCCGGTCAGGTCGCCCATCAGTGACCGCAGAGCCGGCGTCTCGTACAGTTCGCGCTCGGCGCGTAGGTGCTCCTCCCGCGCATAGGAGTCGGCCACCCGGTCGAAGGCGCGCCACGCCGAGTTCTCGGCGCCGGCGGGCACCGCTGCCGGGGCCGGGTCAGACGCGATCGGGGAAGGACCAACCGGGTCGGGCCGATTCGTACCAGGCGTTCCAGAACGCGTCGTCGACAATGTCGCTCCCTCTCGCCCTGAAGTCATGGCCGGTCAGAAGTCCGCTCACCAGCGTCTCCACGGTGTGCACGGAGGCAAGCCGCTTCGCGGACGACTCGTACAGCAGGAGAAAGATGTGGGCCATGGTGCGCACATTGCTTTCCTCCCTGCGGCTGAGGGCCTGGACCCCGAGCGTGGCGAGCTCCTCCGCCAGGTCCGCGAATCGTTCGCCCAGGCGTCGCAGGCCATGGGCGAGCATGAGGGACGGGGCGGCGACGTCCTTGCCGCCCACCTGGATCGGCACGCCCCTCGACTCCTCCATCTGCCCTTGGACGTAACCGATGAGCCGGGTCTCGACCCGACGGGACGACTCCAGCACTTCCGGCGCGAACGCCACCACATGAGCGGTGATGCTCGGAGCCGTGACCTCGCCCCCCGGCCCCTTCAGGTAACGCCATGTGCCGTCCGGCTGTTGCCGCCGGGCCAGCCAGTCGAGCGCTTCCTCCCGGGCGGCCTCCAGGTCGCCTCTGAGACGTTCACTCTCATGCGGAAGAAGGAAGGGCGCGACCGATTCCCACTGTCCCAGACTCTTGGAGAGCGCGTCGACCACGAACGAGGTGGCGAGACTGTTCGGCTCGCCCTCCACGCCCTCACCCCACCCGCCGTCCGCGTCGGCGCTGTCGGCGAGAAACCGGAGCGCACGGGCGACCACGGGTGACGGCCCCTCGACCTCCATGAGGAAGGACACGGCGGAACCCGTGTGACGAGGGTTCGCCATCTCCGACTCGACCGGCGGCACGAACGGCGTGGCGGACCTGAACCGGTGCACATGACCGAACGCACCGGCGCCGGGCAGATACGCGGACATCACGAAGGGCTTGCTCTGCAGTGCGTAGGGACGAGTCCGTTCCCCGGCCGTCCTCAGCAGCGCTGTCGCCGCCCAGCTCGTCACGCTGAGCGCCCGCTTCCCTTCGTGAGCACCGGGCATCCGCGCGTCCTGCGAGAAGGCGCCTTCCTTGGGTACGAAGGACTTCCCCCACGCTCCGTCATCGAACCGGTCCTGGGCGAGGAAGTCACTGGAGGCGATGACTCTCCTCTCCCGGTCACCGAGTTCGCCCGTCCGCAGCGGAGGCAGCATGGCCCGGAGAAGAACGCCGCCCGGTACGGCGAACGCCATGTCGCCGTCCCTGACCTTCGGCGCGTCCCAGATCCCCGCCACCATTCCGACGACGCACCATCTGCCGCCCACCTCGCCGAGGACAGGGGCACCGCTCATACCCCTGTCCAACGAAGTCGACCGCAACTGCAGCAGCTTCTGGTCCGTCGTTCCGGCGCGCATCACGAGGCCGAGAACGTCCCCCGAGGCGAAGAGCCCTTCGAAGTCACCGGCATGCCGATAGCCGAAGGCGTCGAAGGCACGCGCGCCCGGCGCCTCTATCACCTCGGCAACCTCCGCCGCCGAGGCGTCCGGCAGTCGGAGCACGGCCACGTCGTTCACGCGGTCAGCGCTCTCCAGGCTCGCGGTGTGGGACTCCCCGAGCCGGGGCCAGGACACTTCCACGCCATCCGCGGTCAGGTCCCGCACGAGGTGCCAGCTCGTCAGCACCCTGTTCGAGTCGATCAGGAAGCAGGACCCCGTCGACCCGGCGTGCGCGTTGACCACCTTCCCGACGATCCTCGGGAGGTACTCCTCAGGGCTTCCAGGAAAGTTCGACGCTGACATCCGCTTCCACTCCGGTTCCCGCTATCGAGACCCCAAACTCGGCGGAGAGGGTTAGTCCGACCGAGACCGTGACGGACTCGACTCCCGTCGGCAGTTCCGCCCGGCTCAACTCCTGTGCCAGCGTGGAGATGGTGCTGACGAGTTCCCGTGTGCTGTTCTGCCCCAGCTCCCTCAGCTTCCTCCTGGCTGCCCCCTCCCCGGCCTCCACATAGGAACCGGCACCGGTCTGCCGTTGTCCGTCAGCGACAACGATCTGCACTGTCTCCGTCGTGTCCATCACTGAAAGCCCGCTTCCCGTGTCGGTGGATCTGCGTCATCGCCCGTGCTCTACGGCCCATCGCCTCCGTGCTTGACGTGCCGCCCAGCAGGAAAGTCGTCACGCCGTGGGCGAGGAGCCGGCAGACGTCGTCGACATCGGTGGACGTGGGTGTCGTCCGGTGCTCCAGGGAGTCCAGCACCAGTGAACCGACATGCGGTGCGACCCCGGCGTTCACCGCGCACCGAAGGTAGTGGTCCACCGTCCGGGGAAGGCGGTGCGGTCCGACCGCCGACATGAGGTCGGAACGGCCGACCAGGATCTGGCCGGTCAGACCGAGGATTCCTTCGAGCCGGCCCACCGGCATCTCGCTCTCCAGCTTGGGTATCAGGAGGCGGCCACCCAGATGCCGCATGGCATGCCGCACCTGCTCGGGGTCGGACACCCACGAGAGCACCACCCCCAGTCCGTCCACGTCGCCCAAATCGCGCACCAACTCCACCTCTTCCTGGGCGAGATGGAAGAAGTCGTCCGCAGGCTGGCCGTGGTACGCCACCGACCGGCCGACCGTGAGATCGCCGCCACGCAGTACCTCGCAGCGGGCTACGTGAGCCGACACGTCGACCACCAGGAACCGGATCAGCCCGTCGGCGAAGAGCAGGACACATCCCTCGGTCAGACCGGTGACGAAGCCGGGGTGGGCGATCTCCACGTCCGCCGGCACCGATCCGTCGGAGACGGACACCGATGCTCCGGCGGGCAGTCGGGCCGGGGTGCCGGGCAGCCCGGTGACACGAGGGCGTCTCCCCGGAAGGTCGAGCCACAGCGGCCCCTGGAACTCGCCCTTCTCGCGAAGGTGTGCGAGCCCACGAACCACCTCGGCAGTACGTGCCGCGGTTCTTCCCTTCGCCACGACGCGGGCGCCGTTCACTCCGGCGTCGATCAGCTCTCGGAAGCCGGCCAGCCCGGGGGGATCCAAGCCGTTGACCGTCGTGAGCACGTTGAGCATCAGTCGCTCTCGGGTCAGGCGCCGTTGACGCGGAACCGGCGGGCGATGACGAGAAGGGTCATCGCGATGCTGTCCTCAGGGATTCCCTTCCCGAAGACGAGATCCTCGATCTCGCCCAGCGGCACGCTCATGAGATCGATGTCTTCACCGAACTGGAGACGTTGATCGGTCTGCGAGATATCCGTTGCTAGAAAATGCCACACCTGGTGACGGAATTTGAGCACCGGCGTGGTCACCCGAAGCAGTTCGAGGTTCCCGGCCCGCCACCCCGCCTCCTCCTCGAACTCCCGCCGAGCCGCGTCCTCGGGAGTCTCGCCCGGTTCCACACGGCCGGCCGGAACACGGATGACCCGGTCCGCGACGTCGGCACGGTACTCATTGGTCAGGAGAACCGCGCCATCGGTGACTCCGTACACCCTGACCACATCAGGAGCTCGTACCTGCTCGTGAATGTGTGTCGAGCCGTCGGGATAGGGCACGCGTACCCGGAGTACCTCGAAGTGTTTACCGGCCCAGGCGATCTCGGGTTCTGTCATCGCAACCTCCGCATGAATAAGCACTCGAGGGCTGAACTCGTTCTCGGTCCACGAGGCGAGTTGGGCGGTCGGGCTCCCAAGTCCTCGGCGATGGACGGAGCTTGGACACGGCAGCAGTGTGGCACGGCGCGACCTGATCAAGCAGCCACTTCGTCAACATCGCGGGCCGGCGGTGGTGACGCCGGGGCCCGTTCACCGGTTCCCCGCGGCCTGGCTTTCTGATAGCGTGTCAGGCAGCCAGGAATGAAAGGCCTCTTTCATATTCGGCACTGCCTGGCATACTGTCGGCCACCGGAGCCCTCATTGCGAATCTGCTTCCTGGGAATTCAGAACGTCGATCCTGATCGCAGCACTTCGCTTGGGGTGGTGATCGAGACTCCCGCGGAGGACAGGATTCTGCTCGATCCCGGGCCGTACGCCGTCCAAGGGCTCAAAAGAGTCGCTCTGACCCCCGACGACGTGCGTGTTCTCTTCGCCTCGCACGACCATGCAGACCACTGTGGCGGCATTCCCGCATTTCTGATGACATGGCTTCTGGACTCGGCGAAGATGCCTGAGTCCTTCACCTGGGCCGTGCCGCACACCGATCTGGCCATGCTGCACTATGCCAAATCCGCGTACCCTCTGCTGTTCAACGGTGCCCTGCCCCGGAGGGTCGACCTGACCGGCGAGACGGTCCGGCTGAACGAGACCACTCTCCAGTGGGTCCCACTGGACCACACGGTGGAGACCTGGGGATCCGTCGTCACCGCCGGCGCGACCTCGTTCGCCTACCTGCCGGATTCCACCGCGGCGGGATTGCGGGCGCAGTCCCATGCTCTCGCAGGCGTCGCCAATGTGGTGATGTCCGTCTGGGGGCCGGAAAGCAGTGGCGAAATGGCACAGCGATTCAAGTTCCCGACCGCGGAGCAGGCGGGACGCCTGCTTGACGAGTGGGGCAGTCGACAGGTTTTCGTGCAGCATTTGTCGAAGGCGTCGGAGGTCGATGCGGTGACTGCTGAGATCGGACGGTATTTCGGTGGGAAGGTAATCATTCCCAGGGTCGGTGAGTGGTATGATCTCGGCTGACTCGCTCGTCGACTGGGTGGAGAAGATCCGCTGGGACGACACCGACAGTGTGTCGAAGGACGTCACTGCCGGGCTGTGCGGTATGGCCGGTGCACCCGAGGGCCTGGAACTCCTCCTGGAGGCCGGCTCGTCTCGGGTGGAACGGTTCCCCAACTTCTTCAAGGTCGTCCTGCGGGAGTTCCCGAACGGCTCCTCCATGCGCCTGCACCTGTTCCCGAGCCCGGGTATCGGCAGTAGGCACAGTCATCGTTGGGCCTTCGGGTCCTGCGTGATCGCGGGAAGACTCCGGCACAGTCTTTTCGAGGAAGACACCGTCTATGCGGGGAGGCCGGCCGGCCGGGAGCCGCTGGTCATGTCCAGGGAGGAAATCCCGGGCGTCTCCTATGCGTTGTGGCCGAGCCATGTGCATTCCATCGAGGCTCTTGAGCCCTCTTTGACGATAGTGCTCCGCGGCCCCGAGGTACGCCAGGAGAGATTCGTCGACGTCCCCGGCCTGGAACGGGGGTGGGCCCGGCGCTACGCACGGGTCGACTCCGCGGTCGCCGGAGGCGAGGTCTCGGGTGAGGAGCGAAGCCGGGCGATCGGCCGGGCGGGGCAGCTCATCCGGTCTGCGGCGGGTTCGACTCCTTGCTGATCACGGACCGGGTGCGGTCCCTGGCTCGGGCCTCCTCTGGGGCCCATGACCGGGAAGGCGCTCTGTCCCCGTCGTACATGGCGGCCCTGGTGGGCCAGGGCGTGTTCAGTATCAGGCCCAAGGAGATCCAGGAGGGCCTTCCGGCGTACCTGCGCTCCCTCTCCAGTCTCGCCGAGGACTGCGCTTCCACGGCCTTCGTCGTGCACATGCACTACAGTGCGTGCCTCTTCGTCGACTGTCTGGCACCCGGCCTTCTCACCACCACGACCGGCCACGACGGCCCGGGAAAGGTTCCTGTTCTCAGCTCCATGAACAGCGAACCGGGCATGCACTACCGCCGGACGGCGGTGCGCCTCTCCCGCGTCACCGCCGACGGTCACCTCACTCGGGTACAGGCGACGAAGCACTTCTGCAGCGGTGTGTCACACGCGGACATGGCCTTCTCCATGGTGGGAGACCCGGAAGCCGGCCGAACCGTGGCCGTCCTGCTGCCACTCGATTCCGACGGGATCTCGGTCGGAGATTCCTACGACCTGCTGGGGCTCCGGGCCACGGACTCGCGAACGGTGAGCGTGGACGCCCGCATCCCCTCGGATCTGGTCCTCGGATCACCGGCCGAGATCCCCACGGAGCTGTGGTCCCTCGGCTACGCCGCCATCGCCCAGGGGATCGGGCGTGCGACCGTGGCCGCGCTCTCCGGTCACCGCGAATCCTTCGTCGCCGACGGCCGGTGGGGCGAGTGGGAAGAGCACCGGCTCGGAGCGCTCGTCCACGCGCAGAGCGTGAGCGAGGCGACGCTGAGCGCCGCAGCGCGGAGACGGCTATCGGAGGGCGACAGGCGACTCGCCATCACGGCGAAGACGGAGGCCGACGCCTTCGCCCAACACGCCACCCGGCAGGCGCTCGCGATCGTGGGAGGCGAATCGGCGCTCTGGAGCTCCGCGTGGAGCCGGCGCTTCCGGGACGCGGTCACCCTGGGACTTCTTCCTCCGTCGCGAGCACGTGTCCAGGCGCTGCTGGCCGCCGATGGAGCGGTCGACACCGTGAGCACCGCACTGGCCCGGCGTGGCGAAACCACCTGACCCATGTCCATCCTGCCGGGCCTCGGTACTCGACAGGTGAGCGCCCTAGGAAACGTCCACCGCTCTCAGCAGCAGATCGAGGAACTCGTCCCTGCTCCGATTCCACGGTTCCGCGGGTTCGATGCGCGACGGAAGTGACTCCAGGCAGCCGGACAGCGCCTTATCCGCCAGACCCAGAGTCCACATGGACGCGAACATGAACCTGCGCGCGAAACCGGCACACCGCTCGCCGCGGTCCAGGGAGTTGACCGCTTCCGTCTCCCCGCCGATGATCCCTGCGGCCGAGGAGACGATGCCGGCGATTTCAGGGATCGCGAGCGGGTCACCGTCCGTGCGGGGTCCGGTCGGCAGATACACGCTTGCCGACTCGGTGACACGCTCGAGATCGCGTGTGAGGTGCCCGAAGAAGTCGAGCAGCCGGGACTCGACCGCTCCCTTCCCGAGCCGGAAGACGATACGTACGCCGACCGCTCCGGACACTCCGGGCAGCCGGCCGCCGGTCGTCGGGTACTCGGCCGCCAGGTTGAAGTCCTGTATGAGTACGTGACCGTCGCTCGCCAGCGGGTAGGGGCCGTGCAGGCAGTTCCAGAGCCGGTGGAACGACCAGCCGTAACACTCCGCGAGAGCGGCAAGAACGGCGCTGAGCCGAAGGGCCCAGCGCATATCGCGGCCCGACAGGGTGCCGTGGAACGTTCGTCGCGCCCATGCGGGGCTCACGTCCGCGTGTATGACTTCACCCGCGTCGGCGAGTCCGTCCGCTCGCCCCTCTCCGAACGCCGCCATGAAAGCCGCCGGAATCCTGCCGGCCCATGTCTTCGTCCCGTGACCCAACGCGAGCCCGGCCGAGTAGAAGAGATTGAGGAAAACGGTCGGATATCCTCGGCCATCGAATGCGACTCCTCGTCCGTGGTGCCCGCTCAGCACCTCCAAGGCCAAGCGGACGCCAGGCGAGGAATCCCAGGACGATATGGGCCAGTGTCCGTCCTTGAGCTTCCCCGGACCGTTGTCCCGAAGCAGTTTCAGGAACTTCTCGGACAGCTCAGTGGATTCCATCTGACCAATCCCTCGGCGTGACGCAGTTCGACCCATGCGGGCAGTCGGGCAACCCAGCGTTCGGGTTCGACGCAGCAACTGGGGACGGACAGTTGCAGAGCGATCATGGCGGCGTGGCTCGTCGGCGACCTGGAGAGGATGACCACCCCTGACGCATTCGCGATGCTGAGCGCCTGAGCCGGGTCCCATGACTCCACGATCAGGATGGACGTCCGCGAGCTGGGGGGCAGTACGGGCGCGCCGCGTCCGACGGCCACCGCCCGCCCCGCTGTCGAGGCCGGGACCAGGAACGTACCGGCGACCTGTCCGGAGGGAAGTGGCAAGGGATCGGCGTCGGTCACTCAGGGATCACCGCCGACGATTCTGGAGGAGGCAGCCGGATCACCCCTGCCCCGATGTTGCCTCCGAAGCCCAGCGAGATCTGGAGCCAGGTACTGGTGTTCTCCTCGTTTCCGGCCGACCGCTCGACGGGGAAGGCGGACGACGGTATCCGCCGCAGACCCGCTCTGGCGAGTGCGGTCAGTTCCAGGAGGGAACCGGCGGCCCGGCAATGTCCGAGCAGTGGTTTGAGGGCCAGCACCCGCCCGATTTCCGGCATATGGCGGAGGACCGATTCCTCCGCTCTTCTGCATTGCGGTGTTCCGCTGCCGTGGGCGAGGTAGCCGCGGACAAGCGATGAATCCACGCCGGCCGTCTTCAGCGTGTCGTCGACCGTGTCGATCAGCACGCCGTCGTCCGGATCGATGGAGGTGGCATGATGGTGATCATTGGCGATGCCGGTGGCGAGAACGCACACCTGGCCCGGGTGGGATCGTCCGGTGACGACCAGGGCGACGGCGGCCTCTCCCAGATGGAAGCCGCGGGACGACGCTGCGAAGGGCCGTAGGGCGGCCCCGTCGGAGGAGTCGAGGCGCAGTGTACCCAGGGCGGCGAGGGGCAGCACCGTTTCCCGGCTCGTCCCGATGTCGACCCCGACCACGATCACATCGGTGGCGCTCCGCATATGGACGAGTGCGCGTGCGCTGTGCAGGGCCGTCAGTCCCGCCGCGCATGCCGCGCTCACCGTCATCGTCGGCCCCGAAAAGCCATGTGCCCGCATGACTTCGAGAATCGGGGTGGAGGGCAGCGCACGTACGTAGCGCCGCCGGTCCGACTCCGTACTCGTGGACGAGTACTGGGCTTCCACGCATTCGACGTCGCCGCGGGCGGTTGCCAGCACCATGCCGACCTTGGATCCGGGACGCCAACCGTGCGACCGAGCCTCGGCGACGGCCTCGTCGACGACCGCATGGACGGCGGCCGTGTACCGGCAGTACGGTGCGTCACTGCCTCCGCGTGGCCGCACGGGCACCCGTGCCATGTCCATGCGACCACTGTGACCTGGTATCGCCTCGGGGTGATTCGCGATGGCGGAGTGCCCGGTGGCAAGGCCCCGCACCAGGGAGTCCACGCCCCACCCGTACCCTGAGACGGCGCCGAAGCCGACAACGTTGACTTTCATGTCCCCGCATTCACGTGGTGTGGGCGGTGCAGACAGTCGGACATGAACATAACGCCGGTGGACCAGCTTTGGAAGAGTGCGCAGGCGGTCACGCCGGCGGCTCGAGCGGCCGCTCCCGTACCCGGACCAGGTGGCGTTCGAAGACCTCCCGTGCCTCCGGGGTCAGGGTGCGCAGGGCGACCAGGGCGGTGATGACCACGTCGCAGAGCTCCGCCTGGACGTCGTCCCACGTGTGGGTGACGCCCTTGCGGGGGTTCTGGCCGGTCGCGCCGATGACGGCCTCGGCCACCTCGCCGATCTCCTCGGAGAGTTTGAGGACGCGCAGCAGTACGCCCTCCTGGCCCGGGTGCCTGCGGGTGGCCTCCAGGCGGGCCCAGAGTTCGTCCACGGCCGGCCAGAGGCCGGGGGTGGGGCCGGCGGTGCCGGCGGTACCGGTGGTGTCCTGTCGGGTCATGCCGCGCAGACTGCCATGCCGCCGCCCGGCGTTGTCCCGCTACAGGGTCCCTACTCCTCGAACAGGGTTCCTACTCCTCGAACAGGGCCTCCTGCTCGCCCTCCTTCTGCTGCCGCAGCCGCCGGTTCCGGGCACCCACCACCACGGCCGTCGCCGCCGCCGTCACGCCCAGGGCCACCGGCACCATCCAGCCGCGGTCGAAGACGTGCCCGAAGGCGTGGTCGAGGGAGAGGCGGCCGGGGCCGGTGACGGCGAGGCCGGCCGCGGCCAGGCCCAGCGACGCCGCGTGCTCGTAGCCGCCCTCCTGGGCGAAGAAGCCGTTGGGCATGTGGACCGCCGCCGCCCCGGCCATCGCGCCCGCCGCCGCCGCGCCCGCCGCCGGGGTCGCCAGGCCCAGCGCCAGCAGGGCGCCGCCGCCCGCCTCGGCCACGCCCGCCGCCGTCGCGCTCGCCTTGCCCGGTGCGTAGCCGACGGACTCCATGAACTGGCCGGTGCCCTCCAGGCCGTGCCCGCCGAACCAGCCGAACAGCTTCTGCGCGCCGTGGGCGGCCAGCACCCCGCCGGTCCCCAGCCGGAGCAGCAGCAGGCCCACGTCGCGTCGGTCGTAACAGGTCACGGTGACTCTCCATCAGCAGGCGACAGGTCCCCTCCGCGTTCCCACGGTCGCACCCCTCACCCCACCGGGCCCGTCCTGGATGGCGTTCGGGTGGCGGCGGCGGGGGACCGGTGTGAGCCTGACGCCATGACCATTCAGCCAGCCAAGCTGCGCGATCCGGCCGTCCGGGCGTTCGTCCACGCCGTCAACGCCCACGACCGCGAGAGCTTCCTGTCCCTCCTCGCGCCCGACGCGACGATGGCCGACGACGGCTCGGACCGCGACCTCGCCGACTGGATCGACCGGGAGATCTTCTCCTCCCACGGCCACATGGAGGTCGACAACGAGTCCAACGGCGGCCACACCCTCCTCGCCCGCTACCGCAACGACACCTGGGGCGAGATGCGCACCCGGTGGACCTTCACCGTCGGCGACGACGGGCGGATCTCGCGGTTCGAGACCGGGCAGGCGTGAACACCGAAGGGCCGCTCGTCATCATGGAGCCGGCCGAGGCCGACCGTCCGCCGGGGTGACGAGCGGCCCTTCGGGCCGTACCGGGCGCATCAGCGGCCGTCAGCAGCCGTAGCCGCCGAACCCCTGCTCGACCGCCCCGCCGCTGGGAGCCGGACGACGAGGTGGACGAGTCGGCCTTGCCCTGGGTGAAGGAACCGTCGACCTTGGTGACGTTCAGGGACAGCGCGCCGACCGCCGCCGCCACGCCCATCTGCGCGGCGACCTTCGCGACCAGCGAGGACTTCAGGGCCTCGCCGCCCTGCGTCATCACCCGGTCGGAGCTCTGCGTGGACGTGCCGCTCCGCTTGGCGTCGAACGTGAAGTTCGGCCCCTGTGAGCTGCCCGCCTCGGGGGCCGAACGCGCCTTGGTGACCGTCATGTCGGTGCCGAGGCCGTACAGCGATTTCAGGACCTCGTCCTGGGCCTGCGCCATGCCGGCCGACACCGAGTTGACGGTGATGACCAGCGCGATACCGAGCGCCAGACCCATCGCGATCACCAGAGCGGCCTTCTTGCGGCGGCTCAGCTCGCGCTTGAGATAGATGCCGAACATCCCGTTCCTCGAAAGGTTCTTGGCGCCTGCTGCGGGCGCGGCCTCAAGCTAGGGAGGAACCTTGGAGGAGCCCTGGGTAAAGGATGTGCAAGGGCTGAGAAGGCGGGTGGCTCACCGGATTCTCATGGGACGGCAAATTCCGGTCGTCTCCCCGGCTCCTGCGGACAAACCCCTGTTCGACGCGGTGTACGGTCCCGGGGTGCGTGATAGTTCCCGGCTCAGCCGGCGTGCCGTCCTCGGGCTGACGGCCGCCGCCCTTCCCCTTTCCGCGGCCGCCCCGGCCGCCGCCACCACCGTCGTGGGCGGTGAGCGGCTGGCGCGTGGCGGAGTCCAGGTGCGCGGCGCCTCAGGACTGCCCAGGAAGCTCGACGCCCGCGCGTGGCTCGTCGCCGACGGCGAGAGCGGCGAGGTGCTCGCCTCGTTCAACGCGCACCGGCGCCTCGCCCCCGCGTCCACGCTGAAGATGCTCTTCGCGGACACCGTGCTGAAGAAGTTCGACCGGACCGAGCGGTACAAGGTCACCGACGAGGATCTGGCCGACGTCCCGGCCGGCTCCAGCCTGGTCGGCATCAAGCCCGGCATCACCTACACCGTCGAGCAGTTGTGGCAGGGGGTGTTCCTGCGCTCCGGCAACGACGCGGTGCACGTCCTGTCGCACATGAACGGCGGGATCGCGAAGACGGTCGCCGAGATGCAGGCCAGGGCGGAGGACCTGCAGGCCCTGGACACCCGGGTGGTCAGCCCCGACGGCTTCGACCACAAGGGGCAGCTCTCCTCGGCGTACGACCTCACGCTGTTCGCCCGGCACGGACTGAAGGACGCCGACTTCCGGGGCTACTGCGGCACCCGGACCGCCGACTTCCCGGCGGGCGGCAAGAAGACCTTCCAGATCCAGAACACCGACCGTCTGCTCACCGGGGCGTGGGGCCTCGAGGTGTACGAGGGCCTGATCGGCGTGAAGAACGGCTACACCAGCCACGCCGGGAACACCTTCACCGGTGCGGCAACCCGCGGCGGCCGCACCCTGCTGGTCACCGTGATGCACCCCCACGTCGGCGGCAACGCGGTCTACGAGCAGACCGCCGCGCTGCTCGACTGGGGCTTCGCGCACGGGAGTTCGGTGCAGTCGGTGGGGACGCTGGTCGAACCGCTCAGCGCGGGCGGGGCGAGCGCGAGTACGGCGCCGGGCACGTCCCGGAAGGCGGCCCGGGGCGCGGCGGGCGCTCCCGGCCCGGCCGCCGGGCACACCTCGTCGTGGCGGCTGGTGGAGGGCGCCGCCGGCTCCGCGGCCCTGCTGGGCGCGGGTGCGTGGGCGCTGCGCCGGCGGCTGACCCGGGGGAGGGCGGCCGGGGCCGAGGCGCGGCCGGAGAGCGGATCGGGCGGACGTCGCCGGACCTGAGTCACCGGGAGCCGAAGGGGCCGTGAGGACGATTCGCGGCAGCCGTTCCACCGGCCGGTGCGCACCCCGCGGTCGCCCGCGGGGTCCACCCCCAACCTGCGGCCGGCGGAACGGCTGCCGTCTCCCCCCTCGCTATGGCTACGGAACCCCCGCGCTCCAAGTGTGAAGCTCTTGTGGAGAAAATTTGAACACATGTGGCCGATCCGCCGCAATGCCGCGGATGTTCGAATTCCGTTTGCCCAACTGCCCTCAGCCGCGCCCGATGTAGGGCATCGCGGTCGCCAGCACCGTCGCGAACTGCACGTTCGCCTCCAGCGGCAGCTCGGCCATGTGCCGCACGGTGCGCGCGACGTCCGCGACGTCCATCACGGGCTCGGGGGCGGTCCGCCCGTCGGCCTGGAGCGCGCCGGTCTCCATCCGGGCCGTCATCTCGGTGGCCGCGTTGCCGATGTCGATCTGGCCCACGGCGATGCGGTACGGCCGCCCGTCCAGCGACAGCGACTTGGTCAGGCCGGTCAGCGCGTGCTTGGTCGCGGTGTAGGCGACCGACATGGGCCGGGGCGTGTGGGCGGAGACGGAGCCGTTGTTGATGATCCGGCCGCCCCGCGGGTCCTGCTCCTTCATCCGCCGGTACGCCGCCTGCGCGCACAGGAACGCCCCGTTGAGGTTGGTGTCCACCACGTGCCGCCATGCCTCGTAGGGCAGGTCCTCGACGGGCACCCCGCCGGGCCCGAACGTGCCCGCGTTGTTGAACAGCAGGTCCACCCGGCCGAACCGCTCGACGGCCGCCGCGAACAGCGCCTCCACGTCCGCGGGCCGGGACACGTCGGTGCGCACCGCGAGCCACGGGCCCCCCGGCGCCCGGGCGGCCGTCTCCTCGAGCGTCTCCAAGCGCCGGCCGGCCAGGACCACCGACCAGCCGGCGCGCAGCAGTTCCACGGCGACGGCCCGCCCGATGCCGGAACCGGCGCCGGTCACCACCGCGATCTTCGATTCCCTGTCAGTCATGGCTCCGCAGCGTAGGCGGCGGGTCCGCCATGCGGAATCGGCTGTCCGCCATACGGTTGGAGCCGGCCAGGACCCCGGTAGCAGCCGGGCAGGTCCTAACCCGCGACCGCGGCCGCGGTCACGGCCTCCCCGGGGTACCGCACACCGATCCGCTCCCGGATCGCGTCCAGCGTGCGCATCACCGCGAGGCTGCCGTCCAGCGGCACCAGCGGCGACTCCCGCTCGCCCGCCCGCAGAGCCCGCATCACCTCGGCCGCCTCGTGCCGCAGGCTGGTACGCGGTCCGTCGGCCGGGTCCGCGGTGAACTCCTCGCAGTCGCGGCCGTCCCGGTGCAGCACGAAACGCTCCGGGTGGAAGAAGCCGGCGGGGATGTCGATCCGGCCGAGGGAGCCGGTGACCGAGGCGGTGGTGCCGGTGCCCCCGGCGATGGAGCAGTGCAGCGAGGCCAGCGCGCCGCTCTCCCAGGAGAGCAGGGCGCCGGTCTGGAGGTCGACGCCCTCCGCCGAGAGCACCGCGCTCGCGGCGACCGCGTCCGGCTCGCCGAGCAGCAAATGCGCGAACGACACCGGATACACCCCGAGGTCCAGCAGCGACCCGCCGCCGAGCGCCGGGTCCCGCAGCCGGTGCGCCGCCGGGAACGGACCCGCGAGACCGAAGTCGGCCTGCACGGTACGGACCTCACCGATCGCCCCGTCGTCCACCAGTGCCTTCAGCCGCCGCACCAGCGGGTTGCAGTACATCCACATCGCCTCCATCAGGAAGCGGTCGTGCTCCTTGGCCAGCGCCACCAGTTCCCCGGCCTCGCGGGCGTTGAGCGTGAACGCCTTCTCGCACAGCACGTTCCGCCCGGCCGTCAGGCACAGCCCGGCCGCGACCCGGTGCGCCGAGTGCGGGGTGGCGACGTACACGACATCGATGTCCGGATCCGCGGCCAGTGACTCCCAGTCGCCGTAGGCGCGGGTCACCCCGAACCGCTCGGCGAACGCCTCCGCGGACTCCATCCGGCGCGAGGCCACGGCCACGATCTCCGCGTCCGGCAGATCCACCAGGTCCGCGGCGAAGGCCGCCGCGATCCCGCCCGTCGCCAGGATGCCCCACCGCACGCTCCGCTGCCCCATCCCGCCCCGCCCTCGCTCATGTGTACCTCGGCAGTGTGTACGAGCTGAGAGCATAGGTGCCGGGAGAGCACGAGAGGGAGGGACACATGCGCGAGGACACGGCGGCATCGGCACCGGAGACGGCGCACCCGGCCGATACCGCGCAGCCCGCGCCCGATACCGCGCAGCCCGCGCCCGATACCGCGCAGCCCGCGCCCGCCCGGCCCGCCGGCCTGCTCCTCGTCATCCTCCTCGGCGGCCTCACCGCCACCACCCCGCTGGCGATGGACATGTACCTCCCCTCGCTGCCGGAGGTCACCCGCACGCTGCACGCCCCCGCCGCCACGGTCCAGCTCACCCTCACCGCCTGCCTGGCCGGGATGGCCCTCGGGCAACTGGTCGTGGGACCGATGAGCGACCGCTGGGGGCGCCGCCGGCCGCTGCTGACCGGCCTCGCCGTCTACCTCGTGGCCACCGCCCTGTGCGCGCTCGCGCCCAACGTGGAGACCCTGGTGGGGCTCCGGCTGGCGCAGGGCCTCGCCGGCTCGGCCGGGATCGTCATCGCCCGGGCAGTCGTGCGCGACCTCTACGACGGCCTGGCCATGGCCCGCTTCTTCTCCAGCCTGATGCTGGTCTCCGGGGTCGCCCCGATCGTGGCGCCGCTGATCGGCGGCCAGATCCTGCGGGTGACGGACTGGCGGGGCGTGTTCGTCGTCCTCACCGTGGCCGGTGCCGCGCTCACCGCCCTGGTCTGGGCGCGGCTGCCGGAGACCCTGCCGCCCGCCCGCCGGCACCAGGGTGGAGTGGGGGAGGCGCTGCGGGCGATGCGCGTCCTGCTCGCCGACGCGCCGTTCAGCGGCTACCTGCTGGCCGGCGGCTTCGCCTTCGCCTCGCTGTTCGCGTACGTCAGCGCCTCGCCGTTCGTCGTGCAGGAGATCTACGGCGCCTCCCCACAGACCTTCAGCCTGCTCTTCGGCCTCAACTCGGTCGGGCTGATGATCACGGGGCAGATCAACGGCAAGCTGCTGGTCGGACGGGTCGCCCTGGACAAGGTGCTCGCGGCCGGCCTCGCGGTGACCGTGCTCGCGGCGGCCGCCCTGCTGCTGATGTCCGCCGGGGCCTTCGGCGAGGTCGGCCTGGTCCCCGTCGCCGCCGCGCTCTTCGTGCTCATGTCGGCGATGGGCGTCACCCTGCCCAACGCCCAGTCCCTCGCCCTGCTGCGGACCCGGCACGCCGCGGGATCCGCCTCCGCGCTGCTCGGCACGTCCTCCTTCCTGATCGGCGCGGTCGCCTCCCCGCTGGTCGGCGTCGCCGGGGAGCACACCGCCGTGCCCATGGCGATCGTCCAACTGGCGGGTGCGTCGGTCGCGGTGGCCTGCTTCGTGGGACTGTGCCGTCCGTGGAAGGCACGTACGGGGTCGGAGGAGGACCAGAACTGAGCACGCCGAGACTGCGCCCCGGCACACCCGAACGAGCCGGGCTCGACCCCACGGAACTCGGGCACCTGGCCGACGAGGTGCACGCCCTGACCGCCGGAGTGCGCCCCTGGGCGGCCGGTGCCGTCGTGCTGGCCGGACGTGGGCCGGTGGTCGCCGTCGCCGAGGCCGCCGGCTGGGCGGTGCGCTACGCCTCCTACGACCCCGGGACCGGGGCCGGTGTCGAGCTGCCGCCCGCCGAGCAGGTCCCGGCCGGTGTCTCCACCCCGTTCGACCTGGCCTCCCTCACCAAGCTGTTCACGTCCGTCGCTGCCGTGCAGCAGATCGAGCGCGGCACCCTCGGCATGGACGCCCGGGTCGGCGCCTACCTGCCCGAGTTCACCGCCGCCGCCGAACACGGCATCACCGTGCGGCAGTTGCTCACCCACACCTCGGGGCTGCGGCCCGAACTCCCGCTGTACGACCGTCCGGACACCGCCGCCCGGCTGGCGATGCTGCGGGCCGAGGCGCCGGCCGCCGTGCCCGGCACCTACCTCTACTCGGACCTGAACATGATCCTGCTCCAGTTCGTCCTGGAGCGGATCACCGGCCGGACCCTGGACGTGCTGATCGAGGACGGCATCACCCGGCCGCTCGGGATGACGGACACCGGCTTCGGACCGTGCCCCGGCGCCGCGGCCACCGAGGACCAGCGGCTGCCGTGGGCCAAGGCCGACCGGGGGATGCTGCGCGGCGTGGTGCACGACGAGAACGCCTGGGCGCTCGGCGGGGTGGCGGGTCACGCCGGCCTCTTCTCCACCGCGCCGGACCTCGCGGTCTTCTGCCGGGCCCTGCTGGGGGGCGGCGCGTACGGCCCGGCCCGCATCCTCGGCCCCGACTTCACGGAACTGCTGCTGACCCGGCCCGGCCTGGGCTTCGCCGTGGACCAGCCGTGGTTCATGGGCGAGCTGGCGGGCAGGGGAGCGGCGGGCCACACCGGCTTCACCGGCACCTCCCTGGTCCTGGACCCCGCCACGGACACCTTCCTGGTCCTGCTGGCGAACACGGTCCACCCCCGCAGGCGCCTGCCGGACAGCAGACCGAGGGCGACCATGGCCACCCACCTGGCCCGGGCCGTCCGCGGCGCGTGAGCGGCGGGCGTCCCGCCGGCGCGGGCCCGCGCCGCGCCGGCGCTGCCTTCCGCCCCGGGCGCTTCGGTGCCGTGGGACGAGCGCGCCCGGCGCCCCGGCAGCATCGCTCCCACCGGGATCGGTCCCCTCCGGGTAGCTGAGAGAATCACGGGGTGAACGCCCCAGCCTCCCCAGCCGACGCCCTCCGTGCCTCCGTCAGCGCGCTGCTCGACGGGCTTCCGCCCCGGCAGGCCGCCGGGGCCGTGGAGCGGCTGATCGCCAGCTACCGGGGCGACACCCCCACCCACGCCCCGATCCTGCGCGACCGCGCCGACGTTGCCGCCTACGCCGCCTACCGGATGCCCGCCACCTTCGAGGCGGTCCGCTCGGCGCTGGAGGCGTTCGCGGACTCCGTGCCCGGCTGGGCACCCGGCGGCCATGTGGACGTCGGCGGCGGCACCGGCGCGGCGACCTGGGCGGTGACCGCCACCTGGGACGGGGCCCGGCCGGTGACCGTGCTCGACTGGGCCGAACCCGCGCTCGCCCTCGGCCGGGAGATCGCCGCCGCCAACCCGGCCCTGCGCGACGCCCGCTGGGAGCGGGCCCGGATCGGCAGCGCGCTCACCCTGGGCCCCACCGATCTCGTCACCGTGTCGTACGTCCTCAACGAACTCGCCGAGGCCGACCGTGCCGCCCTCGTGGACGCCGCCGCGGCCGCCGCGCAGGCCGTCGTGATCGTGGAGGCCGGTACGCCCGCGGGCTACGAGCGCGTCATCGAGGCCCGCGACCGCCTCGTCCGCGCCGGCTTCCGGGTCGCCGCACCCTGCCCGCACAGCGCCGCCTGCCCCATCCTCCCGGGCACGGACTGGTGCCACTTCTCCGCCCGGGTCAGCCGCTCCTCGCTGCACCGGCAGGTCAAGGGCGGCTCCCTGGCGTACGAGGACGAGAAGTTCAGCTACGTCGCCGCCACCCGGCTGCCCGCCGAGCCGGCCCCGAACCGCGTGGTCCGGCGCCCCCAGATCCGCAAGGGGCAGGTGCTGCTGGACCTGTGCGAGGCGGAGGAGCGGCTGCGCCGCACGACCGTCACCAAGCGCCACGGCGACCTGTACCGGGCGGCCCGGGACGCCGACTGGGGCGACCCCTGGCCGCCCCAGGACCCGCCCGCCTAAGGCCCTCTCGTTCGGACCGGGCCGGATCCGGGAGCGGGGTCCGGCCCGGTCCGAACGAAAGGATCTGACCGGCCGGGCTTGTTAGCGTCAGCCCATGGTCAAGAAGCCTGCCCCCGACGCCACCCGGCGCAGTGAGAAGTCCCGCCGGGCGATCTACGCCGCCGCCCTCGCCCTGGTCGGTGAGACCGGCTACCGGAAGACCACCGTCGAGGGGATCGCCGCCCGCGCCGGGGTCGGCAAGCAGACCATCTACCGGTGGTGGTCGTCCAAGGCGGACGTCCTGCTTGAGGCGTTCCTGGACCTCGGGGAGCAGGCGGCACGGGCGGCGGGCCAGCAGCCGTACAGCCTCCCCGACACCGGCGACCTCGCCGCCGACCTCAAGACGGTGCTGCGGGCCACCGTGGACGAACTGCTCGACCCGCGCTTCGAGGCACCCGCCCGCGCGCTGGCCGCCGAGGGCCTGGTCGACGAGCAGCTCGGCCGCGAGTTCGTCGACAAGCTCCTGCTGCCCCAGCTCCAGCTCTACGTCGAGCGGCTGCGCTCCGCCCAGGAGACCGGCGAGGTGCGCCCCGACCTCGACCCGCGCATCGCCCTGGAACTCTTCGTCTCCCCGCTGGCCCAGCGCTG
This sequence comes from Streptomyces sp. NPDC041129, assembly GCF_055592265.1. Lineage (NCBI taxonomy): Bacteria > Bacillati > Actinomycetota > Actinomycetes > Kitasatosporales > Streptomycetaceae > Streptomyces > Streptomyces sp. NPDC041129. The sequence continues at coordinate 1,085,476 of NZ_JBVIYV010000001.1, read as the reverse complement.
GCTCCAGCGCACCGGACCGATCACCTACGACTACACGGACACCCTGGTCGACTACGCCCTGCACGGCCTGGCCCCGCGCTGACCTCCTGTGAGGCGCGTCTCGTCCGGTTTCTCCGGATGGCCCCGGTGACCCCCCGAAGCGCAGGAAGATGGGACGATGAGGCATGCTGTCCGCACCAGGCGAGGCGAGGGGACAGATGAGCGCGACGTTCGGCGGCCGTAGCGGCCGGCAGGGCAAACTCTCCCAGTGGCTGCGTGGACGCCGCCCGAAGGAGACCGCCGACCCCGGCGGCCGTGAGGCCCTGCTGCTCGCCGCCGCCGCCGCGGGCCTGCCGCTCGCGCCCGCCGCGCACCCCGGGACCGGCTACGGCTGTTCCTGCGACCGCGTTGGCTGCCCCACCCCGGCCCGGCATCCGGTGTCGTTCGCCTGGCAGACGCAGTCCACCACCGACCGCGCCCAGATCGAGCGCTGGGCCCGGCACCAGCCGCAGGCCAACTTCATCACCGCGACCGGCATGGTGCACGACGTCCTGGACGTCCCCCTGGAGGCCGGCCGGGAGGCGCTGGAGCGGCTGCTCGACGCCGGTGTGGAGGTCGGGCCGGTCGCCGAGAGCGACGACGGCCGCATGATGTTCTTCACCCTCACCCGGGGCACCCCCGAGGACGAGGACGAGTGGTGGCCCTGCGAGCTGGACTGCCACCCCGAGACCATGGACGAGCACCCGGGCCTGCGCTGGCACTGCCGCGGTTCCTACGTCCTCGTGCCGCCCGCCCGGCTGCCCGGCGACGGGGAGCGGGGGCTGCGCTGGCTGTGCGGCCCGGAGCAGCCGCTGCCCGATCCGCTGACCCTGCTGGAGACGCTGACCGACGCCTGCGCCCGCCACACCGGCGACACCGCCGGCACGGCCTGGCCGCTGCGGCACTGAGCCCTCCCACGGCTACCCGCGCGGGCCGCTCGCGCCGCGCCCTCGCGCCGGCTACTCGCCCTGCGCCGCCGTCAGCCCCTGGACCCGCCCCAGCACCGACACCCGGCCGCCGCCCGCCGGGTCGAGGGCGGCCTCGTTGGCGATGATCTCCAGCGTCAGCGACTGCTTGATCTCGCCCTTGGTCAGGGCCTGCACATCCCGGTTCGGGGTGGGCACCGACGTGCCCGCTGCGGCGGTCTGCTTCTCGTAGTGGTGCGTGGTGAAGAACACCAGCGCCCCGCCGTCCGCCGTGCGCAGCGCGAGCGGCGCGTAGTCGCCGCTGGTCAGCGGTTCGTCGATGAACTGCCGTACCAGACCCGGCCGCTTCGCCAGCTTCTGGCGGTTGGCGCGCAGGGTGCTGGTGTACGGGCCGTCCGCGAAGGTGTTCCCGCCGCTCTTCAGATGGCTCGCGTACTCCTTGCTCAGCTCGGCGGGCGACACGGCAAGACCCGTGGAGCCGGCCGGCACGGCCTCGGCCCAGCCGTCCGCGTCCCTCTTGAACTCCGGCACGTCCCCCCGCGCCACCAGCGTCAGATACGCCACCCGCCACGGCTCTCCGAGGCCGTGCCGGGTGAACACCAGCAGCCAGCGGGCGTTGCCGCCCTTGTTGCCCTTGGCGTCCGCGACGAACCAGCGCGGCCACCCGGCCTTCTTGGGGATCGTGAACTTGGCGTCCGTCAGCTCCAGCGGCGAGTGGTTCGCGTTGCCCGACGGGCTGTTGGCGTGTCCGGCCTTCAGCCGGGCGCCGTCGATGTCGGCGAGGGCGCCGGTGACGTGCTTCGCGTCCAGGGAGCGGTCGTAGGCCTTGTCGGCCTCGTTGTAGGCGGCCGTGAACTGCCGTAGGGCCTTGGCGGCCTCGGCGCGGCCGGCGGACGGGAGCACCTCGCGCTCCCCGTGCACCACCACGCAACCGCCGGCCGTCAACGACAAAGCGGTCAGCGAAGCCGCTATGAGTGCGTTCCGGTCACGCCTGCGAAGCCCGCGACGACTGCGATCCCTGCTCATGAGGTGCCTTCACCCTCCCCTTCCCGGAGGCGAACCCTACCGGGACGGGAAGGCGCGCGGATGGCCGGTTCCCGTACTGTGCCGCCCCGTTGTCCGGGCCCGTCACCCGGACGCCGGGAACACCCGTCACTCGGACGCCGGGACCTTGCCCCCGGCGGGAGCCGCCGTGCCCCGCTGTGCGCCGCGCAGCCGGGCGCGCAGCTCCGGCGTGAGCAGGAAGACGGCCAGCGTCGGCACCAGGTAGAGGGCCCACACCGTGAGCTGGACGACCGTCGGGTCCGGCTGGAAGTTGAGCACGCCCTTGAGCAGGGTGCCGTACCAGCTGTCCGGCGGGATCGTGCCGCTGATGTCGAAGGCCAGGTGGTTGATGCCCGGGATCCAGCTCGCCTCCTGCAGGTCGTGGAAGCCGTACGCCAGCACGCCCGCCGCGACCACGACCAGCATGCCGCCGGTCCAGGTGAAGAACTTGGCCAGGTTGATCTTCAGGGCGCCCCGGTAGAACAGCCAGCCCAGCAGGACGGCCGTGGCCAGGCCCAGGGCCACGCCGATCAGCGGGCGCGGGGTGCCGTCGCTCGCCGCGTGCACCGAGGCCCACACGAACAGGGCGGTCTCCAGGCCCTCCCGGCCGACGGCCAGGAACGCGGTGGCGACCAGCGCGCCCGTGCCCATCGCGAGGGCCGCGTCCAGCTTGCCGTGCAGCTCCGACTTCAGGTGCCGGGCGGTGCGCCGCATCCAGAACACCATCCAGGTCACCAGGGCGACGGCGACGACGGACAGCGAGCCGCCGAGCGCCTCCTGCGCCTGGAACGTCATCTCCTGGGAGCCGAACTCCAGGGCGCAGCCGAAGCCCATCGCGATGGCGACGGCGATGCCGATGCCGATCCAGATCGGCTTCAGGGCGTCCCTGCGGCCGGTCTTGACCAGGTAGGCGATCAGGATGCAGACGACGAGCGACGCCTCCAGGCCCTCGCGCAGACCGATCAGGTAGTTGGAGAACACGGGCTACGCCTCCTTCTGGAACAGCGAACGTCCCCACCAGTCGCCGGTGTCCCGGACGCCCGGGGGAACCGCGAAGACCGCCGAACCCACGTGCTGGATGTACTCGTTGAGCGCGTCGTGCGCGGACAGCCTGCGCTGCAGCGGGATGAAGCCCTTGCGCACGTCGCGCTGGTAGGCGAGGAAGAACAGACCGGCGTCGAGGCGCCCGAGGCCGTCGGTGCCGTCCGTGAAGGAGTAGCCGCGGCGCAGGATGGTGATGCCGTCGTTGGAGTCGGGGTGTGCGAGCCGCACGTGCGAGTCCGGCTTCATCGCCTTCAGGAACGGCTCGTCGTGCTCCTTGGCCTTGCCGACCGCGGCGCCCTCGCGCTTGTCGCGGCCGAAGACGTCCTCCTGCTCCTGCAGCGAGGTCCGGTCCCAGGTCTCGACGTTCATGCGGATGCGCCGGGCGACCAGGTAGGACCCGCCCGTCATCCAGTCCGGCCCGTCCCCGTCGCCGACCCACACGAACTTCTTCAGGCGGTCGCTCTCGGTTCCGGCGATGTTGCGGGTGCCGTCCTTGAACCCGAACAGGTTGCGCGGGGTCTGGGCGTCCGGGGTGGTCGACGAGGTCTTGCCGAAGCCGAGCTGGGACCAGCGGATGGCGACCTTGCCGAAGCCGATCCGGGCCAGGTTGCGGATGGCGTGCACGGCGACCTGGGGGTCGTCCGCGCAGGCCTGGACGCACAGGTCGCCGCCGGTGCGGGTCTTGTCCAGGTTGTCGCCGGGGAAGGCGGGCAGGTCGACCAGGGCCGCCGGCCGGCGGTCGTGGAGGCCGAACCTGTCGAAGAACGACGGGCCGAACCCGATGGTCAGCGTCAGCCGGGAGGGCTTGAGTCCGAGAGCCTCGCCGGTGTCGTCCGGCGGCGCCTCGGCGAGCCCGCCGTAGGCGCCCTCGCCGACGGTCTTCCCCGCGGTCATCCGCCGGGCCGCGTCCGTCCAGTCCTTCAGCAGCTGCACGAACGCGTCGCGGTCGTCGGTCTTCACGTCGAACGCGGCGAAGTGCAGCCGGTCCTGCACGGGGGTGGCGATGCCGGCCTGGTGGGCGCCGTGGAACCGCACCGCCCCGCCCACCTCGGCGGAGGCGGGGTCGATGTCGTCGCCCACCCTGGCCATCGCCATCCCGCCGCCGGCCGCGGCGGCCCCGAGCGCCAGCCCGGCACCTCCCCAGCCGATCAGCGCCCGGCGCGACGGACTGCCGTCGCGGGGCTCCCGGGTCTCCCGGGTCTCCTGGGTCTCGGTCATCGCCTTGTCCCCCCTGCTCACTTGACGACGGCGGCGGCGAGCTTGGACAGCGGCTCGGCGAGCGCGTTCACCGCGTCCGACAGCTCCTTGCGCTGCTCCCCGGTGACCTTGTCGTAGGAGGTGAACTCGTAGGAGTTCTTGTCGGAGCGGTACTTGTCGAGCACGGCGTTCAGCGCCGCGAACTGCTTGTCCAGCTCCTTGGCCAGCGCCGGGTCGTTCTTGGCGGCGACCGGCTTCAGCAGCTCGTAGGCCTTCTGCGCGCCCTCGACGTTGCCCTTGAAGTCGACCAGGTCGGTGTGGGCGTAGCGGTCCTCCTCACCGGTGACCTTGCCGGTCGCGACCTCGTCCAGCAGCTCCTTGGCGCCGTTGGCCATGGAGGACGGGGTGATCTCCGCCTTGCCGACCCGGTTCTGCCAGTCCTCGAGGTCGGTGACGAGCAGGCCGGCGAGGGTCTTCTCCTCGGCGCCGATCTTCCCGTCCTTCCACAGGGCCTTCTCCAGCCGGTGCCAGCCGGTCCACTTCTGGCCCTCCTCGAGTCCGTCCTCGCGGACGTCGACCTTCGGGTCGATGTCGCCGAAGGACTCGGCGACCGGCTCGGTGCGCTCCCAGCCGAGGCGGGAGAGCGGGTACGCCTTCTTGGCGGCCGCCACGTCGCCGGCCTTGACCGCCTTCACGAACGTCTCCACGCGCGGCAGCGTCTCGTCGGCCTGGTCCTGCGCGTACTGGCGGTAGTCGGCGACCGCCTTGTCCAGCGCGGGGTCGCGCCGGGCCGTCTTGCCCCCGCCGGTGACGGTGAGCTTCTGCCGGACGCCGTGGCCCTTCATGCCGGGGCGGCAGGCGATCTCGTACGTGCCCGCCTTCACCTCGGCGGTCAGCGTGTACTTGGTGCCCGGGCCGATGTTCTCCTTCTCGGAGACGATCCGGTCGTCCGGGAAGACGATCTCGACCTCGGTGGCCTTGGAGCCCTTGTTCTCTATCTTCAGCGTGACCTGGCCGGCCGGGACGGACTTGGCCGAGGTGTCGCACTTGGAGTCGGCGGCGGTGACCTCGATGGCCTTGCCGTCCTTGGCATCGCTCTTCGCGGTGCAGGCCGAGAGGGCGGTCAGAGCGGCCACGGTGGTGGCGGCGGTGACGGTCAGTCGGGCGGCTCGCATGCAGGCTCCAAGGGCGGATCTGGGGTGGTGAGGCTGACCTAACATAGCTGAGGCTTACCTCAGCGATACACACCCGGGTCGTGATTCGGCTCTCACGGAAAGATCACAGACACGGCTTGATCTCGGCGTCTCAAAGGCGGCGCCAGCGAAAGGTAAAGGGAAGGTCAAGGGGTGATTCAATCATCTCGTGACTGACTACGACGTGCTCCGCGTCTTCTGCGGACCCAACGGCGGCTACGGCAACGAGCTGGGCGTCGTCCGGGACGGATCGGTGCTGCCCGAGCGGGACGACCGGCAGGCGCTGGCCGCCAAGCTCGGCTTCAGCGAGACCGTGTTCGTGGACGACCCCGAGCGCGGGATGATCGACATCTACACGCCCACCCTGCGCCTGCCCTTCGCCGGTCACCCCTGCGTCGGCACGGCCTGGCTGCTGGACGTGCCCGAGCTCGTCACGCCCGCCGGGTCGGTCGGCGTCCGGCTGGACGGCGAGTTCAGCTGGATCGAGGCCCGCGCGGAGTGGGCCCCGCCGCGCACGCTGCGCCAGTACGGCACCGCCGTCGAGGTCGACGCCCTGGACGTGCCGCCGCCCGGCGAGTGGGTCTACGCCTGGGCCTGGGAGGACGAGGCGGCCGGCCGGGTCCGCGCCCGCGCCTTCCCGGGCCGCGACGACGGGATCGACGAGGACGAGGCGACGGGCGCGGCGGCGCTGCTGCTCACCGAGCGGCTGGGCCGGGCGCTGAACATCACCCAGGGCAGGGGCTCCCAGATCCTCACCGCGCCCCAGCCGCACGGCTGGGTGGAGGTCGGCGGCCGGGTCTTCCTCGAGCGCTAGTCGGGCGCGGGGCGCCGATCGTCAGGCGCTCCGCGCGAACTCCTCGCCCAGGGCCTCGAAGACGGCGGTGTTGAGGGTGAACGCCCGCCTGCACTCCGTCACGATGCGCTGCCTCTCCAGCTCGTCCGCGTCGACCGCGTCCAGGTGCTCCCGGTAACTCCGCTTGAACGCGGCCGGGTTGGAGATGTCCTCGAAGACGTAGAAGCGGACGCCGTCGCCCTTGCGCGCGAAACCCCAGGTCTTCTCCGCCCGGTCCCGGATGATCTGGCCGCCGGACAGATCGCCCAGGTAGCGGGTGTAGTGGTGGGCGACGTATCCGCCGGGCCAGCGCTCGGCGCAGTCCCGGACCCGGTCCGCGTACGCCTCGGTCGCGGGCAGGGCGGACACCTCCGAGCGCCAGCGCGGGCCGCGCAGATGCGCCAGGTCCCGCTCCAGCGCGGGCAGCCGCAGCAGCTCGGGCCGGATGAAGGGCCCGGCCACCGGATCCGCCGCCAGCCGCCCGGCCGCGCTCTCCAGTGCCGCGTAGACGAACCACAGTTGCTCGGTGTAGCGCGCGTACGCCGCCACTCCCAGCCGCCCGCCGAGCAGGTCGCTCATGAACGACGAGGTCTCCGCCGCCACGTGCTGCTGGTGCGACGCGGTGCGGATGACGGTCGAGAACGACTCCATGGACTCTCCCCGGACTCGGGCGCAGGGCGGTGTGCCGACCCGCTGTCGGCAAGTTTACCGACAGGGTGTCGGGAAGACATCGGCGGGCGGGGCGGAGCGGGCAGCGGAAAGCCCGCCCTCACCGGGTGGGGGCGGGCCTCCAGGGGGTCCGGGCGGGCGGGGTCACGGGAGGGTCAGGATGTCCGCGCCCGTCTCGGTCACCACCAGCGTGTGCTCGAACTGCGCCGTCCGCCTGCGGTCCTTGGTCACGACGGTCCAGCCGTCGTCCCACATCTCGTACTCGTACGTCCCCAGCGTCAGCATCGGCTCGATGGTGAAGGTCATGCCGGGCCGCATGACCGTCGTCGCGTGCGGGCTGTCGTAGTGCGGGATGATCAGGCCGGAGTGGAACGACGAGCTGATGCCGTGCCCGGTGAAGTCCCGCACCACTCCGTAGCCGAAGCGCTTGGCGTAGGACTCGATGACCCGCCCGATGACGTTGATCTGCCGGCCCGGCCGGACCGCCTTGATCGCGCGGTTCAGGGACTCCCGGGTCCGCTCCACCAGCAGCCGCGACTCCTCGTCCACGTCCCCGACGAGATAGGTGGCGTTGTTGTCGCCGTGCACCCCGCCGATGTACGCGGTCACGTCCAGGTTGACGATGTCGCCGTCGTTGAGGACCGTCGTGTCCGGGATGCCGTGGCAGATGACCTCGTTGACGCTGGTGCACAGCGACTTGGGGAAGCCGCGGTAGCCGAGGGTCGACGGGTAGGCACCGTGGTCGCACATGTACTCGTGGGCGACCTTGTCCAGCCGGTCGGTGGTGACGCCGGGCGCGATGAGCTTCGCGGCCTCCTCCATCGCCTGCGCCGCGATGCGGCCGGCGAGGCGCATCGCCTCGACGGTCTCGGGCGTCTGCACCTCCGGACCGGTGTACGGCGCCGGCGCGGGCTTGCCGACGTACTCGGGGCGGCGGATGTTCCCGGGTACCGAACGGGTGGGGGAGATCTCCCCTGGTACGAGCAGAGACTGGCCAGACATGCCAGCGAGTCTAACCAGCGGGCATGGGGGAATATGTGCGTGGCGAGAGGAGCTGTCCATGGCCTTGTTCAAGAAGCGCACCGCCGGCAAGCCGGGTGAGTGGTACTACTGCCTGGAGCACAAGAAGGTCGAGGAGGGCCCGGACTGCCCGGGCAAGGACCGCTTCGGCCCGTACGCCAGCCCGCAGGAGGCGCAGCGCGCGATGGAGACCGCGCAGGAGCGCAACCTCGAATGGGAGACCGACCCCCGCTGGCACGACGCCTCGGCGGGCGGCCGCGACACCGACGAGGACTGACTCACACAGGGCACGGACGCGGTGCCGGCGCGCCGCTCGCGCGGCCGCACCGCGTGCTCGTCGGTCCGGGCGTCGTGAGCTGCCGAAGTCGCACGGTTTCTCTCACCAGGGCGCGGCGGGTGGTGCCGTCAGGATGTCCGCAAGGCGGGACAGGCGGTCCCGGAATCCCCGCCCGGCTCTCGGGGAGCTGTTCTCGCCGGCCGCCGCGCTGACCAGGTGCTGCACGCTGTCCAGGTCCAGCTCCGCGCCCTCGGGCACGGCCAGCGTGTCGTGGGCCATCGCGGCCAGCTCGCCGCCGCCCGCGCCGAGCGCCAGCACCGTCACCCCGGCCCGGCGGGCGCCGTGCACCCGCTCCAGCAGCTCCGCGGGCTCCTCGGGGGCGACCACGAGCAGGGTCTCGCCCCGCCGCGCCGCCTCGATCCGGCCGGGGCCGACGGCCAGGTGCGCGGGGTCGGCGGGACGCGCGTCGTGCCGTACCAGTGTCGGTGCCAGCTCGGGGGTGCCCGACCAGGCGGCCTCGTCCACCAGGTGCGCGGCGAGGTGCCAGGGCTCGTATTTCGGCGTGCCCACCAGCAGCAGCCCGCCCCCGTGCGACACCACCGACCCGCGCAGCACCCCGGCGAACCGCCGGGTGGCCCCCAGCCACTCGGTCCCGGCGAGCACTTCGCGCAGCAACGCGACACGTACGGCGTCCATGCGGCCGCATCCTGCCGCAACGGATGGCCCGTGGCCCGGAGTTCACGCCGAATTCGCCCGACCCGGGGACAGGCCGGCCGGCCCCCTTCCGTGGCTCACCCGACCCGCTGCCCGCGGCCCCGCGGACGTAGAGTCGGCCCCATGACCTCTACCGACAGCGCACAGACTCCCGCCAAGGCCCCCGCGAAGGACCCCTGGGACCTGCCCGACGTCTCCGGGCTGGTCGTCGGCGTGCTCGGCGGCACCGGCCCGCAGGGCAAGGGCCTCGCCCGCCGGCTCGCCATGGCCGGCCAGAAGGTGATCATCGGCTCGCGGGCCGCCGAGCGCGCGCGGGCCGCCGCGGACGAGCTGGGGAACGGCGTCGAGGGCGCCGACAACGCCGAGACCGCGCGCCGCAGCGACATCGTGATCGTCGCCGTGCCCTGGGAGGGCCACGGCAAGACCCTCGAGTCGCTGCGCGCGGAGCTGGCCGGCAAGCTCGTCGTGGACTGCGTCAACCCGCTCGGCTTCGACAAGCAGGGCGCCTACGCCCTGAAGCCCGAGGAGGGCAGCGCCGCCGAGCAGGCCGCGGTGCTGCTGCCGGACTCCCGGGTCACCGCCGCCTTCCACCACCTGTCGGCCGTGCTGCTCCAGGACCCGGAGATCGAACGGATCGACACCGACGTGATGGTGCTCGGCGAGGACCGGGCCGACGTGGAGACCGTGCAGGCGCTGGCCGGCCGCATTCCCGGCATGCGCGGCGTCTTCGCCGGGCGGCTGCGCAACGCCCACCAGGTGGAGTCGCTGGTGGCGAACCTGATCTCCGTCAACCGCCGGTACAAGGCGCACGCGGGGCTCCGCGTCACCGACGTGTGAGCCGTACCGGGCGATGGGGGACACTGGTCGGTGAAGCAGCACCGAGCAGTGTCCCCCGACAGGAGCCCAGCCCCATGCCCCGCATCGCCCTCTGCACCCTGATCGTCTGCGTCCTCGCCGTCGCCGCCGCGGTCGTCTCCTTCGCCCAGGGCAGCTGGCTGGGGATCGTCTGGGTGCTCCTCGCGGGCCTGTCGTCCAACATGACCTGGTACTACGTCAAGCGCGGCCGGGTCGCCGTCGGGCAGGGCAAGTCCGTCACGGGCTGATCGTGCACACCTCCGGGGCCTCGCGCCAGAAGCGGTAGAGCTCGTGGCCGCACGCCTGGGAGAAGTCGTCGACGCCCAGACCGCGCAGGATCGCGTCGATGGCGTCGAAGAACGCGATGTTCACCGACGGCACCCACAGCAGCGCGAACACGAACAGCAGCCCGAACGGCGCGAACGGCTCCACCTGGCGTTTCACGCCGTACGACAGCCACGGCTCGATCACGCCGTAGCCGTCCAGGCCCGGCACCGGCAGGAAGTTCAGGATCGCCGCCGTCACCTGGAGCAGGGCGAGGAACGCCAGCGCGTACCGGAAGTCGCGGGGCACGCCGTCCAGGGCGTGCAGCCAGAAGGGCGCCGTGCACACCGCGGCGAACAGCACGTTCGTCAGCGGGCCGGCCGCCGAGATCAGGCTGTGCCGCCAGCGGCCCCGGATCCGGCCGCGCTCGATGAACACCGCGCCGCCCGGCAAGCCGATCCCGCCCATGATCACGAACACCACGGGCAGCACGATGCTCAGCAGCGCGTGCGTGTACTTCAGCGGGTTGAGCGTGAGATAGCCCTTCCCGCCCACCGAGATGTCCCCGGAATGCAGCGCGGTGCGGGCGTGCGCGTACTCGTGCAGGCACAGGGAGACGATCCAGGCCGCCGTCACGAACAGGAACACCGCGACACCCGGCTGCTCGGCGAAGCCGGTCCAGGTGGCCCAGCCGGTCACCGCCGTCACGGCCAGGATGCCGACGAAGACGGGACTGACACGGCGCTCGCCGCGGCTGGTGGTGGCGGTGGTCATGGGCGGCTCCTGTGGACGGGGCGGTCGGAAGGCCGACCGTACCGGGCGGCGGACACGCCGGGAAAACGCTTAGCGGTGGCCGTCCGGTTCCTGGATGGTGGGGGAATGGCACTGAAGAAGGTGTTCTACGAGGAATGGCAGATGGGCTGCTGCGGCCGGCCCTTCTCGGTGGGTGACGAGATCGACTGGCCGCTGGTCGACCTCGACGAACGGCAGCTCCTCGACGGGTACTGCCACGGCGCCGAGGCCTGGGTGGAGAACCACTCGGACGCCACGCACCCGACCACCGGCCGGGTCCGCGCCATCGACCTCGTGCACCAGGAGTACACGGTCGACCTGGACCTGCGTGACCTCGGACGCGCGGCGCCGCCGGGCGGGAAGGTGACGCTCCTTCCCTCGGGACGCTCCCCGGAACCGGTGCCCGGCTCGGTGACGTTCGAACCCGTCGACCACTGCCCGAAATGGTTCGCGGAGGAGGACTACGCCCCGCCGCAGGGCCCGCACCGCGTCCGCCGGGTCCACGGCGCCCTCGTCACCCTGGAGGTGCCGGACGCCGCCCCGCGCGAACCCGGTGACCGGCGCTGACCGCTCCGGAGAGAATGGACCCCGTGCGCTATCAGCTCCTCGGAACCACCCAGGCCCACCGCCCCGACGGCACGCCCGTCCCGGTCGGCGGAGCGCGGCTGCGCGCCCTGCTCAGCGTGCTCGCGCTGCGGGCCGGCCGGACCGTCCCGGCGGGCGTCCTGGTGGACGAGGTGTGGGGCGCCGACCCGCCCGCCGACGCGGCCGGCGCGCTGCAGGCACTGGTCGGCCGGCTGCGCAGGGCGCTCGGTCCCTCCGCCGTGGCCTCAGCCGAGGGCGGCTACCGGCTCGTCGCGGCCCCCGACGACGTCGACCTCACCCGCTTCGACCGGCTGACCGGCGAGGGGCTCGGCGCGCTGGCCGACGGCGACCCGGCGAAGGCCGCCGTCGTCCTGGACGACGCGCTCGCCCTGTGGCGCGGCCCCGCCCTCGCCGACCTGCCGGACCGCACCGCCGAGGCGGCCCGCTGGGAGACCCGCCGCCTGGACGCCCTGCGCGGCCGGCACACCGCCGCCCTCGCCCTCGGCCACGCCGAGCGGGCGCTGCCCGAGCTGGCCGCGCTGTGCGACAGCCACCCCCTGGACGAGCGGCTGCAGGCGCTGCGGCTGCGGGCGCTCAGGGACCTTGGCCGCCCCGCCCAGGCACTGGCCGCCTACGACGGCGTACGACAACTGCTCGCCGACCGGCTCGGCTCCGACCCCGGTCCCGAACTGCGTGCACTGCACAGCGAGTTGCTGCTCAACTCGGGCACCGGCACCGCCGCCGCACCCACCGCACCGGCCGCTCCGGAACCCGGGCGCACGCCGCCCGCCGCTGTCCTGGGCAATCTGCCGGCCCGGCTCACCTCCTTCGTCGGCCGCGAGCCGGACATCGCGGCCATCGGCGCCGACCTCGGGGGCGCCCGGCTGGTCACCCTGCTCGGACCCGGCGGGGCCGGGAAGACCCGGCTGTCCCAGGAGGCCGCCGAGTCGGTGCGGCACACCGCCCGGGACGGGGTGTGGCTGGCCGAGCTGGCGCCCGTGGACGACCCGGACGCCGTACCGCAGGCCGTGCTGACCGCCATCGGCGCCCGCGAGACCGTGCTGCACGGCGCCGGAGCCGAGAGCATGCGGGCCGTCGCCGACCGGCACGACGACCCGCTCGACCGGCTGGTGGAGCACTGCGCCCGGCGCCGGATGCTGCTCGTCCTGGACAACTGCGAGCACGTCGTCGAGGCAGCCGCCCGGCTCGCCGAGCGCCTGCTGGCGCACTGCCCGGAGCTGACCCTGCTCGCCACCAGCCGGGAACCGCTCGGTGTGCCGGGGGAGGTGGTGCGGCCCGTGGAGCCGCTGCCCGAGCCGGTCGCGCTGCGGCTGCTCGCCGACCGGGGCGCGGCGGCCCGGCCCGGGTTCCGGGTCGATGACGACCCCGAGGCGTGCGCCGAGATCTGCCGGCGGCTCGACGGACTGCCCCTCGCCATCGAACTGGCGGCTGCCCGGCTGCGGATGCTGACGCCCCGCCAGATAGCCGACCGGCTGGACGACCGCTTCCGGCTGCTCACCAGCGGCAGCCGCACCGTGCTGCCCCGCCAGCAGACCCTGCGCGCCGTCGTGGACTGGTCCTGGGACCTGCTCGACAGGGACGAACGCGACGTCCTCAGCCGGCTGTCGGTGTTCGCCGGCGGCTGCGACCTGGCCGCCGCCGAGGCCGTCTGCGGCCCGGTCGCGCTGGACGCGCTCGGCTCCCTGGTCGACAAGTCGCTCGTGGTGGCCGCCCCCTCGGCCGACGCCCAGATGCGCTACCGCCTGCTGGAGACCGTCGCCGAGTACGCGGCCGAGCGGCTGGACGAGACCGGCCTCCGTACCGAGGCCGAACGCGCCCATCTGACGTACTACCGCGAACTCGCCCGCACCACCGACCCGTTGCTGCGCGGCTCCGGCCAGCGCGCCGCCGTCGATCGGCTCCAGCTCGAGTACGAGAACGTCCGCACCGCCCTGCGGCACGCCATCGCCGGCCGGGACGAGCAGGAAGCGCTCTGCATCATCCACGCCCTGATCTGGTACTGGCAGATGCGCGACCTGCGCGTCGAGGCCCGCAACCTGTGCCGGGAGGTCATGGCGCTGGGCCCCGACCCGTTCGAGGAGCCCGTGCGCCGCGCCTCCCCGGTGTGGCAGCGCTGCACGGACCTCCCGCCCCCCTACACCGGCGAACTCCTCGACGAGGCCCGGCGCGGGCTGCACCTGGCCCATCTGGCCTGCATGGACACGGAGCTGGACACCTGGCAGACCCCCGCGGCCCAGGCCAAGCTGCGCGCCATCACCCGGGCCTACGAACCCGGGATGCCGCAGACCTGCCGGGTCCCGGGCATGCTCTGGTTCTTCGCCGAGCTGCTGACCAGCGGCATCGACCGGCTGCGCACCATCCTCGACTCCTGTGTCCGCACCTGCCGGGAGACCCCCGGATTCGAGTGGGAGCTGGCCGGCACCCTGCAGATGCGCGCCAACATCCTCGCCAACCGCACCGAGTGGGCGGGCGACGCCACCCGCGACGCCGACGAGGCGCTGGAGATCTTCGAACGCCTCGGGGACGCCTGGGGCGCCGCCGAGGCGCTCTCCGCACGCGGTGAGTCGCGCGAGCGCAAGGGCGAGTACGAGGCGGCCGCCGCCGACTTCCGGGCGGCCGTCGCGCACGCGGAGCGCCTCGGCGCCCGCGCCCAGTCATCGGTGCTCACCATCCGGCTGGGCGCCGTGCTGCTGGAGACCGGCGAGCCGGAGCAGGGCGAAAGCCTGCTGCGCGAGGTCATCGAGCGCACGGACGGCAGCAACAGCGAGGCGCTGCCCATGGCACGCCTCTTCCTGTCCGCCCGGCTCTGCCTGACCGGCCGGGTCGCGGAGGCGCGCGAACAACTGAGGCTGCTGCGCGAGGGCTTCGGGATCGCGCACTTCGTCGTCTTCGACGCCCTCATCCTCGGCCAGGAGGCCTGGGTGGACATCATCGACGGCCGTGTCGAGGACGCCGTGGACAAGATCCGGCGGGCGCTGGCGCGCGCCTGCGATCCGCTGTCCCTGGCCATCGCTCCGCACCTGCAGCCCCAGTACCTGACCATCGCGGCTGCCGCCCTCGCCCTGGTCGACGGCGGCAGCCACGCCGCCGACGCCGCCCGCTGCCTGGGCGCCGCCCATGCGCTGCTGCCCCCGGGCCATGTCGCGGCGACCGTCGAGCGGGCGACCCGCGAGCACGCCGAGGGCGCCGTCCTCGCCGTGCTCGACCGGGCGGCTTTCGACGCCGCGTACGCCGAAGGCGGTGGCCTCTCCCTCGCGGAGGCCACCGCCCTGCTGTGACATCGCCGGACGTCAGCTCTTGGTGCGGAACTTGTGGATGGCGACCGGGGCCATCACCGCGGTGAGCCCCACCGACCAGATCAGCGTCACCCACAGGTCGTGCGCGACCGGGCCGCCCTCCATCAGGCCGCGCGCGGTGTCGGCCAGCGCGGAGAGCGGGTTGTAGTCGGTGAAGTTCCGCAGCCAGCCCGGCATCGAGGCGGTCGGCGCGAAGATCGAGGAGCCGAACTGCAGCGGCATCAGCACCAGGAAGCCCATCGCCTGCACGGACTGCGCGTTCTTCATCATCACGCCGAGGGTGAGGAACACCCACATCAGCGCCGAGCCGAACACCACGGACAGCCCCACGGAGGCCAGCAGGCCGTCCCAGTGGTGGACGTCGTAGCCCACGAGGACGGCGACCAGCATCAGTACCGCGGTCGCGAACAGCATCCGCATCAGCTCCACCGCGATCTTGGCGAAGAGCACGGAGCCGCGCCCGATGGGCAGGGACCGGAAGCGGTCCATGACACCGGAGTTGAAGTCCTGGTTGAATCCGGTGCCCACCCCCTGGGCCATGTTCATGCCCATCATGGCCATCAGGCCCGGCACGACGTACTGGACGTACTGGTCCTGGCCGCCGCCCAGGGACTTGCCGATCGAGCCGCCGAAGACGTACACGAACAGCAGGGTGAAGATCACCGGGAACAGGATGGCGTCGAACATCGACTCCGGGTCCTGCCGGATCCACAGCAGGTTGCGGCGGATGAGCGCGCCGGTGTGTCGCAGATGCGCGCGGACCGAGATGGGGGTGTCGCCCTTGAGCTGGGCGGCGGGCGGGGTGAAAGTGGCGGCGCTCATGCGGCGACCTCCTCGAGGGAGTCGGCGGGCGTGGTGTCCTGCGGGGCACTGGCGCGGTGGCCGGTGAGGGAGAGGAACACCTCGTCCAGGCTGGGGAGTTCGGTGGTGATGGAGGAGATGGTGATGCCGCGCGCGGTGACCGCGCCGACCACCGCGGTGAGCTGCTCGTCGCTGAGGATCGGTACCAGCAGCGTGCCGGTCTCGTGGTCCACGGTGGTGGTGGCGAGCCCGGTGATGCCCAGCTCGTCCAGCATGTCGGCCAGCGGCCGCAGTTGCAGCGGATCGACCGGCCGTACCCGCAGCGAGCGCCCGCCGACCCGGGCCTTCAGCTCCTCGATGCCGCCCTTCGCGATGACCTTCCCGCGGTCCACGACGGTCAGCTCCGAGGCGAGCTGCTCGGCCTCCTCCATGTACTGGGTGGTCAGCAGTACGGTGACCCCCTCCCCGACCATGGCCTTGACCTCGTCCCACACCTCGTTGCGGGTCCGCGGATCCAGCCCGGTGGTCGGCTCGTCCAGGTAGAGCACCGCGGGCCGGCCGATCATCGAGGCGGCGAGGTCCAGCCGCCGCCGCATGCCCCCGGAGTAGGTGCCGGCGGGCCGCCGCGCGGCCTCCGTCAGCGAGAACCGTTCTAGCAGCTCGTCGGCCCGGGCCCGGGCGTCCTTGCGGGACAGGTCCAGCAGCCGCCCGATCAGGTACAAATTCTCCCAGCCCGGGAGCTTCTCGTCCACGGAGGCGTACTGACCGGTGAGCCCGATCACCCGCCGGAGCTGCCGGGGCTGCCGTACGACGTCGTAGCCGGCCACGACGGCCTCTCCGGCGTCCGGGGTGATCAGGGTGGACAGGATCCGTACCAGGGTGGTCTTCCCGGCGCCGTTCGGCCCGAGGACCCCCATCACGGTGCCCGGCCGGACATCCAGGTCGACCCCGTCCAGCGCCTTGGTCTCGCCGTAGTGCTTGACCAGTCCCCGTACGGTCACGGCGGAGCGTCCGCCGGCAGGGTTGTCATCGATTCGCGTCATGGGCAAGACAGTGACAGCCGCCACCGACAGACGACCGACAGGCCGCCGACAGCACCGACAGATCCCCGACGACCATGCCGTCGGTCGAGGGACCACGACGCTGAGCGGCCACCGACGCGACCGAGGCGCGGGCTCAGGCGCGAAAAAAGGGCCAGCCCGCCGACGGGGGACGGTCGGCGGGCTGCCCGGGTGTTGCCGCGATGGCTCAGTGGACGGAGTGCTCCTCCAGCGGGAACGTCCCGCCGACGACGTCCTCGGCGAACGCCTTCGCCGCGTTGCCCATGACCTCACGCAGGTCCGCGTACTTCTTGACGAACTTCGGCACCCGGCCGGACGTGAGACCGAGCATGTCGGTCCACACCAGCACCTGCGCGTCCGTCTCCGGCCCGGCGCCGATGCCGACGGTGGGGATGTGCAGCACCCGCGTCACCTCGGCCGCCAGCTCGGCCGGGACCAGCTCCAGGACGACCGCGAACGCGCCCGCGTCCTGCACCGCCTTCGCGTCCCGCAGCAGCTGCGCCGCCGCCTCCTCGCCGCGCCCCTGCACGCGGTAGCCCATCGCGTTGACGGACTGCGGGGTCAGCCCGATGTGGGCCATGACCGGGATGCCGGACTCGACCAGCAGCCGGATCTGCTCGTGCGAGCGCTCGCCGCCCTCCAGCTTCACCGCGCCCACCCCGGCCTCCTTCACCAGCCGGGTCGCCGAGCGCAGCGCCTGCACCGGACCCTCCTGGTAGGAGCCGAACGGCAGGTCGGCGACGATCAGGGCGCGATGGGTGCCGCGTACGACGGCCGCCGACAGTACGGCCATCTCGTCGAGGGTGACGGGCACGGTTGTCTCGTACCCGAGGTGACAGTTGCCCGCCGAGTCGCCGACGAGCATCACCGGGATGCCGGCCTCGTCGAACACGGACGCGGTCATCGCGTCGTAGGCGGTGAGCATGGGCCACTTCTCGCCGCGCTCCTTGGCGAGGGCGATGTCGCGGACGGTGATGCGGCGGGTGCCCTTCCCCCCGTACAGCGCCTTGCTGCCGTCGGAGGGCTTGGTGTGGGCAGCCGAAAGCTGCGTCATGGCAACGGCTCCTTCAGTCATCTCGAGGCGCCCTGACGGCGTCCCCGGATCGCCTCCATGGTGGCACCTGGTGCCGCCGAGGGCCAGGGGACCCCCCTGTGATCCCCGCGAATAGCGGTCCTGGTGCGGAACGGAAGGGTCCGGTGCGTAAGGTCTCGGTAAAGAAATAAGATACGAGACGGTGCCGTATTGAAATGGCCCTAGGCTCGAACACATGACAACTTCCGTCCCTGCCTCCCGGATACCGGAAGCGGTGCACCGGCGCCGCTGGGCGATCCTCGGCGTGCTGATGCTGAGCCTGCTCATCGTGGTGCTCGACAACTCCATCCTGAACGTCGCCATCAAGACCATCTCGACCCCGGCGCCCACCGGCCTCGGCGCCACCCAGAGCGAGATCGAGTGGGCGATCAACAGCTACACCCTGGTCTTCGCGGGCCTGCTGTTCACCGCGGGCCTCATCGGTGACCGGCTCGGCCGCAAGAAGGTGCTGCTCGGCGGTCTCGTCGTGTTCGGCATCGGCTCGGCCCTGGCCGCCGAGTCCGGCTCCCCGGACCAGCTCATCGCCTTCCGCGCCCTGATGGCCCTCGGTGCCGCGTTCGTGATGCCGGCCACCCTGGCCGTCCTGATGAACGTCTTCGAGCGTGACGAGCAGCCCAAGGCCATCGGCATCTGGGCCGGCGGTGTCGGCCTCGCCATCGCCATCGGCCCGATCACCGGCGGCGCGCTGCTCGACCACTTCTGGTGGGGCTCGGTCTTCCTCATCAACGTGCCGATCGTGATCATCGCGGTCGCCCTGATGGTGTGGCTGGTGCCCGACTCCCGCGACCCGAAGCCCGGCCGCCTCGACCCGGTCGGCGTGGTCCTGTCCGTCGTCGGCCTGGTGCTGCTCGTCTACGGCATCATCAAGGGCGGCGAGCTGGCCGACTTCACCGACGCCAAGGTGCTGGCGACGATCGTCGCCGGTCTCGTGGTGCTCACCGGCTTCGTGATCTTCGAGAAGCGCAGCGACCACCCGTCGCTGGACGTCACCTACTTCAAGAACAAGGTCTTCTCGGCCGCCATGGCCGCCATCGCGCTGGTCTTCTTCGCGCTGATGGGCGTCACGTTCTTCTCGGTCTTCTACATGCAGAGCGTGCGCGGCTACTCGCCGCTGGAGTCCGGCGTGATGATGCTGCCGCTGGCCGCCGCTCAGATGATCTTCGCGCCGCGGGCCCGGCTGGTCGTCGACCGGTTCGGCAACAAGGCGACCACCACCGCCGGTCTGGTGCTGATCGCGGCGACCCTGGCCGCGTTCGCCACCTTCGAGACCGACACGCCGATCTGGCTGCTGGAGGTCGTCTTCTTCCTCATGGGCACCGGCATGGCGCACATCATGACGCCGACCTCGGTGGTCATCATGCAGGCACTGCCCCGTGAGAAGGCCGGTTCCGCCTCCGCGCTCAGCAACACCTTCCGCCAGGTCGGCGGCGCCCTCGGCATCGCCGTCCTCGGCTCGGTGCTCTCCGCCGCGTACCGCAACGGCGTCGAGGGCAAGCTGAACATGCTGCCGCCCGCCCTGCGGGACACGGCCGGTGAGTCCATCGAGGCCACCCTCGGCATCGCCGAGAAGCTCGGCCCGCGCGGACAGGCCCTGGTCACACCCGCCAACGACGCCTTCCTGCACGCCATGCACATCACCGCCCTGTGCGGTACGGGCGTCGCGCTCGTCGGCGCCGTGGTGGTGGCCCTGTTCCTGCCGGGCAGGCCGCCGGCCGGTCAGCAGGGCGAGCGGGAGCCGGAGTTGGTGGCGGCCGCGGACTGACCGGGCAGGAAGAGGGACAGCGGTTCCACGGGGGAAGGAGGCGGCTGCGGGACAATTCCCGCAGCACAGTGGAAGGACGGACGACGTGAGCCTTGCCGACAGCCGGCCGCGACCGGACGGACCCGTAAGGGGCCGCCCGCGCAGTGAGGCCGTGGAACGCGCCATCATCGAGGGAGTGATGAAGCTCCTGGAGGAGGGCGTTCCCCTCGCCGAACTCTCCATCGAGCGCGTCGCGCGCACGGCCGGGGTCGGCAAGGCCACGATCTACCGCCGCTGGAGCGGCAAGGAGGAACTGTTCGTCGACGTCATCCGCGCCGCCGAACCCCCCGACCCCGAACTCCGCGGCACCTCCATGCGCGACGACCTCGTCGTGCTGGTGGAGGCCCTGCGCCGGCGCGGCCTCGTCAGCCGCTCCTCGGCGATCCTGCACAACGTGTACGCGCAGATGAAGTCCAGCCCCAAGATCTGGGTGGCGTACCACGCGAGCGTCATAGCGCCCCGGCGCGCACTCGTCATGGACGTGCTGCGCCGCGGGCAGGAGAGCGGCGAACTCCGGCCTGACATCGATCTGGAGCTGGCCAACGACATGTTCGTCGGCCCCATGCTGGTCCGCTCCGTCATGCGCCCCGACGCCGAGCTGCCCGAAGGGCTGTCCGAACGGATCGTGGACACGGTCCTTGCGGGCCTACGCCCCGTCAGTCCCGCCGTCCCGCCGGTCTAATGTGCGTGTTTCGTCACAGACCTCGCCCGTACGGGGGGTAACCGGAACCCCCGGCGCCGCCTCGTTCGTCCTCGTCTTCCGTACGGCCGTCATGGGACGGCGGGAACGAGCCGATCATCCCCTAGGGTCGACAGAAGCGCGGGGGAACGACGGCGTGCACGGCAGGCAGTGAGGCAGACGGTATGGCGCAGCAGGCGTACATGACGGAGACGGACAACGGCGGCTCGGGGCCCGAGCGACCGGGATCCCGGCTTCGGCGCCTCGCGCACCGCCTCGTCACGGGCTGGCGCGGCGACCCACGTGTCTGGCGGCGGGGCATCGTGCTCGCCGTCCTCGCGCTGCTGCTCGCCCTGGTGATGCTGGTGCACTCGCGCGTCCCCAACCGGCTGGGCAACCTCGGCAGCCTCACCGAGACCTTCCTGCCCTGGCTGGGGCTGGCCATCCCGGTGCTGCTGGTCCTCGGCCTGGTCCGCAGGTCGGCGACCGCCCTGATCGCGGTGCTGCTCCCGGCCATCGTGTGGCTGAACCTCTTCGGCGGCCTCGTCTTCGACAAGGCGGGCGAGGGCGGCGACCTCACGGTGGCCACCCACAACGTCAACGCCGACAACCCCGACCCGGCGGCGACGGCCCAGGACGTCGCCTCCTCGGGCGCGGACCTGCTGGCCCTGGAGGAGCTGCCCGCCTCGGCCGTCCCGGTGTACGAGAAGGCGCTGGCGGCGACGTACAAGTACCACGCGGTCGTCGGCACGGTCGGCCTGTGGAGCAAGTACCCGATGACCGGCGTCGAAGCCGTCGACATCAAGCTCGGCTGGAAGCGCGCGATGCACGCCACGGTGACGACCCCCGAGGGCCCGGTCGCCGTCTACGTCGCCCACCTCCCCTCGGTGCGGGTGAAGGTGGAGGCCGGGTTCACCGCACGCCAGCGGGACAAGAGCGCGGACGCGCTCGGCGAGGCCATCGCCGACGAGAAGCTGAAGCGGGTGGTCGTGCTCGGCGACCTCAACGGCACCATGAACGACCGCGCGCTGAACGCCGTCACCTCCCAGCTGCGCTCCACCCAGGGGGCGGCGGGCAGTGGCTTCGGGTTCAGCTGGCCGGCGTCGTTCCCGATGGCGCGGATCGACCAGATCCTGGTCAAGGGCGTCCAGCCGGAGAGCTCCTGGACCCTGCCGCGCACCAACAGCGACCACCTGCCGATCGCCGCCCGTGTGAAGCTCGACACGTCCGCGTAACCGGCCGGAATAGTGGGCCTGAGAGACTTTGTTCCGCAGGGGAACATACGCTGCAATGGAACTCCGCTCTCCCTTCGAAAGGCACAGGCCCTTCATGCCCCTGGCCCTGCTCGCACTGGCCGTCGGCGCTTTCGGTATCGGCACCACCGAGTTCGTGATGATGGGGCTGCTCCCCGACGTCGCGGACGACCTGCGCATCTCCATCCCCGCCGCCGGGCACCTGGTCTCGGCGTACGCGCTGGGCGTGGTCATCGGCGCGCCGCTGCTGGCCGCCGTGACCGCGCGCATGTCCCGGCGCACGGTCCTCATCGCCCTGATGGGCCTCTTCGTGGCGGGCAACGCGCTCTCCGCCCTCGCCCCCGGCAACGACGCCCTGCTGGCCGCCCGCTTTCTCAGCGGCCTGCCGCACGGCGCGTTCTTCGGCGTCGGCGCCGTGGTCGCCACGAACATGGTCGCGCCGGAACGCAAGGCCCGCTCGGTGTCCCTGATGTTCCTCGGTCTGACCGTCGCCAACATCGCGGGCGTCCCCGCCGCCACGCTGATGGGCCAGCACCTGGGCTGGCGGGCCACCTTCCTCGGCGTGAGCGCGATCGGCCTGGCGGCGATAGCCTCGCTGGCCCTGCTGATCCCGCACGAGCGGGCCGCCGCCCCCACGACCGGCCTGCGCGGCGAGCTGGCGGCCCTGCGCTCGGTACCGGTGTGGCTGGCCCTGGGCACCACGGTGGCGGGCTTCGGCGCCCTCTTCGCCGCCTACAGCTACATCACCCCGATGCTCACGGACGCGGCGGGCTTCGCCGAGACCAACGTGACGCTGCTCCTGGCGCTGTTCGGCGTCGGCGCGACCGCCGGCAACCTCCTCGGCGGCCGCCTGGCCGACCACTCCCTGCGCGGCACCCTCTTCGGCGGCCTGGTCTCCCTGGCCGCGGTGCTGCTGCTGTTCCCGGTCCTCATGCGGGCGGAGTGGAGCGCGGCCCTGTCCGTCGCCCTCCTCGGCATGGCGGCCTTCGTCACCGGCTCCCCCCTCCAGCTGATGGTCATGGAGAAGGCCGCGGCGGCCCCCTCCCTCGCCTCCTCCGCCAACCAGGCGGCCTTCAACCTGGCCAACGCCGGCGGCGCCTGGATCGGCGGCCTCGCCCTGGCAGCGGGCTTCGGCGTGACGTCACCGGCGCTGGCGGGGGCGGCGCTGGCGGTACTGGGCCTCGGCGTGGCGGGCGCGGCGTACGCGGTCGACCGGCGGCGCGAGGTGGCCCGGGTGGGCCGCGTGGTCGCCGCGCACGTACCGGAGCAGGCGGGGGCGCTTCGCCGCTGATACGCCGCGGGGGCGGGCGGAGGAACTCCTGCCTCCACCCGCCCCGCGCGACCGGTCCGGCTACGACCGCGGCCGACTGCTCCAGATGACGCTGCGGTCCTCATGTGGGAGATCGGATCCGAGGGGGTCTTCTCCGCCGCGCTCAGCGGTGACGCTTCGGCACAGCACGAACCCTGATCCGGTTCTGGACCGGAGGACGACAGGCAGGTGGCGTTCCCTGTCGGACGGGTTGATGCCGGAGAAGCCGAGCATCTCTTCAGCCTCGGTCCCGCTCGCGGAGCAGAGCTCGATGGACTTGTACTGCTGGACCAACTGCATGGCACTCACGCCCTCGAAAAGCAGGTCCAGGCAAGCGGGGTTCCCGCTGTCGGGAACTGCCCGAAGGAGCAGTTGGGAATGTCCGATCCCATAACGCCAGACCCTGAAGGTCCGGTCGGACTTGAACATGACGGCGGAACTTACGCCATCATGGGGAGGGGTCGGCATCTACTTTATCTCCCCTGTGCCGGTTGGTCCTGTCCCATGTTGATCGGGATCAGCGCCTCGGCTGTGTAGTGGCGGCCTCAATGGCTTCGCGGGTGAACTCGGAAACAAAAGTAGTCGGCCGCCAGTCCGTCGGGTAGGTGGTCGCGAGTGTGCGGACGCCAGCCGCGCCTTCACGACACCGAGCTGCTTCTTCGCCTCCGACTGCGCGCCCGTGATGGCCGCCTTGGCCTTGTCCACGTCGGTCTTCGACGGAGCGGTGCCGGTGTGGCTCTTGGGGACGATCTTGAGCTTCTGCATGGCGGAGCCGTTGCAGGTCGACAGCACGGCGTCCTTGCTGTTGTCGAACGTCGGCAGGTGTAGGCACTTGCCGGTCGCGGCGTTGCGCAGCGGCCCTGCGCGGCGCACGTCGAACAGAGCCACGGAAGCAGCCGACCTGGTCGAAGATCTTGTCCTGTCCCTGCGGTGCGCCGGGGTGGGAATCCAGACCGCTGACGGGGCCGGACCACCGCCCGCTCCTGCTCATCCGTCTTCTTGACCCACTGGTCGCTGCCGGTCTCGTCGGCGGCGTACGCCTGGTGCAGCGGGGTGCCGGTGTTGTAGAGGTCCCGGTCGAGCTTCTGGTGGAGCTGGGCGGGCGGCAGCCCGAGGGAGTTCTGCGCGAGGGCGAACATGCTGGGTCCGCCCTTGCGCAGGGCGTCGGCGGCTACGCACTGGTCCCCGCGCAGCTGCTCGGCCGCTTTGGTGTCGTAGCCGTCGTAGGAGTCCCCGACCGGGGTCGCGTCGTCCCGGTCCGTGAGGCGGGCGAGGTCGGGCCGGACGGCGAGGCCGGCGATCACCGCGGCGGCGGTCGCCAGCAGGATGATGCGGGCAACCAGCCCTGATCGTCCGGGCCTTGGTATGACTCTCGCTCAACTGGGCGGCGGAACCGGGGGCCGCATGCCGAGCCACTGCTCGGCGTCCCAGGCCTCGAACCGCTCCACCTCGGTGAACCCCAGCTTCGCCGCGAGACGCATCGAGCCGACGTTGGCGGTCTGGGTGGTGAGCACCACCGGCTCGCCGGGAAGCGCGCCGGCGAGCCAGCCGAGCGCCGCCTCGCACGCCTCGTAGGCGTAGCCGGATCCCCACGCCCGCGGCAGGAACAGATAGCCGAGATCGACCTTCCCCGCGGCAGCCGGGCGACGGTGCCCCGTTGCTCTCCTGAGCAGGAGCTGGCCGATCATCGACCCGTCGAGATCGACGACGAAACTCCCGGGCCACCGTTCGGGCACCGCAGGAGTCTCGCGTTCAAGCTCGTCACGCGGCCGTGGGCCACCGAGGTAGGTGTTCACCTCGGGCGAGGCGAGCAGTTCGATGAACACCGCACGGTCCCGGGCCTCGGGCTCACGAAGCACGAGCCGCTCGGTCCTGATCGGCTCGGGCGGCCAAGCTATGGCTCCCAGATCTTCCATCCGCGAACGCTAACAGGTGGTCAGACCAACGGAAGGGGAAAAGTTTGGACGAGTGCGCCGCCCCACCGGGTAAGGTGTCGATCTTCGGCCGGCGGAAGCCGTACGGAGTCCTCGAATGCCAGGTCATCATGCCTCTCGCCGACCGCCCTGCACGCCGCCGCCTCACTGCCGCCCTGGACGACCTCTCGGTCACCTTCCGCAGCATGACCGCCCATCCGGACGAGCGTAACTGTGAGTGTCACTGGGGTAGTTCGGAGGAGCTTGCCCTTCTGAAGACTCCGGACGTGGAACTCGAGCCGGACCTCTTGCGCCGGACCTGGCAGGCCATCGACTGGCTTGATCACGCGGCTGTGCTGCGCCGCATCCTGCCGCAGTTCGCCACTGCCCTGGTCGCCGGTCGGGTGGAGCCGCTGTTCGGGTTGGAAGAGGCCGGGTACTCCTTCGCCCGCGCCCGCTGGCAGCAGTGGCCTGACGAGCACGCCGGTCCGGTAAGGGAGTTCCTGCATGCCTGGTGGGTGCAGAGCCTCACCGATGCGGATGCGGCCGTGCCGGCGCACCAGGTCTTCGCGATGTGTGCCGAGGCGTCCGGAACGGTCGGCCCCTGGCTCGCCGACTGGGAGCAGGAGACCGGGTGCCTCAGCGACCGACGTCTCGCCGAGGCGGCAGCGGAATGGGAGTACGAGCTCCTGGGAGACGGCCTGCCGTGGCACGTCGACTGGTACGAGCACGACGAGGAGGAGACGCGCGTCGAACTGGTCGACTGGCTTCTCGGCCCCGCTGCGGTGCGGCTTCGCGAGTCGGGCGCTTCGGCGGATCTGCAGCACCGGATACGGCTGCTCGGACTCACTGGCGAGGACCGCTACACGGACCCGCACTGGCCCGGCCACCGCTACTGACGGCCGGCGGGCGGCCAGGCGGCTTTCGTGACCGCGCTCCATCTGTGGCGGGGCGTTGGAAAACCGGTGGAGCGGTACCGCTGGTTGTCACTATCGTGCTGCCGGACCGAGTCGCCTGGGCAAGGACGTGCCGTTGTACACCGTGTGAGACCCCCCGATTGCTGATTGGTCGCGCTTCGCGCATCTGCGCCGCGCTGCTTTTTGCTGCGGACTTCTCACTGAAGACGGTGTACTTCTGTGCTCAATAGCTGGGTGGTCATGCCCACCTGCCTGCCACTGGTTCTCCGGCGCTGCCACGCGTGCGCGTCCGAACGCTTCCGGACGAGCGGCAAGTTCCGGGTCAACGCGAACCACAAGCTCATCGACGTCTGGCTCCTCGCGCTCTGCACCAGTTGCGGGGAGACGACGAAACTCACGGTCCTGGAGCGGTCGAACGTGCGCTCCGTACGATCCGACCTGCTGGACCGGGCGCACGACAACGACCCAGGTCTGGCAGCCGAGTTGCTCCAGGATCCCGTCGTGCGGCGACGCAATCGCATCGCCCTCGACTGGGACGCCGCCTGGCGTCTCGACACCGGCGGATCGGATCACCTTGACCGCGAGGTGATCGACGTCTCGGTCCGCTTCGCGGCCCGGATCCCGGTCCGGCCGGTGCGGCTGATCGCCGAAGGCTGCGGTCTTTCACGGGCCGAGGTCGAGAGACTGGTCATGGAGGGGAAGATCGTCTCGGCCGTCCGGCTGAGCGGCAGGCTCTCCGGCGACTTCGCCTTCACGCTCAAGCGCTGAGTCCTGCTTGGGCGCAGGGGCCTGTCCGGCAGGATTCGCCGGGCAGGCCCCTGGGTGGCGTCCGGAGTGGAAATCAGGAAGGCTCGCGCGCATGGTCTCGGTGGTGCAGAACGTGGCGATCGACTGTGCGGATGCCTACGAACTGGCCCGGTTCTGGAGCAGGGCGACCGGCCGTCCGCTGCATCCGGACGACGGACCGGGTGATCCGGAGGTCCAGGTGCTGCTGGCGGAGGGCCCGGTGCTGCACTTCAACCAGGTACCCGAGTCCAAGACGAGCAAGAACCGGATCCATCTGTGCCTGCGCCCGGAGACCACGCGTGAGCAGGAGGTGGAACGGCTGCTGGGCCTCGGCGCCACCCTTGTCGCCGATCACCGGAATCCCGATGGCTCGGGCTGGGTGATCCTCGCCGATCCGGAAGGCGACGAGTTCTGTGTCCTGCGCAGCGAGTCCGACCGGGCGGCCACTACCGCCTGACGCTTCCGGGGCGGCAGAACGGCTCAGTGAGCACTCCGTTCGGGGATCTCCGGGAGGACCTTCTCGGCGATGTCGAGAAGAGCGCTGTCGTTCGGGAGGGCGCCGGTCTGGCTCCACACGGTGAGGTCGTAGTAGCCGCCCCGGTCCTTCCGGTCGAGGGCCACGGACAGCGTCCTGGCCAGCGGACCCTGCTGGGCCGGCGCGCTCTTCTGGTCACCGCCGAAGTTGATCTCGAACTTCATGGTGTGCTCCGAGGAGAAGACC
Organism: Streptomyces sp. NPDC041129; assembly: GCF_055592265.1. NCBI lineage: Bacteria > Bacillati > Actinomycetota > Actinomycetes > Kitasatosporales > Streptomycetaceae > Streptomyces > Streptomyces sp. NPDC041129. Next base: position 1,058,395 of record NZ_JBVIYV010000001.1, on the reverse strand, counting down.
GCGGGCCTGCCGAGAACCTGGGCCGTCCTCATGTTGCTCTCGATCCTGTCACCCGCCATGTCGATCAGCCTGATGTACTGAGCGGTCGACAGCTGGCCGTAGGTGGCCGAGAGCTTCACGGTGTACGTGTCGAACGTGATCTGGGCGTCCGGCTCGGCGACCTTCCCGTCGCTCAGGAGCGCGGTGCCGTTGCTGCCGGAAGCCGAGTCCGCGATCTCTTGGGGGGTTCCCAGGAGCCGGGCCAGGTCGGGCCGGTTGAGCGCCTTGCACAGATCGTCGCCGGTCACGGCCCGGGGCGTGTTCTTGTAAGCCTTCGGCAGCTTCTCGTGTTCCGTGTCCAAGTCCGAACAGGAGGCGGGCTGCGCCGTGTTGGCATCGGCCGGCATCACGCGGTCACCCAGCCACACCGCGGCCGCGAGCGCCCCGAACACGGCCAGGGCCGCGACGGCCTGACCCCACGCGTTGTGGTCCTTCTCCGGCTTGCCCTGGCCGGAACGCGGTCCGGTTCCGGCTCCGGCATGGCCTCCGACCGGGACCGGGACCGGGGTCGGGACCGGGGCTGGGGTCGGGGCCTGAGACTGCATGGGAGTCGGGGCCGGGGTCGGGGCAGGGGCCTGAGCCCGGGCCGTGGTCGAGGCCCCGGCCTGATCCGGCGCCGGTGCGGTGGTATCGGTCAACATCCCACGCGCAGCGCACGCCGAACCCTGACCCCGGTTCCGGCGTGCGCGAAGTGCCCGGACCACCGTGTGGACGCGTATCGCCGTGAACACGAGGAACGCCGCTCCGATGGCGGCCGCGACCCGGTCGGTGTCGCGGACGGCGAGATACATGATGCGCAGGCCGACGACGGACCCGATCACGATGAGCAGGGGTTCGCGGACCCAGAAGGGCAGCACGCGCAGGAGTAGACCGAGCATCCGGTGATCTCACCAGGTACATGACCACATTCGCCGTGGTGGAGGCCACAGTTCCGGGGGACGTTCTGGCGCCTGGCGAGCCAGGGCCGGCCCAGTACGCGATGTGGTCGAGCCACTCCTTCATGAGGTACGGGTGCGCAGCCGGTCGATCTGGGCGAGCACATGGTCCACATGCGGGCGGACCTGTGCCCGCGACTCGTCGCTCCAGCTCTCCTCGGAGTAGCGGCAGTCGAGGTACAGGTGCCTGGCGTGCGCGAGGACGGGGCGGTGCTCGGGCGGGAGACGGGCGAGAGCCCAGTCGGCGGCACTGTCCTTCGACACGATCCTGCCGGTGGCCAGCGTGGTCCAGATGCGGGCGAAGGTCAGCAGGACGTTACGGGTGTCGCCGGCCAGGTTGTCGAGCAGGCCGGGGATGCCCGCCAGACTCGCCCGGACCAGGTCGGCGGGCGGGACGGAGGCCAGAACCCGTGCCGGAGGGGGGCCCGTGAGCGCGTGGTCACCGACCAGCGTCATGCTGATCGCCAGGGCCAGGTCGGGCATCGGCTCCGGACGGGGTACCCGCCCGGCGTCGTACTCGGCGCGCAGCCACTCGCCGTAGAGAAAGTCGCAGGTCGGCGCGTACCGCCACGGCCGGACCTCTGACTGGACGACCACGGTGAGCTCGACCGGGTGGGCCTTGTTCCCGGAGCCGGAGAGCGGGAGCAGTCCCTCGAGCAGCGTCCGCCGCTTCCGCTCGGACATCGACCGTCGGGAGACGACCAGCAGGTCCACATCGCTGGCCGGTCTGAGGCCGCCGAGCACCGAGGAACCGTGGAGGTAGGTGCCGATGGCATCCGGGCCCAGCACGCCGTCGAGCAGCTTCGCGATCTCCTGCGTCTGATTCACCGCGCCAGTGTCCGGGGTCGCCCGTCCGGCCGCACGGCGTTTTCCGTGACCGGCGGCTCAAGTCGGCCCCCGTGTCCGGGCAGTTCGCACCAGACCGTCTTGTGGTCCGGGCCCTGGTCCACGCCCCAGCGCTGGGCGAGGGCGTCGATCAGGGTCAGGCCACGGCCGGATTCGGCGGTGTCGGTGGCCGCTAGGAGAACGGGAAGGGCGCGTGCGTCGGGGTCGGTGACCTCGACGCGGGTGTGACCGTGGGGGGTGCCGGTCACTCGGACCGTGACCGGAGTGCCCTCGCCGAGGTGATCGATGACGTTGGTCAGTAACTCCGTCGCGCACAGGCGCACTTCGTGGTCGAGGGCGCGCAGGCGGTGGCGCAGCTCCGGTACGGCCTTCGGGGTGGCGAGCAGGTCGAGTTCGAAGGTCATCGCTCCGCCGCCGTCCCGCGCAGGGCGGCGGCGAGTGCCTGGGCCGTGGCCGTGTTGCAGTTCCCGAGCGCGACGAGGCCGGCGGGCGGCGTGTACGAACCGGCGAGGCTCGGCAGGTCGACGCGCAGCGAGGGCAGCGTGATGCCGTGCAGGGCGAGGGCGGTGCGCAGGTTCTCCACGCAGAGGGTGACGTCGTAGGCGGTGGGGGAGTGGTCGGGCATGGGGGGCTTCGGCCTTCTGTGCGGTGAGTTACGAACACCTCACAGAGTGTCGTCCGGCTCGCTACCGTGGAAGAGGGTTCGCGTCCGCGACGCGAGCAGCGGAAACGGCAGGATGAGTTACGGCGGTGAGCACGTGGTCCGGCGCAAGGACATCGACGGTTCGGTCAGCGTCCCCGACTTCTACGGCAAGGAGTTGAGGTGGCAGCGGGAGGCTGCGGGACTCTCGCTGGAGCGGTTGGTCGAGGGCAGCTTCTACGGCAAGTCACACCTCAGCGACATCGAACACGGCAAGCGGCGCATGCCGATGGATCTGGCCCGGCACGTGGACCGGGTACTGGGCACCGACGGCTACTTCGAACGGCACTGTGAGGATGTTCGGAGGGCGCGGCGCGCTGGGCACGCCGAGTACTTCGAGAAGGTCCTGGAGGCGGAGAAGCACGCCAGGACCATCGAGGAGTGGAGCCCCAACGTGTTCCCGGGATTGCTCCAAACCCCGGCGTACGCACGGGCCGTCATTCTGGCGGGCCTCCCGCTGTCTCTCGAGGCCGAGGTGAAGGAGAAGGTCGATGCCCGCATGGCGCGCGCCGACCTCTTCGAGGTGGATCACCGCACTCCGGAGTACTGGGTCATCCTGCACGAGTCACTGCTCACTGAACCGCTCTTGGAGGCCGAGGACACGGCTGCGCAGCTAGACCGCATCGTGGAGTTGGCGGACCGGCGCCGGATCACTCCGCAGATCGTTCCGCGGAAACAAAGGGCGTATCCGCTGATGGCCGCCTCCATCATGACCATGACGTTCCCGGATGCCCCGCCGCTGGTCTACACCGAGGCCTCCTACAGCGGAGACACCGTCGACGATCCGGCCCTCGTGGAGCAGTACCGCAAGGCCTACGATCACCTGAGGGCCGTTGCGCTGTCACCAGACACGTCCCTCGCCATGATCAAGGCAGCGGCAGAGGATTATCGAAATGGCATGCACCCGGATCGACTTGAGTGAAGCGCTCTGGCTCAAGAGCAGCTACAGCAACGAAAGCGGCGGCAACTGCCTGGAAGTCGCCCACAACATCCCCGGCCTGGTCCCCGTCCGCGACTCCAAGCGCCCCGACGGCCCCGCCCTCCTCATCGGCGCGGCCGCCTGGGCCCCCTTCGTCGACGCGCTCAAGTCGTAAGGTCGTCGAAGCGGGCCAGGTCCCGCAGCCAGGCGCGCGCGTTGCCGTCGGACGGGGCGCGCCAGTCGCCGCGCGGGGAGAGGGAGCCGCCGGCCGAGACCTTCGGGCCGTTCGGCATGGCCGAGCGCTTGAACTGGGCGAACCCGAAGAAGCGACGGCAGAAGACCTCCAGCCAGCGCCGGATCTCCGGCAGTTCGTACGCCACCCGCTTGGCCTCCGGGAAGTTCGGCGGCCAGTCACCGGAGTCCGGGTCGTGCCAGGCGTGCCAGGCCAGGAAGGCGATCTTCGACGGCCGGAATCCGTAGCGCAGCACGTGGAAGAGAGTGAAGTCGTGCAGCGCGTACGGGCCGATCTTCGACTCCGTCGACTGCATCTCCTCGCCCGGGACCAGCTCCGGGCTGATCTCGGTGTCGAGGATCGCGGCGAGCGTCCGGCCGGTCTCCTCACCGAACTGGCCGCTGCTGATGACCCAGCGGATCAGATGCTGGATCAGCGTCTTCGGCACACCGGAGTTGACGTTGTAGTGGCTCATCTGGTCGCCGACGCCGTACGTCGACCAGCCGAGCGCGAGCTCCGAGAGGTCTCCGGTGCCGAGCACGATGCCACCGCGCTGGTTGGCCAGCCGGAAGAGGTAGTCCGTGCGCAGACCGGCCTGCACGTTCTCGAAGGTGACGTCGTACACCGGCTCGCCGGAGGCGAACGGGTGGCCCATCTCCCGCAGCATCAGCCGCGCGGTCGGCGTGATGTCCAGCTCGGCGGCGGTGACCCCGAGCGATTCCATCAGCTTGTGGGCGTTGTCCTTGGTGTGGTCGCTGGTGGCGAAGCCGGGCAGGGTCCAGGCCAGGATGTCGCTGCGCGGGCGGCCCGCGCGGTCCATCGCGCGGGCGGCGACGATCAGCGCGTGCGTGGAGTCCAGGCCGCCGGACACCCCGATGACCACCTTCGGGCCGCCGATCGCCGCCAGCCGCTGCTGGAGGCCCTCGACCTGGATGTTGTAGGCCTCGTAGCAGTCCTGCGCGAGGCGGTCGGCGTCGGCCGGCACGAACGGGAAACGCTCCAGGCGGCGGCGCAGGCCCAGGTCGGTTCGGGGCGGATCGAGTTCGAAGGCGACCGTCCGGAAGTCGTCGGTGCGCGCCTTGTGGGTACGGCGGTTGTCGTCGAACGTGCCCATCCGCTGCCGCTCCTGCCGAAGCAGGTCGAGGTCCACGTCGGCCACCGCGTAGCTGTCGCCGAGCGGGAACCGCTCGGTCTCGGCCAGCAGCAGGCCGTTCTCGTAGACCATCGCCTGGCCGTCCCAGGACAGGTCGGTGGTCGACTCGCCGAGACCGGCCGCCGCGTAGACGTACGCGGCCAGGCAGCGGGAGGACGCCGAGCGGCACAGCAGCTTGCGGTCCTCGGCCCGGCCGACCGTGATCGGGCTGCCCGAGAGGTTGACCAGGACGGTCGCGCCTGCGAGGGCCGCCTCCGCGCTGGGCGGCACCGGCACCCACATGTCCTCGCAGATCTCCGCGTGCAGCACCAGACCGGGCACGTCCTCGGCCGCGAACAGCAGGTCCACGCCGAACGGCACGCTCTCGCCGCCGAGCCGGATCGATCCGCCGCGCTCGTCGGCGCCGTCGCCGATCTGCCGGCGCTCGTAGAACTCCCGGTAGTTCGGCGGGTACGACTTCGGCACGACGCCGAGGACCCGGCCGCGGTGCACGATCACCGCGCAGTTGTAGACCCGGTTGCGGTGGCGCAGCGGGGCACCGACCACCAGGACCGGCAACAGGTCCGCCGACCCCGCGACCACCTCCTGCAGCGCCGCCTCGACCTGGTCGAGCAGGGCGTCCTGGAGCAGCAGGTCCTCGATGGAGTAGCCGCACAGCACCATCTCCGGGAAGACGGCCACGGCGACGCCCTCCCCGGCGCACCGGCGTGCGTGACGCAGGACCGCTTCGGCGTTGGCGTGCGGATCCGCGATGACGGTGTGACCCGTGCACGCGGCAACCCGTGCGAAGCCATGCTGATAGATCGACCAGAAGTTCAACGGAGGCACACGCCCAGTGTAATCGTCAGAGCGACACGATGGGGGGTGCGGGGGTGTGTGCCGCGCCCCCGGACGGCGAAGGGGACGACGAAGGGGCGTGGGGTGCACGCACCCCACGCCCCTTCTGGCGGGTCAGATGATCAGTGACGCCGGTACGACTGGACGTAGCCGTCAGCGGGCGAGCCCACGCCGGTGACGTCGTCGTAGCCCTTCACCGCGGACAGCGAGCTGTCCTTGCCAAGGCTGCGGACCGAGGTCGCGAGGCCGTCGGCGGCGTCGAAGCCGTTCACGAAGTCGATCCGGGCGACCGCCAGGCCGGAGCCCGTCGGGTTGTCCGTGACGTCGTGGAAGACGCCCTTCTTGCCGTACTTCGCGTAGATCGCCGGGTTGGCGAAGCCGAGCGCCTTGCCGCCGCGCGCCTCCTGGGCCAGGGCCTGGACCGCCGCGATCACCGGGGCGGCCAGCGAGGTGCCGCCGATGCGGTACTCGCTGTACTGCTCGGTGCCGTCGGGGAAGGTCTGGGTCTGGCCGACCAGGAAGCCCGTGTTCGGGTCCGCGATGGCCGCGATGTCCGGGACGACGCGGTTGCCGGCGGCGTTGTTGGCCGTGGCGAGCGCCTTCGGGACGACGTTCTTCTGGTAGTACGGCTGCGGCACGGTCCTGCTGGTGCCGCCGCCCGCGCCCGAGGTGTAGGCGCCCGGGAAGCCCGTCCAGCTCTTGCCGTCGGCCGACAGGGTCGCCTTCTCGGTGCCCCAGCCGGTCTCCCACTGGTACTCGTCGCCCTTGCCGACGGCCAGCGAGGTACCGCCGACCGCGGTCACCCACGAGGAGTTGGCCGGGGTGTCGACCTGCTTCACACCGGTGTTGGCGACCTCGTCGCCGTCGTCACCGGAGGAGAAGTAGAAGCCGATGCCCTGCACCGCGCCGAGCTGGAACACCTGGTCGTAGGCGGCCAGGAGGTCCGGCGTCTGGTTGGCCTCGATGTCGCCCCAGGAGTTGGAGACGATGTCGGCCAGGTGACCGTCGACGATCTTGCTGAGCGAGTCCAGCAGGTCGTCGTCGTAGCAGGACGCGGCGCCCACGTACGTGACGTCGGCGTCCGGCGCCACCGCGTGCACGGCCTCGACGTCGAGGGTCTCCTCGCCGTACCAGCCGGCCGCGCCGCACTCCTCGGTCTTCGTGTAGTTCTTCGGCAGCACCTGGTGGAGCTGACCGGTCTTCCAGGCCGCGTCACCGTTCTTCACCGCGTACTTGCCCGCGTCGAAGGCGATGGTCGGCGAGGCGTACGCGTCGGTGATGGCGATGCGCACGTGCTTGCCGGTGTACGTGCCGGCGCCGTAGGCGGCGCGCAGCTGCTTGCCGGTGTAACCCTTGATCGCGTACGGGACCTTCTGGCCGTACGCGTCCGGCAGCGTGCTCGCGGTCTTCGAGCCGTAGTACGAGGAGAACGGCCCGGAGTTCTTGAACACGGCGTCCGGCGGCGGAAGCTGGTCCTTGTGGTGCGCCTTGTGCGGGGCGTTGTCCAGACCCGTGACGGTCAGGACGGCGCCCTTCAGGCCGGCCGGCGCGGACGCGGTCTTCGCCGGGGCGCGGTAGGTCTTCGAGCCCTTGGCGAAGTTGTGGAACTGGGTGCCGAACGCCTTCTCGGCGGCGGCCACGTCACCGGAGACGGCGACGTAGTGCGAGGTGACCCCGGTGACCGTCAGGCCGGCCGACTTCAGCCAGGACTTGACGGCGGCCACCTGGGCCTTGGTGGCCCCGAAGCGGGCCTGCGCCTTCTTGGCGCTGAGGAACTTGCCGTAGAGCGGCGAGTTCGGGTCGGACACGGCCTTGGCGTAGGCCGCCAGTCCCGCCGAGTCCCGTCCCGCCAGATAGACCCGGGCCTTGACCTGGGCGTCGTTCGAGGTGGCACCCTTGTCCGCCGTGGCGGTGGCCCACGTGGGCCTGGTGCCCTTCAGCGCGTCACGGGCCGGGCCGTCCGCGGCGTGCGCCGTGGGTATGCCCAGCGCCAGCGCGCCGGCGATCATCGGCAGCGTCGCTGCCATGCTCACGCCGGCGCGCATCTTGGCGCGGTTGGATCTCATAGAACCCCCTGCGATGCGGTTCGCATGCATGTAGTGGCTGGTACGTCGTGGACGTACGCACCGACCCGCGGCGGTTCGGACCGGCGAATGGATCACACGACGATGGCCACTCTTGCGATGAACCGTTCATGCCAGGGGAACGCAGAGGTCAAGAGAAGCTCAAAGAACCTTCATTCAAGGTGATTTGAGGTTTTTATGATGAGAGTCCGGATGGTGATGCTATGAACGGGGCTGTGCGCCACGCTCCTTGAGCATTCCGGCCATCAGCTCGATTTCCGACCGCTGCGCCTCGACCATGCCCTGCGCGAGCCGCTTCTCCACCCCGACCGTGCACTTGGCGGCACAGCCCTGGGCCATGTGGACGCCGCCCTTGTGATGGTCCGTCATGAGCTGGAGGTAGAAGACCTCCGCCTGCTTGCCGTCGAGCGTGCCGAGCTTCTTCAGCTCGGCGTTGGTCGCCATCCCCGGCATCAGCGCGCCGTCCTTGCCGGCGGGCATGTCGCCCATGCCCATCCAGGTCATCGGCGGGTCGGCGGACACCTTCGGCAGCCCCCACAGGTCCAGCCAGCCCAGCAGCATGCCGCGCTGGTTGGCCTGGGTCTGCGCGATGTCGTAGGCGAGGCGGCGCACCTCCTCGTTCTTCGTGCGGTCCCGCACGATGTACGACATCTCGACGGCCTGCTGGTGGTGGACGGCCATGTCCCGCGCGAACCCGGCGTCGGCGGACTCGGCCGTCGGCGTCCTCGTGTCCGTCCCGCCCGTGTCCTCGGCCACGGCGTAGGTGATCGCGCCGGCCGCGACGAGCACCGCCGCGGCCGCGCCCGCCGCCCAGCCGACGTGCTGCCGCCTCACTTCATCGCCCCACCGGTGCACGAGGCGCCCGGCTCGGGCGTCTGCTTGCCCTGCACGTACGTGGCGAAGAACTTGTCCACCTCGGGGTCGCTCGCGCTCTTCACGGTCACCTGGTGGCCCCACGCGGACAGGATGATCGGGGCGGCCTGGTTCGCGTACGGGCTCATCAGCGAGTACGGCGTCTTCTTCACCTTCGCCGAGAGCGCCTCGACGTCCGCCTTCGCGGCCTTGCCGGTGTACGTCACCCAGACCGCGCCGTGCTCCAGCGCGTGCACGGCGTTCTCGTCCTGCACCGGCTCGGTGTAGACGTCGCCGTTGCAGTTGAGCCACACCGGGTTGTGGTTGCCGCCGACCGGCGGGTGCATCGGGTACGACACCTTGCTGGTGACGTGCGTCCGCGACAGCTTCCCGGACCAGGTCCGCACCCCGTCCGCGCCGGTGGTGAAGTGCCCCGAGTCACCGGAGTTCTTGGCGTCGCCGCTCGCCGCCGAGTCCTTCTTGCCGGACTGCGAGTTCACCAGCACCACACCGCCGACGGCGAGGCCGGCGACGACCACCACGCTGGCGGCGACGGTGAGCACCCGGTTGCGGCGCGCGCGGGCATGCTCGGCGCGCCGCATCTCCTCGATGCGTGCCTTGCGCGCGGCGCTGCTGTTCTTGGCGGAACCCATGAGGCGTGTCCTTCTGGGGAAAGGGGCGTGGACGATGGGGCTCGCCGATCGTAGTGCGCTCGCGGTCCCGTTCCGCAGCGAGGGCACGGGAACCGAATAATTTGAACCCATGATGCGCATTACCTACCCTCGTGGTATGCGGCTGCTGCGCTCCACCGACCTGGCCCTGCGGGTCCTCATGCGACTCACCGTCGCCGACGGGACCAGCCCCACGACACGTCAGGTCGCGGGGGACATGGACGTGCCCTACACCCACGCGGCCAAGGTCGTCGCCGAGCTCCAGCACATGGGGCTGGTCGACGCCCGCCGCGGCCGGGGCGGCGGCCTGAGTCTGACCGGAAAGGGGCGCACGGCGTCGGTGGGCGCCGTGGTGCGCGCCTTCGAGGGGGACGGCGACGTCGTCGACTGCGACGGCGCCGGCCAGGGCGTCGCACCGTGCCCGCTGAACTCTGGCTGCCGGCTGCGGGGCGCGCTGCGCCGGGCCCAGGAGGCGTTCTACGCGGCGCTGGACCCGGTGACGGTGCAGGACATCGTCGTCGACCCGACGGCTCCGCTGCTGCTGGAGATCGGCCGGGCGCCGCAGCCCCGGTAGGGGAGCGCGCCGCGGCTCCGGCAGGGGGGCGGGCGAGGTGCCCGGTGACACGGAAGGGCGCCCCGCGGGGCCGGTGGGGTCCCGCGGGGCGCCCTTCGCGCTCGTCCGGGTCAGGCGGCGTCGGCGAGCCAGAGGTCCGGGCCGAACACCTCGTAGTGAATGTCGGCGGGGGCCACGCCCTTGTCGACGAGCTGGGCGCGCACCGCGCGCATGAAGGGCAGCGGGCCGCAGAGGTAGGCGTGCGTGCCGGCCGGGACGTCGACGTCCGACAGGTCGACCAGGCCGGGCCGCCCGGCGCCCTCGGCATCCTGCTCGTAGAAGAAGACCGGCTCGGCGTCGGGCAGCTTCGCCGTGTACGCCTCGTGGTCGGAGCGCAGGGTGTGCGCGGCGGGGGAGCGGTCGGCGTGCACCACGGTCACCGGGGCCCGGTGGCCGGTGAGGACGAGCTGCTCCAGCATGGCGATCATCGGGGTGACGCCGATACCGGCGGACGCGAGCAGCAGCGGCGCCCCGGTGTCCTGCAGGACCAGGGCGCCGTAGGGCGCGGAGAGCCGCAGGACGCCGCCCTCGCGCACGTGGGCGTGCAGGTGGTTGGAGACCTCGCCGTCGGGCGCGGTGCCGTCGCCGGTCACCCGCTTGACGGCGAACTGCCGCTCCGGCGAGCCGGGGGTCGCGGTCAGGCTGTACTGGCGGATCTGTCGGGCACCGTCCGCGAGCGTGACGCCGACCGAGACGTACTGGCCGGCGCGGTAGCCGGGCACCGGGCCGTCGTCCACCGGGCGGAGCCTGAAGCTCGCGACGTCGGCGGTCTCGTCGGTCCGCTCGACGACCTTCCACTCGCGCCAGCCGCGCTGCTCGCTCCGGGCGTACAGCCGCTTCTCGATGGCGATGAGGGCGTTGGCCATCAGCCAGTAGGCGTCGGTCCAGGCGGCGGCGACCTCGGGGGTGACCGCGTCGCCCAGGATCTCGGCGATGGCGGCGAACAGGTGCTCGTGGACTATCGGGTACTGCTCCGGGACGATGCCCAGCGAGGCGTGCTTGTGGGCGATCCGCTCGAGCATCGCGTCGGGCCGCTGCTCGGGGTTGTCCACCAGGTACGTGGCGAAGGCGGCGATGGAGGCGGCCAGGGCCTGCTTCTGGATGCCGGCGGCCTGGTTGCCGCGGTTGAACAGGTCCCGCAGCAGTTCGGGGTGGGCCTCGAACAGCCGGACGTAGAAGCGCTCGGTGATCTCCCCGATGGCCGCGCCGACGGCGGGCAGGGTGGCGCGGACGGTGGCTGCTGACTGCTCGGACAGCATCAGGACTCCTCGATGGGCTCGATCGCTTCGACTCGCTCGATCGCTCGGCTGATCAGAACGGTAGGTAAACTTGCATCTGGGATGCAAATTAAAGACGGTGGTGTCGGTCACGACCGAAGGGGGACCGGCCATTGAGGGGGACCGGCCATTACGGATGCCGCCCCGGGCAGGCAAGATGGGCGGCAGAGCGGTACACCTGCCGTATGTGAGGCGTTCAGGCCGAGGACGCCCGGGCGATCAAGGTCCGCAACGCACGTGAAACGGTGTTGTGGTGTGATGCTCAGGTGCCCGACCGCCTGCCCCGCGATGCGGGAAACCGGGCGGCCTGACCAGCAAGGATGGGGAAGCGGAAGATGGACAAGCAGCAGGAGTTCGTGCTCCGGACGTTGGAGGAGCGCGACATCCGGTTCGTACGCCTGTGGTTCACGGACGTGCTGGGCTTCCTCAAGTCCGTGGCCGTGGCTCCGGCCGAGCTGGAGCAGGCCTTCGACGAGGGCATCGGCTTCGACGGCTCCGCCATCGAGGGCTTCGCCCGGGTCTACGAGTCCGACATGATCGCCAAGCCGGACCCCTCCACCTTCCAGATCCTGCCCTGGCGCGCCGAGGCCCCCGGCACCGCCCGGATGTTCTGCGACATCCTGATGCCCGACGGATCCCCGTCCTTCGCCGACCCGCGCTACGTCCTCAAGCGCGCTCTGGCCAAGACCTCCGACCTGGGCTTCACCTTCTACACCCACCCCGAGATCGAGTTCTACCTGCTCAAGGACAAGCCCGTCGACGGCTCCCGGCCGACCCCGGCCGACAACTCGGGCTACTTCGACCACACCCCGCAGAACGTGGGCATGGACTTCCGCCGGCAGGCGATCACCATGCTGGAGTCGATGGGCATCTCGGTGGAGTTCTCCCACCACGAGGGCGCCCCCGGCCAGCAGGAGATCGACCTGCGCTACGCCGACGCCCTGTCCACGGCGGACAACATCATGACGTTCCGCCTGGTCATGAAGCAGGTGGCGCTGGAGCAGGGGGTGCAGGCGACCTTCATGCCGAAGCCGTTCTCGGAGTTCCCCGGCTCCGGCATGCACACCCACCTGTCCCTCTTCGAGGGGGACCGCAACGCGTTCTACGAGTCGGGCGCCGAGTACCAGCTCTCCAAGGTCGGCCGCTCCTTCATCGCGGGCCTGCTCAGGCACGCGGCGGAGATCTCCGCGGTCACCAACCAGTGGGTGAACTCCTACAAGCGCATCTGGGGCGGCTCCGAGCGCACGGCGGGCGCCGGCGGCGAGGCCCCCTCCTATATCTGCTGGGGCCACAACAACCGCTCGGCCCTGGTCCGCGTGCCCATGTACAAGCCCGGCAAGACCGGCTCCGCGCGCGTGGAGGTCCGCTCCCTGGACTCCGGCACCAACCCGTACCTGGCGTACGCCGTCCTCCTGGCGGCGGGTCTGAAGGGCATCGAGGAGGGCTACGAACTCCCGCCCGGCGCCGAGGACGACGTCTGGGCCCTGTCCAACGCCGAGCGCCGCGCGATGGGCATCGAGCCCCTCCCGCAGAACCTCGGCGAGGCCCTGACCCTGATGGAGAGCAGCGACCTGGTCGCCGAGACCCTCGGCGAGCACGTCTTCGACTTCTTCCTGCGCAACAAGAAGTCGGAGTGGGAGGAGTACCGGTCCGAGGTGACGGCGTTCGAGCTGCGGAAGAACCTGCCGGTGCTGTAAGGACAGGTCAGAGCGCTGTAAGGCATTGATCATCCCGTGTGGCCGACCGCTGGTAGCGGTCGGCCACACGGCGTGGAAGCCGGTCCGCCGCACGTCGCCGGCACCGTCCGGCCTCGACACGAACGAGGCCTGAGCAATCGAACTCTGTCTACCAGCGCTCCCCGCGTCCAGGCGCTCGTAAGTGCTTAAGCCACCGGCCGCGGGCCGGTGATCGGGCTACAGAGCGTTGATCTGCCAGGCGATCACGCCGGTCGATCCCCTGGTTCCGTCGGCGTTGATGCGGACCGGCTTGTCCGCGGTGATCCGCTGCTGAACCACTGACTTGTCGCATGGCACCGTGGTCTTCGTGCCGGCGTTCGCGGGCACGAAGGTCAGCTGCGCGGTCCCGTTTCCGGCGCATGCGAGGCTGATTCGGTAGGTCTTTCCCTTGCTCAGGGTGGGTTCGCTGTGAATACCGTCGGTTACGCGTTCCGCGCCGGCTTCGACAGGCGTGCCGCTGTGGACGGCGGCAAGAGCCGCCTGGGCCTGCTTGCTGAGTTCTTGCTCCGACGGCTTGGATGCCGTCCGAGCCGAACTCGGTGCGGGCGACTGTGAAGAATCCGCACTGTCCTCACCGCTGCCAGACGTTGTGCACGCGCCGAGCAGGAACGCCGACACCAATACGGAGCATCCGGCGAGCTGGGCCGTCCGCAGGCTCGAATAGGTCAAGGTCATGACGAAGTTTCCCAATACTTCCAGCCGGTTTCCGACGTCGGCAGGATCGCCGTACCGTGGCCAAGCACGCGCAGGGCTCGAGCGGATCACTGGTGATCAGATGAAAGATTCGACCGAACATCGACTCGCCCTCCCCTGAGCACGCCGAGGAGAGCGCATCCCCGTCGCCGCGGCTGCCTCGGGCGCGGGCGGTCGCTCCTGGTGGGCGGGAAAAGCGCTGTCCCGGCGCCGGGACGGCGACGGCGCTCGGTTCAGCCGTCTGAACGCCGCCGCCGGGGAGGGCCCCGAGCCCGCCGGTGTCTGCGTCCGGGGCACGGCCGGTGAGCTGGTCCTGTTCTTCTACGACCGCGTCCCGGCCGACTCCGTGCGGATCGACGGGGACGCCGGGCTCATCGACCTGCTCCGGGCCTGGGAGCCGGAGGAATAGGGAACCCCCGCACGGCCTGTCAGCAGTTGACGGGCGGGTTGCCGGAGGCGACCCGGCAGAAGTCCGCCCCGGGCCCGCCGTCGACCGTGCCGGCGTTCGGACCCACGAAGAGGGAGTCGCCGCCGTCACCGCCGAGGACCCGGCCGCTCGACGTGGTACCGGAGTTGGCCGTGACGGAGTCACCGCCGGCGCCACCGTCGACGGTGCCGGCGACCACGCCGTTGATGGCGATGTAGTCGGACCCGCCCAGGCCGTTGACGCTGTCGCCCGGGGCGAGGGCGCCGCAGCTGATGTAGTCGGAGCCGGCGGTCCCGCTGACGGTCGTGCCGGAGACGGGAACGCCGTTGACCGTGCACGACGTCAGGGCCTGTGCGGGCGTCGCGGTCAGTGCGAGGGGGGCGGCCACGAGGGCGGCGGCGCAGAGCGTGCGCATCGCGTGTCTGATCATGTGATGAATGGGTTCACGGTGGCCGTGTGATCGCAATCCAGCACCGTCGGTGACACCACCGTCCGGGGAGGTCCGCCGCCCGGACGGGCCACCGGGGGCGGTGGCCCGTCGTGCGGGTCATCTGCCCCGGGCCCCCTGCGTGGGACGCTGCCGGTGGCGGGAGATGCGCTGGCGCGGTGGCCGGGTCAGGGTGACCTGCCGGACCAGTTGCTGGAAGCAGGTCAGGGCGGCGAGAGCCGGCAGGACGGCCGCGGCCATCCCGGTGAACGACCTCTCGGCCTCGGCCACGCACAGCGTCATCGCGACGGAGGAGAACAGCAGCACCACGCACCAGGAGTGCAGGGCGCGCCGCCGGTGCAGGGCGGTCCGCAGGATGGAGAGAGAGGCCACCATCCAGGGGCCGTAGACGAGCAGCGGCCACCAGTGCAACGGGCCGCTCCGGGTCCTGGCCGCGATGTGCTGCAGCGGGGCGTAGGCGGCCAGGCCGCCGAAGACGCTCACCATCGCCACGATCACGGCGGCGAGCGCGGCGATCAGGAAGCTGACCGTCTGGAGCCATGTGATGCGCAGTTTCCGCGTCCGCACCTTCCGGTGCCCGGCGGGATGGCGCCGCAGGGGCGGAAGTTCGCTGGTGATCCGCGCCAGGTTCTCCATCGGGTCGCGGGTGCCGCGCTCGGCCCCGTACGACGCCTCGGCCCCGTACGAGGGCTCACCCCCGTACGACGGTTCGGCCCCGGTGGCGTACGACGGCTCGGCCCCGTACGACGGCTCGGCCCCGTAGGACGGCTCACCCCCGCCGTACGACGGCTCACCTCCGTACACAGTGCCGGTGCCGTAGGACGGCTCACCCCCGTACGCGGCCCCGGTGCCGTACACCGGTTCGGCGGTGCCGTACACCGGCTCCGTGCCGTACTGCTGCCCGATGCGCGGGGGCGGCACGGCGGCCGTCTGCTGTGCGGCCTGCGCGCTCGCGGCGTCCTGCAGCAGATAGGTGAGTTCCTCGACCGGGTCCCAGCTCTCCTCCAGGGGGGCCGTCGAATAGAAATCCGCGTATTCGTTGTTCACGGAAAAGATCCGCCCCCGTCAGCCGGCCGCGTGGCAGCCGGAGCGTCCCTGGTCGTTCCGGCGCCGGCCGAGGTCCCCCTGGGCCGCTTCGAGCATCCTCAAGCGCCTTGCTTTCGTCATATTCCGCTAACGCGGCCGAACTCCTCCGGATGCGCGGCATTCGAGTGAGTCTGATCCGGACAGAGCAATGCCGACGTCATTTCTGATGAAGAGTCGAATACTCCGTTAAAAAGGCGTTCAACCCGGAAACGCGGGTGACAGGCCCGCCGCCAGCAGGCGCCGGGAGGTGCCGGTCCCGTCCGCCGGGACCGCGTAGAGATCGGCCCCGTAGTCGCCCGGCAGCGCGTACACCACCGTGTGGTCGTCCCGCCACAGCGCCTGGTCGTCCACGCTCCGGATCTCCGCCAGCGGCGTCTCGCGCATCGTGCGCAGGTCCAGGACGTACAGGCGCCAGGGGGCGTCCTCGGGCAGGCCCCTGACCCGCTTCTTGTAGGCGACGCGGGTGCCGTCGGGGGAGAGGGACGGGCACTCGACGTTCGCGTGCAGGGTGGTGACCGTGCGGGTGCCCAGATCGCCGCGCACCAGGTAGGTGCTGCCCCCGGTCGCCAGCGTCGCGTAGAACGTGCGGTCGTCGGCGGCGAACGTCACGCCCCAGAAGTTGACGTCGGCCGCCCGGTAGGGGCGCCCGTCCTTGACGATCCGGAAGGACTCCAGAGTCGGGATCAGCCTGCCGGTACGGGTGTCGACGATCGCCGCCCGGGTGGAGAAGTCGGTGCCCGCGTACGAGTCGCCGCCCACGAACGCCGTCCAGGCGGCGAAGTGCCCGGTGGGGGAGACCCGGGCCCGGGAGGGGATGCCGGGGACGTCGTAGCGGGCCCGTTCCTTCAGGCGCGCGTCCAGGATCAGCGCGCGGTAGGTGTCCGAGACCGGGCCGTGCACGGCCTGCAGGCAGACCCCGGTGCCGGCGGCGGCGTGGAAGCGCAGGCACTTGACGCCCGAGGCGGTGCGCGGCCCGGACGGGTCGGCGGCCCGGACCGTGGTCAGCTCGTCGCGGTGCGGGCCCCACGCCATGTTGCGGAACACCATCCGGCCGTGCCCGGTCAGCGTCACCGGACCCGGTGCGACCGCGGGGCCGCCGGCCTGCGTACGGTCGCGGCGGTCCGCGCGCGCGGACGCGTGCAGCACGGACGCCAGGGCGACCGCCGCCAGCACCGCGACGGCCGTGAGCAGGATCAGGATGCGGGTGCGTGCGGTCATGCGGTGGCGGTGCCTTCCGGTGTGCCCGGGACGCGGGGGGTGTTCCCGGGGCGCAGGGTGAGGGAGAACGCCGCGCACCCGGCCAGCGCGACCGTCGCCCCGGCCAGCGCCGCACGGTCGCCCCACACGGTCCAGGCCGCGCCGAACAGCAGCGAACAGGCGAACCGGGCCAGCGCCTGCCCGGTCTGCACCACGGCCAGGCCCGAGGAGCGCAGTGCCTCCGGTACGCCGTCCGAGGCCGCCGCCATCAACACCCCGTCGGTGGCCGCGTAGAAGGTGCCGTGCAGGGCCAGGACGAGGTACGGAAGGGCGGTGCCGTGCCAAAAGGTGAGCAGCAGGGCGTAGCAGAGGAGCAGGGCCGCGTGGCCGGCCAGGAAGACCGCCCAGCGGCCCACCCGGTCCGCCAGCCGGCCCAGCGGCATCGCCAGCAGCAGGAACGCGGCGGCGGTGCCGAGCGGCAGCAGCGCGAACCAGCGGTCGGGCACGCCGAGACGGCGCTGCAGCAGCAGGTAGACGAAGGAGTCGCTGACCGTGGCCAGGCCCAGCAGCAGCGCGCAGACGGTGACGCGGCGCAGGTCGCGGCGGCGCAGCAGGCCCAGCGCGGCGCGCACCGTGGGACGTTCGGCCGGGGCCGGGGCCGGCCCCGCGGGGCCGCCGCCCGGCACGAACAGCACCAGTACCAGCACCCCGGTCACCGCCACGCAGAAGCTGACCGTGAACACCGCGTCGTAACCGTCCACCGTGGCCCGCAGGATCAGGAAGGCGGCCAGTGGGCCGAGCAGGGCACCCGCGGTGTCCATCGCGCGGTGCACCCCGAACGCCCGGCCTCGTGTCTCCGGCGTGCTGGACAGCGAGATCAGCGCGTCCCGGGGAGCCGTGCGCAGCCCCTTGCCGGTGCGGTCGGCGGCCAGGACCATCCCGATCGGCGTGAGCGAGTGCGCCACCAGCAGCAGCGGCTTGCACAGCGCCGAGACGCCGTAGCCCAGCTCCGCCACCCACTTGTGCCGGCCGCCGCCCCGGTCGGCCAGGTGCCCGCCCACCAGCCGTACGAGGGCGGAGAAGCCGTTGTGGATGCCGTCGAGCAGGCCGAAGCCCAGCGGGGACAGGCCGAGCCCGGCCACCAGGTACAGCGGCAGCACCGCCGTGACCATCTCGGACGACACGTCGGTGACCAGGCTGACCGTGCCGAGGGCGAGCACCGTGGGGGCGACCGCGGCACGGCGCCGCCCGGCCACGGGCCGGACGGCGCCTTCCGCGGACGCCGGCGTGCCGGCGCGGCTGTCCGCTACGTACACGTCAGGACGCCCAGACGCCGGTGATGTCCTTGGCGGAGGCCGCGTTGCCCGCGTGCGTACTCAGGCCCTGGGTGTCCTCCAGGGTGCGCAGCAGGTCGTAGTGGTTGTAGGTGGTGGAGGACGAGGACCCCGGGGTGACCGGCTGCCCGTACAGGACCGTCGGGATGCGGTTGCCGCTGAGCCGGTTGTCCTCGTCGAAGGTGACGACGAGCAGGCTGTTGTGGGTCTTGGCCCACGTCGCGTACGCGCCGAGCTTGTTCTGCAGCCAGGTGTCACCCGTCGACACCGAGCAGTCGTGCATGTCGCTGCACAGGTCGGGGACGACGAAGGAGAGCTGGGGCAGCGTCGAGTAGTCCGACGGGAACTGTGCGAACGTCCTGGCGCTCGACGTCGGCACGTTGCCGAAGCCGAACCACGGGTTGTGCTTGCGCGCGTACCTGCCGCTGCTGCACGTGGTCGAACCCTGGCTGGGCAGCGTCTCGTTGTAGCTGGCCCAGCTACGGCCTGCGGCGATCATCTCCGAGGCCAGGTTCGGGGCGGACGAGAAGCCCGGGGTGTAGCAGCTGTCGTCCGTGATGCCCTGCGTCGAACCGGAGAACAGGGCGAAGTAGTTGGGCTGGCTCGGGTGGGTCTCGGCGTACGCCTGGCTGAGGTTGGCGCCGCCGGACTTGAGCGAGTTGATGTACGGGGCGCTGGAGGAGCCGATGACCTGACTGTAGGCGTGGTTCTCGAAGACCACGACGACCACGTGGTCCGGGCTCGGCACGGCGCCCGCGGCATGCGCGGACTCACCGCCGAGCCCGGTCCACAGACCGATCGCGGCCGCGGCGAGCGCGGTCACCGAGGCCACGAGCGTACGGGCACGGCGGTACACGGGACTGCCGGACACATCAACCTCCGGGAGGGGGTACGGGGCTGGCGGTGCGGACAGAGCATGCACACGCCAATATTCCCGTGGCCCACGGGCCCGAACCCCGCGGATGAAGAGCGGGTGAACTGCTGGGTGCCGCCCTCGTCCGCGCGGGCACCCCGCCGCCGGCATCAGGCGGCCCCGGCCCCACTGCGGTTAGGCTCGGCGCAGGACGAGGCGGACTGATCGCAGGGGAGGCCGGGCATGACGCCGGGGCGCAGGAGCAGTACCTTCACGCGACTGCTGCGGCACGGCTTCACCGATCCGTCCGACGCCGAGCGGCTGCTGGACAGCGGCGAGCTGGCGGCGGTGCGCGACGACCCGGTGCTGCTGGAGGCCCTCGGCGCCACCGCCGACCCCGACCTCGCCCTGCACGGACTGGTCCGGCTCCTCGAGGCGCAGCCCGACCCGACCGCCCGCCGCGAGCTGCTGGACACCCTGACCGCGGCCAAGCCGCTGCGCGACCGCCTGCTCGGCGTCCTCGGCGCCTCCGCCGCCCTCGCCGACCACCTCGCCCGGCACGCCGGCGACTGGCAGGCCCTGGTCACCTACGAGCCCCGGGACCTGCACCGCGGCGTGGAGGAGTTCGAGCGGGGCCTCGCGGAGGCCACCGACCCCGTCTCCCTCCGTGTGGCCTACCGCCGCTGTCTGCTCTCCATCGCCGCCCGGGACGTCTGCGGCACCATCGACGTCGCCGACACCGCCGCCGAGCTGGCCGACCTCGCCACCGCCACGCTGCGCGCCGCGCTGGCTCAGGCCCGGGAGGCCGCCCCGGACGACGCGGCCGCCTGCCGGCTCGCGGTGATCGCGATGGGCAAGTGCGGCGGCCACGAGCTGAACTACGTCTCCGACGTGGACGTGATCTTCGTGGCCGAGGCGGCCGGCGGCGCGGACGAGGACAAGGCGCTCAGATCCGCCACCAAGCTCGCCTCGCACATGATGCGGATCTGCTCGGAGACCACCGTCGAGGGCTCCATCTGGCCCGTCGACGCCAACCTCCGCCCCGAGGGCCGCAACGGCCCCCTGGTGCGCACCCTCAGCAGCCACCTCGCCTACTACCAGCGCTGGGCCAAGACCTGGGAGTTCCAGGCCCTGCTCAAGGGCCGCCCGGTCGCCGGTGACGCCGAGCTGGGGAAGGCCTACGCCGACGCCCTCGGCCCCCTGGTCTGGCAGGCAGCCGAGCGCGAGAACTTCGTCGCCGACGTGCAGCGGATGCGCCGCCGGGTCATCGAGAACATCCCCGCCGCCGAGCTCGACCGCCAGCTCAAGCTCGGCCCGGGCGGGCTGCGGGACGTCGAGTTCGCCGTACAGCTCCTGCAGCTCGTGCACGGCCGCACCGACGCCACCCTGCGCAGCGGCACCACCCTGGACGCGCTGCGGGCCCTGGCGTCCGGCGGCTACGTGGGCCGCGAGGACGCCGCCCGCCTCGACGAGGCCTACCGCTTCCTGCGCTCCATGGAGCACCGCATCCAGCTCTACCGGCTGCGCCGCACCCACCTGGTCCCCGAGGCGGAGGCCGACCTGCGCCGCCTCGGCCGCTCACTGGGCCTGCGCACCGACCCGGTGACCGGCCTGCAGCGCGAGTGGAAGCGGCACGCCGGCGTCGTACGGCGGCTGCACGAGAAGCTCTTCTACCGTCCGCTGCTCGACGCGGTCGCCCAGCTCGCGCCCGGCGAGGCCCGGCTCAGCGCCGAGGCGGCCCGCGAGCGCCTGGTCGCCCTCGGCTACGCCGACCCGGCCGCCGCGCTGCGCCACCTGGAGGCCCTCGCCTCCGGAGTGACCCGCAAGGCGGCCATCCAGCGCACCCTGCTGCCCGTCCTGCTCGGCTGGTTCGCCGACTCCGCCGACCCGGACGCCGGCCTGCTGAACTTCCGCAAGGTCTCCGACGCGCTGGGCAAGACCCCCTGGTACCTGCGGCTCCTGCGGGACGAGGGCGCGGCCGCCGAGAACCTGGCCCGCGTCCTGTCCGCCGGCCGCCTCGCCCCCGACCTGCTGATGCGCGCCCCCGAGGCGGTGGCGCTGCTCGGCGACGGCGACCGCGGCGGCGGCCTGGAGCCCCGCGAGCGCGGCCAGCTCGAGCAGGAGGTGCTCGCCGCCGTGCGCCGCGCGGAGAACGCCGCCCAGGGCGTCACCGCGGCCCGCGGCGTCCGCCGCCGCGAGCTGTTCCGGACGGCCGCCGCGGACATCGTCGGTTCCTACGGCACCGAGACCAGCGCCGCCGAGGCCGACCAGGGCGCCCTGGTGGACCGGGTCGGGGCCGCGATCTCCGACCTGACCGCCGCCACCCTGGCCGGCACCCTGCGCGCGGTGGTCCGCGAGGGCTGGGGCGACACCCTGCCCACCCGGTTCGCCATCATCGCCATGGGCCGCTTCGGCGGGAACGAACTCGGCTACGGCTCCGACGCCGACGTGCTGTTCGTGCACGAGCCGCAGGACGGCGTCGCCGAACAGGAGGCCTCGGCGGCCGCCAACAAGGTCGTCGCCGAGATGCGCCGGCTGCTGGCGCTCCCCAGCGCCGACCCGCCCCTGCTCATCGACGCCGGTCTGCGCCCCGAGGGCAAGTCCGGGCCGCTGGTGCGCACCCTGAAGTCGTACGAGGCCTACTACCGCCGCTGGTCCCTGGTCTGGGAGTCGCAGGCGCTGCTGCGGGCCGAGCCGGTCGCCGGGGACGCGGACCTCGGCCGCCGCTTCACCGAGCTGATCGACCCGCTGCGCCACCCGCAGACGGGGCTCGGCGAGGACGCGGTCCGGGAGATCCGCCGGCTCAAGGCCCGTATGGAGTCCGAGCGGCTCCCGCGCGGCGCCGACCCCAAACTGCACACCAAGCTCGGCCCCGGCGGCCTGTCCGACGTCGAATGGACCGTGCAACTGCTCCAGCTCCGGTACGGCGCGCGCGAGCCCGGCCTGCGTACCACCCGCACCCGTGCGGCCCTGGCCGCCGCCCACGAGGCTGGGCTGCTCTCCGCCGAGGACACCGCCGTGCTGGACGAGGCGTGGGTGCTGGCCACCCGGGTGCGCAACGCGGTCATGCTGGTCCGCGGCCGGGCCGGCGACACCTTCCCCACCGAGCCGCGCGAACTGGCCGCCGTCGGCCGCTACCTCGGCTACGGCGCCGGGCACGCCGGCGACATGCTGGACGCCTACCGCCGCACCACCCGCAGGGCGCGCACGGTCGTGGAGCAGCAGTTCTACGCGGACGGTGCCTGAGCCCGCGCCGCGGCCCGCGACGGCACCAGCCTCGGCAGCTCGTACGGCAGGCCGCCGTACCAGAGCCGGGCCACCGTGAAGCCGAAGGCCAGGCAGACGGCCCCGCCCACCGCGTCCAGCCAGAAGTGGTTGGCGGTGGCGACGATCACCAGCAGGGTCGCCGCCGGGTACAGCAGTCCCAGCACCCGCGCCCACGGCACCGAAGCCAGCGCGAAGAGCGTCAGACCGCACCACAGCGACCAGCCGATGTGCATCGACGGCATCGCCGCGTACTGGTTCGACATGTGCTTCAGGTCCCCCGATGCCATCGAACCCCAGGTGTGGTGCGCCGTCACGGTGTCGACGAAGAGCCCGCCGTTCATCAGCCGGGGCGGGGCCAGCGGGAACAGGTAGTAGCCGGCCAGGGCCGCGCCCGTGGTCGCGAACAGCGCCAGCCGGGTCGCCGCGTAGCGCCCGGGATGCCAGTGGTAGAGCCACACCAGCACGCCGAGCGTGATCACGAAGTGCAGCGTGGCGTAGTAGTAGTTCATCCCGACGATCAGCCAAGTCACGGCATTGGCGGCATGGTTGACGGACTGCTCGACGGCGATGCCCGCCTGGTGCTCGGCCCGCCAGACCCAGTCGGCGTTGCGCAGCGCCTTCGCCCGTTGCTCCGGGACCGCGTTGCGGATCATGGAGTACGTCCAGTAACTCACCGCGATCAGCAGGATCTCGAACCACAGCCGGGGCCGGCGCGGGCTGCGCAGGCGGTGCCGACGACCCTGTCTGTCCTCGCCCGTGACGGCCCGCGGAACGGCCACCTCCTCGCGACCTTCCGGCTCTGTCACGGTCGAGTCACTCATAGCCACAGAGTCTGCCAGAAAAGACTTCTCCGACAGATCATCCCAAGCCCGGTTCCGGGCCGCACGTCCTACGACGGGCGCGGGGCTTCCGTCCGCGGTCCCGGCCCGGTCGTCACGCGTGCTCGCACCGGCTCAGCCGCGGGCGCGGTCCCCCGGGGCGGAGGCGGTCGAACCGCGCACCACCAGTTCGGGCATGAACACGAACTCGCTGTGCGGCGCCGGCGTCCCGCCGATGTCCTCCAGCAGCGTGCGCACAGCCGCCTGGCCCATCGCCGGGACCGGCTTGCGGACCGTGGTCAGCGGCGGGTCGGTGAAGGCGATCAGCGGGGAGTCGTCGAAACCCACCACCGAGATGTCCCGCGGCACCTCGAGGCCGAGCTGCCGGGCGGCCCGTATCGCGCCGAGCGCCATCATGTCGCTCGCGCAGACCACCGCCGTGCAGTCCCGCCCGATCAGGGCGGTCGCGGCCGCCTGGCCGCCCTCCAGGGTGTACAGCGAGTGCTGGATCAGCTCGGTCTCCACCGTCTGCGCGGCGAGCCCGAGCTGCTCCTGCACCGCCCGTACGAAGCCCTCTATCTTGCGCTGCACCGGCACGAACCGCTTCGGGCCGAGCGCCAGCCCGATGCGGGTGTGGCCCAGCGACGCCAGGTGCGTCACCGCCAGCGACATCGCGGCCCGGTCGTCCGGCGAGATGAACGGCGCCTGCACCTTCGGCGAGAACCCGTCCACCAGCACGAACGGAACGCCCTGCGCCCGCAGCCGCTCGTAGCGCTGCATGTCGGCGGTGGTGTCCGCGTGCAGTCCCGAGACGTAGATGATCCCCGCCACCCCGCGGTCCACGAGCATCTCGGTCAGCTCGTCCTCCGTCGACCCGCCCGGGGTCTGGGTGGCGAGCACCGGGGTGTAGCCCTGCCGGGTCAGTGCCTGACCGATGACCTGGGCCAGGGCCGGGAATATCGGGTTCTCCAGCTCGGGGGTGATCAGCCCCACGAGCCCTTCGCTGCGCTGCCGCAGCCGCACGGGACGCTCGTAGCCGAGCACGTCCAGCGCGGCCAGCACGGACTGGCGGGTGGTGGCCGCGACGCCCGGCTTGCCGTTGAGAACGCGGCTGACGGTCGCTTCGCTCACCCCCGCCTGCGCAGCGATGTCCGCAAGCCTTGTGGTCACGGCACCGGACTGTACCGGCCGGACCCCACCTTGCACACCGACGGGACGCCGTGCGCGGGCGGCCGAACGGCCTGCCGTGGATTGCTGCCTCATCGCGCTCCTCGTCCTTGGCGGTCCCTTGTGAGGTCCTTGTCGAGCCGGTGTCCGCTCGCAAGGGGATGATTCCGGCGACGGAGACGGATGGCAAGGCCTTGCAGAGTCTTGCACAAGTGTCCGTCAACCCGTGTACCGGCGGCGCATCAGGGTTCGGGTGGGATCAAGCGCAGGTCACGGCGAGGTAACCCTCGTGTTCTCTTGCACTTTTTTGCTGCAAGGTCTTTCGCAGGGCTTACAACGCTGTTACGTTCCTGGTCGCCCGGCCGCCGCAACGGCGCAGTCGGCAAGACAGCAGGGCCGGTGGACGGGACCGCCCCTGCATCACACGGGCTTTAACCCTCAAGGAGAACTCATGCGGCGTGGCATAGCGGCCTCCGCGCTGGTGGCGTCCCTCGCCCTGGCGGCGACGGCGTGCGGCGGTGGCGACAGCGACAGCAAGTCGGACGGCCCGGTCACCATCACTTGGTGGGACACCTCCAACGCCACCAACGAGGCGCCGACGTACAAGGCCTTGGTCCAGCAGTTCGAGGCCGCCAACAAGGACGTCAAGGTCAAGTACGTCAACGTGCCCTTCGACCAGGCGCAGAACAAGTTCGACACCGCGGCCGGCTCCAAGGGTGCCCCGGACGTGCTGCGCTCCGAGGTCGGCTGGACCCCGGCCTTCGCCAAGAAGGGCTTCTTCCTGCCGCTGGACGGCACCGACGCCCTCGCCGACCAGGCCAAGTTCGAGCCGAACCTGATCAAGCAGGCCCAGTACGAGGGCAAGACCTACGGCGCGCCGCTGGTCACCGACACCCTCGCCCTGGTCTACAACAAGGCCCTCTTCAAGAAGGCCGGCATCACCGAGGCCCCCAAGACCTGGGACGAGCTGAAGTCCGACGCCGCCAAGGTCCAGGCCAAGGCGGGCGTGCCCGGCTACTGGGGCTCCACCCAGGCCTACTACGCCCAGTCCTTCCTGTACGGCGAGGGCACCGACACCGTCGACGCCGCCGCCAAGAAGGTCACGGTGAACTCGGCCGCCGCCAAGAAGGCCTACGGCACCTGGCTGAGCCTGTTCTCCGGCAAGGGTCTGCACAAGGCCGACACCACCGCCGACGCCTACGCCCACATCCAGGACGCGTTCGTCAACGGCAAGGTCGCCGCGATCATCCAGGGCCCCTGGGAGATCACGAACTTCTACAAGGGCAGCGCCTTCAAGGACAAGTCCAACCTCGGCATCGCCACCGTCCCGGCCGGCTCGGCCGGCAAGGCGGGCGCCCCGACCGGCGGCCACAACCTCTCGGTCTACGCCGGCTCCGACAAGGCCCACCAGGCCGCGGCGCTGAAGTTCGTGAAGTTCATGACCTCGGCGAAGTCCCAGGAGACCATCGCCCTGAAGAACTCCACCCTGCCGACCCGCGGTGACGCCTACACCGCCCAGGTCAAGGCCGACCCCGGCATCGCCGGCTACCAGGGCGTCCTCTCCGCCGCCCAGCCCCGCCCGGCGCTGCCCGAGTACAGCTCCCTGTGGGGTCCGCTGGACACCGAACTGCCCAAGATCGCGGGTGGCAAGGAGTCGCTGGACAAGGGCCTGAGCAACGCCGAGCTGGCCGTCGCCAAGCTGGTGCCCGACTTCAGCAAGTGAGCCCGAGTGGCCGCCGGATCCTCTCCTTGAAGGGGGGAAGGATCCGGCGGCCACCGCCCTGTGCCCGGCCCAACCCTGATCTTCCAGAAGGTGTCGAACCATGACAGTCGCCATCGACCGCGCGACCGGCAAGCGCCGCGGTGACCGCGCGCCTCGGCCCGGGCTGGGCCGGCGCTTCAAGAGCAGCTACCAGAAATACTGGTACGCCTACGCGATGATCGCCCCGGTGGCGGTCGTGCTGGGCGCGCTGGTGATCTACCCGCTGGTGTACGGCCTGTACCTGACGCTCACCGACGCCAACAGCCTCAACACCGCCCGCACCATCGGCGTCAACCACATCGACGCCACCTACAAGTTCATCGGGCTCGACAACTACAAGGACATCCTCTTCGGCCCGACGGCGTACGACCGCTTCTGGTCGCACTTCATCTGGACGATCGCCTGGACCGCCCTCTGCGTCGCCCTGCACTACTGCATCGGCCTCGGCCTCGCCCTGCTGCTCAACCAGAAGCTGCGCGGCCGCACCTTCTACCGGCTGATCCTGATCCTGCCGTGGGCCGTGCCCACCTTCGTCACCGTCTTCGGCTGGCGCTTCATGCTCGCCGACGGAGGCATCATCAACTCGGCGCTGGACGCGCTGCACCTGCCGGCGCCGCTGTGGCTGGAGGACACCTTCTGGCAGCGGTTCGCCGCCATCATGGTCAACACCTGGTGCGGTGTGCCCTTCATGATGGTCTCCCTGCTCGGCGGCCTCCAGTCCATCGACTCCTCGCTCTACGAGGCGGCCGAGATGGACGGCGCGAACGCCTGGCAGCGCTTCCGGTTCGTCACCCTGCCCGGGCTGAGGTCGGTCAGCTCCACCGTCGTCCTGCTGGGCATCATCTGGACGTTCAACCAGTTCGCGGTCATCTTCCTGCTGTTCGGCAACACCGCGCCGGACGCACAGATCCTCGTCACCTGGGCCTACTACCTGGGCTTCGGACAGCAGCCGCGTGACTTCGCGCAGTCGGCCGCCTACGGCATCCTGCTGTTGGCCATCCTGATCGTCTTCACCTCGTTCTACCGCCGCTGGCTGAACCGCAACGAGCAGCAGCTCGCGGTCTGAGGCAGGAGTTCCCATGACCACGACCACCGTCGAGACCTCCGCCCCGGCCGCCGAGCAGCGCCCGGCGCAGGACGCCCGCAAGGTCCGCCGCCGCGGCGAGAACGGCCGTCTCACCAGGCTCGCCTCCCACGGCATCCTCACCGTCGCGAGCCTCATCGCCCTCTTCCCGATCGCCTGGCTGGTCTTCCTCTCGCTGGGCCCGGACAAGGACGACTACCTGCACCCGGGCGGCATCTGGCACAAGATGACGTTCAGCAACTACTCGTTCGTCCTGAACCACACCGGTTTCTTCGACTGGATGAAGAGCTCGCTGATCGTCTCGCTGGGCACCACCGTCATCGGCGTCATGGTCGCCGCGACCACCGGCTACGCCGTGTCCCGGATGCGCTTCCCCGGCTACAAGAAGTTCATGTGGGTGCTGCTGGTCACCCAGATGTTCCCGATCGCCGTGCTCATCGTGCCGATGTACCAGATCCTGTCGGACCTCCAGCTCATCGACAGCTACCTGGGCCTGATCCTGGTCTACTGCTCGACCGCGGTGCCCTACAGCGCCTGGCTGCTCAAGGGCTACTTCGACACGATCCCGTTCGAGATCGACGAGGCGGGACGCGTCGACGGCCTCACCCCGTTCGGCACCTTCTTCCGGCTGATCCTGCCGCTCGCCAAGCCGGGCCTCGCGGTCGCCGCCTTCTACAACTTCATCACCGCGTTCGGTGAGGTCGCCTTCGCCTCGACGTTCATGCTCGACGACAGCAAGTACACCTTCGCCGTCGGTCTGCAGAGCTTCGTCAGCGAGCACGACGCCCAGCGCAACCTGATGGCGGCCACCGCCGTGCTGGTCGCGATACCCGTGTCCGCGTTCTTCTACCTCGTGCAGAAGAACCTCGTCACCGGCCTTACCGCCGGCGGCACCAAGGGCTGACGCCCGCCGGAGGAATGCTCCCGCGCGCCGCAGTGCGCGCGGGTAGGCGGCCGCGGTGTCCATCCGACCCCGCCGGCACCGCGGCCGCCTCGCAAGCTCCGGTCCCCGCCGCCGTACGTCACCCCCACCATGCCCCTGTTACACCTCATCAAGGACGCCATGAGCCAGCAGAATTCTGCAGCCCCGGCCACCGACTCCGCCGTCGCCACCGTCGCCGCCAGCCGTGACTGGTGGCGGGACGCGGTCATCTACCAGGTCTACCCGCGCAGCTTCGCCGACAGCAACGGCGACGGCATGGGCGACCTGGAGGGCGTGCGCTCCCGCCTCCCGTACCTGCGCGACCTCGGTGTCGACGCCGTGTGGCTCAGCCCCTTCTACGCGTCCCCGCAGGCGGACGCCGGCTACGACGTCGCGGACTACCGCGCCGTCGACCCCATGTTCGGCAACCTGCTCGACGCCGACGCCCTGATCCGCGACGCCCGCGGGCTGGGCCTGCGGGTCATCGTCGACCTGGTCCCCAACCACTCCTCCGACCAGCACGAGTGGTTCAAGCG
Organism: Streptomyces sp. NPDC041129; assembly: GCF_055592265.1. Lineage (NCBI taxonomy): Bacteria > Bacillati > Actinomycetota > Actinomycetes > Kitasatosporales > Streptomycetaceae > Streptomyces > Streptomyces sp. NPDC041129. The sequence goes on along the minus strand of NZ_JBVIYV010000001.1, from coordinate 1,029,907 downwards.
CGCCCTCGCCGAGGGCCCCGGCTCACCGCTGCGCGAGCGCTACCACTTCCGTCCGGGCAAGGGCACGGACGGCGAACTGCCGCCCAACGACTGGGAGTCCATCTTCGGCGGCCCGGCGTGGACCCGGGTGACCGAGCCGGACGGCACCCCCGGCGAGTGGTACCTCCACCTGTTCGCCCCCGAGCAGCCCGACTTCAACTGGGAGCACCCGGCCGTCGGCGACGAGTTCCGCTCCATCCTGCGCTTCTGGCTGGACATGGGCGTGGACGGTTTCCGCATCGACGTGGCCCACGGCCTGGTGAAGGCCGACGGCCTGCCCGACCTCGGCTCCCACGACCAGCTCAAGCTGCTGGGCAACGATGTCATGCCGTTCTTCGACCAGGACGGCGTGCACGAGATCTACCGCCAGTGGCGCACCGTCCTCGACGAGTACGCCGGTGAGCGCATCTTTGTCGCCGAGGCGTGGACCCCGACCGTCGAGCGCACCGCCAACTACGTCCGCCCGGACGAGCTGCACCAGGCCTTCAACTTCCAGTACCTGGGCACCGAGTGGGACGCGGCGGAGCTGCGCACGGTCATCGACCGCACCCTGGAGGCGATGCGCCCGGTCGGCGCCCCGGCCACCTGGGTCCTGTCCAACCACGACGTCACCCGGCACGCCACCCGCTTCGCCAACCCGCCCGGCCTCGGCACCCAGATCCGCACCGCCGGCGACCGCGACCTCGGTCTGCGCCGGGCCCGCGCCGCCTCCCTGCTGATGCTCGCCCTGCCCGGCTCGGCGTACATCTACCAGGGTGAGGAACTGGGCCTGCCGGACGTGGTGGACCTCCCCGACGAGGTGCGCCAGGACCCCGCGTACTTCCGGGGCGCCGGCCAGGACGGCTTCCGCGACGGGTGCCGGGTGCCGATCCCGTGGACCCGCGAGGGCTCCAGTTACGGTTTCGGAGACGGCGGGAGCTGGCTGCCGCAGCCGGCGAGCTGGGCCGAGCTGAGCGTGGAGGCGCAGACCGGCGTGCCCGGTTCGACGCTGGAGCTGTACCGCTCCGCGCTCGGCCTGCGCCGCTCCCAGCCCGGTCTGGGCGCGGGGGAGTCGGTGGAGTGGCTGCGGGCCCCGGAGGGCGTGGTGGCCTTCCGCCGCGGCGAGTTCGTCTGCGTCGCCAACACCACCGGCGAGTCGGTGACCATGCCGGCGTACGGCCGGGTCCTGCTCGCCAGCGGTGAGGTGACCGAGGCGGGCGGCGAGGCGAAGGTGCCGGCGGACACCACCGTCTGGTGGACCGCGGCGGACTGACTCCTCCTCTGAAATTTCTTGCATCAACTTCACACCGGCCCGCTGCCTTTCAGGCAGCGGGCCTTTAACATCTGCGTCACCGCAAGTTTGCTGAAACATTTCAGCAAGCGACTTCGGCGGTACCCCACACCCTTCGATGAAGAAGGAACCCCACATGGCACGCAGAACCCTCTCAGCGGCGGTCGCCCTCACGGCCGTCGCACTTGTCATGGCCCCGACAATCGTGCAGGCCTCCCCGCCCGGCACCAAGGACGTCACCGCGGTGCTCTTCGAATGGAACTACGCCTCGGTGGCCCGCGAGTGCACCGGCACCCTGGGCCCCGCCGGATACGGCTACGTCCAGGTCTCCCCGCCCGCCGAGCACATACAGGGCTCGCAGTGGTGGACCTCGTACCAGCCCGTCAGCTACAAGATCGCGGGCCGTCTCGGCGACCGCACGGCCTTCCAGAACATGGTGAACACCTGCCACTCGGCGGGCGTGAAGGTCGTCGTCGACACGGTGATCAACCACATGGCGGCGGGCAGCGGCACCGGTACCGGCGGCTCGTCGTACACGAAGTACGACTACCCCGGCCTGTACTCGTCCTACGACTTCGACGACTGCACCTCCCAGATCAGCAACTACCAGGACCGCTGGAACGTCCAGCACTGCGAACTGGTCGGCCTGGCCGACCTCGACACCGGCGAGGAGTACGTCCGCAAGGCCATCGCCGGCTACATGAACGACCTGCTCTCCCTGGGCGCCGACGGCTTCCGCATCGACGCGGCCAAGCACATCGACAGCGCCGACCTCGCCAACATCAAGTCGCGGCTGACGAACCCTGGCGTCTACTGGAAGCAGGAGGTCATCTACGGCGCGGGCGAGGCCGTCCAGCCCACCGAGTACACCGGCAACGGGGACGTCCAGGAGTTCCGCTACGCCTACGACCTCAAGCGGGTCTTCAACAACGAGAAGCTGGCCTACCTCACCAACTACGGCGAGGGCTGGGGCTACATGAGCAGCTCCAAGGCCGGCGTCTTCGTCGACAACCACGACACCGAGCGCAACGGCTCCACCCTCAACTACAAGAGCGGCGCCAACTACACCCTGGCCAACGTCTTCATGCTGGCCTGGCCCTACGGCGCACCCGACATCAACTCCGGTTACGAGTGGTCCGACGCGGATGCCGGCCCGCCCAACGGCGGTCAGTTGAACGCCTGCTGGCAGGACGGCTGGAAGTGCCAGCACAAGTGGCCGGAGATCATCGGCATGGTGCCCTTCCGCAACGCCACCCGGGGCCAGTCGGTCACCAACTGGTGGGACAACGGCAACAACGCGATCGCGTTCGGCCGGGGAAGCAAGGGCTACGTGGCCATCAACCACGAGTCCTCCTCGCTGACCCGCACCTACCAGACCTCGCTGCCCGCGGGCACCTACTGCAACGTCCAGAACAACACCAAGGTGACGGTGAACTCCAGCGGCCAGTTCTCGGCCACCCTCGGCTCCAACACGGCCCTGGCCATCTACGCCGGCAAGTCGAGCTGCTGACCCGCCCATGACCGGGCCCACCGAGTCCCGCCACGGCGCTGTGGGCCCGGTCGCGGCCGCCGGGGCCGACCGGAGCAATCGCGCGTGCGCGCTCCCGGCACCTGTTCGAGGCTGGCCCCATGAGCATCCGTCCCTGGGTCGTCGTCGAGGCGCCGGACGGCCGTGGCCTGCGCCGGGTCACCATCGGCAACGACACCGTGGGCAGCGCCTGGTCGCGGCGTGAGCTGCGCCGGATGCTGGACCGCCTCGGGTACCCGGGCCTCGATCTGGCGGACCCGGCCACGGTGTGCTGGCGCGGAGGGGACAGCGGTACCTGGCCCGACCGGACCCTCCGGCGGCGTGCGACCGGTGCGCTCATGGCGGCGGGACTGCTCGCCTCCGCCGTCCTCGGCGTGCTGATCGGTTGGCCGGACGCCTCCGGCGCCCAGACGTTCGCGCAACGGCTGACCGGGGTCCTGTTCGTGCTGTCCGGTCTGGTGCAGCTCGCGGCGGCGGTCGCGGTGGTCGACCGCTGGGGGAGACGGCAGTCCCGGCTCTCCGGTGCCGTCGTCCTGCTCGGCGTCCTCATATCGCTGGCCACCGACAGCCTTCTCATCCTGATGTGGCTGGAGGAGACGGAGTACACGCCCTACCTGCTGGCGTTCATGCCGCTGTGGTGCTGGTCCGTGTGGGCCCTCTGGCTGCTGGTCCGGCAGCGGGCGTGGCAGGGAGTGGCGCACCCCAGGACATTCGCGGCCGGCGTGTTCGTGCCGGCTGTCTTCACCGCTCTCAGCCTGGCGTACTCGACCATGTTCCAGCCCGCGGTGGCCCCCATACGCCTGACCCTGAAGACGGAGTTCGGAACAGCGCGGGCGGACCGTGCACTCCCCTTCGTCCAGATCCCGCTGAAACTCTCCGTCAAGAATACCGGAGATTTCTCCGTGCACGTCGTCATCGATGACTTGAGCGTCTACGGGAGAACCGCCAAGTATTCCGAGCACGGCACATCGACCACGGAAACGTGGCGGAAGAGCTTCGACGAGAACGATGAGGAGGCGGAACTGCACGTCGATCAGCCGGCCTTCACCCTCATAAGCAGCGAACGCTTCTACTCGCCCGGCCAGGTGATCGAGGGAGGCCAGGAAGACACCCTGGAGCATGTGTTCCAGATCCCCAGAAGCGCAAAATATGATGTGCTCTACGCCATGGCGCAGATAACATACATAAAGACGGACCGGGGTCATATCGACGCCGTTGAATTTCGCAGGCCGCATCCGTCGTGGAGGAAGAGCGAGGGCCGATTCTACTGTTCTGCGGAGAATCCGTGCCCGCCGCAGCTCATACATCTCGCCAGGTTGCGCAGCGACAACAATCTGGTCGACGTGACCCGTGGCCCGCGCTACGCCCTGGCGATCTGGGCTCCGGCGACAACGCCCCGGTATTCCATATCCTCGTACCACTTCCAGAGCAGGGGCATCATCTTCTCGCAGGAGAAGCGAGAGCTGGACCGGTACGGTGTCGCGACGATCGGCGCGGAGTCGGAGGTCTCCATGGCGGAATTGCTGAAGTCTATTCCTTCTCCTTCGCCACCTTGACCCAGGTGCCCGACTCGACCCCCGAGTCCTGGTCGAGCTGGAGAGCGGCCCGCAGGCAATGCAGCGCCGGAGTGCCCAGGGCCCCGAACAGCTCGCCCGCCGGTACCGAGTCGGCCAGCTTGGGAATGAGCCGCTTGATCTCGAGCTCCGCGTCGGCGAACTTGTCGTTGCGCAACTGGGTGAGGACGTCGAGGAAGTCGTCGCCCGTCTCCCTGGACTTCCAGAAGTCCTTGACGCCCTCCGTGTTCCACTTCTCGGGGAGCAGGTCCTTCAGATCCCTGCCGAGGCTCTTCTCCGGGGCGTACTCGAAGATGGAGTTGGTGCAGACTTCGGCCGCCTTGCCGAGCCGTACGTCCGGCAGACCCTGCGCGGAGACCGCTTCCTCCTGCTTCTTCCCCATGCGCTCGAGCTGCTTGTCCAGCTCCTTGCGCGCCTTCTGTCGTTCCTCGTCCGACGCCCTGGGGTCTCCCGCCCTGTCCAGCGACGAACTGGCCTCGTACGCGCTCTGCGCCAGTTCCTTGCGCCCTCCGTCGGGCGTGTTCGGGTCGCCGCTCGTGAGCACCGCCACCACGACCGCCCGCGCGTTCTGCCAGCCGCCCGAACCGGTATGACTCATCCTCGCCGCGTTCCGTGTGTAGTGGAGCAGCCGACTCGTGGTCCGGACGTGGTACTCGCGCACCCCTTCCGGCATGTCGCGGTCACCGATCCGGGGGAGACCGGAGGCCAGGCCGCCGACGACGGAGAAGGCCTGTAGCCGATCCTCGGGCGGCAGCGCGGAGTTGCCGGCCGCGTCCAGGGTGGAGACCATCTGTTTCACCAGGCCGGTCAGTTCCCTGCGCACCGCCGGGGGTGTCCGGGGGTCACCGATCACGTCCAGGGCGGAGCTCACCGCCTGGGCGCTGCGCAGGACCGCGTCACGTTCCTGCGGCGGCGTCCGCCGATCCCGCACCGTGCGCAGGGCGGCGGTCAGTTGCTCGACGCTCGCGTCCAGTTCCCCGGGCACTTCGTCCTTCTTCCGGTCCAGGTCCGCGGTCGCCCCGTCGATCTCCTGCTCCGGCTGCTCGGGGGCGGTGGAGTGCGAGTGCCCCGTGTCGCTGTCGGTGGGGTTCGGGGTCCCCGTCCCGCTCGTGGTGGACGGGGAAGGCGACGTCGCCGAGGGCGTGCTGGGTGGCGGCGTCGGGCCGGGGGGTGTCGAGGGCGACGTGGTGGTCGGGGTCGGAGCCGGAGGTGTCGGCGACGGGGGCTCCGGAGAGGGAGGCGTGGACTCGGCGGGCGGATCCGACGCGGCCCGGTCGCCGGCCCTGGGCGCCGGCGTGGCGGCTGCCTGGCCCAAGGGGAACGAGAGCGCCGCGGCCAGGACGGACGCACCGGCCAGGTGCGCGACGTGCCGCCGGGTGGTGCTGGCCATCATGAGTCCTCTTCACCCGTTCGCCGTGTCCCGCGACGGAGGGCGCGCCGAGGGGGAAGCCGGGTGGGCCCGGCCCTCGGCGATGGTTCCGGGCAGTGCACCGGGCACGGACCGGAGGGCCGCGCGTCGCCGTCGCAGCCACCCCCTCCCTCCACGCTCGCTCCGGGGGCGGCGCGCCGCAACCGGGGTGCCTGGAGCGGTGCCGCTCCGTCCCGCGGCGGACGCGAAACCCTATTGAAGCGTCAACGGTTGTGCCGTCAATCGATCGGTGTGAGCGTGCCCTTCGCCCCGCTATCGCGTGATCGGCGGACCTCCCTCGCGAGGCGCCCGGCCACGGAGAGGCGAGGTGCAAGTACTTGCTATGGGTTTCAACCCTCTTGCTGTAAGCCTTTCGTGGGCGATACGGTCGCGCGGGCGCCCGGCATCGGAGCCGAGCCGCGGCGTGGGGTCGGACCCAGAAGAGCCGTAATCGCTAGGAGTTCCCGCCTGTGATACCGAGATGGCCGGCGCCCTCGAGGCGCCGTACCCCGTACCGGCGGAGGGCCGCGGCCGTGACCGCCGCCGCTCTCGCCGCCGCCCTCGTGCAGCCGGTGTCCGCCCACGCGGACACGCCGCCCGCGCCCCCCTCGGACGCCGCGCTCGCCGCCCAGGCCGCCCGGCACGACGACACGCGCGAGCAGTTCTACTTCGTCATGCCGGACCGTTTCGCCAACGGGGACACCTCCAACGACAAGGGCGGACTGACCGGTTCGCGCCTGAGCACCGGCTACGACCCCACCGACAAGGGGTTCTACCAGGGCGGTGACCTCAAGGGCCTGACCAAGCGGCTCGACTACATCAAGGGGCTCGGCACCACCTCCATCTGGATGGCGCCGATCTTCAAGAACCGCCCCGTCCAGGGCACCGGTGACAACGCCTCGGCCGGCTACCACGGCTACTGGATCACCGACTTCACCCAGGTCGACCCGCACTTCGGGACCAATAAGGACCTGTCGACCCTCATCTCCAAGGCGCACGCCAAGGGCATGAAGGTCTTCTTCGACGTCATCACCAACCACACCGCCGACGTCGTGGACTACAAGGAGAAGTCCTACGGCTACCTCTCCAAGGGCGCCTTCCCGTACCTGACGAAGGACGGCAGGCCCTTCGACGACAGCGACTACGCCGACGGCACGAAGGGGTTCCCGGCCACCGACGCCGGCTCCTTCCCCTACGCCCCGAAGGTCAACAGCCGGAGCAAGGTCCCGGCCTGGCTCAACGACCCGAGGATGTACCACAACCGGGGCGACTCGACGTACGCCGGCGAGTCCACCACCTACGGCGACTTCTCCGGCCTCGACGACCTGTGGACCGAGCGTCCCGAGGTCGTGCGGGGCATGGAGAAGATCTACCAGCGGTGGGTCGCGGACTACGACATCGACGGTTTCCGCATCGACACCGTCAAGCACGTCGACATGGACTTCTGGACCCAGTGGGCGACCGCGCTGGACGCCTACGCGGCCGCGCACGGGCGGAAGAACTTCTTCATGTTCGGCGAGGTCTACTCCGCCGACACCTCCGTCACCTCCCCGTACGTCACCCAGGGCCGGCTGGACGCCACCCTCGACTTCCCCTTCCAGGACGCGGCCCGCGCCTACGCCTCCCAGGGCGGCAGCGCGCGGAAGCTCGCGGGCGTCTTCGGTGACGACTACAAGTACACGACCGACAAGGCCAACGCGTACGAGCAGGTCACCTTCCTCGGCAACCACGACATGGGCCGCGTCGGGTACTTCCTGAAGCAGGACAACCCCAAGGCCACCGACGCCGAGATCCTGAAGAAGGACAAGCTCGCCAACGAGCTGATGTTCCTCAGCCGAGGCAACCCGGTCGTCTACTACGGGGACGAGCAGGGCTTCACCGGCTCCGGCGGCGACAAGGACGCCCGCCAGACGATGTTCGCCTCGAAGGTCGCCGACTACCTCGACGACGACGAGATCGGCACCGACCGCACCCACGCGAGCGACGCCTACGACACCGGCGCCCCGCTGTACCGGCAGATCGCCGCGCTCGCGAAGCTCCGCAAGGCCGAGCCGGCGCTCACCGACGGGGTCCAGACCGAGCGCTACGCCGCCGACGGCGCCGGGATCTACGCGTTCACCCGCACGGACGCCCGGACCGGCCAGGAGTACGTCGTCGCCCTCAACAACGCCGACGAGGCGAAGACGGCGACCTTCGCGACCGGTTCGGCCGGCATGTCCTACCGGGGCCTCTACGGCGCCGACGACACCCGCGCCTCCGACGCCGACCGCGAGCTCACCGTCACCGTCCCGGCCGGCACCACCGTCGTCTACAAGGCCGCGGGCACCCTCGCCAAGCCCGCCACCGAGCCGACGATCACCCTTGAGGCACCGGCCGCCGGCGCCACCGGGACCGTCGAGCCGAGCGCGGACGTCGAGGGCGGGCGGCTCAACCGCGTCGTCTTCGCCGCCCAGGTCGGCAACGGCAAGTGGCGCACGCTCGGCTCCGCCGACCACGCCCCCTACAAGGTCACCCAGGCCATCGGCGAGGAGGTGCCGGCCGGCACCACCCTGCGCTACAAGGCGGTCGTGATCGACTCGGCCGGGCACACCGCGAGCGCCACGGCGAGCAGCACCACCGGCACCCCGGCGGCCCCCGAGGTCCCCACGGCCTCCTCCCGCGACTACGCGGTCGTCCACTACAAGCGCACGGACGGCGACTACGCCGACTGGGGCCTGTACGCCTGGGGCGACCTCGCCGACGGCGAGGCGACGAACTGGCCCGCCAGCCACCCCTTCGTGGGCCGCGACGCTTACGGCGCCTTCGCCTACGTCAAGCTCAAGCCCGGCGCCTCGAACGTCGGCTTCCTGGTCATCGACAAGGACGGCGACAAGGACGTCTCCGCCGACCGGTCCATCGACGTCACCAGGACGGGTGAGGTCTGGATCGAGCAGGGCAAGGACGACGTACTCACCGAGAAGCCCGACTACCCGGCCCAGGACACCGCCAAGGCGGTCCTGCACTACCACCGCGCCGACGGCGACTACGACGGCTGGGGCCTGCACGTATGGACGGGCGCCGCGAACCCCACCGACTGGTCGAACCCCCTGAAGCCGGTGAAGACTGACGCCTATGGCGCGGTCTTCGAGGTACCGCTCACCCAGGGTGCCACCAGTCTCAGCTACATCATCCACAAGGGCGACGACAAGGATCTCCCGACCGACCAGTCCCTGGACCTCAAGGCCGACGGGCACGAGGTGTGGCTGTTGAACGGCCAGGAGCAGTACCTCCTGCCGCAGCCCGTGGGCAGCGCGGCCGCCCTCGACCTGACTACCTCCAAGGCGATCTGGATCGACCGGGACACCGTCGCCTGGAACGGCGTCGACGGCGCCGCCTCCACCCAGCTCCTCTATTCCCCGGACGGCTCCATCGCCGTCAAGGACGGGACGCTGACCAGCGACGACGAGCACTGGCTGCGCCTGGCCAAGACGGCGCTCACCGACGCCCAGAAGGCGAAGTTCCCGCACCTGAAGAACTACACCGCCTGGTCCGTCGACCCGCGTGACCGGGACCGGGTGCGCGCGGCCCTCACCGGGCAGATCGTGGCCTCGCAGCGGGCCGCGAACGGCGCCGTGCTGGCCGCGACCGGCGTGCAGATCGCCGGGGTGCTGGACGACGTCTACGACGCCACCGGCGCCAGGCTCGGGCCGGTGTTCCACGACGGCAGGCCCACGCTCGCCGTCTGGGCGCCCACCGCCCAGTCCGTGAAGCTCGAACTGGACGGCCGCACGGTGCCCATGCACCGCGGCGCCGCCACCGGCGTCTGGTCCGTCACCGGCCCGGCGTCCTGGAAGGGCAAGCCCTACCGGTACGTGGTGAAGGTGTGGGCGCCCAGCGTCCGCAAGATGGTCACCAACAAGGTCACCGACCCCTACTCGGTCGCCCTGACCGCCGACTCCGAGCGCAGCCTCGTCGTCGACCTGAACGACCGGACCCTGGCCCCGGGTGGCTGGTCGGGCCTGCGCAAGCCCAAGGCCGTACCGCTGAAGGACGCGCAGATCCAGGAGCTGCACATCCGGGACTACTCGGTCGCCGACAAGACCGTCCCGGCCAAGGACCAGGGCACCTACCTGGCCTTCACCGACAAGAACAGCGACGGCTCCAGGCACCTGCGCGCACTGGCGAAGTCCGGAACCTCGTACGTGCACCTGCTGCCGGCCTTCGACATCGCCACCATCCCCGAGAAGAAGGCCGACCAGGCGAGCACCGAGTGCGACCTGGCCTCCTACCCGGCCGACTCCGACAAGCAGCAGGAGTGCGTGGCGAAGACCGCAGCCAAGGACGCCTACAACTGGGGCTACGACCCGTACCACTACACGGTCCCCGAGGGCTCGTACGCCACCGACCCCGACGGCACCGCCCGTACGGTCCAGTTCCGGAAGATGGTGCAGGCGCTCAACCAGGACGGCCTCCGGGTCGTCATGGACGTCGTCTACAACCACACGGCCGCCAGCGGCCAGGCCGGCACCAGCGTGCTGGACCGGATCGTGCCCGGCTACTACCAGCGGCTCCTCGCCGACGGCTCGGTCGCCAACAGCACCTGCTGCGCCAACACCGCGACGGAGAACGCGATGATGGGCAAGCTGGTCGTGGACTCGATCGTCACCTGGGCCAAGGAGTACAAGGTCGACGGCTTCCGCTTCGACCTCATGGGCCACCACCCGAAGGCCAACATCCTCGCGGTCCGCAAGGCCCTCGACGCGCTCACCCTCGAGAAGGACGGCGTCGACGGCAAGAAGATCATTTTGTACGGGGAGGGCTGGAACTTCGGCGAGGTCGCGGACGACGCGCGCTTCGTGCAGGCCACGCAGAAGAACATGGCCGGCACCGGCATCGCGACCTTCTCCGACCGGGCCCGTGACGCGGTGCGCGGCGGAAGCCCCTTCGACTCCGACCCCGGCGTCCAGGGCTTCGCGTCCGGGCTGTACACCGACCCCAACTCCTCCACCGCCAACGGCACCCAGGAGGAGCAGAAGGCCCGGCTGCTGCACTACCAGGACCTGATCAAGGTCGGCCTGAGCGGCAACCTCGCCAAGTACCGGTTCACCGGCTCGGCCGGCAAGGAGGTCACCGGCGCCGAGATCGACTACAACGGCGCCCCGGCCGGCTACGCGGACGCGCCCGGCGACGCCCTCGCCTACGTGGACGCGCACGACAACGAGTCGCTGTTCGACGCCCTGGCCTACAAGCTCCCCAAGGACACCTCCGCGTCCGACCGGGCCCGCATGCAGGTCCTGGCGATGGCCACGGCCGCCCTCTCGCAGGGCCCGGCGCTCTCCCAGGCGGGCACCGACCTGCTGCGCTCGAAGTCGCTGGACCGCAACTCCTTCGACAGCGGCGACTGGTTCAACGCCGTCCACTGGAACTGCGCGGACGGCAACGGCTTCGGGCGCGGGCTGCCCATGGCGGCCGACAACGAGTCGAAGTGGCCGTACGCCAAGCCGCTGCTGGGCACGGTGAAGGTGGGCTGCCCGCAGATCACCGGCGCCTCGGCCGCGTACCAGGACCTGCTGCGCATCCGTACCTCGGAGAAGGCCTTCTCCCTCGGCACGGCCGCGCGGGTGCAGGACCGGCTGTCCTTCCCGCTGTCGGGGAAGGACGAGACGCCCGGCGTGATCACCATGCGCCTCGGTGACCTGGTCGTCGTCTTCAACGCCACCCCGCAGCGCCAGGAGCAGCGGATCGGCGCCCTCGTCGGCACGCACTTCCGGCTGCACCCGGCGCAGGCGAAGGGCAGCGACCCGGTGGTGAAGTCCGCCTCCTACGCGGCTGGTTCGGGCACGTTCACCGTCCCGGCGCGGACCGTGGCGGTGTTCAGCGCATCGAACAAGTAGGGTCGGGCCGACGCCTTAGAACAGGAGTGCTCATGCCGCAGATCACCGTCGACTACTCCCACACCATGGAGGCCGCCTTCGACCGCGCCGGCTTCGCGCGGGAGCTGCACGAGGCGACCGCCGGGATCGCGGCGGCGAAGCTGGAGGCCTGCAAGACGCAGTTCCGGCCGAGCGCCTACACGGTGTTCGGCACCGAGGACCCGGAGGCACAGCGGGACGCCGTCGTGCACGTGACCATCGGGCTCCTCGCCGGCCGCAGCGACGAGACGAAGGCACGGCTCACCGAGGCCGTGCTGGAACTGCTCCAGAAGTACGTCGGCGAAGCGGACCTGAGCGTGCACGGGTCCGCCGAGATCCGCGACCTGGACGCGTCGTACCGGAAGTTCGACCGGTAAGCGCCTAGGAAGCCAGGGCGATGAGCCGGCCGACGAGCTCCGCGAAGGGGCCGTCGGCCGGCTCGTTCTCCGTCATCGTGCGCAGCAGCAGCGCCATCTCCGCGTCGTGGGTGGCGCTGACGGCGGCCAGGGCGGCGAAGTCGTGCACGAGCTGGACCTCCAGTTCGGCACGCGGGACGCGCCGGCCGTCCAGCCAGATCAGCGCCGTCGACTCGGCCAGCGAGATCCAGCTCCGGACGACCAGTTCCAGGCGCGGGGGAGCGTCCGCGACGCCCAGGTGCGCGAGCATCTGCTCGTAGGCGGCCTGGCGCACCGAGTCGATCAGTGCGTTGGTGGTGGAGGAGCCGACCGCCGGGCCACCGCGCATCAGCGCCGAGAAGCCGGGGCCGTGCTGGTCCACGAAGTCGAAGAAGCGGCGCATCACCCGCAGCAGCCGGGCCCCGAGCGGGCCTTCGTGCGGCTCGGCGAAGCGGCTCGCCAGATCCTCGGAGGCGCGCTTCAACGCGGCCTCGTACAGACTGAGTTTGCCGGGGAAGTAGTGGTAGACCAGCGGGCGCGAGATGCCCGCGGCGGCCGCTATCTCGTCGATGGAGACCTCGTCCGGCGAGCGCCTGCTGAACAGGTCCAGGGCGACACCGATCAGCTGCTGCCGCCGCTCCTCCACGCCCATCCTGCGGCGAACCCCGGTTGTCATACGAACACCTTACCGATCGAATTCGGCCGTCGGCGTTCACATGTCGAGCGCCAGCCGGTCGCTCCTGGCACGCGAGACACAGATCAGCATCGAGTCGGCACGCTCCGCGTCCGTCAGCAGCTCGTCCCGGTGGTCGACCTCGCCCTCCACGACCCGCTGTTGGCAGGTTCCGCAGAAGCCCTGCTCGCAGGAGTAGGCGGTGTCCGGCAGTTCGCTCCGCACGGCGGCCAGCACGGAGGAGCCGGCCGGAACCGTCAACGTCCGCCCGCTGCGCCGGAGCTCCAGCTCGAACCCGCCGTCCCCCGGGGCGGAGGCACGGGCGGCGAACCGCTCCAGGTGCAGCGTGGCGCCCTCCGGCAGCCGCGCCTCCACCGCCGCCATCAGCCCCTCGGGCCCGCAGCAGTACACGGCCGTGCCCTCGGGCAGACCGGCGAACAGCGCCTCCAGGTCGGGGCGCCCGTCCTCGTCCTCGGCGACGAGCGTCAGCCGGTCCCCGGCGAGTTCCCGCACCTGCTCCAGATACGGCATCGAAGCCCTTGTCCGCCCGCCGTACAGCAGCCGCCAATCGGCGCCGTCCGGCAGCGCGCGCAGCATCGGCAGGATCGGGGTGATGCCGATACCGCCCGCGACGAACACGTACGAGGGTGCGGCGCGGAGCGGGAAGCGGTTCCGGGGCCCGCGCACCTCGAGTTCCATCCCCTCGGCGAGCCGCTCGTGCACCTCCCGCGAGCCGCCCCGCCCGTCCGCCACCAGCCGGGTGGCCAGCGTGTACGAGGAGGTGTCCGCCGGGTCGCCGCACAGCGAGTACTGCCGCACCAGCCCCGACGGGAGTACCAGGTCCAGATGAGCGCCGGGCTCCCAGCGTGGCAGGTCGGGGCCTTCGAGGCGCAGTTGCACGACCCCCTCGGCGATCGTCTCGAGCCCGGTGAGCAGCGGCCGCCGGGTCCGGGCGCGGGGACGGCCGGAGACCGGCGGGTCCAGGGCGGGCAGGGGCCACAGCGGCGAGACCCGCACGCGGCGGCGCAGCGCCCGCCGGGTCAGCAGGGCGGCGCCCGCGACCAGCGCGACGGTCAGCGGCTTCGGCATCACGACCCGTCCTTCCGTGCGGCCGACGCGGCGGGGGAGACGGCCAGATAGGCGACGGCCTGGGCCGTCGAGCCCTCCTGCGAGGGATGGTAGGAGCGGCTGAGATAGCGGGGGATGGAACGCAGCATGGCGCCGGTGGTGGGCAGCGTGCCGCGGCGGCCGCTGCGGTGGAACTCCGCGAAGGAGGCCCTGCCGTCCACGAGGGTGGGGTCGTTCTCCATGAAGAAGCGCGCCCCGCGCTGCCAGAGGAACACCAGCGCGCCGAAGGCGGCCGCCCAGGTGCGCGCCCGGCGCCGGTAGCCGCCGTCGAGGTGCTGGAAGAGGTCGAAGGCGACGGAACGGTGCTCGACCTCCTCGGCGCCGTGCCAGCGCAGCAGGTCCAGCATGATGGGATCGGCGCCCAGCCGGTCCAGTTCACCGGCGTTGAGCACCCAGTCGCCGAGGAAGGCGGTGTAGTGCTCGATGGCCGCGATGAGCGCGACCCGCTCCAGCAGCCACCACCGGCGCGCCCGGCCCGGTGGCAGGGTCCGGTCGCCGAGCAGCTTCTCGAAGAACCAGTCGACCTGCGCGGTGTACGGCGTCGGGTCGAGCCCCTGCTCCCTGAGGTGCGGCAGGACCTCGTCGTGGGCCTTGGAGTGCATGGCCTCCTGCCCGATGAAGCCGATGACGTCCTCGCGGAGCCGGTCGTCCCGGATCAGCGGCAGCACCTGTTTGTACACGTGCACGAACCACCGCTCACCGGCGGGCAGCAACAGGTGCAGCACGTTGATGGTGTGCGTGGTGAACGGGTCGCCGGGCACCCAGTGCAGCGGTGTGTCCCCCCAGGAGAAGGACACGTCGCGGGCCTTGAGCGGTATCCGCTCGGACTCCACCGGCCGGGCCTGCTTATTGGACATGGCGTCAATGTACTGACGGGTAGGTCCGCTGAGAACCCCTCTGCGCAGCCTTGTTGACGCCAGTGTCAACTAGGTCTGCCGTGAACGTCCCGTCTAGCGCAGTCCGCCGATCGTCCTGCCGTCCTTGAGGGTCCCCTTCAGGTCGGCCCGCGTGCCCTGACCGGCCTTGACCGCCAGCAGCGGCCCCGGACCGGCCGCGGTGATCCCGCCGCTCGCCCGGATCCCGGTGACGTCCGGGCCGCCCGCGGCCAGCAGGTACCAGTCCCCGGTCCTGGCCTTCCACAACACCCCGGCCAGCACCTGCGGATCGCGGGGACCGCAGGCCGCCACATCGGCGCCCTTCGCGACGACCGCCCCGGCGGACCCGCCCGGCGTCCGGAACTGGGCCAGCGCCGCCGTACCGCCGCCGCGCCAGGTCTCGGCCCTGGTGCACACCCACTGGCCCGCCCCGCTCGCGTCGGGCAGCGGCTGCTCGGCGAACGCCCAGGCGTTGACGCCACGCACCCCCACCGAGCGCTCCGTGGCCAGTGAGCAGGCGAACGGCGCCCAGGCGCGCAGCCCCTCGGCCCCGGCCGCCTCGACGGGGGCGCCCGGACGCCCCGCGGTGAGATGCGCGGGCACCAGCTCGCCCAGATCGGTGTGGAGCTGATCGCCCGAGGCGCCGGTGAGCTGGAGCACGTTCCAGGATGTGCAACTGCCGGTCCGCAGTGCCGGGCTGGCCAGCGGCGCGGTGACACCGTCGGTGACGGGCAGCGGCAGCGGGGCCGCGTCCGGCTTCATCAGGTCCCGCTGGGCCGCCTTGCGCACCCAGGGGGCGGTCAGATAGCGCACATTGCCGTCGGAGCGGCCCAGCACCAGCGCGCTCGCCTCGGTGCCGGTCGCGCCGTCGACCCGGGCGAAGTCCAGGGCCGCGCCCACCGTGCCGTCCCTGGGCTCGGCGTAACGGGTGACGCGCAGGCCGTCGTAGAGGACCACCACGCGCGCGCTGTCCACCTCGCCCGCGTACAAGAGCTGGGGCGGGCCCGCCGGGCCGCCGGTCTGGGTGCCGGGTGTCGCCGAGACGCGGACCGTCTCGCCGGGCCGGGCCCAGACGGCGAGGGCGCGGCGCAGCAGCGCCCGGTCGCCGGTGAGCGTGCCGCGCGCCGGCCACACGGAGAAGTCGGTGCGGGCGGAGGACCGCCAGGCGGCCGGGGCGATCCGGATCAGTCTGCCGGGATCCAGGGCCGCTTCGGCGGCCGGGTTCCGCGCGTAGAGCGGTGCGGCGGCGCCGTCGGGGCCCCAGCCGCCGCCCGGCAGGGTCACCAGCGCCCCGCACACCGCGAGCGCGGCGGCCGCGGCCAGCGCCGCCTTGGTGTGCTGGCGGCGGCGCACCAGGTCGGTGGGCCTGGCCTGCAGCGAGCAGGGGTCGAACTCCGGGGAGGAGAGCAGGGCGTCCTGCGCGGGCACCCCGTTGGCCTCGGACAGCGCGGCCTCGGGGTGGTCGACCCCGGCGGACACGAGGATCCCGCGGATGCCCGAGTCCGGCAGCCGCTCCAGGCCGCGCAGCGCGTACACGGCGCGGGCCGGGCCGGACAGGACGGACAGCCGCTGGTCCAGCGCGAGTTCGTCGGCCCCGCCGGACCTCGGGAACAGCCGGAGACCCCACACCCGGGGCAGCAGCGGAGGCAGCGGCGACAGCCGCGGCCGGCCCCTGCGGGTGCGGGCCGCAGCCAGCGCCGTACGCACGACCTCCTGCCGGACGAACGCGTACGCCGGGTCGCCGTCCCGGCCCGCGAACTGGGCCGGGATCACGGACTTCCGCCGGCGGCCCCGGGGCAGGGCACGCTGGGCGAGGGCGTGTGCCGTCAGCACCCGGCGGCCGCGGCGGCGGCCGAGGTCGGGTGGCAGGACCAGGTAGGCGAGCCGGACCAGCCGGGGGTAGTGCTCGACGAGCGCGGCCTCGGCCTGGTCGACGCCGACGTCGGGACCGGCGGCGGTTTTCGTGTGACGCTGGGCTACATCCTGTGACTGCACATCCCGGTGAACGAGCGAGCCGTCGGCAGGTCACCGCCGGGCGGGCGGCTCACTCCGGGCCGCTCACTCCTCCGCTTCGACCAGCAGGCGGGCGTAGTTGGCCATCGACCGCTGGTAGCGGGGCAGATGCGGGGCGAGGGCGCCGAGCACCAGGGACAGTCCCTCGCGGTCGCGGCCCAGACTGGACAGGCACAGGGCGAGACAGGCCCGCACCGCGTCGTCCAACTCATCTGATGGAGCGTCGAGTTCGGGCGTGAGCAGGGCGACACCCTCCTCCGGCCGACCGGTGTTCCGCAGCGAGCTGGAGAGCTGGATCCGCGTCCGGCGACCCTTGTAGCCGTCGAGGCCCCGCGCCAGCGCCTCCCGGTACAGCGGCACCGCCCGGTCCGAGTGGCCGGTGGAGTCCCAGGCGCAGGCCTGCTCGAAGGGGCCCAGCGGGCTGCCCTCCGGCAGCTCGGCCACGAGCTTGTCGATCAGGTCGCGGAACTCCTGCGCGCGCTCCTCCGGATAGTCGTCGAAGGAGGCCCAGGCGGCGGTCACACGGTCTTCCCAGTCTTGGTTCACCGGGTCACCCTCGCACACCTGTGCCCGGCGCCGCGGCGGATTGAGCGCACCGCGCCCCGCGGCCGTATCCGTTGGGCGGGGTCCCGCGCTGGGACTCCACGCGGCATGCTGGGGCGTACCAGGACCGGAGGAACGATGAGGTTGACACGTGCGGTGCTCGGCGCCGCGGCCGTACTGGCGCTGGCGGGCTGCGGTGCGGGCGGGGAGGGTGAGAAGGTGCCGCCCACCGCGACCGGCAGCCTGGAGAGCCTGGCCGCCGAGGTGCGGTGCAAGCCGAACATGCAGACCGACGCCGACGAGATCCGCCAGGCCATCTGCCGCAACGGCGACGGGAAGTTCATCCTCGCCACCTTCGCCACCGACCGCGGGCAGCGCGAGTGGATCAACGACGCCAAGGACTACGGCGGTTACTACCTCGTCGGCCGCAAATGGGTCGCCGTCGGAGACGACGGTGTCGTCGAGGCGCTGCGCGGCACGCTCGGCGGCGACGTGGAGATCGGCACGAACCACCACGCGCACAGCGGCTGAGCCGGCCGCGCGGACACGGCGAAGGCCGGTGGCGGGAGGGACCCGCCACCGGCCTTCTACTGTTCGCGCCCCTCAGGGGATCACGCGCAGTTCTGACCGCGGTTGACGCAGTTCGCGATCTTGTTGGCCAGTCCGCCGGTCGTGACGCTGATGAAGTCGTCGTGGTCGGTGGCCGGCTTGTGCAGCTGTTCGGGGAAGCCGTCCACCGCGTAGGCGTTCTTCACCTGGCCGTTCTGGACGGTCGGCGGGGTGATGTTGTACACGAGGCGCATCGTGAGCTGCGGAATGGCCTTGAAGCCGTTCTGGCAGTTCCCGTTCGCGTCGGCGAAGGCCACGTGCGTGCGGTGGTTGGCGCTGTCGACGTTCTGCCCGTCCCAGCAGCTCTGGAAGGCGAACGTGCGCACCACCTTGCTGCCCTGCGGGCAGATCGGGTACTGCGTGGTCAGCTGCACCTTGTTCTCGAAGCCGGTGCAGCTCCAGTGCGCGTTGGCGTTGGCCAGGCCGTTGGTGGTGGTCTTGGCGTCACCGGTGATGATCCGCAGGAACTGCGGCATCGCGACGACCTTGGCGGTCGGGCTGCCCACGTACTTGATCTGGGCCTGCGCCGGCACCAGGATCTTGCCGACGTTGCCCTCCTTGCCGCCGCCGTCCGCGTTCTGGTCGAAGTCCTGCGAGCCGTCCTGGACGCGGACCACGGGCCAGTAGTACGACGACAGGTCGTTCCTGTTCTGGCAGCTCGTGCCGCCCTGGAGGAACGTGTTGTTGCTGGAGAACGCGTTGACCTTCTGGTTGCCGACGTAGTCGTGCAGGTGGTGGGCGCCGTTGGTCACACCGGGCGCCACGATCACGTTGTCGGTGTTGTGGTTCTTGTTCGCGTTCACCCCGCAGCGCGTGGTGAACGTGCCGGTCGACGCGTTGCGGGAGTTGCGGGGCTTGGCCTGCACATTCGCCTGGACCTTGGTGATGTCGACGAAGTCGGCCGCGGCCGGGCCGTTGCCGGCCTGCCCGCCGTTGTTCTGCTGCTGCCCGTTGTTGCCCTGCTGCTGGCCGCCCTGCTGTTGACCGCCTTGCTGCTGCTGGCCGCCCTGCTGCTGGCCGCCTTGCTGCTGGTCGCCTTGCTGCTGGCCGCCTTGCTGCTGGCCGCCGTTCTGCTGCTGCCCGCCGGTGGTCTGGTTGGCGTTCTGCGCCGTGCAGGTGGCCAGGGTGTCCAGGTCGCCGGGCGCGGTGCCGCCGACCCGGGTGATCTCCAGCCTGATCCGGTCCAGGATGGCCTTCCGCCGGTCCTGGAGCGGCTGCAGGATGGAGTTCTGGACGAAGCTCGTGTCTCTGGCCTGCGCGTCCCGCGTGGTCGCCAGACGCTGGTAGGCGTCGGTGATCTGGCGGTCGAGGTTGGACAGCTCCCCGGCGACCTCGCCCCGGGCCTGGTTCGGCACGTTGGTCAGCTTCTGGCCCACGTCCGGACACGAGATCGTCGCTACCTGCGCCGTCGAGGCCTTGGTCTGGTTGCCTCCCCACGACTGGTGGTTCGACTCGTGCGCCGAGGCGTAGAAGTTCGCCCAGATCAGCCCGCCCCCACCGAGCGCTAGGGCCGCCGATGCGGCTATGGCCTTGGTGGCCAGCGGCGTACGGCGTTTTCGTGTGTTGCGTCCCATGGAACTCCTCTGACTTCCTTGCGGGGCAGCATCGAGGCGCCCGACAGGAGTGAAGCGGCGTCCTTCCATACGGACGCCGCCCCGGAGGTGTTCAGCCGTCTCCCGAACCAGTCCGGGGAACCCTGTGCGTCATGGGCCTCAAATGGCCCATGACCAGCGGTAGTTGAGTTTCGCATCAGCGGCCGCGGTCGAGGTACGCCAGCACCGCCAGTACGCGCCGATTGTCGTCGTCCGACACCTCAAGGCCCAGTTTGGTGAAGATGTTGGAGGTGTGTTTGGCGATGGCCCGTTCCGTCACCACGAGCTGCCCGGCGATCGCCGCGTTCGAGCGGCCCTGCGCCATCAGCTCCAGCACCTCCAGCTCGCGCGGGGTGAGATGGCCGAGCGGACGGTCGTCGGCCGCCCGCCGCGACAGCAGCTGCTGGATCACCTGCGGATCCATCGCCGTACCGCCGGCGGCCACCCGCCGTACCGCGTCCACGAACTGGTCGGCGTCGAACACCCGGTCCTTCAGCAGATAGCCCACCGCGCCGCTGCCGTCGGCCAGCAGCTCACGCGCGTAGAGCTGCTCGACGTGCTGGGACAGGACCAGCACCGGCAGCCCGGGCCGCTCATGCCGGGCCCGCAGCGCGCACTGCAGGCCCTCGTCGGTGTGCGTGGGCGGCAGGCGTACGTCGACGACGGCGACGTCCGGCTTCAGCTCCGCGAGGGCGCGGGCGAGTTCGGGGCCGGACTCGACCGCCGCCACGATCTCGAAGCCGTAGGCCTCCAGCAACCGGACCAGTCCGTCGCGCAGCAGGAAGAGGTCTTCGGCTAGGACAACGCGCACGGGAGCTCCAGGGTGACCAGGGTGGGACCGCCGGCGGGGCTGCTGACGGCCAGGACGCCGTCGAATGTACCCAGCCGCCGCTCCACCCCGGCCAGCCCGGACCCCGCGCCGATCACCGCGCCGCCCCTGCCGTTGTCGGTGACCGTGATCCGCAGCATCCCGTCCGCGTGGTGCAGGTCCACCCAGAGCCGGTCGGCACCGGAGTGCTTGACGGCGTTGGTGAGAACCTCGCTGACCGCGAAGTAGGCGGCGGACTCCACCGGCGCCTCCGCCCGGCCGGGCAGCTCCACGGTCACCTCGCTCGGCAACGGCAGTCGCAGCGCCAACGCCCGCACGGCGTCGCCGAGTCCGCGCTCGGCGAGCACCGGGGGATGGATGCCCCGGACCAGGTCACGCAGTTCCTCCAGAGCCTCCACGGAGTTGCGGCGGGCCTGGGTGAGGAGCCGCTTGGCCTGCTCCGGATCCTTGTCGAGCAGCATCTCGACGGTCCCGAGGTCCAAGCCCATCGCGACCAGCCGGGCCTGGGCGCCGTCGTGCAGGTCCCGTTCGATGCGGCGGAGTTCGGCGGCCGAGGTGTCCACGGCGTCGCGCCGGGTCTCGGTCAGCACCCGTACCCGCTCGGTGAGTTCGCCCCGGTCCGCGCCGAGGACGGCCCGGGTGAGGCGGAAGTGGGCGGTCAGCAGGCGCGGGGCGAGGTGATAGGCGGCGACCAGCAGGACCGCGGCGGTGGCGGCGGCGCCGAGCGCGGTCGGCTGGTCGGTGACCGGCACGAAGCCGTACCAGTAGGTCCCGCCGGCCGCGAGCACCCGCCACAGCCCCGCGGCCACCGCGAAGCCCTCGAACGGATAGAGGCACAGCACCGCGGGCAGCAGCGCCGTGACGAAGCCCGCCGTCATGTCCACCGGCAGCCACAGCACGTCCCGCCGCACCTGCCGGTCCCCGAGCATCGTGAACGTACGCGTCCAGGGGTTGGCGCGGGCCGGCACCGGCCGGTACGCCGACGGGATCTGCACCCCGCCCCACTGGGCCGCGAGCCTGCGCCGGGTGTCGGCCACGTCCCGCACCCCGCCGAGGATCCAGGGGGTCGTGACGATGCCGACACCGATCGGTATGAGCGCGATGGAGACGAGGGTCAGCGTGAGACACAGCACCGTGACAGGCAGCATCGCCACGGCCAGTACGAGCCCCCGTACGGCGGCGAGTGCGGCGTCCCGTGCCCGCGCGCGCACCGCGCCGCCCTTCGTGTCGGTAGTCATGCGGCCAGTCTGGCCGACCCCCGGGCGGCGGTCACTCGCCTGAAGCCCCGGTCAGGGGGTGGTGCCGGATACACCCCCGGCGGCGGCGAGCACCC
This sequence comes from Streptomyces sp. NPDC041129, assembly GCF_055592265.1. Classification (NCBI taxonomy): domain Bacteria; kingdom Bacillati; phylum Actinomycetota; class Actinomycetes; order Kitasatosporales; family Streptomycetaceae; genus Streptomyces; species Streptomyces sp. NPDC041129. Next base: position 1,008,207 of record NZ_JBVIYV010000001.1, on the reverse strand, counting down.
TCGCCTCGACCTCCGGATCGACACCCTTCAGGGTCCGGTCCGGCCGCTGCGGGGCCGTGCCCCCGATGCCGGTCAGCCACCGCCAGGTGTCCGCGACGGTCTCGCCCGCGGGCCGGCACTCCAGTCCCGTGGCCAGGGCCCGGGAGACGTCCGAGCGGTGCACGGCGTCGTACATCTCGCCGTCCGGCGGCACCCACACCGGCAGTCCGGTCCACGGCTCGATCCCGGCGTCCAGGATCAACCTCGGTTCGGCCCACCGCAGTTCGGCGTCGGCTCCGGTCGCCCGGACACACGCCTCGAGCAGCTCGCCCATGGTGGTCATACCCGGCGGGCCGACCAGGTCGTACGGGCCGCTCAGCGCCCGCTCCACCGCGCCGAGCACCCAGCCGGCGAGGTCGCGTACGTCGATGTACTGCACGGCCAGGTCGCGCGGCCCCGGCGCCAGGACCGGGCCGCCGCGGGCGATCCGGTTCAGCCACCAGGGCAGCCGGCCCACGTTCTCGTACGGGCCGAGGATCAGCCCCGCCCGGACCAGCAGCGAGCCCCCGGCGCCGAAGGCCTCCACGGCCGCGAGTTCGCCGCCCCGCTTGTCCCGCGGGTAGTCGGTCGCCCCGGCGTCTGCGGCGGCGCCCTCGACCAGCGGGGCGTCCTCGCGGCCATCCCTGGGCCAGGGCCAGGCGTACACGGACCGGCTGGAGACGTACACGTACCGGCCGGCCCGGCCGCGCAGCAACTGCGCCGCGTCCCGGACCGCGCGGGGCGCGGCCGACCAGGTGTCGACCACCGCGTCCCAGGTGCCGTCGTCGCAGGCGAGGGCGGCGAGCCCGTCGGGCGCGGTGCGGTCGCCGTGCAGCGACCGCACCCCAGCGGGAGGCGCGTGCCGTCCCCGGTGGAAGACGGTCACCTCCCAGCCACGGGCGAGCGCGGCCTCCACGACGGTCCTTCCCACGAACTCCGTACCGCCCAGCACCAGAAGTCTCATGCCGTCGAGCGTGCCCGGTACCGGGCCGGGGAGGGAAGGGCTGTCTGCCGAGGGCAGACGGCCCGGCTCAGTCCCCGGTCGGCGGGGTGTACTTGTAGCCGACCCGGCGCACCGTCTGGATCGACCGGCGGTGCCGCTCGCCCAGCTTCCGGCGCAGCCGGGCGATGTGGACGTCGACGGTACGGCCGTCACCGACGTGGCCGTAGCCCCACACCGTGGTCACGAGCTGGTCGCGGGTGTGCACCCGGTTCGGGTTCGCCACGAGATGGGCCAGCAGCTCGAACTCCAGGTAGGTGAGGTCGAGTTCGCGGCCGTCGACGCTGACGGTGCGCTGCACGGCGTCGATCCGCACCAGCGGGTCGCCGTCCGTCCCGGCCGCCGGGTCCTCCGCCGCCCCGGGGCCGTCCGACAGCGCGACCGGGAGGAACGGCGGCTGCTGGTCGGCCGGGACCAGCACCAGGTAGCCGACCATCGGCGGCTGTCCGGGGAGGGTGGGCAGGGTGTGCTGCGGCGCGGGCAGCCAGGTGGCGCCCGGCGGCAGGAAGTCCGCGACGTCCACGACCTCGTCCCGGTCGACGGCCCGCAGCCGGTGCCGGGGGCCGCTCTGGGACGGGGCGGGAAGGGTGGCGGTGGAGAGGGAACGAGTGGTCGCCATGAGAGGTCAGCTCTTTCGCGCGAGGAGTTCGTCGGAAGGTGCGGCGGCCGCGATTCGTGGTCGGGCGCGCCGGGAGACGTACGTCGTTCCGCGCTGGCCGAAGGCCGGGGTGTACGGCTTTAGAGGGCCCGCGCGTTCGCCGCGCGGCAACACACCCGGTCGAAGTCGTGGTGCTGACGGGAGGGCCAGAACGGCTCGAGGTCGTGACGACCCGTCGCGGTGCGGTTCTGGAAGCTGGCCATGGGGCCATTGAAGCAGACGCGGGCCCCGGGCAGGACCCCTCTCTCACAGCTTGGACGCACAACCGGCTCGAAGCCGACCCCGCGCGCGTCACCGGAGACGCCCGAGGGGCGCCCGCCGTCCTGGCGGGCGCCCCTCGGGGAAGCGGTGCGGATCAGACCTGGCCGGCCTTCTCCAGCGCGGAGCAGCAGGTGTCCACCAGCAGGCGGGTCACCACGTACGGGTCCACGTTGGCGTTCGGGCGGCGGTCCTCGATGTAGCCCTTGCCGTCCTTCTCGACCTGCCACGGGATGCGGACCGAGGCGCCACGGTCGGACACGCCGTAGGAGTACTCGTTCCACGGGGCGGTCTCGTGCAGGCCGGTGAGGCGGTCGTCGATGCCGGCGCCGTAGTTCTTGACGTGGTCCAGCGGCTTGGAGCCCTCACCGAGCGACTCGCACGCGGTGATGATCGCGTCGTAGCCCTCGCGCATCGCCTTGGTGGAGAAGTTGGTGTGCGCGCCGGCGCCGTTCCAGTCGCCCTTGACGGGCTTCGGGTCCAGGGTCGCGGAGATGCCGAAGTCCTCGGCGGTGCGGTACAGCAGCCAGCGGGCCACCCAGAGCTGGTCGGAGACCTCCAGCGGGGCGAGCGGGCCGACCTGGAACTCCCACTGGCCGGGCATGACCTCGGCGTTGATGCCGGAGATGCCCAGACCCGCCTTCAGGCAGTTCTCCAGGTGCGCCTCGACCACGTCACGGCCGAAGATCTCGTCGGCGCCGACACCGCAGTAGTAGCCGCCCTGCGGGGCCGGGAAGCCGCCCTCGGGGAAGCCCAGCGGGCGGGTGCCGTCGAAGAAGGTGTACTCCTGCTCGATGCCGAAGATCGGCTCCTGCGCGTCGAACCTCCCGGCGACCTCGGCCAGCGCGGCGCGGGTGTTGGACCGGTGCGGGGTCATGTCGATGTCGAGGACCTCGCACAGCACGAGGATGTCGTCGCCGCCGCGGATCGGGTCCGGGCAGGTGAAGACCGGCTTGAGCACACGGTCCGAGGAGTGTCCCTCGGCCTGGTTGGTGGAGGAGCCGTCGAAGCCCCAGATCGGCAGCGACTCGAGACCGGCCTGAGCACCCGTGATGATCTTCGTCTTGGAACGCAGCTTGGCCGTCGGCTCGGTGCCGTCGATCCAGATGTACTCAGCCTTGAAGGTCACGGGGCCACATCCTTCGGGGGTGGGTCGGGCGCACTCGCGGGTGCTTGCGGCGCTGCGGCACTGGCGCGCCGCGTCGATCTGCCCGGCAGCCTGTCAACAGGCGGTTTCCCGGCCATTGCTCGAATGTGAACCCCGTGTTACCTGGTCGTTCTGTGCCCGGACTCACGCTGTGAGGCGGCGCGTGGTTGCGTACGACAGGGGCGCCGGCGAACCGGCCGACGGACCGCGAGGCACCGGCCGGGCCGGGTACGCCGCCTGTTCCTCCTGTACCCGGTCTCCTGCTCCGCCGGGTACAAGGCGGCGTACCTGTCGCCCTGCCGGTGCCGTCGTGGCCCGCGCCTCAACGGCCGAGCCTCACCCCACCTTCTCGATGAGCGCGCGGCGGATGAGGAACTTGCCCGGCTCCCGGACCTGTTCGAAGGCGGCGTTGTTCAGCAGCGCGCAACTGCCGGAGACCGAGGTGACCTTCACCGTGGTGGACTTGTTGTTGTCCAGGTTGGTGACCTTCAGGGTCGTGCCGGCCGGGAACTGGTTGCTGGACGCGGCCGGGGCGCCGCCCTCACCGGACAGCGTGACGGTCGAGCCCTTGCACACCTGCTGGCCCGAGGCCGCGGCGCCGCCGGCGCCGTTCCCGCCGGCCGCCGGGTCCGAGGGCTGCGCGGACTGCTGCGCCCCACCGGCCTGCGCGCCGGCACCCTGCTGTCCGTTGCCCTGCTGGCCGCCCTGCGCCGCCTGGGAGCCCTGAGCCGACTCCCCAACGGTGCATCCGGCGGCCTTCTGCTGGACCTCGATCTGCTTGATGACCGCCTCGCGGTTGGCGATCCGGGCCGCCGACTGCGCGTCCGGGTTCGCCTTCTGGTCCGCGATGAACTTGTCGTTGTTGCCGTGGGCCGTGGCAAGCCCCTGGCACACCGTCGAGTCCCCGGCGGACAGCGTCCGGGCGTTCTGCGGGCTCTGCGCGGCGTTCGAGGTGGACGCCAGCGCGAAGGCTCCGCCGCCCGCCACCGCCGCGGCGCTGACGAGCAGCGCGAGCTTCTTCTTCGTGCTGAGAGTTCTCCTGCGCGACATGCGCGCCTCCTGAAGAGGTAGGGGAGCGTACGCCGCTATGTACGAGATCCCGAACAGGGTTACTCAGTGGTCACCGGGGTTCTTCCAAGTAACCTGCGTCACAGTGCAGTTGAGCCTCGTTCAGCTCTTGCTCCGGGACACCGCCTCCTGCACGGCCTCCTCGGAGCGGCCCACCAGGGCGGTCCCGTCGTCCGCCGTGATGATCGGCCGCTGGATCAGCTTCGGGTGCTCGGCGAGGGCCGTGATCCACCGGTCCCGCGCGCTCTCGTCCCGCGCCCAGTCCCTGAGGCCCAGCTCCTTGGCGGCGGCCTCCTGGGTGCGGGTGATGTCCCACGGCTCGAGCCCGAGCCGGCCGAGCACGGCCCTGATCTCGTCCTCGCTGGGCACGTCCTCCAGATAGCGGCGGACGGTGTAGTCGGCCCCCTCGGCGTCGAGCAGGCTGATGGCGCTGCGGCACTTGGAACAGGCCGGGTTGATCCAGATCTCCATGCGGCACACCGTACGCGAGAACCGGGCGGGCACCCGCAGCGCGGCGGGAGCGGCCGCTCTGTTCGATTTTCTGCCACCCCACCCGCACCTCCCGAACCTGCCGTGACGCGACGACAACTTCCGTCCCCACCTGCATATTTGAGGCCCATGCGGACTGCCTGAATGTCAGTGCCCGGCAGTAGAATGGGAGCAGTGTTCGAGGGAATCGCCGGAGGCCTTCCGGCGGGTTCCCTGACCGCGACAGGAGGATGCCCGTGCCCGCTGCCGCCCTGAAGTCCAAGCCGTTGCCGACCCAGTCCACCGCCAAGCGCGCCGTCCGGCTCGACTCGCCCTGCACACCGATGGAGAAGCGTCCGCTGCCGGCCGGGCGGCCCCGCGAGTGGTACGTCACCCACAACCGGCGCCTTAAGGCCATGCGCCTCGCCATAGCCCTGCTCGACACCGGCGTCTACCTGCCGAACCAGGCGCACGACGAGGCGATCCGCGGCACCGCCGAACGGATCGGCGTGCACCCGCCGTCCGCCACGACGTGCCACATGGTGCGGGCGCTGATGCGTTACACCCGGTGAGGACGGGTGCCGGGTGCCCCGGGCCGGCGCGGGGCACCCGGACCGTCAGGCCGACAACTCCCGCTCCAGCGGGGTACGGAACCGCGGAGTGACCCTCGTCGCGCCCAGCCACCCCCGCAGCCGCTCCGCCTCCGCCGCCACCACCGGCTCCGCCTCCCGGCGGACGCCGGCGTCCGGAATCCGCCAGACGATCCCGCCGTCCGCGCGCTGGGCCCAGCCGCCCACCACCCGGCCGTTCCACCACACGGTCGGGCCCACGTTGCCGCTGCGGTCGAAGAGCTCCGGCCGCAGCCCGTCGGACAGGTACCAGTCGCGCTGCTGCCAGGCCATGGCCGTGGGGTCCAGCGCCGGCAGCAGGGCCGCCCAGGGCCGGCCGGGAGCCGCCACCGGGCCCACGTCACCGGCCGCCACGAATCCCGCGCCCTCCTCCAGGGCGACCTCGTGCGCGCCGATGGCGGCCAGGGCGCGCCGCACCTCCGTCACCCGCCAGCCGGTCCACCACTTCAGGTCCGCCTCCGTCGCGGGCCCGCAGACACGCAGCCAGCGCTCCAGCAGAGCGGCCTGCGCCCGCGCCGGGTCCAGCTCCGGGTGCGGCGGGGCCGGCGCCCAGCGGAACTGGCTGGACGTCCAGGAGCCGAGCGGGCGGCCCCGGACCACCTTGCCCTCCACGCCGAGCACCCGCAGCAGACGCGAGGAGACCGTGTGCACCCCCTCGTAGCTCTTGCCCGCCGCGTACACGAACTGCTCGCGCAGCCGCGGCTCGTCCGCCGTCAGCTCCGCCGCCGTCGCCTGGCCGCGCCGGGCCAGCGCCGCCAGCGCGGACGCCTCGACCTCGGCCAGCCAGTCCGCGTCCGGGGCGCCCGCCTTGGCCATGTCCTTGACCAGCGAGGCGCGCTCCCGCGCGGCCACCGTGAGACCGGTGGACGCGTGCACGACGGCGGTCAGCTCCGAGGGGAACACGAACACCGTGTGCCGCATGCCGTGCATACGGACCAGCGTCCGGTCCTCGTACAGCGCCCGTTCCGTCTCCGGTACCGCCTTCGCCGCGTCGGCGAGCCGCGCCGCCACCGCCAGGTAAACCGTCGCCGGGTCCGTGCCGTGCAGAGCCACGAGGGCGGCGGCCACCTCCTCGGGGGCCGCCGCCCGCGCCGTGTCCGCGAGACGGTGGCGCAGCGCCAGCCGCGCCCGCCGCTCCGCCGTACCGATGTGCCGCCGCGCGTCGCCCATGCCGACCTCCCCGTCGCCCACCGTGCCACACCCAGCATGCCCGCCGGCACCACCGAGAGCCGGTGTCCGGCGCCCGCGAATCAGCCGTACCGCTCCATCAGCCCGCCCACGTACGCCGCCAGCCGTTCGCCCAGCACCCCGGGCGTCAGATCCGTACGCCCCAGCTCACGCCAGGGCCCGGCCAGCTTCGCCGCGTCGGGGGAGTAGGCCAGCGCGTCGAGCAGCCGCCAGTACAGGTGGTCCGGCCCGTCCGCCAGGCCGTGGCCGCCGTGCCGCTCGTAGCGGTCCCGGAAGGCCAGCCCGTGCCCGGGGCCGTGCAGCAGCGCCAGCGCCGTGGAGCAGTGGGCGACGTCCAGGTCGGCCGGACCCCAGGAGGTCTCCACCCAGTCGACGACCCCGCTCACCCGGAGTCCGTCCCCGGCCCCCGTGAACAGCACGTTGCCGGGGTGGTAGTCCCGGTGCAGGAACCGGCCGCGGTACGGCGGCGGGTCCCGCCGGATCACGTCCACCGCCCGCTCCCACAACGCGCCCTCCGGCGTACGCACCCTCTCCGGCGAGGTCCACGCCTGGTACGGACGCGGACGCTCCGCCGGCTCGACCGCGTGGACGCGGACCAACTGGGCGGCGAGCAGGTCCAGCCGCCGGTCAAGGAACTCCCCGTCCTCGTCGTCCACCCGCACCAGACCCGGCATCCGGGTCATCAGCAGGCTGGGGTGGTCGCAGTGCTCCGCGGCGGCGTCGACGGCGACCAGGGCCGGGGCCGGAACGCCCTCCTGCCCGGCGAGCAGACCGAGCACCGCCGCCTCCCGGGACAGCAGCCCGGGGGCGTGCCGCCGGAAGAACGGCCGCACGAACGTGCGCAGCACCAGCTCCTCCCCGTCGTCCAGCGTGAGCCCCCGCATCTGCGCGGACCAGCCCCCGGACAGCGGACGGGAGTCCACCACCCCGCGGCTCAGCGGCAGCCGCTCGGCCACCCAGCCCCGGGTCGCCGCCCAGGCGCCGTCGTCGAGGCCGCCCAGCAGCGCGGCCGCCAGGGCTCGCCGGTCCTCGGCGTGGTCCTGGAACCACAGGCCCAACCGGTGTCCGGCATCGGGGAGTTCGAGCCGGGTGTACTGGGCGCGTGCCGAGAGCGCGTCCTGCACCGCCTCCGTCACCTCCGGGGGGATCACGTCGTCCGTGCCCGGCACGGCCAGCACCGCCCGCCCCTCGAACGCGCGCAGCACCTCCAGCGCCGGGGAGGTCCGCCAGCTCCCAGGCGTGCGGATGACCGTACTGAACCGCCCGCTGCCATCGCCGAAGGGCTCGTCCCACGCCTCCGGCGCGTACACGGCGGGCGCGCACAGGCCCACCGCCACCACCCGGCGCCCGTAGTGCCGGACCAGGTCCGCGACCGTCTGCCCGCTCATGCTGAACCCGACCAGCACCAGCGGATCGTCCGCCGGGGCGTGCGTGTCGATCACCGCGACCGCCTGCGCGAACCGCCGCCGCAGGCTCGACTCCGCGAGCGCGCCGGTGCTTTCACCGTGCCCGGAGAAGTCGAAGGCCAGGGCGTGCGTGCCGTGGCCGGCGAACTCGGCGAGCAGCGGCAGCAACCGCTCCTTGCTGCCGTTCCCCGCGCCGTGCAGGAGAACCGCCGTCGCCCGTCCGGGCGGACCGGCGCTCACCCCGCTGATCCGCTCACCGTCGTACGCGTGCCCGAAGTCCCGGTACTCACCTGCGGATGCGCGGAGTTCGCTCATACGGGCCATTCACTCACAGCCGCCGGACCGCACGGAAAATCAGGTGCGCGCCGGGAAGCGGCCTCCCTACCCTGAACAAACGTCGCGAAGCCGACACCCCGTCCCCACTCACCTCATGGAGGAGGTCCGTCATGCGTGGCATCGTCAGCACCGGGACCATCGTCCTGGTGATCCTCGGATTCGGAAACCACACCTGGTGGCTCGCCGCCGGCGCGCTGCTGTACCTGTACGCGAAGTACGGCCGGGGCTCGCCCGCCACACCCCCGCCGGGCGGAGCGGGCCCGGTGCCCGACTCCTACCGGGCGTACCGCGAGCGCCGTGACCGCCAGGCCAGGTGGGAGCGCCGCTATCGCCGCGAGCGCCCCTTCGAGACCCGGCGCCAGGCACGCGAGAAGAGCAGGTGAGCCGAGGCGCCCCCGGTCGTCACAGACCGGGCGCGCCCCACACCGGGAACCACCGGCCGAGATCCGGCTCTATCCGCAGATCACTCGCGAGCGCCGCCTTCACCTGCAGCTCCAGCGCGCTGTCCCGGCGTTCGGAGGCGCCGGGGAGCGGGGCGAAGGGGTAGAACGAACCTCGCTTGTACAAGTAGACGAGGGCCAGCCGACGGCCGGTGTCGTTCGTGAAGGTGACCAGTGAGCACAGGAGCTGGGGGCCGAAGCCGTTGGCCTCCAGGGAGGTGTTCACCGCGTGCAGGTCGCTGACCAGCTCGGGGAGCCGATCGGGGGGCCGGCGGGAGATCAGCCAGGAGTAGCCGTAGCCGTCCTGGGTGAGTTCCACCGGGCTCCCCGCCCGGTCGGCGTCCGCGTCGAGCAGCGCCTGGATCTCGCGGTGAGTCTGCTCGAAGGCCGCGCCCTCGACCGTGGCGAAGCACACCGCGCCGACGCCTGCCGGGGCGAACCCGGCCGCCGCCTCGAGCGTGATCGCCGCCGAGGGCAGCGCGAACAGCCGGTCCAGATCGGGCGCGACCGGTTTCGTACGGCCGAGCAGGATGTCCAGCAGCCCCATGCTCAGCCCGCCTTCCCCGGCGTGGCCGCCTCACCCAGCTCCGCGGAGATCCGCCCGAGCTGGTCGAGCCGCTGCTGCAGGGTGGGGTGGGTGGAGAAGAACCGCTCGATGCCGGGCTCCTTGCCGGTCGCCGGGGTGAAGTAGAAGGCGTTGAAGGCCTGGGCCGTACGCAGGTCCTCGGTCGGGATCCGGGCGATGTCCCCGGAGACCTTGGTGAGCGCCGACGCCAGCGCCGAGGGCCGGCCGGTCAGGTGCGCGGCGGCCCGGTCCGCCGCCAGTTCCCGGTACCGGGACAGTGCCCGGATCAGCAGGAAGCTGATGGCGTACACGGCCGCGGAGACCGCCATCACAGCGGCGAAGACGGCGGCCGTGTTCTGGTCCCTGCGGCCGCCGCCGAAGACCTGCGAGTAGAAGGCGAACCGCACGATCAGTCCCGCGATCACCCCGAGGAACGAAGCGATGGTGATCACGGCGACGTCCTTGTGCGCCACGTGCGACAGCTCGTGCGCGAGCACGCCCTCCAGCTCGGCGGGTTCCAGCCGGCGCAGCAGACCCGTGGTCACACAGACCACGGCGTGATCGGGGCTGCGCCCGGTCGCGAACGCGTTCGGCATGCCCATCTCGGAGACGGCGATCACCGGTTTCGGCATGTCCGCGATCGCGCACAGCCGGTCGACCACGGCGTGCAGTTCGGGATACTCCTCCCGCTCCACGACCCGCCCGCGCATGGCGAACATCGCGATCCGGTCGGAGAACCAGAACTGCGCGACGAACATCGTTCCGACCACCACGACGACCAGCAGCCAGGACTTCAGCAGCACGATCAGCGCGGCGACGAAGGCCACGTACAGCAGTCCGAGCAGGAACAGCGTGACCGTCATCCGCACGGTCAGCCGCCGATCGCTCCGGAAGCGGCTCTGCATCTTGCACCACCCCACGGTCAGGCACTCGTCCCGCTGTCCAGTGTGCACCTGCGGATACCCCTGCGGGGGACCCTGGACGGGCCGTTCACACGGAGTGACGGGCTAGTACGGCGAGTGCATCTGCGCGTAGCCGAGCAGGACTATCACCGCGGCGACGCAGCCGAGGACCACGACCGTCGATATCCACGAGGACCGGCGTGGCGCCGAGCGCTCCGGGTCGGCACGGAAGGGCGCCGGGTCCGGCGGGTTCTCCTTCCAGCGGGCGGCGAGCATACGGGCGCGGGCCGAAGGCTCCTTGTGCTCGGCCGAGTTCGCCCACCTGTGATCGAACTCTTTCTCCCAGTCGTCCTGTTCAGACATCCCCGTTCAACCTCTCTCGTCGGACAGAGCCAGGGTGATGATCTCCCGAGAATATGAGCCATGGGAAGCGGCAAAGGTTGCCCAGGATGCTGGGTGACCAAGGGGCGGCTAGCATCGAGAGGAGAAGCCGCACTGCGGGCTGCGTCATGGTGACGCCCCGCTACGACACTCGTGCGGCCCCCCTACGACCGCGCCGGACTCTCGCTCCGAGGCCGCGGCCATCCGACTCGTGCCCGGAATGCCGCACGAGGGGTGGAAGGAAGGTGGATCCATGAAAGCACATCGCGCGAGGCGTCTCGCCGCAGTGTCCGCCGTCGGCGTCCTGATGGCAGGCGGAGCCGTCGCCACCTCGGCGGCCGGCGCATCGGCGGCCACCCCGAACCACGTCACGCAGGTCAGCACCAACCGGGGCTGCGACTGGTGGGGCAACTGCTTCGACCGCTTCAACCGCTTCGACCGGGGCGACTTCTTCCGCAACAACTTCAACAACGGCGGAGTACCGGTCGTCATCGTCGTGGTGAGCTGACGGACACACGGCGGAGGGCCGCCACCCGGACACGTTCCGGGTGGCGGCCCTCCGCACGGGACCCCTCAGGACCTGCCGGTCCCGGGGGCGCCTGTCACACGTCGAAGTACAGCTCGAACTCGTGCGGGTGCGGACGAAGCTGCAGCGGCGCGATCTCGTTCGTGCGCTTGTAGTCGATCCACGTCTCGATCAGGTCCGGCGTGAAGACGTCGCCCTGGAGGAGGAACTCGTGGTCGGCCTCGAGGCGGTCGAGGACGGCGCCGAGCGAGGTGGGGACCTGAGCCACGTTGGCGTGCTCCTCGGGAGCCAGCTCGTAGAGGTCCTTGTCGATCGGCTCGGCCGGCTCGATCTTGTTCTTGATGCCGTCCAGGCCCGCGAGCAGCAGCGCGGAGAACGCCAGGTACGGGTTGCCGGAGGAGTCCGGGGCGCGGAACTCGACGCGCTTGGCCTTCGGGTTCGAGCCGGTGATCGGGATACGCATCGCGGCGGACCGGTTGCGCTGCGAGTACACCAGGTTGATCGGCGCCTCGAAGCCCGGCACCAGGCGGTGGTAGGAGTTCACCGTCGGGTTGGTGAAGGCCAGCAGCGACGGGGCGTGCTTGAGGATGCCGCCGATGTAGTAGCGGGCGGTGTCCGACAGGCCCGCGTAACCGGCCTCGTCGTAGAACAGCGGGTCGCCGTTGCTCCACAGCGACTGGTGCACGTGCATGCCCGAGCCGTTGTCACCGAAGATCGGCTTCGGCATGAAGGTCGCGGTCTTGCCGTTCTTCCAGGCCACGTTCTTCACGATGTACTTGAAGAGCATGAGGTCGTCGGCGGCGGCGAGCAGCGTGTTGAACTTGTAGTTGATCTCGGCCTGGCCGGCGGTGCCCACCTCGTGGTGCTGGCGCTCGACCTTCAGGCCGGACCGCTCCAGCTCCAGGGAGATCTCGGCGCGCAGGTCGGCGAAGTGGTCGACCGGCGGGACCGGGAAGTAGCCGCCCTTGTAGCGGACCTTGTAACCACGGTTGTTCTCCAGGGCGCCGGTGTTCCAGGCACCCGCCTCGGAGTCGATGTGGTAGAAGGACTCGTTCGCGCCCGTCGCGAAGCGGACGGAGTCGAAGACGTAGAACTCGGCCTCGGGACCGAAGTACGCGGTGTCCGCGATACCGGTCGACGCGAGGTAGGCCTCGGCCTTCTTCGCCACGTTGCGCGGGTCACGGGAGTACTGCTCGCCCGTGATCGGGTCGTGGATGAAGAAGTTGATGTTGAGCGTCTTGTCCCGGCGGAACGGGTCGACGCGCGCGGTGGACAGGTCGGGACGCAGGGACATGTCCGACTCGTGGATGGCCTGGAAACCGCGGATCGACGACCCGTCGAAGGCCTGCTCGTCGTCGGGGTCGAACGCCTCCGCGGGCAACGTGAAGTGCTGCATGACGCCCGGCAGGTCGCAGAAACGGACGTCGACGAACTTGACGTCCTCGTCCGCGATGAACTTCTTGGCCTCGTCGGCGTTCTGGAACATCCAGCTCCTCCTACTCCCGACCATCCCGCCGGGGTGGTAGATCGTTCGTGCGGCCAGTGCGGTGGCACACGCTGCCCTCGACCCTAGGGACGGGTGATTTCTCGGGCGTGACCCATTTGTTTCGCAGAAGTTAACCGGCTACCCCACCACCCTAGCCCCGACACACCCCGGTGCGCCCTGCCCGAATCCGGGCGCAGTACCGTGGACGCGTGGACAACAGGCAAGCAATGGGATCGTGGCTCTCCGGGCCGCGCGCGGCGCTGGAAGACGCCGGCGCCGACTTCGGATACCGGGGCGAGCAGCTCGGTCTGCCCGAGGAGGGGCCGAACTCGATCGCCCGGCCCGGCAGGCGCCTCGGCGCGCTGGCCGTGGACTGGGGTCTGTGCGTCTTGATCGCATACGGCCTGATCACGCACGGCAACAGCCCCGCCACCAGCAACTGGGCCCTGCTCGTCTTCTTCGTGATGAGCGTCCTGACCGTCGGCACGATCGGCTTCACGCCCGGCAAGCGCCTCTTCGGCCTCCGGGTCGTGGCGCTGGAGACCGGCACCGTGAACCCGGGGCGCGCGCTGCTGCGCTCGGTTCTGCTCTGCCTCGCGATCCCCGCGCTGATCTGGGACCGGGACGGCCGCGGCCTGCACGACCGGCTCGCGAAGACCGTCGAGGTCCGCCGGTAGCTCCCGCACCCGCCCGTGGCGACGCCACGAGGCGCGGAGCGCCACCACGACGAAGGGGGCGCCCGGACCAGGTCCGGGCGCCCCCTGTCTCGTTCGAGGAGTTCTAACGGGCCTTCGGCCCGCCCCTCGGCATCCGCATACCCTTCGGCATCGGGCCCTTGGGCAGCGGCATGTTGCTCATCAGGTCGCCGAGGGCGCGCAGCCGGTCGTTGGTGGCGGTGACCTGCGGACCGGTCAGCACGCGGGGGTACTTCAGCAGGGTCGTGCGCAGCTTCTTCAGCTCGATCTGGCCCTCGCCGGTGCCGACGATCACGTCGTGCACCGGGACGTCCGCGACGATGCGGTTCATCTTCTTCTTCTCGGCGGCCAGCAGGCTCTTCACCCGGTTCGGGTTGCCCTCCGCGACCAGCACGATGCCCGCCTTGCCGACCGCCCGGTGCACCACGTCCTGGCTGCGGTTCATCGCCACCGCCGGAGTCGTGGTCCAGCCCCGGCCGATGTTGTCCAGCACGGCCGCGGCGGCGCCCGGCTGGCCCTCCATCTGCCCGAAGGCGGCCCGCTCGGCCCGGCGGCCGAACACGATCGCCGTGGCCAGGAATCCGAGCAGCAGGCCCAGGATGCCCAGGTAGTACGGGTGGTCGATCAAGAAACCGATCGCGAGGAAGACACCGAAGGTGCCGATACCGACAGCCGCGAGTACAAGCCCGAGCTTCTTGTCGGCCTTGCGGGTCATCTTGTACGTGAGGGCGATCTGCTTCAGTCGCCCTGCGTTCGCGGCGTCCGCCGCGTTTTCCTTCCTCGCCATGCCACGAAGTCTACGTGGCCCGGGGAGCGCCCACGACGGCAGTGCCCGCGCGGGAGGAGCTTCAGGACCGGCCGGCGGCCTGCTCGAGCACGCGCTGCGCCTCGAACCGGTCCTTGGCGCGGCGGCGGTCCTCCAGGACGGAGTTCCAGGCGTTGCGGCGGGCGGTGCGCTGCCCACCGCTCATGAGCAGGGACTCGACGGCGCGGAGCGCGTCGGTGAAGGACGGAATGGGTGTGGCGCGAACGGGCGCGGCCTGCATGATCGGTGTCCCCTTCGTCACTGGTGGGATACGGGGCGTGATACCAGAGTCACTGATTGGTGTTACCAGGGCGTGACCGGCCGGTCAAACGCCCGTGACGCCTTGATGTGGAGCCCCGCAACGCCGACGCGGCCCCGGCGGCGCCCTCATCAGCGAGGACGGCCGGGACCGCGTCGACTCGGCCATTACTGGCCAGTAGTAACTTGTGCGTGAATTCACACGCTCGGCTCACATGGCCTGGGCGGCGATGTACGAGCCCCGCTTCTCGATGGCCATCTGGTAGAGGCGCCCCGCGCGGTACGACGACCGCACCAGCGGGCCGGACATCACGCCGGAGAAGCCGATCTGCTCGGCCTCCTCCTTCAGCTCCACGAACTCCTGCGGCTTCACCCAGCGCTCCACCGGGTGGTGGCGCACGGAGGGGCGCAGGTACTGGGTGATGGTGACCAGCTCGCAGCCGGCGTCGTGGAGCTGCTTCAGCGCCTCGCCGACCTCCTCGCGGGTCTCGCCCATGCCGAGGATCAGGTTGGACTTGGTGACCAGGCCGAAGTCGCGGGCCTCGGTGATGACCTTCAGGGAGCGCTCGTAGCGGAAGCCGGGGCGGATGCGCTTGAAGATCCGCGGCACCGTCTCGACGTTGTGCGCGAACACCTCGGGCCGGGACTCGAAGACCTCGGCGAGCTGCTCCGGGACCGCGTTGAAGTCGGGGGCGAGCAGCTCGACCTTGGTCCGGCCGCCCTCGCGCTCCGCCGTCTGCGCGTGGATCTGGCGCACGGTCTCCGCGTACAGCCAGGCGCCGCCGTCCTCCAGGTCGTCGCGGGCGACGCCGGTGATGGTGGCGTAGTTCAGGTCCATGGTGACCACGGACTCGCCCACGCGGCGCGGCTCGTCGCGGTCGAGCGCCTCGGGCTTGCCGGTGTCGATCTGGCAGAAGTCGCAGCGCCGGGTGCACTGGTCGCCGCCGATGAGGAAGGTCGCCTCGCGGTCCTCCCAGCACTCGTAGATGTTCGGGCAGCCGGCTTCCTGGCAGACCGTGTGCAGGCCCTCGCTCTTCACGAGGTTCTGCATCTTCGTGTACTCGGGACCCATTTTCGCCCGGGTCTTGATCCACTCGGGCTTGCGCTCGATGGGGGTCTGGCTGTTGCGGACCTCCAGGCGCAGCATCTTGCGTCCGTCGGGTGCGACTGCGGACACGACCGGCTCCCTGTGACTTCGATTCCTCGGCGTACACCAGGGTACGCCCGTATTTACTGAGCCCTGCCGCCGAGGCCAACCCCGGGGCCGCAGGGCGCATTCCCGGATCAGGCGGAGGCCTTCTCCACCACGCGCGGCTTGAGGTCCGCGTTCTGCAGCACGTCCCGCAGGTGCCGCTCGACGACCGGCAGCACGTCCTCGACGGTGATGTCCCGGCCCAGTTCGGCGGCCAGCGAGGCCACGCCCGCGTCCCGGATGCCGCACGGGATGATCCGGTCGAACCACTTGTTGTCGGGGTTCACGTTCAGCGCGAACCCGTGCATGGTGACGCCCTTGGCCACGCGGATGCCGATGGCGGCGATCTTGCGGTCCTCGCGGCGCTGGCCGGCGTTGGAGGGAGCGTACTCGGGGCCGTTCAGCCGGGGGTCGAACTCCTCGTCCGTCAGCCGCGGGTCGAAGTCGAGGGAGAGCCCTCCGAGCGCCGGCCGCTGCTCGACCGGGTCGCCGAGCACCCACACCCCGCTGCGGCCCTCGACCCGGGTGGTCTCCAGGCCGAACTCGGCGCAGGTGCGGATCAGGGCCTCCTCGAGGCGGCGCACATGGGCGACGACGTCCACCGGGCGGGGCAGCTTCTGGATCGGGTAGCCCACCAGCTGACCGGGCCCGTGCCAGGTGATCTTGCCTCCGCGGTCCACGTCGACGACCGGGGTCCCGTCCAGCGGGCGCTCGCTGTCCTCGGTGCGGCGGCCCGCCGTGTAGACCGGGGGGTGCTCCAGCAGGATGACGGTGTCCGGGACCTCGTCGGCGAACCGGGCCGCGTGCACCCGGCGCTGCTCGTCCCACGCCTCCCGGTACTCGACGGCGTCCGCGCCGAACCCCATGTGGACGAACCGCAACTCACTCACGGCAAGCGCCTCCCTCAGCGAACCGGTGTCAGGCGCGTGGCGCGCCCACGCCACTGTACGACCGTCCGGCGTACGTCAGCCCTGAGGGCAATCCTCACACGATCGGATGAATGAACCGGGAACTGTGCGATCGTCTGCTCACTCTCCGCTACATTCGCGCCGTCCATGAGGCCATAAGGGCTGCTCACCGGCAATCCGGGCACTTCAGCAGAGCCGTAAGGCAGGAGAACGCACCGCAGATGACGGACCGACCCGCGCAGCGCACCCCCAACCGACAGCTCGCCGCGCTCATCGCAGAAGCGGGGTTCTCCAACGCGGGTCTGGCCCGTCGCGTCGACCAGCTCGGCCTGGAGCACGGGCTGGACCTCAGATACGACAAGACGTCGGTCACCCGCTGGCTGCGCGGCCAGCAGCCCCGCGGGACGACGCCCGCGCTGATCGCCGAGGTGTTCACGCGCCGGCTCGGACGCCGGCTCACGGCCCAGGATCTCGGCCTGGACGCGTGTGCGCCGGTGTACGCCGGGCTCGAGTTCGCGGCCACCCCGGAGGAGGCCGTCGACATCGTCAGCGGGCTGTGGCGCAAGGACTCCGGCAGCCACGCCGAGCTGCGCAAGATCGCCTTCACCCCGGCCGGTCTCGTCGTGCCCAGCCGGGACTGGCTGATCGGCAAGGCCGACGACCGGGTGGCCCGCGACCCGGTGCCCCGGGTGCCCTCCCAGGGCCGCCCGGCCGCCGTCAGGAGCAGGCTGGAGGCGGTGACCGCCCCGGCCCGGCCGCGCGGCCAGGCCGAGCGGGCGCCCGGACACCGGGTCACCGGCGGTGACGTCGCCGCGCTGCGCTCGGTCGGCGAGCTGTTCCGCACCCTCGACGACGCCTACGGCGGCGGCCACGCCCGGCAGGCCCTCGTGCGCTACCTGGAGCACGAGTGTGAGCCGCTGCTGCGCGGCGCCTACGACGAGCAGACCGGGCGGCGCCTGTTCGCGGCGTCCGCCGACCTCACCCGGCTCGCCGGCTGGACCTCGTACGACATCGCCGCGCACGGCCTCGCCCAGCGCTACTTCGTGCAGGCCCTGCGGCTCGCCCAGGCGGCCGGCGACCGGTTCTACGGCTCCTATGTGCTCGTCACCATGAGCCGCCAGGCCGTCTACCTCGGGCACGGCAGGGAGGCCGTGCAGCTCGCGCGGGTGGCGCAGCAGGGCGTCGGGACCGGCGCCCCGCCGGTGGTGCAGGCGCTGCTGCACGCCGCCGAGGCCCGCGCGCACGGGGTGCTGGGCGAGGTGCGCGCCTGCACCGGGGCGCTGGTGCGGGCCGAGCGCGCCCTGGAGGCGGCCCGGGCCGGGGACGAGGTGCCGTACTGGGCCCGGTTCTTCGACGAGGCGCAGCTCGCCGACGAGTTCGGGCACTGCCACCGCGACCTCCAGCAGTTCCGGGCGGCGGCGCAGCACGCCGAGCGCTCCCTGCACCTGCGCGCCCCCGCCTACGCCCGCAGCCGCCTGTTCTGCCGGGTCGTCCTCGCCACCGCCCGGCTCGGCCTCGGCGAACTCGACCAGGCGTGCGCGCTGGCGGCGGAGGCCGCCGGCCAGGCGGCCCAGATGCGGTCCGTGCGGGCCGTCGAGTACGTCAGGGACTTCGAGCGGCGCCTGGAGCCGTACAAGGACGCGGCTCCCGTGCGGGGCTACCGCGAGAAGGTCGCCGCGCTCGGCTGATGCCCGTCCCGCGGATCGGGCCGTGGGCCGCTCCGGCGGATCAGGCGGCCCTCGGCAGGGTGGGCGCCGGATCCGACCGGTGCATCGAACCCGCCGCGCCCAGGTCCGCGAGGACGGCCGCGGCCGCCCGGTGGGCCGAGTGCAGGGCGCCCTGGACGGTGCTGGTGTCGCGGTGGTCGCCGCAGACGTACAGGCCGGCCATCAGCCGTACCGGGCGGCGCAGGTCGTGCGGGGGGCGCATGGCCGGCACCGCCTCCGGGGTGTGGTGCACCGCCAGCGTCTCCCAGCGCCGGGTCGAGGTGCCGTACAGCCGGGACAGATGGATGCGGACGGCCGTGTCGATCCCGCCGGGCGGGGTGCCCAGCACGGTCGAGGAGATCAGCACGCGCCCCGCCGGTGCCCGGCTCGGGTCGACGTTGCTGAGGACCGCCGTGTGCGCGACGGGTCCGCCGCGGTCGGCGTCCAGCAGCAGCGAGGTGCCGGTCGCGAAGGCCGGCGACGGGTCGTCCGTGGTGTGGTGCAGGACCGTCACCGGATGGAAGTCCGGCACCCTCAGGCCCGGCAGCAGCTCCGCCGCGGCCCGCGCGTCGGTCGCCAGCAGCACCGCGCGGCAGTGGATCTCGCCGTGCTCGGCGGTGGTCACCGAGGTGGTGGACACCGAGGTGACCCGCACCCCGGTGCGCACGGTGCCGGGCGGCAGAGTCTGGGCCAGCAGCTCGGGCAGCGCCTCGGCGCCGCCCTCCGGCACGCACAGCCGGCCGCTCGCGAAGGCGCGCAGCGCCAGATCGGCGCACCGGCTGGACGTGGACAGTTCCGGGTCGCACAGCAGTGCGGCGAGCAGCGGGCGCAGGAAGCCCTCGATGGTGCGCGCCGGCACTCCCCGGGCCGCGAGCGCCTGCGCCGCGGGCAGCTCGGGCCGGGACAGCAGGCGTTCGACCGGGGTGGCGGCGATCCTGCCCAGCGCGGTGCCGAGCCGGGCCTGGTCGACCGCGCCGCCGACCGGCGCGCCGGTCCGGCCGGGCGGGGCCGCCGGACCGCGGGGGGCGCTCGCCAGGGCGCGCACCACATGAAGTGCGCCCCTCGCGCTCCCTGCGGCCGCCGGTGCGCCCGCGCGGTGCGTGCGCCCGTCGCGATGCAGCAGCACGCCGGGCGCGAACCGGCGCAGGGCGAGCGCACCGAGCCCCGGCGTCAGGCGGAGTTCGGGATACGACGTGGACAGCAGCTGTCCTATGCGGTCGAGCCGGAAGCCGTCGACCTTCTCGGTCGACATACGGCCGCCCGCACAGGGGGCGGCCTCCAGGACTGCGGTGGTTACTCCTGCGCTGGTGAGCCGGTGGGCCGCCGAGAGTCCGGCGATCCCGGCTCCCACGATGACGACGTCCACCTGGTACGCGGGCTCAAGCACGAGGCCCCTCCTGTGGTTGCGCGGCCGGTGGAGACGTCATGCCCCCAACTGGCTCCGGGGATACCCGAGTTCGGCTCGAGGTTAGGTCCCTGACCGGTCAGGGGCAGTCAGCGCATCGACAGGGCACGGTCGCACGGCGGTCGCACACGGTCACAAGAGAACACAACAGATCACACGAGGCCTCAGCAGACGCCGGCGGGCCACTGACAGCCGGTCAGGCCGCGCGGAGCGCGTCCTCGATGCCGGGGAACGCGAACGTGAACCCCGACTCCAGCAGCCGCCTGGGCAGCACCCGCTGACTGCCCAGCACGTCCCCGGCCATCTCGCCCAGCGCCGCCCGCAGCACCGGGTCCGGCACCGCGAACACCGTCGGCCGGTGCAGCACCCGCCCCATCGCCTCCGTGACCTCACGGTTCGTCAGCGGCTGCGGCGCGGTCAGGTTGAACGGCCCGGACGCGGTGTCGTCGTCGATGAGATGCCGGATCGCGGCGACCTCGTCGTGCAGCGCGATGTACGACCAGTACTGCCGCCCGCTGCCCAGACGCCCCCCGAGCCCCGCCCTGAACAACGGGAACAGCCGGCCCCAGGCCCCGCCGCCCCGCGCGACCACCAGACCCGTGCGCAGGAACACCGTCCGCACCCCCGCCTCCTGCACGGGCGCCGCGGCCTCCTCCCACTCCACGCACAGCGAGGGCAGGAAGCCGTCACCGGGCGGCGCGTCCTCGTCCACCGCACGGTCCCCGGTGTCGCCGTAGATGCCGATGGCGCTGCCGCTCACATAGACCCGCGGCGGGGTGTCCAGCGAGGCCACCGCGTCCGCCAGCGCCGCCGTCCCGAGCACCCGGCTGTCCCGGATCAGCCGCTTGTACTCCGGCGTCCAGCGCCGGTCGCCGATGCCCGCCCCGGCGAGGTTGACCACCGCGTCACAGCCCGCCAGCCCGGCCGCGTCCACCTGCTGCCGCTCCGGGTCCCAGCGGACCTCGCTTCCGTCCCGGGGCGCGCGGCGGACCAGGCGCACCACCTCGTGCCCGTCCGCGGTCAGGGACCGCACCAGGGCGCTGCCGATGAGACCGGACGCACCGGCCACCGCGATTCGCGAACGTTCCATGCGCCCATCCTTCCCCGCCGGGGCCGTTCCTCTCCGGCCTGCTTAGGGTGATCACCATGCCGTCCATACGCATCGCCCGGCCCGCCGACGAGGAGGAGCTGGCCCTTCTCGACCGGGCCGCCTGGTCCCCGCTGCACGCCGTACTGCCCGCACCGCGGCCGCCGTACCCGCCCTTCTTCGACGACCGCCACCGGCCGGGGGACCACCTCGTCGCCGAACTGGACGGTCGCATCGCCGGCTACATCCGCCTCGTCCTGCCCACCGCGCTGGCCGCCAACGCGCACGTCCGCCAGATCCAGGGCCTGGTCGTCTCCGACGAGGCCCGCGGCAAGGGCGTCGGGGGGGCGCTGGTCCGGGCCGCCGTCGAGGAGGCGCGGGCACGGGGCGCGCGTCGCCTCACCCTGCGCGTGCTGGGGCACAACACCCCGGCCCGGCGGCTCTACGAGTCCCAGGGCTTCGCGGTCGAGGGCGTGCTGCCCGGGGAGTGGCTGATCGAGGGCGTGTTCGTCGACGACGTGCTCATGGGACGCGCCCTCTGAGCCCCGCCCCCGGAACGCGCCCGGGCCGTGCGCCCTACGACGTGACGAGGTGGCCGGTGTCGACCGGCGCCGTCGCCGTGGCCGCGCTCGAGGCGTCGCCCGCCACCTCGTCGGCCGTCAGCGCGTACCCCGTCTCGGCGTCCGAGGTGGACCGGGCGAAGACCATGCCGAACACCCGGCCGTCGGCCGACAGCAGCGGGCCGCCGGAGTTGCCCGGCCGGACCGTCGAACGGATCGAGTAGATCTCCCGGGTGACCGTGCGGGTGCTGTAGATGTTCTGCCCCCGCGCCCGCACCCGGTTCGCCACCGTGGCCGCCTGCAGGTCGAGGCCGCCGTCCTGCGGATAGCCCGCGACCACCGCCGGCTCGCCGCGCACCGCGCTGTGGTCGAACCGCAGCACCGGGGCGCGCAGCCGGGGCACGTACAGCACCGCCACGTCCCGGTCCGGGTCGAAGAGCACCACCCGGGCCCGGTACGCCGGCCCGATGCCGCCCACCCGCACGCTGGGACGGGCGATGCCCGCCACGACGTGCGCGTTGGTCATCACGTGCCGGGACGCGTACACGAAGCCGCTGCCCTCCCGGCCCTCGGTACCGAAGGCGCCCTCGATCTTCACCGAGCTGCGTCTGGCCGCGTTCGCCGCCGCGGACGTGACGCTGTCCCCGGTGGGCCGGGCCACCTGGGCCGTCGACTCGTTCTCGAACGGGTTGAAGACCTGCGGGAAACCCGCCTCCGTCAGCGCGGAGGTGGCCCGCGAGAACCACACCGGGGTGGTCTCCGGCATCGCCTGCTGCACCGCGCCCAGCACCGCCGAGTTCCGGATCGCCGTGGTCACGGTCTGCGAGGAGGAGGCGCCCAGCACACTCGCCGCGACCCAGGCCACGATCAGCACGGCGACCGAGTTCGCCACCGCGCCCCCCGTCCCGTCCGCCACCCGCAGCGGCCCCCGGCCCTCCCGGTCCAGCTCACGCCGCAGCCGCAGCGCCGGCCGGGCCGCCAGCTCGTGCCCCACCACACCCGGCACCAGGACGGTCAGCACCGCCAGCACGGTCGCCGTCGCCGATCCGCGCGCCGCGAGCCCGGTCACCCACGGCAGCGCCCACACCCCGACCGCCGCGCCGCCCACGAACCCGGCCAGGGACAGGCAGCCGGCCACCAGCCCGCGCCGGTATCCGGACGCCGCGTAGACGACGACCACCAGTGCGAGCACCAGGTCGAGCAGGTCCACGGAGCCGCCTTTCTCTCGGACCCCCTGAGATACGGGCCGGGCGGCTCCGGTGATCAGTCACGCGCGTGCGTGATCGGCCACCCGGACCGCCGACCGGCCACGTGTGCGTATATCCCCGGAAACGGCCCGGACAAGGACGATGGTTCCACCAGGTGGCACACCCCACATCGCGACCACGGCGCGGCGAGCCGACAGTGGGACCATGCGCGTCCCCCGAAGAACGCCGGGAACACGCGGACGGCGGCCCGCCCGCGTCCCCGCCGCCGTAATGGTGCTGCTCGGCTGCCTCCCCGGCCTGACCGCCGTCCTGGCGCTGGCCCTGTGCGCCCGGGGCGTCGAGAGCGCCGCGCCGGTCCGCCTCGCCAGGCCCGGCGCGGACCGGCAGGCCCCGGCCCACCACGCCGCCCGGCCGCGCATACTGTCCCGCTCCGTCTGGCTGGACCAGGCCGCCACCCCGCGCAGCCAGCCGCCCCCGCGCTACGACGACAAGGTGGTCGCCGTGTTCGTCCACCACACCGACTCGCCCAACCGTTACGACTGCGCCGACGCACCCCGCATCATCCGCGCCCTGTACGCCGGCCAGACCGGCAGCCGGAGCTGGGACGACATCGGCTACAACTTCCTCGTCGACCGCTGCGGCACCATCTACGAGGGCCGCGCCGGAGGCGTGGACCGGCCGGTGACCGGCGCCCACACCCAGGGCTTCAACCACCGCACCGCGGGCATCGCCGCCCTCGGCACCTTCACCGCCGGTGTGCCCGTGCCGCGGGCCATGACCGACGCGATCGCCGCCCTCGCCGCCTGGAAGCTCGGCCTCGCCGGCGTCGACCCGCGGGCCCGGGCCCACCTGGTCTCCAGCAACGGACACAGCCGTTTCAAGGCGGGCACCGGCACCACCCTGCCCGCCGTTGCCGGCCACAACGAGGGCTTCATGACCACCTGCCCCGGCGCCGCCCTGACCGCCCGGCTGCCGGAGATCAGGCAGACGGCGGCCCGGCTCCAGGGCAGGACGCCCGCAGCGAGGCCGTAGCCGTCACCGCCCGCGCCCTCGACCAGACCGACGCCGCGCCCCCGCACCACCCGGTCGGCGCCGACACGGCCGCCTGGCCGCCGTCGGACACCGCTCGGAGG
Organism: Streptomyces sp. NPDC041129; assembly: GCF_055592265.1. Taxonomy (NCBI): domain Bacteria; kingdom Bacillati; phylum Actinomycetota; class Actinomycetes; order Kitasatosporales; family Streptomycetaceae; genus Streptomyces; species Streptomyces sp. NPDC041129. The sequence continues at coordinate 984,774 of NZ_JBVIYV010000001.1, read as the reverse complement.
CGCACGGCCGCATGAGGCGGCCCGGTGCCGCCCGCGCGGGCACGGCTACTCCTTGAAGCGCTCCCACAGCCGGGGATAGCGCTCGGCGAGCACCCGCTCGTTCTCGAAGGCGATCGCGGTGCCCTCCGGCTCGGCCGGCGCCGGGGCGATACCGAGGTCCGGGGCGACGGTGCCGGTGAGCTGCTCGTACGCCTCGTCCGCCGCGTAGCCCAGCTCCTCGCCGTCCCCGTCGATCTCCTCGTCGAAGTCCTCGAGGAGGTCGGCCAGGGAGTCCGGGTCGTGCAGGGCGCCCTCGAAGACCTCCCGGCCCTGGCCGATCAGCCAGCACCGGAAGTAGTCGAACGCGTCGTCGCTGGCCCCGTCCAGCAGGACCCAGGCGGCACCCCACAGGTCCCAGTGGTAGGCCCGGTTGTACCGGGCCTCGAAGTGACGGGCGAAGTCCAGGACCAGCTCCGGGTCCAACTGGAGCAGCCGTTCCACCAGCAGGTCCGCCTGCTCCTCGGGATCGCCCTCGGCGGCCTCGCGGGCCGCGTCGATCAGCTCCCAGAACTCCGTCTCGTCCATCACGGCACCAGCATCGGGCCTTCACGGGTGGGGCGCACGTGGAGTGTGGCGGATCGTTATCCGCCGTCCGCACGCCCGTAGCGCGCGGAGAGCCGGGCCGCGTCCGCCGCGAACCGCTCCCGCAGACCCGCCGGTGCCAGCACCTCCGCCTCCGGACCCAGCGCCGTCAGCTGCTCGTGGGCCACGTCCTCCGACTCCACCGGCACGGTCACCGTCACCCACCCCTCGCCGTCCGGCTCGCCCGCGCCCCCGAGCGCCTCGCGAGCGGCCGTCGGGTCCACGGCGTACGGCAGCCTGCGCGCGCCCTCGGGGGACAGCCGTACGACGATCGCGGCGCGCAGGATCGACCGGGCGAACCGCTCGGCCTGCCCGGCCCAGAAGGCCGCCAGATCGAAGTCCGGCACCCGGTCGAAGCGCTCCTCGAGGGCGTCGACGGCGTCGAACCGGTCGATCCGGTACGTCCGGAAGGCACCGCCGTCGGCCACCCGCGCGCACAGGTACCAGACGCCTGCCTTCAGCACGAGCCCGTACGGCTCCAGCCGCCGCTCCACCGACCGCTCCCCGCGGCGGTACACCGCGCCGATCCGCCGGTCGGCCCACACCGCCTCGGCGATCACCGGCAGCGGCGCGGGTGTCTCCGGCTCCTGGAACCAGGCGGGCGCGTCCAGGTGGAACCGCCGGGCGGCGCTGTCCGGGGCGTCCCGCAGGGAGGGCAGCAGCGCGGCGGACACCTTCAGCCGGGCCGCGGAGGCCGCGTCCTGCAGCCCCATCTCGCGCAGCGCACCCGGCACCCCGCTCAGGAACAGCGCCTCGGCCTCGGTGCGCCCCAGCCCCGTCAGCCGCGTCCGGTACCCGCCGACCAGCCGGTACCCGCCGGCCCGCCCCCGGTCCGCGTACACCGGCACGCCCGCCTCCGACAGCGCCTGCGCGTCCCGGGTGACCGTCCGCTCCGACACCTCCAGCTCCCGCGCCAGTTCGGCGGCGGTCATGGAGGGCCGGGACTGGAGGAGGAGCACCATCTTGATGAGGCGGGCGGCGCGCATGGCCTCATGATGCCGGGGGCCACTGACAGCGGAAGGGGTACGGCGGTCGCCGTACCCCTTCCGGAAGAAGCCGGTGCCTACAGCCCGTACTTCTCCCGCGCCTCCTTCACCGCCGTCGCCTGGACCTCGCCGCGCTTGGCGAGCTGGGCGAGCGCGGCGACGACGATCGACTGGGCGTCGACGCCGAAGTGGCGGCGGGCCGCCTCGCGGGTGTCGGAGAGGCCGAAGCCGTCCGCACCCAGCGAGGACCAGTCCTGCTCCACCCACTGCGCGATCTGGTCCGGGACCTGGCGCATGTAGTCGGAGACGGCCAGCACCGGGCCCTCGGCGCCCTGCAGCGCCTGGCGGACGTATGGCACCCGCTCCTCGCCGCGCAGCAGGGCCGCGTCCGCGTCGAGCGCGTCGCGGCGCAGCTCGCCCCAGGAGGTCGCGGACCACACGTCGGCGGCCACGCCCCACTCCTCGGCCAGCAGCTTCTGCGCGTCGAGGGCCCAGTGGATCGCCGTGCCCGAGCCGAGGAGCTGGATGCGCGGGGCGTTGGCCGGCGCGGTCACACCCGCGGACTCCGCCGTGTTGAAGCGGTACAGGCCCTTGACGATGCCCGCGTCGATGCCGGGGGCGGCCGGCTTGGCCGGCTGCGGCAGCGGCTCGTTGTAGACGGTGAGGTAGTAGAAGACGTCCTGGTCCTCGCCCGGCTTGGCCTCGCCGTACATCCGGCGCAGACCCTCGCGGACGATCACCGCGACCTCGTAGGCGAAGGCCGGGTCGTAGCTGAGCGCGGCCGGGTTGGTTGCCGCGATCACCGGGGAGTGGCCGTCGGCGTGCTGCAGGCCCTCGCCGGTCAGCGTCGTACGGCCCGCCGTGGCGCCGACCAGGAAGCCGCGGCCGAGCTGGTCGCCGAGCTGCCACATCTGGTCGGCGGTGCGCTGCCAGCCGAACATCGAGTAGAAGATGTAGAACGGGATCATCGCCTCGCCGTGCGTCGCGTACGCGCTGGACGCGGCGATGAAGTCGGCCATCGAACCGGCCTCGGTGATCCCCTCGTTGAGGATCTGGCCGTTCTTGGCCTCCTTGTAGTACATCAGCTGGTCGCGGTCGACCGGCTCGTACGTCTGGCCCTTCGGCGAGTAGATGCCGAGGGAGGGGAAGAGGCTCTCCATGCCGAAGGTGCGCGCCTCGTCCGGGACGATCGGCACCCAGCGCTTGCCGGTCTCCTTGTCGCGGACCAGGTCCTTGACCAGGCGGACGAACGCCATGGTGGTGGCGACGTTCTGGGAGCCGGAGCCCTTGTCGAAGGCGGTGAAGGCCTTCTCGGCAGGGGCGGGCAGCGGGGCCAGCGGGTGGACGCGGCGGGCCGGGGCCGGACCGCCGAGGGCCGCGCGGCGCTCCTGGAGGTAGCGGACCTCGGGTGAGTCGGCGCCCGGGTGGCCGTAGGGGACGACGCCGTCGGTGAAGTCGCTGTCCTTGATCGGCAGGCCGAGCAGGTCGCGCATCGCCTTGAACTCGTCCACCGAGAGCTTCTTCATCTGGTGGTTGGCGTTCTTCGAGGCGAAGCCGCTGCCGAGGGTGTGGCCCTTGACGGTCTGGGCCAGGATCACGGTCGGCGCGCCCTTGTGCTCGACGGCCGCCTTGTACGCGGCGTAGACCTTGCGGGCCTCGTGACCGCCGCGGGACAGGTGGAAGCACTCGAGGATCTTGTCGTCGCTCAGCAGCTTCGCCATCTCCACCAGCGCCGGGTCGGCGCCGAAGAAGTCCTGGCGGATGTAGGCGGCGTCGCGGGTCTGGTACGTCTGCACCTGCGCGTCCGGCACCTGGCGCAGCCGGCGTACCAGCGCGCCCGTGGTGTCGAGGGCGAACAGCTCGTCCCAGGCCGAGCCCCAGAGCGTCTTGACGACGTTCCAGCCGGCGCCGCGGAACTGGGCCTCCAGCTCCTGCACGATCTTGAAGTTGGCGCGGACCGGGCCGTCGAGGCGCTGCAGGTTGCAGTTGATGACGAAGGTGAGGTTGTCCAGTTCCTCACGGGCGGCCAGCGCGAGGGCGGCCGTCGACTCGGGCTCGTCCATCTCGCCGTCGCCCAGGAAGGCCCAGACGTGCGAGGCGGAGACGTCCTTGACGCCGCGGTTGGTGAGGTACCGGTTGAAGCGCGCCTGGTAGATCGCGGAGAGCGGGCCGAGGCCCATCGACACCGTCGGGAACTCCCACAGCCAGGGCAGCCGGCGCGGGTGCGGGTACGAGGGCAGGCCGTTGCCGCCGGCCTCCTGGCGGAAGTTGTCGAGGTGTCCCTCGTTCAGCCGGCCGTCGAGGAAGGCACGGGCGTAGATGCCGGGGGAGGCGTGGCCCTGGATGTAGAGCTGGTCGCCGGAGCCGTCCTGCTCCTTGCCCCGGAAGAAGTGGTTGAAGCCGGTCTCGTAGAGCCAGGCCGCGGAGGCGAAGGTGGCGATGTGGCCGCCGACGCCGTGCTTCGCGCCGCGAGTCACCATGGCGGCCGCGTTCCAGCGGTTCCAGGCGGTGATCCGGGCCTCCATCTCCGGGTCACCGGGCAGGCCCGGCTCCGCGGAGGTGGGGATGGTGTTGACGTAGTCCGTCTCGAGGAGCTTCGGCAGCGCGACGCCGCCCGCCTCGGCACGCTCCAGCGTGCGCCGCATCAGGTAGGCGGCGCGGTGCGGCCCGGCCTCCCTGGCCACGGCGTCCAGGGAGGCCTGCCATTCGGCGGTCTCCTCCGGGTCGCGGTCCGGGAGCTGGTCGAGCGCGCTCGGCTGGATGGCGTTGGGGTCGGTCATGTCGCCGCCTTCCTCAGTCGAAGGGGGTTCCCTCATCGTGAAGGGTTCGGGGTTGCCCTTGGTCTTTGGCAGGACAGGGCAGGCGGACCTCGGTGGAGGTCCGCCGGAGACTCTAACCCCGTGATCGATGATCGATCAAAGGTTGGAAGGGGAAAACTTCTCGATATCGAGAAAGTCGGCACGCGGTGCCTCGGGCAGGGGCACCGAGTGTCGTGATCGGCGAGGGTTTTCGCAGGTCGGACGGCGTTTGAGCGGGGGTGCGCTCGACTGCGCCAGGGTGCGCTCGGCTGGCGTCAGGCGCGCGGGGCGCAGCCGAGGACGTGGGCCTTCACCAGCTCGGCGATCCGGGGATCACGCCGCTTGAACGCCTGCACCAGCTCCTCGTGCTCCTCCGCGTAGCTCTGCTGGACCGTGCCCAGCCAGCGGATGGACAGAGCCGTGAACACCTCGATGCCCAGGCCCTCCCAGGTGTGGAGCAGCACCGAGTTGTCCGCCGCGCGGACCAGCTCCCGGTGGAAGCCGACCGTGTGGCGCACCTGGGCCGTGCCGTCGGCCTCGCGGTCGGCCTCGTACAGGGCCAGGACGTGCGGCTCCAGGGCCGAGCAGTCCCCGGCGAGGCGGTCGGCCGCCAGCTCCGCGGCGATGGCCTCCAGACCGGCCCGGACGGGGTAGCTCTCCTCCAGGTCGGCGGCGGTGAGGTTGCGGACCCGCACGCCCTTGTTGGGGGCCGACTCGATCAGGCGGAGGGACTCGAGCTCGCGCAGGGCCTCCCGCACCGGTGTCTGGCTGACCTCCAGCTCCGTGGCGATCCGCCGCTCCACGATGCGCTCGCCCGGCTGCCAGCGCCCGCTGACGATCCCCTCCACGATGTGCTCGCGGATCTGTTCGCGCAGCGAGTGGACGACGGGCGCGGTCATGGAGGCTCCTCCCAGGGGCTGACGTTTAGACAATACGGCGGGTTCACGCCGCGGAGCGGGCGCGCGGGGGTGCTTTGACGCAGGTGAGACGAGGCTTACACGCCGCGCACCCCGACAAACGCGAACACCCCGCCCGGAACGTTCCGGACGGGGTGCCGCACTGTCTGATCAGGAGGTCAGAGGCCGAGCTCGACCTCGAACTCGCCCGCCTCCAGGATCGCCTTGACCGCTGACAGGTAGCGGGCCGCGTCGGCGCCGTCCACCAGGCGGTGGTCGTAGGAGAGGGTCAGGTAGGTCATGTCGCGGACGCCGATGACCGTGCCCTCCTCGGTCTCGATGACGGCCGGACGCTTGACCGTGGCACCGATGCCGAGGATCGCGACCTGGTTCGGCGGCACGATGATCGTGTCGAACAGCGCGCCGCGCGAACCGGTGTTGGAGATGGTGAAGGTCGCGCCGGACAGCTCGTCCGGGGTGATCTTGTTGGCGCGGACCTTGCCCGCCAGGTCGGCCGTGGCCTTGGCGATACCCGCGATGTTGAGGTCGCCGGCGCCCTTGATGACCGGGGTCATCAGGCCCTTCTCCGAGTCCACCGCGATACCGATGTTCTCGGCGTCGAAGTAGGTGATGGTGCCCTCGGCCTCGTTGATCCGGGCGTTGATGACCGGGTGGGCCTTCAGCGCCTGGGCGGCGGCCTTGACGAAGAACGGCATCGGGGAGAGCTTGACGCCCTCACGGGCGGCGAAGGAGTCCTTCGCCTTGCCGCGCAGCTTCATCAGACGGGTGACGTCGACCTCGACGACCGACGAGAGCTGGGCCTGCTCGTGCAGGGCCTTGACCATGTTGTCGCCGATGACCTTGCGGATGCGGGTCATCTTGACGGTCTGGCCGCGCAGCGGGGAGACCTCGAGCGCCGGGGCCTTCTTCGCGGCGGCCGGGGCGGCGGCGGGGGCCGGCGCGGAGGCGGCCTTCGCGGCCTCGGCGGCGGCGAGGACGTCCTGCTTGCGGATACGGCCGCCGACGCCGGTGCCCTTGACGTCCGCCAGGTCGACGCCGTTCTCGGCGGCGAGCTTGCGCACCAGCGGGGTGACGTACGCCCCCTCGTCGGTCGCCTGGGTGGCGGTCGGCGCGGTGGGCGCGGCCGCCGGGGTGACCGGAGCCGGGGCCGGAGCGGCGGCGGCCGGGGCCGGAGCAGCGGCGGCCGGGGCCGGAGCGGCGGCGGCCGGGGCCGGAGCGGCGGGGGCCGGGGCCGGGGCGGCGGGGGCCGGGGCCGGGGCGGCGGGAGCGGCCGGGGCCGGAGCAGCGGCGGCGGGCGCCGCGGCGGCCGGAGCCGGAGCGGCGGCCGGGGCGGCACCCGGGGCGCCGATGACGGCGAGCTTGGCGCCGACCTCGGCGGTCTCGTCCTCGTTCACCACGATCTCGAGCAGCACGCCGGAGGCGGGCGCGGGGATCTCGGTGTCGACCTTGTCCGTGGAGACCTCGAGCAGCGGCTCGTCGGCCTCGACGGAGTCGCCGACCGACTTCAGCCAGCGGGTGACGGTGCCCTCGGTGACGGACTCACCGAGCGCGGGCAGGACCACGTCGGTGCCCTCGGCGGAACCGCCGCCGGAGGTGGCCTCGGCGGTCGGGGCCGGGGCGGGGGCCGCCTGCTCGGTGGAGGGGGCGGCGGCCTGCGGAGCGGGCTCGGGCTCGGGGGCCGGAGCGGGCTCGGCGGCCGGGGCCGGAGCGGCCGCGGAGGCGCCGGAGCCGTCGTCGATGACGGCCAGCTCGGCGCCGACCTCGACGGTCTCGTCCTCGGCGACCTTGATGGAGGCCAGCACGCCGGCGGCGGGCGAGGGGATCTCGGTGTCGACCTTGTCGGTCGAGACCTCGAGCAGCGGCTCGTCGGCCTCGACGCGCTCGCCCTCGGCCTTCAGCCAGCGGGTGACAGTGCCCTCGGTGACGCTCTCACCGAGCGCCGGAAGGGTTACGGAAACCGCCATGGTTTCGGTTGCTCCTTACGAATTGCGGAAAGTCTGTGTCGTCGCGCCCGTTGACCGAAGGCTCAGTCGTGGGAGTGCAGCGGCTTGCCGGCGAGCGCCAGGTGCGCCTCGCCGAGGGCCTCGTTCTGCGTCGGGTGGGCGTGGATGAGCTGGGCGACCTCGGCCGGCAGCGCCTCCCAGTTGTAGATCAGCTGGGCCTCGCCGACCTGCTCACCCATGCGGTCGCCGACCATGTGGACGCCGACGACGGCACCGTCCTTCACCTGGACGAGCTTGATCTCGCCCGCGGTGTTGAGGATCTTGCTCTTTCCGTTGCCCGCCAGGTTGTACTTCAGAGCGACGACCTTGTCCGCGCCGTAGATCTCCTTGGCCTTGGCCTCGGTGATACCGACGGAGGCGACCTCCGGGTGGCAGTACGTCACCCGCGGGACACCGTCGTAGTCGATCGGGACGGTCTTCAGACCGGCCAGACGCTCCGCCACCAGGATGCCCTCGGCGAAGCCGACGTGCGCGAGCTGGAGCGTCGGGACCAGGTCACCGACGGCGGAGATGGTCGGAACGTTGGTGCGCATGTACTCGTCGACCAGGACGTAGCCGCGGTCCATGGCGACGCCCTGCTCCTCGTAGCCCAGGCCCTGGGAGACCGGGCCGCGGCCGACGGCGACGAGCAGGACCTCGGCCTCGAACTCCTTGCCGTCGGCGAGGGTGACCTTCACGCCGTCCTGGGTGTACTCGGCCTTCTGGAAGAAGGTGCCCAGGTTGAACTTGATGCCGCGCTTGCGGAAGGCGCGCTCGAGCAGCTTCGAGCTGTTCTCGTCCTCGACCGGGACGAGGTGCTTCAGGCCCTCGACGACCGTGACGTCGGCGCCGAAGGACTTCCACGCCGAGGCGAACTCGACGCCGATGACACCGCCGCCCAGGATGATCGCGGACTTGGGCACGCGGTCCAGGACGAGGGCGTGGTCGGAGGAGATGATCCGGTCGCCGTCGATCTCCAGGCCCGGCAGCGACTTCGGCACGGAGCCGGTCGCCAGCAGGACGTGGCGGCCCTGGATCCGCTGGCCGTTCACGTCGACGGAGGTGGGGGAGGACAGCCGGCCCTCACCCTCGATGTACGTCACCTTGCGGGAGGCGACGAGACCCTGTAGGCCCTTGTACAGGCCGGAGATGACACCGTCCTTGTACTTGTGGACCCCGGCGATGTCGATGCCCTCGAAGGTGGCCTTGACGCCGAACTGCGCGCTCTCGCGGGCCTGGTCGGCGACCTCGCCCGCGTGCAGCAGGGCCTTGGTGGGGATGCAACCCCGGTGCAGGCAGGTGCCGCCGACCTTGTCCTTCTCGATCAGGGCGACGTCCAGGCCCAGCTGCGCCCCGCGCAGGGCCGCGGCGTAACCACCGCTACCACCGCCGAGGATCACTAGGTCGAAAACGGTGCTGGCGTCGTTCGCCACGTCACGTCCTCCATGCATGTGCGCCTTGCGCCGATCTCCGATGACCGGCGGGCGGCTGGTGTCCGGCCGCTTGATGCTTCGGCCCTTCGGTGGGGGCCCTGTCCTGCCGGGCTCCATCTTTGCACTTGTTCGAGGCGGACGAGACGCGGGGCCTGAGTGTGAGACACCCCACGTACCCCCGCAAACGAAGACGCGCAGGGGTACGGGCGCGGGGACCGGGCGAACGGTCCCCGCGCTCCGGCGGCCGCCCCGTCGGGGGGGCGGCCCGGGCTACCGGGCGTTCATCAGCCCAGGTCACCCGCGGCGGTCAGCTCGGCGAGCCGCACCAGCGTGCGGACGGCGGAACCGGTGCCGCCCTTCGGGGTGTAGCCGAACGGGCCGCCCTCGTTGAACGCGGGGCCCGCGATGTCGAGGTGCGCCCAGGTGATCCCCTCGCCCACGAACTCGCGCAGGAAGAGGCCGGCGACCAGTCCGCCGCCCATGCGCTCACCCATGTTGGCGATGTCGGCGACGGACGAGTCCATGCCCTTGCGCAGGTGCTCGGGCAGCGGCATCTGCCACGCGGGCTCGCCGACCTCCTCGGCCGCCTCGTGCAGCGCGGAGCGGAAGGCGTCGTCGTTGGCCATGATGCCGAAGGTCCGGCTGCCCAGCGCCAGCACCATCGCGCCGGTCAGCGTGGCGACGTCCACGATCGCGTCCGGAGCCTCCTGCGAGGCCGCCCACAGCGCGTCGGCGAGCACCAGCCGGCCCTCGGCGTCGGTGTTGAGCACCTCGACCGTCTTGCCGCTGTACATGTTGAGCACGTCGCCGGGGCGGACGGCGGAACCCGAGGGCATGTTCTCGGCCAGCGCCAGCCAGCCGGTGACGTTGACCCGCAGGCCCAGCCGGGCGGCGGCGACGACCGCTGCGAACACGGCGGCGGCACCGCTCATGTCGCACTTCATCGTCTCGTTGTGGCCGGCCGGCTTCAGCGAGATGCCGCCCGAGTCGTAGGTGATGCCCTTGCCGACGAGGGCGAGGTGCTTGTCCGCCTTCGGGTGCGAGTAGGACAGCTTGACCAGCCGCGGGGTCGCCGCCGAGCCGCCGCCGACGCCCATGATGCCGCCGTAGCCGCCCTTGACGAGGGCCTTCTCGTCGAGCACCTGGATCTTGAGGCCGTGCTCCTTGGCCGCGCTCTGCGCCACGCCGGCGAACGCCTGCGGGGTGAGGTCGTTCGGCGGCATGTTGATCAGGTCGCGGGCGCGGTTCAGCTCCTCGGAGACCGCGACGGCACGGGCCAGCGCGCTCTTGTGGGCGGCGTCGCGCGGCTTGCCGCCGAGCAGCACGGCCTCGGCCAGCGGGGCCTTGCCGTTCTTGGCCCGCGCGTCCTTGGCGCTCTCCTTGTACGTGTCGAAGGCGTACGCGCCGAGCAGCACGCCCTCGCCGGTCGCGCCGATGGCGCCGGGGCCGTCGACGGGCAGCGCGAACGCGGCCTTGCGGGCCCCGGTCAGGGCCCGGGCGGCCACGCCGGCGGCCTTGCGCAGGGCCTCGGCGTCGTACCCGGCGTCCTTGTCGGGCTCCGCGCCCAGGCCCACCGCCACCACGAGCGGCGCCTTGAAGCCGGCCGGGGAGGGCAGCTTCGTCAGCTCGCCCTCGGCACCGGAGGCACCGAGGGTCTCCAGGACGCCGGCCAGCTTGCCGTCGTAAGCCTTGTCCACGGCCTCGGCGCCCGGCGCGACGACGGGCCCCTTGGCACCCTTGGCGACACCGATCACGATCGCGTCGGCCCGCAGGCCGGGCGCCGCGGAGGTGCTGAGAGTCAGAGCAGTCACGGTGGTGAGATCTCGCTTCCGATGTGAAGTTGCTGTGGCCGAAAAGGGGTGGGTCGACCGGGCCCGACAGCCGACCCTAGGCCCAGGCCTGGAGGCAGGTGGCAACCGGGGCCTTCACCCTGTCGGCGAACACCCGGAACGAGACTACGCGCGTGCGCCCGTTCCCTCAGCCCTGTGGGTGGTCCCCGGGCCATGCCTTCGGGTAATCCCTCGGCCATGCCTTCGGGTAATCCCTATCCCCGGAACCCCCGGCGCGGAGGGTGACCGCGGCGACCGAGGTGCCGGCCAGACGGTCGGCGAGGGAGCGGCGGCCGGGGGTGAGCACGGGCAGCGCGTTCACCAGGAAGAGCGTCACGGCGGCCGCCCACACCAGCACGGACAGCAGGAACTGACCCTCCATCAGCAGCACGCAGGCGAGGGCGTACACGGCGACGTCGGCGGCGGTCGTGACGGCGGCCCGGCGCAGCGCCCGGCGGGACAGGCGCGGGGTGACCCGCAGGCCGAGCAGGCCCTTGCCGAGGGTGCGGCCGAGCAGCGCGAGACAGGCCCACTGGTAGAGGAAGGCGGCGAGCACGAGCGCCCCGAAGGCCTCCTCGACGTCCAGCACCGCCTCGTTCCACAGCGAGAGGCCCACCGTCTCGGACGCGTCGAGGACGTCACCGCGCGAGGTCAGCAGGTCGAAGCCGCCGCGCGTGGCCAGCTCCGGCACGTCGGTGACGAGCGCGGTGATCCGGTGGAAGGTGAGCGCGGCCAGCAGCCAGGCCGCCGTCAGCACCAGCGCGAAGTCGATTAACCAGGCCAGGGCGCGGCGCATGGTGAGCACGGATGATCCCCCCGATCGATCCTGTCCGTCCGTGTACGGGCGGAGAGACTAGCGGCCGAAGGACAGCACCACGAGGGCGCTCGTCGCGGCCGTCTCCGCGAGGGCGCCGAACACGTCGCCGGTGACCCCGCCGAAGCGCCGGGTGCAGTGGCGCAGCAGGAGTTCGGCGGCGGCCAGGGCGAGCGCCACGGCCGCCGCGGCGCGCAGGGCCCCGTACGGGCCGAGGGCCGCGCCCCAGGCGGCCGAGACGACCGTGACGGCGGCCGCGACGGCCAGCGCGCCCGGCACCGGCACCACCCCGGCGACCGCCGCGCCCAGCCCCTCCGGCCGGGCGGCCGGCACCCCGGTGCGCGCGGCCAGGGTGAGCGCCAGCCTGGCCGTGACCGCCGAGGTCAGCGCGGCGGTCGCGCCCCGGGTCCAGGAGTCGCCGTAGAGCTGGGCCAGTGCGGCGACCTGGGCCAGCAGGACGAGTAGGAGGGTGATGACGCCGAACGGCCCGATGTCCGACCGCTTCATGATCTGCAGCGCGTCATCGGCCGGCTTGCCGCTGCCCAGTCCGTCAGCGGTGTCGGCGAGCCCGTCGAGGTGCAGTCCGCGGGTCAGCGCGGCCGGTACGGCCACCGTGGCCACGGCGGCGAGCAGCGGGCCCGCGTCCAGCAGGAGCAGCAGCAGTCCGAGCCCGGCCGCGCAGACGCCGACGGCCAGTCCGGCCGCGGGGGCGTTCAGCATGCCCCCGCGGGCGGCCTCCCGGTCCCAGCGGTGCACCCGGACAGGCAGCACGGTGAGCGTGCCGAAGGCGAAGCGGAGGCCGTGGAGAGAGGGGGTCCTGGACACCGGCGCAGGGTACCGGTCCCCGGCGCGGCTCCCGCCGGGTGATCGGACGAACGGCACTGAGGGTTGGGGCAATTCCGGGTAATGTGCGCACATGGGGCACTGGTGGGAGCGGAACATCCTGGAGCCGGGCAAGCTCCCGCTGCTGCTCGCTCTCGCCGCCTTCGTGGTGACGTTCGTCGTCACCCGGGTGATCACCCGGCTGATCCGGGCCGGCAGGGGCCCGTTCGGGAACGTCAAGGCGGGCGGGCTGCACATCCACCACGTGGTCCCGGGGGTGGTGCTCACCGTCGTCGGCGGGTTCGGCGCGGTCGCCAGCGACCGGAACGGCGCCGGCGGGGCCCTGGCGGCCGTGGTCTTCGGGATGGGCGCGGGTCTCGTCCTGGACGAGTTCGCGCTGATCCTGCACCTCGACGACGTCTACTGGACCGCCGAGGGCCGCAAGAGCGTCGAGGCGGTCGTCCTCACCGCGGCCCTGGTGGGCCTGCTACTGGCCGGCTTCTCGCCGTTCGGCGTCAACGACCTGTCCGAGCAGGAGTTGCAGGACCGGGGCAGCGTCATCGGCACCATCGCCATGAACTTCCTCTTCGCGCTGATGGCGCTGAGCAAGGGCAAGGCCCGCATCGCGGTCTTCGGCGCGATCGTGCCGCTGGTCGCGCTCGTCGGCGCGGTCCGCCTGGCCCGGCCCGGCTCCCTGTGGGCCCGCCGCTTCTACGGCCGCCGCCCCCGCGCCCGCGCCAGGGCCGCCCTGCGCGCCTACCGCCACGACCGCCGCTGGTCCGGCCCCCGCCGCGCGGTCCAGGACTGGATCGGCGGCAAACCCGACCCCCGCCCGACCCGCCTGCCCGGGCCCCACTGAGCGCTCCGCGGGGGCGGGACGCGGTTCGGTGGCCGTCGGGGTGTCCGTCGCCGGGCTGGGACTCGATGCGGTGCTCAGGGGCGGAGAGGGGGCGGGGTGGTGCTGGGCTCGGTGGGTGTGGCGGGGAGGGTGCGGTAGGCGCGGCGGTGGCGCAGGGCCGCAATCAGGCAGAGGGTGCCGACGCCCATCAGGGCGGCCAGGTGCTCCTTGCCGGCGAGGTTCTCCTTCACCAGCACCTCGGCCACCATCGCCGTGGTCACCGCGCCCACCGTGACATGGGCGCCGTAGCGCCAGGCCACGTACACGGCGAGGCCGACCACGGCCGCCGAGGGGCCGGTGTCCACCACCCGGGCGTCCGAGGCGGGCAGACCGAACGGGGCGTGCGGGCCGAGGGCGATGCCGATTCGCGCGTACAGCGTCCCGGCGAGCGTGGCGACGTACGCGACCGCCAGCGTCCGCCACCGGCCCAGACAGATCTCGGCGACCCCGAACACGAACAGGATCTGCGCGAGCGCCCCCCACACGGGCAGGTCCAGCGCAGGCACGAACAGCGAAAGCGGCGTACGTGACAGCGCCTGCCACAGCGGGTCCTCCGCCCGCACCGCGCCCACGTCCTGCACGAACCGGTAACCCCACGGCTGGTTCTGCGCGTACTGCAGCAGCGCGGTCAGGCACACCGCCCCGGCCGTCATCGGAGCCGCCCGCGGCCACCGTGCGCGCAGGGGGTCGCGCACGGCGACGTAAAGCGGCCCCCACTCGGCGCGGGCCCAGCGGGCGAGCCTCTCCATCAGGCGTTCCTCATCGGTGCGTCTCCAGATGCCTGCGGTGCAGCCACTTCGGCAGTCCAGGGGCCGTGGGGCCTGTCGTCGGATTCCCGCCTGCCGCGCGGCGTCCGGCACGGACGCTCGCCGCGTTGCCGACCCGCCCTCGTGGGGGAGCCACGCGGGCGCTCCGGCGCCTTGCGATCGCACGCACCAGACGCCGCGCGGCCCGCCCTCCGGGTGGACGACGGGAATCCGACGACAGGCCCCCCAGGAACCCTTCCGCCCGCGCCGACGCGAGGCCGATGCGCAGCAGGTCCGCGCTCTTCTCGAAGAGCAGGAACCGCGGTTCCCAGATGGGCCGGTACTTGGCGTTGGCGCGGTACAGCGACTCGATCTGCCACCAGCGGGAGAAGAAGCTGAGCAGCGACCGCCACAGCCTCAGCACCGGACCGGCACCGAGGCGCGCGCCACGTTCGAAGACCGAGCGGAACATCGCGAAGTTCAGTGAGACCTGCGTGATCCCGATCTCCCGGGACCGCCGCAGCAGCTCGATGACCATGAACTCCATCAGCCCGTTGTCGGAGTCCCGGTCCCGCCGCATGAGGTCGAGGGACAGCCCGTGCGGCCCCCAGGGCACGAAGGAGAGCAGGGCCCGCAGCCTGCCCTCGGCGTCCGTGCACTCCAGCATCACGCACCGGCCGTCCTCGGGGTCCGCGAGCCGCCCCAGGGCCATGCTGAAGCCGCGCTCGGTGGCCCCGTCCCGCCAGTCGTCGGCACGCTCCACGAGGTACGCCATCTCCGCCGCCGGAATGTCCTCGTGCCGCCGGATCCGCACCCGGTACCCGGCTCGCCGCACCCGGTTGTACGCCTGCCGGACGGTCCGCATCGCCCGCCCCTCGAGGGTGAACTCGGCGGCCTCCACGAGCGCCTCGTCACCGAGTTCCAGCGCGTCCAGGCCGTGCCGGGCGTAGACCGTCCCCGCCTCCTCGCTCGCCCCCATCACCGCCGGGATCCACCCGTGCGCCCGCGCCTCGGTCAGCCACGGCGCGATGGCCCCGGGCCACGCCTCCGGATCGCCGAGCGGATCGCCGGAGGCGAGGCTCACCCCGCCGACGACGCGATAGGCCACGGCCGCCTTCCCGGTCGGCGACCACACCACGCTCTTCTCCCGGCGCAGCGCGAAGTAGCCGAGCGAGTCCCGCTCCCCGTGCCGCTCCAGCAGCGCCCGCAGCCGCTTCTCGTCGTCCTCGGTGAGCGGGTCCACGGCACGCCGGGAGCGGAAGGCGGCGTAGAACACGGCCAGGACGAGCGCCGTGCTGAGCACGTTGACGGTCACGTTGGCCCAGTTGGGCGGGTCGATCCCGGGGAAGCGGCTCTCGTCGGCGGCCACCGAGACCAGCCGGAGGGTGCCGTAGTGCCAGCGCTCCAGGAACGTCGAACGGGCCGCGTCCGGCGCCTGGTTGGTGACCGTGACCAGCACTCCGGCCAGCAGCGAGGCGAGCAGGCCGCCGCCCACCGCCACGGTCGCGGCCAGCCGCGGGTTCGACCGGTCACCCTTGGCGTAGAACTCCCGCCGGCCGGCCAGCAGCGCCCCGGTGAAGACGGCCGTGAGCGCCAGGGAGATCCAGTTCTGCGCGTACTGCCGGATCTCCGGGAACGCCATGGCGAAGGCGAACAGGGCCAGGAACGACCCGCTCAGCACCAGGTTCAGGATCCAGGCGGCCCGTTTGCGCCGCCGCATGGTGATTGCCAGGAAGGTGGTGAAGACGCCCGAGGCGAAGCCGGCCGTGAGCAGATACGGCGTGAAGAGGTTCTCCTGGTTGTGCCGGCGCACGTCCTGCCCCAGCGAAACCCACACCGCGCTCAGGAAGTTGACGAAGGCGACGGCCCGCAGGTACCAGACGGCGAACCCGGCGGCCCGACGGGAGGTACCGCAGGACCGCCGCCCCGGCTCGGCCTGCTGCTCCACGGCAATTCGGGCATCTCCCATGAGAGGGGATCATATGTGTGCCCTTGCCGCGAACCGTGCAGCCGACCGCGGCCGGCTACTCCTTCTCCGGCCCCGACTTCTCGTCCGCCTCCGGCCCGTCCTTCTCCGGCAGCTCCGCGGCCAGCGCGGCGGCGGCCCGGACCAGCGGCAGGGACAGCAGCGCCCCCACCCCCTCGCCGACCCTCACGCCCTGCTCCAGCAGCGGCTCCAGTGCCATCCGGTCCAGTGCCTTGGCCTGCCCCGGCTCCCCGCTGTCGTGCCCGGCCAGCCACCAGTCCGGCGCCCGGAACGCCACCCGCTGGGCGACCAGCGCGCACGCGGCGGCCACCACGCCGTCCAGGATCACCGGCAGCTTGCGCACGGCGCACTGCAGCAGGAACCCGGTCATCGCGGCCAGGTCGGCGCCGCCGACGGTGGCGAGCAGCTGCAACTGGTCCCCGAGCACCGGCCGCGCCCGCCGCAGCGCGTCCCGGATCGCCGCGCACTTGCGCATCCACGCCAGGTCGTCGATCGGCAGCCCACCCCGCCCGGTCACCACGGAGGCGTCGGTCCCGCACAGCGCCGCGACCAGCACCGCCGCGGCCGTGGTCCCGCCCACGCTCACATCGCCGAGCACCACCAGGTCCGTTCCCGAGTCGGCCTCCTCGTCGGCGACGGCCACGCCGGCCCGGAACGCGGCCTCGGCCTCGTCGGCGGTGAGGGCGTCCTCGATGTCGATACGGCCGCTGCCGCGCCGCACCCGGTGCCGCGCTACGTCCTCCGGGAAGGCCTCCGGCGGGCAGTCCAGCGCCATGTCCACCACGCGCACCGGGACGTCCAGCCGGCGCGCGAGCACCGCCACCGGGCTGCCGCCCTCGAGCACCGCCCGCACCAGCCGCTCGGCGCCGCCCGCCGGCCGTGCGGAGACACCGAGTTCCGCGACACCGTGATCACCGGCGAAGAGCACCACACGCGGCCGTTCGACCGGCCGTACCGGTACGGCGCCCTGCGCGGCGGCCAGCCACTCGCCCAGCTCGTCCAGCCGCCCCAGCGACCCGGGCGGCACGATCCGGCGCTCGCGCAGGGCCTCGGCGTCACGGCGAACGCCCCCGTCCGGGCGCTCGATCAGATCGGTGAAGTCGTCCAGTTCAAGGCTGCTCATTCGCCGAACAGTACCGGCAGCGGGCGAACGCTCCGGCGCCACATCGCCACCACGCGGTGACCACGTCTTTGCACCCGGGAGTGGTATCCCATACGTTCCGGTTTGCCGCGGAATGTCGCCTTGGGAGCCGTCCATGCAGCCCTCGCTCTCCACCACACAGGTCACCGAGCCCTACGACCCCTTCCTGGAACCCCGCCGCGAGGACTGCCCCTGGTGCGGTTCCCGGCGCCTGCGGACCCGGCTGCGCGCCCCCGACCCGCTGCGGCACCGGCCGGGCACCCATGCCCTCGACGAGTGCGCAGACTGCGCCCACGTCTTCCAGAACCCCCGGCTCACGGCGGAGGGCTTCGCCTTCTATCACCGGGACTTCTACGAGAGACAGCTCGAGGAGTTCGCCGAGCGCCTCCGCTCCGCCCGCACGGTCCGCCGCCGCCACCGCGCCGCCGCCCACGCGCTGTCGGCGCTGCCCGACCCGGAGAGCTGGCTGGACGTGGGCACGGGACACGGCGGTTTCCCCGACACGGCGAAGGAGTTCTTCCCGTACACCAGCTTCGACGGCCTGGACCCGACGGCGCGCGTCGAACAGGCCCTGCTGGACGGCCGCGTCGAGGAGGCCCACCGCGGCTACCTGAGCACCCCCGGCACGGCGGCCCGACTGCGCGCCCGCTACGACGTGGTCAGCATGTTCCACCACCTGCAGCACGCCCCGGAGCCACGCGCCGAGCTCCGCGCCGCCCTCACCGTCCTGCGCCCGGGCGGCCACCTCGTCATCGAAGTCCCCGATCCGCGCTGCGCGTTCGCCGCGCTGCTCGGCAGGTGGTGGTGGTCCTACGGCCAGCCCCGCCACCTGCACCTGCTGCCCCTGGCCAACCTCCGCACGGAGCTGGAACGGCAGGGCTGCACGATCCTCGTCACCGACCGCAGCGCCCCCCACGCACCCTACGACCTGTCAGCGGCCCTCACCCTCGCCCTGGCCCACACCCACCCCCTCCTGCGAGCCGCTGCAGCCCCCCTGACCGACCTGGCCTGGGCCCTGGACCACACCCTCGCCCCCCTGACCCGCCACACCCCCTTCTCCAACGCCTACCGCCTCGTGGCCCGCAAGAACGGGTAACCGCGCAGCCGCGGGCAGGCGAGACACCCCCGCCCGGCCGCAACACCGGGCAACCGCTCATCCCCGTAGCACCATCGCCTGTCCCGCCACGACCAACAGCACCTGCTCGCACTCACCGGCGAACCCCGCGTTCAACCGCCCCAGCTCATCCCGGTACCGGCGCCCGGAGGCAGTCGCCGGCACGATCCCCGACCCCACCTCGTTGGACACCGCGACCACGGTCCGCCGAGCGCCCCGCACCGCGGCCGTCAACTCCCGCACCCGCTCGCGCAGCGCCCTCTCCCCGCCCCCCGCCCATTCCGCGTCGTCCCACGCCCCGACGGAGTCCATGACGTCCGTCAGCCACAGCGACAGACAGTCGATCAGCACCGGCGGCCCGTCCTCGGCCAGCAGCGGCAGCAGGTCCGTGGTCTCCGTCGTACGCCACGACCCCGGCCGCCGGTCCCGGTGCGCGGCCACCCGCGCCGCCCACTCGGTGTCCCCGCCGCGCGTCCCGCCCGTGGCCACGTACAACACGTCCGGGAAGGCCTCCAGACGCCGTTCGGCCTCCACCGACTTGCCCGACCGCGCCCCGCCAAGCACCAGCGTCCGGCGCGGCACGTCCGGCACGTCCTCGTACGCCCCGACCATCAGTGTCGTACCGTCCGGGACCGCCCGCGCCCCCGCCGCCGCGAGCCGCCGCCGCAGCTCCGCGCCCTGCGGCACGTCGTGGTCGAGGTGCACGGCGACGACGTCCGTCGTCGGGTCCACGGAACCCACCGCACGCAGCCGGGCCAGCGCGTCCGGGCGTCCCACCACATCGGCGAGGACCATCTGGTACGACTCCGCCGTCGCCTCCTCCAGACCGGCCGGTGCCCCGCCCGGCGGCAGGTACAGCAGCCGTTGGCCGTCCGGACCGGTGACCGCGTATCCGGTGCCGCCCGCGTCCATCGCCACCGCCCGCACCCGATGCCCCGTCAGCAGCGCCAACTCCCGTCCGTCCGGCACCCGGCCGGGCTGCGGCACCCCGGCCGGCACCTCCACCGCCGGCCCGTCGTGCGGATGCGACAGCAGCACCTGCCGTACTCCGCCCAGGGAATGCCCGGACCGGGCGGCCGCGAACGCCGCGCCCGGCGTCAGGTCGAGCAGCAGGGCCCCGTCCACGAGCAGCGCGGTGGCCGCCCGCGCCTCGGGGCCCAGCGCGGTCGCGCAGACGGCGCAGGGACAGTCGGGGCGGGGCAGTCCCGCGGGGGCACCGGTGCCGAGCAGAGTGACTTCCACGGACCGATTTTCACCCGTCCCAGCAGGTCTTGCGCTTCCGGCTAGTCTTCCGGGGCAGAGTTGGATCAGAGGAGGCCCATATGACGGCATGGACGTGGCGGTTCGAGAAGGCCGACGGGACGGAGGTCCAGCCCGCGGTGCAGCCGGAGGAGTTCACCACCCAGGGGGACGCCGAGTCCTGGATCGGTGAGCACTGGAAGGCGCTGGAGGAAGGCGGCGCGGACCAGGTGCGCCTGTTCGAGGAGACCAGCGAGATCTACGGCCCGATGAGCCTGCACGCCGAGGCGTCCTAGTCCGGCCGGGGAGTGAGGAGGGGTCTGCCACCACCCTCCTCACTGCTCACCCAGTGTCACCTCCACGGTCTTCGCCGCGCCGTCGCGCTGGAAGGTCACCGGGGTGCGCTGCCCGGGCCGCCGGGTCGCCAGCGCCTCGGAGAGCGCGGTGGCGGAGGTGACCGGGGTGCGGTCCACCTTGGTGATCACGTCGCCGGGCCGCAGTCCCGCCCGCTCGGCCGCACCGCCGCCGCTGACGGTCACCACCGCGACCCCGGCGAGCCGGTAGGCGTCGTCCACGACGCTCCGCACGGTGACGCCGAGCGCGGCCCGCCCCGAGTCCACGACCTTGCCGTTCCGGACGATCTGGTCGGCGACCGTCCGCACCATCGACGCCGGGATGGCGAATCCGATGCCGGGGGCCGCGCCGCCCCCGAGGTCCGGATCGGACGCGGCGAGCGTCGGGATGCCGATGACCTGCCCGTCGAGGTTCACCAGCGCCCCACCGCTGTTGCCCGGGTTGATGGCGGCCGACGTCTGCACCATGTTCGCGATGGTGGCGCCCGTGCCCCCGTCCGAGCCGCCCTCGCTGACGGTCCGGCCGGTCGCCGAGACGATGCCCTGGGTCACGCTGGACGACAGCCCGAGCGGCGAGCCCATGGCCAGCACCATATGGCCGACCTGCACGGTCTCCGAGTCCCCGAACACCGCCGGGCGCAGCCCGGCCGGCACCCGGTCCAGCTTGATCACCGCGAGGTCCTGCTCGGGGTAGGAGTACACCAGGCTCGCGGTGAGCGGCTCCTCGCTGTTGGCCGTGGTCACCCGGAAGGTCTTCTCGGACCCGACCACGTGCGCGTTGGTGACGATGTGCCCCTGGCCGTCGTACACCACCCCGGAGCCCAGATCACGGCTCGCCTGGATCTGCACGACCGACGGCAGGACCTCCCTGATCACCTTCAGGTACCGGCCCTGCACGTCGTCCAGCGCCAGCGGGAGCGCCGCCCGGTCGGACGCGCCGGGCCGCTCCACCGGAGTCGCCGACGCGGTGCAGCCGGCCACGAGCAGCACGGCGCAGACCAGCACGGGAACACGTACGCCCCGCCGGCGGGCACGGGCAAGGGAACCGTCCATGCCCCGAGTGTTTCCACGGGGAACGCCCCCGGCCCGCCCCATACGCCCGAACGGCCGCCGACGCCGGTCGCCGTTCCCGGCTCTAGCCGCGCACCCCGCACAGATGCAGCAGCGCCGCGACCGAGCGGTAGGGGTCGGTGCGGCCGGCTCGTTCCTCGGCTGCCAGCAGGGACTGGAGGTCGTCCGGGATCTCCGCGTCGTCCGCCGCCGTGTCGGTGAAGACCCGTACCCCGTACCAGGCGTGCAGCGGGGCGGCGATGCCGGCCAGGGTGGCGGTGAGGGCCGACAGCCGGTCGGCGCGCACGTCGAGGCCCAGGCGGTTGTGGTAGCTGGTGGTGCCGAAGGCGGCGAGGGCGCCCAGCCAGTCGCCGGACAGGCCCGGCCGCATGGCGAGCGCGTCGCCGTTGCGCACCAGGAGGGACAGCAGTCCGCCGGGCGCGAGCATCCGGGCCAGGCCGGCCACCAGCGGGTCGGGCTCCTCCACGTACATCAGTACGCCGTGGCACAGCACCACGTCGAAGCTGCCGGGCAGGAAGTGCACCCCGGTGTCCCGGCCGTCGCCCTGCACCAGACGGACGCGCTCGCGGATGCCCTCGGGCTCACCCGCCAGGGTCCGGCGCGCGGCCGCGATCATCGTCGCGTCCTGCTCGACACCGGTCACCTGGTGACCGAGCCGGGCCAGCCGCAGCGCCTGCGTGCCCTGGCCCATCCCCACGTCGAGCACCCGCAGCCGCTGCCCGACCGGGAACCGCCCGGCTATCTGCTCGTCGAGCTGCCGGGCGACCAGCTCCTGTCGTACGACATCACGCAGCCCGCCCAGCCTGTCCAGCCAGGCGTCGGCCGCATCCCCGGTGAAAGCCTCAGCGCTCAGGGCCGCTCTCCGCGCTTGACCTGCGGCTTCGGCAGCCGGAGCCGGCGCATCTGCAGCGAGCGCATCAGGCCGTAGGCGACCGCGCCCCGGCGGTTCTGGTCGGGGAAGCGCTCGGCCAGCCGCTTCTTCAGCCGGAAGCCGCTGATCACCGCGTCCACCACGATCAGCACGATGACCACGGCCCACAGCCACAGCGCCAGCGCCTGGATCGACGGCACCCGCACCACGCTCAGCACCAGGATCACCACGGCGAAGGGCAGGAAGAACTCCGCCATGTTGAACCGCGAGTCCACCCAGTCGCGCGCGAACCTGCGGACCGGGCCCTTGTCGCGGGCCGGCAGGTACCGCTCGTCGCCGCCCGCCAGGGCCTGGCGCTGCCGGTCCA
Organism: Streptomyces sp. NPDC041129; assembly: GCF_055592265.1. Lineage (NCBI taxonomy): Bacteria > Bacillati > Actinomycetota > Actinomycetes > Kitasatosporales > Streptomycetaceae > Streptomyces > Streptomyces sp. NPDC041129. Next base: position 962,785 of record NZ_JBVIYV010000001.1, on the reverse strand, counting down.
GCGCCTGACGGCGCTCCTCGCGCTGACGCTTGGCGGCGTCCTTGCGGGTCGTCGGCGTGTTGGCGACGCTGCGGCGCTGGGACTGGGCCTCACTGCGCTTGGGAGTGGGCCTGCCCTTGGGGGCCTGCGGGTCACGGGGCTGCTTGGAGAAGTTCACGGCCGCCTTGTCGGCGGACGCCTTCTCTTCCTTGGCACGGCTACGGAACACAAAACCCAAGGGTACGGGCTTCACCGGCATGGACCCCAGCCCGGCCGGGAACGATCCGGCAACACCGGACGTCTGTAGGTGGACAGAGGGGACGTCGCGGACGCTTCACCCGGAGGTCACCGGAAGGGCCCGAGCGGCCGCCCCGGGGATCACCTACTCCTCACGCCGGAGTGGCGGGGTCCGCAGTCGTCCTTGGGGATGAGCGCATCGGTCCCCGAACAGTGCGGTAATGGAGTCAGGGCCCGTACTGTGGGTTCTGTCGCTGGATCGGTGAGCTGGAGTCCGTCAGAAGGGGGCGCGCGAAGCCCATGAGCGGTGTCATGAAGCGTATGGGGATGATCTTCCGCGCGAAGGCGAACAAGGCCCTTGACCGGGCCGAGGACCCGCGCGAGACCCTCGACTACTCGTACCAGAAGCAGCTCGAGCTGCTGCAGAAGGTGCGCCGCGGGGTCGCCGACGTGGCGACCTCCCGCAAGCGTCTGGAACTCCAGCTCAACCAGCTGCAGCAGCAGTCCACCAAGCTGGAGGACCAGGGCCGCAAGGCGCTCGCGCTGGGCCGTGAGGACCTGGCCCGCGAGGCGCTGTCCCGCCGCGCCGCCCTCCAGCAGCAGGTCACCGACCTCGAGACGCAGCACTCCACGCTCCAGGGCGAGGAGGAGAAGCTCACCCTCGCGGCCCAGCGGCTGCAGGCCAAGGTGGACGCCTTCCGGACGAAGAAGGAGACCATCAAGGCCACCTACACCGCCGCCCAGGCCCAGACCCGCATCGGGGAGGCCTTCTCCGGCATCTCCGAGGAGATGGGCGACGTCGGCCTCGCCATCCAGCGCGCCGAGGACAAGACCGCCCAGCTTCAGGCCCGGGCCGGCGCCATCGACGAACTGCTCGCCTCGGGTGCCCTCGACGACCCCTCCGGCATGGCCAAGGACGACATCCAGGCCGAGCTGGACCGGCTCTCCGGTGGTACGGATGTGGAGCTGGAACTGCAGCGCATGAAGGCCGAGCTGGCCGGGGGCTCCCCGCAGCAGGCCCTCGAGGGCGGCACCGGCCAGGCGCAGTCCCAGCAGCAGCCGCAGGACACCCCGCGCTTCGACAAGCAGTAGTCCGGCGCCGGGACCCCGAGCCGAGGAGGCCGACGTGATCGTACGGATCATGGGGGAGGGCCAGGTGAAGCTGGACGACGCCCACTTCACCGAGCTGAACAAGCTGGACGACGAACTGCTCGCGGAGATGGAGGGCGGCGACGAGGCGGGCTTCCGCCGCACGCTCTCCACCCTGCTGGACGCCGTCCGTCGCCTCGGCACCCCGCTCCCGGACGACGCCCTGGAACCCTCGGACCTGATCCTCCCGTCCCCGGAGGCGACGCTGGAGGAGGTCCGGGGACTGCTCGGCGACGACGGCCTGATCCCGGGCTGAGCCCGCCCCGGCGCAGCCCGGGGCGGCCGGGAGCCCCCGGGGTCAGGCAGCCCCGGGGCCGGACCGCCCCGCGGTCAGTCCAGCGGGAACCAGGTGGAGCGGGACTTCTGCCACTCCGGGTGGGTGAGGTCCTTCGCCTCGGTGCCGTCGCCGTAGAGATCGGCGGCCCCGTCGTCGGTGATCAGCCGCACCCGGGCGCCGGATGCGTCCAGGTCGGGCACGGAGACGACGGACTCCCAGCCGCCCGCGTCCGAGGTGGGCAGGTCCAGCCTCTTCACCGGCTGGTGCCCGGCCACGCCGTCCCAGGTGTACAGGGCGTACGGGTCGCTGTTGTCGTCGGCCGCCCAGGAGCCGGCCAGGATCAGGAACTGACCCTTGTCGTCGCGGCGCAGGTCCCGTACGGACAGACCGCCGAGGTCCAGCTCGATCGGCGTTCCGACGGTCGCCCGGGCGCCCTTGGCCACCTGGTCCATGTCGGTCACCGGTACGATCAGCGCCCTGCCGCCCGGCAGCGACGGTACCAGCGGGGCGCGGAAGCCGACGTAGGCGGTGGTGGTGGAGCCCGGCGCGAACTCCAGGCCCTCCACGTTGAAGCCGTCCACCTGCTTGGGGGTCTGCCCGTCCGCCGTCGCGGCGGCGAAGCCGTACCGGTCGCCGTTCGCCCGGTCCCAGGCCACCAGGTCGTCGCGCAGCCGGTGCCCGGCGGTACCGAAGGTGAGCCCGGTGGCGGGGCCCGACCCGGAGACCGTCGTGGTGAAGACGGTGTCGCGGTCCGCCTTGTACACGCCGTCCTTGTTGTTGCCCAGCGAACCGGTCCAGTAGATCGTGTCGCCGACGCGCGCCGCGCCCTCGATGTCGACCTCCTTGTCGGCGCCCAGGGCACCGTCGAGGTCCCAGGTCCGCACCGGAGCGCCGGAGACCGAGCCGTCGTAGAGGCGCAGCGTGTTGTCCTCGTCGTTGCCTACCACCACGTAGCCGCCGCCCACGTCCACGGCGGCGGAGGCGTCCGAGGCACCGGTCAGGTACCGGGTGTCGGCCGGGCGCTGGACGGCGGGGGAGGCCGCGTAGTGCAGGGTCGTGGTGGCCGTCTTCCCGCCGAGCCCCGTCACCTTCAGCGTGAGGTCGGCGTAGCCCTGGGCGTGCGCGGTCACCGAGACGGTACGGGCGCCGCCGGTGCCCGTGACCCGCACGTCGGAGGCGGCCGTCACGGTGGTGCGGGTGCTCTTCGTCGCCGTCACCGTCAGCGCGGAGGCGTCCGCGCCGCTCTGCGCGACGGCCACCGCGACCGTCGGGTCGCCGGTGGCGCCGACCGCGCCGGACAGATAGGCGGACGACAGCTTGATCGTCGGCGTGCCGTAGGTGACGGCCTGCGCGGGCGTGACCGGGGCTGTGGCCGAGGCGAGTGCGAGGGCCGCGGCGGGCCAGAGGAAGGAAGCGCGCACAGGGGACTGCCTTTCGTCGACAGGAGGCATCCGGCCGGGCCGGCGCGCATGCCGACGAGAACGTTGAGCATGTACGGCCAACGCAGGGCGTCCGGCCGCCGTACGCGCCGCGAACACCGGTCGACGGCCGGCGGCGGGTGAGCCGCGCCTCGCTGTGTTCCGGCCCCCGTCCGGCCCCGTACTGTTCAGCGGGTGAGCACTCTCGAACGCGCCCGGTGCAGCCTCAAGGCCCACCCCCTCGCGCTGGACGCGGCCATCGCGGCGGGCGTGCTGGCGTGCATGGTCGCCGGCTCCTTCGCGGTGCCCCGCGGCGCGAACGGCGTCACCTGGGGCATCCGCTCCCCGGACCCGCTCGGCCTCGTCCTGATGGTCCTCGCCGCCGCCGCGCTGGTCCTGCGCCGCCGCTTCCCGAAGGGCGTCCTCGCCGTCACCGGCACCATCTCCCTGGTCGAGTGCCTCACCGGAGACCCGCGCGCCCCGGTCGCGATGGCCGCCGTCGTCGCCCTGTACACCGTCGCCGCGACCACCGACCGCACCACCACCTGGCGCGTCGGCCTGCTCACCATGACCGTGCTGACCGCGGCCGCGATGCTCGCCGGCCCCCTGCCCTGGTACGCCCAGGAGAACCTGGGCCTGCTCGCCTGGACCGGCATCGGCGCCACCGCCGGGGACGCGGTACGCAGCCGCCGCGCCGTCGTGCAGGCCATCCGGGAGCGCGCCGAACGCGCCGAGCGGACCCGTGAGGAGGAGGCTCGCCGCAGGGTCGCCGAGGAGCGGCTGCGCATCGCCCGCGATCTGCACGACGTCGTCGCCCACCACATCGCGCTGGTCAACGTGCAGGCCGGAGTCGCCGCGCACGTCATGGACCGGCGGCCCGACCAGGCCAAGGAGGCGCTCGCCCACGTCCGCGAGGCCAGCCGCAGCGCGCTCGACGAACTGCGCGCCACCGTCGGCCTGCTGCGCCAGTCCGGCGACCCGGAGGCACCCACCGAGCCCGCCCCGGGCCTCAGCCGCCTCGACGAACTCGCCGGCACCTTCCGCAGCGCCGGACTCCCGGTCGAGGTGGCCCGCACCGACCACGGCACCGAACTCCCGGCCGCCGTGGACCTGGCCGCCTACCGGTGCATCCAGGAGGCCCTGACCAACGTCCGCAAGCACGCGGGCACCGAGGTCAGGGCCGAGGTCAGCGTCGTACGCGTCGGCGGGAACATCGAGGTCACCGTGGTCGACGACGGCGCGGGCGCGGACGGTGAGCCCGGGGACGGCGGCGGGCACGGACTGCTCGGCATGCGGGAGCGGGTCACCGCCGTCGGCGGCACCCTGACCACCGGGCCCCGCTACGGCGGAGGCTTCCGCGTCCATGCGATCCTGCCGGTCACGACCCGTACGACGGCTCCGGGGGAGACCGCATGACGATCCGTGTCCTGCTCGCAGACGACCAGGCGCTGCTGCGCAGCGCGTTCCGGGTGCTGGTCGACTCCGAGCCCGACATGGAGGTGGTGGGCGAGGCCTCCGACGGCGCCGAGGCGGTCCGGCTGGCCTCGGAGCGGGACCCCGACGTCGTCCTCATGGACATCCGCATGCCCGGCACCGACGGCCTCGCCGCCACCCGCCTGATCAGCGCCGACCCCGCCCTCGCCCGGGTCCACGTGGTCATACTGACCACTTTCGAGGTCGACGACTACGTGGTGCAGTCGCTGCGCGCCGGCGCCTCCGGCTTCCTCGGCAAGGGCAGCGAACCCGAGGAGCTGCTGAACGCGATCCGGGTGGCCGCCGGCGGCGAGGCGCTGCTCTCCCCGGCCGCCACCAAGGGCCTGATCGCCCGCTTCCTCGCCCAGGGCGACGACGACGGTCGCGACCCGGCCCGCTCCGAGCGGCTCGGCGCGCTCACCGGCCGGGAGCGCGAGGTCCTGGTGCAGGTCGCCGGCGGCCACTCCAACGACGAGATCGCCGAACGCCTCGAGGTCAGCCCGCTGACCGTGAAGACGCACGTCAACCGGGCCATGGCCAAGCTGGGCGCCCGGGACCGGGCGCAGCTCGTCGTCATCGCGTACGAGTCGGGCCTGGTACGTCCGAGGATGGACTGACCTCCACCCGCGCGTACTGCGCGCGGAGTAGGCACCGGATAAGGAAATGGACCTGGGGGCTACGGAACCGCCTTCCGGCATGGCCCAAGGTGGTGGGGTGGGCGCTCGTCCGCGCCCCGCAGCAGCTTCTGCCGCTCACAGAAGAGAGACCCCTGACCCATGTCCTGGCTGTCGAGGTTCAGCCTCGCGCAACGGGCCCTGATCGGCCTGATGTCGCTCATCGCGCTCGTCTTCGGGCTGATCGCGATACCGCAGATCAAGCAGCAACTGCTGCCCACCATCGAACTGCCCATGGTGTCGGTCATCGCGCCGTACCAGGGCGCCTCGCCCGACGTCGTCGAGAAGCAGGTCGTCGAGCCCATCGAGAACAACCTCCAGGGCGTCGACGGTGTCACCGCGGTCACCTCCACCGCGAGCGAGGGCAACGCCGTGATCATGGCGTCCTTCGACTACGGCAACGACACCAAGCGGCTCGTCTCCGACGTCCAGCAGGCCGTCAACCGGGCCCGCAACCAGCTTCCGGACGACGTCGACCCGCAGGTCGTCTCCGGCTCCACGGACGACATGCCGACCGTGGTCCTCGCCGTCACCTCCGACAAGGACCAGCAGGCCCTCGCCGACCAGCTCGACACCACCGTCGTGCCGGCGCTGAAGGACATCGACGGCGTCGGCCGCGTCCAGATCACCGGCGCGCGGGACCTGCAGATCGCCGTCACCCCGAACGACGCGAAGCTGGCGAAGGCGGGGCTCACCTCCGCCGCCCTCGGCCAGGCCCTGCAGGCGGGCGGCGCGACCGTGCCGGCCGGCTCCTTCGACGAGGACGGCGCCAACCGCACCGTCCAGGTCGGCGGCGGCTTCACCTCGCTGAAGCAGATCCAGGACCTCCGGGTCGGCGGCGAGGGCGTGGACAAGCCCGTGCGCCTCGGTGACGTGGCCACCGTGAAGCAGCGGCCGGCTCCGGCGGACTCCATCACCCGCACCGACGGCCGGCCCAGCCTCGCGGTCAACGTCACCATGGACCACGACGGCAGCGCGGTCTCCATCTCCGACGCGGTCCAGGACAAGCTGCCCGGCTTGCGGGCGGACCTCGGCTCGGGTGCCGAGCTCACGGTCGTCAGCGACCAGGGCCCGGCCGTGTCCAAATCCATCAAGGGCCTGACCACGGAGGGCGCGCTGGGCCTGCTCTTCGCGGTCCTGATCATCCTGGTGTTCCTGGCCTCGATCCGCTCCACACTGGTCACGGCGGTGTCCATCCCGCTGTCGGTGGTCCTCGCGCTCATCGTGCTGTGGACCCGCGGCCTGTCGCTGAACATGCTCACGCTCGGCGCGCTGACCATCGCCATCGGCCGGGTCGTCGACGACTCGATCGTGGTCCTGGAGAACATCAAGCGGCACCTCGGCTACGGCGAGGAGCGCCGGGAGGCCATTATCGAGGCGGTGCGCGAGGTGGCCGGTGCGGTCACCTCCTCGACCCTCACCACGGTCGCCGTGTTCCTGCCGATCGGCCTGGTCGGCGGCATGGTGGGCGCCCTGTTCGGCTCGTTCAGCATCACCGTGACGGCGGCCCTGCTCGCCTCCCTGCTGGTGTCGCTCACGGTCGTGCCGGTCCTGTCGTACTGGTTCCTGCGCGCGCCCAAGGGCACCCCCGAGGACGCCGACGAGGCGCGCCGGCTGGCCGAGGAGAAGGAGGCGAGGAGCCGCCTCCAGCGCTTCTACGTCCCCGTCCTGCGCTTCGCCACCCGTCGCCGGCTCACCAGCGTGCTGATCGCGGTGGCCGTGCTGGCCGTCACGTTCGGCATGTCCGGACTGCTGAAGACGAACTTCTTCGACCAGGGCGAGCAGGAGGTCCTCACGGTCAAGCAGAAGCTGAAGCCCGGCACCAGCCTCGCCGCGACGGACGCGCAGGCGAAGAGGGTGGAGAAGCTTCTCGCCTCCACCGAGGGCGTCAAGGACTACCAGGTCACCGTCGGCTCCTCCGGCTTCATGGCGGCCTTCGGCGGCGGCACCGACACCAACCAGGCGTCGTATCAGGTCATGCTGAAGGACTCGGCGTCCTACGACGACGTGCAGAAGCACCTCGAGGACGGCCTGAAGAAGCTCGACGGCATCGGTACGACCACGGTCTCCGCCGGCGACGGATTCGGCAGCCAGGACCTCAGCGTCGTGGTGAAGGCCTCCGACTCCGGGGCGCTGCGCGAGGCCGCCGAGCGGGTCCGCTCCACCGTGGCCGGCCTGGACGACGTCACCGACGTCACCAGCGATCTGGCCCAGAGCGTGCCGCGGATCTCGGTCAAGGCCAACTCCAGGGCGGCCGCGGCCGGGTTCGACGACCAGAAGCTGGGCGCCGCCGTCGCACAGGCCGTGCGCGGCACGACGGCCGCGAAGGCGGTCCTCGACGACACCGAGCGCGACGTCGTCGTGAAGTCGGCCAAGCCCGCCACCACCCTCGCCCAGCTCAAGGCGCTGCGCCTCGGCCCGGTGAAGCTCGGTGACGTCGCCACCGTCAAGCTGGTGGACGGCCCGGTGTCGATGACCCGCATCGACGGTCAGCGCGCCGCGACCGTCACGGCCCGGCCGACCGGTGACAACACCGGTGCCGTCAGCACCCAGCTCCAGTCGCGGATCAAGGACCTGAAGCTCCCGGCGGGCGCCAGGGCCGAGATCGGCGGTGTCTCCTCCGACCAGGACGACGCGTTCAAGAACCTGGGTCTGGCCATGCTGGCGGCGATCGCGATCGTCTTCATGCTGCTGGTGGCGACGTTCCGCTCGCTGGTCCAGCCGCTGATCCTGCTGGTGTCCGTCCCGTTCGCGGCCACGGGCGCGATCGGCCTGCTGGTGGCCACGGGCACCCCGATGGGCGTGCCGGCCATGATCGGCATGCTGATGCTGATCGGCATCGTGGTGACCAACGCGATCGTGCTGATCGACCTGATCAACCAGTACCGCAGGCAGGGCCACGGCGTCGTGGAGGCCGTGATCGAGGGTGGCCGGCACCGGCTGCGCCCGATCCTCATGACGGCGCTGGCGACCATCTTCGCCCTGCTCCCGATGGCCCTGGGCGTCACCGGCGAGGGCGGCTTCATCGCCCAGCCGCTGGCGGTGGTCGTCATCGGCGGCCTGATCAGCTCGACCCTGCTGACCCTCCTCCTGGTCCCGACGCTCTACGCGATGCTCGAACTCCGCAAGGAACGGCGCGCGAAGAAGAAGGCGGCCAAGCGGGAGCCCGAGTCCGAGGTGCTGGAGCCCGCGGGCGTGTGAGCGAACGAAAGGGCCCGGTCCACGTTCTCCGTGGGCCGGGCCCCGCTGTCTGCCGGTGAACCGTTACGGCAGCGCCAGCATCCGCTCCAGGGCGAGCTTGGCGAACGCCTCCGTCTCCCGGTCGACCTCGATCCGGTTGACCAGGTTGCCCTCGGCCAGGGACTCCAGGGCCCAGACCAGGTGGGGCAGGTCGATGCGATTCATGGTCGAGCAGAAGCAGACCGTCTTGTCGAGGAAGACGATCTCCTTGCCCTCGGGAGCGAAACGGTTCGCCAGGCGACGGACCAGGTTCAGCTCGGTGCCGATGGCCCACTTGGATCCGGCCGGGGCAGCCTCGAGCGCCTTGATGATGTACTCGGTCGAGCCGACGTAGTCGGCGGCGGCCACGACCTCGTGCTTGCACTCGGGGTGGACGAGGACGTTCACGCCCGGGATGCGCTCCCGGACGTCGTTCACCGAGTCCAGGCTGAAGCGGCCGTGCACCGAGCAGTGACCGCGCCAGAGGATCATCTTCGCGGCGCGCAGCTCCTCGGCGGTCAGCCCGCCGTTCGGCTTGTGCGGGTTGTAGAGCACGCAGTCGTCCAGGGACATGCCCATGTCCCGTACCGCGGTGTTGCGGCCCAGGTGCTGGTCGGGCAGGAAGAGCACCTTCTCGCCCTGCTCGAAGGCCCAGTCCAGGGCCCGCTTCGCGTTGGACGAGGTGCAGATGGTGCCGCCGTGCTTGCCGGTGAACGCCTTGATGTCCGCCGAGGAGTTCATGTACGAGACGGGCACCACCTGGCCGGCCACGCCCGCCTCGGTCAGCACGTCCCAGCACTCGGCGACCTGCTCGGCGGTGGCCATGTCGGCCATGGAGCAGCCGGCCGCCAGGTCGGGCAGGACCACCTTCTGGTCGTCGGACGTCAGGATGTCCGCCGACTCGGCCATGAAGTGCACACCGCAGAAGACGATGTACTCGGCCTCCGGGCGCGCGGCCGCGTCCCGGGCCAGCTTGAAGGAGTCGCCCGTGACGTCCGCGAACTGGATGACCTCGTCGCGCTGGTAGTGGTGGCCGAGCACGAAGACCTTGTCCCCGAGCTTCTCCTTGGCCGCGCGGGCACGCGCCACCAGGTCCGGGTCGGACGGCGAGGGCAGGTCGCCGGGGCACTCGACACCCCGCTCGCTCTTCGGGTCGGCCTCGCGGCCGAGCAGCAGCAGGGCGAGCGGAGTCGGCTGTACGTCGAGCTCCTGGGTCTGGGCGGTGGTCACGACACGCACCCTTTCTACTTTTCGTCTAACTGACGCTATCTATCATAGCCGCTTCACGTCACTTTGACGACGTCCATAGTGTCCATGTGACGTGAATCCCGCCCGGGTCGCTCCACGGGCCGCTGTCCGTGTCCACGCGCGTGTGCGAGCATGAAGAGACAACCAGAAACGCGACCACGCGAATGCCCGGCCCGGAATGAATCCGCGGAAACGCCGGTTGCACTCGTCGGCAAGCAGTCTCCGTACAACCCGGGAGAGATGTAGATGTCCGTATCGGACGAGACCACCACCGTCACCGACGGCATCATCCTGACCGACGCCGCCGCGTCGAAGGTCAAGGCCCTGCTCGACCAGGAAGGCCGCGACGACCTCGCCCTGCGTGTCGCCGTCCAGCCCGGCGGCTGCTCCGGCCTGCGCTACCAGCTCTTCTTCGACGAGCGCTCGCTCGACGGCGACGTGGTGAAGGACTTCGGCGGGGTCAAGGTCGTCACCGACCGCATGAGCGCTCCGTACCTCGGCGGCGCCACCGTCGACTTCGTGGACACGATCGAGAAGCAGGGCTTCACGATCGACAACCCCAACGCGACGGGCTCCTGCGCCTGCGGCGACTCCTTCAGCTGAACCGGCCACGGCCTGACGGACGAAGCGGCGGCCCCCTCTCCTGGGGGCCGCCGCTTCGTCCGTCGCGCTCCGTGCGCCGCCGAGTGGTACGGGTCTCAGCGGGCGTTGTGTGCGCGCGGCTCCGCCCGCTTCACCTCGGGGAGCCGCCGGCCGTCGCTGCCGACCACCTCACGGCCGCCGAGCGGGGCGTCGAGGTGCACGCGCTTCGTGTACAGCTTGCCCATGGCGACGCACATCTCGCCCGGCCGCGACCGCTCCGTCACCGTCACGGTCACCCGGCCCGCGCTCTCCTTCGCCGCCGCCCGGTACTCCGAGCACACCCCGCCCGTGAAGCTCACACTCAGCTCACGGCCGTCGGTGCTGTAACCGTCGGCCTTCACGCTCCTGGTCGTCGCGCCCGGCTTCGAGGTCGCCGGCCCGCCCGGCGAGGTCGCCGTGCCGGGGTCGGTGGCCGGGGACTGCTCGACCAGGTACTTCGGGTCGACGGCCGGGTACGCCACCGTGAAGGCGCCGCCCGCCGTCGCGCCCCGCACCTCGAACAGCCATGCCGGCACCAGCACCTGACGGCCGCCGGACGAGCGGGCGGCCAGCCCGAACACCGCCTTCCCCACCTTCATCTCGTCCGCCGCCTTCGGCACCGCCGTCGACCCGCCGCACGGCTGCTCGTCACGGTCCTTCAGCGGCACCGGGCTGGCGCAGCCGCCGATCCCCATGCGGTGGGTGCTCTTCGGCCCCTTGTTCATCAGCTCCAGCGTCCTGGCCGCGCCGAGCACCGGGTACGTGTCGCCCTTGACCGGCGCCGCGAGCTGCCCGTGGCCGCCGACCAGCTCGCCCTTGGCGTCCACGGTCAGGCCGGTCGTCAGGCCGTAGGTGGGCAGACCGCCCACCACCGGATCGGCATTGACCACCCGCTGCGCGCCCATGACCTGACTCGCGTCGATCTTGGCGTCGTCCTGGCCGAGCGCCTTCAGTACCGGCGCCGCCGCCTTCTCGGCGGCGGCCACGCTCACCGGGTCGGCGGCCGGAGCGGCCGGGTCGTGTGCGCAGACGGTCACCTTCCGGCAGTTGTCGGTGCCGGGCGCGTACCGGCTGTAGGTCCAGTCGCCCGGCGCGTCCCGGTTCACCCGCAGGACCGGCCCGGACCCGTCCTTCCCGCCGACCCGCCAGCCGCGCCCCTCGGCCACCGGCGCCCCGTCGACGTCGAGCGCCTCGGCCAGCCGGGCCACCCGCTCCCTGCCGACCTCGCCCCCGGGCTCGTACACCGGTGCCGAGCCGGGGCCGTCCGGCAGCTCGCCCACCGCCACATAGGTCGCGCCGTACGGATTCGGCTCCCCGGGCGCGATGCCCTCCGTACCTCCCCGTGTCCACCCGTCCAGGTGGAGCGGCGAGGGAGTCGCGCCCCCACCGGGCGCGCCGGCGTCCGCACGCTGGCCGGAACCGCCGCCGGCGGCGGCGAGGTACGCGCCCCCGCCACCCACCAGCAGTACGGCCGCGGCGACCGAGACGATCACCGCCCGCGAGCGGCCCCGCCGGGCCCACTCGCCGCCGTCCCCGTCGCCCGCCGGGCCGACGTCACCGGCGTCAGCGTCGGCCGCCGCGCCGATTCCGCCGGCGCCCTTGTCGGCCTTTGCGTGGGCGTCACCGGCGTCCGTGTCGGCCGCCGCGCCGATTCCGCCGGCGCCCTTGTCGGCCTTTGCGTGGGCGTCACCGGCGTCAGCGTCGGCCGCCGCGCCGATTCCGCCGGCGTCCTCGTCGGCCGTCGCGCGGTCGTCACCGGCATCCCTGTCGGCCGCCGCACGGGTCTCACCGGCCGCGCCGTCCGCCGCCTCGCCGGTCCCGGCCCTTCCGCCACCGGAGACCCCCGGCTCGGCGGAGTCCCTGGGATCCTCGGGGTTCTCGGGTCGCTCGGTGTTCACCGCATCGCTCCTCGCTGGCTCGTGTCCCGCGTCCCCGGCAGGGGGGAACGCCGATGGGACGCGCCAGGGGAGCGCACGGTTCCCGCCCGCGCGCGCCCGGCTCAGTCGCCGTAGTCGGACATCGCGTCCAGCAGCCGCGCGGACCGCGCCGGCACCGTCACCCCGTGGATCAGCGACGGCGGCACCGGACGGGAGCCGGCGTGCCGTGGCGGTGCCCAGTGCGGGGCCATCCGGGCGCAGTCCCCGCGCAGCGAGGCGAGGTCGCCTTCGAGATCGGCCGGAGCGGGCGTGTGGACCTTGAGGTTCGTCATGGCGGCACCGTATGCACGTGGGAGCGACGAAGAAAGACCTACTATCAGGTAGTTTTGCCTGCTTCAGCGTCCCGCGCCAACCGGGTAGCGTGAACTGTCAGCCTCTTCCAACGAGCGCTATCGCGCGCCCCCTCTTAACTCCACAGGAGAGTCCACGCCGTGCGCATCGCAGTCACCGGCTCCATCGCCACCGACCACCTCATGACCTTCCCCGGCCGTTTCGCCGACCAGTTCGTCGCGGACCAGCTGCACACGGTCTCGCTCTCCTTCCTGGTCGACAACCTGGACGTCCGCCGGGGCGGCGTCGGCGCCAACATCGCCTTCGGCATGGGCCAGCTCGGCACGAAGCCGATCCTCGCCGGGGCCGCCGGCTTCGACTTCGACGAGTACCGTTCCTGGCTGGACCGCCACGGCGTGGACACCGAGTCGGTCCGGATCTCCGAGACCCTGCACACCGCCCGCTTCGTGTGCACCACCGACGCCGACCACAACCAGATCGGCTCCTTCTACACCGGTGCGATGAGCGAGGCCCGCCTCATCGAGCTGAAGACCGTCGCCGACCGCGTCGGCGGCCTGGACCTGGTCCTGATCGGCGCCGACGACCCGGAGGCCATGCTCCGCCACACGGAGGAGTGCCGGTCCCGGAACATCCCCTTCGCCGCCGACTTCTCGCAGCAGATCGCCCGCATGGAGGGCGAGGAGATCCGGATACTGCTGGACGGCGCGACGTACCTGTTCTCCAACGAGTACGAGAAGGGCCTGATCGAGTCCAAGACCGGCTGGTCGGACGCGGAGATCCTGGCCAAGGTCGGCCACCGGGTCACCACCCTCGGCTCGCGCGGCGTCCGCGTCGAACGCTCCGGCGAGGACCCGATCGAGGTCGGCTGCGCGGAGGAGGAGCGCAAGGCCGACCCCACGGGCGTCGGCGACGCCTTCCGGGCCGGCTTCCTCTCCGGTCTGGCCTGGGGCGTCTCCCTGGAGCGCGCGGCGCAGGTCGGCTGCATGCTGGCGACGCTCGTCATCGAGACGGTCGGCACCCAGGAGTACCAGCTGCGCCGGGGCCACTTCATGGAGCGGTTCACCAAGGCGTACGGGCACGACGCGGCCGAAGAGGTGCGCGCCCACCTCGGCTGAGCGCTCGCACGAAGGAGGGGGCGGGTCTCCCGCCCCCTCGTCAGCTCACCCGGCGGACCAGATAGGCCGAGCCCCGTTCCGCGGGCTCCTCGCCCACGTACTCCTGGCCCCGCATCTCGCACCAGGCCGGAATATCCAGGCGGGCCGCCTCGTCGTCCGACAGGACCCGGACCGTCCCGCCCACCGGCACCTCCCCGAAGACCCTGGCCAGCTCGATGACCGGGATCGGGCAGCGCTTGCCGAGGGAGTCGACCAGTAGTTCCTCCGCCCGTACGGCCGTCACGGGCGCGGCCGCCGGAGCCCCCAGCTTCTCCCGGACGCCCGCCACCACCCCGGGCAGCACCTCCAGGAACCGCTCCACGTCGTCCTCCGCCGTCCCCGCGGGCAGCGACACGCGCACGTTCCCCTCGCTCAGCACGCCCATCGCCCTCAGCACATGGCTGGGCGTCAGCGTGCTGCTGGTGCAGGAGGACCCGGACGACACCGAGAAGCCCTCTCGGTCCAACTCGTGCAGCAGCGCCTCTCCGTCGACATAGAGACAGGAGAAGGTGACGATCCCGGGCAGCCGTCGCTCCGGATTGCCCACCACCTCGACATCCCCCACCAGCCGCGGCACCCGGGCCCGGATCCGCTCCGTCAGCTCCCGCAGCCGCAGCGCCTCCTGAGCCGCCTCGGCCCGCACCGCCCGCAGGGAGGCGGCCGCCGCCACGATCGCCGGCAGGTTCTCGAACCCGGGCGCCCGCCCCGATTCCCTCTCGTCCACCGGCCCTTGCGGCGCGAACCGCACCCCCTTGCGCACGGCCAGCAGTCCGACGCCCGGGGGGCCGCCCCACTTGTGCGCGCTGCCCGCCAGCAGCGACCAGTCGCCCTCGACCGGCCCCCACGCCAGCGACTGCGCGGCGTCCACCAGCAAAGGCACCCCGGCTGCCCGGCACGCCTCGGCCACCTCGACAACCGGCTGCACCGTCCCGACCTCGTGATTGGCCGACTGGAGGCAGGCCAGGGCGGTGTCCGGCCGCAGAGCGGCGGCATAGGCCGACGGATCCACCGCCCCGGCCCGGTTCACGGCCACCCGGTGGACCGAACCGCCCTCCGCCTCGAACGCTTCAGCCGAATGGAGGACCGACGAGTGCTCGACGGCTGACACGATCAGGTGGCGCCCCACCCGCCGCCGCCCGGCCAACGCCCCGGCGACACCCGTGTGCACGGCCCACGTCCCGGAGGGGCCGAAGACCACCTCGTCCGCCCGGCACCCCACGACCTCGGCCACCGCCTCCCGGGCCGCGTCGAGCAGCATCCGCGCCTTCCGCCCCTCCCGGTAGAGCCGAGCCGGATCGGCCCACCCGTCATCGAGCGAGGCCAACAACGCCTGCCGGGCGACGGGATGGAGGGGAGCGGCGGAGGCCGCGTCGAAGTAAGCCACACAGCAACGTTAGAACTCCGGCGGGGCGAGTGACCTCAGGGGTGCGAGGCTGTGTTCATCCGCGGCCGCGCCGAGGGGCGCGACCAGCCACGACGCAGGTCCAGCAGCCACAAACGCACCGAAACCACTCGGGGCGCCAGGCGCTTTCGAGTGACCCGCAGCGCGTATGGCACCCTCCCCGCGAACCCTCGAAGAGCGTCGGCTAGGGTTTGGTCCGCATAAACATCCAAACCCCTGCCCGACGCAGGGCGGCGACCGACCAGCGAGAAGGCCGCAGCCGTACAGCGCGGGCGAGACTCTCGGGAAGGCGCTACGTGAGTCCCAACGGCTCCGACCGCTCGCCGCGGCGCCCGATGCGGCGGAAGCTGCTGCAGGCACTGACCGCGGGCCTGGTCCTGGCGACAGCCACCGGTTGCTCGTACAACTGGGAAGACTTCCCCCGCCTTGGTATGCCCACCCCGACCACGGAAGAGGCTCCGCGGATCCTCTCCCTGTGGCAGGGTTCCTGGGCGGCTGCGCTCGCCGTCGGCGTGCTGGTGTGGGGCCTGATCCTGTGGAGCGCCATGTTCCACCGGCGCAGCCGCACCAAGGTCGAGGTTCCTCCGCAGACCCGGTACAACATGCCGATCGAGGCCCTGTACACGGTGGTCCCGATCATCATCATCTCGGTGCTGTTCTACTTCACGGCCCGGGACGAGACGAAGCTCCTGAGCCTCTCCAAGAAGCCGGACGTCACGGTCAACGTGGTCGGCTTCCAGTGGAGCTGGGGCTTCAACTACATCGAGAACGTTCCCGGCTCGACCGGCAACGCCAAGACCGACCCGAACCTGTCCGCCATTCCGGACCGGTTCAAGGACGCCTTCCCGGCCAACGCCGGCGGTGTCTACGACGTCGGTACGCCGGGCACCCGGAACCCGCAGACCGGCAACCCGGGCCCGACCCTCTGGCTCCCCAAGGGGCAGAAGGTTCGCTTCGTCCTGACCTCGCGTGACGTCATCCACTCCTTCTGGGTGGTGCCGTTCCTGATGAAGCAGGACGTCATCCCGGGCCACACCAACGCCTTCGAGGTGACCCCCAACAAGGAGGGCACCTTCCTCGGCAAGTGCGCGGAGCTCTGCGGCGTCGACCACTCCCGGATGCTGTTCAACGTGAAGGTCGTCTCCCCCGAGCGCTACCAGCAGCACCTCAAGGACCTCGCCAAGAAGGGGCAGACCGGTTACATTCCCGCCGGCATCGCGCAGACGAGCCACGAGAAGAACCGGGAGACGAACAACCTGTGAGCATCCTCAACGAACCCCAGGGTGCCGCGGCAGCTGAGGACTCGTACGAGAACGAGCTGCCGGTCAGGCGCAAGCAGCCCGGTAACGTCGTGGTCAAGTGGCTGACGACCACCGACCACAAGACGATCGGCACGCTCTATCTGGTCACCTCGTTCGCGTTCTTCCTGATCGGCGGCGTGATGGCGCTGCTGATGCGCGCCGAGCTGGCCCGTCCGGGCCTGCAGATCATGTCGAACGAGCAGTTCAACCAGGCGTTCACGATGCACGGCACGATCATGCTGCTGATGTTCGCGACGCCGCTGTTCGCCGGTTTCACGAACTGGATCATGCCGCTGCAGATCGGCGCGCCCGACGTGGCGTTCCCGCGGCTGAACATGTTCGCCTACTGGCTGTACCTGTTCGGCTCGACCATCGCGGTCGGCGGTTTCCTCACCCCGCAGGGCGCGGCCGACTTCGGCTGGTTCGCCTACAGCCCGCTGTCGGACGCGGTCCGCAGCCCGGGTCTGGGCGCCGACCTGTGGATCATGGGTCTGGCCTTCTCCGGCTTCGGCACCATCCTCGGCGCGGTCAACTTCATCACCACGATCATCTGCATGCGCGCTCCGGGCATGACCATGTTCCGCATGCCGATCTTCGTGTGGAACGTGCTGCTGACCGCCGTGCTGGTGCTGCTGGCCTTCCCGGTCCTGGCGGCCGCGCTGTTCGCCCTGGAGGCGGACCGCAAGTTCGGGGCGCACGTCTTCGACGCGACCAACGGCGGCGCACTGCTGTGGCAACACCTCTTCTGGTTCTTCGGCCATCCAGAGGTGTACATCATCGCCCTGCCGTTCTTCGGCATCATCTCCGAGGTCATCCCGGTCTTCTCCCGCAAGCCGATGTTCGGCTACATGGGCCTGGTCGCGGCGACCATCGCGATCGCCGGTCTGTCCGTGACGGTGTGGGCGCACCACATGTACGTCACCGGCGGTGTGCTGCTGCCGTTCTTCTCCTTCACGACCTTCCTGATCGCGGTCCCGACCGGTGTGAAGTTCTTCAACTGGATCGGCACCATGTGGCGCGGCAGCCTCTCCTTCGAGACGCCGATGCTCTGGGTGATGGGCTTCCTGGTGACGTTCGTCTTCGGCGGACTGACCGGGGTCATGCTGGCCTCGCCACCGCTGGACTTCCCGACCTCCGACACCTACTTCGTCGTCGCCCACTTCCACTACGTCATCTTCGGCACCGTCGTCTTCGCGATGTTCGCGGGCTTCCACTTCTGGTGGCCGAAGATGACCGGCAGGATGCTGGACGAGCGCCTGGGCAAGATCACCTTCTGGACGCTGTTCGTCGGCTTCCACGGCACCTTCCTGGTCCAGCACTGGCTGGGCGTGAACGGGATGCAGCGCCGGATCCCGGACTACCTGGCGGTCGAGGGGCTCACCACGCTCAACACCGTCTCGACGGTCTTCTCCTTCCTGCTCGGCACCTCGATGCTGCCGTTCTTCTACAACGTGTGGAAGACGGCCAGGTACGGCGAGCCCGTCGGCGTGGACGACCCGTGGGGCTACGGCCGTTCGCTGGAGTGGGCGACGTCCTGCCCGCCGCCGCGGCACAACTTCCTCGCCCTGCCGCGGATCCGCAGCGAGTCCCCGGCGTTCGACCTGCACCATCCGCGCTTCCCGGCGCCGGAACGGGAGCTGACCGCGCGATGACCGCCGACGACGGCCGGACGCTGGTCCGGGAGATCGAGGGCCATCTGCTGCTCGCCGCCGCACGCGCGGAGGGCCGCGCGGCGGCAACCCGGCTGGCCGCGCGGCTGGACTGGCTCACCGACACCCAGCGGGAGGACCTCGAGCGGCAGTTCGAGGCGGAGTACCTGACGCTGGCCCGCACCTCCTGGCGGCGCACGGCGCGGCGCGCCGAGGAACTGCGGCTGGCCTACGAGAACAGGTACCGGACGCTGCGCCTGCGGCTGGCGGCCTGGTGTGTCCTCGGGTGTGCCCTCGTGGCGGCGACGGGCCTGCTGGTCGTGGCGGCCGCCTAGGTCGTGTCCGCAAGTCGCGTCGTTCGCCCGCAGGGCGGCCGGGCGGCGTCAGGTGCGTGCTCTCGCCGTGCCGGGCCCGGCCTCATCCGTGGTGGTGGCCATGTGTGCGGCGTGCCCGGCGGGGAACCTGATTCGTCCGGGTTCGGGCGGTTGAGAGGAGCGGCCCCTGTGACAGGGTCGGCGTCTGCGGCGGGCGGCCGGGAGCCGGGCGCCCAGGATCCGGACGCCCGCGATGCCGGGTACGAGCCGGACCCGCGCCGGTGGCGGGCCCTGTGGGTCACCCTGGTGGCCGGCTTCATGAGTCTGCTGGACGTGACGATCGTGGCGGTCGCCCTGCCCACCATCCAGCGCGACCTGCACGCCTCCGCCGCACAGGTGCAGTGGGTGGTCTCCGGATACGCCCTCACCTTCGCCCTGGCCCTCGTCACCGCCGGGCGGCTCGGCGACGCCCTGGACCGGCGGCGCATCTTCCTGCTGGCCCTCAGCGCCTTCGTGATCTTCAGCGCGGCCTGCGGCGCGGCTCCCGGCATCACGCTGCTGGTGGCGGCCCGGCTGGCCCAGGGCCTTGCGGCGGGCTTCATGGCCCCGCAGAACTCCGCGCTCATCCAGCAGCTCTTCCGCGGCGCCGAGCGCGGTCGTGCCTTCGGGTTCTTCGGTTCGACCGTCGGTATCTCCTCGGCCGTGGGCCCGATCACCGGGGGCGTCATCCTCGCCCTCGCCTCCGGCGCCCAGGGCTGGCGGTGGATCTTCTACGTCAACGTCCCCATCGGCATCCTCGCGGTGCTGCTCGGCCGGCGCCTGCTGCCCCGTACCCGGCGGTCCGGCCGGGGGCACGTGGACGTGCCCGGGGTCCTGCTGCTGGGTCTCGGCGTGCTCTGCCTGATGTATCCGCTGGTGCAGGCGGACTCGGGCGGCATCGGGCAGCTCTGGTGGCTGTTCCCCGTCGGAGTCGCGGTTCTGGTCGTCTTCGCCGGGTGGCAGCGGCGCCTCGTCGCCCGTGGCACGCAGCCTCTGCTCGATCCGCGGCTGTTCACCACCGTGCGCGGCTACGCCGTCGGGGCCGGTGTCGGCACGCTGTACTTCATCGGCTTCAGCGGCGTCTGGCTGGTCTTCGCCCTCTTCTACCAGCACGGCCTCGGCTTCTCCCCGCTGCGGTCGGGCCTGGCGGTGACCCCGTTCGCGGCCGGCTCGGCGATCACCTCCGTGGTCGCCGGCCGGCTGGTGGAGCGGTTCGGCCGGCTGCTCACGGTGTGCGGTCTCACGGGCGTGGTCCTCGGCCTCGGCGGCACCGCGCTGCTGCTGCGCTACGGGCCCGCGGGCAGCGCTCCCTGGCTCGCCGCCCCGCTGCTGCTCCTGGGCGGTGTCGGCGGCGGGTTCGTCGTCTCCCCCAACATCACCATGACCCTGCGGGACGTGCCGGTGCGCATGGCGGGCGCGGCCGGCGGCGCCCTGCAGACCGGGCAGCGGCTCGGCGCGGCGGTGGGCACCGCGGCCCTGCCCGGGCTCTTCTATCTGGTGCTCGGCAGGAGCCACGACTACCGCGGCGCCCTCTTCGCCGCTCTGGCCGCCGCCCTCGCCGGCATGGCGGCCTCCCTGGCCCTCGCGACGTCGGACTGGCGGCGCGACCGGCGGATACGGGGGCCGCGCCGGAAATGCCCGGACGAGGTCGCCAACACTCCGGTGAACGCCCGGCAGACCTGAGCGGCGTGCTTCGGGGCCCCGCGGTGGCTCAGGCAGCGGATCCCGAACGGCGGACCAGTCGCCGCACCTGCTCCAGCGGCCGTACCACGCAGCGGGCCAGGAGCAGGGAGGGGCTGATGAGAGTGGAGCCGACCGCATGACCGTCCTTGACGCAGGCGTACGGCGAGCTGTGCACACGTACGTCGCTGCCCACCGCGGTGATCTGCCGCGCCAGCGCCGCCTTCGGCGCGCAGACGGCCACCGGCCCCACGACGTCGTCCGTCGGCCGCCCGTCGCGCACCCGGCGGGCCCACAGCGCCTCGAGGATGAGGTGTTCGCGCACGGAGAAGCCGCCGACCGCGGTTCCGAGGACCCAGCCGTCACCGACCCGTTCGAGCAGCTCCGGCTGGGCGTGCCGGCCTGGTTCCACATCGAGCACGCTGCAGCGCGGTACGACCGCGCCCCGGGCGCCGCGGCCGTGCCCGGTGCTGCTGCCCGCGCTCAGGGCCCGGGTCCCCCGCGAGGTGAGCAGCGCGCTCCAGCGGCCGTCGCCGACCAGCGTGACGGTCCGGGGGACGGTGTCCTCGTCGTCCCGGAGGTAGCTGCCCGCGTACGGACGGGCCGTCGGGCGGTCCCGTACCGTCAGCGGGGCCCGGGTCCACGCGTCGCCGAGGGACCGGCCGAGGGCCTGCCGCTGGGCCAGGTAGTTGTCGGCCTCGCTTGTGTGCCCGAAGCACTCGTGCACCAGGATCCCGGCCATCTGCGGCGTGAGCAGCGCCGGGCCCGACAGCGGGCCGGACAGCGGACGGCGCCGGGCCAGCAGCGCGCGGTCGTCGAGCAGCCGGGCCACACCGCCGTCCAGTTCGGCCGCCACGTAGGCGCTGTCGTGGGCGGCGACGCCCCACTGCGGGGTGTGGCCGTGCCGGGCCGGGCCGAGGCGGATCCGCACCCGGCACAGCCCGTCGTGCTCGTCGCGGTCGATGTGCGCCCGGGGGCCGAGCCGGGCGCGGGCCCGCGCCAGCGCCTCGCCGACGACGTCCTCGCCGGGGCCGGTCAGGACGGAGGGTGGGCCATGGGGTCCCTGGTCAGCCACGGTCGAGCCGGTCGATCGCGCTCCGGCACCCCGCGAACAGCCGGGCGCCGTGCTCGGTGGGTTCGGCGACCTCGAGCAGGTTCTTCTCGGCGACCCGGAGCTGATCGGTCTTCAGCGCCAGGTACCGCTGGATGCGGGCCCGTTCGACCGGATCGCGCTCGGCCCCGAGGTGGCGGGCGGCCACGTGGACGTCGTTGATGAACGAGAGGATGCCGTGCACGATGTGCCCGAGCGGGCGCTCGGCGTCCACGAACGGCGAGTGGTGCCGCGCCTCGGGATTGCGGACCACCGCCACACAGTCGAGGATGCCGCTGAAGCGCTGGTGGGTGGCCTCGTGGACCAGGGTCTGGGCCAGCATGTAGGCGGGCCGTTCGCTGGTCAGGACCAGGCCCCGCAGCCCGTGGATGCTGAAGTTCAGGGGCCGCAGCCCGCGCTGGCCGCCCAGTGCCGCGAACGCCTGGATGTCGATCGCCGCCATCTCCCGGCCCTCGGGCCACACCGCCGCCAGCGCGTCGGCTCCCCGCTGCACGGTCGCGGCGAACTCCCGCGCCCGCTCCGGGGTGAGGTCGAGCGGGTCCTCGTCGCCCTCGCAGGCCCATCCGAACAGCTGGGCGGCGCGGCTTCCGGCGGCGGTGGTGACGACCGGTGCCGCGGGGCGCCGGCCGCCGAGGTCCACGTGGGCCGTCGCACCCTCCCGTTCGGGGTCCAGGCACCGGCCGAGCTGGGTGAGCAGGGTCCCGGGGTCGGTGCCGGGCCTGGTGCTGCGCCAGATCCAGCCGGTCATGTCCGGGCGCAGTGCCCGGTCCAGGGCCTCGTCGACGTCCCATGCGTCCAGCAGTTCCAGGGCGCGGGCGACCTCGGGCGCGTCGGGACGGTCCTCGCGCAGCGTCCTGACCGCGCGCAGGAGCCGTACGAGGTACTGCCGGGCCACTACCCGGCGCACCTGTTCGTCGGCTGCGACGGCGTCGGCGTCCTCGGCCAGGACGATCAGCGACAGATCGGGCAGTCCCGCCGCCGACCTGTCCGCCGCTAGTTCCTTCAGCCTCATGCCTCCCCCTGTCCCGCCGGTTCTGCCCCTCGTGCCGCCGGTTCCGCGAGCTGTTGCGTCGGTTCCGGCGCCGGGCGCGTGATGGTGCGCAGGGCCCGTACGAGTGCCGCCTCGAGCCGTTCGGGGTCGGCCCCGTCGACGGGCAGCGGCTCCCACCAGGCGTCCTGCGCGGTCAGTGCGCGCAGCAGCGGCTTGAGGTGGGTGCCCAGCGCGCTGCGCGCGTTGTACGAGAAGGAGACGCTGACCGAGCCCTCGTCGGCGCCGTCCGGGTTCTCGACCCCCTCGTGGGGTGCGAACAGCGGCAGGTAGAGCACGTCACCGGGGTGCAGCAGCACTTCCCAGGGCCGCTGCGGGAGCCTGCCCGAGGGGACGAATCCCTTGGTCTCCAGCATGCGTTTGCGCTGCCGCTCGCGGCTGGTGTGCTCGGGCAGTCCGACGCGCCAGCTCTTGGAGCCCTGCTGCTGTACGACGAAGTTGTCGCTGTGGTCGAAGTGGCAGCCGATTCCGGCGCCGCCGCCGCGGGTGACCGAGAGGTCGGCCGTGCACTCGTCCCAGCCGAAGAGACCGGCCAGCTTCTCGCAGGCGGCGGCCAGTTCCGGCACGGTGTGCTGGGCCTGGTTGACGAACAGCACGGTGCCGTCGGGGCGCCGGTGCACGCCGGCTCCGGAGGTGTCCCCGTCCAGGCGGGCCTCCAGGGCCGTGACGTCGGACCAGGTCAGCGCGGGCGCCAGGAAGCGCGGGCCGCAGCCGCGCAGGACGACGGGCCGGCGGCGCCAGTGGTCGCGGTGGAAACGGTCGAGGTCGAGCCGGTCCGTCTCGTCCGGCCGGCGGATCTCCGTTCGCCGAGTGTTCATCGCAGCCCCCATGCGCGCACTCGGTCCTCCAGTGAGGTCCGCACCGGCGGTGCGAGCGCGTCCAGGCGCCCGTCCAGGAAGGTGGTCAGGGCCTCGTACAGTGGGCGGCGAGCGGGGCCGATGACGCAGCGGCCGCCGCCCGCCAGGAACATCGTCGGTTTCAGCAGCCATTCCCCGGGCGCCTCGTCGTACGCGCGGAACCCGCACAGGACGCCGCCGTGGAAGGCCGTGTGCGCGAGGGTGACGTCGAAGGTGGCGTGGGCTCCGGTGGCGACCGCGCGGACGACGGCGGCGGCGGCCTCGTGGTGGACGAGGGGCTCCAGTTCGCCGAGCGGGTCGAGTGCCGGGGGCCGGCCTGCCATGAAGCGGTGGAAGCACTCGGGCAGGGTCGTGCCGCGGCCGTAGGGGGAGAACGGGACGTCGCGGAACCGCTGGAAGGACGGCGAGGCGACGAACTGCTCGGCCACCTGGTTGACGGCCACCCCGCGCCGTTCCCGCAGCTCGTCCAGGGTTCTGGGGAACGCCCCCTTGAGGCCGGGTCCGGTGCCGGTGCCGCCGGAGACCACCTCGGAGCGTATGTTCCGTCCCACCAGGGCCAGTTCGTGCACGTCCACCCGGCCGAAGGCCGCCACGAGGTCGGCGTCGAGCGCCAGCCGGTCACTGGTGGGGCCGTCGGCGGTGAACGCCTCGCGGAACTCCCTGTCGTACAGGAGGCGGTCGAGGACCTTCAGGATCCGCTCGTGCCGCGCGGGCGGGGTGCGGACGGGCGCCGGGGTCTCATGCGGCACGGGCGCCGCCCTCCTTCCAGGACCGCACGAGCGCGAACAGCCGCTCCGCGTTGGGCCGCGACTTCGGCACGAGGTGTCCGTCGGCGGTGAACTTGGGGTCCTCGTAGGTGACTCCGGTCAGGTTCGGCATCTGCGGCAGCAGGTGCTCCAGCAGGGCCAGTTGTTCGTCGAGCAGCACTCCGTGGTGCAGGTCGCGGAAGCGCCCGTCGACGATCTGGCAGCCCGACAGGTGCACTTCGTGGCAGCGGTCGAGCGGCAGCGCGTCCAGGCCCTCGAACATCCGCGGTCCGGTGCGTCCCGTGAGCCACTGGTAGGCGAGGATGTGCCCGATGTCGATCGTCGCCAGGGCTCCGGTCTCCCGGATCACCGTGTCGTAGAAGGTGAAGGCGTCAAGGTCGCCGACGAGGAAGCTGCCGCCTTCGGTGAAACCCGGGAACTCCACGGACAGGGGCGCCCGCAGCCGCCCCACCCAGTCGGCCACACCGCTCACGCAGTGCTCCAGGCCTTCCGCGGTGAGGACGGGCGGCATGGGGTACGGCATACTGCGGCCCGCGAGGGACCAGATGCCGAGGTCCTCGATGACCCAGCGGAATCCGTAGCGCTCGATGAGCGTGTTGGTGAAGTCCGCGATCTCGGCGCGCCGGTAGCGCTCCGGGCTGCCGGTGTTGAGCATGGTGTGGTGGAAGGCGCGGGGCCGTTCGGCGCCGAACAGTTCGAAGAGCCGGTCGTACGCCGGGAAGTAGCGCTCGGCGGCGAGTGGCCCGTAGTCGATGGGCTGGAAGGCGACGAACATGTAGTCGTAGGCGGGGGCGTTGTGTCTCAGGAAGGCGGCCACCTGGTCGGTGGGGCGGCCGGGTCCGGTCTTCTCGAAGCCGATCCGCTCCCCCCAGACCAGGTCCATGCCCAGCCCCAGTCCGAGCTTCTCCATCACACGCTCCTCCCTCCGAGGGTCTCGGACGCAGCGGGTGCCCGGCGGGTGCCGGGTGCCGTGGACGTGTCCGGCCCGTCGGGCTCCAGCAGGCGTTTGTCGAGCATCCGGTGCAGCCAGCGCCGGCCGTCCCGGTCCTCGGCCCGGAACCGGCCGTCCGGGGTGGGCGTCAGGGCGGCGGGCACGGCCGCCATCCGCGGCCAGGCCACGTCGGCCAGGAACCAGCGGCCGCCCACCCGTCGCAGGGCGACGGCGAACCGCGGCCGGGCCGCCGTCGCCGGGCCCTCGGTCACTTCCGGCCGTCCGTCCGTGTGCTGCGGCAGGTCGGGGCGGCCGGCGCGTTCGGCGTCGGGTACGGCCTCGACGGTCATCCGCAGCAGCCGGTCGCGGGCCTCGTCGGTCGCGGTGCCGTCGAGGACCGCGCCGCCGACGCGTCCCGCGGCGAAGGCCAGTCCGTCGTTGGTGACGAGCGGGTCGTCGTCCTCGCGCCGCCGGTCCGCCCACAGGTAGCTGCCGGGTTCGGCCACGACCAGTTGCAGGGTGTCCAGGCCCATGTCCGCCGGGTGGCGCTGGATGACGCCGACCGTGTCGTGATGGCCCTCGACGGCCCGGGGGTGGTCGTAGCCGTCCATGAAGGAGAGGTTGGTGACGATGCCCGCGCCGGTCAGGTTGAGCACGGCCCGCTCGGCGTGGGCCGCGTCCTGTCCCTTGTGCAGGGAGTCGAGTATGTCCTGGTGGGCCGTCTCGAAACCGGTCGAGATCTGCACGCAGCCGGCCTCGCGCAGCCGGCGGCAGAAGCCGGGGTCGGCCAGTTCCGGCTCCAGACGGGCCCGTACCCGGAAGGTCAGGTCCGCTCCGCTGCGGCGCACGGCGTCCATGACCCGCAACAGGTGCCGCAGGCCGGTGTTCTCGTCGGCCACGGCCACATCGGTGATGCCGAGCCGGCGGGCGAGTCCGACGAGGTGCCGGGCCGCGGTTTCGGGGTCGATCTGCTGGAAGGCCCGGGCGTCGCGGTAGCGGTTGCCGTACGAGCAGAACGTGCACCTTCCCCAGTAGCAGCCCACGGTCAGGCGGTAGGGGAACTGATGGGCCTGGTTGCTGTAGTCCGCGAAGTCGAACTGCCGGAAGTCGGGCGCGGGCTGGTGGTTGAGGACGAACCCGTCACGCAGGCCGTCGGCGGGCCGCTCCGGCACCTCACGGGTGCGGGCCGGGCCGGTCCCGAGTACACCGGTCAGGAAGTCCTCGCCGTGGCCCGCGCACCAGTGGTCGACCGAGCCGGCCGCCGCGGTCCTGCGGCGCAGCAGAGCGGCCCACATCTGGACGGTCGGGCCGCCCAGGGCGATGGGGAGGTCCGGCCGGCGCCGTTTGAGCAGAGTGGTCAGCGCGAGGGTGGGGACCACCTGGCTGAAGAACGGGACGGTGAAGGCCAGGAGGCGGGGCCGGTGTTCGGCGAGCAGCGCTTCGAGGCGGTCGGCGCACCAGCGGGCGGACCAGGTGCCGAGGGACGCCTCGACCAGCTCGTCGATCCGCCCCAGCCGGGGCGTCCCGGGGAGGATCCAGCCGTCCCGGGCGGCCTGTTGCAGGACATAGCGGCCGGTCGCGGTGATGGCCGTCTCCTGGGCGAAGCCTGCGGAGCGGTCCCGGGCGGTGCGCAGCAGCAGGTCCCCGTGGGCGGCCCGGTAGGCCTCGCTGACACCGCGGTAGACGGCGGCCGCGGTCGACGCGCCGTCGGCTTCCCGCTGCTCCGGGACTGATGGGCGCCGCAGGAGCACCTCGTCGCGGTACTCCAGGTTCAGGTCGAGGGTGCGTACCCGGTGTCCCTGGGCGGTCCAGGCAGCGGTGAGCTGGGGCAGGGCCAGGTACGGGAACTGCACGGCCTCGCTGACCGGTGGCATCACCAGGAGTACGTCGATCACGGCCGGTCCGCCTCCGGCCCGGCGGCGGCACCGGGCCCGGTCAGGCGGGCCAGCCGCCGCAGCTCCCGCCCGGCCGCCTCCGCCGTGTCCGGGTCGCCCTGGGCGCGGGCGAGCACGCGCAGCGTCTTCCAGACCCCTTTGCGCAACGGCAGTTCGGCCGCGAGGGCGCGGAACTCGTCCAGGGCGGCGCCGGCGCCGTCCAGTCGCAGGGTGGCCCGCGCGGCCATGATCCGGGCGTGTGCGCCGAGGGTGTCCTGGGCGTCGATGGCCGCCGCCTCGCGCAGGTAGGAGCGGGCGGTGCGGTGGTCGCCCTGGGCGAAGCGGGCGGCGCCGATGCGGTAGGCGAGCCAGCTGGAGCGGTAGCCGTGGGCGGCGGCCCGCTCGAAGCACTGCTGCGCCGCGTCGGGGCGTTCCGCCGTGTGCGCCAGGCCGCGCAGGGCGGTGACGACGCCCGCTTCCTGTCCGTCGCCGTCCGCCTCGGGTCCGGGCGGTTCGGCGCCCTGGTGGACGCGCAGCATCAGGTCCTCCGGCCACGGTGTCGCGGGCAGATACGAGGACCGGCGCGCGCGCAGCCCGAGCCGCGCGGCGACGTCCGCACCCACGGTGCGGTACTCGGACGGCAGGAAACCCGACCGGGTGGACCAGGTCATCGCGGTCAGTTCGCCTCCGCAGGCGTCGACCAGACGGGCCAGCTCGTCCGTGCTGTGCTCGGACCGGCCGTGCTCGTCCACCAGCCAGTCCAGGTCGATGTCCGTCAGGACGTCCGTGCGCACGTGCCGGTCGAGGTGGTCGACGAGGAGGTCGGGAGGTACGACGGAGAGCCGGACCCCGCACAGGGTGACCGAGAGACAGCAGCGCTCGGCCCGCGGGTCGGCAGGTGCGCCCGCGGTGCCGATCAGCGAGACGGCGTCCAGCGCGTGCTCCGGCCAGCCGTCGAAGGAGCGCCAACTCGGCACCCAGACCAGGTCGGTGAGGCCGGCCGCGATGGCTGCGGCGGACCAGAAGTCGTCGAGGCCGAAGGCGCCCGGCACCCCGCGCACC
This sequence comes from Streptomyces sp. NPDC041129, assembly GCF_055592265.1. NCBI lineage: Bacteria > Bacillati > Actinomycetota > Actinomycetes > Kitasatosporales > Streptomycetaceae > Streptomyces > Streptomyces sp. NPDC041129. Next base: position 935,073 of record NZ_JBVIYV010000001.1, on the reverse strand, counting down.
GGCAGCCGGCGCACCAGCGGAGCCGGGGAGCCGCCCTCGTCAGCGGCGGCCCGCAGCGCCTCGGCGCCGCCCGGAGCCAGGGGTTTGAGATCGAGGTGGCGGTCGAAGCACACGACCGTGCGGCCGCTGTAGGGGCGGCCGGACCACAGTGCCGCGACCTCGCCGTGCTCTTCGAAGAGATCAACGTGTGCCGGCATCCTGCGACCGTTCCATGAGAGGTGTACCCGGTGCCGGGACGGTGTCCGCGGGCCGCGCGGAGGCGAACCGGCGGACGTCCGGCCGCACGGCCACCGCGGCGGTGGAGACGAGCACCAGGGCGCCGCCCCACAGCATGATCGAGCGGGCGTCGGCGAAGCGGAGCAGTCCGGCGCCGATCAACTGCCCGAGCGGCAGGGAGGCGAAGGAGAAGAAGAAGTCCGCCGAGAAGGCGCGCCCGTGCAGGTCCTCGGGGACGTCCCGGCGCAGGCCGGTCATCTTGACGACGTCGAAGGCCTGTTGCCCGACACCGCCCGCGAAGAAGGCCGCGGCGAGCAGCACGACGGACCCGGTCACCACGGGCGCCAGCACGGTCACGCCGTACAGGGCGAGCAGGGCCAGCGCGCACAGACCGCGGTGAGGGCCGCCGATCCGGCCGCCGACGAGGGCACCCACTGCGTTGCCGATGGCGAAGGCACCCAGGACGAACCCGTACACGGTGGCGCTGTGGCCACGCTCGATCAGGAAGACGGGCAGGGCGACCATCCAGGGACCGACGGCGAACACCACGTGCACGACGGCGAGGAGCTGCACGTGGCGCAGCCACGGGATGCGCCACAGTACGGCGAGGCCCTGGACGGCGGTGCGCAGGAGGGACGGTTCGGCTTCCCCGGCGTCCTCACCCCGGGGGTCGCCCGGCGCCCCGTCCGGCTCGGGCCCCGCCTTCTCGGACGCCTGTTCCGTCTCGGCGGGGCCGGCCTGGCGGCGGGTCCCGATGTGCGCGCCGGCCCAGCGGGTGGCGGCGGCGGAGACACCGAAGGCGAACGCGGCCAGCACGGCGCCCGTCGGCGCGCCGAGTGCGCCCACGACGGCGGCGGCCAGGGTGGGTCCGACCATGCCGGCGCTGTTGCGCATGCCTTCCAGCAGGCCGTAGGCGGCGGTGACCTCGGCGTCCTCCTCGTCGGCGGCGCTCCGGGCCGCGCGGTCCGGGAGGACCCGGGGCGCGACGACGAGCAGCGCCGGCTCGCTGACCGCCTCGCACAGTCCGATCAGTACGGCGACGACGATGACGACGGCGTCCAGCCCGCCGTCCCAGACCAGGGCGAGAGCGGCGAGAGCGGCGACGCGGGTGGAGTCCGCGACGACGGCCGCGCGGACCGGGTCGAACCGGTCCAGGAGGGCTCCGCTGAACAGCACCACTCCGCCGAGGGCGACGAAGCGTGCGGCGAAGACGGCGCCGATGGTCTCGGCGGGCGTGCCCGCCTTCGCGGCCGCCACCACGACAATGATGGGGAAAAACGCGTCACCGAGAAGGGAGACTATCTGCCCGAAACATAGACCGGCGAAGCGCCGGTGCCGCAACAGCCGTACATAAATCGCCACAGGGGGCCGTGAACCCTTTCTCGCCGATAACGCCGGGATTCATTCCTCGAAAACGATCCGCACGACGACAACGGGTGGGCGGGCCGGAAAACCGGGCCGCCCACCCGTTTTCATGTCTGGTCCGGGCCGGCCTTAGCTGCGGAACCGGAATGCGTGGAAGGCCACGCTGTCGTCCAGGTCCTCGGCCTCCAGGACCTCCAGAGAGTCGAGGTCCTCGATCTCCTCGAGGATCTTCTGGTCGGTGTTCGACTCGCCCATTGCGTCTCCCTCGGAAATAGGGCACCACAGGCCCAACCCCGCAGCGCTCTGAATTGATCCTAGGGGACACCCCTCACTCGCCCACAGAAGGCATGGACAGTTTGACCGAAAAGCACGCGAGGCGGCCCGGGTTCCGCTTTCCGGTCATTGCCGCACGCCAGGAAACGGCGGGAAAGGGAACGGAGTCCGCCGTTTCTTCACACGCGCAGTGGCTCGTTCCGGTCATGTTCGGTACTTCGCCCGCGGAAACCTGGTGCCCGCTTCCCGAAAGGGTGACTTCGAAGCATTGCGCCCGGGGGGATTCCGGCCCGTGGGAGGACGTCTCAGCCGGTGGTGAGCACCATCCGGAAGCGGGCCCGGCCGGCGAGCATCTTCCGGTAGGCCTCGTCCGCCTGCTCCAGCGGCACGGACTCCGTCATCGGGCGGATGCCGTGCAGGGCGCTGAAGGCCATGGTGTCCTCGACGTCCTTGGCGGTGCCGGAGGGGTGACCGCGGACCACCCGGCCGCTCATGAGCAACTGGACGGGGCTGATGCCCAGCGGCTCGGTGTCCGCTCCGATGACCACCAGCTCGCCGCGGTGCGCCAGGCCGTCCACGGTCGCCGTGATGGCCTCGGAGTGCCCGGCGGTGGCGAGGACGACCTTGGCCCCGCCGAGGGACTGCAGGGCCTCGGCGACCGGAGTGCCGGAGGTGCTGTCGACGTAGTGGTGGGCGCCCAGCTGCTTGGCGAAGTCGGCCTTCTCGGCGCCCCGGGCGATCCCCACGGTCTCGAAGCCCATGGCGGCCGCGTACTGCACCCCGAGGTGCCCGAGGCCGCCGAGTCCGAGCACCGCGACCAGGTCGCCCGGCCTGGCGGAGCTGCGCCGCAGCCCGTTGAACGTGGTGACGCCGGCACAGGCCATCGGCCCGGCGTCGCCCGCCGCAAGCCCCTCGGGGATCCGGGCCAGCGCGTCGACGGGCACGAGCACCTTGTCGCCGAAGCCACCGTCGTACGTCCAGCCCGGGACCTTCAGGTTCCGGCAGACGATGAAATCGCCCTCGCGGCAGGGCGCGCAGTGGCCGCAGCTGCCGCCGAACCAGCCGACGGCCACCCGGTCACCGGCCCGCCATCCGCGGTCCTGTGCTCCCTCGTCCAGTTCCTCGATCCGCCCGGCGATCTCGTGCCCGGGCACCTCGGGGAACGACACGCCCGGCAGTCCGCCGCTCACGAAGAGGGCGTCGCTGTGGCAGATCCCGCACGCCTCCACGGCGATCAGGACCTGTCCGGGCCCGGGGCGGGGCACCTCTCGCTCGGCCAGTTCGAACGTGCCGTCCGGGGCGGTCACCTGCGCGACTCGGTAGGTACTCATCTGCATCTCCGGAGAACGGGTACGACGGCCCCCAGAAACCAGCAGACCAGCTACGGCCGGATGCCGCGCGCCGAGCCCCGTCCCACCGGCCACCCGGCCCGGTTTCGCGCCCCGCTCACCCCCCGGGCCGCCAGCCTCCCGGGCGCAGGATGCCCAGCAGTTGGCGGACGAGTTCGTCGACGACCTCGTCCAGGGTCGCGTCCACCCAGCCGGCGCTCCAGTCGTGCAGCAGGCCGTTCACGCTGCCGATGAAGGCGGTGGCCGCGAGGCGGTAGTCGCGCACCGCCGCCTCCCCGCGGGACACGGCCGCGTCGGCCTCCGCGCGGATCAGGTCGACCCAGCGGGCCCGGCGGGCGAGCCGCTGCTCCTCCAGCCGGGCGCTGACGCCGATGATCTCCACGAAGGCGATGCGGATGCGGCGCGGGTCCCGGGTGACGTCGCGGGCGTAGGCGCGGAACAGCACGGCGACCCGCTCGGCCAGCGGCAGCCCCTCCGCCTCCGCGAGCGCGTCCAGCACGGCCGCTTCCGCCCAGCCGTTGACCTCCAGGTGCAGTTCCGCGAGGACGTCCTCCAGGGTGCGGAACTCCTCGTAGAACTGGCGGGTGGACAGGCCCGCGGCCTGGCTCAGGGCGGACACCGTGGTCGCCCGGTAGCCGGGGGTGTCGCCGAACAGCCGCAGCGCGGCGTCCAGGAAGCGGCGGCGCCGCTCGGCCTGCCGTTCCTCGGCGGACCTGCCGCCGTAACGGCCCGTCGGCGCCCTCAGCCTGCCCGTCACGCTGCCCCCTCCCGCTTCACCGCTCCCCCAATCTTGTCGTGCACACATCTTGTCGAGAAGGCCGACCCTTCCTTACTTTTCAGTAAGTTCACAGTGAAAGCGCCCGTGTTCAGATTCCCCGAGGAAAGAGAGCAGTCATGCCTGCCTCCAGAACCAGGCACCTTTGCTCCATGGCCGCCGCCCTCGCGCTGACCCTCGCCGGCCCGGCGACCGCCGCCACCGCTTCCGCCTCGGACGCCGGCGGTCTGCGGGAGGCGCTGTTCGTCGGCAACAACTGGGACGGCACCGCCGATGTGATCAGGTCCTCCGGCGACTACGCGAAGATCGGCCGGATCGACGTGGTCCCGGACAAGGACCAGCGGATGGCGGAGATCAACGCGGACCCGATCAAGTGGATCTACTTCCAGGCCGTCCGCAACAGTGTGGGCGAGGGCCACGACCAGTTCGCCGACGACATGTACTCCACCCCGGACGGCCGCTCCGTCGTGGTCTCCCGCCCCAGCTTCGCGGACGTCGTCTCGATCGACCTGGCCACCGGAAAGGTCGACTGGCGCTTCGCCGTGTCCGGTTACCGGGCCGACCACATGGCCGTCTCACCGGACGGCACCCGCGTCGCGGTGTCCGCCTCGACCGCGAACACCGTGCACGTGCTGGACATCGGTACCGGCAGGCAGCTCGGCTCGTTCGCCACCGGCGACAAGCCGCACGAGAACATCTTCACCAGGGACGGCAAGTACATCTGGAACATGTCCATCGGTGACGTCAACACCGCCCTGGACGACCCGCTCTGGGACTGGACCAAGGGCGACCGGCACATCACGGTCGTGGACGCGACGACCTTCAAGCAGGTCAAGGTCATCGACATGCGGCAGCGGCTGGACGCCTACGGGCTGAAGGACTTCTCCGACGCCGTGCGCCCCGCCGTCTTCTCCCCCGACGAGTCCAAGCTGTACTTCCAGGTGTCGTTCTTCAACGGCTTCCTGGAGTACGACGTCGCCACCGACAAGATCACCCGGATGAAGACCCTGCCGAAGAACCCGGCGACCAGTCCGGACCGCACCACCTGGGTCAACGACTCGCGCCACCACGGGCTCTCGATGAATCCCGCGGGCACCAAACTCTGCGTGGCGGGCACGATGGACGACTACGCCGCGGTGGTCGACCGCGCCACCCTCCAGGAGGGCCCCCTGGTCTCCGCGTCCAAGCCGTACTGGGCCACGGTCAGCGGGGACGGCAAGGACTGCGTGGTCTCCGAGTCCGGGGCGGACCAGGTCACCGCGATCGACTTCGCCACCGGCCGGAAGGTGACGTCGGTCCCGGTCGGCGACCATCCGCAGCGCGTCCGGCTGGGGCATGTGCGGGACGGCTGGACGGGCCCGGGCGGAAACTGAGCGGCGCACGGCCCCCGGGGTGCCCCCATGACCCCGGGGGCCGTGCCACGCCGGCGAGGACGCCGCGGGGAGACGGTCTCAGTCGCCCACCCTGCGCGTCACGTTCAGCAGGTACTCCTTCCGGTCGAGCGGGTTGTGGTCGGTGCGCGGGCGCTCGGGCACCGGACGGCGGGTGACCGGCGCGTAGTGGTCGAACGCGGTCTCCAGCTCGCCCTCGCCCCGGGTGAGTCCGGGCAGCCGCTGCTCCAGTTCGTGCACCCGCGCGGCCGGCACGGCACCCTCCAGCACACAAACCTGACCCTGGGCCCCGGTGTGCTCCGGTACGGCGCCCAGCCGGGCCAGCACCGGCAGCAGGGCGCCCAGGGTGTCGGCGGGGGCCTCGAGGCGGAAGCGGTGCATCGGCTCGTGCACCCGGGTGCCCGCCCGGCGCAGCGCCTCGGTCAGCACCAGCGGGGTCAGCCCGCGGAAGTCGTATCCGGTGCTGGACATGCTCTTGTCGAACCCCTGGTGGGCGTGGCTCTGCCGGGGTGAGTAGCCGGAGTGGGTCATGGTGACCGTGCAGTCGGGGACCTGCCAGCCGTGCAGCCCCTGGCCGAGGGTCTCGCGGACCGTGTCCTCCACGGCCTTGAAGAAGGCGTACGGCATGGAGCCCAGCTCGACCTCCAGCCGGAACTCGACGCCCGAGCCGGGCTCGGCGGGGTCGGCTCGCAGGCCGACGGTGGCGAGGAAGGGGTTGGCGTCCTTCTTGTTGAACTCCACCGCGTGACCGGTGCCGGTGAGCCGTTCGACGCACAGGGTGGTGGTCTCCCGGAAGGTGACGTCCAGCCCGTACTCCTCGGCGAGCGTGGCCTGGACGACCTCCTTCTGCACCTCGCCGTACAGGGACACAGAGGTCTCGCCGCGCGCCTCGTCGTGGCGGACGCCGATCAGGGGGTCCTGTTCGGCCAACTGGGTGAGTGCCAGGTGCAGCGAGCCCCGGTCTGCGCCTGGGCCCGCCACGACGACGGTCTCCAGGCTCGGTGGCGCGAAGTGGTGCTCGTACGCCTGCCCGGGCGTGCCGAGCGCGTCGCCGATCCGGATGCCGCCGAGCCCCCACACCCGGGCGATCCGGCCCGCCGCGACGCCGTCCTGCCGGGTGTCGGCGCCCCGGTCGAAGACAGTGAGCGCGGTGACCCTGCCCTCCTCGCGGGCGGCACCGAACGGGACGCGGTCGCGCACCCGCAGGGTGCCGGAGAAGACCCGCGCGTAGGCGACCTTCTCCCCCGCCGGACCCCGCTCGACCTTGAAGACCGTGCCGGACAGCGGGCCGTCCGGGTCGCCGCCGGCCGGGGGCAGCAGCCGCTCGACGCCTTCGATCAGCTCGGGCACCCCGGCCCCCGTGACGGCTGAGCCGAAGTAGACCGGATGGACCAGCGCCCGCCGGGTCTGCCGGGCCAGGGCCGCGCGCAGCCGCCGGGCGGTGACCCGGCCGTCGACGTACGCGGACAGCAGGGCGTCGTCGTGGTCGGTGAGCGCGTCGAGCGCCGAGGGGCCGAGGCCCGGGACGAAGCGGGCGGCGGGGGTGCCGGGCGCGGCGGCCGTTCCCATGGCCACGAGCGGTACGGCGAGCCTGCGGGCCATCTCGTCGAGCACGGCCCGGTCCCGGGCTCCGCGGCGGTCGATCTTGTTGACGAAGACGAGAGTGGGAATGCGCAGCCTGCGCAGGGCCCGCATCAGCACCCTGGTCTGCGCCTGGACGCCCTCGACGGCCGAGACGACCAGGACGGCGCCGTCCAGCACGCCGAGCACCCGTTCCACCTCGGCGATGAAGTCCGGGTGGCCGGGGGTGTCGATGAGGTTGACGGTCACGGTGTCGAGCGGGAACGACACGACGGCCGACCTGATCGTGATGCCGCGCCGGCGTTCCAGCGCGAGGGTGTCGGTCCGGGTGCTGCCGGCGTCGACGCTGCCGATCTCGTCAGTGACCCCGGCCGCGTGCAGCAGCCGTTCGGTCAGGCTGGTCTTACCGGCGTCGACATGGGCCAGGATCCCGAGGTTGAGCAAGTGCACGAAGCGTCATGTCCTTGTGTGAGGGTGGCGTTCCTTCCTGGGTGGACATGGACGTCGCGCGCATGATCGCTCCTGGTTCCGGTCGGGGACTCGACCGGTGCAGTGCACCAGGGCCGGGGTCACCAGGGCAATGGATTAATCCTCAACAATCACCCGCCGCAGCACTCGCCGGGTCAGGTGCGCCGCCTTAGAGTGACCTACATCACGCCAGCCTGACGGATTCATCCAGCTTTCGCTCCTGCCCGCACGGTCTGGAGGGCGCATGACCCACATCTCGGTGAACGTGGACGGCACGGCCTACGAGGACGACGTGGAACCCCGTCTGCTCCTGGCCCACTATCTGCGTGACCGCCTCGGTCTGACCGGCACCACGATCGGCTGCGACACCTCCAACTGCGGGGCGTGCACGGTCGACCTGGACGGCGCCACCGTCAAGAGCTGCTCGGTGCTGGCCGTGCAGGCGGACGGCGGCACGGTGACCACCGTCCAGGGACTGGCGCGGGACGGCGAGTGGACCCCGTTGCAGCGCGCCTTCCATGAGCGGCACGGCCTGCAGTGCGGCTACTGCACCCCCGGCATGATCATGGCGTCGCGCGATCTGCTGCGCGAGAACCCGCGGCCCACGGCCGGCGAGGTCCGGCAGGCCCTGGAGGGCAACCTCTGCCGGTGCACCGGTTACCAGAACATCGTCCGCGCGGTCCTGGCCGCCTCCGGGCAAGAGGTCACCGAGGAGGCCACGGCATGACCGACCAGGCCGTCGAACACGAGATCGGCCGCTCCCGGCTGCGCAAGGAGGACGCCCGGCTGATCACGGGCCAGACCAACTGGACCGACAACATCCAGGTCGCCGGGCTGCTGCACCTGGCCGTCCTGCGCAGCCCGATGGCCCACGCCCGGATCACCTCGGTCGACGTGTCGCCCGCCCTGGAACGCCCCGGTGTCGTGGCGGCGTTCAGCGGCGCCGACCTCGCCGAGGGGCTCGGCTCACTGCCCTGCGCCTGGCCGGTGACAGAGGACATCGTGCTGCCCGACCACCCGCCGATCGCCGTGGACGAGGTCCGCTACGCCGGTGACCCGGTGGCGGTCGTGGTGGCCCGCGACCGGTACGCCGCGGCCGACGCGCTGGAGGCGATCGAGGTCGAGTACGAGCCGCTGCCCCCGGTGCTCGACCTGGAGGCCGCGCTCGCCGAGGGCTCCCCGCTGGTCCACACCGACAAGGGCACCAACCGCTGCTACACCTGGCCGCTCGCCACCGGCGAGAGCTTCGACGCGGTGCGGGAACGCGCCGAGGTGACCCTGAAACGCCGCTACCACCAGCAGCGGCTGATCCCCAACGCCATGGAGCCGCGCGCCGTCGTCGTCACACCGCTGGCCGCCTCCGGCGAGTACACGGTGTACTCCGCGACGCAGATTCCGCACATCCTGCGCATCATGCTGGCCGTCGTCACCGGGATCCCCGAGCACAAGCTGCGGGTGATCGCCCCGGACGTGGGCGGCGGCTTCGGCTCCAAGCTCCAGGTCTACGGCGAGGAGGCGCTCGCGCTCACCGTCGCGCGCCGGCTCGGCCGCCCGGTCAAGTGGACCGAGTCCCGCTCGGAGGGCTACCTCGCCACCCACCACGGCCGCGGCATGATCCAGGACGTCGAGATCGCGGCCACCGCCGAGGGCAGGCTGCTGGGCCTGAAGGTCGACCTGCTCGCCGACATGGGCGCCTATCTGATGCTCGTCACCCCGGGCATCCCGATCCTCGGCGCGTTCATGTACCCGGCGATCTACAAGATGGACTCCTACGAGTTCAACTGCACCGGCGTGTTCACCACGCGCACCCCGACCGACGCCTACCGCGGCGCCGGCCGCCCCGAGGCCACGTTCGCCATCGAGCGGACCATGGACGAACTCGCCCACGAACTCGGTCTCGACCCGGTGGAGGTCCGGCGCCGCAACTGGATCCGGCACGAGGAGTTCCCGTACACCACCATCGCCGGTCTGACCTACGACAGCGGCGACTACGAGGCGGCCACCGACAAGGCCCTCGCCCTGTTCGGCTACGACGACCTGCGCGCCGAGCAGCGCAAGCGCAACGAGCGCGGGGACACCGTACGCCTCGGCATCGGCGTGTCCACCTTCACGGAGATGTGCGGGCTCGCGCCGAGCCGGGTGCTGGGCGACCTCAGGTACTCGGCCGGCGGCTGGGAGGCGGCGAGCATCCGCATGCTGCCCACCGGCAAGGTCGAGGTCGTCACCGGCACCAGCCCGCACGGCCAGGGGCACGTGACCTGCTGGAGCCAGATCGCGGCGGACGTCCTGGGCGTGCCCTTCGAGGACGTCGAGGTGGTGCACGGCGACACCAGGGCGGCCCCGCAGGGCATGGACACCTACGGCTCGCGCTCGCTGTCGGTCGGCGGCGAGGCCGTGCACCGGGCCGCGGTGAAGGTGGTGGAGAAGGCCCGCAAGGTCGCCGCGCACCTGCTGGAGGCGAGCGAGCAGGACCTCGACTTCAAGGACGGCGCGTTCTCCGTCAAGGGGTCGCCGGAGGCCCGGAAGACCATCCAGGAGATCGCCTTCGAGGCGTTCACCTCGCACGACCTGCCCGACGGCGTGGAGCCGTCCATCAACGCCGAGACCCTGGTCGACCCGGAGAACTTCTCCTACCCGCACGGCACCCACCTGTGCGCGGTCGAGGTGGACACCGAGACCGGCAAGACCCGGATCCGCTCCTACGTCTGCGTCGACGACGTCGGCCGCGTGGTCAACCCGATGATCGTGGAGGGCCAGGTGCACGGCGGGCTCGCCCAGGGCATCGCCCAGGCGCTGTTCGAGGAGGCCGTCTACGACGACGACGGCAACCTGGTGTCCGGCACCATGGCCGACTACCTCGTGCCGTCGGCGGCGGACCTGCCGGACTTCGTGACCGACCGGACGGAGACGCCGGCGGCCTCCAACTCCATGGGGGTCAAGGGAGTCGGCGAGGCGGGCACGATCGCCTCGACACCGGCCGTGGTGAACGCGGTGGTCGACGCGCTGCGGCCGCTGGGCGTTCGGGAGGTGCGGATGCCGTGTTCCCCGCACCGGGTGTGGCAGGCGATCCAGGCCGCCCGGTCCGGTGCCGCGAACGTGGCCGAGGAGGCCGGCGGCACGGGGCCCGCGCAGTCCGGCCAGTCCGGGCAGGCGGCCCAGGCGGGCGACGTCGGGCAGTACGGCCCGTCCGGAGAGGAGGGCTCGGCATGATTCCCCCCGCGTTCGAGTACACCCGTCCGACGAGCGTCGACGAGGCGGTGCGCGTGCTCGCCGACGCCGGCGAGGACGCGAAGGTGCTGGCCGGCGGGCAGAGCCTGCTGCCGCTGCTGCGGCTGCGGCTGGCCTTCCCGGAGCTCGTCGTGGACGTCGGCCGGATCCCGGAGCTGCGCGGCGTCCGCGAGGACGGCGGGACGCTGGCCATCGGGGCGATGACCACGCACCACGAGGTGGTCCACGATCCGCTGGTGCGCCGGCACGCTGGTCTGCTCGCGCAGGCCACGGCCACCGTCGCCGACCCCGCGGTACGGCACCGGGGCACCCTCGGCGGCTCGCTCGCGCACGCCGACCCGGCCGGTGACCTGCCCGCCGTGGCCCTCGCCCTGGACGCCGAGCTGGTCGTCGTGGGCCCGGGCGGGTGGCGCACCATCCCGGCCCGGGAGTTCTTCGTCGACTACCTCCAGTCGGCGCTGGCACCGGACGAACTCCTCGTGGAGGTGCGGATCCCGAAGACGGACGGCTGGAGCTTCCACTACGAGAAGTTCCACCCGGTCGCCCAGTCCTGGGCCATCGTCGGGGTCGCGGCGCTCGTACGCCGCGACGGCGAGCGCATCGCCGAGGCGCGCGTCGGGCTGACCAACATGGGCGCCACCCCGCTGCGGGCCACGGCGGCCGAGGAGGCGCTGTCCGGCGCCGACGGACCCGAGGCCGTGGCCCGGGCCGCCGAGGCGGCGGCCGAGGGCACCGAGCCGTCGCAGGACCTGGCCGCCACGCCCGAGTACCGGCAGCACCTGGCACGGGTGCTGACCAGGCGGGCGGTGCTGACCGCCACCGGAACGGGGTGAGCGCCGATCACCCGGATGGACGACCCGGAGCAGGTGCGGGCCCGCCTGGAGGAGACGGGGTACCTCATCGACGAAGGGCTGGCCGTCACCTGCTTCCTGGCGTTGCGACTGAACCGGCCGCTGTTCTGCGAGGGCGACGCGGGCGTGGGCAAGACCGCGCTCGCCTCCGCCCTGGCCGAGGCGCTCGGCGCGCCGCTGATCCGGCTGCAGTGCCACGAGGGCATCGACGCCTCCCAGGCCCTGTACGACTGGGACTTCCCGCGCCAGCTGCTGCACCTGCGGGCCGCCGAGGCGGCCGGGGTCCAGGACGCGGAGAGGCTGGAGAGCGAGCTGTACGACCGGCGGTTCCTGATCGCCCGGCCCCTGCTGCGGGCGCTGCAGACCCAGCCGTCGGTGCTGCTCGTCGACGAGATCGACCGGGCCGACGACGAGTTCGAGGCGTTCCTGCTGGAGCTGCTGTCGGAGTACTCCGTGACCATCCCCGAACTGGGCACGCTGCGGGCCGAGCAGCCGCCGGTGGTGGTGCTGACCTCCAACCGGACCCGGGAGGTGCACGACGCGCTCAAGCGGCGGTGCCTGTACCACTGGTTCGACCACCCGTCCTTCGCCCGAGAACTGGCCATCGTGCGGCGCCGGCTGCCGGGGGTCTCGGCCCGGCTGGCCGAGCAGGTCACCACGCTCGTCCAGACCCTGCGCGGCGCGGACCTGCTCAAGCCGCCGGGAGTGGCGGAGACGATCGACTGGGCCGAGGCGCTGGACGCGCTCGGGGCGACGGAGGTGGACGCGGAGCTGGCCGTGGCGACGCTGGGCTCGGCGCTGAAGTACCGCGAGGACGCGGACCGCGCCCGGGGCCTCGACCTGACCGCGGTCCTGGCGGCACGAGGGACGTGAACGGAATGCACACGGCGGACAGATGGCCGGACCGCCCACCGGGGTCACGCCTCGGGGGCGGGGCGGTCCGGGTGTCCGGGGCGGACGCCGCATCGCCCGGGGCGGCCGCCGGGCCGCTCGGAGCAGGCGCCGGACCGCCCGGGCCAGGCACCGGACCGCCCGGGCCGGGCACCGGACCGCTCGGAGCCGATGCCGTGCTGCTCGGGTTCGTGCGGGCGTTGCGTGCCGCGGGGCTCGAGGCCGGCAGCGAGCGGGTGCACGCGTTTCTGCGTGCCGTGGCCGTGCTGCGGCCGGGAGCGCGGGCGGACGTCTACTGGGCGGGACGGGCGACACTGTGCGGGGGGCACGACGATCTGGGGCGTTACGAGCGGGTGTTCGCGGCGTACTTCGACTCGCCCGGCGAGCCCGCACCGCGCACCGTGCGGTCCGCTCCCCCGCCCCGGCTGCGCCTGGTCGCCCGTCAGGCGTCCGCCGTGCCCGGCGCACCCGGCGAGGACGAGCCGTCCGGACCGCCGGCGGCCACGCTCGCCAGCTCCGCCGAGGTGCTGCGGCACCGTGACGTGGCGGACCTGGACTGCGCCGAGCGGGCTCAACTGCGCCGCCTGCTGGCCGCGTTCGCGCTGCACGGACAGAGCAGGCGCTCGGCCCGGCGGCGGCCCGCCCGGCGCGGGCAGGTCGATCCGCGCCGCACCGTGCGGGAACTGCTGCGGCGCGGTGGGGAACCGGCCCGCCTGCGGCGTCACGCGCGCGTGGAGCAGCCCCGCCGGGTCGTGCTGCTCGTCGACGTGAGCGGCTCGATGGCGCCGTACGCCGACGCGCTGCTGCGGTTCGCGCACGCCGCGGTGCGCGGGGGCCGCACCGAGGTCTTCACCATCGGCACCCGGCTGACCCGGGCGACCCGGGAGCTCTCGCACCGCGACCCGGACCTCGCGATGGCGGCCCTCGCGGCGGCGGTGCCGGACTGGCGCGGCGGCACCCGGCTGGGCGAGCTGCTGCGCGAGTTCCTGAACCGCTGGGGGCAGCGGGGCATGGCGCGCGGCGCGGTGGTGGTGCTGCTCTCGGACGGGTGGGAGCGGGGTGATCCTGAGCTGCTCGGTGCGCAGATGCGCCGGCTGCACGCCCTGGCCCACCAGGTGATCTGGGCCAACCCGCGCAAGGCCCGGCCCGGTTACTCGCCGCTGGCCGCCGGGATGGCGGCCGCCCTGCCGAGCGTGGACGCCTTCGTCGAGGGGCACAGCCTCGCGGCGCTGGAACGGCTGGCAGCGGTGGTGCGCGGGGCCACCGACGGCCGGGTCCCGGTGAAGGGAGCGGAAGGTGCGTGAGATCCTCCCGGCGCTGGATCGCTGGTACCGGACGGGGGTGCCGTTCGGGCTCGCCACGGTCGTCGCGGTCAGCCGCAGCGCGCCGCGCGGCCCCGGTGCCGCGATGGCCGTGGGGCCGGACGACGAGGTCGTGGGCAGCGTTTCCGGGGGCTGTGTGGAAGGGGCGGTGTTCGAACTCGCCCAGGAAGTCGTGGCGAACGGGGAGTCGCGGCTCGTGACCTTCGGGTACAGCGACGAGGACGCGTTCGCCGTCGGGCTCACCTGCGGCGGCGAGATCACGCTGCTGGTGCGGCCCGTGACGCCCGGCTCGGACCCGGCGTTCGGCCGGGTCGCGGCGTCCGTGGCCGCGGGCGAGCCGGTGACCGTGGCCACGGTGGTCGACGGGCCCGCCCCGCGCGGGGCCGCCCGCGCGGTCTGGCCGGACGACGTCGAGGGCACCCTGGGCGCGGCCGGGCTCGACGTGGCGGTCACCGCCGACGCCCGCGGTGAACTCGCCCTGGGCGCCTCGGGGCTGAGGCACTACGGGCCGCACGGAGAACGCCGCGAGGACTCGGTCACGGTGTTCCTGCAGTCGTTCGCGCCGCCGCCGCGGATGCTGGTCTTCGGGGCGATCGACTACGCGGCCGCCGTGGCCCGCATCGGCGCCTTCCTCGGCTACCGGGTCACCGTCTGCGACGCCCGCCCGGTCTTCGCCACGCCGAAGCGCTTCCCGGAGGGCGTGGAGGTCGTCGTCGACTGGCCGCACCGCTATCTCGCCGCCACCGGCACCGACGGGCGCACGGTGATCTGCGTCCTCACCCACGACCCGAAGTTCGATGTGCCGCTGCTGGAGGAGGCGCTGCGCCGGCCGGCCGCGTACATCGGGGCGATGGGCAGCCGCCGTACCCACGACGAGCGGCGCGAACGGCTCGCCGAGGCCGGTGTCACCGAGGCCGAACTGGCCCGGCTGCGCTCGCCGCTCGGGCTCGATCTCGGGGCCCGGACGCCGGAGGAGGTGGCGGTGTCCGTAGCCGCCGAGATCGTCGCCCTGCGCTGGGGCGGCAGCTGCGCGCCGCTGACCACGACCGCCGGGGCCATCCATCCGGCCGCCGCCCCCTGAGTGCGAGGAGCAACCCATGGAACTGCACCACGAGTTCGCCGTCCCCGTCCCCGTCGACGAGGCCTGGCGGGCACTCCTGGACATCGAACGCGTCGCGCCGTGCCTGCCGGGCGCGGTGGTGGAGGAGTACGACGGCAAGACCGTGACCGGCTCGGTGAAGGTCAAGGTCGGCCCGGTCACCGTGACCTACCGGGGCACCGCGGTCTTCGAGGAGCAGGACGCGGCGGCCCACCGGATGGTGCTCGCGGCGAGCGGCCGGGAGACCCGGGGACAGGGCACGGCCAGAGCGACGGTCACCGCGGTGCTGAACGAGCGCGACGGCGGCACGGCGGTGGCCGTGGACACCGATCTGAAGGTGACCGGGCGTCCGGCGCAGTTCGGGCGCGGGGTGCTGGGGGAGGTGGGCGACCGCCTGGTGGGGCAGTTCGCGGCGTGCCTGGCGGACCGGCTGAGCGGCCCGGAGCCCGGGCCCGCCGCGCGGGAGGCCGCGCCGGCCGCCGGACGGGAGGAGCAGGAGCCGCTGGACCTGCTGCGCACCGCGGGCCTCCCGGTGGCCAAGCGGGGGCTCGCGGCCGCCGCGGCGGTGGCCCTGCTGGTGCTGGCCGCCGCCCGGCTCCGACGCGGCCGCTCCCGCCACGGCCGCAGGGCCAAGCGGTCACGCGGGAGGCGCTGAGGGTGATCCCCCCCCGGCCGGGGCCCGGGTCAGCCCGCCACCAGCGCGTGCAGATGGACGTCGTGCCGGCCGTCCGCGTGCGCCAGGGCGTCGCGCAGGGTGCCTTCGAGGGTGTAGCCGGCCTTCTCGGCCACCCGGCAGGACGCCGGGTTGGCGGTCGAGTGCCGCAGGGTCAGCCGGCGCAGTCCCAGCTCGTCCAGGGCCCACCGGCCGAGGCGCCGGGCGGCCAGGACGGCGATGCCGCCGCCGCGTGCCTCGGGCAGCACCCAGTAGGCGACCTCGGCGGAGCCGTCCGCGAGGTCGACGTCGTTGAGTCCGGCGAGCCCGATCGCCGCACCGCCGAGGGGCGCGACGGCCCAGACGGCGCCCGTCCCGGCGGTTCGACGCCGGTGCATGTGTGCGATCCGGTCGCGGGCCTCCGCACGGCTGCCGACGGTGAAGAGGTTCCAGTGGCTGATGTCCGGGTCCTGGCCGGCCGCGAGCAGGGCGCCGGCGTCGGCGTCGTCGAGCCGCCAGGGCCGCAGCTCCAGTTCGCCGCTCAGCGGCAGTACGGGCTGCTCGCCGGCCGCGAGCCGGCCCGCGGGTACGGCGGCGGGTGCGGTGGCGGGTGCCGCGGGGCGGGAGGTCATCGCCGCATCCTGCCACAGGGGCTCGGAACACGAAGCCCTAGGTGAGGCGGTGCAGGGTCACGTCGGTGAGGGCGCCGTCGGCGACGGTCGCGGTGAGGTAGGTGTGGTGCGGCTGGCGGCGGCGGTCGGTCGGGGAGCCGGGGTTGAGCAGCCGCAGCCCGCCGGGGGCGACGGTGTCCCAGGGGATGTGGCTGTGGCCGAAGACCAGCACGTCCAGGTCCGGGAAGCGGGCGGCGCACCGGGCCTCACGGCCCCGCGCGGGCCCCGTCTCGTGGATCACGCCGAAGCGCAGGCCGCCCAGTTCGGCGTACGCCACCTCGGGGAGCCGGGCCCGCAGCTCGGGGCCGTCGTTGTTGCCGTACACCGCGACCAGCCGGCGGCTGCGGTCCTCCAGCAGGTCGAGGGTGGCGGTGTCGACCCAGTCCCCGGCGTGGAACACCACGTCCGCGCGCGGGAGTTCGGCGAGCAGCCGGTCCGGGAGCCGTTTGGCGCGCCTGGGGAGGTGGGTGTCTGACATGAGGAGCAGTCGCACCCGGCCAGAGTAGGGAGCCGGGGAGGTGAGGTGGCGGATGCCGCGCGCAGCAGTGTCCGGGCACCCGACTGTTCGACAGGCAAGACTGAACAGTCTCGACTGGACAGTTTTTCCTGCCGGTCCTAGGGTGACGGCATGGCCGTCATCTCCGAATCCGCTGTCCGCACCGCGCGTGACCTGCGGGTGGTCTTCAGCCGGCTGCGGCGCCGGATCCGTGAGGTCGCGCAGGACGCCGACCTCACCCCGTCGCAGGAGTCGGCGCTCTCCCTGGTCGGCAAGCACGGCGCGGCCACGGCCAGCGCGCTGGCCGGCGCCGAGGGCGTACGGCCGCAGTCGATGGCGACCACACTGGCCGCCCTGGAGCAGCACGGCCTGATCCGGCGCGCCCCCGATCCGGACGACGGCCGCCGCCAGCTGGTCACTCTCACCGAGGCCGGCCGGGCCCGCGTCGAGGGCAACAAGCAGCTCCGCGAGGAGTGGCTGGCCCGGGCCTTCGAGGACCGCTACACCGAGGAGGAGCGGCAGACGGTCCTGACGGCGTTGGGGCTGCTGGAACGGCTCTCGCGGCCGTGATACCGAGGCTCACCCCGCGCACCGGCCGGACCGCCCGCCCCTCCCCCGCCGGGTTCGACCGCCGGCTGATCGCGCCGATGGTCCTCGGCTCGGTGCTCAACCCGGTGAACTCCTCGATGATCGCCGTGGCCCTGGTGCGATCGGAGTCGCGTTCGGGGCACCGCCCGCCGAGACGGTGTGGCTGGTCTCGGCGCTCTATCTGGCCACCACCGTCGGCCAGCCCGTGATCGGACGGCTGGTGGACACCTACGGGCCGCGCCGGCTCTATCTGACGGGCACCGCCCTGGTCGGCGTCGCCGGTCTGCTGGGCGCGCTCGCGCCCTCGCTCGGCGCGCTGATCGCGGCCCGTGTGCTGCTGGGATTCGGTACATCGGCCGCGTATCCGGCCGCCATGCGGCTGACCCGCGCCGAGGCCGAGCGCACCGGGCGGGACAGCCCGGCGGGTGTGCTGGCCGCACTGGCCGTCGCCGCCCAGACGGTGGCCGTGGTGGGGCCCGCGCTCGGCGGGCTGCTGATCGGGCTGGGCGGCTGGCGTGCCGTGTTCACCGTCAACGTGCCGCTGTCCGCGGCCTGCCTGGTCCTCGGCGCGTTGCGGCTGCCGCGCACCCCACCGGCACCCGGCGGGCGCCGGAGCGTCGACCTGCCCGGCATGGCGCTGTTCGCGGCCATGCTGGTCGCGCTGATGCTGTTCCTGACGGGCCCGCGCCCCGACCGCTGGTACCTACCGCTGTCGGCCGCCGCCGCTGCCGCCGCGTTCGCGCTGCGCGAGCTGCGCACCCCGGACCCGTTCATCGATCTCCGGGTCCTCGGCGGCAACGGGCCGCTGCTCGCCACGTATCTGCGCCAGCTCCTCGCCTACACCACCTCCTACGCCTTCATGTACGGCTACACGCAGTGGCTGGAGCAGGGCCGCGGGCTGAGCGCCGCCACGGCCGGTCTGGCGCTGCTGCCGCTGTCGGCCACGGCGCTCGCCGTCTCCGCCCTCACCGGACGGCGCGAGGCGGTGCGCGCCAAGCTGCTCACCGGCTCCGCGCTGCAGATCGCGGGCTCCGCCGCCCTGCTGCTGGTCGGCGCGGGCAGCCCGGCATGGCTGCTGCTCGGCGTCGGCGCCCTCCTCGGCGTCCCGCAGGGCCTCGTCGGCCTCGCCGCGCAGAACGCCCTGTACCGGCAGGCCGATCCCGAACGGATCGCGTCGGCCGCCGGACTGCTGCGGACCTTCATGTACCTCGGGGCGCTGGGCGCGTCCGCCGCCACCGCGGCGTTCTACCCGCACCGCGCCGACACCGCCGGGCTGCACGGCCTGGCCCTGTTCATGCTCGCCGGCTCGGCCCTGCTGCTGGCGACGACCCTCCCCGACCGCTCCCTCTGCCGGCTCACCCCTCGAAAGGCCTGATCCACCCATGTCCGTCACCACGCTCGACCCCCGCACCGCCTTCGTCGCGATCGACCTGCAGAACGGCATCGTGGGCATGCCCGCCCAGCCGCACGCCGCCGCCGACGTCGTCTCCCGCGCCGCCGGACTCGCCGGCGCCTTCCGTGACCGTGGCCTTCCCGTGGTCCTGGTCCGGGTGTCCTTCGCACCCGACTGGGCGGACGCCGTCCCCGGCCGGACCGAGCGGCAGGCGCGCGGCCTCGCCTTCCCGGAGGGCTGGGACGTCGTCGTCGACGAACTGACCGGCCACCCCGGCGACATCCGCGTCACCAAGCACAACTGGAGCGCCTTCCACGGCACCGACCTCGACACGCAGCTCCGCCGCCGCGGCATCACGCAGATCGTGCTGGCCGGCATCGCCACCAGCATCGGCGTCGAGTCCACCGCGCGCGACGCCTACGCCCACGGCTACCACGTCACCCTCGCCACGGACGCCATGACGGACAGCGACCCCACGGCGCACGCGGGCAGCGTCGAGCGGATCTTCCCGCGGCTCGGCGAGAGCGGCACGACGGCCGAGATCCTGGAGCTGCTGGCCAAGATCCACGCCTGATCACCCGACACGGTGCCTTGTGCGGGCTTGACTTCGCCCGTACAAGGCAGCGGGTTAACATTCGGCCACGCGCCGTGCCATTCAGGCAACGGAAAGCGAACCAAGGGGGCTTGGAAACCGGATGCCGGTCAAGGTCAGCGTCGTCGTACCCGTCTACAACCCCGGGCCGTACATCGAGGACTGCGTGGCCTCGCTGCTGCGCCAGTCGCTGCCCCCCGACGAGTTCGAGGTCGTCTTCGTCGACGACGGCTCCACCGACGCCACCCCGGCCAGACTGGACGCGCTCGCCGCCGAGCATCCGCACTTCCACGTCGTCCACCAGGAGAACTCCGGCTGGTCCGGCAAGCCCCGCAACGTCGGGATCGACGCCGCCCGGGGCGAGTTCGTGATGTTCGTCGACGACGACGACCACCTCGGCGACGAGGCGCTGGAGCGGATGTACGAGTACGGCGTGGCCAACAAGGCCGACGTGGTCGTCGGCAAGATGGCCGGCAAGGGCCGCCCGGTGCCGGTGGAGCTGTTCCGCCGCAACCACCCGCACGCCACGGTCGCCAGCGCCCCGCTGATCGACAGCCTCACCCCGCACAAGATGCTCCGGCGCTCCTTCCTGGACCGCACCGGGCTGCGCTTCCCCGAGGGCCGGCGGCGCCTGGAGGACCACGTCTTCGTCACCGAGGCGTACCTGCGCGCGGACAACGTCTCCGTGCTCAGCGACTACGTCTGCTACTACCACGTCAAGCGCGACGACGCCGCCAACGCCGGCTTCCAGAGCTTCGACCCGGTCGGCTACTTCCAGAACCTCCGCGAGGCCCTGGACGTCGTCGAGCGGTACACCGAGCCCGGCGCGCTGCGCGACCGGCTGCTGCGCCGCTGGCTGCGGGTGGAGATCGTCGACCGGATGAGCGGGCTCCGGCTGCTGGCCATGCCGGACGACTACCGGCGTGAGGTGTTCCGGGAGACGCACGCGGTGGTCAAGGAGCGCTTCGGCCCCGGTGTCGCCCCCGGCATGCGGCCGGCCCAGCGGATCGTCGCCGCGCTGATCCGGGACGACCGCTACGACGACCTGGTCGCCTACGCCGAGTGGGAGGCCGGCGTCCGGCCCATGGCCACCCCGGCCGGCGTCGAGTGGCACGACGGAAGTCTGCGCGTGCGCTTCACCGCCGAGTACACGGACGCCGACGGCCCGCTGACCTTCCGCTCCGACGGGCCCCGGCCCCCGGCGGACGACGCGCCGGCGGACCTCGCCGAGGCCGTGTCCCGGCTGACGACGGCCGCCGCCGACGGCTTCGGCAAGGCCACCGCCGACCTGATCCTGCGCGACCGGCAGACCGGCGCCTCCTACTTCCAGCCGGTGGAGACCGACCGGGAACGCGTCCCCGCCGCCGACGGCCGGACCCGGCTGGTGCTGCGCGGCACGGCCACCGTGGACCCCGCCACGGCGGCCGGCGGCGGCCCGCTCACCGACGGGCTGTGGGACGCCCATGTCCGCCTCACGCTGGGCGGCTGGACCAAGGAGTGCCGGCTGGGGCCCGTGCCCGCGCAGGGCGGCGCGCTGCCGCCCGCCGGGCTCGTCGGCGGCCGGGTGGTGCTGCCGTACTGGACGAAGGGGTTCGCCAACCTCTCCCTGGACGTCGACCGGGCGGTGAAGTCCCTCGGCCTGCACCGGCTAACCCCGGCCGACGCCGCGCTCTCCGACAGCGAGGTGCTCTCCCTCGCGCTTCCGCTGCACGTCCCCGACAGCACCGCGATCACCCTCCGGCTGACCAGCACCGCCTCCGGCCGCACGCTCGACGCGGAGGCCGTGCTGACCCCCGCCGACGGCGCCCACGGCCTGCTGGCGGCCCCGGTGCCGGTGCGCGAGCTGCGCAACGCCGCCTGGCGCACGGCGCTCAGCCTGCCGAACGGCCGCGTGCTGTCGCTGCCGCTGCTGCTGCGGGCCGGCCGCGACGACGTGCGGGTGGTCCGGGTGGCGCCGCGCGGGCTGCTGCGGCGGCTGCTCGGGAGGGCCCGGCGCGTGCTGGGCGCAGTGCTGGAACCGACGACTACACGAAAGGCCTGATCCGGTGCGGCAGTTGGAGATAGCGGACGCGTGGGTGCTGGAGCCGAAGGTGTTCCCTGACGACCGGGGCAGCTTCCACGAGTGGTACCGGGGCGCGGAGTTCCGCGAGGCCACCGGCTACGACCTGGACCTGGCCCAGGCCAACTGCTCGGTGTCGCGGCGGGGTGTGCTGCGCGGCGTCCACTTCGCGGACGTACCGCCCGGGCAGGCCAAGTACGTCACCTGTGTGCGCGGTGCCGTGCTGGACGTGGTGGTGGACATCCGGGTCGGGTCCCCCACCTTCGGGCGGTGGGAGGCGGTACGGCTGGACGACGACACCCGGCACGCGGTGTTCCTCGCCGAGGGCCTCGGGCACGCCTTCATGGCGCTGACCGACGACGCCACCGTGGTGTACCTCTGCTCGGCCGGGTACGCGCCGGGCCGGGAGCACGGCGTGCACCCGCTCGATCCCGCCCTGGGCATCGCCTGGCCCGAGGGCATCGAGCCGGTGCTGTCGCCCAAGGACGCCGAGGCACCGACCCTGGCCGAGGCGGAGCGGTCCGGGCTGCTGCCCTCCCACGCGGACTGCTCCGCCCACTACGCGCGACTGCGCGGCCGGTTCAGCGGGTGACGGAGTAGGGCTCCAGTGCGCGCCGCAGCGGTTCCCAGCCGCGGGCCCGCTTGGTGCCCCGGTTGCGCGCCGCGGCCAGCGGCTTCCAGAAGCCGGCGCCGAGGAAGTCCTCGGGCTTGACGGCCGTGGTGCGCTCCAGGACCGACTCGGGGACCTTCTGCGGGTCGGGGACCTCGAACTCCGCGACGATCTCGTCGTACCTGTCCTTGAGCACGGTGTTCGACGAGTCGGCGCCGAAGACCACCAGCTGGCCGGTGGGCGCGGTGTCGACCAGCACCGTGACCAGGTCGGGGCGGTGGCGGTTCAGGATCTCGACGAGCTTGTAGACGTCACCGGTCCAGGCGTCGGTGTGCCGGTCGCGGGCCGCCTCGTCGACGTTGCGCGGCAGCATGTCGTCGAAGACGATGACGCTCGCCCAGTCCGAGTGCTTCTCGATGTTGATGAAGTCGCGCAGCGCGTACTCGAACAGGTGCATGCCGTCGATGAACGACAGGTCCAGCGTGGTGCGCCGCCAGTAGCCGAGCGGGCTGCGGTTGCGGGCCAGGTTGCGCAGGGGGTGGCGGCCGCCCCTGAGGTGCGCGAGGGGGTTGTCGCGGGCGAAGAAGTCGTCGCTCGTCGCCTTGGCGAGGTGCACGTCGCAGCGGATCTCCGTGACCACCTTGAAGGCGGGGTCGACAGCGACGCTGGGTACCCGGGACAGCGTCAGGCTGCGGCCGTCGTTGACGCCGATCTCCAGGTAGTTGCGGTTCGCGGTGACCTTGTGGAGCTCCCGCAGGAACTCGTGCCGTTTCACTGGGACATCTCCTTGCGGATGTGAGGCAGGGCTTCGTACAGGGCGGACCGCCAGTCCCTCGGCGGCTCCAGGCCGGTCTCCCGCCACCGCGCGTGCCCGAGGACGCTGTACGCGGGCCGGGGCGCGGGCCGGGTGAAGGACCGGCTGTCGGTGGGGCGTACCCGGTCCGGGTCGGCGCCGGCCAGCCGGAACACCTCGCGGGCCAGCTCGAACCAGGTGGCCTCGCCGGAGTTGGTGGCGTGCAGGACGCCGCGGGTGTCCGTGGCACCGAGGTCCGCGACGCGGGCGGCCACGTCGGCGCTCCAGGTCGGCTGCCCGCGCTGGTCGTCCACGACGTCGAGGGTGTCGCGGCGGGCCTCGAGGTCGAGCATGGTGCGCACGAAGTTGCGGCCGTGGGCGCCGTACAGCCAGGCGGTGCGCAACACGACGGCGCCGTCCGGGTGTTCGGCGAGCACCGCGCGTTCCCCGGCCAGTTTGGTGCGGCCGTAGGCGGTGCGCGGCGCCGGGGGGTGGTCCTCGGGGTAGGGGGTGTCGCGGGCCTCGCCGGAGAAGACGTAGTCGGTGGAGACGTGGACCAGCCGGGCGCCGTGGGCGGCGCAGGCGCGGGCGAGCAGCCGCGGGCCGTCGCCGTTGACGCGCAGCGCGCGTGCCTCGTCGGTCTCGGCGTCGTCGACGGCCGTGTAGGCGGCGCAGTTGACGACGACGTCCGGGCTGTGGGTGTCCAACGCCCGCTGCACGGAGCCGGGTTCGCTGATGTCGAGCGCCGTGCGGCCGAGTCCGGTGACGTCCTCGCCGCGTTCGCGCAGTTCCCGGACGGTGTCCTGGCCGAGCATGCCGGCCGCGCCGGTGACCAGCCACCTCATCGGCCGCTCCGCAGCTTGAGCGGCTCCCACCAGGAGCGGTTGTCCCGGTACCAGGCGACGGTGCCGGCGACACCGGTGGTGAAGTCGTGGCGCGGGCGGTAGCCGAGTTCGTCGCGGGCCTTGCTCCAGTCGACCGAGTAGCGCAGGTCGTGGCCCTTGCGGTCGGGGACCTGCTCCACCCGGTCCCAGTCCGCGCCGCAGGCCTCGAGGAGCAGTCCGGTCAGTTCCCTGTTGCTCAGCTCCGTGCCGCCGCCGATGTTGTAGACCTCGCCGGGCCGGCCCTTGGTGCGGACGAGCTCGATGCCGTGGCAGTGGTCCTCGACGTGCAGCCAGTCGCGGACGTTGCGCCCGTCGCCGTAGAGCGGGACGGTCAGGCCGTCGAGGAGGTTGGTGACGAAGAGCGGGATCACCTTCTCCGGGAACTGGCGCGGGCCGTAGTTGTTGGAGCAGCGGGTGACCCGGACGTCGAGGCCGTGGGTGCGGTGCTGGGCGAGGGCCAGCAGGTCGGAGGAGGCCTTGGAGGCGGAGTACGGGGAGTTGGGCGCGAGGGGGTGCTCCTCGGGCCAGGAGCCGGACTCGATCGAACCGTAGACCTCGTCGGTGGAGACGTGCACGAAGGTGCCGACGCCGTGCCGCAGCGCCGCGTCCAGCAGGGTCTGGGTGCCCACCACGTTGGTGCGGACGAACTCGCCGGCCCCGTCGATCGAACGGTCGACGTGCGACTCGGCGGCGAAGTGCACCACCTGGTCGGCACCGGCCATGAGCTTGTCGACGAGGGCGGCGTCGCATATGTCGCCGTGCACGAAGTCGAGGCGGGGATGGCCGCTCGGGAGGTTGGTGCGGGTGCCGGCGTAGGTCAGCTTGTCCAGCACGGTGACGCTCGGCGCGCCGGGCGAGTCGTCGGCGAGGAGACCGCGGACGTAATGGGAGCCGATGAACCCGGCGGCGCCGGTGACGAGGAGGTTCATATTGGCCATACCCTAACGGCGGAGTGCCCGGTCCGGACCCTTGTTCGCCTTATTGGGCCGGCCCTCGGACTCCCGCCGCTTAGGCGCTCCCCGCGCCCGGTGCCGTTCCTCGGTCTTCCCGGTTCCGCCCTGCCGCCGGGCCGGCCGGTGGGCCGGCCCGGTGTCCGCGGTGTGTCCGCCCGGGTCCCCGCCCCCGCGACGCGCGGACCCGCGGGCGGCGCGGCTCAGGTCCGGCCGCCGCCACCGCCGCCGAAGGAGCCGCTGGAACCGGGCGACCAGCGCGGACGCCGCTGGTCCTCGGCGCGCCTGGAACCGACGTTGCCGAGCTGGTGGGGGGTGAGCCGCTCGCTCCCGTCCTCGGTCCGGGGCACCTCGTGCGGCTCGCGCATCTCGCTCGTCTCGCGGACCGGACCGGACGGCGGCAGCTTGGGCTGCTCCTCGGGGAGGGGCGGAGCCGGCTCGCGCCGGCGCACCGCGACGCCCAGCCGGAACGCCCACAGCAACCCGGCGACGAGGGCGACGCCGACCACGAGGACGAGGACGTACCCGAACACCTGAGTGCCTGTGGCTGCTTCGTACGTGGCAGTGTTCATGGCCTGCGGGTACCCGGGAGTGCGCGCCGGATGCCTGGCCGGGGACGCTTCAGCCGATCGGCGCAACGCTCGGCGGACCCGACCGTGGGCGTGCGGGGCGTGGCGCGGGCGGCCCCACCCGCCCCGGGAGTAGCGTCGCCCGCGATGACCGAAACACCGGAGATGTCAGATATCGCGGAGGTCACCGCACGGTACTCGGCCACCGCTCCCCGTCCCGGCCGGACGCTGCTGCGCTGGCTCTCGACGACCGATCACAAGGTGATCGGGCGGCTCTACATGGTCACGGCGTTCTGCTTCTTCCTGCTCGCCGGACTCCTCGCGCTGGGCATGCGCACGGAGCTGGCCCGGCCGGGGCTGCAGGTGCTCAGCGAGCAGGGCTACAACCAGTTCGTGACGATCCACGGCACGATCATGATGCTGCTGTTCGCCACCCCCATGTTCGCCGGGTTCACCAACGCGGTCATGCCGCTGCAGATCGGCGCGCCCGACGTGGCCTTCCCCCGGCTGAACGCGCTGTCGTACTGGATGTACCTCTTCGGCGGCCTGATGGTGGTCTCCGGCTTCCTCGTCCCGGGCGGAGCCGCCGCCTTCGGCTGGTTCGCCTACGCGCCGCTCAACAGCGCCTACCACTCCCCCGGCGCGGGCGGCGACCTGTGGGTGATGGGACTGGTCGTCACCGGTGTCTCCACCACGCTCGGCGCGGTCAACTTCATCGCCACCGTCATGTGCCTGCGCGCGCCCGGCATGACCATGTTCCGGATGCCGATCTTCACCTGGAACGTGCTGTTCACCTCGATCCTGGTGCTGCCCGCGTTCCCCGTGCTGACCGCCGCCCTCCTCGTCCTCGAGGCCGACCGCAAGTTCGGCGCACACGTCTTCGACGCGGCCGACGGAGGGGCGCTGCTGTGGCAGCATCTGTTCTGGTTCTTCGGGCACCCCGAGGTCTACATCGTCGCGCTGCCGTTCTTCGGCATCGTCTCCGAGATCCTGCCGGTCTTCTCCCGCAAGCCCCTGTTCGGCTATCTCCCGCTGATCGGCGCCACCATCGCCATCACCATGCTGTCGGCGGTCGTCTGGGCCCACCACATGTTCGCCACCGGCGCCGTGCTGCTGCCCTTCTTCTCCATCATGTCGTTCCTGATCGCCGTCCCCACGGGCATCAAGTTCTTCGCCTGGATCGGCACCATGCGGTACGGCTCGCTGTCGTTCGAGACCCCGATGCTGTGGTCCTGCGGGTTCCTGGTGACCTTCCTCCTCGGCGGGCTCAGCGGGGTGCTGATCGCCTCACCCCCGCTGGACTTCCACCTCACCGACTCCTACTTCATCGTGGCCCACCTGCACTACGTCCTGTTCGGCACGGTCGTGTTCGCCATGTTCGCCGGCTTCTACTTCTGGTGGCCCAAGTTCACCGGCCGGATGCTCGACGAGCGCCTCGGCAAGGTGCACTTCTGGCTGCTCTTCCCGGGCTTCCAGCTCACCTTCCTGGTCCAGCACTGGCTCGGCGAGCAGGGCATGCCCCGCCGCTACGCGGACTACCTCCCCGGGGACGGTTTCACCCTGCTCAACAGCCTCTCCACCGCAGGGGCGTTCCTGCTCGCCGTCTCCACCCTGCCGTTCCTCTACAACGTCTGGCGCACCGCGGCCAGGGGCGAGCGCGTCGGCATCGACGACCCCTGGGGATGGGGCCGGGCCCTGGAGTGGGCGACGTCCTGCCCGCCGCCCCGGCACAACTTCGTGGCGCTGCCCCGGATCCGGTCCGAGTCGCCCGCCTTCGACCTGCACCATCCGGAGGTCGTGCGCGAGGCCCAGGAGGAAGGGAAGCGATGAGGACCGAGGCGACGCTGTTCGGCGGCGTGGCGGTGTTCTTCGGCGGGGCCGCGGCCCTGTACGGGGTGTGGTCGGGCGAGCCGGCCGGCACGGCCGCGCTGGTGGTCGCCTGCGGCATGGCGGCGCTGGTGTCGTTCTTCTGCCTGGTGCAGTACCGGCGCAGGGGAAGGCGGGCGCAGGACCTCGAGGACGCCGAAGTGGCCGACGGGGCGGGGCCGGTGGCGTTCTTCCCGGAGGAGAGCCCGTGGCCGGTCGTCACCGCGCTGGGCTTCGCGGTGACGGCGACCGGTGTCGTCTACGGGTTGTGGCTGTTCCTCATCGGCTGCGGCGTCCTGGCCCGCGGGGTCTTCGGGATGGTGTTCCAGTACGCGCGTCGGTGAGCTCCCCGCGCGGCGCTCCGGGCCGGAACGACTCCACGGGTTCGTGACCGGTCTCATAGCCGCCGGCGAGGTTCTGCCGGATGTCGCCGGTCGGCTCACCCTCGGCGAGGCGCTCGCGCTCGGCCGCCGTCAGGGCCCGGCACAGCCACCGGGTCAGCAGGAACGCCAGAACGGGCGCCACCACCAGGCAGACCCGGTACACCCAGGTCAGCGCGTTGACGGAGACGCGGAACGTCTGGGCGCTGACGTCGTTGGCGCCCTCCAGCAGCAGCACGGCGTAGAACACGGTGGCCGCCACGCCCAGTCCGGTGCGCACGGGACGCTCGCGCGGCCGGTCGCACAGGTGCCGCTCCTGGCGCCACTCCCCCGTCAGGCGCTGCTCGGCGAACGGATAGGCGTAGAGCACGGCGAACACCAGCCCGGGCAGGACCACGGCCGGCAGCAGTACGTTCCACATGACCGTGTGGCCCGCGAGGTCGGTCTCCCAGGCCGGCATCAGGCGCAGGGCGCCCTCCAGGAAGCCCACGTACCAGTCGGGCTGGGCGCCGGTGGAGACCTGGTCGGGGCGGAACGGGCCGTACACCCACACCGGGTTGATCTGGGCGACGGCCGACAGCACCGCCAGCACGCCGGCGACCGTCAGGGACAGGCCGATGGAGGAGGCGCTGAACTGCGGGACGAGCGGCTTGCCGCGGACGTTGCCGTTGGTGCGGCCGGGGCCGCGCCACTGGGTGTGCTTGAGGTGGAAGACCAGGATCAGGTGCACCGAGACCAGGGCGACGAGCGCGCCCGGGATCAGCAGGATGTGCACCGGGTAGAGCCGGGTGATGATGTCGTGGCCGGGCACCTGTCCGCCGAACGCGAAGAAGGCCAGGTACGTCCCGACCACGGGGATCGACGTCATGATGCCCTGGGCGATCCGCAGTCCCGTGCCGGACAGCAGGTCGTCGGGGAGCGAGTAGCCGGCGAAGCCCTCCGCGAGCGCCAGCGCGAACAGGGTGACCCCGATGACCCAGTTCAGCTCGCGGGGCCGGCGGAAGGCGCCGGTGAAGAAGATCCGGAGCATGTGCGCGCCGATCGCGGCGACGAAGAGCAGCGCGGCCCAGTGGTGCATCTGCCGCATCAGCAGTCCGCCGCGGACGTCGAAGCTGATGCGCAGGGTGGAGTCGAAGGCGGACGACATGAGCACCCCGCGCAGCGGCACGTAGGAGCCCTGGTAGACGACCTCGCGCATCTCCGGCTGGAAGAAGAACGTCAGCCACACCCCGGTCAGGATCAGCACGAGCAGGCTGTAGAGGGCGAGTTCGCCGAGCAGGAAGGACCAGTGCTCGGGGAACGCCTTGCGCAGCAGCGACCCGCCCTCCAGCACCGGGAGGCGGGCGTCGGCTGCGTCGGCGAGGCGTTCGGCGCGGCGGGCGGCCGCGCGGGGGCCGTGTCTCACGAGTCCTGCGGTGCGACCGCCCGCGCCACCTCCGCCTCGACGTCGGCCCGCGGCCTGCCGGTCTCCTTCGCGTACTCGCTCACCGCGGTCTGCACCTCCCGGGCCAGGTCCCGCCAGGCGCGCAGGGCCGTCTCGTAGGTGCCGGACTGGACGCCGCTCATCTGCTGCCCGGCGGGGGGTCCGTAGGCGTCCCGGAGTTCCTCGACCGTGCGCTGTGCCGCGTCGGCGGCGCGCTGCTTCGCCACCAGTTCCTCGAAGGTGTGTGCCACCCCACCGACCCTAGGCACGGTCGGCGCGCGGCGCCCGTTGACCTGCCGGGCGCGGGCCGCACCGGTACCCGAGTGGCGGGTCAGTCCTGCGGTACGAGGTCCGCCCACACCTGTTTGCCGCCGCTGACCGGCACCGTTCCCCAGGCCGCCGACACCGCCTCCACCAGCAGGATGCCGCGGCCGCCGGTGGCCTCCCAGCCGATGCTGGTCGGCTGGACGGGGCTGCGCGGCGAGGTGTCGGCGACGGCGAGCCGCAGCCGGTGGTTGACCAGGCTGAGGTCGAGGCGGACCGGCCCGCCGGTGTGTACGAGGGCGTTGGTGACCAGTTCGGAGACGACCAGAAGGGCCGCGTCCAGGGTGTCCGGGGAGACGCCCCAGGTGCGCAACGTGCGCCGGGTGAAGCGGCGGGCGTGCCGGACGGCCTCGGGGACCCGCCACACGGTCCAGCTCTCGCGCAGCGGGCGTACGGCCATGCCGTCGTAGCGCATCAGCAGCAGGGCGACGTCGTCGCCGCGGTGGGCGCCGGTGAGCAGGGCGTCGGCGACCAGACCGAGATGGCCGGGGTCGGCGGCGGCCAGCTGGGCGGCGAGCCGGTCCATGCCCTCGTCGATGTCGGCACCCGGGGACTCCACCAGCCCGTCGGTGGTGAGCGCGAGCACCGTGCCGGGCTGGAGCCGGAGCGGGGTCATGCGGAACTCGGCCTGGCCGAGCACGCCGAGCGGCGGGCCGCCCTCGGCCTGCACGATCTCGGTGCTGCCGTCCGGGTGCCGCAGCACGGGCTGCAGATGACCGGCGCGCACGCACAGGGCGGTGCCCTGCTCCATGTCGACGTCGACGTAGGCGCAGGTGGCGAAGAGGTCGGTCTCCATGTCCAGCAGCAGCCGGTTGGCGTGCGCGACGACGACGTCCGGTGAGTGGCCCTCGGCGGCGTAGGCGCGCAGCGCGGTGCGCATCTGCCCCATCAGGGTGGCGGCGCCCGCGTTGTGGCCCTGGACGTCGCCGATGACGAGGGCCACATGGTTGTCGGCGAGCGGGATCACGTCGTACCAGTCGCCGCCGACCTCCAGACCGGCGGTGGTGGGCAGATAGCGGGCGACGGCGACCGCGCCGGGCAGCCGGGGCAGCCGGCGGGGCAGCAGGGTGCGCTGGAGCATGCCGACGAGTTCGTGCTCGGCGTCGAAGGCGTGGGCGCGCAGCAGGGCCTGTCCGGCGAGGCCGGCGCAGGCGGTGAGCAGGGCGCGCTCGTCGGGGGCGAACTCGTGCGGCTGGTCCCAGCCCACCAGACAGGCGCCGGCCATCCGGCCGCCGGCCGGCAGCGGCAGCACGGCGAGGCCGCCGGGGCCGACCTCGGCGAGGGCGGGCTCCAGCGGGGTTCCGGCGGCCCAGATGCGGGCGCGGCCCTCGCGCAGCGCGGAGGCGAGGGTGGGCATCGCCTGCACCGGCGCGTCGGGCCACTCGGTGCGCCATTCGGTGCGCCACAGGTCGGGCCATGCCTCGGCTTCCGGCGGATCGAGGACGGTGACGACGAGGCGGTCGTTCTCCAGTTCGGCCAGTGCGATGCGGTCGGCGTTGAGGGGGGCGCGCAGGGCGGCGACGACGGCCTTCCCGACGTCCTTGACGGTGCCGGCGGTGGCGAGGGCGGCGGCCAGCCGCTGGACCCGGGCCACGTCGGTGACGTCGGAGCGCAGGGTGGAGGCGTCCCCGACGGTGCCGGCGAGCCGGGCGGAGCGGCCCTCGCCCCCGGGTATCAGCCGGCCCCGCAGCCGGACCCACTTGGGCGGGCCGGAGGGCTGCAGGATGCGGAACTCCAGTTCGCGGTCGCCGATCGACATGTGGTCGGCCTCGACGACGGACATCAGGGAGGGCAGGTCCTCGGGGACGGTGAGGCCGAGCAGCGTCTCCACCCTGCCGTCGAAGTCGGGCCGGCCGATGCCGAACAGTCCGAGGATCCCGTCGCCGACCTCGATGCGGCCGGTGTCCATGACCACGCTGAACGCGTCGGCGGGCAGCTCGCCCGCGTCGGTGGCGGCCGCCGCCGGCGCGGGTACGGCGACGGCCCGGGCGATCAGCTCCAGGCAGGCCCGGTCGTCGGTGCCGAAGCCGCCGGGCTGCTCGGTGGCGGCGAGCAGGCAGCCGCCGGCCGGGCCGAGCGGCAGGGCGGCCAGCGAGAAGTCCGGGGACGGCGCCCGGCGTGCCTCGGCGCACCCGGCCAGCTCGGCCGGGCCGAGCCACACCGGCCGCCGGGTGCGGTGGGCCTCGGCCATCGGGGAGCCGCCCGTGGCCGGATAGCCGTCGCGCAGTCCGTACAGCGTGCGGGGCAGACCGGCCGACTCGGCCAGGCAGAGCGTGGCGGGGTCGTTGCCCGGCGTGTACACGCCGGCGAACGCGGCCCCGGCGAACACCAGTGCCTGTTCCAGGACACGCCGCAGCCGGTCCGGTGAAGCGGGCACGGCCGCGAGTGTGTCGAGGGCAAGTCGGGCACGCTCGCTCCTCGATCTGCGCACCGCAGCACCCTCACTCGCCACGTTCGCCATTACAGCGCGTATGAGCGGACCGCGCAGCCCCTGCGGACACGGGTCGGGCGGACGGGCTCCGCGGGGCCCTGCCGGAAGTGGCCGTCACCGCGGCGGCGACGACCAGTTCCCGGATGGCCGGCACGGCCGGAGCCGGGCCGAAGCGGGCCGACGGGGCTCCGGCCCGTCGGTGGCGAGCGCGGCCGCCGGCCCGGCGGCGGGCAGTACGCCCCCGACCACCCGGCGGTCGCCCGGCACAGCAGCCTGATCAGGCCCGGCAGCCGCAGCCGCGCTGGAGCGCCGCCGCGAGGGCGACGAGGAGGCGGCGGTGCCGACGAGGCCGCCCGGCCCGGGGACCCGGTCCGCCGGAGCACCAGCAGCGGCGCCGGCGCTCTCGGCCGGCGGGAACCGGCTCATGCGGAGTTCTCGACGGCCGCTCCCGTCCCCCTTTCGGGATCCTTCGTGGAGATGACCATCAGCCTCGTCACGGAGCCGTCGTCGCCGACGACGTCCCGGAGGTGCCGGAAGCCCAGGCGGCGGCACATGGCCAGGCTGGCGGTGTTCTCCGCGCCGACCATGCCGTACGCCTCGGTCAGGCCCAGGTCGTCGGCGGCGTGCCGGAGCAGGCCGCGCACCACCTCGCCGCCCAGACCACGCCCCCAGTGGCCGGGGACGAGCGCGGTGACGAGTTCGTGACCGTCGACGTTGCCGGTCGGCTTCACTTCCGCGTGCCCCACGTAGGTGCCCTCCAGCCACAGGCCCCACACGTCGAAGCGGCGCTGGGGGTACACATCGGTGAGGATGGCGCGGAACAGCTCGCGGAGCTGCGGTTCGGGCACGAGGTCCTGCCCCATCCAGCGGCACACCTCCTCGTCCCGGAGCAGCGCGACGAAGTGGTCCTCGTGTTCGGGTCGGTAGGGGAGGAAGTCCAGGCGTTCGGTGCGCAGGACGGGGGTCATGAGGGCTCCTCGGGTGAGTTGCGGTGCGGTGGGGCCGAGGGCGGTGGGGCGCCGGGACGGCGACGTGTGGGGGCCGGGACGGCGACGCGTGGGGGGCCGGGACGGCGTCGCGTGTGGGGGCCGGGACGGCGACGCGTGTGGGGGCCGGGCCGCCGCGGGTGCGGCCGGCCCGGCGTGCCGGTGCGGGTGTGCCGGTCAGGAGCCGGCGTTCTCCATGCGCTCGCGCAGGCTCCTGGGCCGCATGTCGGTCCAGACCTCGTCGACGTAGGCGGAGCACTCGGCCTCGGTGCCCTCCTTGCCGACGGGCTGCCAGCCGGCGGGCACCTCGATGTCGGCGGGCCAGAGGGAGTACTGCTCCTCGTCGTTGCGCAGCACCTGGTAGCGGGTGTTCTCGTCCATGTCGCCTTCTTTCATCGGTCGGTCGTCCGTCGTCGTTCTGTCGTCGGTCGTCGGGCTGTCGTCGGTCCGTCGCCCCGGTCCGTCGTGGTCGGGTCGCGGGCGGGGCGGGCGGTCGGGGCGCGTGGGGCGCGGGGGCCGTGCCGGGGGGTGCGCCGGGGCGGTGCCTCGCGGGCCGGGAGGGCCGTCACCTGCCTCCCCTGGCGTGCCGGGCGAGGTGGCGCAGGGCCTCGGCGAACTCCTCGGCCGCCCGGCGCACGGTCGCGGTGTCGTGGACGCCGGGCCGGTGGTGCCAGGTGAAGGCGAGCCGCCCGTGCTGCACGGCGCCCACCACCTCGACCGGGTGCGAGCCGGGGTCGCGGGGGTCGTGGTCCTGGCCGAAAGAGCCGTGCTCGGCGCGGACCAGGCCGCCGTCAGCGGTCTCGGGGCGGGCGTCCCACTGGCCGAGGTAGTTGAACACCACCTGGCTGTGGGCCTGGGCGCCGAGGCGCCCGCGGACTTCCGGGGTGCCGAAGGTGCGCAGGGCGCCGTAGCCGATGCCGTTGCCGGGTACGGCGCGCAGCTGGCGGCGCACCGACTTCACCAGGGACCGCCAGTCGCGGTCCGGCCCCGGCTCGCCGGGATCGGGCACCTGGAGGGCAACCGGGTGGACGGTGGTGAACCAGCCGACGGTGCGCGAGAGGTCGACGCCGTCGAGCAGGTCCTCCCGGCCGTGGCCCTCCAGGTCCACGCGGACCCGGTCGTGTCCGGTCCAGCGGGCCAGCGCCAGGGCGAGGGCGGCGAGCAGCACGTCGTTGACCCGGGTGCGGTAGGCGGTGGGCGCGGAGCGCAGCAGGGCCGTGGTGTCGTCCTCGTCGAGCTCCACGCCGACCGTGGCGGCCGGTCCGGCCGCGGGGGCCTCGTCCGTCGGCGCCTGTTCGATGGCCACCGCCTGCTCCCAGTGGGGCAGTTCGTGGTCGAGGCCGCCCTCGGCGACGTGGGCGGCGAGGCGCCGGGACCACTCGCGGAAGCTGGTTCCGCGCTCCCCCAGGGTGACCGGGCCGCCCTGGGCTGCCTGCCGGTAGGCGGTCTCCAGGTCGTCGCGCAGGATGCGCCAGGAGACGGCGTCCACCACCAGGTGGTGGGCGACGAGGAGGAGGAACGCGGGCCGCTCCGGGCCCCCGGTGAACAGCGCCGCCCGCAGTTGCGGGCCGTGGCTCAGGTCGAAGCTCGCGTGCAGCTCGTCGGCGGCCTTCGCCATGGCCGCGTCGGCGTCCTCGGCGGACAACCCGGTCAGGTCGTGCCGGACGAGGATGCCGTCGCCTGCGGCGGGCGGCGGGTTGAACTGCCGCCAGCCGTGCTCGTACCGGGTGAACCGCATGCGCAGGGCGTCGTGATGCTCCAGCAGGGCGTCGAGCGCGGCACTCAGCGCCTGCGGGTCGGGGGTGCCCTCGAGCTCCAGCAGCGCCGACTGGTTGAAGTGGTGGTGGGCCGCGCGGGGAGTGGTCAGGAACCACTCCTGGATCGGTGTGAGCGGCACCTCGCCGGTCACCGGGCCTTCGGCGGCACGCTGGGGCGCGGTGCGCACGACGGTGGCGAGTTCGGCGACGGTCTGGTGCGTGAACAGGTCCCGGGTGGCCACGTGCAGGCCGTCGCGGCGCAGTCGCGAGACGACCTGCATGCTCAGGATGGAGTCGCCCCCGAGCGCGAAGAAGTTGTCGTCGGCACCCACCTCCTCGATACCGAGCACGTCGGCCCAGATCCGCGCGACACGGCGTTCGATGTCGGTGCGGGGCGCGGTCCGCGGCCCGTCCGCGGCCGCCTGGGCGGGCCCGGGCGCGGGCAGGGCCTTCCGGTCGGTCTTGCCGTTCGGGGTGAGCGGCAGCCGGTCGAGCGGGACGAAGACGGACGGCACCATGTGCGCGGGCAGCTCTCCGGCCAGGTGCAGCCGCAGTTCACCGACGGGCAGGGCGGTGCCGGACGCCGCGCTGCCGGGGGCCTCGGTCCCGGACGATGCGGCCCCGGCCGGTTCGCCGGGGACGCGCTCGGAGCCGGCCGGCCGCGCCGGTACGACATAGGCGACGAGCCGGTCCGGCGCGCCGGGTGTCTCCCCCGCGCGGACGACGACCACGGCGTCCCGCACCAGGGGGCTGCGGCGCAGCGCGCCCTCTATCTCGCCGGGCTCGATGCGGTAGCCGCGCAGCTTGACCTGGTCGTCGGCGCGCCCGGCGAACCGGAGCCGGCCGTCGGCGGTCCAGCGGACCAGGTCCCCGGTGCGGTACATCCGCTCCCCCGGCGTGCCGAACGGGTCGGGCAGGAACCGCTGGGCGGTGAGTCCGGGCCGGCCCAGGTAGCCGCGGGCGAGGCCGGGCCCGGCGATGTACAGCTCGCCGGTCACCCCGGACGGTACGGGGCGCAGGGCGGCGTCGAGCACGTGTACCCGGGTGCCGCCGGAGGGGCGGCCGATGGGCGGGGCGCCGGCGCCGGAGGTCAGCGGGCCGGTCCAGGTGGCCACCACGGTGGCTTCGGTGGGCCCGTAGGAGTTGATCATCCGGCGGCCGGGGGCCCAGGTGTCGACCAGGTCGGCCGGGCAGGCCTCGGCGCCCACGATGAGGGTGCGCAGGTGCGGCAGGTCGGCGGCGGTCTCCGGCGGGAGGGTGGCCAGCGCCGCTGGCGGTATCAGCGTGTGGCTGACGCGTCGTTCGGTGAGCACTTCCGCCAGCCGTTCGCCGACCAGCGGCCCCTCCTCGCCCGTGACCAGCGCGGCCCCGCTGAGCAGGGAGACGCACAGTTCCAGCACGGAGGCGTCGAAGCTCGGGGACGCGAACTGGAGGACCCGGTCGCCGGGGCCCGCCGCGTACCGCTCGGCGGCGGCCGCGGCGAAGGAGGCGAGGCCCCGGTGGGTGACGACGACGCCCTTGGGGGTGCCGGTTGAGCCGGAGGTGTAGATGACGTAGGCGGGGTGGGCGGGGGTGAGCGCGGTGGTGCGGTCGGCGTCCGTGGGCACGGTCTCGGGCCCGTCGGCGGACCACACCTCGGCCGGGTCGCCGAGGACGAGGTGGGCGCCCGCGTCCCGGATCATGAACTCCCGGCGCTGCTCCGGGTAGTCGGGGTCCACGGGCAGGAACGCGCCGCCGGCCTTGGCGACGGCGAGCTGCGCCACCACGGTCGCCGCCGACCGGGGCAGCGCGAGGGCCACCACGCGCTCCGGTCCGACGCCGTCCCGGAGCAGCCGGTGGGCCAGCCGGTTGGCGGCCCGGTCGGTCTGCGCGTAGGTCAGCTCACGGTCGCCGTCGATCAGCGCCACGGCGTCCGGGGTACTGGCCGCCTGCCGTTCGAACAGCTCGGGCAGGGTGCTCTCGGGCACCGCCCGGAACGTTCCCCGGCCCTGCTCCAGCAGGGTCTTCACCTCGTCGTCGGACGTCAGCGGCAGTGCGCCGAGGGCGCGGCCGGGGTCCTCGGCGACGGCGCGCAGCAGAGCGCCGAGCTGCCCGGCCATCCGCTCGGCCGTCGCCGCGTCGAACAGGTCGGTGTTGTAGGTGAGCAGGCCGTGCAGGGATCCGGAGCCGCTCTCGGCGAACTCCAGGGTGAGGTCGAAGGCGGCCTGCTCCGACTCCGACTCGACGTCGGTGACGTCCAGGCCGGGCAGGTCGAGGGCGGCGGCCGGGGTGTTCTGGAGGACGACCATCACCTGGAACAGCGGGCTGCGGCTGGTGTCGCGTACGGGCTGCACCTCGTCCACGACCCGTTCGAACGGCACGTCCTGGTGGGCGAAGGCGTCGAGGACGGTGCGCCGTACGTCGCCCAGGAACCCGGTGAAGGGCCGTTCGGCCTCGGCTCGGGAACGCAGCACCAGGGTGTTGACGAAGAACCCGACGAGGGACTGGACCTCGGGCCGGTCACGGCCGGAGGTGACGGTGCCGACGGCGATGTCCTCGGTGCCGGAGAGCCGGGCGAGGTAGGCCTGCGCGGCGGCGACGAGCGTGGTGAAGAGGGTGGTGCCGTGGTCCCGGGCGAGCCGGGTGAGCCGGCGCACGGTCGGGGCGGGCACCACCAGGCGGGTGGTCGCGCCGGCGCTGGTGCGCACCGGCGGCCGGGGCCGGTCGGTGGGCAGCTCCAGCGGTGCGGTGCCGGCGAGTTGCTCCTTCCAGTAGGCGAGGTGCTCGCCGGCTTCGGTGTCACCGGCCGTCCGCTGCCAGTGGGCGTAGTCGGCGTACTGCACCGGCAGCGGCGGCAGATCCGTTTTCTCGACGTCGAGTTCGGCGCGGTAGAGGTGGGCGAGATCGCCGAGCAGCACGGAGGTGGACCAGCCGTCGGTGACGATGTGGTGCAGCGAGAGGGTGAGGACGTGGTCGTGCCCGGCGAGCCGGACCAGGCCGGCCCGCAGCAGCGGTCCCTCGCGCAGGTCGAAGGGGCGGGCGCGCTCCTCGGCGAGCAGGCGGCGCAACGCCGGTTCCCGCTCCGCGTCGGTGAGCCGGGTCAGTTCGTGCACGGGCAGCGGCACGTCGGACGGCGGCTGGACGCGCTGGACGCCGTGCCCGTCGACGCTGTCGAAGGTGGTGCGCAGTGACTCGTGCCGGGCAACCAGGGCGGCGAGGGCGGCGCGGAGCGCGCCGGTGTCCAGGGTGCCGCGCAGCCGCAGGGCGAGCGCGGTGACGTACTCGGCGCCACCGGGATCGAACTCGTCCAGGAACCACAGGCGTTGCTGGGCGTGGGACATCGGCGCGACGGCGTCCCGGGGCACCGGGACGAGCGCCGGGCGGCCGGGGCCCCGCCGGTCGCCGAGCAGGCGGGCCAGGGCGGCCGGTGTCGGATGGGTGAACACCGCGCGTGGCGTGAGGTCGGTGTCGAAGGCCTCGGCGAGGCGGGAGGCGAGCCGGATGCTGAGGATCGAGTCACCGCCCAGCCGGAAGAAGTCGTCCTCCACGCCGGGCGGTTCGCAGCCCAGCACCTCGCCGAAGACGGCCGCCGTGCGGCGCTCGGCCTCGGTGCGCGGCTCGACCCGGGTACGGCCCGGCACGGCGTCCGGTGCGGGCAGGGCGGTCCGGTCGACCTTGCCGTTCCGGCTCAGCGGGAGGACGGTGAGCGGGACGACGGCGGCCGGCACGAGGTACTCGGGCAGGGTGCGGGCGGCGAACGCCCGCAGTTCCTCGCCGTGCTGGCCGGCCGGTCCGACGACGTAGGCCACGAGCCGCTTGGCGCCCGGGCGGTCCTCGCGGGCCAGGACGGCCACGTCCACGACGTCCGGGTGGGCGGCGAGCGCTGCCTCGACCTCGCCGGGTTCCACCCGGAAGCCGCGGATCTTCACCTGGTCGTCGGCGCGGCCGAGGAACTCCACGGTGCCGTCGGGGCGCCGCCGGGCCAGGTCGCCGGTGCGGTACACGCGGGCGCCGGGCGGGCCGAGCGGGTCGGCGAGGAAGCGGGCGGCGGTGTCACCGGGGCGGCCCAGGTAGCCGCGGGCGACGCCCTCGCCGGCCAGGTACAGCTCGCCCGGGCAGCCGGGCGGTACGGGCCGCAGCCGGGCGTCGAGCACGAGGGCCCGCATGTCGTCCAGCGGCCGGCCGATGGGGACCGTGCCGGGGACCGCCGCCGGGTCGGCGAGGGCGCAGGAGGTGGCGAAGGTGGTGGTCTCGGTGGGCCCGTAGCCGTCCACGACGGTCAGGCCGGGGCAGGCGGCCAGCACCCGGCGCACGGCCGGTGCCGGTACGACGTCACCGCCGGTCCACACCTGTGCGAGGCCCCGGAAGCAGTCGGGGGCGTCCTGGGCGAGCAGCCGGAAAAGGCCCGCGGTCAGCCACACCGCGGTCAGTCCGCCGTCGGCGGCCAGCCGGCGCAGCAGGTGGGCGTCGACGCTCCCGTCAGGTGCCACGACCACGCAGCCCCCGTTGAGGAGCGGCGCCCACACCTCGAAGGTGGCGGCGTCGAAGGCCACCGCCGAGTGCAGCAGCACCCGGTCGCACACACCGCCGGCGAACCGGCTGTCGGTGGCCAGCGCCGCCACGTCACGGTGCCGCACCGCGACGGCCTTGGGCAGGCCGGTGGATCCGGAGGTGAACATGACGTACGCCAGCCGGTCGGGCTCGACGGCCGGCAACGGCTCCGCCTCGGGTCCGGCAGGACGGGCGGGCGGCGTCCCTTCCCCCGGCGCCCCGCCACGCGCTGCCTTCACCTCCGCGGCGGTGAGCCGGACGGTCGCGCCCGCCTCGGCGAGCAGGGTACGCCGGCGCTCCTCGGGGGCGCGGGTGTCGACGGGGAGGTAGGCGCCGCCGGCCATGAGCACCGCGAGCTGGGCGACGACCAGTTCGGCGGAGCGGTCCATCAGCAGCGCCACCCGGTCCTCGGGGGCGAGCCCGCCGGCCAGCAGCCGTCCCGCCAGCGCGTGGGCCCAGTCCTTGAGTTGACGATATGTCAGTCGTCGTTCGCCCTCCTGGACCGCGACCGCGTCCGGTGTGCGGCGGGCCTGCTCGGCGAACAGGTCCACGGGGCTGCGCGGGGCGGCCCGGCGGGCGGTGGTGTTCCAGGCGGCCAGCAGCTCGCGGTCGGCCGCGGTGAGCAGGTCGAGGTCGGTCAGATCGGCGCCGAACCCGTCGGCGAGGGCGGTGAGCAGTCCGGCCAGCCGGTCCGCGGCGCGCTCGGCGGTGGCGGGGTCGAACAGGGCGGGGTCGTAGGCGAGGTCGAAGCCGAGCCGGTCGGCCAGGTGGGCGCGGAGGCACCAGGGGAAGGTGGTGGCGTCGTCGGCGCGCACCTCCTCGACCCGGACGCCGGTGCGGGCCG
This sequence comes from Streptomyces sp. NPDC041129, assembly GCF_055592265.1. Classification (NCBI taxonomy): domain Bacteria; kingdom Bacillati; phylum Actinomycetota; class Actinomycetes; order Kitasatosporales; family Streptomycetaceae; genus Streptomyces; species Streptomyces sp. NPDC041129. The sequence continues at coordinate 895,466 of NZ_JBVIYV010000001.1, read as the reverse complement.
TCGCGGACTCGTCCACCGGATAGTTCTCGAACACCACCATGCTGTCGAACAGCGCCTCACCGGCGGGGACTTCGGCGACGGCCCGGATGCGGGGCAGGGCGAGGAAGTCGAATCGGCGGGCGTCGCTCTGCCGCTCCTGGAGGTCGCGCAGCCACGGCAGCACCGGCCCGGCGGGGATGCGGACCCGGGTCGGTACGGTGTTGATGAACATGCCGATCACGCCTTCCACGCCGGGCAGTTCGGCCGGGCGGCCGGAGACGGTGGTGCCGAACACCACGTCGTCCCGCCCGCTGGAGCGGGCCAGCAGCAGCGCCCAGGCGCCCTCCACCACGGTGTTCACGGTCACTCCGGCGCGGGCGGCACTCTCCCGCAGCCGCCCCGAGACCTCGGCGTCCAGTTCGTGGTGGACGGCGGCGGCGGAGCGGGCGCGGTGGGCCTCGGCGGGCGTGCGGTCGTACGGCAGCGGGGTGCGGGCGGTGAACCCGGCGAGGGCGTCGGCCCAGTGCCGTTCGGCCGCCGTCTCGTCCTGCTCGCGCAGCCAGCGCAGGAAGTCCGCGAAGGGCCGCCGTACCGGGGGCGCCTCCTCCGGGCCTCCGGTGAGCGCCGCGTAGCGTTCGCACACCTCGGTGAGCAGCTGCCCGGTGCTCCAGCCGTCGAGGACGATGTGGTGGGTGGACCACACGAGCAGCACCTGGTCGCCGGGCAGCGCGGCCAGGGTGAGCCGGGTGAGCGGCGCGGTGGTGAGGTCCATGCCGGCCGCGCGGTCCGCGGCGAGCAGCCGCTCGGTGGCCTCGGCCCGCTCGGCGGGGGTGGACTCCCGCCAGTCGAGGTGGGTGACGGGGAGTTCGGCGCGGCGGTGGACCACCTGCACCGGGTGCGGCAGGCCGTGCCAGTGGACGCTGGTGCGCAGCGCCGGGGTGCGGTCGGCGACCTGCTGCCAGGCTGCGGCGAAGGCCCGGGGGTCGGCGACTCCGGACAGCGTCACGGCCGTACGGTCGAAGTAGGCGTTCTCGGTGTCCACGAGGCCGTGGAAGAGCATGCCGGACTGGAGCGGGGTCAGCGGCAGGACGTCCGCCACGTGCCGGCCGGTGCCGACGAGCCGGTCGAGCTGGTCCTGGCCGAGGCCGGCGAGCGGGAAGTCGGAGGGGGTGCGGCCGCCCGCCTCGGCTCCGGCGCAGTGCTCCACGATCTCCCGGAGGGCCGCGAGGGTGTCCTCGGCGAGCCGGCGGACGGTGGCCCGGTCGTAGACGGCCGGAGGGTAGGTCCAGCCGAGTTCGAGGCGGCCCTGCTGGACCACGCCGGTGATGTCCAGCAGGTAGGGCCGTGCCTCGTCCGGGTCGGTGTCGCGGCCGGCCGGGGGCAGCGCGCCGCGGAGCAGGCCACCGGTGCCCCCGGCCGTGTCCCACTGGCCGTGGTAGTTGAAGCCCACCAGCGGGGCCGGGGCTTCGGCGAGCGGGCTGCCGGGCACGAGGTGGCGCAGGGCGCCGTGGCTCAGGCCGTGCAGCGGCACCGCGCGCAGTTGTTCCTTGACCGAGCGGAGGGTGTCGTGCCAGCCGGCGTCCGGGGCGACGCGCAGGGCGAGCGGGAACTCGGCGGTGAACCAGCCGACGGTCCGGGACAGGTCCACGTCCGCGAACAGTTCCTCCCGGCCGTGGCCCTCGACACCCAGCAGGACCGTGTCCCGTCCGCACCAGCGGGCCAGGGTACGGCCGAGGGCGCTGAGCAGGACGTCGTTGACCTGGGTGCGGTAGGCCCCGGGGACCTTGCGCAGGAGGGCGTCGGTCGTCTCCGCGTCCAGGGTGACGCCGAGGGTGTCCGCGGTGCCGTGGGTGTTCGGGCCGGGCTGTCCGGCGGGCAGTCCGGCCGCGGCCGCCGCGGTGCGCGTCCAGTACGGCAGGTCGGCGTCGAGCGCGCCGGAGCGGGTGTGCCGGTCGAGCCGGGCGGCCCAGTGGCCGTAGGAGGTGCCGGTGGCGGGCAGTTCGACGGGCCGGCCGGCCGCCGCCGCCCGGTGGGCGGTCTCCAGGTCCGCGAGCAGGATGCGCCAGGAGACGCCGTCGACGACCAGGTGGTGTGCGGTGATGACCAGTTGTCCGGACCGGTCCGGGCCGCGGTCGAAGAACAGCACGCGGACGACCCGTCCGGTGGTGGGGTCGAGGGCGGCCTGCGCCTCGTCCGTGAGCCGCTGGACCTCGGTCTCCACAGCCGCGTCGTCCGGCGCGGACACGTCGTGCCGGGTGAAGACGTCGTCCGGTGCCTCGGGCAGGGCTTCCTGACGCCAGCCGTCGGCGGTGCGGCGGAACCGGGTGCGCAGGGCGGCGTGCCGGAGGACGAGGGCGTCGGTGGCGGCCCGCAGCGCCGATCCGTCGGTGCCGGGGGCGAGTTCCAGGCGCTGGGTCATGGTGAACCGGAGCGGCCGGCCGGGCTCGCGGCCGTCCAGGTACCAGCGCTGGATCGGGGTGAGCGGCGCCTCGGCCGGCTCGTCGGCCGCGTCCCGGCTCGGGGCCGACTCGGTCACGCGCAGGGCGAGTTCGGCGACGGTCTGGTGGCGGAAGACGTCCTTGGTGGTGAGGGCGAGTCCGGCCTGCCGGGCGCGGGAGACGATCTGGATACTCAGGATGGAGTCGCCGCCGAGCGCGAAGAAGTTGTCGCGGGCGCCGACGCGTTCGGCACCGAGCACCTCTGCCCAGATCCTGGCCAGGCGCTCCTCGGTGCCGGGCCGGGGGGCGACGTAGGCGGTGGCGCTGTCGGGCTGTGCGGGCGGGGCCGGCAGGGCGCGCCGGTCGGTCTTGCCGCTGGTGGTCCGCGGGATGCGGTCGAGCGGGACGAACGCGGCGGGCACCATGTGGTCGGGCAGGGTGCGGCGCAGTGCGAGGCGCAGGGCGTCGGCGGACGGGACACGGCCGTCGGCGGGCACCACGTAGCCGACCAGCATGAGCCGGCCGGCGTGCTCGCGGGCGGTGACGGCTGCGTCGGCGACGTCGGGGTGGTCCAGGAGAGCGGCCTCGACCTCTCCGGGCTCGATGCGGAACCCGCGGATCTTGACCTGTTCGTCCACCCGGCCCAGGAACTCCAGTTGTCCGTCCCGGTCCCAGCGGGCCCGGTCGCCGGTGCGGTACATGCGCTCCCCGGGCGCCCCGAACAGGTCGGGGACGAAGCGGGCGGCGGTGAGGCCGGGGCGGTTCAGATAGCCGCGGGCCACCTGGGCACCGGCCAGATACAGCTCGCCGGGCGTCCCGGGCGGTACCGGTCGAAGGGCGCCGTCGAGGACGTAGGCCCGCAGGTTGCCGCCGGGGCGGCCGATGACGGGGCGGTCGGGCAGTTCGGCGCGGCGGCCGTAGACGGCGTCGACGGTGGTCTCGGTGGGACCGTACATGTTGTAGACCGCGACACCCAGTTCCCGTTCGGCGCGCAGGAGTTCACGCCAGTCGGCAGGAGTGACGGCCTCCCCTCCGACGAGCAGCAGGCGCGGGTGGTGGCGGCCCGGGGCGAGCAGGCCTGCGGCGGTCAGTTCACGCAGGAAGGACGGGGTGACGTTGACCAGGTCGAGCCGGTCCCCGGCGACCCGGTCGCAGAACGCCTGCGGGTCCAGGCGGGTGTCCTCGTCGATCAGGTGGACCTCGTGGCCGAGGGCGAGGAGCAGCGGCCCTTCCCAGGAGGTGTCGAAGGAGAAGGAGGCGCTGAGCGCGGCCCGCAGCCGCCGTCCGCCGGTGGTGTGCGGGGCGAGCAGGCCCGCGCGGTGGTCCTGGCAGAGGTTGACGAGCTGCCGGTGCTCGACGGCGACGCCCTTGGGGCGGCCGGTGGAGCCGGAGGTGTAGACGACGTAGGCGGTGTGCCGCGGCAGCAGTGGCCGGACGCGGTCGGCGTCCGCCGGGTCGTGGGCGGGCAGCCGGTCCCAGGGCACGGCGGCGAGGTCGGTCAGCAGGGTGTGCGGCCGGGCGTCGGCGAGGAGGAACTCCTGCCGCTCTCGCGGGAGTTCCGGGTCGAGGCAGAGCAGGGTGGCGCCCGCCTTGAGGACGGCGAGCAGCGCCACCATCAGGTCGGAGGTGCGCGGGAGCCGTACGGCGACCACGTCCTCGGGACCGGCGCCCTGGGCGATGAGGTGGTGGGCGAGCCGGTTGGCCCGCGTGTTCAGCGCGGCGAAGTCCAGGGTGGTGTCGCGGGCGGCCAGGGCGGTGTGCCCCGGGGTGCGGGCGGCCTGGGCCTCGAACAGGGCCGGGAAGGTGGAGTCGGGCCAGGGCAGCCGGGCGCCCTGCCCGTGGCGCAGGACCTGGCGCCGCTCCTCCCCGGTCATCAGCGGCAGGTGGCCGACGGCCTGCCCGGGGTCGTCGGCGGCGGCAGCCAGCAGGGTGCGCAGCCGGTCGGCCAGCCGTGCCGCGGTGCCCGCGTCGAACAGACCGGTGTTGTACTCCAGGTATCCGGTGAGGCCGTCGTCGCCCTCCACGAAGTCGAAGGCGAGGTCGAAGGTGGCGTTGCGGACCGGCGGGGTGACCGGCTCCGCCGTCAGACCGGGCAGCCGGGGCGGCTCGGCGCCGAGGTTGTGGAGGGCGACCATGACCTGGAACAGCGGGGTGCGGCTGGTGTCCCGCTCGGGCTGGAGGGCGTCCACCACACGTTCGAAAGGCACCTCCTGGTGGGCGAACGCCTCCAGGACGGTCGTGCGCACCTCGGCCAGCAGCTCCCGGAAGGACAGGCCGGGACGGATCCGGGCACGCAGTACCAGCGTGTTGACGAACATGCCGACCACGTCGTGCAGTTCGGGGCGATCGCGGCCGGCGGTGACGGTGCCGACGGTGACGTCCTCCTGGCCCGCCCAGCGGGCGAGCAGGGTCTGGCAGGCCGCCACCAGGACCATGTAGAGAGTCGCGTCGGTCTCGCGTGCGCGTTCGCGCAGCCGCTCGATCAGCGCGGCGGGCAGGGTGAAGGTCACCAGGGCGCCGTCGCGGGTGCGGACGGCCGGGCGGGGCCGGTCGGTGGGCAGCTCCAGCGGGGTCACGCCGTCCAGGGCGCGGCGCCAGTGGGCGAGTTCGGCCTCGGCGCGGTCGGCACGGGAGCGCTGCCAGGCGGCGAAGTCACGGTAGCCGACCGGGATCCCGGGCAGCTCGGGGACGCGGTCCGACAGGGCCGCCCCGTACATCTCGCCCAGGTCGCGGGCCAGTACGCCGATGGACCAGCCGTCGGTGACGATGTGGTGCACGGCCAGGACGAGGACGTGCTCGTCGGCGGCGAGCCGCGCCAGACGGGCCCGCAGCAGGGGCCCGGTGGCCAGGTCGAAGGGCGTGGCCGCCTCCCGGTCCAGGAGGCCGTCCAGCGCGGCACCGTCCGGTAGGTCCGTCACCGGCAGGTCCACGGGGCGGGGCGGGTGGACGATCTGCCGGGCCTGGCCGTCGTGTTCGGCGAACGTGGTGCGCAGCGCCTCGTGCCGGACGACCAGGCCGTCCAGGGCGGTCCGCAGGGCGGCGATGTCGAGCGGTCCGCGCAGCCGGAGCACGGACAGAGTCGTGTACTCGGTGCTGCCCGGTTCGAAGCGGTCGAGGAACCAGAGGCGCTGCTGCGCGTACGACAGCGGCGCCGGGGTGTCGGGGGCGGCGGCCGGAATGGTGCCGGCGGCGTCCCCGGTGCCGGGTTCGCCCAGGGCGGCGGCGAGGCCGGACAGTGTGGGGTGGGTGAACAGAAGCCGGGGTGAGACGTCCGTGCCGAAGGCGGCACGCAGCCGGGAGGTGACGCGGACGGCCAGGATGGAGTCGCCGCCGAGGGCGAAGAAGTCGTCGTCGGCGCCGACCTGGTCCGTGTCCAGCACGTCCGTCCAGGCGGCGGCGACCAGCCGTTCGGCGGGGGTGCGCGGCGGGGTCCGGGTGCCGTCGGCGGCGAAGCCGTCCGGACCGGGCGCGGGCAGGGCGCGCCGGTCGAGCTTGCCGTTGACGGTGAGCGGCAGCGCGGCCATCGGCACATAGGCGGCGGGCACCATGTGCGCGGGCAGCAGCCCCTCGAGGTGGGCGCGGAGTTCGGCGGCGGACGGGGGCGGCACGACCCGGTCGCCGGTGCCCACGACGTGGGCGACCAGCCGGCGGGTCCCGGCGGTGTCCTCGTACACGCCGACGGCGGCGGCGCCGACGCCGGGGTGGCCGTGCAGGGCGGCCTCGATCTCGCCGGGCTCGATGCGGTAGCCGCGGATCTTCACCTGCTGGTCGGCGCGGCCCAGGTACTCCAGCGTGCCGTCGGCACGCCAGCGGGCCCGGTCGCCGGTGCGGTACATGCGGGTGCCGGGCCGGCCGAAGGGGTCGGCGAGGAAGCGGGTCGCGGTCAGGCCGGGCCGGTTGAGGTAACCGCGCGCCAGTCCCTCGCCGGCGACGAACAACTCCCCGACGGCACCCGGCGGCACCGGCCGCAGGCCGTCGTCGAGGACGTAGAGCCGCAGGTCGGGGATGCCGGTGCCGATGGAGCAGGCGGCACCGGGGCGGGCGGTGGAGCGGTCGAGTGCGGCGTAGGTGACGTGCACGGTGGTCTCGGTGATGCCGTACATGTTCACCAGGCGGGGCACGGTACCGGGGTGGCGGTCGTACCAGTCGGCGAGCCGGCCGACGTCGAGGGCCTCGCCACCGAAGATGACCGTGCGCAGGGCCAGCCGGGCGCCGGTGTCGCGGAGCCGGGCGTCCGCGCGGATCAGCGGATAGAACGCGGACGGGGTCTGGTTGAGGACGGTGACCTGCTCGTCGGCGAGCAGACGCAGGAAGTCCTCCGGGGAGCGGGCGGTGTCCTCGGGAACGATGACGAGCCGGCCGCCGTGCAGCAGCGGGCCCCACAGCTCCCACACCGAGAAGTCGAAGGCGTAGGAGTGGAACATGGTCCACACGTCGTCGGGCCCGAAGCCGAACCAGTGCCGGGTGCGGCTGAACAGGCGGACCACGTTGGCGTGCGGGACGACGACGCCCTTGGGGCGGCCGGTGGAGCCGGAGGTGTAGATGGCGTAGGCGGGGCTCTCGGGCAGCGCGCGGTGGGCCGGGCCGGCGGCCGGCCGGCGGGCCAGGTCGGCGCGCACGTCCGGGTCGTCCAGCAGCAGGCGGGGGACGTCCGGGCCGGCCGCCGCGCCCTGCCGGGTGGTGACGAGTGCGACCGGTGCGGCGTCGGCGAGGAGGTGCCGGACGCGCTCCGCGGGCAGCTTCGGGTCGATGGGCAGGTAGGCGGCGCCGGTTCTCAGAACGGCGAGGACGGCCACGACCAGGTCGGTGGAGCGGGGCAGCGCGAGGGCCACGAACCTCTCGGGTCCGGCGCCGAGTTCGGCGAGCCGGTGGGCGAGGCGGGCCGCCCGCGCCTCCAGGTCGGCGTAGTCGAGCCGCTCGTCGCCGCAGGTGACGGCCACGGCGTCGGGGGTGCGGGCGGCCTGGGCGGCGAAGAGGGCGTCCAGGGTGCCGGTGGGCCGTCCCTCCTCGGTGCCGTTCCAGTCGGCCAGCATCCGACGCCGCTCGGCCGCGGTGGTCCAGGCCAGGTCGCGCACGGGCCGGCCGGGGTCGTCGGCCAGCTCGGTGAGCAGCAGGCACAGCCGGCCGGCGAGGTCGCGTACCGTCGTGGCGTCGAACAGCTCGGGGTCGTAGGCGAGATCGAAGCCGAACCGCTCGCCCTGGTAGGCCCGCAGCACCAGCGGGTAGTTGGTGGCGTCCCGCGAGGAGACGTCCACCAGCCGTATCCCGGTGGTGGCCGAACGCGCCTCGTCGAAGGGGTAGTTCTCGAAGGCCACCATGCTGTCGAAGAGCGCGCCGCCGGCGGGCACGTCGCTGACCGAGGTCAGTTCGGCGAGGGAAACGGCCGCGAACCGCCGCGCCTCGGCCTGTTCCTCCTGGAGCTCTGCGAGCCAGGCTGCGGCGCTGCCGCCGCCGTCCACGCGCACGCGGGTGGGCAAGGTGTTGATGAACATGCCCACCATCGACTCGGCGCCGGGCAGGTCGTCGGGGCGTCCGGAGACGGTGGTCCCGAACAGCACGTCCCGCTCGGCGCTGTAGCGGGACAGCAGCAGCGCCCAGGCGCCCTGCACCACGGTGCCGAGGGTGAGCCCGGCCGTCCGGGCGGTGCGGGCCAGCCGGGCGGAGACCTCGTCGGACAGCGCGGCCGTGTGCACGCCCGCGGAGCGGGTCTCGTGCCCCGGGCGCCTGAGGCGGTCGAGGGGCAGCGGGGTGGGCGTGGCGAACCCGTCGAGGACGGTCCGCCAGTGCGCGTGCGCGGCCGCGGAGTCCTGGCCGGCCAGCCAGCGCACGTAGTCGCCGAACGGCCGGCGCGCCGGGGGCCTGGAAGCGGCGCCGGTGGTGAGGGCCACGTACTCCTCGAACACCTCGGCGAGCACCTGGGCCAGGCTCCAGCCGTCCAGGATCAGGTGGTGGGAGGTCCACAGCAGCTGCATCCGGGCGTCGGGCAGCCGGACGAGGGTGAGCCGCATCAGGGGTGCCGTGCCGAGGTCGAGGCCGCGTGCGAGGTCGTCGGCGCGCAGCCGCGCCAGCCGCTCGGCCCGCTCCGCCTCCGTCAGCTCCCGCCAGTCCAGCCGGGTGACCGGAACGTCGGTCCGACGGTGTACGACCTGGAGCGGCACCGGTACGCCCTCCCACACCACCGAGGTGCGCAGGGCGGGGGTGCGGTCGGTCACCCGCTGCCAGGCCAGGGCGAGGGCGCCGGGGTCGGTCACCCCGTCCAGCAGCAGCGCGGCCTGGTCCACGTACACGTCGTCGGGACCGCCGACCAGCCGGTGGAAGAGCATGCCTTCCTGGAGCGGGGTGAGCGGCAGCAGGTCCTCGACGTCCCGGCCGTCGCCGGCGAGGCGGTCCACGCCGGCCTGGTCCAGGCGGGCCAGCGGGAAGTCGGAGGGGGTGCGGCCGCCCGCGCCGGGACGGGCGCAGTGCGCGGTGATGGCGGCGAGCGCCCGCACCATGCCCGCGGCCAGGTCCCGGACGGTGCCCTCCCGGTGCACCTGGTCGCTGTAGTGCCAGGTGATCTCCAGCTCGCCGTCGGCCACCAGGGCGGACACGTCCAGCAGGTGGTCCAGCGGCGCGCCGGGGTCCATGTCCCGGCCGGGTACGTCGGCGACCGGCGCGAAGTCGCCTCCGGGGGGCGCCTCCCACTGGCCGTGGTAGGTGAAGCACACCTGCGGCAGCGGCAGTTCGCCGAGGGCGCGGGCCTCGGGCCGGGGCGAGCCGAGGTGGCCCAGCGCCTGGTAGCCCAGGCCGCGGCGGGGCACGGCCCGCAGCCGTTCCTTGACGGACTTGAGGGTGCCGCCCCAGTCGTCCGGGCCCGCCGGGGCCAGGGTGACCGGGTACTGGGTGGTGAACCAGCCGACCGTGCGGGACAGATCGGCGCCCTCGGCCAGGTCCTCCTCCCGGCCATGGCCCTCCAGGGCGACGGTCACCCGGTCGGCGCCCGTCCAGTCGGCCAGCACCCGGCCCAGCGCGCTCAGCAGCACGTCGTTGACCTGGGTGCGGTACACGCCCGGCACGCGGCGCAGCAGGGCCTCGGTGGTGTCGCGGTCCACCTGGGTGCGGACGGTGCGCACGGACCCGGCGAGCGGGGTGCCGGGCAGGTCGACGGGGAGCGGGGTGCGCGGCAGCGCGGCTTCCTCGGTCCAGTGGGTCAGGTCGTCGTCGAGGTCGCCGGCCCGGACCATGCGGGCCAGGGTGTGCGCCCATTCGGCGAACGGGGTGTGCTCGGGTTCCGGCCGGGGGTCCTCGCCGGCCGCCGCCCGCCGGTAGGCCTGCTCCAGGTCGGCGAGCAGCACCCGCCAGGAGACGCTGTCGACCGCCAGGTGGTGGGCGGTGAGGAACAGCCGCGGGCGTTCCCCGCCGGTCAGCAGGGCCGCGCGCAGCAGTGCCCCGGTGCCCGGGTCCAGGGCGGCGCGGGCGGCCTCCGCGGCCTCGGCGGGCGGGGTACCGGGGTCGTGGCGGGTCAGGAGCCGGGTGGCCGGGCCGGTGCCGGGGTGCTGCCGCCAGGTGCCGTCGGTGCGGGTGAAGCGGGTGCGCAGCGCCGGGTGGCGGCCCACCACCGCGTCCAGCGCCCGGTCCAGGGCCCGCTCGTCGAGGTCGTACGGCAGATCGAGGAGCATCGACATGCTGAAGTGCCGCAGCGGTCCGTGCGTGGCGAAGAACCACTCCTGGACGGGGGTGAGCGGGGCGGGTCCGTCCTCGCGCGGGCGCCGGGGCGACGCGGGCGCGGCAGCGGTACGGCGGGACACGGCGGCGGCGAGGTCGGCGACGGTCTGGTGCCGGAAGACGTCCTGCGATCCGATGCCCAGGCCGGCCGCCCGGGCGCGGGAGACGGCCTGGATGCTGAGGATCGAGTCGCCGCCCAGCTCGAAGAAGTTGTCCGTGACACCTACCCGTGCCACCCCGAGCACTTCGGCCCAGATGCCGGCGAGAGTCTCCTCGCCGGGGGTGCGCGGGGCGACGAACTCCCGCTCCTCCGCGGTGTTCTCCGGGGCCGGCAGCGCGCGGCGGTCCAGCTTGCCGCTGGTGGTCAGCGGCAGCGCGTCCAGCGAGGTGAACGACGACGGCACCAGGGCGTCGGGCAGTACCTCGCGCAGGGCCGCCCGCAGGCCGGCGGGGACGGGCCGGGGCGCGCCGGGCGCCGGGACGACGTAGGCGGCGAGGCGGCTGTGGCCGTGCGGGTCGGGCACGGCGGCGACCGCGGCGGCGGCGACGCCGGGCACCGCGAGCAGCGCGGCCTCGATCTCGCCGGGCTCGATGCGGTGGCCGCGCACCTTGACCTGGTCGTCGGCGCGCCCGAGGTAGTCGAGGCGGCCGTCGGCGGTCCAGCGGGCCAGGTCGCCGGTGCGGTACATCCGCTCCCCGGGGCCGCCGAACGGGTCGGGCAGGAACCGGGCCGCGGTCAGGCCCGGCCGGCCGGCGTAGCCCCGGGCGAGTTGCGCGCCCGCGAGGTACAGCTCGCCGCCGACACCGGGCGGCACCGGCTGGAGCCGGTCGTCCAGCACGTACGCCCGCACTCCGGGCAGCGGCCGGCCCACCAGCGGGCGGTCCCCGCCGTCGATGCGGCAGGACAGCGCGTCGACCGTGCACTCGGTGGGGCCGTAGAAGTTGTGGGCCGCCACGTCCGGGTGGGCGGCCAGCTCGCGCCAGAGCGCCGGCCCGACCGCCTCGCCGCCGAGCATGAGGACCCGGGGGCGGTGCCGGGGGTCGGTGAGCAGACCGGCGGGCAGCAACTGGCGCAGGTAGGACGGGGTGACGTCGAGGAAGTCGACGCGGTGTGCGACGACGTACTCCACCAGGGCGGCCGGGTCCATCCGGGTGGCCTCGTCGACCAGGTGCAGCGGGTGGCCGTCGGCCATCAGCAGGACGCCTTCGAGGGAGGTGTCGAAGGAGAAGGCGGCGGTGAGCGCGACCCGCAGCGGGCCGCCGCCCGCCTCGGCGACGAAGCCGGCCCGGTGCGCGGCCAGCAGGTGGGCCGCCGCGCGGTGGGACACGGCGACGCCCTTGGGGCGGCCGGTGGAGCCGGAGGTGTAGATGACGTACGCGGTGTGGTCCGGGTCCAGCGGGGCACGCCGGTCCGCGTCGGTGAGGTCGGTGTCCGGGGCGGTCGCGGGCACGGCGCGCAGGGCCGCCTCGTCCAGCACCAGGGCCGGGCGGGCGTCGTCCAGCAGGAACCGGGCCCGCTCCTCGGGCAGGGCGGGATCCAGCGGGAGATAGCCCGCGCCGGACTTCCACACCGCGAGGATCGCCACGATCATGTCGGCGGTGCGCGGCAGCCGGAGCGCGACCAGCCGTTCGGGGCCGGCGCCCTGGGCGACGAGGTGGTGGGCGAGCCGGTTGGCGCGCGCGTTGAGCGTGCCGTAGTCGAGCTCCTCACCGCCCGCGACGAGGGCGAGGGCGTCGGCGGTCCGGGCCGCCCGGCGCTCGAACAGAACGGGGTACGTGGTGTCGGCCGCGGGCAGGGGGGCCGGGTTCCAGTCGTGGACGACCCGCCGGGTCTCCTCGGCGGACATCAGGGGCAGGCTGCCCAGCGGGCGGTCCGGGGTGTCGCAGGCACCCTCCAGCAGGCGCAGCAGCTGACCGGCCATCCGCTCGGCCGTGGCCGCGTCGAACAGGTCGGTGCGGTACTCCAGCAGTCCGGTCAGCCCGTCCCCGTCCGGCACGAACTCGATGCTCAGGTCGAAGGTAGCGGCCTGCCGGGGCACGGTGACCGCGGTGGTGGTGAGTCCGCGCGGGGCGGAGGCGGCGGGCGGGTCGGGGTGCAGCAGGACCATCACGTCGAACAGCGGGTTGCGGCCGGCCTCGCGGGGCGCGCCCACCGCCTCCACGATCCGCTCGAACGGCGTGTCGCCGTGGGCGAAGGCGTCGCCCACCGTCTCGGCCGCCCCTGCCAGCAGGTCGCGGAAGGATCCGGAGGTGTCCACCGGGGTGCGCAGCACGACGGTGTTGACGAAGAAGCCGACGGTCCGCTCCAGATCGGTGCGGGACCGGCCCGGCGTGAGGGAGCCGACGGTGATGTCGTCCTGGCCGGACCAGCGGGCCAGCAGCGCCTGGGCCGCGGCGACCAGAGCGGTGTGCAGGGTGCTGTGCCGCTCCCTGGCGAGCTCGCGCAGGCGCGTGGTCAGGCGGGCCGGTACGGCGAAGGTGTGGACGGCGCCCTCGCCCGCCTCCTCGCCGCGCCGCGGCCGGTCCAGGGGCAGCTCGGGTGCCACCGCCCCGGCCAGCCTCCGCTTCCAGTGGGCGAGTTCGCCTTCGAGGCGGGCGCCCGAGAGCCGGGCGCGCTGCCACACGGCGAAGTCCGGGTACTGCGTGGCCACCGGGGGCAGTTCCGGTGCGGAACCGTGCGTGAGGGCATCGTAGGCGGTGCACAGCTCGTCCAGGACGACGCCCATCGACCAGCCGTCCGTGATGATGTGATGGGCCGTCAGCAGCAGGACGTGCGAGGTGGCGGACTCGCGCAGCAGCAGGGCGCGCAGCAGGGGCCCGTGCCGCAGGTCGAAGGGCCGGGAGTACTCCGCCAGCAGGTCCGCGTCCAGGTCGCCGGCGTCACGGACCGGCAGCGGTACCGGGGCCGCCGGGTGCACGCACTGCGCCGGGCGGCCGTCGGTCTCCTCGAAGGTGGTGCGCAGGGCCTCGTGCCGGGCCACGACGGTGGCCAGCGCGGCTCGCAGGGCCTCGTGGTCCGGTGCGCCGGTGAGGCGGACCGCGACCGCGCTGTTGTAGCGGGCGTCGCCGGGCCGCAGCCGGTCCAGGAACCACAGGCGCTGCTGCGCGAACGACAGCGGCAGCGGGCGGTCCCGGTCGGCGCGCGGGATGCCGGGGCGGGCGGCCGGGGCGGAGCCGCCGGCCCGGCCGGCGAGCCGCCGCCGCAGCGCGTCCCGCAGGTCGTCGGGCAGCGCCTCGGCGCGGTCCCGGAGGGAGGGGCGGTCGGGGCGCGGGGAGCCGGAGGGGTGCGAAGGGGTCGAAGACGTCATGGTCGTCAGGTCCTCACCGTTCGTGGTCGTGGCCGCCGGACGCGGCGTCTTCGGTGTCGTGGCCTTCGGCGGCGCCCGGGTCGTCGTCGCCGTACGCGGCCCGTTCGAGTTCGCTCAGGACCTGTTCCTCCACCAGTTCGGCCAGGCCGGCGACGGTGCGGGACACCAGGACGTCGCGGGGGGTGAGCGTGACGCCGAACGCGTCGTTGGCGCGGGAGGAGATGAGCAGGGCGCGCAGGGAGTCGCCGCCGAGCAGGAAGAAGTCGTCCTCGGCCCCCACGGCCGTCTCGAGGGTCTCCTCCCAGATGGCGGCGAGGGCCTCCTCGGTGGGGGTGCGAGGTGCCACGTACTCGGGCCGGTCCCGTTCCCCGGTCACGGCCGGGGCGGGCAGGGTGGCCCGGTCGGTCTTGCCGTTCTCGGTGACCGGGAAGCGGTCCAGCACCGCGAACGCGGACGGCACCATGTACCCGGGCAGCGAGCGGGCGGCCAGCGCCCGCAGCTCGGCGGGGGCGGGCGGTTCGGCGCCGGGGACCGCGAGCAGGTGGGCGACCAGGCGCGGCAGGCCGGGTTCGTCCTCGCGTACGGTCACGACGGCGTCCAGGACGCCCGGATGGCGCACCAGGGCCGCCTCGACCTCGCCCGCCTCGATGCGGTGGCCGCGCAGCTTGAGCTGGTGGTCGGTGCGGCCGAGGTAGTGCAGTTCGCCCGAGCTGTCGCGGCGCACCAGGTCCCCGGTGCGGTACATGCGGGTGCCGGGCGGTCCGAACGGGTCGGCGGTGAAGCGGGCCGCGGTCAGTCCGGGCCGGCCGAGGTAGCCGCGCGCCAACGCGGGCCCGCTCAGCCACAGTTCGCCGGTGACACCGTCGGGCACCGGCCGCAGCCGGGCGTCGAGGACGCGGGCGCCGGTGGCGGGCAGCGGGCGGCCGATGGGCGGTGCGGCGCCGTCCGCCGCCAGCGGGGCGGACCAGGTGGCGACGACGGTGGCCTCCGTGGGGCCGTAGGAGTTGACCATGCGGTGGTGCGGTGCCCAGCGGGCGACGAGTTCGGGTCCGCACGCGTCGGCGCCCACGATCAGCGTCTTCAGGTCCGGCAGGGTGCCGGGGGTGTCGGCGGGCAGGGTGGCGAGCGCGGCCGGCGGCAGCAGGGTGTGCGTTACGCGCTCGGCCCGCAGGACGTCGGCGAGTTCGGCGCCGAGCAGCGGTCCCGGCCGGGGTACGACGAGCCGGGCGCCGTGCGGCAGGGACGCGCACAGCTCCAGCACGGAGGCGTCGAAGCTGGGCGTGGCGAAGGCCAGCACCCGGTCGCCGGGGGCGACTTGGTAATGGGCGGCGTCGGCGGCGGAGAAGGCGGCGAGGCCGCGGTGGGTGACGACGACGCCCTTGGGGGTGCCGGTGGAGCCGGAGGTGTAGATGACGTAGGCCGGGTCGTCCAGGTCGAGCGGGCGGGTCCGGTCCGCGTCGGTGGGCCGGTGCCCGGGTACGTCGTCCGGCGGGGCGGCGAGCAGGCCGGCGATCTCCTTGGCGTCGAGGGTGAGGGCGGGGGCCGCGTCGCGCAGCATCAGGGCGATCCGCTCCTCGGGGTAGGCGGGGTCGACGGGCAGGAACGCGGCGCCGGACTTCATGACCGCGAGCTGCGCCAGCACCATGTCCGCCGAGCGGGGCAGCAGCAGGGCGACGAGGTCGCCGGGTCCGGTGCCCCGGGCGATGAGCCGGTGCGCGAGCCGGTTGGCCCGGTCCTCCGTCTGCGCGAAGGTCAGTGCCACGCCTGGCCCGTGGAGCGCGGGTGCGGTCGGCCACCGGTCGACGGCGGCCTCGACCAGGGCGGGCAGGGTGGCGGCGGGCACCGGGCCGAGCTCGGGGCGGGCCGGGCCGTGCAGCAGCCGGTCGTGCAGCGCCGGCGGCAGGACGTCGAGGTCGTCGAGCCGGGCGGTGCCGTCCGAGGCGGCCAGGACGTCGAGGGTGTGCAGCAGCTGCCCGGCCAGCGAGACGGCACTGGTCCGGTCGAAGCACCGGGGGTCGTAGCCGAGTTCGACGGTCAGCCGGTCGCCGGGTGAGACGACCACGGTGAGGGGGTAGTTGGTGGCCTCACGGGCGTCCAGGTCCCGCAGGGCGAGCCCGTGCGCACCCGCGGTGGCGTCGCCGACCGGGTAGTTCTCGAAGACCACCAGACTGTCGAACAGGGCCGTGCCCGGCGGAAGTCCGGTGAGGGCGTGCAGCGCGCCGAGGGGCAGGTGGTCGTGGCGCCGGTCCTCGGCCCGGGCCTCCTGGAACGCGCGCAGCCAGGTGTCGCAGCGGGCGCCGCCGTCGACCTCGGCGCGGGCGGGCAGGGTGGTGATGAACAGGCCGGTGATGGTGTCGGCGCCGGGCAGGCCGGCGGGCCGCCCGGAGACGGTGGTGCCGAAGCACACCTCCCGCTCCCCGCTCCACCGCGCCAGCAGCAGCGCCCAGGCACCCTGCACCAGCGTGTTGAGGGTGAGACGGTGCCGCCGGGCGAACTCCAGCAGGCGGTGCGTCTGTTCGGCGCCGAGCCGCCGGGACAGCCAGGTGCCGGAGCGGGCCGTGGTGTCCGGGGCGGGCCTGCGGTCGTACGGCAGCGGGGTCGGGGCGCCGAGGCCGGTCAGGGCACCGCGCCAGTGTTCCTCGGCCTGGCGGTTGTCACGGATGGCGAGCCAGGCGGCGTAGTCCGCGAACGGCCTGCGCTCGGGCAGCCGGGGCCGCTCGCCGCGGACCAGGGCGGCGTGGGCGGCCATGACGTCGGACAGGACGTGGAACACGCTCCAGCCGTCCAGCACGACGTGGTGGAAGGTCCACACCACGCGGACCGCGTCCGGGCCGAGCCGGACCAGGGCGAGCCGCAGCAGCGGGGCACGGTCCAGGGCGATGCCCCGGGCCCGCTCCTCGGCCAGCAGCCGCTCCAGCTCCGCGTCGTGCCGGTCCGCCGGGATCCCGGTCCAGTCGTGTTCGGTGACCGGCAGGGTCACGTCCCGGTGGACGACCTGGAGCGGCACGGGTACGCCGTGCAGGGCGACGGAGGTACGCAGCACGGGCGTGCGGTCGACGACGTGCTGCCAGGCGGCGGCCAGCGTCCGCGGGTCGCGGGCACCGTCCGCCACGAAGGTGATCTGTTCGACGTACAGGCCGTGTTCGGCGCCGTCCAGGCCGTGCATCACCATGCCGGTCTGGGTGGGGGTGAGCGGATAGACGTCCGTCACGTCCGTCCCGTCGCCGACGAGCCGGTCCACGGCCGCCTGGTCGAGCGGGGCGAGCGGGAAGTCGGACGGGGTGCGGCCCCCGGTGCCGGGTTCGGCGCAGTGCCGGACGATCGCGCGGAGTTCCGCGGTCAGCTCCGCCGCCAGGCGGGCGACGGTCTCGCGCCGGTGCACCTCACGGGAGTACGACCAGGTGAACTCCAGCCGTTCGCCGCTGACCCGGCCGAGTACGTCGAGTAGGTACGGCCGGTCCGCGGCCGCGTCCATGCCGCCCGAGAGCCCGTCGTGCGGCGCGTGCAGCAGACCGCCCGGCGTGCTGGTGCGGTCCTGCCGGCCCAGGTAGTTGAAGCAGACCGGCGGCAGGGCGGGCAGCTCGCGGCCGGCCGTGGGGTGCAGGAAGCGCAGCGCGCCGTAGCCGAGTCCGCCGTGCGGTACGGCCCGCAGGTTCTCCTTGACGGCCTTCAGCACGCGGCCGGTGTCCGCGTCGCGGGGCACGTCCAGGGCCACGGGGTACATCGTGGTGAACCAGCCGGCGGTCCGGGCGAGGTCGGTGTCCTCGAACAGTTCCTCGCGGCCGTGGCCCTCCAGGGTGACCGCCACCCGGTCCTGCCCGGTCCAGCGGGCCAGGACGCGGCCCAGCGCGCACAGCAGGACGTCGTTCACGCGGGTGCGGTAGGCGTCCGGCACGTCCTGGAGCAGCCGGCGTGTCTCCTCGGCGTCGAGTCCCGCGGTCACGCTGTCCTCGTCGGAGACGGTGTTGGCGCCGCCGGGGTGGTCCACGGGCAGCGCGGTGCGGGCGTCGAGACCCTGCCAGTGGGCGAGTTCGCCGTCGAAGCCGCCCGCCTCGGTGTACGCGGCGAGCCGCCGTGCCCACGCCCGGAACGAGGTGCTCTTCGGGGCGAGGGCGGGTCGCCGGCCGTCCCGCAGCGCGTGGTAGGCGGTGTCCAGGTCCTCCAGGATCAGCCGCCAGGACACGGCGTCCACGACCAGGTGGTGGGCGGCGAGCAGCAGCACCGGCCGCCCGCCGTCGCCCGGCCGGCACAGCGCGGCCCGCAGCAGCGGCCCGCCGGCCAGGTCGAACCCGGCACCCAGCGCACCGGCCACCTCGTCCGGGGCCGCCCCCTCGTGCACCTCCAGGTGCGGGTCACGGTCGCCGGGCGCGGTGCCGTACTGCCGCCACCGCCCGGTGCCGGCCCGCTCGAACCGCGTCCGCAGGGCGTCGTGGTGCTCCAGTACGGCGTCCAGGGCGGCCCGCAGCACCGCCTCGTCGGGATCCGTGGCCAGCTCGAAGGAGACCGTCTGGCTGAAGTGGGCGGGGTCGCCGGTGAGGGTGCCCAGGAGCCAGTGCTGCACGGGGGTGAGCGGGAGGTCACCGGCCACCGGGCCCTGCTCGGCGGCGACGGCGGACTCGGTGGGGTCGGGCATCCGCTCGGCCACGGCGGCGAGTTCGGCGAGGGTCTGGTGGGTGAACAGGTGCCGGGGTGTCAGGGCGAGTCCGGCCCGGCGGGCGGCGGAGACGATCTGGATGCCGAGGACGGAGTCGCCGCCGAGCGTGAAGTAGTTGTCGTCGGCGCCGACTTCGGGCACTCCCAGCACCTCGCACCAGATGGCGGCGAGTGTCTGCTCGGCCTCGGTGCGCGGCGGCCGGACGGCCGTCCCGGCGGCCGGCGCGGCCCACTCGGGCACGGGCAGCGCCCGCCGGTCGAGCTTGCCGGTGGCCCCGAGCGGCAGCCGCTCCAACGGCACGACGAGAGCGGGGACCAGGTGGTCGGGGAGGCTGCGGGCGAGGAAGGCCCGCAGCTCACCGGTATCGGGCAGACCGGCCGGACGATCCTCCGCGCGGCCGTCGCGGGCCGGCGGGACGGCCGGACGGTTCTGGCCTTCGCGGGCCGGCGGGACGGCCGCATGGTCGCCGGCGGAAGCGGGCGCGTCCGGTGGGCGCGGCACCACGTAGCCGACCAGGCGGCGGTGGCCCGCGTGTTCGACGACCCGGGCCGCCGCCGCGGCCACGGCCGGGTGGCCGGCCAGCGCGGCCTCCACCTCGCCGAGTTCGATGCGGAATCCGCGCACCTTGACCTGGTCGTCGCCGCGGCCGAGGTAGACGAGGTCGCCGTCGGCCGTCCAGCGGACCCGGTCGCCGGTGCGGTACATGCGGCTGCCGGGCGGGCCGAACGGGTCGGGCAGGAAGCGGCCGGCGGTCAGGCCGGGGCGGCGCAGATAGCCGCGGGCGACGCCGGTCCCCGCGAGGAACAGCTCACCGGGCGCCCCGGTGGGCACCGGGCGCATGCGCTCGTCCAGGACGTAGGCGCGGGCGCCGCCGAGCGGACGGCCGATCGGCGGGTCGCGGTCGGGGTCGGCCGGGTCGCAGGTGAAGGCGGTGGCGTACACGGTGGCCTCGGTGGGGCCGTAGATGTTGCGCACCTGGCTGCCGGGGACGGCGGCGCGGACCCGGTCCACGGTCCGGGCGGGCAGTCCCTCGCCCGCGAGGACGACGGTCCGGGCGGTGACCCGTACGGCGTCCTCGGCGAGCAGCCGGTCCAGGGCCGAGGGCACGGCGCTGAGCAGCCCGGCCCGCCAGGGTTCGGGGCGCTCGGCGAGGGCCAGCAGGTCGCGGACGATCTCCACGCAGCCGCCGGACAGCAGCGGCGAGAAGATCTCGAAGACCGAGACGTCGAAGTTGAGCGAGGTGGACGCCACCACGTGCTCCAGTCCGCGCCCGGTGAACTCGGCCGCGGCCCAGTCGGTCAGGGCCAGCACGGACGCGTGGCTGACGACCACGCCCTTGGGGCGGCCGGTCGAGCCGGAGGTGTGGATGACGTAGGCGGGATGTCCGGGCAGCAGGGCGCCGCGGCGTTCGGCGTCGCCGACGGGGGTGTCCGCCGCCTCGCCGACGGGTTCCTCGTCCAGCAGGATGCGGGTGAAGGGGCCGTCGGGCAGCCGGCCGGCGGTCTCCGTGGCGGTGATCACGGCGTCGGGCCGTACGTCCTCGAAGAGGAACGCGACGCGCTCGGCGGGGTACTGCGGGTCGACCGGCAGGTAGGCGGCGCCGCTCTTGAGCACCGCGAGGAGCGCCACGACCAGGTCGGCGGTGCGGGGCAGGCAGAGGGCGACGAAACGCTCGGGGCCGGCGCCGGCGGCGATGAGCAGCCGGGCCAGCCTGCTGGACCGGGCGTCGAGTTCCCGGTAGGTGAGGCAGGTGCCGGCGTGGCGGACGGCCGGGGCGTCCGGGGTGCGCTCGGCCTGCCGCCGGAACGCCTCGGGAAGGGTGCCGTGCGGTGCCTCGGCCACCGGGCCGCCGAACCGGGCAAGCAGCGCCCGCCCTTCGGCCGGGTCCAGCAACGGGAGCTCGGCCAGGCGGCGGTCCGGTGCGTCGGCCATGCCGGTCAGCAGGGTGCGCAGGCTCTCGCCGAGCGCCTCCACCGTGGTGGCGTCGAAGGCGGCCGGGTCGTAGTCCAGGTTCACGGCCAGGGTGTCACCGGGTGCGACGATCACGCCGAGCGGGTAGTTCGTCGGCTCCAGGTCCCGCTCCTGCTCCATGGCCAGGCCGTACCGGGCCAGGGATCCCTCGTCGAAGGGGTAGTTCTCGAAGACCACGATGGAGTCGAACAGGCCGGTGCCGCCGGGCACCTCGCTCCACGACTGCACCTGCGCCAGCGAGACGAAGTCGTGGCGCCGGGCCTCCGCCTGGGCCTCCTGCAGTTCGCGCAGCCAGTCCAGCAGCGGCCGCCGCCCGTCGACGCGGACCCGGGTGGGAAGGGTGTTGATGAACAGGCCGACCATCGAGGTGACGCCGGGCAGTTCGGCGGGCCGGCCGGAGACGGTCGTGCCGAACACCACGTCGTCCCCGCCGCCGTAGCGGGACAGCAGCAGCGCCCAGGCGCCCTGGAGGACCGTGTTGAGGGTCAGCCCGGCCCGCTGGGCGGTCTCCCGCAGCCGGGCCGAGACGTCCGCGCCGAGGGTCATCCGCACGGATCCGGAGGAGGAGGCGCGGTGGGCCTCGGCGGGCCGCCGGTCGCTGGGCAGTTCGGTGGGCGCCGGGAAGCCGGCCAGGGTGGCACGCCAGTACCGCTCTGCGCGGCCGGTGTCCCGCCCGGCCAGCCAGCCCAGGTAGTCGGCGAACGGCCGGCGCTCGGGCAGGTCCGGGCGGCGGCCCGCCGTCAGGGCCGCGTACCGCTCGCACACCTCGTCGAAGACCTGCGCCGCGCTCCAGCCGTCGAGCAGCACGTGGTGGAAGGTCCACACCAGCCGGACCCGGTCCGGTGCCAGCCGGATCAGCATCAGCCTCATCAGGGGCGCCGTGCCGAGGTCGATGCCGGTCTCCCGGTCCTCGGCGAGCAGCCGGTCCAGTTCGCGCGCGGCGCGTCCGGCGGACCATCCCGACCAGTCGTGGTGGGTGACGGGCACGGTTGCCCGGCGCCGGACGACCTGGAGCGGTTCGGGGGTCTCCTGCCACACCAGGTGGGTGCGCAGCACCGGGTTGGCGTCCGCGGTGTGCTGCCACGCGTCGGCGAGCGCGCGGGGGTCGGTGACCCCGGACAGCACCAGTTGCACCTGGTTGACGTACGTACGGCTGTCGGCGTCGAGCAGGCTGTGGAAGAGCATTCCGGCCTGCATGGGGGTCAGCGGGTGGACGTCCGCGACGTCCCGGCCGTCCCCGGCGATCCGGTCCACGGCGGCCTGGTCCAGCCGGGCCAGCGGGAAGTCCGACGGGGTACGGCCGCCCGCGTCCGGCCGGGCGCAGTGCGCGACGATGTCGCCGAGTGCCCGCAGCATGCCGTCGGCCAGCGCGGTGACGGTCTCCGCCCGGTGCCGTCCGGCGCTGTAGTACCAGGTGATCTCCAGCCGCTCGTCCTCGACGCGGGCCACGACGTCCAGCAGGTGCGGCCGTTCGGTGCCGGGTGCCTCGGCGCCGCCCAGGCCGCCGGGCACGGACCCGATCAGGGCGCCGGTGTCGGCGGACCAGTCGAAGCGGCCCAGGTAGTTGAAGCTGATGCCGGGCCCGGGCGCGCCGGTGAGCCGCTCCTCGCGGGCGAGGTGGCGCAGCACGCCGTAACCGAGTCCGCGGTCGGGTACGGCCCGCAGCTGCTCCTTGACCGCCTTCAGGGCGGTGCCCCAGTCCCCCGCCGGGACGGTCAGGGCGACCGGGTGGAGGGAGGTGAACCAGCCGACCGTGCGGGACAGGTCGACGTCCTCGAAGAGCTGATCCTCGCGGCCGTGCCCCTCCAGGCCGACGGCGACGGTGTCGCGGCCGGCCCAGGCGGCGAGGACCCGGCCGAGCGCGGTGAGGAGGACGTCGTCGATGCGGGTGCGGTAGACGCCGGGGACGCGGCGCAGGAGGCCGTCGGTGCGTTCGCGGTCCAGGCGGACGGTGATCTCGCGGACGTCGGCCATGGTGTTGCCGCCGTCGGAGTCGACGGGCAGCGGGGCGGCGCAGGCGCGGGCGGCACGTTCCCAGTGGGCGAGCTGGGCGGCGAAGCGGTCGTGGTCGCGCAGCCGGCGGGCCCACTCCTGTACGGAGGTGGTGCGGGCGGGCAGCCGTACGGCCTCACCGGACGCGGCCTGCCGGTAGGCGGTCTCCAGGTCCTCCAGCAGGATCCGCCAGGAGACTCCGTCGACCACCAGGTGGTGGGCGACCAGCAGCAGCCGGGCGGGCCGGGTGCCGCCGGCGGTGAACAGGCGCGCGGCGAGCAACGGGCCCGTGTCCAGCCGGAGTCCGGTGTGCGCGGCCGTGGTGACGCGTTCCTCGTCGGCCCGGTCGTGGACCTGGAGCAGCTCGGGGACCGGGCTGTCCGCGGCGGCGACGTCCTGCCGCCAGGTGCCGTCGCCGTCGAGGTCGAACCGGGCGCGCAGGGCGTCGTGGTGCGTCCACAGGGCGGTGAGGGCGGTGCGCAGGGCGTCCTGGTCGACGGCGCCGGCCGCCTCGATGACCACGGACTGGTTGAAGAAGGCGGGTTGTGCCGGGCGCGGGTCCAGGAACCAGTGCTGGATCGGCAGGAGATCCACCGCTCCGCCGGCCGGTTCGGTACCGGCGACGGCGGGCGCGGCACCGGCGGTGGCGGCGGCGGCGAGTTCGGCCACGGTGGGGTGCCGGAAGAGGTCGCGGGGGCTGAGCGTGAGCCCCGCGGCCCGGGCCCGGGAGACCACCTGGATGCTGAGGATGGAGTCGCCGCCCAGCATGAAGAAGTTGTCGTCCACGCCGACCCGGGCCACGCCGAGGAGTTCGGCCCAGATCCCGGCGAGGATCCGCTCGGTCCCGGTGCGCGGGGCGCGGTGGGTCTGCTCGCCGCCCGCCGACCAGTCGGGGGCGGGCAGTCGGCGCCGGTCGACCTTGCCGTTGGCCGTCAGCGGCAGCTCCGGCACGGTGACGAAGGCGGCGGGCAGCATGTAGTCGGGCAGTCCGGCCGCCAGGTGGGTGCGCAGCTCGGCGGCGGAGGGCGCCGAGGCGGCGCCGGCCGGCACGAGGTGGGCGGTCAGCCGTTTGCGTCCGCCGTCCTCGTACAGGGAGACGACGGCCTCGGCCACGTCGGGGTGGGCGGTGAGCCGGGCCTCGATCTCGGCGGGTTCGACGCGGAAGCCCCGGATCTTGATCTGGTCGTCCGCGCGGCCGACGAAGTGCAGCTCGCCGTCGTCGCTCCAGCGCACGATGTCGCCGGTGCGGTACATGCGGGTGCCGGGCGGGCCGTAGGGGTCGGCGACGAAGCGGGCGGCGGTCGCCCCGGGCCTGCCCGCGTAGCCACGGGCCAGGCCCGCACCGGCGATGTACAACTCGCCGAGAATGCCCGGGGGCTGGGGCTGGAGGGCGGCGTCCAGGACGTACACGCGCGTGTTGTCGAGCGGACGGCCGATGGGCAGCACGGCGGGCATCGGGTCGCCGGACCGGAAGTAGCGGCGGGTGGCGAAGGCGGTGGTCTCGGTGGGGCCGTAGACGTCCACGACGGTCAGGCCGGGGCAGGCTTCGAGGACCCGGCGCACGGCCACGCCCGGCACGGCCTCCCCGCCCGTCCACACCTCGCGGGCGCCGCGCAGACAGCCGGGGTCCTCCTGCGCGAGCAGGCGGAACAGGCCCGCGGTCAGGAACAGGCAGCTCACCCGCCGCTCGGTGACCGCGCGCCGGACCTGCGCGGCGTCCACGTCGGTGGGCGGGGCGAGGACGGCCGTACCGCCGCGCAGCAGCGGCACCCACACCTCGTAGGTGGAGGCGTCGAAGGCGTGCGGCGAGTGCACCAGGACTCGGTCGTGTCCGGCGAAGGCCCGGTCCAGGGCGAGTGCGACGACATCGCGCTGGCGCACCGCGACCCCCTTGGGGGTGCCGGTGGAGCCCGAGGTGAACATCAGGTACTGGACGTTGTCCGGGTGGACGGTGCGGGCGGGGGCCGGGCCGTCGGCGCCGGAGTCGGCGTCGACGCGCAGCACGCCGTCGCCGGGCAGCAGCTCCCGGGCCGTCCCCTCCCACGCGGCGTCGGTGAGCAGCAGGCCGGCGCGGGCCTCGGTCAGGGTCCGGCGCAGTCGCTCGGCCGGTGCCCTGCCGTCCAGCGGCACGTACATGCCACCGGTGCGCACGAGCGCCAGCTGGGTGACGATCAGCTCGGCGGAGCGGTCCATGAGTACGCCGACCGGGTGTTCCGGCCGTACCCCGAGCCCGGCCAGCCGGGCCGCCAACCGGTCGGCGCGGGCGTCCAGTTCGCGGTAGGTGAGGTGCTCGTCCCCGGCTTCCAGGGCCACGGCGTCGGGAGTGCGGTCCACCTGTGCGGCGAAGAGACCGGCGACGGTGGTGTCGGGCAGCCCGGTGGCCGTGTCGTTCCAGGCGTGCAGCACCTGCTCGCGGCGGTCCGGGCCGAGCAGCGGCAGCCCGGCGGGCGGCCGCCCGGAGCCGGTGGTCATCCCGGTGAGCAGGACGGTCAGGTACTCGGCCATACGGGCGGCGGTGCCGGCGTCGAACAGCTCGGGGTCGTAGCCGAGACGCAGGGCCAGCTCCGCTCCGGGGTAAGCGGTCAGGCTCAGCGGGTAGTTGGTGGTCTCGACGCCTTCCAGGCCGGTCAGGCGCAGCCCGTGGGCGACGGCGAGGTCGTCGTCCACCGGGTAGTTCTCGAAGACGACGATGCTGTCGAACAGCGCGACCCGCTCCGGGAGTTGCGTGAACGTCTTCAGGCGGGTCAGCGGCAGGTGGTCGAAGCGCCGGTCCTCGCTCTGGTCCTGCTGGAGCGCACGCAGCCAGTCGGTCAGGGTGCCGTCGCCGGGGACGGCGACCCGGGTGGGCAGGGTGGTGATGAACAGGCCGGTCATGGCCTCGGCGCCGGGCAGCTCGGGCGGCCGGCCGGACACGGTGGTGCCGAACACCACCTCGTCCCGCCCCGCCTGGCGGGCCAGCAGCAGGGCCCAGGCGCCCTGCACCAGCGTGTTGAGGGTGAGGCCGCGGGTGCGGGCCAGCTCTTCCAGCGCCCGCGTGGTGGCCGCGGGCAGCGTGCTGTGGACCGCGTGCGTGGACTCGGCGCGGTGCGCCTCGCGCGGTTCGCGGTCGTAGGGCAGCGCGGTGGCCTCGGTCAGGCCGGACAGGCGGCGCCGCCAGTGCTGTTCGGCCGCTTCCCGGTCGCGCCGGCGCAGCCAGGCCACGTAGTCCCGGTAGGGCGGTCGGTGCGGGACGGCGTCGGGGCCCGCACCGGCGTGGTGGGCGAAGACGTCCGAGAGCACCTGGAACATGCTCCAGCCGTCCAGCAGCAGGTGGTGGAAGGACCACACCACGCGCACCGCGGTGCCGGAGACGCGGGCGAGCAGCAGCCGCTGGAGCGGGGCCCGCCCGAGGTCGATGCCCTCGGCGCGGTCCCGGGCCAGCAGGTCGTCCAGCCGGGCGCGGCGCTCGTCCTCGGTCAGGTCGCGCCAGTCCAGGTGGGTGACGGGCACGGCCGCGTGGCGCTCCACCACCAGCAGCGGTTCGGGTACGTCGTGCCAGACGACCCGGCCGCGCAGCACCTCGGCGCGGTCGGTCACGTGCTGCCAGGCGGCGGCGAGGGCCGCCGGGTCGGGCACGCCGTCCAGGACGAACGTGAGCTGCTGGACGTAGACACCGCGGTCGTCCTGGGACAGGCCGTGGAAGAGCATGCCCGCCTGGGTGGGCGTGAGCGGCAGGGCGTCGGCCACCGCGGCCGGGTCCGCGCCGGTGATCCGGTCCACCGCGGCCTGGTCGAGCCGGGCCAGCGGGAAGTCGGACGGGGTGCGGCCGGCGGCTCCGGGCCGGGCGGCGTGCCGGGCCAGGTCGCCGAGCGCGTCGGCGAAGCGCCCGGCGAGGTCCGCGACCGTGTGCTCCTGTCCCGGCCGGTCCGGGTAGAACCAGGTGAACTCCAGTCTTTCGCCGACGAGTTGGCCGACGACTTCGAGGGTGTGCGGGCGCTCGGCCGCGGGGTCGGCGTCCAGCTCCAGCGGGCGCACGGTGCCCCGGTAGAGGCCCTCGGGGTCCTCAGGCGTGTCCATGCGGCCCAGGTAGTTGAAGCTGATCTGCGCCAGCGCGGTGCGCGGTGCCGCCGCGGGGCCGGCCAGCCGGCTCAGCGCGTCATGGCCCAGGCCGTGCCGCGGTACGGCGCGCAACTGCTCCTTGACCCGTTTCAGTACGGCGTCCCAGCCGGCGTCCTCGGGGACGGTGAGCGCGACGGGGTACCGGGTGGTGAACCAGCCGACCGTGCGGCTGATGTCCAGTTCGGGGAAGAGCTCCTCGCGGCCGTGTCCCTCGACGTCGACCACCACCCGGTCCCGGCCGCTCCAGCCGCACAGAGCCCGCCCGAGCGCGCTGAGCAGGACGTCGTTGGCCTGGGTGCGGTAGGTGTCGGGCAGCGTGCGCAGCAGGGCCGAGGTCGCCTCGGGGTCCAGGCGTACGGAGAGCGAGCGCTGCGCGGCGTAGGTGCCGGGGCCGCCCGTCAGCGCGGCGGGCGGGGCCGGTTCGGTGGCGGGGACCGCCTCGGCCCAGTAGGGGCGCTCGTCGTCGAAGCCGCCGTCCACCGCGTGCGCGTTCAGCCTGCGCGCCCACTGCCGCAGCGGCGAGGACTTCGCGGGCAGTGCCGCGGCGCCGTCCTCGCCGGCACGGCGGGCCCGGTAGGCGCGGTCCAGGTCCTCCAGCAGCACCCGCCAGGAGACGCCGTCGACCACGAGGTGGTGCACGGCGAGGTGCAGCACGCCGGGCCGGCCGGAGCCGCGGTCGTGCAGCACGGCCCGCATCAGCGGTTCCCGGGCGAGGTCGAACGGGCCGAAGTGCGGGGTGTCCGTCTCCGGGCCGGTGTGACGGGCCAGGCGGAGGCGGGGTGCCCGCTCCTCGACGCGCCAGCCGGCCGTGTCGGCCGCTTCGCCGGGGGTGAAGCGGGAACGGAGGGCGTCGTGGTGGGCGACCAGGTCGTTCAGGGCCTCTTCCAGCGCCGCCGGGTCCAGGTCATCGGGCATGCGGACGGACAGTGCCTGCGCGAAGTGGCCGGCGCGTTCGCCTGCGGTGTCGAACAGCCAGCGCTGGATGGGCGTCAGCGGTGCGGTGCCGGTGGCCGCCTCCGGTGCGGGGGCGGCCTCGCGCGGGCCGGCGGCGGCGTCCGCGCAGTGTGCGAGGGCGGCCACCGTCTGGTGCCGGTAGACGTCCCGGGAGGTGAGCGGCAGGCCCTCCTGCCTGGCACGCGCCACGACCTGGATGCTGAGGATCGAGTCGCCGCCCAGTTCGAAGAAGTTGTCGTCGACGCCGACCCGGTCCACGCGCAGCACCTCGGCGAGGATCGCGGCGAGGGTCCGCTCGGTGGGCGTTCGGGGCGCGACGTGCCGTACCGGGCGCACGGCGGGGCCGGGGTCGGGGAGCCTGCCCCGGTCGAGCTTGCCGTTGGGGTTGAGCGGCAGGGCGTCCAGCACGACGAAGGCCGACGGGACCATGTAGTCGGGCAGCGTACGGCCGAGTTCCCGGCGCACGGCCTCGGGCTCCGCCCGCTCCCCGGCGGCCGGGACGACGTAGCCGACCAGGCGCCGGTGGCCGTCGGGGTCGGTGGCGGCGACGGCCGCCGCCTCGGCGACGCCCGCGCAGCCGCGCAGCGCCTCCTCCACCTCGCCCAGTTCGATACGGAACCCGCGGACCTTGACCTGCTGGTCGATCCGGCCCACGTACTCCAGCTCGCCGTCGGGGCGCCGGCGCACCAGGTCGCCGGTGCGGTACATGCGCTCCCCCGGCGCGCCGAACGGGTCGGCGACGAACCGGGCGGCGGTGAGTCCGGCGCGGTTCAGGTAGCCGCGGGCCAGACCGCCGCCCCCGAGATACAACTCGCCGGTGACGCCGACGGGCTGGGGCCGCAGGCGGCCGTCCAGGACGTAGCAGCGGGTGAGCGCCACGGGCCCGCCGATGGGCGGGGCCTGCTCCGGCAGCCGGTCGCCGGCGAACCAGGCGGTGGCGTACACGGTGGCCTCGGTGGGTCCGTAGATGTTGGCGACACGGCAGCCGGGCATGGCGGCCCGCAGATCGTGGACCGTCTGGAGGGGCAGGGCCTCACCGGCGAGGACGACGGTTTCGGCGGTGACCGGCGCGGTGCCGCCCGCGATCAGCCGGGAGACGACGGACGGCACCCCGCTGAGCAAGCCGGCCCGCCGGGGCCCGGCTCCGTCGGCGAGGGCCGGCAGGTCGGCGACCACCTCGACGGTGCCGCCGGCCACCAGGGGGCAGAGCAGTTCGAAGACCGAGACGTCGAAGTTGAGGGAGGTGGAGGCGACCACGTGGGCCGGCGCCTCGGCGCCGAACCGCTCCCGCGCCCACTCCGCCAGCGCGGCGACACTGCGGTGGGTGACCACCACACCCTTGGGGCGGCCGGTGGAACCGGAGGTGTAGATGACGTACGCGGGATGATCCGGCAGCAGCGGCCGGAGCCGGTCGGCATCGGTCAGTCCGGTGTTGGCCAGGTCCGGCGCGGCGCAGTCCTCCAGGAGCAGCGGTGCGCACTCCGGCGGCAGGGCGGCGGCGGTCTCCCGGGTGGCGATCACGAGGGCGGGCCGGGCGTCGTCGAGCATGAGGCGGATGCGCTCGGCGGGGTAGGCCGGGTCGACGGGGAGATAGCCGGCGCCGGAGGTGAGCACCGCCCACAGCACGGGCACGAGGTCGGCGGAGCGCGGCAGGCACAGGGCGACCAGGTTCTCCGGACCGGCACCACGCGCGACGAGCAGCCGGGCCAGCCGGTTGGCGCGCCGGGCGACCTCGGCGTAGTCCAGCCGGACCGGGCCGCAGACGACGGCGATACGGTCCGGGGTGCGGGCCGCCGTGGCGTGCAGCAGTCCGGGCAGCGTGCCGTACCCGGTCTCCCGTGCCGGGCGGGCGGACGGATTCCAGCTGTCCACCAGGGTGCGCTGTTCCTGGGCCGCGAGCATGGGCAGTTCGGCCAGGGTGCGGCCGGGGCCGTCCGCCATGCCCTCCAGCAGCCGGTGCAGATGGGCGGTCATCCGGGCCACGGTCGCCGCGTCGAACAGGTCCGTGTTGAACTCGGCGGTCAGCACGAAGCCGCCGTCCGCGTCCGGCGTGAACTCCAGCACCAGGTCGAAGCGGGCGGCCGGGCGGGGCAGCGGATGCTCGCCGACGCGCAGGCCGCCGGCGGTCAGCGGCACGGCCGGCCCGGTCTGCTGCACGACCAGCGCCTGGACCAGCGGGGTGCGGCTCGGGTCGCGGGGCGGGGCCAGTTCCTCCACCACCCGGTCGAACGGGACACCGTCGTGGGCGAAGGCGTCCAGCACCGTCGTCCGCATGGTCTCCACGAACCGGTCCACGGTCGCCCGCTCGTCCACCTCGCCGCGGAGCACGACCGTGTTGGCGAAGAAGCCCGGCACGTCCTCCAGGTCCCGCCGGCCGCGGCCGTTGGTGACGGTGCCGAACGAGATGTCCCGCTGTCCCGAGTAGCGGGAGAACAGCAGGGCCGCGGCGCCCGCGAACACGGTGAACACCGTGGTGCCCCGGCCCGCGGCGAGCTGCCGCAGCCGGTCCGTCAACTCCGCGGGCAGGGTGTGCCGGTGGGCGGCGCCTGCGGTGGTGCGTACGGCGGGTCGCGGCCGGTCCGTGGGCAGCTCCAGCTGCTGGACGCCCGCCAGGTGGCGCTTCCAGTAGGCCAGATCGCCGGCGTCCGAGTCACCGGCCCGCCGCGCCCGCTCCCACACCGCGAAGTCCGGGTACTGCAGGGCGGGGCGCGGCAGCGCGTCGGGCTCGCCGGTGGTCTCCGCGTGGTAGAGGGCGGCGAGTTCACGGGTGAGGATGCCCACCGACCAGCCGTCGGTGACGATGTGGTGCTGGGCCAGGAGCAGCAGGTGGTCGTCGGCGGCGAGCCGGACGAGCAGGGCCCGGGTGAGCGGGCCGGCCGCCAGGTCGTACGGGCGGCTCAGCTCCTCGGTGAGCAGGGCCTCGGCGGCCTCGGCGCGGCGCGCGTCGGGCAGGCCGGCGACGTCGGCCGTCCGCAGGGGCAGCTCCGGCTCAGGCGCGACACGCTGGACGCCTTGGCCGTCGATGGTCGGGAAGGTGGTGCGCAGGGAGGCGTGCCGGGCCGCGAGACGGAGCAGGGAGCGGTGCAGCGCGTCCGGGTCCAGCGCGCCGCGCAGCCTCAGGGACACGCCGGTGTTGTACTCGGTACCGCCCGCGGTGAGGTCGTCCAGGTACCACAGCCGGCGCTGCGCGCTGGACAGCGGCAGGCCGCCCTCGCGCGGGGCCGGCGGGATGGGCTCAGGCGCCACGGCGGCCGACGGGTCGGCGAGCAGAGGGGCGAGAGCGGCGACGGTCCGGGCGGTGAAGACGTCCCGCACGGTCAGCCGGACGCCCAGCTCGTCCCGGACGCGGGCGAGGACACGGGCGGCGAGGATCGACTCACCGCCCAGGTCGAAGAAGTCGTCGGTGACCCCGACCTCGTCGACGCACAGCACATCCGCCCATATCGCGGCGAGCGCCCGTTCCCCGTCCGACCTCGGCCCCACCCGTCCCGCCGGTACCGCACGCTCCGGAGCCGGCAGCGCCCGCCGGTCGATCTTGTGCTGCGGGGTGAGGGGCATCCGGTCCAGCACCACGACGGCGGAGGGCACCATGTGCGCGGGCAGTACCGCGGCCACGGCGGCACGCAGGGCGGCCGGGTCGAGCGGGCGGGCGGCAAGCGGGGCGGAAACGGCTGGGACGGCGGACGGCGTGGGGACGGCGGACGGCGTGGGGGCCGCGGACGGCGTGGGGGCGGTGATAGCGGCCGGGTCGGCGGGTGCGGCCTGATCGGCGACGGGTGGCTGTTCGGACGGGGTGACGTAGCCGACGAGGCGTTGGTGGCCCGGCTCGTCCTCGCGTACCACGACCACGACCTCGCCGACCGCTCCGGCGCCGGCCCGGCGCATCGCCGCCTCGATCTCGCCCGGCTCGATCCGGAAGCCGCGGAGCTTCACCTGCCGGTCCAGCCGGCCCAGGAACTCCAGCTCCCCTTCCTCAGTCAGACGGACGCGGTCCCCGGTGCGGTACAGACGGGCACCGGACGGGCCGAACGGGTCCGCGACGAAACGCGCGGCGGTCAGGCCCGGGCGCCCCAGGTAGCCGCGGGCCACGGCGTCGCCACCCACGAACAACTCCCCGTCCGCGCCGGGCGGTACGGGCCGCATCGCGGCGTCGAGCACGTACACCCGGGTGTGCGGCAGGGCCCCGCCTATCGTCGGCGTGCCGCGGCCGGCGCTGAGCGGCCCGGTCCAGGTGGCGACGATCGTGGTCTCGGTCGGACCATAGCTGTTGATCATGCGGCGGCCGGGCGCCCAGCGGTCGACGAGCCCGGCCGAGCAGGCCTCGGCGCCCACGATCAGCGTGCGCAGGTGGCGTGCGGTGCCCTGGGCGGGGTCGGGCAGGGTGGCCAGCGCGGCGGGCGGGATGAGGGCGTGGGTGATGCGATGCCCGTCCAGGACCGCGGCGAGCTCATCGCCCAGCCAGGGCCCCTGCGGCGGTACGACGAGCGTGGCACCGCACAGCACGGAGACGAACAGCTCCAGTACGGAGGCGTCGAAGCTCGGCGAGGAGAACTGGAGCACCCGGTCGCCGGGACCCACCGCGTACCGTTCGGCGGCGGCCGCGGCGAAGCCGCCGATGCCGCGGTGGGTGACGGTCACACCCTTGGGGGTGCCGGTGGAGCCGGACGTGTAGATGACGTAGGCCGCGTGGTCCGCGCTGACGCCCTCCGTGTCCCCGGTCTCCGGCGGCTCACCGGTGCCGAGCAGCTCGGCGACCCGGCGCGGATCGTCCAGGGTGACCGTGGGACCGGCGTCGGCGAGCATCAGCGCTCGGCGCTCGGCGGGATAGGCGGGGTCCACGGGCAGGAAGGCGGCGCCCGCCCGGGCGACGGCCAGCTCCGCCGCGATCAGTTCCATGGAGCGCGGCAGGACGAGGGCCACGACCTGGTCGGGCCCCGCGCCCATCGATAAGAGGTGCGTGGCCAGCCGGTCGGCCCGCGTGGCCAGTTCGCGGTAGGTCCAGGTGCGCCGGCCGTCGGTGAGGGCCGGCGCGTCCGGGGTGCGGGTCACCCAGGCGGTGAACAGCTCGCCGAGCGTCGGATGCGCCGGATCCGCCGCGCTCCGCGGCGCGCGGGCGGCGGGACCGGCCTGCGGCACGGAGGACGCCGGTGCGGGCGTGTCGTGAAGGTCCGTCATGGGTGAAGTCCTTTGGGGAGCGGGACGATGCGGCGCGGGCCACCCGGCCGACCCCGGCCCCGCCTCGGGGGCGGTGCGCCGGATCGGAGGTGACACGCCGGTGTGCGCGACGGTGGGCGGTACTGCGGTGCGGTGCTGATGCGGGAGCGGACGGGCGGGCAGGAGGGCGGCCCGGTACGGCAACGGGCCGGGTGGGACGGCGGACGGGCGCCGGTGCGTGACCGGGTCACCGGGCCGGCGACCGGCTCACGGGATCCGGTGAGCGGGCCACCCGGCAAGCGGCCCGGCACCGAGTCCGATGGGAGGTCCGGAGGGCATGGCGACCGGAACCATCGGCCTGCCGGCCCGGCGACCTGGTGACCGGACCCGCCGCCCGCGGGCCGGCGCACCGGCTCCGGCAGCCGGTCCTCCGGGCCTTGTGGCGCATCCACCGGCCTGCCCGACCGGAACCGCTCGGCCCGACGGCCGAACCCCTGCCCGGCGACCGGCCACCGGCTCCGCCTGCCGGATCGCCCGGCCCGCAGGTTCGGTCGGCAGGCCCGTCACCGGAAGGGCCGAGCACGGTCGCTCCAGGAGCCGGTGCGCCCCGGTCACTGGTCCGGTGGGCACGACCGGACCACTGAATGGCAGCGGCCTGATCGGCGGCGGTGTCCGGCCGGATCCGCGTCGGCCGCGTGGTCCGCCCGCCGGTGCCGGCGCCCCTGGCAGCGGCCGCCGAAGCCGGGCGGACCCGCGACCGGCACCGGACCGTGACATCACGGCCGGACCCGCCGCGCCGGAACCGGGTGCCGGTGGCGACCGTGGCTCAGCCGTCGTCCGTACGGCGTGCCGTGCGTCCGGATATCTGGACCCGGTCGATCAGGCCGGTGGCCGGATCCCGGTGGAACCGGCCACC
Source organism: Streptomyces sp. NPDC041129 (assembly GCF_055592265.1). Lineage (NCBI taxonomy): Bacteria > Bacillati > Actinomycetota > Actinomycetes > Kitasatosporales > Streptomycetaceae > Streptomyces > Streptomyces sp. NPDC041129. The sequence goes on along the minus strand of NZ_JBVIYV010000001.1, from coordinate 862,298 downwards.
GGGTTCGAGGCGCCCGGTGGCCGGATCGCGCAGATCGCAGGACAGGTCGGCGTAGCAGACCAGCGGCAGGGGCAGATCGCCGTCCACCGACAGGGCCGGTGTGCCGTCCGGTCCGGGCTCTATCCGATAGGTCGTGGTGCCGTTGCGGTAGGTGCCCGCGCAGCCGGGCAGGCCGACGGCCCCGCCCCGGTCCACGACGTCCGTTCCGGCGGGCACCCGGATGCCGGCGAGCCGGCCCAGTTCCTCGGCGAGGTCGCGCCAGAGCGCGGTGGCGCCCCCGGCGTTGCCCGTGAAGGCGACCACCACGCCGCTCTCCGGGTCGGCCCGCAGATGGCAGGACGTTCCCTGGGCGTTTCCGTCGTGGCCGCACCAGACACGGCCGTCCCTCTGGTACAGGGCGAGCCCGGTGCCCCAGCCGTCGGCGAGCGTGCCCGGACGGGCGGCGGTCTCGGGCCGGCGCATCTCCTTGACGACGGCGGGCGGCAGCACGTCCGAGCGGCCGGTCAGCGCGTTGCCGAACACGACCAGGTCCCGGGCGCTCGCGAGCAGCGCGCCGGCCGGCGCCTCCAGCGGTGCCAGGGTCTGACGGGCCGGGACGGCCTGCCCGGTGGCGGTGTTGACGGCGTGTCCCGCGGCCACCGGACGGACGGGTGCGGCGTCGCCGACGAACGCGGGCAGGACATCGAGGGCTTCGAGGAGCAGCGCCCCCACGGCCTCGGGCCACGGCATGCCGGTCACCGTCTCCACCAGCCGTCCGGCGGCGACGTATCCGGCGTTGGAGTAGGAGAAGTCGGTCCCCGGCGCGAACAGCAGATCGCTCTCGGTGCAGACGCCCGTGAGGTAGCGCGCGGTGGTGGTCGCGGCGGCGGTGTCGGAGTCGGGTCCGGTGGGCAGCCCGGCGGTGTGGCTGAGCAGTTGACGGGCCGTCACCTCGGGTGTGCCGCGCAGCTCCGGGAGGTGCCTGGCCGCGGGCTCGTCCAGGTCGAGGTCGCCGTCGTCGGCGAGGAGCATGACGAGCGCGGCGGTGTAGGGCTTGGTGAGCGATCCCAGCGGGACCGCGGTGTCCGCGGTGAAGGGACTGCCGGTCGTGACGTCGGCGGTTCCGGTGTGCACGGTGACGACGTCGCCGCCCGTGTCCAGGGCGAGCTGGGCGCCGGGCACCTGGTGGATCCGGGCCAGGGCATCGAGGCGGGCCTGTAATTCCTGGCGCAACAGGGACGGCGTCAGGGCAGCGGCCGGAGCCGCGGGGGTGATGTACGGCATGAGAAGGGGACTCCCGTTGGATGGGTCTCATGTGCGGGTGTGCCGGTCCGGCCCGAACGAGCGGTGTGGGGGCCGGCCGGGGCGCTGTCGAGCGCCGGGCTACGGTCTGCCGACCTCGACGGGCAGATGCCGTACGCCGACGATGACGGCCGGGTTCTGGTGGGCGATGTCCTGGTAGGACGGGATCACCAGGGTGCGGAATCGTTCATGCAACTTGTGGAGAGCGATCCGCGCCTCGAGCCTGGCCAGCGGCGCGCCGAAACAGAAGTGGATGCCGTGCCCGAAGGTCAGATGGGGATTCGGGCTCCGGGTCACGTCGAAGACGTCGGGTGCGGCGAAGCGGGCGGGGTCCCGGTTGGCGGCGCCCAGATGCGCCATCAGCAGCGTCCCGGCCGGGATCTCGTGACCGCCGAGGACCACCGGCCGGGTGACCCGGCGGCCCAGCTCCGGGAACGGCGGCAGCCAGCGCAGCACCTCCTCGACGGCGGCCGGGACGCCGGTCGGGTCGGCGCGCAGTGCGGCGTCCGTACCGGGGTGCCTGTCGAAAGTGACGACCGCGTTGCCCAGCAGCGCGGTCGTGGTGATGTGGCCGGCCACCAGCAGAAGGGCCACGAAGCCGACCATCTCCTGGTCGGCGAGACGGACGCCGTCCACCTCGGCGGCGATGAGTCTGCTGGTGAGGTCGTCACCGGGGTCGGCGCGGCGGGCACGGATGTGCTCCAGCATGTAGCCGTTCATCTCGCGCACGGTGGGGGCGATGGCTTCCAGCGCCCGCTCGAGGTCGGCCATGTCGGGCGCCTCGCCGAGCTGGTCACCGCCGAACAGGACGCTCGCCCACTCCTGGAAGAGGCGGTGTTCCCCGGCCGGGATGCCGAGCAGTTCGGCGATCACGATGATGGGCAGCGGATAGGCCAGCGCGTCGACCAGATCGAACCGGTCGCGGTCGGCGACGGCGTCCAGCAGCCGGTCGCAGACGGCCTCGATGCGAGGGCCGAGTCCCTGCACGACCCGCGGGGTGAACGCCTGGCTCACCAGCGTGCGGAGCTTGCGGTGCTCCGGGGGGTCCATGCCGACGAAGTTGCCCCGGGTGAAGGTCTCGAAGTCGGACTGGGTGGGGGCCAGGGAGGAGAGGTCGGAGGAGTACGTCGCCGGATCGGCGAGCACGGTGGCCACGGTCTCGTGGTCCAGCACCTGCCAGACCCGCTGCGTCTCGTCGAACCGCACGGGCCCGGCCTCGCGTAAGCCGCGCCAGCGGTCGGGTAACTCCTCCAGGAGAAGTCGTTCCCCCGTCACTTGCCTGCTGATCAACTTGTCTCCTTGCTTGCGGGTGGGGGGTGCGGGCATGGAGGAGTCATGCGCGCAGGGGCGTGATGCGTCTGGCGGCCGGGCCGCCGGCTGTCGGGGACACGGCTGCGCCACCGTCGTGCGGGCGTGGGACGAGAGGGGCACCTGGCCGCGCGGCCCTCTTCGTACGCGGCGGGGCGGTCAGCCGACGCCGGTCCGCTGCGGTGGGCTCACGGCCCTCAGCACACGCCGTGCGGGACACGGCGGCCGCACCGCCAGGCCGCGGCTCCGGCTCCGGCTCCGGCTCCGGCTCCGCAGCGAGCCACGCCGTGTGGCGCGCCAATCCGACATCACCCATCCCCCTCGGCGATTCTCCCGCGCAACGATCGCGCGGAACCCTCCCGTCTCCTGAACGGTCGGGGCTCCCGGCCCCGGCCGTCCGAAACGAGGTGTGAACATACGCACTTGCGGCTCATGCCGCCCGACGATTGGCATGACGCGCGCCGCACGACACCTTCGTTTCCATGAAACTCGGCCACAGTCTTCACGGCGAGTCACGAGCAAGCAACCCCCTGAAGTTGAACGGAGCGTACTCTGCCGGTGCTTTTGCGTCACTGCTCGGCCACTTCACTGCGCCCCCGCGCTCGAGGGCCGGGCGAACGCCGCACCGCGTGTGCCCAGGGGCCGCACCCGTAAACCGCACGCGTCGAAAAAGGATGCCGCCGGTGTGCCGGCGGGCACGCCGACCGCCTGTCGGCGACGCCCGGGCCGACTCTCGCCCGGCCGTCCGGCGGATCGATCGACACCCCTCTGAGCTGGGATGATGATACGACCAACGACCGACTCGGGCCCCGTCGACGGACGGTACCGCGACACGCCGTGCCGGCCGCCGCCCGCGGCGGCACGCCTCTGGTTTCCGCCGCCCCACCGTCACCCGTTCGACCACTCAGGAAACGGAACGGCGTGCCCCGCGCCGAGATTCGGCCATCCTGGCGCGACGGGGGCGCACTTGCGGCATTGGTACACCGGACCGTGCTTCTCCCGCCCAGCCGTGCGCCCCGGCCGATGACCGCGACACGCCGCGACACGCCGCAGCGGAGCCCCCTGGGACACGACACCCCGGCGGAACGCACCGCCGAGCCCGCGGCTGGTGCACGGGGTGATACCCGCGCGCCGCCGCCGCACGGCCACTGAGGCCGCCGAGACGCCCGGCGCGCCGCCCTCGGCCCCGCGCCCGCCGTCACGGCTCACGCCCCGCCCGCACCGGCGCATGGAGGCGGCCGGAAGGGGTATGCGGAGACATCCGCCGCGCGGGGGCGGGTGCGGAGTCTCCTGAGCGCTCGCCGTGCGCCGGGCGCCCCCACGGGGCAGCCTTGATCCCGGGAGGCGTGGCGCGGCCGTACGAGGAGGTGGTCGGCGTGCCCGACGGGCCAGGAGCCGAGCGGACACCGGAGGTGGCCGGCGCACCGGCCGGCCGGCCGCTGCTGTCGCTCGCGCTGGCCGCGATGCTGGAGGACCTGGGCGCGCACTCCGGCGCGGTCTACCTGCTGCGTCACTCCGAGCCGGTCCTGGAGATGGCGGTCATGGCGGGCATGCCCCGCGCGTTCGCGGCGCCATGGGAGCGGGTCGGGCTGCACGCGCCGATCCCGGTGGCGGACGCGGTGCGCGAGCGCCGGCTGGTGTGGGTGAGCGGCGAGGAGGAGATGGCGCGCCGCTATCCGCGTATCTCGGTGGTGCTGCCGTACCCGTTCGCGCTGGCCGCGGCGCCGGTGGCGACGGCCGACACCGTGTTCGGCGCCGTGTTCGCGACCTGGCCCGGGGTGCATCCGCCGGAGCTGTCCGACGCGGAGCGGGAACATCTGACCGGAGGCTGCGAACGGCTGGCGCGGCGGCTGGCCCGGGCCGCCGAGACGAACAAGACGCTGCTCCCCGAGGCCGATCTGCTGGCGGCGCCGGTGTCGGGGGTGGCGGGCACGCTGGGCTCGGTCGAGGCGGCACGAATGGTGGCCCGGCTGCCGTACGGGCTGGTGTCGCTGGACCTGCACGGCCGGGTCGGCTTCGTCAACGCGGCGGCCGCCGAACTGCTCGGCAGGCCCGCGAACGAACTGCTGGGGACCCTGCCGTGGGTGTCGGTGCCATGGCTGAACGACCCGGTGTACGAGGACCGCTACCGGGCCGCGCTGATCAGCCAGCAGATGGCGTCGTTCGTGGCGCTGCGCCCGCCCGGCGAGTGGCTGTCCTTCCGCCTGTACCCGAGCACGACCGGGCTGAGCGTGCGGATCACCCGGGCCCGGGCGGTCGCGGAGATCACCCGGGGCGTGCCGCAGCCGGGGCCCGGACCGTCCCGGCTGGTGACGATCTCCCAGGTGCTCAGCCTGGCGGGGGCGCTGACCGAGGCGGTCGGGGTGCACGACGTGGTGCAGATGGTCGCCGACGAGGTGGCCCCGGCGGTCGGCAGCCAGGCGCTGGTCATCCTCGGTTCCCAGGGCGGGCGGATGCACGTGCTGGGGCACCGCGGGTACCCGGACCCGCATGTCGTGGAGAGGTTCGACGGGCTGCCCCTGAGCGAACGCACCCCGGGCACCCATGTACTGAGCAGCGGCGTACCGGCGTTCTTCGAGACCCAGGAGCAGTTGGAGCGGCTGTATCCCAGCCGGCAGCAGACCCCGGACGGCTACGCGGCCTGGGCGTTCCTGCCGCTCATCGCGTCCGGGCGGCCGGTGGGCACCTGCGTGCTGGCGTACGCCGAGCCGCGTGTCTTCCCCGCCGACGAGCGCGCGGTGCTGACCAGCCTCGGCGGGCTCATCGCGCAGGCGCTGGAGCGCGCCCTGCTGTACGACGCCAAGCACCGGCTTGCGCAGGGCCTCCAGGAGTCCCTGCTGCCGCACTCGCTGGCGCGGCTTCCCGGTATCGAGGCGGCCGCCCGGTATCTGCCGGCCACTCAGGGCATGGAGATCGGCGGCGACTTCTACGACCTGGTGCCGACCGGGCCGCAGGCGGCGGCGGTGATCGGGGACGTGCAGGGCCACAATGTGACCGCGGCCGCGCTGATGGGGCAGATCCGCACCGGGGTCCGCGCCTACACCACCGTGGGGCAGCCGCCCGAGGAGGTGATGAGCAGCACCAACCGGCTGCTCATCGACCTCGGCGCCGAACTGTTCGCGAGCTGCCTCTACCTGCGCCTGGACCCGGCCCGGGGCCGGGCCGTGATGGCCCGTGCCGGGCATCCGCCGCCCCTGCTCAGACGCCCGGACGGCCGGGTAAGGGTGCTGGACCTGGCGGGCGGCCCGCTGCTGGGCATCGACGCCTCGGCCACGTATCCGACGACCGAGGTGTCCCTGACGCCCGGTTCGGTCCTCGCTCTGTACACGGACGGTCTGGTGGAGTCGCCCGGCATGGACATCGAGGACTCCCTGGTCGACCTGGGCGCGCTGCTCGGCGAGGTGGGCGGCCGGCCCCTGGAGGAGCTGGCCGACGAACTGGTGCGGCACAGCGCGGCCGCGCAGGAGCGGGTGGACGACGTGGCGGTGCTGCTGCTCAGGGCCCTCGACGGCGGCTGAGCCGCGGGGGCCGTGCCGGCGGCCGTGCCTGTGGTGCTGTGACGGCCGCGGTCCGGCCCTCCCGCCGGAGGACCGGACCGTCCCCGGCCGGCCGGAACCGCTGTGGGCCGGTCGGGGAGTCGTGGTGCGGCTCGGTGATCCCGGTACGGCTCGGTGGGACCCGGTGAGGGTCAGTGGGACCCGTTGGCGGAGGACGACCCGTCGCCCGCGCCCGCCTGGTCACCGGCGCCGGTGCCCTCGCCCGTGCCGCTCTGGTCGCCGCCCGCCGGGGCCGACGGGTCGGCGCCGCCGCCGATCTGGTCGCCGCCGGCCTGGTCACCGGCGCCCGAGCCGTCACCGGTACCCGCCGGGTCGCCCGCGCCGGCCTGGTCGCCCGCGCCGGCCTGGTCGCCCGCGCCGGCCTGGTCGCCCGCGCCGGCCTGGTCGCCGGCGCCGGCGCCCGCCTGGTCGCCCGCGCCCGCCTGATCGCCCGCGCCGTTCCCGCCGTCGCCGAGGGTGGCACCGGTGGCCTGCAGGGCCGCGGTGACCGGCTGGAAGAAGGTCTCGCCGCCGCTGGTGCAGTCGCCGCTGCCGCCGGAGGTGAGGCCGACCGCGCCGCCGTCCTGGGTGAACAGGGAGCCGCCGCTGTCGCCCGCCTCGGCGCAGACGTTGGTCTGGATGAGGCCCGTGACGGTGTCGACGCCGTTGGGGTCGGTCTCGCTCTGGAAGTTGACGGTGGCGTCGAGACCGGTCACCTGGCCGTTGTGCAGCCCGGTGGTGGAGCCCATCCGGAACACGGTCTGGCCGACCGTCGCGTCCACCGCCTGGTTGATCTGCACGGTCTGGCCGTCGCCCGTGTTGACCTCGCTGGGCGCCTGGGTGTTCGCGTCGTCGTACTTGACGAGCGAGAAGTCGCCCTCGCCGGGGAACGTGGCCTGGTCCACGGTGGCGATGGGCTGCCCGTTCTGGGAGTCGGACCACTGCTTGGCCGCCACCCCGCAGTGACCGGCCGTCAGGAAGGCGGGACTGCCGTCGGAGGCGGTGACGTTGAACCCGAGGGAGCAGCGCACGTTGCCGCCCTGCACCTGGGAGAAGATGGCGTCACCGCCCGAGACGAAGGTCTTGAAGGCACCGGCGGACTTCTTGAGGGTGGCCATGCCGGAGCCGAGGCCGCGCACGGTCGACTGGACCCGGTCCCACTTGGCGCCGGTGACGGTGGAGTCTGCGGTGACCACGACCTTGTTGGTGCGCGGGTCGACGGCCCAGGCGGTGCCCGGGACGGTGGCCCTGCTCTTCAGGGTCCGTGCGGCGGACTCCAGTTCGGCGGTGCTGTTGTCGACCTGGCGCACGGCCGCGCCGGCCTTCTCCGCCTGGACGATCACGTTCTTGTCGCCGCTGACCACGTTGACGACGAGCTGCTGCTTGGAGCTGTCGTAGTAGGACCCGGCGAGGGCGTCGCCGAGCGCCTTCTGCAGTTGTGCGGCGAGATCCGAGGCGTCCGCGGCCTTCAGGGTCCTGGCGGCGCCGGCGGCGCCCGAGGCCTTGTCCTGGGAAGCGTTGGCGTGGGGGAGCAGGAGGGCCGCCGCGCCGAGCGCCGCGACACCGCCCACCGCTATCGCGGCCTTGCGCTTGGGCATTCGCTTGTGACTCAAACTTCTCGACCTCCTGGGGACGGGGGTTCTGCCGCTGTCGGGCAGTCGTTCGGGGCGCCTGGATGGCTACAGGTACGGCCGGGTCACGCGGTGCGTTCAATTCCGTTTGCCGGTACACGTGTTACGACGGCGAATCGGCCACGTCGCGCGTGTCGTGGCGCCGGGCCGGGAACAATCGCCCACATGACGATGACCAGCGCCGAAGCCGACAAGATCCTCTCCACCTGCTTCGCCCCCTGGGTCCTCGAACTGGGTCTGGTGGTGGAGTCCCTGGGCGAGGACCGGGCGGTGCTGCGGCTGCCCTGGTCGGAGCGGCTGGCCCGGGAGGGCGGCGGGCTGTCGGGGCAGGCGCTGATGGCGGCGGCCGACACCGCCACGGTGATCGCGGTCTCGGCCGCGCGGGGCGGTTTCGTGCCGATGACGACCGTGCAGCAGTCCACGTCCTTCCAGCGCGCGGTGACCGGTGCGGACGTCCGGATCGAAGCGGTGCTCACCAAGCTGGGCCGGCGGACGGCGTTCGCCGACATCACCCTGTGCGACGCGGGTTCGGGCGCGCTCGCGGCGCGCGCCAGCACGGTCTACGCGCTTCTGGGCTGACGGTCCGGGCGCTCCCGGGCCGGCGGTCCGCGGCCCGGACCCGACACACTCGGCTACCGGACGGTAACGGTCAGTTCCGCTCACGTACCGGAATCCCTGCTTCAGGGAATCTGCACATCGAATGCCCAAGCGCGTCACGGCCGCCCCCGTATCTGCACATCCGCGCGCCCCCCGCGTACGCGTTTGACGCTAAGTGCCGGATTCGCCGCCCGGTGGGCAGGGACACGGCTGCGCCGATGCCGTGCGGCATGTGAAGGAGTAGCCGACACGGCGTGCGCAAACCTGCACCGTTGAGGCACTTGGCGCGCCAAGTGCCCAGGTGAGAGGCCTGTTTGATTGGAAGCCAGCGCTGCGGGCGTGCTTTGATCCATCACACCGAGGGCATTCCCCCGGCTTCCGGAGACGGAGGCTCGGTGCCCGCGGTCGCGGCCGTCCGTCTGTCCCCAGAGGGGGCCGCTTCCCCCCCTTATGAATATCCATACGAAGGGAAGTTCCACCATGAACTCCACCCCCCAGGTTGAGACCGTCGAGATCTCGGACGCCGAGCTGGACAACGTCTCCGGCGGTCTGTCCCTGAACGCCCTCAACACCGTGACCGGTGCCGTGAACGGCGTTGCCCCGGTCGCCGGCGTGGTGGACACGGCCGTCGGCACCGTCGAGGGTGTCACCGGCCTGAACACCGCCCCGATCACCGGCCTCGTCGCCGGTCTCTGATCGCACCTCGGTGTAACCGAAGTCCCGGAGCCGCCCCCCGGCTCCGGGACTCTCGGGTGCCCGCACCGGACCGACGGTCCCGCCGCGGCACCCGCGGTCTTGTCGTGACGATGTCTCTCCTCGGGTGAGGGAAGTTCCGTGCAGTTCCGCCAACAGGCCCTCGCCAAGCTCCAGTCGCCGGAGGAGCTGGACCTTCCGGTGCGGCTGGCCCGCCCCCAGGGCTGGCTCGCGCTCGGCGTCACCGTCGTCGTCATGGCGGCGGCCTCCGTATGGGCGGTGACCGGTTCGGTCGCCTCCACCGTCGCCGCGCAGGCCGTCCTGACCCACGGTCAGGGCAGTTACCTGCTGCAGAGCCCCGTCGCCGGCCAGGTCACGGCCGTGCTCGCCGAGCAGGGCGAGCGGCTGCCGGCCGGCGCGCCCGTCCTCAAGGTCCGTACGGGCCAGGGCGACACGGTGGTGCGCACCGTCGCCGCGGGCCGGATCACCGCGCTCGCCGCCACCATCGGGCAGATCGTCCAGACCGGCGCCAACGTGGCCTCCGTGGAGAAGATCGCCCACGCCTCGGACCCTCTGTACGCGACCGTGTACGTCCCCGCCGAGAACGCGGCCGCCATCCCGGCGCACGCCCCGGTCGACCTGACCGTCTCCTCCGTACCGACACAGCGCTACGGCGTGCTGCGCGGGCATGTGAAGTCGGTGGACCGCGCCGCGCAGTCCCCGCAGTCGATCGCCGCGTTCCTCGGTGACAGCCAGCTCGGTGAGCAGTTCACCCGAAAGGGCCGCCCGGTGGCGGTGCTGGTCGCGCTGGACAGGTCGGCCTCGACGAAGAGCGGTTACCGCTGGTCGTCCGCCGAGGGACCGCCGTACCGGCTCGACTCCATGACCCTCGCCTCCGGTTCGGTCAAGCTGGCCGACCAGCGTCCCGTCGATTGGCTGCTCCCGTGACCACGCAGACGGAAACCCGCGGCCGCAGACGGGCCGCCCCGGCCCGCAGGCCGGTCCCCAAGTCCCGCGGCGGCACGGTCCGTACGCCCACCGTGCTCCAGATGGAGGCCGTCGAGTGCGGCGCCGCCTCCCTCGCCATGGTGCTCGGCCACTACGGCCGGCACGTCCCGCTGGAGGAGCTGCGCATCGCCTGCGGTGTCTCCCGCGACGGCTCACGCGCCAGCAACCTGCTGAAGGCCGCCCGCGGTTACGGGCTGACCGCCAAGGGCATGCAGATGGACCTGGCCGCGCTCGCCGAGGTGAAGGCGCCGGCCGTCCTGTTCTGGGAGTTCAACCACTACGTCGTCTACGACGGCATGGGCCGCCGTTTCGGCCGCCGCGGGGTGTTCGTCAACGACCCCGCGAAGGGCCGCAGGTTCGTGCCGATGGAGGAGTTCGACGGCAGCTTCACCGGTGTCGTGCTGGTGATGGAACCGGGCGAGGACTTCACCAGGGGCGGCCGCCGGCCGGGCGTGCTCGGCGCGATGCCGGCCCGGCTGCGCGGCACCGCGGGCACCCTGCCGGCCGCCGTGCTCGCCAGCCTGCTGCTGGTGGCGGTGGGCGCGGCCGTGCCCGCGCTCAGCCGCACCTACATCGACATGTTCCTCATCGGCGGACAGACCTCTCTGCTCGGTGTGCTGTTCGCCTCGATGGCCACCTGCGTCGCGCTCACCCTGGTGCTGACCTGGCTCCAGCAGGCCAATCTGCTGCACGGCCGGATCATCTCCTCCACCCTCTCCAGCGCCCGTTTCCTGCGCCATCTGCTGCGCCTGCCGGTCACCTTCTTCTCCCAGCGCTCCCCGGCCGACCTGGTGCAGCGGCTGCAGTCCAACGACCAGGTGGCCGAGACCCTGGCCCGCGACCTCGCGGCGGCGGGCGTGGACGCCATCGTGGTCGTGCTGTACGCCGTGCTGCTGTACACCTACGACCCGCAACTGACGTTCGTCGGCATCGGCGTGGCCCTGCTGAACGTGGTGGCCATGCGGATGGTGGTGCGGCTGCGGGCGACCCGGACGGCGAAGCTGCGCGCGGACACCGCACGGCTCACCAACACCTCGTACTCCGGGCTGCAGCTCATCGAGACGATGAAGGCGACCGGCGGCGAGGACGGCTACTTCCGCAAGTGGGCCGGGCAGCACGCCACCACGCTGGAGGAGCAGCAGCGGCTCGGCGTGCCGAGCGCCTGGCTGGGTGTGGTCGCGCCGACGCTCGCCACGCTCAACAGCGCGCTGATCCTCTGGATCGGCGGGATGCGGGCCGTCGAGGGGCACATCTCGGTCGGTCTGCTGGTCGCCTTCCAGGCGCTGGTCACCCGCTTCACCGCGCCGCTGACCCGGCTCAACGGCGTGGCGGGCCGGATCCAGGACTTCGCCGCCGACGTGGCCCGGCTGAAGGACGTGGAGAACTTCCAGGCCGATCCGCTCTACGCGCGGCCCGGCTCGGGCGACTCCACCCGCCGGCTGCACGGGCACATCGAGCTGGAGAACGTCACCTTCGGCTACAGCCCGCTGGACCAGCCGCTGCTGACCGGATTCGATCTGACCGTGGGCCCCGGCCGGCAGGTGGCGCTGGTCGGCGGCTCGGGCAGCGGCAAGTCGACGGTTTCGCGGCTGATCTCGGGCCTGTACACGCCGTGGGACGGGGTGATCCGCATCGACGGCCGCCGGCTGGAGGACATCCCGCGCGGCGCGCTCGCCGCCTCGGTGTCCTTCGTCGACCAGGACGTGTTCCTGTTCGAGGGCTCGATCCGCGACAACGTCGCCCTGTGGGACCCGTCGATCCCCGACGAGGCGGTGATCGAGGCGCTGAAGGACGCGGCCCTCCACGACGTGGTGACGCGCCGGCCGGGCGGGATCCACAGCATGGTCGAGCAGGACGGCCGGAACTTCTCCGGCGGCCAGCGCCAGCGCCTGGAGATCGCCCGGGCGCTGGTGCGCCGCCCGAGCATCCTGGTGCTGGACGAGGTGACCAGCGCACTGGACGCGGAGACCGAGCTGGGCGTGATGGACAACCTGCGCCGGCGCGGCTGTGCCTGCGTGGTGATCGCCCACCGGCTGAGCACGGTCCGCGACAGCGACGAGATCGTGGTGCTGGAGCACGGCACGGTCGTGGAACGCGGGCGGCACGAGGAGCTGGTGGCGCGCGGTGGCGCGTACGCCGCGCTGGTCAGGGAGCGGTGAGATGACGTCCGTGCACGAAGGCGACCTCGTCCTCGGCGCGCTCGGTTCGCTGGGCACGCGGGTCGACTGCGCCGGTTTCAGCCGTGTGGACCTCGAAGGGCCGCAGGTGCTGTGGCTGGTGGCGGCCGGCGCGCTCGACCTGTTCGCGGTGGACGCCGATCAGCAGGGCCACTGGCACCATCTGGGCCGTCTCGAGGCGGGCGCGCTGCTGCTCGGCCCGGTCGCCGGGCCCCAGCACACGCTGGTGGCCCGCCCGGTGCGGGACTGCGTGCTGCACCGCGTCGACCTGCGCGAGCTGTACCAGCCCGCGCACACGCAGACCTGGTCGTACGACGAGTACGGCAACCCGCAGTACGTGCCGCCCACGACCAGCCCGCTGGAGTACGCCCTCGCCCTCGGCGTCGGCCGCGGTCTGTCCGTCCTCTTCCAGGCGCCGATGGCCGAGGACCGGGCCGCCGCGCCCGCCGACGACGACGTGTTCTGGATGCAGGTGCCGCCGGGCAGCGTGCAGTACGGCTCGCTGTACGGCGCCGAGGCCGCCGCCGATCTGCTGATGGATCCCGCGCTGTGGCAGAGCATGGTCGATCAGCAGTACCGGCTGCTGACCGCGCTGGACCGGTGGATCGAGCAGCTCGAGCGCACCCACGAGACGCGCACGGCGGCCGGGATCAAGGCCGGTGAGGCGGTCCGCGCCCAGGCCGACCAGACGCTGCTGGCCTCCATCGGCAGGCGCTCGGCCCGTCCCGCGACGGCCGCCGACGCCGACGCGAGCTACGCGGCCTGCAAGCTGGTGGCCGAGGCGGCCGGCATCGAACTTGCCGCACCCGCGCAGAGCGGCACCGAGAGCGAACGCCTCGACCCGGTCGAGCGGGTGGCGCTCGCCTCCCGGGTGCGTACCCGCGCCGTCCGCCTGCACGGCCGCTGGTGGCGGGAGAACGTCGGCCCGCTGGTCGGGCACCGGGCGCTGTCCGGGGCGCCGGTGGCGCTGCTGTGGCGGCGCGGCGGCTATGTGGCCGTGCATCCGGGCACCGGGCGCGAGACGCCGGTGGAGAAGGCGAACGCCGAGGAGTTCGAGCCGCGCGCGGTCATGTTCTACCGGCCGCTGCCCGAGCGGCGCCTCGGTCCGCTCGGGCTGCTGCGGTTCAGCCTGCACGGCACGCGCGGCGACGTCGGCAACCTGGTGCTCGCGGGTCTGGTGACGGTCGCCATCGGCGCGCTGGTGCCGATCGCCACCGGGAAGGTGCTCGGCGAGTACGTGCCGAAGGCCCAGACGGGTCTGATCGTGCAGGTGTGCCTGGCGGTGATGGTGAGCGGGGTGGTGTCGGCCGCGTTCACACTGCTGGAGAACCTGACCATCCTGCGTATGGAGGGCCGTATCGAGGCGGCGCTGCAGCCGGCCGTCTGGGACCGGCTGCTGCGGCTGCCCACCCGGTTCTTCACCCAGCGCTCCACCGGTGAGCTCGCCAGTGCCGCCATGGGCATCAGCGCGATCCGCCGGCTGCTGGCCGGTACCGGCCCGGTGGTCGCGCAGTCGGTGACGGTCGGCGCGATGAACCTGGGGCTGCTGTTCTGGTACAGCGCGCCCATGGCCATGGCGGCGATCGGCATGCTCGTCGTCATCGCGGCGGTGTTCCTGGGGCTCGGTCTGTGGCAGGTGCGCTGGCAGCGGCGTCTGGTGGTGCTCGGCAACAAACTGAACAACCAGGCCTTCCAGACCCTGCGCGGCCTGCCCAAGCTGCGGGTGGCGGCTGCGGAGAACTACGCGTACGCCGCCTGGGCACGCCAGTTCGCGCGCAGCCGCGAGCTCCAGCAGAAGGTGGGCCGGATCAAGAACCTCACCTCGGTGCTGGGCGCGGTCTACCTGCCGGTGTGCACCCTGCTGATGTTCATGCTGCTGGCGGGTCCGGCGCGGGGCGCCATGTCGGCGGCGGCGTTCCTCACCTTCAGCACCTCGGTGACGATGGTGCTCACCTCGGTCACCCAGCTCACCGGTTCCTTCGTCTCGGCGGTGGCGGCGCTGCCGCTGTTCGAGGAGATCAGGCCGGTGCTGGACGCCACGCCCGAGGTACGCACCGCGAGCACCCGCCCCGGTCCGCTGTCGGGTGCCGTCGAGGCCCGCCGGCTGTCGTTCCGGTACGCCGACGACGGGCCGCTCGTCCTCGACGACGTCTCCTTCGCCGTCCGGCCGGGCGAGTTCGTGGCGATCGTCGGCCCGAGCGGCTGCGGCAAGTCCACGCTGCTGCGGCTGCTCATCGGCTTCGACCGGCCGGTCTCGGGCAGCGTCCTGTACGACGGCCAGGACCTGGCGGCACTGGACCAGTCGGCGGTGCGCCGTCAGTGCGGTGTGGTGCTCCAGCACGCGCAGCCGTTCACCGGTTCCATCCTGGACGTCATCTGCGGCACCGAGCCGTACACGCCGGAGGAGGCGATGGCCGCCGCCGAGCTGGCGGGCCTCGCGGAGGACATCCAGCGGATGCCGATGGGCCTGCACACGATCGTGGCCGGCAACGGCGCGATCTCCGGTGGCCAGCGGCAGCGGCTGATGATCGCCCAGGCGCTGATCCGGCGTCCGCGCATCCTCTTCTTCGACGAGGCGACCAGCGCCCTGGACAACGAGACCCAGCGCACGGTCATCGACAGCACCCGCAAGCTGAACGCCACCCGGATCGTCATCGCGCACCGTCTGTCGACGGTGCTGGACGCGGACCGGGTGATCGTGATGGAGGACGGCCGGGTGATCCAGCAGGGGCCGCCCGCCGAGCTGCTCGCCGACACCGGGGGCAGGCTGCACGAACTGGTGCGCAGGCAGCTGGCGTAGGCCTGGACCGACCCGCGCCGAGCGGTCAGTCCAGGCCCGGCACCGGCGCGCCCGAGGGCACTCCCGCCGCGACGTAGCCGTCGTAGAACTCCCGCCAGGCCGCGCCCGCCCCGGAGTGCGGCCCCCCGGGGTGCTCGCCGTACGCCCTGGCGTCCAGGGCGGTCAGGCACACCTCCCAGCCGGCGCCGTTGCGCGCGGCGGCGTTCCGGGCGGCGAGCACGTCGGTCAGCGTCAGCCGGGTACGCCCGGCGTCCTCCGCTTCCAGGTCGAAGCGGAGTTCGTCGCCGCCCCACTCGAAGGAGAGGTGCCGGGGCGGGTCGGCGGCGAGCACCGTGCCGGTGGACTCCGGCATGTTCGGGTCGCCGCTGAACCGGATGGCCCCGCCGGGGCGCAGGTCCATCTCGGCGCGCGAGGGAAACCAGCCGGCGAGTTCGCCGGGGTCGGTCACCAGCCGCCAGACCCGGTCCGCGGGCAGGTCGTAGGTGCGGCCGAACCGGACGGCGGGGCGGCCGTCGTCCAGGGTCAGGAAGGTGCCGGTGAGGTCTACGGGCATGGCGATGCGGTCCTCCACGGTACGGGCCCCCCTCGGCGCGTCGAGGCTACCCGCCCGCCTGGACCCGTGTCCGTACATCGTGCCCGCGGCGACGCTTGAGACGGCGCCCGCGGGTAACCCGTGGTGGATCAAGACGAGGCGACGGGAGGAGACGCCATGAGCGGCGAGAACGACCACGAGGAGCGGCCCGAGACGGCGCTGGAGGAAGTGCTCCGCGAGGTGGAGGAGGCCGAGAAGCACGGCGAGGACAAGAAGAGCCGGGGTGAGGCGGGGGACGCCGTCACCCCGAACACCGGAGCGCAGGAGCGTTCCGAGGGGGACTGAAATCCCTGGTGCTTTCGCGTCGCCCGGGTACCCGGATGCCATGGACCACCACCTGCGAGGACCCGAGCTGCCCGCGCCGCGCGGGCCCCTCTCCGCCGCCGTCACCGCCTGTCTGCGCGGCACCGGCCCGCTGCCCGGTGCCTCCGGCGCCGAGGCGGCCGACCCCTACGGCGACGATCTCCAGCTCGCCCTGTACCTGTGTTACGAGCTGCACTACCGGGGCTTCGCCGGGGTCCGCCCGGAGCTCGAGTGGGATCCCGGGCTGCTGGCGCTGCGGGGCGCGCTGGAGGATCGGTTCCTGACCGCGCTGCGCGCCGACACGCCGGTGCACGACAGTCTCGACGAGGCCCTGGCCGCCCTCCTCGTCGAGCCCGCGGAGGGCACGGGGGTCACGCATTTCCTGTGCGACGAGGGCGAACTGTGGCACCTGCGCGAGTACGCGGCGCAGCGTTCCCTCTACCACCTGAAGGAGGCCGACCCGCACGCCTGGGTGCTGCCCCGGCTGTGGGGCCGGGCCAAGGCGGCGATGGCGGCGGTGGAGTTCGACGAGTTCGGCGGCGGCCGGGCCGAGCGGGTGCACGCCCGGCTGTTCGCGGACCTGATGACGGACCTGGGCCTGGACACCGCGTACGGCCGCCACCTGGACGCGGCCTGCGCCGAGATGCTCGCCGTCGTCAACCTGATGTCGCTGTTCGGGCTGCACCGCCGGCTGCGCGGGGCGCTGGTGGGCCACTTCGCGGACGTGGAGATCACCTCCTCGCCCGGTTCCCGCCGGCTCGCCCGGGCGATGCGCCGTACCGGGGCCGGGCCGGCCGCCGAGTTCTTCTACGACGAGCACGTCGAGGCGGACGCGGTGCACGAGCAGGTCGTCCGCCACGACGTGATCGGCGGGCTGCTGGCGGAGGAACCCGAGCTGGCGGGCGACATCGCCTTCGGCGTCGACGCCACGGAGTTCCTCGAGGAGCGGCTGGCGCGGCGGCTGCTCGGCGAGTGGCGTGCGGGACGGTCGTCGCTCCGCATTCCTTTTGCCCGGGAAGTGGCCCATACATCCTGATGGCGGGGGTACCCAGTGCATCGTGACATCATGGGTACTTCCGGGCGTGTACGCCCCTCAGGACGACACGGCCTTGCTGGCCGAAGCGCTGGACGAAGAGGCGCCCGCGCCGGGCGCGCGGGTGCTGGACGTGGGCACCGGAAGCGGTGCGCTGGCCCTGGCGGCCGCCCGGCACGGCGCCGAGGTGACCGCGGTGGACGTGTCCCGGCGGGCGGTGTGGACGGCGCGGCTGAACGCGTGGCTGACCCGGCTGCCGGTGCGGATCCGGCGCGGCAACCTCTTCGGCCCGGTCGCGGGCGGCGCGTACGACCTCATCCTGGCCAACCCGCCGTACGTGCCGGCGCCCGGCACCGGGCGCGAGCCGCACGGCCGGTCACGGGCCTGGGACGCGGGCCATGACGGGCGACTGCTGCTGGACCGGATCTGCCGGGACGCGCCCGGACTGCTGCGGCCCGGCGGGGTGCTGCTGCTGGTCCACTCGGCGCTGAGCGGCCCCGAGCGGACCCTGGAACTGCTGCGCGCGGCGGACCTGAAGGCCGCCGTCGTCCGGCGCCGCTGGATCGACTTCGGTCCGGTGCTGCGCTCCCGGGAGGACTGGCTGCGCCGGAGCGGTCTGCTCACGGCCGCCGACGACAAGGAGGAGCTGGTGGTGATCCGTGCCGAACGAGCCTGCTGAACGCCCCCGGCGGATCCGGATGCAGCGGCGCGGGCCGCTCCTGGTGGAGGGCCCGGTGGAGATCGAACTGGAGGACGGCACCACGGTCTCCTCCGACCGCTTCCGGGTGGCCCTGTGCACCTGCCGGCGCAGTCGCCGCTACCCCTGGTGCGACACGAGTCACCGGCGCAAGGCCTGACGTCCAATCTTCAGTTGAAACCGGTTGTTTTTCGATACCGGTCGTTTTTCGCCGCTCCCCGGAGAGGCCCCCCACGGGCCTGTTCCGGGGAGCGGCTGTGTGCCCGGGAATCCGGCGGGCGGCCCCACTCCGCCCGTCGGTCCCGGTGCGAGATCGCGGGTCCCCGCTCCAGGGGCCGCACTCCCCAGTTGCGAGCCTGATCCGGCGTCGCGAGGACCGCACGATCCCGGTCTAGAACGCGAAGACGCTGCTGCTCATGGCGTCCTTCACGCAGGAGTTGCCGAAGCTGCGCTCGTACGAGACGCGCTTGCCCTGCCAGACACCCTGGACCGTGACCACGACGGGGTCGTAGAGCTTGGTGCACCGCACGTCGTCGCGGCTCTTCAGGGCCGAGAGGTCGCCACCGACGCCGCGCAGTTCGGCGCAGGCGTCGATCGCCGCGGGGTGGGTGCCGGAGGCCGTCGGGGCACAGTTCAGGGTGACGGCGCGCTCGGGGGTGGCCGCGGCCGCGGTCTCGCCGTGGCCGGTGGTCAGCACCAGCGCCGAGGGGGCGTAGAGCGACGACGGGGCGGCGCCCGGTGCAGCGAGGGCGGCCCCGGTCAGGGGTCCGCATACGGCGGCCGTGAGGCCGAGGATCGCTGCCCAGCGCGCGGTGTTCCGCATTGTGTGCATCCTTCCGCTCGAATAGACGGGTGTGCCCTCCGGCCCGGTCGGCGCCGGAGCGGCGAGCGCCACTCTGCCGAGTCCGCCGGCGAAACACACATCGCACCCACAGCTTTCGGTAACATTGCGTGTTGAAACAGTGGCGTGAAGTCACGGAAACTGACCGCATCGACCGCACAACTGAGCGGTTCTTGATCGTGGCGACCGGCCGAATGGCCGAAAAACACCCACTCGTTAATCGGCCTGAAACATAACGCCCCGGCCCCACGGCGAGCCCTTCACGACCCCTTCACGACTTCTCTCGTTCATGGAGCGTCCAGGTGCGTGCGTGAGCCCATCGCGGCCGAGGCGTTCCCGGTGGAGCCGTCCTGGCCTACCCGCGAGTATCGTCGGCACGCGCTGACGTGGCGGCGAGTGGTGGGAGGGACGGATGGCCAAGCACTGGGCGGACTTCCAGTACGAGATCTACCTGAACGGGATGACGGGTGCCGTGCCCCGGCTGCCCACCGATCTGACCCGGCTGGAGGAGCTTGCCGAACACCGGCTCGGGCCCGGCCCGGTGGGCTACGTGGCGGGCAGCGCGGGTGACGGCGGCACCGCCCGCGCCAACCGGGCGGCCCTGGCCAGGCGCCGGATCGTGCCGCGCATGCTGCGCGACGTCCAGGAGCGGGACCTGACGGCCGAGGTGCTGGGCCGCAGCCTGCCGGCGCCGCTGGCCCTCGCCCCGGTCGGTGTGCTGTCGATCATGCATCCGGACGCCGAGTCGGCCGCCGCCCGGGCCGCCGCCGCGCAGGGCGTGCCGTTCGTCCTGTCCTCGGCGTCCAGTACGCCGCTCGAGCGGGTGGCGGAGGCCATGGGGGACGCCGAGCGGTGGTTCCAGCTCTACTGGGGCAAGGACCGTGAGGTGACGCGCAGTTTCCTGGGCCGCGCGAGGGCCGCCGGGTTCTCGGTGCTCGTCGTCACCCTGGACACCCCCCTGCTGGCCTGGCGCCCGCGCGATCTGGACCAGGCGTACCTGCCGTTCCTGCACGGGGTGGGCACCGCCAACTACTTCACCGACCCGGCCTTCCGGGCGGGCCTCGCCAAGCCCGTCCACGAGGACCCGAACGCCGCGGTGCTGCACTTCCTCGGCCTGTTCGGGGACGCGAGCCACACCTGGCCCGACCTCGGTTTCCTGCGCGAGCACTGGGACGGGCCGATCGTCCTCAAGGGCGTCCTGCACCCGGACGACGCCCGGCTCGCCGCGGACGCGGGGATGGACGGGGTGGTGGTCTCCAACCACGGCGGCCGGCAGGTGGCCGGTTCGGTCGCGGCGGCCGACGCGCTGCCCGGGATCGCGGACGCGGTGGGCGACCGGCTGAGCGTGCTGTTCGACAGCGGGGTGCGCACCGGCGACGACGTGTTCAAGGCGCTCGCCCTGGGCGCGCGGGCCGTGCTGCTCGGCCGGCCGTACGTCTACGGCCTCGGTCTGGACGGGCAGGCGGGCGTCGAGCACGTCATCCGCTGCGTCCTGGCCGAACTGGACCTCACCCTCGCCCTGTCCGGCCATGCCACGCCCGCGACGGTCACGCCGGACGACCTCGTCGAGGCGGCCGGCTGACCGGCCCGGCCCGGCCCGCCGGCCGCGGCGGGCCGGGCCGGGTCCGCTACGTACCCGTCCCCGGCGGCGGGGCCGGCCGGGCCGGAGCCTGCCGTGCGAGCCCCGTCGTCCGCCCGCCGGACGGCGCCGCGCCGGACCCCGGGGGTCCTTCGCCGCCGGCGACCGAAAGGGATCCCGGGCTCGCGGACGGCGCGTCGGTACGCCAGCGCTGGGCGGCGGAGTCGTCGCGGACCTTGACGACGACATCGGCGCCCGCCCGGTCACCGGCCGGGGCGAGTGCGAGGGTCCGGTCCCAGCGGGGCGGCAACTCGCCCCGCGCGGTGAGGTCGTAGCGCACGTCGTCGCCCCGCCGCTCCCCCGCGCCGGCGCAACGGCCGAGGATGACGACGCCCGCGTCGGCGTGCGAGTCCAGGCACAGACGCGGGTCGGCCGCGCTGCGCAGCAGCCCGTCGGCCTCGTACGTCCACCGCTGTGCCGGCGCCGCCGAGCAGGCGGCGAGCACCACGCTCGCGCCCGCCCGGACCTCGCCCCTGACGTCCAGGCACAGGCCGGTGGCGGCGTTGCGCAGCCGGGCGGGCCGGCCTGCCGTGGGCAGGCCCGCCGTGCCGGGTGAGGTGGCGGGCCCGGTCGGGGGCCGGACGCCGGTGCCGGGGGCCGCGTCGGAGGCGACCGGGTCGGTGTGGTCGCCGCCGTCGGGCCAGGCGCTGAGCGCGACGACGGTCGCGAGCAGCACGGCCGAGGCGACCCCGACCCCCACGAGCAGGGTCCTGGCCGGCCATCCGGCCGCGGGCGTCAGGACCGCGCCGAACGGCCCGGCTGCCCTGCCGCGTCTGCGGCGCCCGCCGGACGCCCGGGCGGACACCCCGCCCAGCGGCCCGCGCTGTCCGCCGCCGCGTCTCCGCCCGCCTGGGCCCGGGGAGGCGCCGCGGGCCCGGGCGGGGCCGGACCGGCCGGGGCGCGACTCCAGGTACCGCCGGGCGCCCCAGCCGAGCACCGCTTCGGCCAGCAGTACGCCGAGGCCGCCCTCGATGCGGCCCAGTTGCTCGGCGGCGTGCCGGCAGTACGGGCAGCCGGCGAGGTGCTGCTGGACGTCCGGCAGCAGGGCGCCGCCCCGGCGGATGGGCACGTCCAGAAGGCGGTTGTAGTGACGGCAGTCGGGGCTCGGCGCGAGTTCCCGGTGGGCCCTGACGCAGCCTTCCCGGAATTTCTCGCGAGCCTGTTCGAGCGCCACCGCCGCACCGTCGGTGTCCAGGCCGAGCAGGGCGGCGGGGATGTTTATCGGTTCGGCCTCGACCTCGATGTGCCACAGCAACGTCTGTTCGAGTCGCGGAAGGCTCTGGAAAGAACGTTCGGACAGGACCCGGTTTTCCGGTATCAGGGTTTTCGCGGTCCGCATACCGCGGCCCCCGGCGGGTTTTCGCAAGGCCGGCAGCACGGCGGCGATCCGGTCCTCCCCGGACCAGTTCAGGACCGTGTCCCGGACGGCCACCAGCAGGCGGGGCCGGACGGCCTCGGCGGGCTCGCCGAGCGCGAGCCGGGCGAGGGTCCGGTGGAAGGCGGCGCCGGTGACCATGTGGGCGAGCGGGCCCGACGTGGCCAGACAGACGACGGCGTAGTCGTGTGCGGCCCGCCAGTGGCGGGCCATCAGCAGCGCGGTGGACCGGGAGACCTCCGCGTCGGAGCCGGCTCGCAGCGGGGCCGCGAGGAACTCGTCGGACTCTCCGGGGTCTCCGCCCGGCGGCGGATAGGGCGGACGAGGGGGGTGGGGGGTGGGCACTGAGCGGAATCCTTTGATGGGTGTGGTGCGTCGATTGCCGATCGCCGGATACGCGCGCGGGGAGCGGGAATTCACCGGTGCCGGACCGGCCCGGTTCCAACTGCCTTGACAATGCAGGCGGTTACCCCCCGCACCGTGTTTCAACCCTTGCACAACCTCCACACACGGAACAAGGCATTCGTGCGACATCAGCGGCCTTTGGCACGAAGCCGGACGGGTGCGGCCGGGACGGTTCCGCCCCGCCCCTTTCCCTATATCCGCGCGCCCCGTGTGAACGCCGTGCACGCACCGGCCGGCCACGCACGCTCCCGGCGTGCGCGGCCGGGTAGTGGACTGGGTCCGGCCCCCTCGGAAGGCCGCGCGGCGGAGCGGCAGCTCCCCGCCGCGAAAGCGGCCGCCGGCCCCGTTCAACTGCCCTCGGCCGGCGGCCCCGCTCCGTGAGGGCATCCCCGGCCGGCGGCCCCGGCGGCTTCCCCCCGCCGGCCGGGGCCCGCCTCAGATCTGCCAGGAACGCAGCCGGTCGGCGGCGCCGCACACGTCCGTCTTGCCGGAGATCAGGTCGCGGGCGAGGTCGACGAGGGCACCGTAGGGCGCGTCGATGCCCGCGCCGCTGACGAACATGTAGGCCACCGCCGTCGCGCAGGCGAAGCGGGCGTTGGCCGAGGGCAGCGGCTTGAGCACGGCGAGGGTGTGCAGCAGGGCGGCGGCCCGCCAGGCGGGGTCGGAGTCCACACCGAGCCGGGGCGGGTCGACACGGTGCCGGGCGACGGCGGCGACCAGCGCGGAGAAGTCGTCGACCGTGGGCTGGTCCGGCAGGACCTCCTCGTGCCGCTGGAGCAGCCACGGGACGTCTATGTGGATGACGGGTGGCATCGCTCAGGCGGCCTCGCCCTTGGCCGGGGGTTCGTCGTCGGGGAACGCGGCCGCGAACTCCTCGGCGTGAGCGGTGAAGAAGCTCCGGAACGCCTCCGCGCCCTCCTGCAGCGCGCGGTGGCGGGCGATGTCGGCGGCGGCGGCCTCGCGCACCAGCGCCTTCATCGACGTACCGCGCTCCTTGGCGATCTGACGCAGGTCCTCCAGTTCACGGTCCGTGAACTCCACGTTGAGAGCTGGCATGCACCAACGGTACCGCTCGGGTACTCACCCGTAAATATCAGCAGGTCGGAGCCACTTCGTCCCGGTACCTGCCGAACTCCGGGACCATGCCCGTTCTCCGCCGGTGACGCGACGCCCACGCACACGGTCCACACCCCCAAGCAGTCCGATGGCACCACTCTCGCGCCGCCGTCCACGGCGGGGCAACACGGCGCGCCCGCCGTCCGCGCGCGGGAACGGGCCGGGGCACTCGCGGCCGAGGCGCCGACTCCATCGGACGCGCCGCCCGGGATCCCGCATATATCAGATCAAAACGTGTCTTATTTCATTCATGCACACACCTTCGCGGCGTACCCTGCTCCAAGCCCCGTTCGCTGCCGCCGGCGCGGGACTGCTGGCTGCCTGCACCGAATCCGGCTCCCACCCCCGTTCCGGCCCCGCGGCCGCGGCCGGCGTCCAGGGGGACTTCGTTCCGCCCGGGCCGAAGGGATATGTCGAGCCTTCGGGTCCCGAGGTGCGTGCCGCCGAGCGCAGACGCGGCTCCGGCCCGGTGCGCATGCTCAGGTTCACCGCCGCCGAGAACACCCTGGACCTGGGCGGGCTGCATGTGCGCACCTGGGCGTACCACGAGCAGCTGCCCGGCCCGCTGGTACGCGTCACCGCAGGTGACGTCCTCAGCCTCACCCTCGCCAACCGGCTGCCGGACACCACCACCCTCCACTCGCACGGCGTGCGCATGCGCTGCGACATGGATGGCGTCCCGGGCCTCACCCAGAACGCCATCGCGCCCGGGACCGACTTCACCTACCGCTTCACCGTCTCCCATCCGGGCACGTTCCTGCTCCACTCCCACGTCGGCATGCAGCCCGACCGCGGCCTGTACGCCCCCTTCATCGTGGACGACCCCAAGGAGCCCCTCGCCTACGACAAGGAGTGGGTCATCGTCCTGGACGACTGGCTCGACGGCGTCCAGGGCTCCACCCCCGACCAGGTGCTCCGACAGCTCATGCCCAAGGGCATGAAGATGGAGGGCATGGCCATGGGCCCCGAGCCGACCCGTTCCGGCGGGACGGCGGCCCCGCACGCCGCGCACTCCCATGCGGCCGGCGGGCCCAACCGGGTGCTGCACCACGCGCACAGCCGCATGCTGCACGGGGACGCCGGCAGCGTCGACTACCCCCTCTACCTCGTCAACGGCCGAACCGCCGGCCACCCCTCGGTGTTCCGGTGCCGGCCCGGCGAGCGCGTCCGGCTGCGCATCATCAACGCCGGTTCCGAGACCGCCTTCCGCGTTGCGCTGGACGGGCACCCGATGACCGTCACGCACACCGACGGCTACCCGGTGCGGCACACCGAGACCGACGCCCTCCTCGTCGGCATGGCCGAGCGTTACGACGTCCTGGTCACCGCCAAGGACGGCGTCTTCCCGTTCGTCGCCCTGGCCGAGGGCAAGAGGGGCCAGGCCCTCGCCGTCCTGCGCACCGACAAGGGCCGGAACGTTCCCCCGGCCGACGTGCACCCGGACGGGCTCGACCGGAGGGTGGTCCCGGCCCGGCGTCTGCGGCCGGACGACTCCGTGGCCCTGAACGACCGCGATCCGGACCGCGAGATGCGCATCAGGATCACCGGCACGATGGAGAAGTACGACTGGGGCTTCGACCACCGGCCGTACTCCGTCCGTCAGCGCCATCCGGTGCGCGCCGGTGAACGGGTGCGGCTCACCCTCATCAACGCCACCGACATGTGGCACCCCATGCACCTGCACGGCCACACGTTCGCCGTCGCCGGCCTCGACGGCGCGGGGGCGCGCAAGGACACGGCCATCGTGCTGCCGCACCGCAAGCTCGTCGTCGACTTCGACGCGGACAACCCCGGGCTGTGGATGCTGCACTGCCACAACCAGTACCACTCGGAGAGCGGCATGATGACCGTCCTCGGCTACCACACCTGACCCGGGGCCCTGCTCCGCGTCCCTATCCCTGGTCCGCCACGAACGAGGCCATCCAGGCCAGCGCCGCGTTCCAGTTGACGGCCGTCTCGTTGGTGGACCAGGACTGGATGTCGTCGATGTAGCAGAACTGACCCGTGCAGCCCTTCAGTCTGTCCTGCGCGTAGGGGTCCTGGATGCCGGAGTTGGGTCCGCCGGCGAGGGTGCCGTCCGGCGGGTCCGGGAGCTTCGGATCGAGTTCCCGCGCGTACCAGCGGCTGTGCTGGTGGTGGGAGGCGACCTCGCCGTAGCCGGTGACGTAGGAGATGTTCAGCGCGTTGCGGCCGAGGAGGTAGTCCATGCTCTCCAGCGCGCCGTCCCGGTACTTCCCCGCGCCGGTCAGGTCGTAGGCCGTGGCGACGACGTGCGCGTTGTTCAGCACCTGGGCGTTGGAGCCCCAGTCGTAGACGTTGCCGTCCGGGGCGTACGGCAGGCCGTAGGGCTGGGACGCGGCGGTCGCCAGATAGGTGTCGGCGGCGTTGATCACCGACCGGCGCACCCGGTCCCGGCCGGGCAGCCGGTTCGGCACGGTGGCCAGGTCGAGCCGGCCGGCCGCGGCCGTGCGGCCCCAGTCGAAGCCGAGCGGGCCGAAGATGCCGGCGGTGTGGACCGGCGACTTCAGCACATGGTCCGCGAACTCCTGCTCGCCGGTGGTGAGATACAGCTCCGCGGCCGCCCAGTAGAACTCGTCGGACGCGTCGTCGTCGGGGTAGGCGCCGCCGCCGGTGCCGTCGTTCGGGTCCGGGTAGGTCCGCGGGTGCGCGAGGGCGGCGCGCCAGGCCGTGCGCGCGGCCGTAAGGGCCCGTGCCGCGAACTGCCGGTCGTAGGGCCGGTAGAGCCGGGCCGCCTGCGCGGCCGTCGCCGCCAGGTTCAGGGTGGCCTGGGTGGTCGGGGCGTGCAGTTCCCGCTTCTGCGGGTCGTCGCTCGGCAGCAGCGGCAGTCCGGTCCACTCGGAGTCGTGCACCTTGCCGTGGGCCATGCCGGCGAGTGGCTTCCCGTCCGGCACCTGCATCCTCAGCAGGAACTCCAGCTCCCAGCGGGCCTCGTCGAGCACGTCGGGCACCTTGTTGCCGCTCTCGGGCAGGTCGAGGCTGCCGTCGCCCAGCCGGGCCGGCTCACCGGTGCGCGCCGTCAGGGAACGCTCGTAGGTGCTGAGCAGCTCCCAGGTGGAGATACCGCCGTTGACGACGTACTTGCCGTGGTCGCCGGCGTCGTACCAGCCGCCGGTGACGTCCAGCGTGTAGTCGCACAGCCCCGGACGGCACGGGACGTCCTTGTCACCCTGGTTGGGCGCGGTGCCGAGGTGGCCCGCGGGCCTGCCGTAGCCCGGGCGGAGATCGTCGCGGATCGCGATGCCGCTGCGCTGGGTGTAGTAGTACTTCAGCGAGTCGAGGCGCAGTCGTTCGTAGGCGCTCGCGCCGATGGCGAAGGGCCGGCTCGTCTCGTCGTCGGCGACCAGCGTGAAGCCCTCGCCGTGCCCCCGGAAGGCGCCGAAGTCGATCGAGTGGACGTTCTGCCCGGAGGAGGCGTCGGTGCCGCGCGGCGTGGTACGGCCGTGGGCGACCGTCCTGCCGCCGGCGTCCTTCAGCCGCCAGGGCAGGGCGGTGGTGGCGTCGGTGACGAGGGTGGCGTTCTTCGGCCCGGTGGGCAGGTAGGCGACCTGGTTGACGCGGACCCGGGGCCCGGTGTCGGGCCGGTACACCTCCGGCGGGACCCCGCCGAGCAGCGACACGTCGTCCAGGCAGAGCCGCCAGGGGTCGGTGGCGCCGCCGGCCTGGAACGCGACCTGCGCCTGGCCGGTGTCCACGGGTGAGGTGAAGGTGTAGGAGTACCTGTCGCCGGAGGCGCCGAGCTGCGGGCTGACCTCGTACCAGGTGTCGTACGGCGCCGTCTGCAGTCCCACGAGCGCCCGCACCACATGCCCTTCGGGCACCCCGGACGCCTTGAAGGAGAAGCGGTACGACTCCCCCTTCACCAGCGTGATGTCGTTCTGCCCGACGGCGGCGTCCCAGCGGTTGGCGGTGCCGCCCGGGACATCGGCGCACAGCCGCCCGTCGGACAGGGCCCCGCTCGTGTTGTTCGTCGTCCACCACGGCTCGGCGGTGGTGTCGAAGCCGCCGTTCCTGATCTGTTCGCTCTCACCTGCACCGGCGGGGGCGGCCGGTAACGCGGTGAGCAGGGCCGCCAGCAGGGCGGTGAGGGACAGTGTCACGGTTCTCGGTCGTTTCACGTCTGGGCTCCTCGGGAGGAGAGGTGCGGGGCGCGCCCCCTCTCCATGGGAGCGCTCCCAGATGCGGTCGACGACTATGCTTGTTCCAGACATGACACCGCGTCAACGGTCCCGACGGGGAAGCCGTCTCACGGCTCCCCGTCAGGACCGCCCCGGGCCTCTCAGGCGTCGAGCCTGCTGATGCGCACCGCTCCCCCGTCCTCACCGGGATACGCGCTGGTGAGCCGGATACGCAGCCGGGATCCGCGCACCGTGTCGAAGGTGATCACCGTCGGAGCGTCCGAGGCGGTGGCCCAGTCCGTCCTCGCCCCGGTCACCGGCACGTACTCCCGACCGTCCCACACCTCCACCGCCGCCTCCGCGGGCCGGGCGTGCGTGCCGTCGACCGTGAAGGAGACCGCGACCCGGTCGAGGTTCCGGAGACGGCCGAAGTCGACCGACACCCAGTCCGCGGCGCGGGCCCCGCTGAACGCGGGCAGCAGCGCCGTGGCCGACTTGGCGAAGGCGTTGGACCAGCCGGTGGCCGGGTCCCCGTCCAGCATCGCGGCGGGCGGGGTGTCCGGGCGTCCGGAGTAACTGGCGTCCGCGTGCGGGAGGCCGACGGGCTCCGGACGCCCGGGCGCGAAGGCGGTGACGGGTGTGGTGGCCGCCGAGCGCGCGGGTGTGGTGCGCACCCTCACCGTGCCCTCGCGCAGGCCGGCCACCCGCGCCGTCACCTCGAGCGTGCCCGGCGCGCCGCCGGACCGGACGATGGCGAGGGCCTTGCCGTGGAAGGCGGTGCGGGTGCTCGACTGGTAGCGCTCGGCGCTCTCCTCGCGGCCGTTGTCGACACCGGCCAGGGAGCCCCCGGTGACGGAGAAGGCGATGAGGTGGCCGGCGTCGGGCACCACCACGCCGTGCGCGTCCACGATCTCCGCGGTCACGAAGACCAGCGAACGGCCGTCGGCGGCGAGGGACTTCCGGTCGGCGGTCAGGCGCACCGTGTGCGGGTCACCTGCGGTGCACAGCACATCCGTGGCGACGATCCTGCCGTCCCGGCGGGCCACCGCCTTCAGCTCACCCGGCCGGAAGGGCACCCGCCAGCTCAGATGCAGCTTGCCCGCGCTGCCGTTGGGGCTGGTGTAACTGCCGGGGTAGGGGCCGCCGGTGAAGGTCTTGTCGTCACCGGTGGCCTCCGTGGTCTCCAGGTAGGCGCGGCCGTCGGTGGTCCGCTTGACGTCGAACTCCCGGGTCCCGAGGGACTTCCCGTCGAGGAAGAGCTCCACGGAGGGCACGTTCGCGTACGCCCAGACCTCGACCGTCTCGCCCTCCTCGTGGTTCCAGCTCATCGGCAGCAGATGGACCATCGGCTCGTCCGTCCACTGACTGCGGAAGAGGTGGTACATGTCCTTCGGGAAGCCGGCCGTGTCCACCGCGCCGAAGAAGGACGCCTTCACCGGAAAGACGTCGTACGGCGTCGGCTCGCCGATGTAGTCGATGCCGGACCACAGGAACTGCCCCGTGAACCACTTCCGGTCCCGGTCCTTCTTGTGGCCGTACTCGCCGCTCATCGTCCAGGAGGCGAGGTTGTTGTCGTAGGAGGAGACCTCGCGCCTGCCCGGGGTGTGGTTCTCCCCGGTGTTGAGGTGTTCCGGCTCCTGGTACGTGCCCCGGGTCGAGGTCTCCGAGGACGACTCGGACTCGAA
Source organism: Streptomyces sp. NPDC041129 (assembly GCF_055592265.1). Lineage (NCBI taxonomy): Bacteria > Bacillati > Actinomycetota > Actinomycetes > Kitasatosporales > Streptomycetaceae > Streptomyces > Streptomyces sp. NPDC041129. The sequence goes on along the minus strand of NZ_JBVIYV010000001.1, from coordinate 833,445 downwards.
GAGGAACAGGTGCGGGTAGGCGGCGTGCAGCGCGTCCACCGACTGGGCGGTGTTGTAGTTCAGGCCCAGTCCGTCGAGCTTGGCGAGCATGAGGTCGGCCGCCGAGCCCCTGGCCGGCACCCGGCGGTACTTGTCCGAACCGATGACGAGCGGGCGGGTGTCGTCGGCCGCCCTGATGGCGCCGATGATCCGGTCCGCCATGGCGAGTCCGGCGGTGGACGTGGAGTCGGGGATCTCGTTGCCGATGGACCACAGCACGACGGCGGGCGAGTTGCGGGCGGCGAGCACCATCTCGGTGGCGTCCCGCTCGCACCACTCGTCGAAGAACCGTCCGTAGTCGTACTTGGTCTTGCCGGTGCGCCAGCAGTCGAAGGCCTCCACCATCATCACGATGCCCAGCTCCTCGCAGACCTGGATCATCTGCGGCGAGGGCGGGTTGTGCGAGGTGCGGAAGGCGTTGACACCCATCGACTTCATGATGGTCATCTGCCGGCGCACCGCGTCGAGGCTGATCGCGGCGCCGAGGGCGCCCTGGTCGTGGTGGAGGTCCACGCCCTTGATCTTGGTGGGGACACCGTTGAGGGAGAAGCCCTCGTCGGGGTCGAAGCGGTAGGTGCGGATACCGAAGGAGGTGCGGTGGGTGTCGGTGGTGCGGCCGTCGGCGCGGAGTTCGGTGTGCAGGGTGTAGCGGTTCTGCGGGGTGCCGAGGTCCCACAACAGAGGCTTGGGGACGGTCAGTTCATGGATCTCGGTGGCCTCGCCGGAGACGGCCGCCGTGCTCGACGCATGCGCGACCGTGCGGCCGTCGGGGCCGGTGACGCGGGACAGCACCTGGACGTCCGCGCCGGTGCCGGACTCGTTCACCACCGTCGTCGCCACCCGGACCAGCGCCCGCCCCCCGGTGACCTCCGGGGTGGTGACACGGGTGCCCCAGCGGGCCACGTGCAGGGGGTCCGTGACCACGAGGCGGGCCTCGCGGTAGATGCCGCTGCCGGAGTACCAGCGGCTGCTGGGGAGTTGGTTGCGCACCTTCACCGCGAGGACGTTCCCGGTCCTGCCGTCGGTGTGCACGAGGCCGGTGAGGTCGACGGCGAAGCCGGTGTAGCCGTAGGGATGCCGGCCCGCCTCGGTGCCGTTGCAGTAGACGTACGAGTCCATGTAGACGCCGTCGAACTCCACCGAAATGCGCTTGCCGGCGTAGGCGGGCGGCAGGGTGAAGGCCAGCCGGTACCAGCCGAGGCCGCCCGGGAGGAAGCCGGTGCCGCTGGTGGTGCCGTGCTCCGTCGTGGGTGTCTGCTCGATGCTCCAGTCGTGCGGTACGGCGACCTGGCGCCAGTCGGAGTCGTCGTAGCCGGGCTCCGCCGCGCCGGCGTGGGCCCCGCTGCCCTCGGCCCCGCCGTCCAGGTCGGCCAGCGCGAAGCGCCAGCCGTCCCGGAGCGGGACGGTGTGGCGTCCTCCCGCCGCGCCGGATGCGTCGGCGGCCAGTGCCGCGGGGGCGCCCAGGAGCGCTCCGGCCGCGGGCGCCGCCGTGGCCGCGACGAGTACCGATCTGCGCGTGACCGTCATCGCTCTCCCTCATTGAGGCCCAGAAGTACTCACAACTGATCGCGTTCAAACAGATTCTGACGGCGCCGCGCACGCCGCCGTCAAGGGCCCGGAACCGCGCATTCGGCCCCGGCGGCACCTCGGCCGAAAATCCCCCTTGACCCTGTTCGACGGATCGACCAGGCCGCCGGAGGGCACGGTCCCCGCGGAAGGTGCGCCACGCACTACGCTGGAACGCGCGTGGTACCACCTGTTCACTGTGAGTGTGCGCTGGGAGCGGCGACGATGAGCCGGGTCTATCCGTTCGACGATGCGGCCACGGCCCGGGCCGTCATCGACGACGACGGAACACTGGTCGAGTGGAACGAGGGCGCGCGGCGCCTGCTCGGCCACCCGCCGGAGTCCGTCGTGGGCCGCCCCGCGGCCCGCCTGCTGGCCGGGGAGGGCCTCACCGAGGTGCCCTTGGGAGCGCGCTGGAACGGGACGGTGGAGCTGCGCCACCGGGACGGCCGTGCCGTTCCCGTGTGGTTGCTCGCCCACCGCCGGCCGCCCGGTTCCGGCCACAGCGCCGGCTGGCTGGTGGTCTCCCCGCTGACCGGCGACCAGCCGCACGCCCTGGACGACGACACGCTGGCCGGGGCGAGCCTCATCCAGTCACCCTGCGCCGTCGCGCTCTATGACGACCAGCTCCGCCTGCGGCGCATCAATCAGGCCATGGCCGAGTTCATCGGGCTGCCCGAGGAGCGCGTCAGGGGCCTGCGGATCTCGGAGCTCGGCGGGCAGGGGCCGACGGAGGACCTGGAACGGGGCATGCTCCAGGTGCTGTCCAGCGGCCTGCCGCTGGACATGGAGAACACGGGCAACGTCGGCGGCGACAACCGGATCACGGCCTGGCTCACCCGGATGGCCCCGATCTCCGACGCCCGGGGCAGGGTGCTCGGCGTGTGCCTGGCCGCGCACGACGTCACCGACAACCACCGGGCCCGCCAGCGGCTGCAACTGGTCAACGAGGCGAGCGCGCGGATCGGCACCACGCTGGACATCACGCGTACGGCCCAGGAACTGGCGGACGTGTGCGTCCCCGTGCTCGCCGACTTCGTCACCATCGATCTGCTGGACCCGCAGGAGCACGACGGCGAGCCCCCCGCGCGCGTCACGGCGCCCCTGCGGCTGCGCCGCACCGCCCATCAGTCGGTACTCGACGGCGTGCCGGAGGCCGTGGTCCGGCCGGGGCGGGCGGAGCTGTACCCGGACTTCTCCCCGCAGGCCGACGCGTTGACCGCGGGCCGCACGATCATCGCCTCCGTGGCCGCCGGGAACATGGCCAAGTGGCACAGCTGGCACACCGGGCGCGACCAGGTCGTGAGGAGGTTCGGCATCCATTCGACGATGTCGGTGCCGATCCGGGCGCGCGGACTGACCCTCGGGGTCGCCGTACTCACCCGGCACCGGCGGCCGGACTCCTTCACCGCCGACGACGCGCTGCTGGCCGAGGAGATCACCACCCGGGCCGCCGTCTGCATCGACAACGCGCGCCGCTACTCCCGTGAGCGCGAGACCGCGCTCGCCCTGCAGCGCAGCCTGCTGCCCCGCACGATGCCCCGCACCGCCGCCCTGCAGGCCCGCTCGCGGTATCTGCCGGCGGCCCGGGCCGGTGTGGGCGGCGACTGGTTCGACGTCATCCCGCTGTCCGGGATGCGGGTCGCGATGGTCGTCGGGGACGTGGTCGGGCACGGCATCCAGGCCTCGGCCACCATGGGCCGGCTGCGCACCGCCGTCGGCACCCTCGCCGACCTCGACCTGGCCCCCGACGAGCTGCTCACCCACCTCGACGACCTGGTGATCCGGCTGTCGGAGCAGTACAGCGGCGACGACAGCCCCGGCGAGGTGGGCGCCACCTGCCTGTACGCCGTGTACGACCCGGTGTCCAGGCGCTGCACGCTGGCCCGCGCGGGGCACCCGCAGCCGCTGGTGCTGCGGCCGGGCGGCGAGCCGCACGAACTGGAGCTGCCCTCCGGTCCCCCGCTCGGGCTGGGCGGGCTGCCGTTCGAGTCCGCGGAGGTGGAGCTGCCCGAGGGCACCGTGCTCGCCCTGTACACGGACGGTCTGGTGAAGTCCCGCAGGCGGGACCTGGACGTCGGCAGGCGACTGCTCGGCGAGGCGCTGAACGCGTACGCGGGCTCCCTGGACCAGACCTGCGACCTGGTCCTGCAGAAGCTGCTGCCGCCGGGCGAGGCCACCGACGACGTGGCCCTGCTGCTGGCCCGCACCCGTGGGCTGCCCGCCTCCCAGGTGTCGACCTGGGACATCCCCGCCGACCCGGCGCTGGTCGCGCCGATCCGCAAGCAGGTGCTCGACCAGCTCGACCGGTGGTCGCTGAGCGAGGTCGCGTTCACCGCGGAGCTGGTGGTGAGCGAACTGGTCACCAACGCCATCCGCTACGGCTCACGGCCGATCCGGCTGCGGCTGATCCACGACGCGACCACGCTGATCGTCGAGGTGTCCGACACCAGCCACACGGCGCCGCACCTCAGGCGCGCCAAGACCTTCGACGAGGGGGGCCGCGGGCTGCTGCTGGTCGCCCAGCTCACCCAGCGGTGGGGCAGCAGGCACACCCCGGAGGGCAAGACCATCTGGGCCGAACTGGCGCTGACCGAGGCGGCTCAGTAGACCCGCAGCCAGGGCCGTACCTGTTTGCGGGCCTCGTGCAGGCGGGACTTGAACGTGCCGAGCGGGATGCCGGCGCGCTCGGCGGCCTCGGCGTAGTCGAGCTGGCAGATGTCCCGGTACACCAGGGGCGCGACCAGGTGCGGGTGCTCGCGCTCCAGCCGGTCAAGGGCCTCCAGCAGGTCGACCCGCGAGCCCGCGATGACGCTGGTGGTGCGCGGGTCGACGTGTTCGGCGGGCTCGATCACGGCGGGCCGCTCGGCCGCCCGCCGCTTCAGCTCCCGGTACTTCTGCCGGCAGCAGTTGGCGACGACGGTGTACAGCCAGGTGCTGAAGCGGCTGCGGCCCTCGAAGCCGGAGATGTGCCGGGCCACCTGGAGCAGCACGTCCTGCGCCGCCTCCTCGGCGTCCTCCCGGCAGGGCAGGAACCGTCCGCAGCGGCGCACCACCTCGGGCCGCAGCCCGGTCAGCAGCCGGTCCAGCGCCGCCCCGTCGCCGGCGGCGGCGCTCCGGGCAAGGTCTTCGGCCGTCGCCTCGTCCGGCACGTCGGGGCCCCCTGGAAGTCGATCTCAGGGCAGGCATGATAGCCGTATGCACTCATTGGAGCGGATCGGCCGCTACCGCCTCCAACGGCGCCTGGGCACCGGCGCCTTCGCCACCGTGTGGCTCGCCCACGACGACGAGCTCGACGCCCCGGTGGCGGTGAAGGTCCTCGCCGAGAACTGGGCGCACCGGCTCGACGTCCGGGAGCGCTTCCTGTCCGAGGCGCGGCTGCTGCGCCGGGCCGGCTCCAGCCGGGTGGTGCAGGTCTACGACATCGGTGAACTCCCGGACGGCAGACCGTACTTCGTGATGGAGTACGCCGCCGGCGGCACCCTCGCCGATCTGCTGACGGCCGGTCCGCTGCCGGTGCCGCGGGCGCTCGCGCTGAGCGCGCTGGCCGCGCGCGGCGCCGCCGCGCTGCACGAGGCCGGCATCGTGCACCGCGACATCAAGCCGACCAACGTGCTGCTGCACACCGCCCCGGACGGCGAACGGCGCGTGCTGCTCGCCGACCTGGGGCTGGCCAAGAGCCTGGCGCAGGCCTCGGTGCTCACCCTGGCGGCCGGCTCCGCGGGCTACCAGCCGCCGGAGCAGGCGGAGCCGGGCGCGGGCATCGACGCCCGCGCCGATGTCTACAGCCTGGGCGCGGTCGGCTACGAGCTGGTCACCGGCACCGTCCCGGGGCCGCCGGGGAAGGTCGTACCGCCCGGGCGGCTGCGGCCCGACCTCGGCGCGGACGCCGAGCGGGCCCTGCTGCGCGCCTTGGAGCCGGACCGGGAGCGGCGCTGGCCGGGCGCGCAGGCGTTCGCGGACGAACTGGACCGGCTCGCGGCGCCCGCCGGCGGCCGGGCGGGTGGGCGGCTCGGCTCCGTCCGGCGACGGCTCGGCACCGGGACCCTGGTCCTGACCGCGGTGGCCGCCGCCGTGGCGGCCGCCGTCGCGGTGACGCTGGTGCTGCAGCGTCCCGGCTCCGGCGGCCGGACCGAGGTGCGGGACGCCACCGGCCGGGTGTCGGTCGAGGTGCCGGCGGCCTGGGCCCGTGAGCTGCGCGACTCCGGCTGGGATCCGCACGCCCTCGGCCTCCCGGCGGGGCACCAGCCGGGCCTGGTGGTCGCCGGCGACCTCTCCCGCTGGTCCGACTTGAGGGCGGGGGTCGACGGCGTCTTCGTCGGTCTCAGCCAACACGGCGACGTCACCGCCCGGGTGACCGCCCTCACCCACACGGGCTGTCAGTACGCGGGCTCCCGGAGCTTCACGAGCGCCGGCTGGCACGGCCGTGTCCGGTCCTGGAGCGGCTGCCCGGACGGCGGCTCGGTCACGGAGTCGGCCCTGGCACCGGCGGAGGGCTCCGCGGGGCCGCAGGTGTACGTCCAGGTCCGCCGCCGGGGTGACGGCGGCGGGACCGATGACGTACTCCGCTCACTGCGGGTCACCTGAACACGTTCCGCGGCGGGCGGTGCGGGGAAGGGATTTCCGGGCGAGGCGAACTTTTCCGGCGCCCCGTGCATCGGAGTGTGGTGACGGCGCACCCGGCGCCGGAGGCACGCGCCCGTCGCGTGCCGTGAAAATCCAGGAGTGTTGAGCGACATGGCCTACTCATCCCGGTCCCCGCGGCGCGGGGCCCTGCTCGCGGGGGCGGTCGCCGTACTGAGCCTGCTGACCGCCTGCGGCAGCCAGGACGGCAGCTCCACGCCCAGGAAGGAGCCGGGCACGGCGGGTCCGGCCACCGAGGCCGGCGACAGCCCGGCCTCCGCCGTCTCCTCCCCCGCCTCCTCCACCCCCGGTGGCGCGGCCTCGTCCTCCGCCCCGAAGACGGGCACGGCATCCGGCGGCACCAGCAGCGGCACCGGCACCGACAGCGGCGGAAAGACCGCCGCCACCAGTACCCGGTGCCACACCTCCGAGCTGCGGGCCGCCGTCGGCCGCAACAACCCGGGCGCCGGACAGGAGAACTTCCCCCTCGTGCTCACCAACAAGTCCGGCCGGACCTGCACCCTGCGCGGCTATCCGGGCGCGGCCTTCGTGAACGCCTCCGGCAGCCAGCTCGGCCCCGATCCCAAGCGTTCCTCCGGCTCCCCGGCGACCGTCACGCTCAAGCCCGGGCAGAGCGCCTGGGCCGGCCTGACCTTCTCCAACCCGGAGATCAGCGAGGCGAAGACGGCCAGGCCGTCCGGGCTGCTGATCACCCCGCCGGACGAGCGGGACCACCTGAGGGTGGCGTGGACGGCCGGGGAGGTGCCGGTCGGCGGCAACTCCTCCTCCGTGTTCCTGACCGTGTTCAGCCCCGGCACCGGCGCCTGACCGGCTCCACCGCCGTGACCGGCCCCGCCGTCCGTCCCGGACGGCGGGGTTCGTCGTGCGGCCCGGGATCGGTACCCGGGCGCGGCGGGCACCCGGTCTGCGTGGTGCGCGCGCCGGCGTTTGCTTTCATGGGCGGGCACCCCCTGGAGACCGATCCGGAAGGACCCGCCCTGAACACCCCGCTCGCCGAGGCCCTGTCGGCCGTGCTGCTCGTCGCCGTGCTGGCCTGGGCCGTCGTACGTCCCTTCGGATGGCCGGAGGCGACGCTGGCCGTCCCCGCCGCCGGGATCGTGATCGCGGCCGGCGCTATCCCGCTGGAGCACGCGCGGGCGGAGGCGGAGCGGCTCGGGCCGGTCGTGGGCTTCCTGGCGGCGGTGCTGGTGCTCGCCCACTTCTGCGACGTGGAGGGGCTGTTCGAGGCGTGCGGGGCGTGGATGGCGCGCTGGGCGGCGGGCCGGCCGGTGCGGCTGCTGACGGCGGTGTTCGCGCTGGCGTCGGCGATCACGGCCGTGCTCAGCCTGGACGCCACCATCGTGCTGCTGACCCCGGTCGTCTTCGCCACCGCCGCGCGCACCGGCGTACGCCCGAAACCGCATGTGTACGCCTGCACCCATCTGTCCAACACGGCGTCGCTGCTGCTGCCCGTGTCCAACCTGACGAACCTGCTCGCGTTCGCGGCGAGCGGGCTGAGCTTCACCCGGTTCGCGGCCCTGATGGCGCTGCCCTGGCTGGTGGCGATCGGCGCCGAGTACCTGGTGTTCCGGCGGTTCTTCGCCCGGGACCTGACGGCCGCGGCCCCGGTGCCCGGGGAGCGGGCCGCGGCGCCGCCGCTGCCGTTGTTCGCGCTGGTGACCGTGGGCTGCACGCTGGCGGGGTTCGTGGTGGCGTCGGCGTTCGGCGTGGACCCGGCGTGGGTGGCGGCGGCGGGGGCGCTGGTGCTGGCCGGGCGGGCGCTGCTGCGGCGCAACGCGACACCCCTGGCCGTCGTGCGGGCGGCGGCCCCGGCGTTCCTGGCGTTCGTGCTGGCGCTGGGCATCGTGGTGCGGGCGGTCGTCGACAACGGGCTCGCGGACGTGCTCGGGCGGGTCCTGCCCGGCGGCACCGGGCTCGCCGCGCTGCTGGGGACCGCCGCGCTGGCCGCGGTCCTGGCCAACCTCATCAACAACCTGCCGGCCGTGCTGGTGCTGCTGCCGCTCGCCGCCCCCGCCGGTTCCGGCGCGGTGCTCGCGGTGCTGCTCGGGGTGAACATCGGCCCGAACCTGACGTACGCCGGGTCGCTGGCCACCCTGCTGTGGCGGCGGATCGTGCACCAGCACGAGCACGGCGTGGACCTCGGGGAGTTCACCCGGCTGGGCCTGATCGCCGTGCCCTGTTCGCTGGCGGTGTCGGTGGTGGCACTGTGGGGGGCGCTGCAGATTCTCTGAGGATTCCGTGAGCCGAGGGAGGCCGGCCGGATGCGTGTGATCGCCTGGCTCGTCGAGGGCACCTGGCCCGCCTGCGTGGACGCCGTGCACACCCACGCCCCGCCGGACGCCGAGGTGGTGCTGCTGCATGTGTCCGGCCCGGACGTGGCCGGGGTGGCGCACGGCGCGTTCGCGGGGCTTCTGGGCCGGGGCCATCCCGAACGGGACCCGGGCGGGCGGCTGGAGGCGCTGGAGGCCACTTCGGCCACCGGGATCCTGGACGCTGCGGCACAGCGGCTGGGGCGGCCGTGCTCCCGCGCGGAGCGCTCCGGGCGGGTCGAGCGGGAGGTGGTGGCCGCCGCGGAGGGTGCCGATCTGCTGGTGCTGGCGCGGGACGGCGACCGGTCGCGGCTCGGGCCGCGCAGTCTGGGTCCGGCCGTCCGGTTCGCCGTCGACCACGCGCCCTGCCCGGTGCTGCTGGTCTGGCCGGAACCGGCCCCCGGTCTGGCGACGATCCCGCCCCCGCCGCCGCATCACCACCACTGAGCGGGCGGCGGCTCAGTGGTGGTGGTGGCCGCCGCCTCCGCCGTATCCGCCGCCGCCCCAGGAGCAGTAGGACGGGTGGACGGAGCAGAAGTCGGGGCTGGGTGAATCCGGCGGCGGGGCGGTGGACACGGTTGCCGTCGGGGTGGTCGACGGGGACGGGGACTTCGCGGCCCTGGGGGTGACCTTGGCCGACGGGGACGGCACGGGGGTGCTGTCGATGTCCCAGTTGACGATCTGCATCTCCAGGTCGGGGCTCGCGGTGTCGACGCTCCAGCGCTGGGCGGAGGTCGCGGTGCGGGTCTTGAGCACGAGGGCGCCGGATCCGTCGGTGGCGGCCGGGGCGAGCGCCAGCTCCTGGTCCGAGCGGGGCACGAGGGCGCCCTGGAGGGTGAAGTCGTAGCGGATGTCCTTGGCGGCCTTCGCGGGGGCCGAGCAGGGGGCGAGCCGGACCGAGTAGCCGAGGTGGGAGTCCAGGCAGAGGTCCGGCGCGGAGGCGTTGCGCAGCAGCCCGTCGGTCTCGTACTGCCACTGCTGGGCGGGGGCCGAGGAGCAGGTGGTGAGTTCGGTCTCGGCACCCTTGACGGCCTTGTCGCCGACGACGTCCACGCAGAGGCCGGAGGCGAGGTTGTGCAGCCGGCCGCGCAGTGCCCCCTGAGTGGTCCCGCTCGAGCCGGCCCAGGACGGGCCGGCGCCGGCGGAGTCCTTGCCCGGTGCCCGGGAGGGGGTGGCGCCGGGGGCGGGGGCCGGGTCGTCACCCGAGCTCAGCACCGACCACAGGACGAGCGGCAGCACGACCAGGCCGCTGACCGCGGCGACGGCGAGGGCGAGGTCGCGGCGGCGGGCGCGGCGGGCGGCCCGGTGCGCGGAGCGGCGGGAGGGGCCGGGCGGCGTGGGGGCCGGTCCGGGCCCGGGGGCGGCGGTCGCGTCGGGAAGGGTGGCGCGGGCCTCCAGGTAGGCGCGGGCGCCCCAGCCGAGCACGGCCTCGGCGAGGGCGAGGCCGAGTCCCGCGTTGAACTGGGCGAGTTGGTCGGCGGTCTGCCGGCAGTGCCGGCAGCCGGCCAGGTGCCCTTGCAGATCGGGATCGAGGTCGGCGCCGCCGCGCCGGAAGGTGACGTCCAGCATGCGCAGGTACCGCCGGCACTCGGTCTCGGGGGCGAGTTCGCGGTGCGCCTGGAGGCATTCCTCACGCAGCCGGTCGCGGGCGCGGCCGAGTTCGACGCGGGTCTCCTCCTCGTCCTGGCCCAGCAACGATGCCGGTACGGCGAGGGGTTCGGCCTCGACCTCGATGTGCCACAGCACGGCGCGGGCGGACTGGGGCAGCCGCTGGAAGGCGCGGGACAGCAGCCGCCGGCCGGGCGGCGGGAGCAGCCGGGCGGAGGCCCGCTCGCCGGTGGCGGGGTTCGTGCGCAGGGCGGCGTGCAGCAGTTCCTGACGGCCGTCACCGTCCCACTCGGCGGCTATCCGGCGAACGGTGACCAGCAGATGGGGCCGCCAGGCGGCGGACGGGCCCGACTGCCTGATGGACTCGCCGAACAGCCGGGTGAAGGCGGCGGTGGTGAGCATGCCTGCGGCCCGGGGCCCGTCGGTGCACAGCCGGGCGTAGGCGAAGGCCGCTTCCCAGTGCCGGTCAAGGAGTTCGCCGACCGGATGCAGCGCGGGTGACGTTCCCGTCCACTTCCTCAGTTCGGCGCTCAGCCGCTCGTCCGGGACTTCGAACCGGCGGCCGGTCGGCGCGGAATCCGACCTGCCTGCGTCATTCACCGCTGCATTCCTCCAAGCGCGACACGGTAATTAGTCCATACCAAGGGGTATGGGCAGGATTCACATCCCGAACGTCCGCCGTGGCAGCTCTTTTGAAGCGTGGGGGGCGTGCGGAGCGACCTGGCGCATGCAGCGGAAAATGTAATTGTCTGCGCGCCGACAGCGACACTTTTACACAGCAAGGCACTAGGGAACAAGAGATCCCACAGTTCCCGACAAGGAATTCCGGCGGTTGCCCTTTTGACAATTTGTCAAGAAAGCCTTTGCGCCGCATTACCGCCGTTCACACCCGCTCGCCGGGCATCCCGGAGCGGCAACTCGGCGCCGGGCCGCGCGGCACGGGCGCGCCCCGCGCGGACCGACGCCCGGCCGTCAGTGGCCGCTGATCGCGCGCGGCGTGTAGGGCTGCTGGAGTTCCTCCATCTCCTTCTCGCTCAGCTCCAGTTCGACGGACGCCACCGCGTCCTCGATGTGCCCCGGCCGGGCGGCGCCGACGACCGGCGCGGCCACCGTGTCCCGGTGCAGCAGCCAGGCCAGTGCCACCTGGGCACGCGGCACACCCCGGTCCTCGGCGATCCGGGTCACCGCCTCGACGATCGAGCGGTCGCCCTCCAGGTACAGGCGGCTGCCGAAGGCGTCGCCCGCGCTGCGCTCGGTGACCGTGCCCCAGTCGCGGGTGAGCCGGCCGCGGGCGAGCGGGCTCCACGGCAGCGTGCTCACGCCCTGGTCGGCGCAGAGCGGGAGCATCTCCCGCTCCTCCTCGCGGTAGAGCAGGTTGTAGTGGTTCTGCATGGACACGAACCGGGTCCAGCCACCGAGGTCGGCCGTGTACTGGGCCTTGGCGAACTCCCAGGCGTACATCGAACTCGCCCCGATGTAGCGGGCCTTGCCCGCCTTGACCACGTCGTGCAGCGCCTCCATCGTCTCCTCGACGGGGGTGGTGTGGTCGTAGCGGTGGATCTGGTAGAGGTCGACGTAGTCGGTGCCGAGACGGCGCAGGCTGTGGTCGATCTCGGTCAGGACGGCCTTGCGGGACAGGCCGGCGCCGTTGGGGCCCGGCCGGGTCCGGCCGTGCACCTTGGTGGCCAGCACGATCTCGTCGCGGTCGGCGAAGTCGCGCAGCGCCCTTCCTACGATCTCCTCGCTGGTGCCGTCGGAGTAGACGTTGGCGGTGTCGAAGAAGTTGATGCCCGCCTCCAGCGCCTGCCGGATGAGCGGGCGGGACGCATCCTCGTCGAGCGTCCACTCGTGCGTACCGCGGTCGGGCAGGCCGTAGGTCATGCAGCCCAGACAGATCCGCGACACGTCCAGGCCCGTCGAACCGAGCTTCACGTACTGCATCGTTGCTGCTCCTGCCGTCAGGGGCGATGGTCACTCAGGAGCGTACGTCGGGCTCCCGGCGCCGACTTGACCACGGCCGCGGGCGGACGGTTGCATTTCCGGACGTGCCGCGCCGGTCCGGAGCGGGGCCGTGACCGCGATGCGACGGAGCGGACGTGCTGACGATAGGGGCCTCCCGGGCGGGAGGCCGGAGGACGAGGGCCGGCGCCGTCCTGCTCGCCGTGGCCCTCGCCGCGACCGCGCCGGCCGGCTGCGGTTCCCGACCCACGATCGACTCGGGGCCCCTGACGTACCGACTGCCGCCGCGGCACGCCGGCTTCGACTACCAGATCGGCGGCGCCTATCCCCCGGCCCACGGTGTCCGCGTCGTCAGCCGCGACCGGTCCGACTCCCCCGCCCCCGGCCTGTACAACATCTGTTACGTCAACGCCTTCCAGGCCCAGCCCCGGGAACGTGCCGACTGGCCCTCCGACCTCCTGCTGCGCGACGGCCACGGCGGGCTCGTCATCGACGAGGACTGGGACGAACCGCTGCTGGACATCGGCACCCCCGCCAAGCGGAGCCGGGTGGCGGCGCGGGTGAACCGGTGGATCGACGGCTGCGCGAAGAAGGGTTTCGACGCCGTGGAGCCCGACAACTACGACAGCTACACCCGCTCGAAGCATCTGCTCACCGCCGCCGACGCGATCGCGTATCTGCGCCTGCTCACCGGGCACGCGCACGCCCGGGAACTGGCGGTCGGACAGAAGAACACCGCCGAGCTGGCCGCCCGGCGCGGGGCGGCGGGGCTGGACTTCGCGGTCACCGAGGAGTGCGGGCAGTACGACGAGTGCGAGGTGTACGCCAAGGCGTTCGACGACCTGGTGGTGGATATCGAGTACACCGACCGGGGCCTGCGCAAGGCCCTCGCGCGCTGGGGCGGCCGGCTGAGCATCGTCCGCCGCGACCTGGACGTCTCCACACCGGACGCGCCGGGGTACGTACGCAAGGCGCGCTGAGGGGGCCGACCGGCCCTCGTGCCGTGCCGCCTGCCGGTGACCAAACCGGCGTGGCGCGGTCCGACAGTCGTACTGTCGGCTCATCCTCGGCCCCAGACGACCGGCAGTCGGCCGGTCCCGGCCGCCCGGAGGACACCAGGTGCCGACACGTCCCACCATCCTGAGATGCCTGGCGGGGGCGGCGCTGCTGCCCCTCGCCCTCGTCACCCCCGCCTGGGGACAGCCCACCGCCGCGCCGTCCCGGGCGGGCGAGGAGCCGTCCACCCTGTGCGCGCCCGCCGGCACCCTGCGCGGCGCCCATGGCCAGCTGGCCGTCGTCAGCATCTGCGCGGGCAGCGGCACCCCGCAGCTCACGGTCCTGGCCCCGGCGAGCTGCCGGCGCGCCGGTGTCCGGGTGCGCTACACCTGCCGGACCGAAGGCACCTGGACGGCGCACCGCGCCGGCCGGACGCTGGCCACCGGGACGCTGCCTGGCGCACAGGAGTACCCGGGCCCCGGCACGTACGACATCACCGCCGACGTGCGCGTGCGGTCGGCGCCCGCCGGTGTCGACCTGCGGGGCACCGTCGAGGCCACGCTCACCGTGACCGCGCCCAAGGCGAAGCCCACGCACGCCGTCACCGTCGACCGGACCACCCTGCGGCGCAACGCGACCACCACGCTGACCTACACGGTCCGCCGGGACGGCGACGAGGGCGACGGCAGCGCCCGGCTCGGGCTGATCGGCGAGGCCGCCACCGGTGTGCGGATCGCCACGGAGGACGCCCGCTGCGTCAACCCGCTGGTCGGCCGGTACCCCTCGAACACCCGGCTGCGGCACTCCCTGGACTGCGCGCTGACCGCGCTGCAGCCCGGCCACCCGGAGACGGTGAAGGTCCGCGTCACCGTCGGACCCGAGTGCTCCACGGTGGTCTCCAAGCTGGGCTACTGGGTGCCGCAGGGCCAGTCCCTGTACACCGGCGGCATGCTCGCCGGGCCGACGCTGACCTGCGTGTAAGGCCCTAGCGGCCGTGGGGCCGCTCCAGCAGGTCCAGGGCGCTCTCCCAGGCGAATCCCGGCCGCCCGCCGTCCTCCCCGGGCGGGCCGGCGTACGGCTCGCCGAAGCGGACGCCCATCCCGCGCAGCCGGACCAGGCTCTCCCGGTACGCGGGGTGGGCGGCCAGCGCGTCCGCCACACAGGGCAGGACGGCGATCGGCACGCCGAGACCCGCCGCCTCGCAGAGCGTGCCGACGGCGAGCGTGTCGGCGAGCCCGGCCGCCCACTTGTTGAGGGTGTTGAAGGTGGCGGGCGCCACCACCACGGCGTCCGGCGGCGGGAACGGGCGCGGGTCGGCCGGGGAGCGCCAGGCCGACCGGATCGGGCGGCCCGTCAGCTCTTCGACGGCCGCGGTGTCGAAGAACCCGCCCATCGCGACCGGGGTGGCTATGACCCCGACCTCCCAGTCCCGGTCCCGGGCGGCACCGATCAGCCGGGGGACTCCGGCCGCGATCCCGGCCGCGCAGACGATGACGTAGAGGAAGGGCTTGCCGGCCTGTGAGGTCATCGCACGACCCTACTGAACCGGGAAGGGCGGCTCCGGCCGTGGCCCCGGGCCGCCCGGGCCCCTCAGCCGGCCGGCTCGGTCACGCTGATCGCGCTCACCGGGCAGGCGCGGGCCGCCTCCCGGACCATCGGATCGCCCCCGCCGTCCTCACGGCCCGGGAGCAGGGTGCTGTAGCCGTCGTCGTCCTGGGTGAACACGCCCGGCGCGGCCAGCGCGCACTGGCCGGCGCCGATACAGCGGTCCGTGTCGATGTCGATGTGCATGACCAGAGCCTCTTACCAGGTCACGGGGAGTTCCAGCATCCCCTGGATCGTGTCGCCGGGTTTGAACGGGATCTCCTCGGCGGGCGCGGCCAGCCGGAGGCCGGGGAGCCGCTCCAGGAGGGCGCCGAGGGCGATCTCCAGTTCGGCGCGGGCCAGGTTCTGCCCCAGGCACTGGTGGATGCCGAAGCCGAAGGCCACGTGATGGCGGGTGGAGCGGTGGAAGTCCAGGGTGTCGGGGTCGGCGAACACGGACTCGTCGCGGTTGATCACCGAGGTGGCGAAGAGGACGCCCTCGCCGGCCCTGATCGTGGTACCGGCGACCTCGATGTCCTCCAGGGCCAGGCGGAGTAGGCCGTCCGCGATCGAGAGCATCCGCATCAGCTCCTCGACGGCCGCGGGCAGCAGCGCCGGGTCGGCGCGCAGCTCGGCAAGCCGGCCGGGGTGCCGCAGCAGCGTGTAGGTGCCCAGGGAGATCATGTTGGCGGTCGTCTCGTGGCCGGCCACCAGCAGGATGACCGCGAGCGCCACCACGTCCCGCCGGTCCAGCTCGCCGGTGCGCAGCCGCTGGTGGACGAGGTCGTCCAGGACGCCGTCGCCGGGTTCGGCCTGCCGCTCCTTGTCGTCGATCAGTCCGCCGAGGTACTCCTCGAGCCGCTCGCGCGCCCCTTGCGAGTCGGCGGCCGTGGGGCCGCGCAGCAGCGTGCGGGACTGCTCCTCGAAGAACTCGTGGTCGGCGTACGGCACGCCGAGCAGACCGCAGATGACCATGGAGGGCACGGGCAGGGCGAAGGCGGAGACCAGCTCGGCCGGCGGGCCCTTCTCGATCATCGCGTCCAGCAGCCCGTCGACGGTCCGCTGGATGGTGGGGCGCAGCCCGGCCGCGCGCTTGAGGGTGAACGACGGGATCATCATCCGCCGCTGGGCCTGGTGGACGGGGTCGTCGACGCCGAGCAGCGCCACCCGGCGGTCGCGGACGGCCGCGAAGCGGGCGGTGGGCACGGGGAAGCCGGGGCGGGTGCGGTCGGTGGACAGGCGGGGGTCGGCGAGCAGCGCGCGGGCGGTGGCGTGGCCGGTGACCATCCAGACCTCACGGCCGTCGAAGAGGGTGACGCGGGACAGGCTTCGCCCGTCGCGCAGCGGGTCGTATCCGGTGGGCGGGTGGTAGGGGCAGGTGCGGTCCTGGGGGAAGGCGACGGGGTCGGCCGGGGTCCCCGGGCCGGTGATGTCCGTCAGTTCCGTCATGGAAAGACCTCGCAGACGAAGAGGTGCGTCGTGCCGATCTTCATTAGATGCCCGAGGCACCTATGGGACGACGGCAAGTTCGGCCAGATCGGCGTACGTCGTGATGTGGCCGAAGACCCTGCTGACCAGGGAATGGAACGCGCCGAAATTCGTTTGCCGGTGCGGGCGCGGCGGCCCCAGGATCGGCCCATGCTTCTTACAGACTCCCTCCTGCCGACGCCCGCTGCCACCGTCCTCACGGTGCCGGGCCGACAGCAGCCCGGCCGTCCCGGAAGGCCCGGCCCCGCGCGCCCATGACGGGGGCGCTGCTCGCGGGCCTGCTCGCGGGGTACGGCATCGCCGTACCCGTGGGCGCGGTCGGGACCTATCTGGTCTCCCTCACCGCCCGCACCTCGCTGCGCACCGGCGCCTCCGCGGCGCTCGGCGTCGCCACGGCCGACGGCCTGTACGCGCTGCTCGCCACGCTGGGCGGCGCCGCCCTCGCGGCGGAGCTGCGGCCGGTGCTGAACCCGCTGCGCTGGGCCTCGGCCCTGGTCCTCGCGGTGCTCGCGGTGCGGGCCGCGCTGCTCGCCCTGCGGCAGTACCGCGCCCAGCGGCTCGCCACCCGTCCCGAGCGGCCGGTTCCCGGCGCGGCACGGGCGTATCTCGGCCTTCTCGGGATCACCCTGCTCAATCCCATGACGGTCATCTACTTCGCGGCGCTGGTGCTCGGCAGCGGCACCGCGCAGGACGGACGGCCGCTGGAGCGGGTGGCGTTCGTGGCGGCGGCCTTTGCCGCGTCCGCGAGCTGGCAGTTGCTGCTGGCGGGCGGGGGCGCGCTGCTGGGCCGCTCACTGACCGGTCACCGGGGGCGGCTGATGACCGCACTGTTCTCCAGCGCGGTGATCCTGGTGCTGGCGGTGCGGATGACCACCTAGCCGGGGCCTGGGTTCACCCGCGCGGGTGACGGGGCACGCGGTACGGATGATCCGGGCGGCCGCGCGTGTTGTGGCCGCCCGGAGCACCATCCGCCGGACCGGACGAAGGAGACGGATCCCATGCCACTTGAGGGCGAGTACGAACCCAGCCCGACGCAGTGGGTGCGCGAGCAGGTCGAGCTGTACGAGAGCTCCGGGGGCACCAAGGGCACGACGCTGCGGGACACGGGGCTCCCGGTCATCGTGCTGACCACCCGGGGCGCGCGGAGCGGCAAGATCCGCAAGACGCCGCTGATGCGGGTCGAGCACGACGGCCGGTACGCGGCGGTCGCCTCGCTGGGCGGGGCGCCCAGGCATCCGGTCTGGTACTTCAACGTGAAGTCCGACCCGCACGTCGAGCTGCAGGACGGGGCGGACAAGCGGGACATGCGCGCCAGGGAGATCACCGGCGCGGAGAAGGCCGAATGGTGGGAGCGGGCGGTGGCCGCGTTCCCGCCGTACGCCGACTACCAGCGCAAGACGTCCCGGGAGATCCCGGTATTCGTCCTGGAGCCGCTCGACGGGAACTGACGGGGGCGCCCGCTGCCGGGAGCAGGTTCCGGCCCGGCAGCGGCGCCTTCGAGAAAAATCCCGCGCCCACGGGCGTGAACCCGTTCGGTGTCGGGCACCCGTGCGTCAGGCCCCGCCGCGCTCCCCCGTCGCGGCGGGGCCCTTTCGTGCCTCCTGCGCCGGCCGGTCGGTCACGTCGAGGTAGATGTGGTCGGCGGCCGGAACCGTGCTGGCGATCGACCGCTTGATGCGCACGGACACCTCCTCCACCCGCTCGCTGTCCAGGCCCGGCACCAGGTCGATGCGGGCGGCCACCAGGGTGGAGTCGAGGCCCAGCTTCATCGTGAGCAGCGACTCCACGCTGTCGATCTCCGGCTGGGCCTCGAGCAGCGAGCGGATCCGGCCGCTCAGCTCCGGGTCGGCGGCCTCGCCGATGAGCTGGTCCCGGGCGTCACGGCCCAGCCGGTAGGCGACGTACACCAGCAGCGCTCCGATGGCGATCGAGGCGGAGGCCTCCCAGACGACCTGGCCGGTCACCATGTGCAGGGCCATGCCGATGAGGGCGAGGGTCACACCGAGGACCGCCGTGCCGTCCTCGGCGACCACCGTGCGCAGCGCCGGGTCGCGCAGCGCGTCGCGGCCGCCGCCCTGCCGCCGCACCTGGTGCAGGGCCCGCAGCAGCGAGGCGCCCTCGGCGAGGAGCGCCACACCCAGCACGATCAGGCCTGCCACATAGCCGCTGAACTTCTCCTCGGTGCCGCTGCGCAGCGCCTCGAGTCCCTGCCAGAAGGAGAAACAGCCGCCCATCACGAAGATCCCGACCGCCGCGAGGAGGGACCAGAAGAACCGCTCCTTTCCGTAGCCGAAGGGGTGCCGCCGGTCGGCGGGACGGCTGCTGCGCCGCAACGCGGCCAGCAGGAAGACCTCGTTGAGGCTGTCGGCGACGGAGTGCGCGGCCTCCGACAGCAGCGCGGGCGAGCCCGCCAGCACCCCGCCGACGGCCTTGGCCACGGCGATCACCAGGTTCGCGGCCAGCGCGACCAGCACGGTGACCTTGGTGTGATGGTCGCCGCCCGATTCGCCCGTGCGCCGGGTGTCGTTCGCGTCGTTCGAGTCCTCGGCCGTCCGTGCGGCCGTCTGCTGATCAGAGGATGTCCCACTCACCTGGTGCCGACTGCCCCCGCTCCACCGGATCACACCGTGCCGAGGGGCGAAAAAGGGGAACGCGTGGTGGCGGGAACACACGCTCGCGCACGGCGAGGAGGAGAGATGGGCGGCGACCGCAACAGCGCCTACGGACACAAGACGTTCAGCCGGTCCAGAAGCCACTTCGGTGACCGGATCACCGCCGACGGCGCGGACGGCTGGCCGGTCAAGGCCGGGCGTTACCGGCTGGTGGTCTCCCGCGCCTGTCCGTGGGCGAGCCGGGCCGTCGTCTCGCGCCGGCTGCTGGGTCTGGAGGACGCCCTGTCCATGGCGGTCGCGGACCCCGTCCAGGACGACCGGAGCTGGCGGTTCACCCTGGACCCCGGCGGCCGTGACCCGGTGCTCGGCATCCGTTTCCTCAGCGAGGCCTACGACAGACGGGAGACCGGATACCCGGGCGGGGTGAGCGTCCCCGCGGTCGTGGACGTGCCCAGCGGCAGGCTCGTCACCAACGACTTCCAGCGACTCACCCTCGACCTGGCCACCGAGTGGAGGGAACTGCACCGCGAGGGCGCGCCTGACCTGTACCCGACCGGCCGGCGCGACGAGATCGACGCGGTGATGGCAGAGGTCTACACGGACGTCAACAACGGGGTGTACCGCGCCGGGTTCGCCACCCACCAGACGGAGTACGAGGAGGCGTGCACGGCGGTGTTCCGGCGGCTGGAACTGCTCGCCGAACGGCTCGCCGGGCAGCGCTATCTCGTGGGGGACACGATCACCGAGGCGGACATCCGGCTGTTCACCACGCTGGTCCGGTTCGACGCGGTCTACCACGGCCACTTCAAGTGCAACCGCTGGAAGCTGGCGGAGAATCCGGTGCTGTGGGCGTACGCCCGGGACCTGTTCCAGACGCCCGGCTTCGGCGACACGGTCGACTTCGACCACATCAAGCGGCACTACTACCAGGTGCACACCGGCATCAACCCCACCGGGATCGTGCCGCTCGGCCCGGACCTGGGCGGCTGGCTGACCCCGCATCACCGCCAAGAGCTCGGGGGACGGCCGTTCGGGGACGGGACACCGCCGGGTCCGCCGGCCCCGGGTGAACGAGTGGCGGCGCGCGGACGCCCCGCATGAGGACGGAATGACGAGGAAGGAGTCCTCCATGGCGAAGACAAAGAAGAAGAAGCTCCCTCTCGTCTACCAGCCGGTGGGGTTCGTGCTGAGCTGGGCGGGCGGAACACTCGCGGGAATGGCCTTCCGCAAGGCGTGGATGGCGTTCCGGCACGAGGAGGACGCGCCCGACGCGCTGGACCCGGACCGCGGCTGGGGCGAGATCCTGCTCGCGGCCGCGGTCCAGGGCGCCATCTTCGCGGTGGTGCGCAGCGCCGTGGACCGCACGGGGGCCAAGGCCATCGAGCGGACCACGGGCGTGTGGCCGGCCAAGGAGAAGGGCGGCCGGGACTGAGAGCTGCCGCTCACCCCTGCTTCGGTGCCGGCGACGGCACCAGGCGCACGGTGAAGGAGTGTCCGGCGGGGTCGGCGAAGCCGCGTTCCTCGTACGTCCCCGCCGGGTCCCCCGCCTCGATCGGCCGGCCGCCCAGCCCCACCACCCGGCGCTCCGCCTCGTCCAGGTCGGCCACCAGGAACTCCAGATGGGCCTGCAGCGAGTTCTCCGGGCGCGGCCAGCTCGGCGGGGTCGCGTTGGCGTCCCGGCGGAACGCGAGCCGGAGGCCGTCGCCGCCCCGGATCTGCACCAGGTTGGCGGAGGCGTCCGTCTGTTCGCCGTCGAGCAACTGCCGGTAGAACTCGGCGAGTTTCTCCGGTTCGGCGCAGTCCAGCACCACGACGCCCGCGTTCACGAGGGGCATGTTTCCTCCCGGTCGGTTCCGTCCTTCACTGTCTCCCTGCTGATATCCCCGTCCCGCCGATTCAGTCGGCGACCAGCCACGCTCCGTCACGCATCAGCTCCCGCCCCGCCAGCTCGTTCTCCTCCCGCCAGGCCTGGACGCGCCGCGGGAGCACGTTGAAGTAGAGGTAGCGGGTGGCGAGTCGGCGCGGGTCGAAGCCGGTCTTCCCGGCGAAGACCTCGGCGTCCTCCTCCGGCAGGTCCTCGGGGGCCACGGCCCGCACGGTGCCCTCGACGATGACGACGTCGCGGGTCGGCCCGATGCCCAGCCGGGCCCGCCCGGTGGCCGCGAGGTTGCGCCCGGTGGGGCTCTCGGCCGGGGTGGCGATCAGCAGGGTGGCACCGTCCCAGACGAAGGACAGCGGGACGAGGTAGGGGGCGCCGCCGTCCGCGCCCGCGGTGGCCACCCAGGCGTCCACGTCGTGCTCCAGCCGGTGGAGGGTGTCCTTCTTGCGCTGTTCGGCGGTGCGGGCGGGCGGCGGGGTCATGGTCGTGCCTCCTCGGCATCGGTTCTCGCTCGTACGACGTGCGAACGCCGTCAAGTGTGACCGTCCCCCTTCCGTCCGCGCACGGAAGCGATCAAGGCGTGTCCGGGCCGCCGTCCGGGATGCGGTTGTCATCGGCGCGCAGAAGTGATCCCCACAACTGTTCCCCGGTGATGAGCCGGTGCCGGTTACTCACGGGTATCGTCACCGCCGTGCCGAAGAGAGCCGTGGCGGTGGGCGTCGACACGGGCGGCCCGTTCAAGGCGTTGCCCCCTGGACTTCCCGACCGCCTCAGACCGTACGCAGCCGAGATCACCGAGGAGGTGGTCCGCGCCATCGGGACCCAGATAGCCGAGTACGCGCGCCCGATGGACGACACGTACATGCAGGGTGTGCACCGGGGCGTGGACCACGCGCTGCGCGGGCTGCTGGAGCGGATGGCGGAACCGGACACCGACTGGCAGCCGGTCAAGGAGACGTACGAGCGCATCGGCCGCGGGGAGGCCGAGGAGGGCCGCAGCCTCGACTCGTTCCAGTCGGCGCTGCGGCTCGGCGCCCGGGTGACCTGGCGCCGGGTCAACGCGCTGGTGGACGAGGGGCTGCTCCCCCGTGATGTGCTGGGCGCCTTCGGTGAGGCGCTGTTCCTGCACCTGGACGAGATGGCGGCCGCCGCGACCGCGGCCTACACCGAGGCCCGGCTGCACGCGGCCGGTGAACTCCAGCAGCGCCGGGCCCGGTTGGTGGACCTGCTGACCGCCGATCCGCCGGCCCCGGCGGGGGCGATCGCCGATCTGGCGCACGCCGCGCGCTGGACGGTGCCGCGGGCGATGGCGGTGGTGGCGGTGGACCCGGGCCCCGGTGCGGCTCCGATCGCGCCGCCGGAGTTCCTCACCCGGTTCGACCTGCAGCCCGCACTGCTGGTGGTGCCCGATCCGGAGGGGCCGGGCCGGGCGCGCGCGGTGGCCGGGGCGCTGCAGGGGCTGCCCGCCGCGATGGGGCCGACGGTGGCGCCGCACGAAGGGGCGAGATCGCTGCGCTGGGCGACGGAGGCCCTCGGCCTGGTACGGCGCGGCGTGCCGGCCGGCACGGACCCGGCCGGTGGTGTGGTGCGCTGCCAGGACCACCTGCCCACGCTGCTGCTTATGCGCGACGACACGCTGCTGGACGCGATGGCCGAGCACCGGCTGCGCCCGCTGGGTCAGGTGCGCCGACCGCAGCGGGAGCGGCTGGCGGAGACGCTGCTGGCCCTGCTGCGGTCCGGCCGGGGCGTCGCCGAGGTGGCCGCGCGTCTCGCGGTGCACCCGCAGATGGTCCGGTACCGGATGCGTCAGCTCGACGAGCTGTTCGGCGAGTTGCTGCACGACCCGGAGGCGCGCTTCGAGATGCAGCTCGCGCTGCGGGCGCGGGAGCTGCGCGGGGGTGCCATCGCCCCCGACTGACTTCCTGGACAAGCGTCCGAGTATTATGGACACCTGTCCAATAAGTAGAGGGGTCCATCGGTCATGGAGCTCGTGGCGAAGGTGCTGGTCGGCCTGGTGGCGGCGCTGCACGTGTACATCCTGGTGCTGGAGATGTTCCTGTGGCAGCGGCGGCCCGGGCGGAACCTGCACGGATTCGGTCCGGACCTGGCCCGGGCCACCGCTCCGCTCGCCGCCAACCAGGGCCTGTACAACGGCTTCCTGGCGGCGGGCCTGGTGTGGGGGCTGGCCGCGGCCGGTCCGACGGGGTTCGGGGCGCGGGTCTTCTTCCTGTCGTGCGTGGTGGTGGCGGGCCTGTTCGGGGCCGTCACGGCCAACCGCCGCATCCTGTTCGCCCAGGCACTGCCCGGCGCGGTCGCCCTCGCGGCCGTCCTCGCCGCCCGGTGAACCGGTCACCCCTGGAGGACCCGCGGGCGGCCCGCACCCGCGCCCGGCTCCGTACGGCCCTGCTCGAGGAGTGCGCCGAACGCCCGCTGGGGGAGGTGGGCGTGGCCGCGCTGGTGCGCCGGGCCGGGGTGGGCAGGGCCACGTTCTACGTGCACTACGACGGGCTGGAGGCCCTGGCGGTCGACGCCTGCGCGGACGTCGTGGGGCAGGCGGTGGACGCGCTGCACGCCTGGCGGGGGCTGCCCGATCCGGTCCACGCCCCGCCGGCGCTGCGGGAGTTCTTCGCGGGCCTCGCCCCGCACGCGGCCCTGTACCGCTCCCTGCTCACGCCGGGCGGCGGCGGGCCGCTCGGCCGGGTGCTGCACCGGGACCTGCGGGCCCGCAGCCTGGCCGAGCGCGAACTGGCGGGTGCACCGGACGCCCCGCTGGTCGCCTCGGCGGTGGCCGCGACGTTCGCCGGTGTGCTCGCGGACTGGCTGCACGGGCTGCTGGCGGGGACGCCGGAGGAAGTGGCCGGTCAGGTCTGGCAGTTGCTGGTCGCACTGCACCGCAGCCGTTGAGGCCTCACTTGCAGCCGACGCCGCTCCTCACCTGCGGCCAGGCCTCCACCGCGGCGGCGGTGCGAACGTAGGCGGTGTCCCGGTCTTCCGTCAGCCACAACCGCAGTCCGCGGTAGTGGTACCCGGTGTCACGGGCCGTCGCCGGCATCCGCACGTGCGCGCGGTACGGCGCCCGGAGCAGGCCGTCCCGGGCGAGCACGCCCTCGGGGTCACGGGCGTAGGTGCGGCCGTCCAGGCCGAGGAAGCGGGCCGACTGCCAGCCGCAGTGCTCCGGTCCGGCCGAACTGCTGAGCCTGCCCACCGGGACACGCCCGCCGTCGCGGTCCGTCCACACCTCCAGGCCCTCGGCCTCGGTGTAGCGCGCGGGGAGTTCGGCCGGATCGCAGGAGGCGTTGGTCTCCGGCCCCCAGCCCGGGCGCCCCGGCTGGTCCTTGGCCACCACGACGGCCACCTTGGTGCGCCCGTGGACGTCGAAGGAGTACAACACCCGGTCCGCCTCCGCGCGCTCCTCGCGGTAGCCGTGATCGGGCTGCTCGGGTTCGAACATGTCGAAGTAGAGCTTCAGCCCTTCCTCGGGCGTGTCACCGCCGTCGGCCCGGCTCCAGCCGTCGGGGCCGCCGCCGTCGTAGATCTCCCCGTCGCACTCCAGCGCCCGGCCGGCCGCCCCGGAGGCCTGCCGCAGCGCGCGCGGCCCGGACTCGTCCGTGCTCCGCGTGGCCACCCGGAGCGGTCCGTCGTACGGGGTGGCCGGGGGCGTGCCGCGGACCACCACCCGTACACCGGTGCCGTCGTCGCATCCCACCGCCGCCACGGCCGCCAGCACCGCCACCGCCACGAGTCCCGCGCGCATGTCCCACCCCTGTTCCCGCCTGCCGTTCTCCGTCCTTGGACGGCGGGCGGGCGCGGAACGTTCAGTGGACTTTCCGGAACGTCCGCCGGTAGGCCTGCGGGGAGACCCCGATGGAGGCGTGCAGGTGCTGGCGCAGGGAGGCGCCGGTGGCGAAGCCGACCTCGGCCGCGATCCGGTCCACCGGCAGGTCGCTGGACTCCAGCAGGTGCCGGGCACGGACGAGGCGCTGCTGGATGAGCCAGCGGCCGGGGCTGACCCCGACCTCGTCGTGGAAGCGGCGGGCGAAGGTGCGCAGGCTCATCCGCGCGTGCTGGGCGAGCTCGGCCAGGGTGAGCGGCTCGGCCAGCCGCTCCAGGGCCCAGGCACGGGTGGCGGCCGTGCCGGAGGAGCCGTTCCCGGGGACCGGCTGCTCGATGTACTGGGCCTGGCCGCCGTCCCGGAACGGGGGGACGACGCAGCAGCGGGCGACGAAGTTGGCCAGGGCGCTGCCGTGATCGGTGCGGACGAGGTGCAGGCAGATGTCGACGCCGGCGGCGGCCCCGGCCGAGGTCAGGACCCGGCCGTCCTCGACGAACAGCACGTCCGGGTCCAGCTCGACCCCGGGGTACCTGCGGCGGAAAAGGTCGGCGAGGTGCCAGTGGGTGGTGGCCCTGCGGCCGTCGAGGAGTCCGGCCTCGGCCAGCACGAAGGCCGCGGTGCATATGGAGACGATCCGCGCGTCGGGGCGGATCCGGGCGAGGGCGGCGGCGACGGCCTCCGGCAGCTCGGCGGGGAGGCAGGCGGGGAGCACGGAGGGGACCACCACCGTGTCCGCCGTCTCCAGCAGCTCGGGGCCGTGTTCCACGTTGATCGTGAAGTCCGCGCTGCTGCGCACCGGTTGGCCGTCGACGCTGCAGGTCAGCACCTCGTAGCGGCCGTCGGCGGCGCCGAGGATCCGGCTGGGAATGCCCAGTTCGAAGGGGTAGACGCCGTCGAGGGCCAGGACCGCCACCCGTTCCGGGCTCGCTGTGCGACGCATGGCACGATCCTATCGGAGGTTGGCCATCCTGCCATTTCCCGGACGGGTGCCGCCCGGCAGGCTGGTTACCCATGAGCGATGTGAACACGATGCGCGCCATCGGCCAGGACGTCCTCGGCGGTCCCGAGGTCCTGAAGGAGGTACGGGTGGAGCGGCCCGTGCCGCGGCCCAACGAGGTGCTGGTCCGGGTGCGGGCCGCCGGGGTCAACCCGACCGACTGGAAGCACCGGGCGACCGGCGGGTTCCTGGGCGAGCCGCCGTTCGTCCTCGGCTGGGACGTCTCCGGGGAGGTCGCGGAGACGGGGATCGGCGTGGCCGCCTTCCGGCCCGGCGACGAGGTCTTCGGCATGCTGCCCTACCCCTTCGGCCACGGCTCGCACGCCGAGTACGTCACCGTCCCGGCCCGCGCCCTGACCCACAAGCCGGCCTCGATCGACCACGTCCAGGCGGGCGCGCTCCCGCTGGTGTCCCTGACCGCCTGGCAGGCACTGACCGAGCACGCCGACGTGCGGCCCGGGCAGCGGGTACTGGTCCACGCCGCCGCCGGCGGGGTGGGCCACGTGGCCGTGCAGATCGCCAAGGCGCGCGGCGCGTACGTGATCGGCACCGCGAGCGCGGGGAAGCACGATTTCCTGCGGGAGACCGGCGTCGACGAGGCGATCGACTACCGTTCCACCGATTTCACCGAGGCGGTGCGGGACGTCGACGTCGTCCTGGACACCCTCGGCGGGGACACCTCCGTGCGGTCGCTGCGGGTGCTGCGGCCGGGCGGCGTCGTGGTGTCGATCCTGCCGGTCGGCTCGCGGGAGTTCCACGAGGAGGCCGAGCGGCTCGGGGTGCGGGCGGTGCGGATGCTGGTGGACGCCGACCGGTCCGGGATGAACACGGTGGCGGAGCTGGCGGAGTCGGGCCGGCTGCGCGCCACGATCGCGGGGACCTTCCCGCTCGCGGACGCGGCCAAGGCGCACGAGCTGGGCGACACCGGCCGGACGACGGGCAAGCTGGTCCTGCTGGTGGACTGACCTGGGCGGGAGGCTGAGCGCGGACCCGGCCGCCGCGGGCCCGCGCTCCGGCGCCGCCGCCGCTTTGTCACCCACGCCACAGAGCGACACGCGTGAAACCCGAAGACATATGTCAATCGAACATGCTCAAATTCCTTCTATCGAGGGTAACTTGACGGTCGAGGGCCATGCTTTTCCGGGCGCGGGTGGGAGGTGGTGCCGTCGTGCGACAGGAGCCGACCCCGCGCACCCGGCACTTGCGCGTGCGTGAGGACCGCGGGCACACCGTGCTGGAGTTCCGCGGTGAGATCGACATCGCGGCGGCGGCCGAGATCGCCCCCGCGTTGGACCGGGCGACCGGTCTGCCCGGCGCCCGGATCGTGATCGACCTGCGCGCCGTCGACTTCTTCGACTGCTCCGGGCTGCGCCTGCTGTACCGGGCGCGCGGCCGGGTGCTGGAGCGGGGCGGCCGACTGCACCTGGTGTGCACCCATCCGCTCACCCTCCGGGTGCTGAAGGTCACCGGCCTGTCCCGGCTGCTGCCGCCGCAGCCGACGCTGGACGCCGCCCTGGAGCAGCCCGAGGCCGCGTCCGGCTCCCTGTGAGCGGGTCAGGCGCCGCGCGGCTCCTCGAACAGGGCGCTGACGGACTCACCGTTGTGGATGCGGCGCACGGCCTCGGCAAGGGCAGGCCCGATCGACAGGACGCGGAATTTGTCGGTGTGCTCGTCCGCCGGGACCGGCACGGTGTTGGTGCAGACGATCTCCAGCACGTCCGGCTGCTCGCTCAGCCGCTTGAGGGCGCCGGCCGCGAACAGCCCGTGCGTGCACGCCACGCGGATCGAGCGGGGCCCCATCTCGCGCAGTCTCTCCAGGAGTTCGAGCACGGTGCTGCCCTTGGCGATCTCGTCGTCCAGGACGATGACGTCCCGGTCGGTGACGTCGCCGATGACGGAGCTGATGCTCACCCGGTCGTCGGCGAACCGCTGCTTGGCGCCGGCCGCCACCTGGGCGCCGATCAGCCGGGCGAAGGCGGCGGCCTCCTTGGCGTTGCCGAGGTCCGGGGAGACGACCGTGGTGCGCGTCAGGTCGTACCGCGCGAAGTGCGCCGCCAGTTCGCGCAGGGCGTGCAGGTGATCCACCGGTACCGAGAAGAAGCCGTGCACCTGGGGCGCGTGCAGGGTCATGGCGAGCACCCGGCCCGCGCCCGCGGCCACCAGCAGGTCGGCGACCAGCCGCCCGCCGAGGGAGATGCGGGGCGCGTCCTTCTTGTCGGAGCGGGCGTAGGAGTAGTGCGGCATGACGACGGTGATCCGGGCCGCGGAGGCACCCCGGGCGGCGTCGCACATCATGAGCAGTTCCACCAGGTGTTCCTGCACCGGCCGGACCAGCGGCTGGATCAGGAAGACGTCCCGCTCCCGGCAGTTGGCCTGGAGCTGCACCTCCAGGCAGTCGTTGGCGAACCGGCTGACCCGGGTCGGGCTGAGCGGCACCCCGAGGTGGGCACAGACCTCCTCGGCCAGCTCGGGATGGGCACTGCCACTGAAGACGGCGATGTCTCGCACGATCCGCTCCTCGCATGATCAGCACGGGCTGCGCCGTCATGCTACTGGCGGCGCTCCCCCGCCCCTGGCAGCGGTGCGCCGGGCGTGCCCGCCGCGGCCCGGGGCCGGCACGCGCCCCAGGGACCGGCTTCCGGCACTCCGTGGTCTGGCGACGCGTTCGGCGGGCATCAGTGTCAGCAGGAAGGAGGGTCGCCATGACGACTTACGCCAGACGCCTGCCCCGGCGCATGCCCGGCTGGGCCAAGGTGGTGACCGCGTTCGTGCTGGTGCTTGTGGTGCTGTTCGCGGGCATCCGGCTGGCCGTACTCCCGGGCATCAAGGACCTGTTCGGCACCGAGACGCACGACCGGAGCGGCCCCACGCTCCTGAAGTCCATCCAGGACATGAGCCGTTACGACGCCGCCTCCGGCAACTTCCAGGTGGTCGTGGACCTGGAGAAGGACGCGAAGTTCCTGCCCGACGCGATCCGCGGCACCCGCACCCTGTACGTCGGCGCGGGCACCGTGGACGCCTATGTGGACCTCGGCGCGGTCGGGGACGAGGACGTGTCCGTCGACGGCGACCGGACCACCGCCACGCTCCGGCTGCCGCACGCCCGGCTCGGCAGGCCGGCCCTGGACCCGGACCGCTCCTACGCCGTGTCCAAGCAGCGCGGTCTGCTCGACCGGCTCGGAGACCTGTTCTCGGACAATCCCAACGGCGAACAGGCGGTGCAGAAGCTCGCCGTACGGCACATCGGCGACGCCGCGAAGGACAGCGGGCTGACCCGGCGGGCCGAGTCCAACACCACCGGGATGCTGCAGGGGCTGCTGCGCTCCCTCGGGTTCAAGGAGGTGCACGTGTCCTACGGGGCCTGACCGTCAACCGCCCAGTACGCCCGGAAGGGCCAGCGCCCCGAGCACGGTGGCGCCCACCAGCAGCCACGCCACGTAGTCGCCGACGTGGCCCGACTGCAGCCGGCGCAGGGGCAGGGCCCGGTCGGGGGCGCCCACCCGGCCCGGCCGGGCCACTGCGAACGCGGCGAGGGCCGCGGCGAGCAGCGCCGAGAGCAGGCCCAGCAGGACGCCGGCGAGCGTCCAGTGCCCGGCGGCGTGGGCGCCGCCGGAGCCGGCCTCGTTGACGGACCGGGCCACCAGTTCGCCGAAACCCGGGGCCACTCCGACGACGAACGCGGCGGCCAGCAGCACGGCGGGCACCGCCGTCATGCTGTCCGGGACACGCCGCAGCATGCCGGCGGTCTCCGGCCGCTCGTCCGAGCCGCTGGTCTCGTACTCGGCGTCCCGCGGGCGCGGTCCCAGGCCGAGGAACACCCGGGCGGTGACCCGCAGCACGGCTGCGCCGGTGACCGCGGACGCGCCCACGAACACCGCGGTGAGCGGCCCGCCCACCGCCTCCTCGGCGATGGCCTTGCCGAGCGCCGTGCCGAACGGCGGCAGACCGGCGAGGGCGAGACCGCCGACGGCGAACATCACCGCGAAGGCGCCGAGCTCCCGTGCCCTGCCGTGCAGGGCGTGCTCGTCGACGCTGCCGTACCGGTCGAGCAGGGCGCCGGCGCAGGCGAACAGTGCGGCCTTCACACCGGCGTGGCCGAGGATGTACAGCGCGATCCCGTCGTCGCCCTCGGGGGTGAGCACGCCGAGACCGACCAGGAACAGGCCGGTGTGCGCGACCGTCGAACAGGCCAGCAGGCGTTTGATGTGCCGCTGGTACCAGCACATGACGGCGCCGGTCACGGCGGTGAGCGTGCCGAGCGTGACCAGGGCGCGGGTCAGCCCCGCCGCGGGGATGCCGCCGGGTCCGGCGAAGACGGTGCCGTACACCCGCCACACGCCGTACGAGCCGAGCTCGACCATGACGCCGGAGAGCAGCATGCAGACCGGGGTCGGCGCGACCGCGTGCGCGTCCGGGAGCCAGAAGTGGAACGGTACGGCGGCCGCCTTCACCAGCAGCCCGGTCAGCACCAGCACGAAGGAGGCGAGGACCAGGGCGTCCGGTGCGCCGTGCGCGTCGAGACCGCGGCCGATCCTCGTCATGGACAGCTCACCGGTGCGGGCGTACAGCAGCCCGATCCCCATCAGCAGCGCGTACGCCCCGAGGGAGTTGACCACCCCGAAGGTCAGCGCGCCCTGCACCGCCTTCGCCTCGTCGATCCGGTAGCCGGTCAGCGCGTACGCCACCACGCTCATCAGCTCGAAGAACACGAAGGCGTTGAACAGGTCGCCCGCGATCGCGAAACCGCACATGGCGCCCTGGAAGACCAGCATCAGCGCCGGGAAGGAACCCGCGTGGCCGCGTGGCGGTTCGTCGAAGTACCGCCAGGAGTACGCGAGCGCCGCCAGGGTGAGCAGCGAGGCGAGCGCGGCCATGCCGAGCGCGGGACCGTCGCCCACCAGCACGATGCCGACGCTGCCGCCGCCGGTGGGACGCCATCCTCCGGCCCACTCGACCAGCGGTGGTGAGGAGTTCGGCAGCAGGACCAGGGCGAGCGCGGCCGTGCCGCCGGAGACGGCGCAGCCGGCGATCTCGGCGGCGGGCCGGGGCAGGAAGCGGCCCATGGCCACGAGCAGCGCGGCGCCCAGCAGCGGCACCGCGACCAGCAGCGGGAGCAGATGACGCATCAGCCGCGCAGCTCTCTGAGTTCGTCGGGGTCGACCGTGCCGTGCCGCTTGGCGATCTGCAGGACGAGGGCGAGCAGCATGGCGGTGACGGTGGCGCCGACGACGATGTCGGTGAGGGTGAGGGCCTGCACGACCGGGTCTACGACCGGCCGCGAGCCCGGCTTCAGGTCGGAGAAGACGGGGGCGGTGGCCCCGTCCCGGTAGCCCACCGCCAGCAGCAGGACGTACGTGGCCGACTGGCACACGGCCAGGCAGCCGACCGCGTGGATCAGGTTGCGGCTGGTGGCCAGGCCGTAAGCGCCGGCCAGGAAGATGTAGGCGGCGACCAGATACGGCAGCACGTGCATCACGGCGCGCTCAACTCCCTTGTTCCTCCTCGATCTCGACGGCCTGGTCCAGGAACCCGGCGAGCAGCACGACCACCGCACCGGCCACCTCCACCCCGACGGCGGCGTTCAGCAGCGGGACGATGCCGCCGGACGCCAGCGTGTTGAACGTCCCGTACGGCAGGAGTGCGTTGGCCAGGAAGGCGGTGCCCGCGAGGACTCCGGCGAGGCCCAGCACCAGGTAGGCGCAGACGGCGAGGGCGTCGGAGGCCTCGAAGAGACCGATGGGGCGGACCCGTTCCAGGGCGCGGTAGTCGGCGCCGAGGTACAGCAGGTGCAGCGCGGTCGCGGCGACGACCCCGCCCTGGAAGCCGCCGCCGGGGCTGAGCTGGCCGTGGGCGACGACGTAGATCCCGGTGACCACGGCGACGGGCAGCACGATCAGCGCGTAGCGGCGGACGGGCCGTGCCACCTCGGCGGGCTCCGGCGCGGCGCGGTGCTCGTCACGGCCCTGCCGCAGCAGCACCACGCAGCCCAGGACGGCGGCGAACAGGATGCTCATCTCGCCGAGCGTGTCGTAGGCCCGCTGGTCGAAGTTGACGGAGGCGATGGTGTTGGCGGTGTGCCGGGCCAGCGAGGCCCGGACGGCCCGGTCGCCGTAGGGGTGGCTCGGGCCGCCGAAGGAGGGCAGGTCGAGGCCGGCGGCGACCAGCAGGGCGGCCGTCCCGGCCCCGCCCAAGGCGAGCAGCCACAGCCGCAGCCGGCGGCTCACCGGGTCTCGTCCCCGGTCCGGCCGCGCCGGCGCACCTTGCGCACCGACAGCATGATCAGCAGCGGGGTGAGCGCGGAGCCCACGGCCAGTTGTGACAGACCGACGTCCGGGGCCTGGAGCACGGTGAACAGCACGGCCAGCGAGACGCCGAGCACGGACAGCACCAGGGCCTGCCGCGCCGGGTCGCGCACCGCCACCGCGGCGGTGGCGGAGGCGGCCACCACGAGCAGCCCCACGACGATCACCGCGTCGGCCATACCGCACCTCCCGGGCGACCGCCCGGCACCGTGTCAGCCACGGCGCACCCGCTCGAACCCGCCCGACAGCGCACGCGAGGCGATGATGTTCCCGCCGATCAGCAGAGCGCCGGTCACCAGCGGCTTCACCATGGCCCGGCCCGGCCCGGTGGCCACGCACACGGCCACCACGACCACCGCGCCCAACGCGGCCGCGGCCCAGGCCGGTCCCAGGGCACCCGGTCGGTCACCCGCCAGGTCACCGGCGAGCAGACGGGCGAAGACGAGGGTGCCGGCCGGGCCCAGGAGGGCCATCAGCAGGGCTAGGTCGACGTAGGCGGGGCGGTCGTAGCCCTGGGCGAGCAGCAGCAGGGCCGGGCAGGCCACGGAGGTGGCCAGGTTCTGCGCCATGACCCGGCGGGGCAGCGGGCCGGAGGTCACACCCCACAGGACGACCGCCCCTCCCCCGGCCAGCACGACGGTGGCCGCCAGGATCCAGCCGTTCACCGCCAGGTCACCGCCCGTCGCCCGGCCCGGGCCAGCAGAGCGCCCGCCGCGGCGGCACTCGCGCCGACGATCCGCTCCAGGGTGTCGACCGAAGTGATGAGAACCAGCCACAGCAGGGCGAGGGCGGTCCACCAGGCCAGCAACTCGCCCAGGGCGAGCAGGACCGTACGGGTGGTGGTCCGCGGGGCCGTGCGCCCGGTCATCGCCGCCTCCTCGGTCCGCTCAGCGGGGTGTTGTGCGGCGTTTCGTGGCGATACGCCGCTCGGGGCATCCAAGCACCGCCCGGCCCCGGAGGGCGGGCGGCACGCGGGTCCGGGGCCGGAGTGCCCCACAGGCGTGAACGGAAACCGCCGGCGCGCGGCGGCCGCCGTCCGGGCGGCGGCATTCCGCACCGGTTCAGGGGTAACCGCGCTGGGGAACGGGGACGTTGACTATTCCAGGAGAGTGACCGAATGGCCCGGACCGCGCTACGCCTGCCCACCCCGCTGCGTACGCCGAAGAAGCGGGAGCGGCCCGCCCGGACCCGCCCGGCGTCCGCGCCGCACGCGCTCGCGCTCCCGTTGCGGCTGCTCGCGATGCTGGTCGCTTTCGCGTTCATGGTGGCGTTCGCCGTCGTACTGGCCCGGCTCACGTTGCAGCCGTCCCCGGCGTCGGTGTCGCTGACGCACAGCAATCTGCACCCCGGGCGGTCGCTTTCGGCCTATTGGGAGTACGGGTCGTGGCGGGACATGGTGAAGCAGATCGGCGGGAACGTGCTCCTCGGCGTGCCGTTCGGCGTGCTGGTCCCGGTCCTGGCGCCGCGCGCCCGTGGCGCGTTCCAGGTCCTGGTGCTCACCGCCCTGGTGATGCTGGTGGTGGAGCTGTTCCAGGGCGCGCTGGTCACCGGGCGGGCCTTCGACATCGACGACGTCATCCTCAACACCACCGGCGCGCTGCTCGGTTGGCTGCTGCTGGGCCGGCGGCTCGGACGGTCGGTGCACCGCCGGGTGAAGGCGACGGAAACTGATTGAGCGTCAGAAACTGGTCCGGACCAGAGTCTTGACCCGTTCTTATCTCACGCCTTGAATCAAGAGGGCATCTCACCCCCCACGCCGAACGGAGAGTCATGCCCTCCCCACGCCTGCTCCGCAGATGTCTGTTCGCCGCCCTGTCCGCCGCGCTGGTCGGCTCGGCCGCCGTCGGCCCGGCCCGCGCACAGAGCGCCGCCCCGGCCTCGGCGGCGGCCGCGGCCGTCTCCACCTTCTCCGACACCTTCGACGGGGCCGCCGGCTCGGGCGTCGACTCCTCGAAGTGGACCATGGAGACGGGTGACAACGTCAACAACCACGAGCGGCAGTACTACACCTCCGGCACCAAGAACGCGGCCCTGGACGGCCAGGGGCACCTGGTCATCACGGCACGGAAGGAGAATCCGGCGGGCTACCAGTGCTGGTACGGCAGTTGCCAGTACACCTCGGCCCGGCTGAACACCTCGGGGAAGTTCGACGCGCAGTACGGCCATGTCGAGGCCCGGATGAAGATCCCGCGCGGGCAGGGCATGTGGCCCGCGTTCTGGATGCTCGGCACGCCGGTGAACTGGCCGGACTCGGGCGAGATCGACGTGATGGAGAACGTCGGCTTCGAGCCCTCCACCGTGCACGGCACCATCCACGGCCCCGGCTACTCCGGCTCGGGCGGCATAGGCGCCGGCTACACCCTGCCGGGCGGCCAGGCCTTCGCGGACGCCTTCCACACCTTCGCCGTCGACTGGGCGCCCGACTCGATCACCTGGTCGGTGGACGGCAACGTCTACCAGCGCCGCACGCCCGCCGACCTGGGCGGGAAGACCTGGGTGTTCAACAAG
The DNA here is from genome assembly GCF_055592265.1 of Streptomyces sp. NPDC041129. Taxonomy (NCBI): domain Bacteria; kingdom Bacillati; phylum Actinomycetota; class Actinomycetes; order Kitasatosporales; family Streptomycetaceae; genus Streptomyces; species Streptomyces sp. NPDC041129. The sequence continues at coordinate 799,122 of NZ_JBVIYV010000001.1, read as the reverse complement.
CCGTTCTTCCTGATTTTGAACCTCGCGGTCGGCGGCTACTGGCCGGGCGACCCGGACGGCTCCACCCAGTTCCCGGCGCAACTGGTCGTCGACTCGGTGTCGGTGACAACGGGCAACGGCGCGGCCGGCGCCCCGATCCGGGGCCTGGCGGGCAAGTGCGTGGACGTGGCCGCCGCGAACTCCGCCAACGGCACGCCGGTGCAGCTCTACGACTGCAACGGCACGGCGGCCCAGCAGTGGACGGTGGGCTCGGACGGCACGATCCGGGCGCTCGGCAAGTGCCTGGACGTCACCGGCGGTGGCACCGCCGACGGCACACCCGTCCAGCTGTGGGACTGCAACGGCAGCCCCGCCCAGAAGTGGGCCCTGCCGGCGGCCCGCGACATCGTCAATCCGCAGGCGAACAAGTGCCTGGACGTGGCGGGGAACAACTCGGCCAACGGCACCCGGCTGCAGATCTGGACGTGCACGGGGGGCGCCAACCAGAAGTGGACGGTGGGCTGAGCCGGGCAGTACCGGGGGCGTCGCGGGGGGGGGGCTGTATCTCCGCGACGGCCCCGCTCAGGTGGCAGCCGGGCCCGTGACGGACCAGAGCGCGCAGCGGATCCAGCGGGTCGCAGGGGCGGGCCCGGCGGGTGCGCCGGCGCGGCACCTGCGGCTGGCCTTCGACGGGTGGGTCGAACTCAGTGACGCAGGGTCCAGGTGTACTTGTCGCCGCCCACCCACCGGATGGAGTCCGGGTCGTCCAGGTCGTGGATGGGCAGACCGTGGGACGCGGCGGCCTCCAGTACGTCGGTGACGGTCCGGGCCTCACCGATGACCTGACCGTCGATCTCCATGATCCGGAAGGGCGGCCCGCCGTGCCTGCCGGGGCACACACCGAGAACCAGGATCCGTGGGTGGGAGAGGTGCGGAACTCCTTGTTCGGTCATGCAATAGAGCGTAGAACGCCTGGCGGGCCGACGGCTCATCCGTGTGCGCCGTCCAGGAGACCGAAGACCGACCGTCCAGGAGACCGAGGACCGACCGCCCCGGGGTGGAGCCTGGCCGCTCGGAGGAGCCGGTGCGCCGTCCCACGGCTCGGTCAGGGCCTTCGCCGTGACCGCGCCTCGGCCAGGCGTACGGCGGTGGCTCGGCCGAGGCCGGAGTCGGAGCCCGTGATGCGGGGCGGCCCCGTCCGGGGAACCCTGTAGGGGCTTCACCGAGCTGGAGGTGCGCGCATGGATCCCGTCGCGGCGCTGGACCGGATCGCCTTCCTGCTGGAGCGGTCGCTGGCTCCCACGTACCGGGTCAAGGCCTTCCGGACCGCCGCACGCGTGCTGTCCGCGCTGCCGGACGAGGAGGTCGCCGAGCGGGCGGCGGCCGGGACGCTGGAGGAGCTGAAGGGGGTCGGCCCGAAGACCGCGCAGGTGGCCCGTGAGGCGCTGGCCGGGGAGGAGCCCGGCTATCTGCGCAAGCTGGAGGAGGCCGGTGCGCCGGACACGGGCGGCCCGGGGGCGGAGCTGCGGGCGCTGCTGCGCGGGGACTGCCACACGCACTCGGACTGGTCGGACGGCGGCAGCCCGATCGAGGAGATGGGGCTGACCGCGGCCCGGCTGGGTCATGAGTGGACGGTGCTGACCGACCACTCCCCCCGGCTGACCGTGGCCCGGGGGCTGTCGCCCGAGCGGCTGCGCGAGCAGCTCGCGGTGGTGGCGGAGCTCAACGCCCGGTGGGCGCCCTTCCGGCTGCTCACCGGTATCGAGTGCGACATCCTCGAGGACGGTTCGCTGGACCAGGAACCCGAACTGCTGGAGCGGCTGGACGTCGTGGTGGTGTCGGTGCACTCCAAGCTGCGGATGGACGCCCGCTCGATGACCCGCCGGATGGTGGCCGCGGTCCGCGATCCGCACGCGGACGTGCTCGGTCACTGCACCGGACGGCTGGTCACCGGGCGGGGCCGGCCCGAGTCGCAGTTCGACGCGGACGCGGTCTTCGCGGCCTGCGCCGAGTCCGGTACGGCCGTGGAGATCAACAGCCGGCCCGAGCGGCTGGACCCGCCCCGGCGGCTGCTGCGCCGTGCGGTGTCCGCCGGGACGCTGTTCGCGATCGACACCGACGCGCACGCGCCCGGCCAGCTCGACTGGCAGATCCTCGGCTGCGCCCGCGCCGAGGAGTGCGGGGTGCCGGCCGGGCGGGTGGTGAACACCTGGCCGGCCGAGGAACTGCTGGCCTGGACGCGTGAGGGCCGCGTACCGGCGCGCGTAGCGGGTTCCTGACGTGGTACCCGGAGGGAGCCGAGAGAAAGGAACCCCCTGGATGGACCGCGCCGCCGTGTTCGACGTCGACGGGACCCTCGCCGACACCAATCATCTGCATGTCGTGACCTGGTGGGAGGCCTTCCGGCAGGCAGGGCACGACGTGCCCATGCACGCCGTGCACCGGGCCGTGGGCCTCGGTTCCACCGATCTGATCGCGCATCTGCTCGGCGACAGCCGGGACAAGGACCAGGACGCCGGGCTGAGCGCCGCGCACAAGGCCCTGTACGGCCAGTACTTCGACCGGCTGCCCGCCCTGCCGAAGGCCGGTGAACTGCTGCGGCGGCTGCACGGGGACGGCTGGCGGGTGGTGCTGGCCACCTCCGCGAGCGGCGCCGAGCTGGGCGCGCTGCGCCGGGCGATCGACGCGGACGAGGCCATCGCGGGCACCGCGAGCGCCGAGGACGTGGCACAGGGCAAACCGGCTCCGGAGCCGGTGGAGCGAGCGCTGGAGCTGGCCGGGGTGCCCGCGTCCCGGGCGGTGTTCGTCGGGGACACCGTGTGGGACATGCGGGCCGGCGCCAGGGCCGGGGTGCGCTGCGTGGGCCTGCTGTGCGGCGGGATCCCGCGGGCGGACCTGGAGCAGGCGGGGGCGGGGGCGGTGTACGACGATCCGGCGGACCTGCTCGCCCGGCTGGCCGGCAGCCCGCTGGCCCGCGCCTCGGACGAGTGAGGCAGGTCACGACGGACCGCCGGAACACCACAGGGTGGTTGCCCGTTGAACCAGCCGTGGGTGCGGACGGGACAGTGTCCCCGGGCCTCACCTTCTGCCCACAGGGACGATCGTCCGGCTGAAGCCCTGTGGAGCGTCTCGCCGAGAGGCGACCGCCGTCCGCGCCCACCACAAGCCGCCCCGGCCGTGTCTCCCCCGTCACGGCCGGGGCTTTCTCGTGCCGCCGCCGTGTGCGCGCCGGTCCCCCGGGTACCCGGCGGTTCCGCCGAAGTCTCCGCGGAAGGAGCCGAAGGTGACCAGCGCGGTAGGCAGCAGGGTCGTGGTGACGGGCGCCACCGGCAATGTCGGTACGAGTGTGGTGCGCGTCCTGTCGGACGATCCGGGGATCAAGTCGGTCCGGGGAATCGCACGACGGACGCCGGTGTGGTCCCCGCCGAAGACGGAGTGGTCGGCGGTCGATCTCGCCTCCGAGACGGCCAACCTGGCCGAGCGGTTCGAGGGTGCCGACGCCGTGATCCATCTGGCCTGGGCGTTCCAGCCCACACACGATCCGGCGGCCACCTGGCGGACCAACGTGCTGGGCGGCAACCGCGTGTTCGAGGCGGTCGCCGCGGCCCGGGTGCCGGTGCTGGTGCACGCCTCCTCCGTGGGCGCGTACTCGCCGGGTCCGAAGGACCACGCGGTGGACGAGTCATGGCCGACGCACGGCTGGCCGGACGCCGCGTACTGCCGGGAGAAGGCCTACCTGGAGCGCACCCTGGACATCTTCGAGCGCGACCACCCCGAGGTGCGCGTGGTCCGCATGCGGCCGGGCTTCCTGTTCAAGCGGGAGTCGGCGAGCGAGCAGCGGCGGATCTTCGGCGGACGGTTCCTGCCGGGCCCGCTGGCCCGGCCGGAGATGCTGCCGTTCCTGCCGGACGTGCCGGGCCTGCGGATGCAGGTGCTGCACACCGACGACGCCGCCGAGGCCTACCGGCTGGCCGTGCACTCGGAGGCCGCACGGGGCGCCTTCAACCTCGCCGCCGACCCGCCGGTGGACGCCTCGATGCTGGGCGAGATGCTCGGCACCCGCCCGGTCCGGCTGCCCCGCGCCGCCGCCCGGTCGGCGCTCGCGGCGGCCTGGGGGCTGCGGCTGGTCCCGGCCTCCCCGCACCTGTTCGACGCGGTCCTGCGGCTGCCGCTGATGGACTGCTCACGGGCCGGTACCGAGCTGGGCTGGCGCCCGCGCCACACGGCCGAGGAGGTCCTGCGGGAGTTCCTGGACGGGCTGCAGCAGGGCGCCGGCATGGAGACCGAACCTATGCGCGGACGGAAGGTCGGCTGACCCGCGGCCGACGTGAGAGGGGAGGAAACCCATGACCGTACAGTCCGAACCCGAGCCGGAGCCCGGGCGCGACGAGCATCCCGTCCCCCGGGACCCGCCCGACCAGCAGGCCGGCGCCGCGGCGGACCCGTTGGACGCCGCGGAACGGCCGCCCGGCGAGGAGAGGCCTGCGCCGGAGGAGGAGACCCGGACGGACGACGGTATCGGCACGAACGAGCGGCCGGAACCCGACGAGCCCTCCGACTGATCCCGGGTCCACGGCCCGGCGGCCTGTCGCGACGGTCCCGTCGCCCGCCCGAAGGGCGGCAGGCGGGACCGTCGCGACAGGCCCTAGCGCGGCGCCCGCTCCTCCAGGGCGGCCCGCCAGGCCGGATGGCGGTCCTCCGTGGCCGGTTCGGCACGGCGGCCGCCCCGGGCGAAGAAGTCGGCGAGCGGCAGGATCGCGGCGCCCACGGTGACCGCGTCGGGGCCGAGCCGGCCGAGTTCGATGGTGACTTTGTCGGCCGGGTGGCGCAGGGCGTACGTCGCCGCGTGGCGGCGCACCGCCGGCAGGAACCGGGTGCCGAGCTGGAGACCGGCCCAGCCGCCGATGAGGATCCGCTCGGGCTGGAAGAGGTTGATCAGGTCGGACAGCCCGGCGCCCAGGTACTCGGCGGTCTCCTCCAGGACCGCCAGCGCGACCGGGTCGGGATCGGCGCCGTCCAGCGGATAGGCGGCGGCGAGCATCGCGGTGAGCGCGGTCTCCTCGTCGGCGTCCTCGGGCGGCCGTCCGCCCTCCTCCCGCCAGCGGGCGAGCAGCGACTCGGCGCCCGCGTACGCCTCCAGGCAGCCCGGCGCCCCGCACCGGCAGCGGCGCCCGCGCACCCGTACCGTCAGATGGCCCCATTCGACGGCCTGCCCGTGCTCCACCTCCGGGGTGACCAGGCAGGCGCCGACGCCGGAGCCGAAGAGCACGACCACCGCGTTGCGGGCGCCGCGCCCGGCGCCGAACCACATCTCGGCCTGGCCGAGGGTCTTGGCCCCGTTGTCTATGAAGTAGCGGACGGCCTCCGGGAGCCGGGAGGTCGAGCGGAGCAGCTCCTCCAGGGGCACCGCGTCCCAGCCGATGGTCTGCCCGTGCACGACGGCGCCGCGGTCGGCGGTGTACTCGACGATGCCGGGGACGCCGACGCCGACGCCGAGCAGCCGCTCGGACACGGCCTGCGGGGCCGCGAGCACCTCGGCGATGCCGTCGCGGATGTGGCCGACGATACCGTCGACGTCGTAGCCGTCCTGGGTCAGCGGGCGTTCGGCGCGGGCGAGCTCCGTGAGCGCCAGGTCGAACAGTTCGACCCGGACCCGGGTCTCGCCGACGTCGACGCCGATCATCTGGCCGCTGTGCGGAGCGACCCGCAGCAGCGTGCGGGGGCGGCCGCCGTCGGAGTCGACGCTGCCGGCCTCCTCGACCAGACCGTCGGCGACGAGGTCCGCGACCACGTTGCTGACGGAGCCGGAACTCAGCCCCGTGGCCGGGCCCAGTTCGAAGCGGCTCAGCGGGCCGTCGAAGTACAGCCGTTGCAGCAGGGCCGTGCGGTTCCCCCGCCTGAGGTCCCGTACCGTCCGCCCGTTCCGCCCCGCCATGTGGCTCCCTCCGAACCCTGTCCCGAGCTGCAACATACCTCTCGTGCCATCCGGAACGCGACTTTCCGACAACCCTTATTTCATGTGCTGAGCTAACCGTGCCAGCCGCGACGTGCCATCACTCACTCGCCCCCTCGCGCTACAGCGTACGGAAATCCGTTGGCACGTCCTCCCTTTGGCTATATAGGCTAGCCGTGAACCTAGAGGCTCTAGGTTCACGGTTGCGGAGCACCGAGCACCGAACACGAATCCGGAAGGACCCCTCTCATGAGACCGCTCACCGAGCAGGACATTCGCAACTCCTTCGTCAACTGCTCCAAGGGCGAGGCCAAGCGGCTGGCGGTGCCGCGGGACCTGGGCGAACGGCCCTGGGGCGACCTGGACTTCCTCGGGTGGCGGGACCCGGGGGCGCCCGACCGGAGCTATCTGGTCGCCGGGCGGGACGACGGGCTCGTCGGCGTCGCGCTGCGCTGTCCGGCCGCGCGGCGCGGGCTCCTGCACCGCAGCATGTGTTCGGTGTGCCTGACGACGCATCCCGGTGGCGGGGTGTCCCTGATGACGGCACGGAAGGCGGGTCCGGCGGGCCGCGAGGGGAACTCCGTCGGGGTGTACATGTGCACGGACCTGGCCTGCTCGTTGTACGTCCGCGGGAAGAAGGTGCCGGAGTCGGGGGGCCGGTTCGAGGAGAGCCTGACCCTGGAGGAGCAGATCGCGCGCGCGACGGGCAATCTGTACGCCTTCCTCGACAAGGTCCGCGCCTGACACTGCGGGCGACCGTCCCGGCGTCACGGATGGACGCCGCCCCGATCGGGGACGTTCGGTCCGGCCGGGGAGCGGGAACAGGCCAAGGGATGCACGACGTACGAGAGTGGAACGCGGCACTGAAGCGTCTGGTGATGCGTTACCGGGAGCCGGTGGTCGTCCAGACGCTGCGGTCCGCCACCGCGGCGACGATCGCCTACGTCATCGCGCTGCGCCTGAGTCCCGAACCGGCCCCCCTGACCTCCCCCCTGACCGCCCTGCTGGTCGTCCAGGTCACCTTCTACGCCACCCTCACCAACGGCATCCGCCGGGTGAACTCGGTGGTCGCCGGAGTGCTGGTCGCCATCGCGTTCAGCCTGCTGGTGGGCCTGACCTGGTGGAGCCTGGCGCTGCTGATCGTGGCCTCGCTGGGCGTGGGACACCTGGTGCGGGTGGACGAGTACGTGGCCGAGGTGGCGATCAGCGCCATGCTGGTGCTCGGGGTCACCACCGTCGGCTTCACCGCTTGGGCCCGGATCGTGGAGACGCTGATCGGCGCGGTCGTGGGCATGGCCTGCAACCTGCTGCTGCCACCCCCGGTGTGGGTGGACAAGGCGGGCGAGTCGATCGAGGACCTGGCCCGCCGGGTGCGGCAGCTGATGCTGCGCATGGGCGAGGAGGCCGCGGGCAGCGTCTCCTGGGAACTGGCCGCCGAACGGCTGCACGAGGCCCGCCGCCTCGACCAGCACATCGCCCAGGTGGACGCCTCGCTGCGGCAGGCCGAGGACAGCCTGCGGCTCAACCCGCGCGTCAAGGAGGGCCTGCTGCACCGGGTGGTGCTGCGCACCGGCCTGGACACGCTGGAGATCTGCACGGTGGTGCTGCGGGTGCTGGCCCGTTCCTTCACGGACCTGGCCAAGGCCCGCGGCTCCGAGGACCTGTTCCCGAAGGAGATCGGCGCCACGGTGGAGCAACTGCTCTCCGAGATCGCCGACGCGATCGTCAGCTTCGCGGTACTGGTGACCGCCGATCTGAGTGAGAACGCCGAGTCGGCGGAGGCGCGACTCACCGCCGAGCTGCACACGGCGGCCGGCACCCGTGACCGGCTGGCCGAGCTGCTCCAGGAAGAGGTCGGCAAGGACTGGGAGAACTGGCAGCTCATGGGCGCCGTGCTCACCGAGGTGAACCGGATCATCGCCGAGCTCGACACCGAGCACCGCACCCGCCGCCTGCTGGAGGAACTGGACCGGGTGTCCCGGGAGCAGCGGGCGAGGCTGCCGCGGATGAGCCGGCTGCGTGAGCGCCTCGGTGTGCAGGAGGACCTGTGGCGGAACCGTACGGGGTTCGGCGAGCGTTCTCCGTGAGAGGTGCCGCGGCGGGGCCGGCACCACGAGGCGAGGGGGCGGGCCGATGGCAGGCACCGAGGTGCGGATCGACGGGAACACACTGAGGCTGCCGGGCGGCGTGGCGGTGCGGTTCGTCCGTACGCTGCGGCTGCCCGAGAAGGGCACGCATCCACTTCCGCCGGGGCTCGGCGAGTTCCCGGTGCGGCGGGTCTCCGACTTCGGCGACCGGGTTCCGCAGGAGTGGCGCCGGCGCGGTGGCGTGATGCTGCCGGTGTACCTGCGGGAGGCGATGTGGCTGAGTTTCGCCGGTACGACGGAGCCGGCCGCCCTCCAGGTGGGCGTGGGCAAGGTGTGCGCCGTTTCCGGGAAGCCGTGGCGCGACCACCTGGTCCGCAAGCCGCAGAACTATCTGGTGCTGCCCCGTCAGCCCTGGCTGGACGGCATCAACTCCGGCAAGGGCACGGTCCGGCAGTTCGTCGCCGTGCCGCTCGGTCTGGGGGCGACGGTGGAGGGCCAGGTCACCGGCGAGGAGGTGTGGGGCGGCGTACAGCTCCAGACGTTCGGACTGAAGGAGCACGCGCTGGCCGAGTGGCGGCGCGAGGAGCGGGAGCGGCAGCAGCGGCTGCGGGCCGCCGGGCCGTTCGCGGGCTACGGCGCACCCCCGCCGGGCGGCGGTCCCGTCCCCATGGCGGCGGCCGCTCCCGGCGCGGCTCTTCCGCCGCCCTCCGCCCCGGCCGGCGCCGCTCCCCCGCGGCGCGCGGCGGCGATGGGGCTGGGCGTCGGCGGCTCGATGCGCCAGGAGGTCTACCGGGACGACCGGCCGCTGAAGGACTGGTCCGGGACACCCGCCGGGCGGGTCTTCGTCCACCTGGTGACGCCTCCCGAGTGGCGCCGCGTCACCGGCGAGGCGCCCCCGCCCTCCCCGGTGGACCGGGCGGCGTACACGCGGGCGGGCCTGCCCTGGTACGACTACTACGACGAGGACGCCGAGGACCTGGACCCCACCGGCACCCTGACGGGCGTCAAGCCGGTCGGCGACTGGCTCGGCGACGACCTGGACCCCTGGCAGCAGCCGTCCCCCGGGCAGGTGACCCCGCTGAAGGACGCGCCGGGCAAGCCGGTCGAGGACGGGGAGTGGTAGACCGCGATCCGGTTGCGCGGTGCGCAACGGCCGTTGCCGTTCTTGCCTTCGCCGGTCGATCCACGCCAAGGTGACTGCACCAGCGGGACGACCGACGACCTGAGGTGCGGCATGGACGAGGAGGAACGGGCGGTGCGCGGCGGCTCCCCCGCGCCCGGCCGGGGCCGGGAACCGGGGACGGGCTGGAGCAGGCGCCGGTTCGTCGGGGCCGTGGCGGGCGCGGCCGCCGTGGTGGCGGTGCCCGTCACGGCGGCCGAGCCGTCCGGCACCGCTCCGCCGGCCGATCCGCCTGCGCGGCCCGGTGAGCGCCCGGCGGTCCGGCCGTCGCACGAGGCGGACCGCCCCCGTCCGCTGTACGTGGGCACCTACACCTCCGCGGAGGGCGGCGGCGCCGGCGTCGCGCTGACCGAGTACGACCCGGCGACCGGCCGGATCACCGGCACGGGGACGCTCACCGGCGTCCCCGATCCGTCGTATCTCGCGGTCCACCCGGACGGCCGCACCCTGTACGCGGTCGACGAGCGCCAGGACGGCGCGGTCACCGCCGTCCGCCTGGCCGACCGGAAGGTCCTGGGCACCCGGAGCACGGGCGGGGCGGCCCCCTGCCATCTCTCGGTGCACCCCGGCGGGCGCTGGCTGCTGAGCGCGAACTACCAGTCGGGCAGCGTCGCCGTGCACCCCATCGACGCATCGGGCGCGCTCGGCGAGCGCACCGATCTGGTCACCCACACCACCCCTGCGCCCGGCCCCGGTCAGCAGGGCCCGCACGCGCACCAGATCATCACCGCTCCGGACGGCGGCCATGTCCTCGCCGTCGACCTCGGTACGGACACCGTCTACAGCTACCGCCTCGACGAGGACCGGGGCACGCTCACCGAGGTGGCCCGGGCGCACACCCGGCCGGGCGCGGGCCCGCGCCATCTGACCTTCCACCCCGGCGGTCGCCACGCCTATGTGGCCAACGAGGTGGACGACACGGTCGCCGTCTGCGCCTACGACCCGGCCACCGGACGTCTGACGATCGGCGAGCCGCTGCCCACGGGCTCTTCAGGGGGCACCAACTACCCGGCGCAGTTCCTGGTGACCGCGAACGGTTCCTACGCGTTCCTCGCCAACCGCGGCCACGACAGCGTCGCGCGGTACGCCGTAGAGGACGCCGGAGCCCGGCTGCGGCTGCTCGGCACGGTCCCGGTGGGCGGGGACTTCCCGCGGCAGATCGCGTTCTCGCCGGACGGCCGGCTGCTGTTCGCGGCGAACCAGCGCTCCGGCACGGTCAGCGTGTTCCACGTGGACGCGGGAAGCGGCGGGCTGCGCCTGGCGGGTGAGCCGTTCGCGTCACCGGTCGCCGTCTGCGCGCTGCCACTGTAGGGCGCGGGGGCAGGAGGCGGCGCTCGCCCGGGCCAGCAGTGCGTGCATCCGCTCGGTGAGCTGGGAGACGTCGTCGGCGGGGGTGTGGAACGGCAGCCGTACGTCACCCTGGGTGCGGGCGCGTTCGATGCGCAGGGTGAGGCCGTGCCGGTCGACGGCGAGCGGCACCACGCGGGTCGCGGCGTGCAGGTTCTCGGGGTGCACGAGCCGGGTGAGCCGTTCGACGGCGTCCGGGTGGGCGTCGGCGAGGTGGGTCAGCAGCCGGGCCTCGGCGCCGGCGAGCGGGTCGGGCCGGGCGGCGGCGAACTCGCCGAGGTCGACGGGCACGGAACCGGACGGCTGCCACAGCACCACGCGGGTGGGCCGCAGGAGAAGTGAGCCGCCGACGGGGGTGAACCAGCCGGCCAGCCACAGCCGGGACCGGATCCGCCGCCGCACCGGTACGGGGGCCACGTCGGCGAACTCGACCACGGCGGTGGGCTCGCCGCGCGGGGCGCACAGCGCGGCCGCGACCAGTCCGCTGTCCTCGGGCACCTCCAGCAGTACTCCGCCGTCACCGGTCACGCGGTGCGCGCCCACGTACTCCTCGCGCGCGCCGTCCGCGGTCACCGCGCACGACCACGCCGCCGCGGCCACCGATCGCGCCCGCTGAGCCGCACCGGGTCCGGCCGCCCAGACCTGGGTGTCACCCATCCCTGCCTCCTTAGGTAAGCCTTGCCTAACCTATCGAAGATCGGGGTGCACGCCAACCACGCCGGCAGCCAGGGGGCTCGTCAGGCGATGACCCCCAGGAGCGCGCGGGCGCACAGGTCGCGGACCTCTTCCCGGTCCGGTTCACCGTCCCGCAGCCACTCCAGGCAGACGGCGGTGGTGAAGGCGAGCCAGCCGCGCACGGCGAGCCGCACCCCTGGGGCGCCCTCGAAGGCCGGCCCGAACTCCGGGTCCACCGCCAGGGCCGCCAGGATCTGCTGCTCCTGGGCGGCGAGGGCCCGCCGGTAGACGCGGCGCACGGCCTGGTCACCAGCCGCGTCGGCGCGGTGGAAGGCACGGAAGCCGTGCGCGTGCGCCTGGACGTAGGCGAGATAGGCGTCGAGGCTGGCGAGGAGCTGGTCGCGCACCGGCACCCCGGGCACGGCCGCCGTCATGCGCAGCATCCGCTCGCTCTCGCGCTCCACGACCGCGGCGAAGAAGTCCCGCTTGGTCGGGAAGTAGTGGTACAGCAGCCCGCGGGAGACTCCCGCGATCTCGGCGACCTGTTCGATCCAGACCTCGTCGTACGGGCTCTCCGAGAACAGCCTCGCCCCGACCGACAGCAACTGCTCACGGCGTTCCCCGGTGCTGAGTCTGCGCCGGGCGCGTTCCCCCTGGTTCGCGGGCATGCCGTCACTTTACTTGACGCCGGTTCAACAAGCGGACCACACTGGAACGCGTTATTGAACCCACGTACAACACGCGCGCGTCACAGGTTCAACCATCCGCTGGATCAAGGGAGATCGCGTCATGGCGGAGACGACGGAGACCGGGCTGCCCAAGGGGTTCCGGGGCGCGGAACAGGGCTGGCCCGAGCTGCACCGCATCCCGCATCCACCGCGCCGGCTGCCGCTGCTCGGCGATGTGCTCGGCGTCGACCGGCGCCGGCCGCTGCAGGACTCGATGCGCTTCGGCCGTGAGCTGGGCCCGGTCTTCCGCCGCCGGGTGTTCGGCAACGAGTTCGTGTTCCTGTGGGGAGCGCGGCTGGTCGCCGACCTCGCCGACGAGTCCCGGTTCGCCAAGCACGTCGGCCTCGGGGTGGCCAATCTCCGCCCGGTCGCCGGGGACGGCCTGTTCACGGCGTACAACCACGAGCCGAACTGGCAGTTGGCGCACGACGTGCTGGCGCCCGGCTTCAGCCGGGAGGCCATGGCGGGCTACCACTCGATGATGCTGGCGGTGGCCGCGCGGCTGACCGGCCACTGGGACCGGGAACTGGCGGCCGGCCGCACTGTGGACGTGCCCGGCGACATGACCAAGCTGACCCTGGAGACGATCGCGCGCACCGGGTTCGGCCACGACTTCGGCTCCTTCGAACGGGACCGGCCGCATCCGTTCGTCACCGCGATGGTCGGGACGCTCAGCTACGCGCAGCGCCTGAACAGCGTGCCCGTGCCGCTGGTGCCGCTGCTGCTGCGCGGCGCCGCCCGGCGCAACGCCGCCGACATCGCCCATCTGGACCGCACGGTCGACGAGGTCGTGGCGGCCCGGCGCCGCTCGGGCGGCGGCGAAGGGGACCTGCTGGACCGCATGCTGGACACCACGCACCCGCAGACCGGGGAGCGGCTGTCCGCCGAGAACGTGCGCAAGCAGGTGATCACGTTCCTGGTGGCCGGCCACGAGACCACCTCGGGCGCGCTGTCCTTCGCCCTGTACTACCTCGCCCGGCACCCGGAGGTCGCCGCCCGGGCCCGCGCCGAGGTGGACCGCGTCTGGGGCGACACCCCGGAACCGGGTTACGAGCAGGTCGCCAAGCTGCGCTACGTCCGTCGGGTGCTGGACGAGTCGCTGCGGCTGTGGCCGACCGCGCCCGCCTACGCCCGGGAGGCCCGGCAGGACACGGTGCTGGCCGGCGAGCATCCGATGCGGCGCGGAGCGTGGGGGCTGGTCCTGCTGCCGCTGCTGCACCGCGACCCCGAGGTGTGGGGCGAGGACGCCGAGCGGTTCGACCCGGACCGCTTCGAGGCGGGCGCCGTACGGGGCCGCGCCCCGCACACCTTCAAGCCGTTCGGCACCGGGGCGCGGGCCTGCATCGGCCGCCAGTTCGCGCTGCACGAGGCGACCCTCGTCCTCGGCCTGCTGCTGCGCCGCTACGACCTGCGGGCCGACCCCGCCTACCGTCTCCAGGTCACCGAGCGCCTGACGGTGATGCCGGAGGGACTGCGCCTGCGCCTGGAACGACGCCCCGCACCGGCGCCGGCACCGCTCCCCGTGCCCGCCGACGCCCCCGGCTCAGCCGCGCGCTGCCCGGTGGGCGGGGCGGGAGACTGACTCGGGCAGTCCCGCCGGTGCGGCTACGAGCCGCTCGCCGCACCGGTTGCGTCAACCGCCCGGCGACGACCCCCGCTCAGCCGTCCGCCGCCCAGTGTCCGGGGCGGTTGACCGTCTCCGGGAGCCTGGTGCCGGCGTTGCCGCGGGCCGCGTCGACCTGGGGCTGGGTGAGGAAGAAGGCGCCGGTGAGGTCGGCGTCGGTGAGGTCGGCGCCCCGGAGGTCGGCGCCGATCATGTCGGCCTCGCGCAGGTCGGCGCCGGTGAGGTCGGCCGCGATGAGGTAGGCGCCGCGCAGGCTGGCCCCGCGCAGGTCGGCGCCGCGCAGCCGGGCGCCGATGAGGTCGGCGCCCCGGCGGTCCTTGGTCCCGCGACTACCGCCCTTGCCGGCCTTACCGCCCTTACCGCTCCTGCCACCCGTGGCGTCCGCCCGCGCCAGCTCGCTGGCGCGCAGCAGCAGGACGTTGACCTCCTGCCGGTGGGCGGCCACGTCCAGCCCGGCCAGTTCCCCGGGGGTCCCCCGGGTCAGCAGTTCGGTCCGCTCCAGGGCCTCGCGCAGACCGGCGTGGACCGGCCGGGCGGCCTCCAGTCGCAGCGCCTCCGTCAAGTACCACAGCAGTTCGTGCAGTTGGCGGACGACGGGAAAGACCTCGAACATCCGGCGGGCCTGCTCCCGGGAGCCGGTACGCCAGTCCTGCCCGCCGAAGGTGAGCCGCGAGACCTTCTGTCCCGCGCCGAAGCAGTCGTAGACCGTGCAGCCGGTGAAGCCCTTCTCGCGCAGGCCGGCGTGGATGCCGCAGCGGTGGTCGTCCCGGAGGTTCGGGCAGGGCTTGCCCGCGGGCTTGTCGATCGCGAAGTCCGTGGAGGCGGCGAAGGGCAGGGCGACGCAGCACAGCCCGAAGCACTGGGCGCAGTCGCCGCGCAGGTCGGCGAGGTCGGCTGTCTGATCTTGCATGACGTCCAGCCTACTGACCCGCGGGACCGCAGAGCACACCGCCGAGCCCCGCGGCCCATGCGGCCGGTCCTCAGCCCCCAGCCCTCAGTCCCCCAGCGCGGGCAGGTCCAGCCGGGCCAGGCGCTCCGGGTCGGCGAGGATGTACATGCCGGTGATCCGTCCGTCGGCGACCGTGAACGCCGTGACCGAGACCGGCCGTCCCTCGGGGGCGGTGACCAGGCCCACCGCTCCGTTGACCAGCACCGGACGGGCGTACACGGCGAGGTGGGAGAACATCGAGGCCTGCTCGGCCACCGTACGGGCCCCGCTGACCGCCTTGGACGCGCCGGCGCCCCGGACCAGGACGCCCGCGTCGGCGCGCAGGGCCACGTCCGGGTGGAGCAGGGCGAGCAGCGCCTCGAAGTCACCGCCGCGGGTGGCGGCCAGCCAGGCGTCGACCACCTGCCGCTGCCGGCCGAGGTCGGGGTCGGCCGAGGTGCCGGCGCCCTGCACCCTGCGGCGGGCCCGGCTGGCGAGCTGCCGGGTGGCGGCCGGGGTGCGCTCGACGATCGCGGCGATGTCGTCGAAGGGCACGGCGAACATGTCGTGCAGGACGAACGCCAGCCGTTCGGCGGGCTCCAGCGTCTGGAGCACCACGAGGAGCGCCAGCCCGACCGAGTCGGCCTCCAGCACCTCCTTCTCGGGGTCGGTCGCGCCGAGGGGCCGGACCACCGGATCGGGGACGAACGAGTCGTCCATCGGCTCCTCGCGGCGCGCGGT
This sequence comes from Streptomyces sp. NPDC041129, assembly GCF_055592265.1. NCBI lineage: Bacteria > Bacillati > Actinomycetota > Actinomycetes > Kitasatosporales > Streptomycetaceae > Streptomyces > Streptomyces sp. NPDC041129. The sequence continues at coordinate 783,880 of NZ_JBVIYV010000001.1, read as the reverse complement.
GCGCGAGCGCAGCATGTCCAGGCATACCCGGCCCACCACGGTGGTCAGCCAGCCACCGAGGTTGCGGATCTCCTCCGCGTCACCGCGGCCGAGCCGCAGCCAGGTCTCCTGGACCGCGTCCTCCGCCTCGGTGAGCGAGCCGAGCATCCGGTAGGCCACCGCGCGCAGGTGCCCCCGGTGCTCCTCGAAGCGGTCGGCGAGCAGGTCGGTGCCGTTCATGGGGTCCCCGTTCGTTCGGTGTCGGCGGGGCGCCCGCACCGGCCCCGCCGTGGGCAGCGGCAGCGGCCCGGTGATCGTCGGCTCGCCCGTGGCCGCAGACTATGCCGCCCGGCCGTCGCCGCAACTCCTTTTACGGCGCGCCCCGTTGGCTCAGACCTCGTCGCGGGTCAGGGCGAGCAGCCGGTCCAGGACGCGGGGCGACCCGGCGCGCAGGCCGTCGTGCTCGTACTCGTCGGTCACCCAGGTCCGCAGCCCACGCACGGCGCGGGCCGTCTGCAGGGAGTGGGCCGTGTCCACGTACATGTCGTCGTGGTAGACCGCCGCGGCGACCGGGACCTCGTTGGCGGCGAGGCGGGCCGGGTCGTACAGGGGCTGCCAGTCGGTGCGGGCGGCGAGCAGTTCGGCGGTCTCGCGCAGCGGGCGCAGGGCCGGGTCGGCATCGAACATCCAGGGGTGCACTGTCTCGCCGGTGAACAGCACCGGGGCGTCACCGGCGATCGCCTTGGCCGCGTCGAACTGCGGGAACTCGGCACGGACCCGCTCGGCGGCCCATGCCGTGGGGCGGGCGTCCTGGCCGTAGATGGACTCGTGGACGAGCGCGTACAGCGGGTGTCCCGCGTACGACAGCAGGCCGCGCACCTGCTCCTGGAAGGCGTCGGACAGCTCCGGGCCGCCGGGAGCGCGGACGAACGCGTCCTCCAGCAGGAAGTGCAGCCGGTGGCTGCCGTCGCTCGCCCCGAGCATCAGGCCCAGGGACTGGAACGCCTCCACGGTGAGACGGTGGCCGCCGGGCAGGACGACGTCGTGGGTGAGGAGGTGGTCGGCGATGCGCCGGGCCCGCTCGACGTCCTGCGGGTAGCGGGCGTAGTGCGCGGCGACCTTGCGTTCGACGCGCGGGTAGGCGGCCCGGTAGACGTCGTCGGCGTGGGCGTCGAGGGAGGGCAGGCCGCCGGTGATGACGGCGGTGTTCAGGCCCTCCGGGGCGAGGGAGAGGTACGACACCGTGCAGAAGCCGCCGAAGCTCTGGCCCAGCACGGTCCAGGGGGCGCCGCCCGTCACCCGGGGACGGATGGCCTCGCAGTCGCGGACGATGGAGTCGGCGCGGAAGTGCGTGAGGTAGTCGGCCTGCTCGGCGGGACCGCCGCGCAGCGGGAGGGTCTGCCGGGTGGCGGGCGTGGAGCTGCCGGTGCCGCGCTGGTCCAGGAGGAGGACGCGGTAGTCCTTCAGGGCGCGGTCGAGCCAGGCCTGCCGTCCGACGAAACGATTCGCCCCGAAGCCGGGGCCGCCCTGCAGGTACAGCAGCCAGGGCAGGTCCTGCCCCGCCTTGTCGCCGGCGACCGCCTCACGGGCGTACAGCTCGATGGTCTCGCCGCCCGGCCGGGCGTGGTCGAGGGGCACGGTGAAGCGGCGGTCGGTGAGGACGACACCGGGCTGGCGGTAGCTGGAAGTCAACGGATCTCCCGGGACGGACGGCGCGGACGCGCCCCAGTTCAGCACACCGGCGGCCGGGCCCACCCACCCGGGATCACGGATTTTTACTGAACTTCCGGTCAGCGGGCGGCGAGGCTGGAGCGGCGCACCACCAGCTCGGGCTGCAGCACCACCCGCCGGTGCTCGTGCCGGCCGGCGCCGCCCTCGGTGCCGGCCTCCGTCTCCTCCAGCAGCAGCTCCGCGGCGAGGGCGCCCATGGTGACGGCCGGTTGCCGTACGGAGGTCAGCGGTACGGCGGCGGCAGCGGCGAACTCGATGTCGTCGTACCCGACGATCGCCAGGTCGTCGGGTACGACGACGCCGGCCGCGTAGAGGGCCTGGAGCACGCCGAGGGCGAGCAGGTCGTTGGCGCAGAAGACGGCGGTGGGCCGGTCGGCGAGGCCCAGCAGCCGGGCGCCCGCGTCCCGGCCGGCGGCCACGTCCAGGCGCTCGGTGGGCAGCTCGCGCAGGGCGTCGGGGCCGAGCCCGGCCTCGGCCAGGGCGTTCAGGGCGCCGGTGCGGCGGTCGCGCACCTGGTTCAGACCGGGCGGACCGCTGACGTAGGCGATCGAACGGTGACCGGCGTCCACCAGGTGCCGGACCGCCAGGGCGCCGCCCGCCACGTCGTCCACGGAGACCGAGCACTCGGTGGTGCCCTCGGCGACCCGGTCGACCAGCACGAAGGGGATGCCGTGCCGGCGGAAGGCCGCGATGTTGCGGCCGGTGGCGTCGGCCGGGGTGAGCAGCACCCCGCGTACCCGCTGCTCGGCGAAGAGCGACAGGTACTCCGCCTCCTCGGCCGCGTTCTGCGCGCTGTTGCAGACCATCACGCCGAGCCCGGCGTCCCGGGCCGCCCGCTCGGCACCGCGGGCCACGTCCACGAAGAAGGGGTTGCCCATGTCCAGGACCAGCAGGCCCATGATCCGGCTGCGGCCGGCGCGCAACTGCCGGGCCGACTCGCTGCGGACGTAGCCGAGCCGGTCGATCGCGGACAGCACCCGCGCCCGGGTCTCGCCGGCGACGGTCTCCGGGCGGTTGATGACGTTCGAGACCGTGCCCACCGAGACTCCGGCGGCGCGGGCGACGTCCTTGATACCCACCGACTGGGCCATCGGGCTTCGGACCTCCAGGGGACGAGGGGCGGCGGGGGAAGGCGCGCACGGGCAACCACGGACGCTCGCTCAGGGGCGGACGCGCGCCCGGCGGCGGAAGGGCCCTCACATTACCGTCATGACCGGCATCACGGCCCCGTCCGGGCGGTCGGCGGGAAGTCCGCGACGTACGGCGGGAAGGGGTCATGGCAGGTGGAACACCTCCGTGAGCGGCGTCATCGCCTCGTCGGGCCGGGCACCGTCCAGCGCTTCGAAGAACGGCGCCATCTCCGCCTGCCAGCGGGCGTTGACGCCGGTGGCCTCCATGCCGGCCCGGGCGGCGGCGAGGTCCTCGGTCTCCAGATAGCCGACGAGCAGGCCGTCCTCGCGCAGGAACAGCGAGTAGTTGTGCCAGCCGGTCGCCCGGAGCGCGTCGAGCATCTCCGGCCAGACGGCGGAGTGCCGCTCGCGGTACTCGTCGAGACGGTCCGCCCTGACCTTCAGCAGGAAGCACACGCGTCGCATCAACGCCCCCTCGTCCGTCAGAAGTCGAACCGGTCGATGTTCTTCGCGTCGAACACGGTCGGCTTGCCCAGGTTGATCACGCCGTCCTTGCCGATGGTGTACGACGTGCCGCCCGCCTCGAAGGTCTCGCCCTCCTTGCCGGTGATCTGCCCGGAGGCCAGGGCGACGGCGGTACGGGCCGCCAGGTCGCCGAGCTTCGCCGGGTCCCACAGCTCGAAGCCGTCGACGGTGCCGTTCTTCACGTACTTGCGCATGTCGTTGGGGGTGCCGAGGCCGGTCAGCTTCACCTTGCCCTTGTACTTGGAGCCGGACAGGTACTGGGCGGCGGCCTTGATGCCGACGGTGGTCGGGGAGATGATCCCCTTCAGGTCCGGGTGCTCCTGGAGCAGGCCCTGGGTCTGCTGGAAGGACGCCTGCGCGTCGTCGTTGCCGTAGGCGATCTTGACGAGCTTGACGTTCTTGTACTTGGGGTCCTTCAGTTCGTCCTTCATGTAGCCGATCCAGGTGTTCTGGTTCGTCGCGGTCTGCGCCGCGGACAGGATCGCTATCTCGCCCTTGTAGCCGATCTGTTCGGCGAGGAGCTGGACCTCGGTGCGGCCGAGGTCCTCGGCGGACGCCTGGGAGACGAAGGCGTTGCGGCAGCCCGGGTCGGTGTCGGAGTCGTAGGTGACGACCTTGATGCCATTGGTCATCGCCTGCTTGAGCGCGGTGCACAGGGCGCCCGGGTCCTGCGCGGAGACGGCCATCGCGTTCACCCGCTGCTGGGTGAGGGTGTTGACGTAGCTCACCTGCCCGGAGGTGTCGGTGGCGCTGGAGGGCCCCACCTCCTTGTACTTCTCGCCCAGTTCGGCGAGGGCCTTCTCGCCGCCCTTGTCGGCGGTGGTGAAGTACGGGTTGTTCACCTGCTTGGGCAGGAAGCCGACGGTCAGTCCCTTCTTGGTGGCCGCCTTCGGATCGGCCTTGCCGGCGGAGGTGGCCGGACCGCCGTCGTTCTTGACGTCGTTCTTGGTGGTGCCGCCGCAGGCGGTGGCGGCGAGCGCGAGGGAGGTGACGGCGGCGAGGGCCACGCAGGTGCGGCGCAGGGTGGACTGGCGCATGGTCGGGTTCCTTTACGAGGGGTGAGTGGCGGGGAGTCACGACGTCGGTGCCGAGGCGGCTCTGCGGCCCAGCCGGGCGACGGTGACCCGGCGTGCGACCCGGGGTCCGAGCACGGAGACGACGAGCAGCACGCCGGTGACGACGATCTGCGACTGCGCGGAGACGTTCAGCAGGCTCATCACGTTCTGCAGCGCGCCCAGCAGGAACACCCCGGCGATCGCGCCGCCGAGCGTGCCCCTGCCGCCGTCGAAGTCGATGCCGCCGAGCAGCACGGCCGCGACGACGGAGAGTTCGAGACCGGTGGCGTTGTCGTAGCGGGCGCTGGCGTAGTGCAGGGCCCAGAACACGCCGGTGAGGGCGGACATGAACCCGGTGGCGACGAACAGGACCAGCTTGGCCCGCTTGACCCGGATGCCGGCGAACCGCGCCGCCTCCTCACTGGCTCCGACCGCGAACAGCGACCGGCCGAACGGGGTGGCGTGCAGGACGACGACGGCAATGGCCAGCAGCACCAGGAAGGGCGGGAAGGCCTGCGGCAGGAAGGTACCGCCGAGCCGCCCGGCGGCGAAGTCGAGGTACTGACCGGGGAAGTCGGTCACCGCGTCCGAGCCGAGCACGATCTGCGCGATGCCCCGGTAGGCGGCGAGCGTGCCGATGGTGACGGCGAGGGACGGCAGCCCCAGCCTGGTCACCAGCAGGCCGTTCACCAGGCCGCACACGACGCCCAGCAGCAGGCACAGCGGGATGATCGTCTCGATGGCCATGCCCTGGTTCCACAGTCTTCCCATCACGGCGCCGGACAGCCCGGCCGTGGAGGCGACCGAAAGGTCGATCTCGCCGGAGACCACGAGCAGGGTCATGGGCAGGGCGATCAGCGCGATGGGCAGCGTGTTGCCGATGAGGAAGGACAGGTTGAGGGCGTTGCCGAAGCCGTCCACGAAACCGAACGACAGCAGCAGCAGGACGATCAGGAGGGCGCCGACGACGGTGTCCCAGCGGACGGCGCGGCTCAGCGACTCAGGCACCGGCTTTCTCCTTCGTCAGGGGGGCCTTGCTCAGGGCCGACTTCTTCTTCAGGGCGGCGGCCACCCGCAGCGCGACGACGCGGTCGAGCGCGATGGCGAGCAGCAGCAGGACGCCGTTGATCGCGAGCACCCACACGGAGCTGACGCCGAGGGCGGGGAGCACACTGTTGACGGAGGTGAGCAGCAGTCCGCCCAGGGCGGCGCCGTAGACGCTGCCGGAGCCTCCGGTGAAGGCGACGCCGCCGACGACGACGGCGCTGACGACGGTGAGTTCGTAGCCGTTGCCGGTGCCGGAGTCGACATTGCCGAACCGGGCCAGATAGAGGGCGCCGGCGAGCCCGGCGAGGGCGCCGCAGACGGTGTAGGCGGCCAGGATGCGCTTGCGCACGGGGATGCCGGCCAGCCGGGCGGCCTCCGGGTTGGAGCCGAGCGCGTACAGTTCCCGTCCGCTGCCGAAGTGCTTGAGGCAGTAGGCGGTGGCGGCCGGCACGGCGAGCGCGATGAGGGCGAGCCACGGGACGGCGGAGACGCCGCCGGAGCCGAAGTCCACGAATCCGCCGGGGAGATCGGCCGCCGTGATCTGCCGGGAGCCGACCCAGATGGAGTCGATGCCCCGGATGATGTACAGGGTGCCGAGGGTGACGACCAGCGCGGGCACCTGGCCGAGGCTGACGAGCAGACCGTTCAGCAGCCCGCAGCCGATGCCGAGCAGCACGGCGAGGAGCAGCGCGACGGCCGCGTTCCCGCCGCCGTGCAGAAAGGTGCCGGCGGCGAAGGCGCTGATGCCGAGGGTGGAGCCGACCGACAGGTCGACGTTGCGGGTGATGACGACCAGGGACTGGCCGGTGGCGACGAGCACCAGGATCGTGGCGTTGAGCAGCAGGTCCTTGATGCCCTGCTCGGAGAGGAACTCGCTGTTGCCTGCCTGGGTGACGGCGATCATCACCAGGAAGACGGCCAGGATGGCGAGTTCGCGCATCTTGAAGACCCGGTCCACCAGCCGGGTGCCGCTGGACCTCGGCACCTCGGTGAGCGGCGTCTCGTTCGGGGCGGTCACCGTCATGCGGCGGCCCTCCTGGTGACGGTCGAGGTCATGGCGGCGGCCCTTTCTGCGGCTCTCATGCGGCGGCCCTTCCGGTGGCGGCGGCCATCACCGTCTCCTCGGTGGCCGCGGAGCGCGGGATCTCCGCGGTGATGCGGCCCTCGTGCATGACGAGCACCCGGTCGGCCATGCCCAGGATCTCGGGCAGGTCGGAGGAGATCATCAGGACGGCGACGCCCTCGGCCGCCAGTTCGCCGAGCAGCCGGTGCACCTCGGCCTTGGTGCCGACGTCGATCCCGCGCGTCGGCTCGTCCACGATCAGCACCTTCGGGCCGGTGGCCAGCCACTTGGCGAGAACGACCTTCTGCTGGTTGCCGCCGGAGAGGGTGGAGACGGCGTCGGCGATCCGGGCGTACTTCACCTGGAGCCGTACCGCCCAGTCGAGGGAGCGGCTGCGTTCGGCGCCGCGGTCCATCAGGCCGGCCTTCACGGTCGTGCGCAGGCCGGTGAGCCCGATGTTGCGTGCGATGGACATCTCCATCACCAGACCCTGGGCGCGCCGGTCCTCGGGAACCAGCGCGAGTCCGGCGGCCATCGCGGTGGAGGGCGCCCCCCGGGTGAGCCTGCGGCCCTCGACCTCCACCTCGCCGGCGTCCCACCGGTCGACACCGAACACGGCGCGGGCCACCTCGGTGCGGCCGGCGCCGACGAGCCCCGCGAGACCGACGATCTCACCGCGCCGTACCTCGAAGGAGACGTCGGTGAAGGCGCCCTCCCGGGTCAGCCGGCGGACGCTCAGGGCGACTTCGCCGGGCGTGACGTCCTGTTTCGGGTACAGCTCGTCCAGGTCGCGGCCGACCATCCGGCGCACCAGGTCGTCCTCGGTCATGCCGTCGAGGGGCTCGCTGGCGATCCAGGCGCCGTCCCGCAGCGTGGTCACCCGGCGGCAGATCCGGAAGATCTCCTCCAGCCGGTGGGAGATGAACAGCACGGCGGCCCCCTGCTCGCGCAGGGTGCGGACGACGCCGAAGAGCCGGGCGACCTCGCTGCCGGTCAGGGCGGCCGTCGGCTCGTCCATGATCAGGGCCCGGGCGTCGAAGGAGAGCGCCTTGGCGATCTCCACGATCTGCTGGTCGGCGATGGACAGTCCGCGGGCGGGGCGGTCCGGGTCGAGCTCGACGCCGAGCCGCTTCATCAGGGCGGCGGTCGCCGCGTGCGTGGCCTTGTGGTCGATCCGGCCGAGGGCCCGGCGGGGCTGCCGGCCCATGAAGATGTTCTCGGCGATCGACAGGTCGGGGAAGAGCGTGGGCTCCTGGTAGATCACGGCGATCCCGGCATCACGGGCGTCGCCGGGGCCGTGGAAGACGACGGGCTCGCCGTCGAGCAGCACCTGCCCGGAGTCGGGGCGGTGCACCCCGGCGAGCGTCTTGATGAGGGTCGACTTGCCCGCGCCGTTCTCGCCGGCGAGGGCGTGCACCTCGCCGGGGAGCAGCTCCAGGGAGACGCCTCGCAGGGCGCGTACGGCACCGAAGGACTTGGAGACGTCCCGCAGGGCCAGCACCGGGGTCGTTCCCGGGTCAGGCGGGTGGGTCATGGGGGCTCCTCGACGACACCGGCGGCACCGCCCCTCGGCGTCGTGAAAGGTTTCAACTGGATTGCCGGGACGTTAGGCATCCCGGGCATGTCACGTCAATGGGTCCGTGTCGAAAAACTTTCGATAGCCGAAGGTCACGGAGGAGTCATGGAAACGGTGTCGACCGGAGTGCTTGACACCCCATCGAGCGGCTCATAGCTTGCCGTTCTGAATCGTTTCACATGCTCAGCGGTTTCACCCGACACTCCAGGAGCCCCGAAGTGACCGACCTCGCCGCGGTGAAGGCCGCCCTCAGGACCCAGGCCGTCGAGACGCCGTCGTGGGCGTACGGGAACTCGGGGACCCGTTTCAAGGTGTTCGCGCAGCCGGGCGTACCGCGCTCGCCCTGGGAGAAACTGGCGGACGCCGCGAAGGTCCACGAGTTCACCGGGGTCGCGCCGACGGTCGCGCTGCACATCCCGTGGGACACGGTCGAGGACTACGCGGCGCTGGCCGGGTTCGCCGAGGAACGCGGGGTGCGGCTCGGCGCGATCAACTCCAACACCTTCCAGGACGACGACTACAGACTGGGCAGCGTCTGCCACCCGGACGCGAAGGTGCGCCGCAAGGCGGTGGACCACCTGCTGCGGTGCGTCGACATCATGGACGCCACCGGCTCCCGGGACCTGAAGCTGTGGTTCGCGGACGGCACCAACTACCCCGGCCAGGACGACGTACGGGCCCGGCAGGACCGGCTGGCCGAAGGGCTGGCGGAGGTGTACGCCCGGCTCGGGGACGGGCAGCGGATGCTGCTGGAGTACAAGTTCTTCGAGCCGGCCTTCTACACGACGGACGTGCCGGACTGGGGCACGGCCTACGCGCACTGCCTGAAGCTGGGACCGAAGGCACAGGTGGTGGTCGACACCGGGCACCACGCGCCGGGCACCAACATCGAGTTCATCGTCGCCACGCTGCTGCGGGAGGAGAGGCTCGGCGGGTTCGACTTCAACTCGCGCTTCTACGCCGACGACGACCTCATGGTCGGGGCGGCGGACCCGTTCCAGCTCTTCCGCATCATGTACGAGGTGGTACGCGGGGACGGGTTCACCTCCGACGTGGCGTTCATGCTCGACCAGTGCCACAACATCGAGGCGAAGATCCCGGCCATCATCCGCTCCGTGATGAACGTCCAGGAGGCCACGGCCAAGGCGCTGCTGGTCGACCGAACGGCGCTGGCCGCGGCACAGGCCTCCGGTGACGTCCTGGGCGCCAACGCCGTACTGATGGACGCCTACAACACCGACGTCCGGCCGCTGCTCCGCGAGGTGCGCGAGGAGACGGGGCTGGACGGCGACCCGGTCTCCGCGTACGCCCGGTCCGGGTGGGCGGAGCGGATCGTCGCCGAACGGGTGGGTGGCGAGCAGGCGGGGTGGGGTGCCTGAGGGCCTGTCGCGACCGTTCCGCCCCCGTCCATCCTCTTCCACAGAAGGACCGAGATCCATGGCAACGCATCCCGAAGCCGCCGCTCTCCTCGCCCGCTCCCATCGGCTGGGCGCCGACCCCCGCAACACCAACTACGCCGGCGGAAACGCCTCCGCCAAGGGAACCGGCACCGACCCCGTCACCGGCGGTGACGTGCAGCTGATGTGGGTGAAGGGCTCCGGCGGCGACCTCGGCACGCTCACCGAAGCCGGGCTCGCCGTGCTGCGGCTGGACCGGCTGCGCGCCCTCGCCGACGTCTACCCGGGTGTCGGGCGCGAGGACGAGATGGTCGCCGCGTTCGACTACTGCCTGCACGGCAAGGGCGGGGCGGCTCCCTCCATCGACACCGCCATGCACGGCCTGGTCGACGCCCCGCACGTGGACCACCTGCACCCCGACTCCGGTATCGCCCTGGCCTGCGCGGCCGACGGGGAGAAGCTGACCGCCGAGTGCTTCGGCGACTCCGTGGCCTGGGTGCCGTGGCGGCGGCCCGGGTTCCAGCTCGGGCTGGACATCGCGGCCGTCAAGGCGGCCAACCCGCGGGCGATCGGATGCGTGCTCGGCGGGCACGGCATCACCGCCTGGGGCGGCAGCGCCGAGGAGTGCGAGCGCAACTCGCTGCACATCATCCGCACCGCCGAGGCCTTCCTCGCGAAGAAGGGCAGGGCCGAACCCTTCGGGCCCGTCATCGCGGGCCACGAGGCGCTGCCCGAGGGCGAGCGGCGGGCGCGGGCCGCCGCGCTCGCGCCGTACGTACGGGCCATCGCCTCCCAGGACCGGCCGCAGGTCGGCCACTTCGCCGACCCGGACGTCGTGCTGGACTTCGTCTCCCGCGCCGAGCACCCGCGGCTGGCCGCCCTGGGCACCTCCTGCCCGGACCACTTCCTGCGCACGAAGGTACGGCCGCTCGTCCTCGACCTGCCCCCGTCGGCGCCGCTCCAGGAGGCGGTCGACCGGCTGCGTGAGCTGCACGCCGCCTACCGCGAGGAGTACGCCGCCTACTACGAGCGGCACGCCCTGCCCGACTCCCCCGCCATGCGCGGCGCCGACCCGGCGATCGTGCTGGTCCCCGGGGTGGGCATGTTCAGCTTCGGCAGGGACAAGCAGACCGCCCGGGTCGCGGGCGAGTTCTACGTCAACGCGATCAACGTGATGCGGGGCGCCGAGGCGGTGTCCACGTACGCGCCGATCGAGGAGTCGGAGAAGTTCCACATCGAGTACTGGGCGCTGGAGGAGGCCAAGCTCCGGCGGATGCCGAAGCCGAAGCCGCTGGCCACCCGGGTGGCCCTGGTGACGGGGGCCGGCAGCGGGATCGGCCGGGCCGTCGCGCACCGCCTGGCCGCCGAGGGCGCCTGTGTGGTCGTGGCCGACCTGAACGCGGGGAGCGCCGCCGCCGTCGCCGGCGAACTGGGCGGCGCCGACCGGGCCGTCGCCGTGACCGTCGACGTCACCTCCGAGGAGCGGATCGCCGAGGCCTTCGAGGCCGCCGTGCTCGCCTTCGGCGGGGTCGACCTCGTGGTGAACAACGCCGGCATCTCCATCTCCAAGCCGCTGCTGGAGACCACGGCCAGGGACTGGGACCTGCAGCACGACATCATGGCCCGCGGCTCCTTCCTCGTCTCCCGGGAGGCCGCGCGCGTGATGACCGCGCAGGGGCTGGGCGGCGACATCGTGTACATCGCGTCGAAGAACGCCGTCTTCGCCGGCCCCCACAACATCGCCTACTCCGCCACCAAGGCAGACCAGGCCCATCAGGTCCGGCTGCTGGCGGCCGAGCTGGGCGAGCACGGTATCCGCGTCAACGGGGTCAACCCGGACGGCGTGGTCCGCGGGTCCGGCATCTTCGCCGGCGGCTGGGGCGCCCAGCGGGCCGCGGTGTACGGCGTACCGGAGGAGGAGCTGGGCGAGTTCTACGCCCGGCGCACCCTCCTGAAGCGGGAGGTGCTGCCGGAGCACGTGGCGAACGCGGTGTTCGCCCTCACCGGTGGGGAGCTCACCCACACCACCGGACTGCACATCCCGGTCGACGCGGGTGTGGCGGCCGCCTTCCTGCGATGAGCGGCGGTGCGCGGTCGTACGCGGCCGTCGATCTCGGCGCCTCCAGCGGGCGGGTGATGGTCGGACGGGTCGGGCCCGACTCGCTGGAGCTGACCGAGGCACACCGGTTCCCCAACCGGCCGGTGCGGTTCCCGGAGGGCCTTCGCTGGGACGTGCCGGCGCTGTACGCCGGTGTGCTGGACGGGCTGCGGGCCGCGGGACGGGTCGATTCCGTCGGCATCGACGGCTGGGCCGTCGACTACGGCCTGCTGGACGCGGACGGTGCCCTGCTGGGCAATCCGGTGCACTACCGCGACGCCCGCACCGACGGCGTCGCGGAGCAGGTGTGGGCGACCGTGCCGGCCGCCGATCTGTACGCGGCGACCGGCTTGCAGTACGCGCCCTTCAACACCCTGTACCAGCTCACCGCCGCCCGCTCGACCGTCCAGTTCGCCCAGGCCGCACGTCTGTTGCTGATCCCCGACCTGCTGACGTACTGGCTCACCGGCGAGCAGGGCACCGAGCTGACCAACGCCTCCACCACCCAGCTCATCGATCCGCGCACCCGCGACTGGGCGTACGGCGTCGCCCAGCGGCTGGGCATCGGCCTCGGGCTGTTCGCGCCGCTGCGGCGGCCCGGTGACCCGGCGGGGGTGCTGCGCCCGGAGGTGCTGGCGGAGACCGGGCTCACCGGGCCGGTGCCGGTCACCGCGGTCGCCTCGCACGACACGGCGTCGGCGGTGGCCGCGGTGCCGGCGGTGGACGGGAGTTTCGCCTACATCTGCACCGGCACCTGGTCGCTGGCCGGTCTCGAACTCGACGCGCCCGTGCTCACCGAGGAGAGCCGGGCCGCCAACTTCACCAACGAGCTGGGGCTCGACGGCACCGTGCGCTATCTGCGCAACATCATGGGGCTGTGGCTGCTCCAGGAGTGCGTACGCGCCTGGGGCGAGCCGCATCTGGCGCCGCTGCTGCGCGAGGCGGCCGCGGTGCCCGCCCTGCGGTCGGTGGTGGACGCCGGGGACGAGGCGTTCCTGGCGCCGGGCGGGATGCCGGAGCGGATCGCCGAAGCATGCCGGGCCTCGGGGCAGCCGGTGCCCGGGACCCGGGCCGAGGTGACGCGCTGCATCCTCGACTCGCTGGCCCTCGCCCACCGGCGGGCCGTCGAGGACGCGCAGCGGCTCGCCGACCATCCGGTCGACATCGTGTACGTGGTCGGCGGCGGCACCCGCAACGCGCTGCTGTGCCAGCTCACCGCCGACGCCTGCGGCCTGCCGGTGGTAGCGGGCGCGACGGAGGCCGCGGCCCTCGGCAACGTGCTGGTGCAGGCCCGCACCCACGGGCTGGCCGGCGACCTCGCCGGGATGCGCCGGCTGCTCGTCCGCACCCAGCCGCTGACCCGCTACACACCACGCGGCGGCACCGCCCGCTGGCGGGAGGCGGCGGCGCGGCTCGCCACGCGGTGAGCCGCGCCCTCCGCCCGGCGGATTCCGCCGATTACCCTGCAAACGTCCGACGACCGACGCCGAGGAGCCGCGATGCGTGTCGCCCTGTTCCTGACCTGTGTCAACGACACGCTCTATCCGGACACCGGGCGGGCGGTGGTGAGACTGCTGACCAGACTGGGGGTCGAGGTCGACTTCCCGATGGCGCAGACGTGCTGCGGGCAGGCGCACTACAACACCGGCTACCGGCACGAGGCGGAGCCGCTGGCCCGGCACTTCGCCGAGGTCTTCGGCAAGTACGAGGCGATCGTGACACCGTCCGGGTCCTGCGCGGCGATGGTCCGGGAGCTGTATCCGCGCATGGGTGAGCGGGCGCGGGCCGAGGGACGGGGCGAGACGCTGGCCACGGTGCTCGCACCGGTGGTGCCGAGGACGTACGAGCTGACGGAGTTCCTGGTGGACGTGCTGGGGGTGACGGATGTCGGCGCCTACTACCCGCACCGGGTGACGTACCACCCCACCTGCCACGGACTGCGCGCCCTGGGTCTCGGCGACCGGCCCCGGCGGCTGCTGAACGCCGTGAAGGGGCTGGAACTGGTGGAGCTGCCGGGGGCCGAGGAGTGCTGCGGGTTCGGCGGCACGTTCGCGGTGAAGAACGCCGAGGTGTCGGCGGCGATGGGCGCGGACAAGGTGCGCAGCGCCGAGTCGACGGGCGCGGAGGTGCTGTGCGCGGCCGACAACTCCTGTCTGATGCACCTCGGCGGCACGATGAGCCGGCTGCGGACGGAGATGCGGCCGGTGCACCTCGCCGAGATCCTGGCGAGCACGGAGGAGGAGCCGGCCGCATGAGCGGAACGTATCTGGGCATGCCGGCCTTCCCCGAGGCCGCGCGCGAGGCCCTCGGCAACCCCACCCTGCGCGACAATCTGCGCCACGCCACCCACACCATCCGGGCCAAGCGGGCCAAGGCGGTCGCCGAGGTGTCCGACTGGGCGGAGCTGCGGGAGGCGGGCCGGCGGATCAAGGACCACACGCTGCGCCATCTCGACCGCTTTCTCGTCCAGTTGGAGGAGGCGGTGACCGCGGCGGGCGGTACGGTCCACTGGGCCGCCGACGCCGACGAGGCCAACCGGATCGTCACCGAACTGGTCAGGGCCACCGGCGAGTCGGAGGTGGTCAAGGTCAAGTCGATGGCCACGCAGGAGATCGGGCTCAACGAGGCCCTCGAGGCCGAGGGGATCCGCGCCTACGAGACCGATCTCGCCGAGCTGATCGTGCAGTTGGGCAAGGACCGGCCCTCGCACATCCTGGTCCCGGCCATCCACCGCAACCGGGGCGAGATCCGGGACATCTTCCGCGCCGAGATGGCCGAGTGGGGCAGACCCGCCCCCGACGGCCTGAGCGACTCCCCCGCCGAACTCGCCGAGGCCGCCCGGCTGCATCTGCGGGAGAAGTTCCTGCGGGCGAAGGTCGGCGTCTCCGGCGCCAACTTCATGGTCGCCGAGACCGGCACGCTGGTGGTCGTGGAGTCCGAGGGCAACGGGCGGATGTGCCTGACCCTGCCCGAGACGCTGATCTCGGTCGTCGGCATCGAGAAGATCGTGCCGACCTGGCGGGACCTGGAGGTCTTCCTGCAGACGCTGCCCCGCTCCTCGACGGCCGAGCGGATGAACCCGTACACGTCGATGTGGACCGGCACCACCGGCGAGGACGGCCCCGAGGCCTTCCATCTGGTCCTGCTCGACAACGGCCGCAGCGACACCCTCGCCGACGAGGTCGGCCGGCAGGCGCTGCGCTGCATCCGCTGCTCGGCCTGCCTGAACGTGTGCCCCGTGTACGAGCGGGCGGGCGGCCACGCCTACGGCTCGGTGTACCCGGGGCCCATCGGCGCCATCCTCAGCCCCCAACTGCGCGGCACCGGCAGCGAGATCGACGCCTCGCTGCCGTATGCGTCCTCGCTGTGCGGGGCCTGCTACGAGGTGTGCCCGGTCGCCATCGACATCCCGGAGGTGCTGGTGCATCTGCGGGAGCGGGTCGCGCAGGGCGGCCAGGCGGTCCGGGCGGGCAACAAGGTGGTGCTGAAACCGGCCCGGGGTCACGCCGCCGAGCGGGCGGCGATGCGGGCCGCGCGCTGGGCGTTCTCGCATCCGGGCGCGCTGCGCGCCGGGCAGCGGCTCGCCTCCCGCACCCGCCGGCTGCATCCGCGCACACTGCCGGGTCCGGGCCGGGCGTGGAGCGGGACCCGGGATCTGCCGGCCGTCCCGGCGGAGCCCTTCCGGGACTGGTGGCAGCGTACGAACGGCGGGAAGGACAAGGCGAAGTGAGCAGCAGCGAACGGATCCTGGGCCGGGTGCGGCGGGCGCTCGCGGACCTGCCCGCGGACGAGCGGCCGTACGAGGAGGCGGTGGCGCGGGACTATCTGCGCGAGCACGGCGACCGTACAGCCGGGCAGACCGTCGAGCTGCTGGCCGAAAACCTGGCGGACTACCGGGCGGTCGTGCACCGCACGGACGCCGGGGACCTGCCGGATCTGCTCATGCGGCTGCTCGCCGCACGCGGGTCCGAGCGGGTGCTCGTGCCGCCGGGGCTGCCTCCCGGCTGGCTGGCGGCAGCCGGCCCCACCCGCGTCCACGACCGGGCCGCGAGCACGGCGCGTGAACTCGACCGGGTGGACAGCGTGGTCACCGGCTGCGCGGTCGCGATCGCCGAGACCGGCACCCTCGTCCTGGACGGCTCCCCCGACCAGGGCCGGCGCCGCGTCACCCTGATCCCCGACCACCACATCTGCGTGGTGCGCGTCCCGGACCAGGTGGTCGCCTCCGTCCCGCAGGCCCTCGGGCGGCTGGACCCCGCCCGTCCGCTGACCTGGATCTCCGGCCCGTCCGCGACCAGTGACATCGAACTCGACCGGGTGGAGGGGGTGCACGGGCCGCGCACCCTGGAAGTGGTGCTGATGAGCGGGGAGTGACCGGCGGCGGAGCCGGGATCTCCACCATGGGAGTCCCGGACTGCGCATAGGGTGGAGCCGGTAAGCCCGCCACCGTGAGAGGTCTGTGATGCCCGAGCTCCCCTCGGACCCCGCCGTCGCGCAGTTCGGCCCCCAGGGGCTGCGCCGCATCAGCCTGCCCGCCTCGTACGGAACCGTGCCGGCCTCGGCCCGCGCCCACCTCGCGCAGGTCGGTGTGCCGCTGCACGTCGGCCCGTACTTCATCGCCGCGGACGACACCGACGGGCCCACCCTCGGGATGTTCACGGGCCACCGCGGCGTCGCCCTGCAGGGCGAATGGGCGGAGTGGGTGCGCATCGGCACCGACCGGCTGGCGAACCTGTGTGTCCGCACCGACGGCTCGGTACAGGCCCTCTTCCTCGGTCGCGGCGAGGCCGCCCTGTTCGTCAACTCGGACGTGGCCGCCTTCACGCACTGCGCCGCCGCCCTGGACCGTGCCCTCCCGGTGATCGCCGCCTCCGACGGACTCCAGTCCGCCGCCGAGGCCTTCGCCGCGCTGGTCCGGGAGATCCGGCAGATCGACCCGGAGGCCGTGGCCGACCGGGAGAACTGGTGGTCGCGGGTGCTCGACGACGTCCGCCACACCCTCAACTTCCCCTTCTCGTCGGCCTTCGAGTACGTCGACGAGGACGGCACGAAGAAGATCGTCACCGCCCAGACCGGCCCCGGCCGCCCGCACCCCGAGGAGCAGCTGTGGCAGCAGCTCGCCTCCGCCGGGGTGGAGCCCGAGCAGGTCCGCCGCGTCTACTGCGAACTCGAACCGTGCATGATGCCGGGCCACTACTGCGCAGCCTGGCTCCAGGCCGTTCTCCCGCACGCCGAGTTCACGCACAGCTTCGACTACGGCGACACCGCGGAGTCCCGCGAGGAAGGGCTCAAGGAACTCATCACCCACGCCGCGAAGCAGGCCGGTCAGTGACCCGCCGCCCGGGTGCCGCGGCGACGGGGGCGGGTTCATGACCGCCGATCCCGCCCCGCGCTGGTCCCGGCCCGCTTCCGGGCGGGAGCCCGCCGCGGCCGCCCTGCTCTCCTGGCTCGGCGACCCCCACGCCCCCGGCCTCGCCGTGATCACCGGGGCCGAGGGCAGCGGCAAGTCGCGGCTCCTCGCCTGGCTGATCGGCCACGGCACCCGGCCCGGCACCGTCGGCGAACGCCGTGTCCACGGCTTCGTGCCGCTGCCCGGCCAGACCGCGACCACGACCGCCTGGATGCTCGGCGAACAGCTGTCGATCGCCGCCCGCTCCCCGGGTGACCTGCTGGCCGCGCTCGCCGCCGACGGGCGCCGCACCGTCATCGCGCTGCCCGAACTGCACTCCGCGGAACAGCCCGGCTCCCTCGTCGATCTCGCCCTGGCTCTCGCCTCGTTGGAGCACGTCCGGGTGCTTGTCGAGGTCCGCTCCGGTACGGAATGGGCGCAGGCGCTCACCGCCGGACCCTGCGCCCGCATGGACCTGGACGAGCCCCGCTGGACCGACGAGACCCGCCGGGAGTCCTGGGAGGCGGCCCACCCCGTCGGCCCGCCCGGGCTCGCGGAGCAGGACCCGGAGCCTGAGGAACCGTTCGACCTGGACGATCCCGCCTCGGTCTGCGCCGCCGACCCCTGGAGCGTGACCACCGCGTACGAACGCTCCGAGGAGAGCCACGGCGGACTGCGCGCCGCCTGGCTGCGGGCCGGTGCCTCCCTGACCCGCGAGCAGCCGGCCGCCGAACGCGCCCTGGTCCTCCTCGCCGCCCTCGGTGACGCAGGTGATCCGCGGCTGCCCGGCATCCTCGGCTCCCTTGCCCGGGACGCCTCCTGGACCCTCGTCTGGCACCGGGTGCGCGGCGACGTCACCCCGCCGTGGCCCGGCCCGGTCCGCTCCCTGGCGGCCGGCACCGGCCCCCTGGCCGGGCAGCTCGTCGTCGCCGACCACCAGGGCACCGTGCGCGTCCTCGACGCGGAGAGCGCCCGTTCCACCGGACGCCTCCCGCACTCCGCGCCCGGCGTCCGCGCCGTCGCCGAGCACGGCGACGGCACCGTCAGCGTCCTCGACGAGCACGGCCTCCTGCACAGCGAGCGCGCCGCCGAGTCCTCGGGGCCCAAGGGGCTTGCCGCCCTCCTCGACGACGGCCTCTCCGCGCAGGGGCGACTGCTCGACGCCGTACAGGAGTACACACGGCGTCAGCGGGAGCCGGTCACCGCGCTGACCGGCGCCGGGGACCGGGTCGTCCTCGGTGACGCGGCCGGAACCGTGCACGTGGTGGCCGTCGGCGCCGAGCCGCGTACCTGCGCTCTGCACCGGGGGCGGGTCACCGCGGTCGCCGCAACCGCCCTGCCCGTCTCCGCGGTCGGCGACACCGTCGTCCTGCTGTACACGGGCGGCGCCGACGGCACCGTACGCGCATGGGCCCCCCACACCGACCCCATGCCCGAGCCGGTGGCCGCCCGCGGCTGCGCCGTCAACGCGGTGGCGGTGGCGGTGGCCGACGCCGGTCTCGTCCTCGCGATCGCCTGGGCCGACGGCCTCGTCGAACACCGGGTCCTGGACGACGACCGGCTGCGCACCTTCCGCCCCGGGAGCCAGGCCAACGCCCTTGCCTTCACGGCCGACGGGGACCTGGTGGTGGGGACGGACGAGGCACTCGTGCGGATGCGAGGTCGGTGACGGCCAGCACCCGCCCGTTGCGTCCTGGCGCACTCCGTGTCCCGTGCGAGCCCGGTCAACTCCGTTGCCGTCATCGTCAGATGGAACTCTTGTCACATAACCGTGACGGGGTCGGTTTACCCTTGTGTACCTGCCGGCCGGCCCGTTAGCTGGAGGCAGGAGAGCCAGTAGTCGACGGGGGACGGAGCACGCGGCCATGGGTCTGGTACTGCCCAGCATCATCGACGAGGCACTCGACCTCATCGGGGTCAACTGGCCCAATGTCGACGAGGACGACTACTTCGAGATGGCGACGTCCATGCGGGACTTCGCCGAGCAGTTCGAGGGCCACGGCGGTGAGGCGCACAAGTCCGTGAGCCGCATCCTCGCCTCCTCCGAGGGCTGGGCCGTGGAGTCCATGCAGAAGCACTGGTCGCACGTGAAGACCCGTCACCTGGAGAAGATTCCCGAGGTGGCACGGCTGTTCGCGGACGCCTGTGACGGCGTCGGCCAGATAATTCGCGGGATGAAGGTCAAGGCGGGCGTCGAACTCGGCGTACTCGCCGGCACCATCGTCGCCGAACTCGCCGCCGCCCCCGTGACCCTGGGTATCTCCGCCGCGGCCGCCGCCGGTGAGATCGCGCTGATGCGCACCATCGTGAAGCGGCTCATCGACGAGGCGGTCGATCAGATCGTCGACGCGCTCATCGCGAAGGTCACCGAGCCCGTCACCGGCAAACTCCAGGAACTGGTCTCGGACATGGTCCTCGACCTCGCCGAGGGGGCCTTCAACCCCGGTGACAAACCGGGCGGCATGCAACTGGCCTCGGCGGGCGGCGACAGCGGCGGCTCCGGCAGCGGGGGCAAGAAGACGGTCATCGACCACGCCGAGTTCGAGGACGGCGCCGGCAAGGTCTCCCGCCAGGGCAGCGACCTGGGCAGCCAGTCCGGGATCCACCTCGGCAAGTCGAAGCACGCCTTCGGCAAGACCAAGGGCAAGGACGCTTTCACCCAGGCCTTCGACGGCATACTCGAGGGTGCCATCGAAGGTATGGAGAAGGCCGCGAAGAAGGTGACCGACCACGTCACCGACACCATCCCGGAGCGGGTGAAGGCTGCCTCCAGGCACCAGAAGCGCAAGGACCACGACGTCGGCGACGAGGCCGACAAGGTCGACGTCAAGAAGGTGAAGCGGGACGGCGACACGCCGATGTACCTGCTCAGTGACGACGGTTCGATACGCCAGTTGCACCACGACGGGACCACCAGCCCGGTCCATCACAGCGACTCCTCCGGAGTGAACCAGGTACTCGGCGACAAGGCCTGGTACCCCTGGAACCACAAGAACGAGAAGCAGCGCAAGGACAAGCCCAGCAACGGCGAGAGGGTCGACTCCAAGAAGGTCGCGCCCGGCTCCACCGAACTGGCCCGCGCCACCCAGCTAGGCCGCTACGCCAACCGCTCCGAACGCCCCGACTCCTACATCTCCGGCGGCAACTACGCCTCGGCGCTGTACGACGACGGCAATGGGAACCGGTTCATCCTGGTCGGCGCCAGCGGCAAGGCGCACTCCGAGCGCTCCATCGGGCATCCGCTGATAAAGAAGGGCCACGAGGGCAGCGTCAGCCATCTCTACACGGAACGAGAGCCCTGCCAGAAGAATCCCAAGTGCGACAAATATCTGGCGAGGGAATTCCCCGACCATCTCGAGGTCACCCACAGCGCGAAATACGACCAGTCCGAAAAGGGGCCGGACGGCACGGAGTTGAGCAAGTACAAGAAGGACCGGGAGCACCGTGCCTACGTCCAGTGGCTGGAGGACCAGTGGGACCAGCACGGTGTCGCCGGGGGACGCACTGATACGGTGATGAACCTCTCGCCCTCGGACCGCAGGTTCCTTCCCTAGAAGGGCGGGTCGGCCAAGAATCCCACGGCGCCCGTCGTCACCACCAAATTCGGAGTTCCGGAAGTGCTTTTCGACGTCACCCGCGGCGAACTCGTCGACATCTTCGGCGAGGACCGTATCGCGACCGTGCCCGCCACCGCCTTCCCGCCCGCCGCCGCGGACACCGAGGGCGCCCGTCTCCTGCAGACCGTCGGCGCCCCCACCAGGACGCTCCTGCTGCGTCAGCCCGACGAGGACGACGGCCTGCTGCCCCTCGTCCGGGAAGTCGTCCACGTCGAGGACTTCGAGGACGCCGCTGAGGGCGCGGGCGACTGGCCCGTCATCGGCTGGCTGCTCAACGCGCACCTCGCCCTCGACCCCGTCTCCGGCAAGGTGTACGCCTTCGACCCCGACGAGGAGACCGTGCAGGAGCTCCACACGGACGTCTCCTCCCTCCTCCAGGTCACCGTCCGGTTCCAGCGCCTGCTCGACGAGTTCACCTTCAGCGGCGACGAGGCCGACGAGGAGGCCGACTTCGAGCGCCTGGACGGCGAGGTCGACCGCGTCCGTGAGGAGACGAGCGGCATCGATCCGCTCCCCTTCCAGGACGACGAGACCGTCTGGTCGGTGGTGGGCGACGAGATCGCCATGGGCCAGCGCTTCAGGGGCGACAGCCCGGCGGCTCGCTCGCGCCGCGGATGATCGCCGGACGGGCGGGCGGCCGGGGAGACGGGACCGCGTGACAGGAGCGCTGAACAAGCGCTTAGATAGTTCCGGCAGCCGTTCCCCGACCCAGCCGGAGGCCCCGTTGTTCACGTCCGTCGACGATGTCTCCGCGCGCCTCGCCGAGACCGGGTACCTCGCCTCGCCCGCCGTCGCCACGACCGCCTTCCTCGCCGCCCGGCTGGGCAAGCCGCTGCTGGTGGAGGGACCCGCCGGGGTCGGCAAGACCGAGCTGGCCAAGGCCGTCGCCCAGGTCGCCGGCGCCCGGCTGGTCCGGCTGCAGTGCTACGAGGGCGTCGACGAGTCCCGGGCCCTGTACGAGTGGAACCACGCCAAGCAGCTCCTGCGCATCAGCGCGGGCCGCGGCGAGAGCTGGGACGAGGCCCGCACCGACATCTTCAGCGAGGAGTTCCTGCTGCCCCGCCCGCTGCTCACCGCTATCCGCGGCGAGGAGCCGACGGTCCTGCTGATCGACGAGATCGACAAGGCCGACGTCGAGATGGAGGGCCTGCTGCTGGAGGTGCTCAGCGACTTCCAGGTGACGGTCCCCGAACTGGGCACGGTCACCGCGACCCGCCGCCCCTTCGTCGTGCTCACCTCCAACGCGGGCCGCGAGCTTTCCGAGGCGCTGCGCCGCCGCTGTCTGTTCCTGCACATCGGGTTCCCGGAGGAGGAGCTGGAGCGGCGGATCGTGACGCTGAAGGTGCCGGGGCTGAATGCGGCGCTGGCCGAGTCGGTGGTACGGGTGGTCGGGGCGCTGCGCGCGATGGACCTGCGCAAGGTGCCGTCCGTCGCGGAGACCGTCGACTGGGCGCGGACCCTGCTGGCCCTCGGCGCGGACACGCTGGACGAGACGGTCGTACGGGACACCCTGGGCGTGCTCCTCAAGCACCAGGAGGACGTACTGAAGGCGGCGGCCAAGCTGGACCTGGACGCGCTGTGACCGGTGTGGAGGGCCGGATCACCGGGCTGGTCGGCACGCTGCGCGAGCACGGTGTGCGGATCGGCACCGGGGAGACGGTCGACGCGGCCCTCGCCGTCGAGGCCCTCGGCCTCACCGACCGGGAGCTGCTGCGGGAGGGGCTGGCCGCGACCCTGCTGCACGGCCCGGCCCAGCGGGCCGTGTTCGACCCGGTCTTCGACCTGTACTTCCCACGGGGCGTGGGCGGCCCGGAGCAGGCACCGGCGGACCGGGAGGAGCTGCGCGACCGGCTGGCGCGGGCGCTGGCGGCCGACGACCGGGCGCTGCTGGCCCGGCTGGCCGCGGAGGCCGTCGACGGCTTCGGCGGGTACGGGAGCGCACCGGGATCGGACGGCTGGTCGGCGCACCAGACGCTCGACCGGCTCCGGCCGCAGACCCTGCTGGCCCGGGTGCGGGCCGACGTATGGGGCCGGGACGGCGGCACCGGGTTCGCGGACCGGCTGCTGGACGACGAGATCAGACGCCGCATCGAGGTGTTCCGGCGGCTGGTCGGGGCGGAGGCCCGCCGCCGGGTCGCCGAACGGCGCGGCAGGGACGAGATCGCCCGGCGGGCCGTGGCGCCGACCGCGGACCGGGTGGACTTCCTGTACGCCCGCCGTGACCAGCTCGCCGAGCTGCGCAGGGTGGTGTGGCCGCTGGCGCGGAAGCTGGCGACCCGGCTGGCCGCGCGCCGGCGCCGGGCCGCGCGCGGCACGATCGATCTGCGCCGCACGCTGCGTTCCTCGCTGTCCACGGGCGGGGTGCCGATGCGGCCGGTGCTGCGCAGGCGCCGTCCGGTCCGGCCCGAACTGGTGCTGCTGTGCGATGTGTCGGGCTCGGTGTCGGGGTTCTCGGACTTCACGATGCTGCTGGTGCAGGCCCTGCACGACCAGTTCAGCAAGATCCGTGTGTTCGCCTTCGTCAACCGGCTGGACGAGGTGACCGGGCTGCTCGCCCACGGCCGGGCCGACCCGGACGGGCTCGGCGCCCGCATCCGCGCGGAGGCCACGCTCACCGGCTGGCACGGCAGCAGCGACTACGGCGTCGCCCTGGGCGAGTTCACCGAGCGGTACGGCGCGGCGGTCGGGCCCCGGACGACGGTGTTCGTGCTCGGCGACGCCCGTACGAACATGAGCGATCCGAACCTGCCCGCCGTCCGTGAACTCGCCCGCCGGGCCCGCCGCGTGCACTGGCTGAATCCCGAACCGCGCGCCCAGTGGGGCACCGGCGACTCGGCGGCGCCCGTCTACGCCGAACTCGTCGAGATGCACGAGTGCCGGACCGCCCGGCAGCTCGGCGAACTGATCGCCCGGCTGCTGCCGGTGTGAGGCGGGGTGGTGCAGCGGAGCGGTCCGGCATGATCGACTGGTCACCGGCCGGCCGTGTCCGGCCGCGCAGCACTGGATACGGCCGGCGCCCTGCACCCGCGGACCAGCACGAGGACGTACGACATGAGCATGAGCCATCCGCCCGTGCCGCTCGGCACCTTTCCCACTCCCCTCGAACCGGCGCCCCGGCTCGCCGCCGCGCTCGGGCTCGGCCCGGACGACCTGTGGGTCAAGCGGGACGACCTCGCCGGACCGGGCGGCGGCGGCAACAAGGTCCGCAAGCTGGAGTGGACCGTGGGCGCCGCGCTCGCCGAGGGCGCGGACACCCTGGTGACGACGGGGGCGCCGCAGAGCAACCACGCCCGGCTGACGGCCGCCGCAGCTGCCCGGCTGGGCCTGGACGCCGTGCTGGTGCTGCGCGGCTCACCGGGTGTGTCGCACTCCGGGAACCTCGCCCTGGACGGCCTGCTGGGAGCGCGGCTGGTCTGGGCGGGCGCGGTGGACCAGGCCGGGCTGGACGCGGCGGCCGCCGGGGTGTGCGCGCGACTGCGCGCGGGCGGTGCCCGGCCGGCGCTGATCCCGTTCGGCGGATCCAGCGCGCTCGGGGCGCGCGGGTACGTGCGGTGCGGTGAGGAGCTGCGCGAGCAGGTGCCGGACCTGCGGACGGCGGTGGTCGCGCTCGGTTCGGGCGGCACCATGGCGGGACTGGTCGCGGCCCTCGGCACCGGGTCGGTGCTCGGTGTCGACGTGGGGGCGCTCGCCGACCCGGCCGCGGCGGTGGCTCGGTTCGCCGCGCCGCACACCGCCGAGGAGGTCGCGGACCGGCGGCTGCGGGTGCGCCGCGACCAGGTGGGCGACGGGTACGCGGCGCTGACCGGTCCGGCGGCCGAGGCCCTGCGACTGGCCGCGCGGACCGAGGGGTTGCTCCTCGACCCGACGTACACCGGCCGCGCGCTGGCCGGTCTCGCCGCCGCCGTCCGGGACGGCGGGGTGCGGCGGGGCGAGAAGACCGTGTTCGTGCACACCGGCGGGCTGCCCGGCCTGTTCGGACACGCGGCGGCCGTCGCGTATGCCGAGGAGGGCGCCGGCACGTACGACTGCGACGGCTGAGGGCCGCGCGGTCCGCCCGGAACACGCCACCGGACCGCGCGCCCGTCGCGGCCCGGTGTGTGCGCTCCGCGCCCCGTCAGCGCCTGGCGTACTCGTTCGCCATCGTGCCGGCGAAGTCGAAGACCACGACCTGCTCGTCACCCACCACCCAGGCGTCGTGGCCGGGTGGGCACACGAAGACGTCGCCGGGGCCGACCTCGCTCTCGCCGCCGTCGTCCATCCGCAGGTGCATCCTGCCCTGGACCACGTAGCCGTTGTGGTGGACCATGCAACTCGCGGTGCCCGCGATCGGCCCCACGGAGTCCGACCAGCGCCAGCCCGGTTCGAAGGTGCCCACCGCGAAGTCGAGCCCGGTCAGATGGAGGGCTTCGAGATGGCCGCGGGGGAAGTCACGCCGCTCGTCCGGCTTGTCGACCGTCTTCACTTCCAGCATGACGGTGTCCTCCCTTCCGGCCGCTCATCACGGCCGGGGCCGGCCCCCGTCCCCCGGCGGCCTCGGACGGCACCGGCAGAACAGACGACGGTGACCGCACCCCACGCCTCCATCGTCGACCCGCCTTCCGCGGGCCGCCATCCGGAGGCGGCGTCTACCAGCTACGTCCCGCCCGTAGCAGGAGTTCGCGGACGCGGGCCACGTCGGGGTTGTCCGAGACGCCGGGGCGCTGGACCAGGAAACCGGTGTTGATCGGCGGGTCCTCCGGCGCGAACAGCTCCACGAGCGCGCCGGACTCCAGCGCGTCCGCGCACAGGTAGCGGGGCAGCACGCTGAATCCGGCGCCCGCGACCACGGCCGCCAGCACGCCACGCAGGTCCGGCACGGTGACGGCGGCGGTCCAGGACAGGCGCCGGCCGAAGACGTGCCGCCAGTAGCGGCGGGCGATCGGCAGGTCCTCGGCGTAGGTGATCAGCGGTACGGAGCGCAGCGCCGCGGGCCCCTCGACCGGCAGCCGGTCCCGCAGCGGACCGGCCCAGACGGGGGCGGCCGCCAGGACGAACTCCTCGTCGGTGAGGGGCACGGCGTGCAGCGTGCGGCCGCGGGGACGGGTGGTGGCGATCACCAGGTCGTGGCGGCCCGCGCGCAGTTCGTCCAGCAGCGGATCGGTCAGGCCGGTGACCACCCGCAGCCGTACGCCCTCCGCGACCAGCGGGGCGAGGGCGGGCAGGACGGTGCTGCACAGGAACTCGGCGGGTCCGGCGAGATGGACGGGCTCCGGGCGGCCGCCCTCCGGCGGGTGGGGACCGGCCACGCCGGCCAGTTCGTCCAGGGGTCCGGCGATCCGGGCGGCCAGTTCGTCGGCCACGGGCGTCGGCGCGACCCCGCGCGGCAGCCGCTCGAACAGCTCCCGGCCGCTCTGCCGTTCCAGTGCGCGCATCTGCGTGGTCACCGTCGGCTGCGACAGGCCCAGCAGACGGGCGGCGCCGGTGAAGGAACCGGAGCGGTAGACGGCGAGGAAGGTGCGCAGCAGGTTCAGGTCGAGAGGGAGGGGGGAGGGCGAGGCGGAGAAAGGATCAGGGGAAGGGGCTGGGGATGGGGCGGGAACGGGGGAAGGGGCAGGGTCAGGGGTCTCCACTCGTCCGAGTATTCACCGGGACCTGTTCCCCCCCACCCATAGAAGTTCCTATGTCGGACATTGGATGCTTCATTGGATACCTATGGGTCGCCTCGCCTACGTTCTTACCGAAGAAGCAAGCCCCTGGAAGAAGAGACCCATGTCGAAGATCCTTTTCGTAATGACCGGCGCCGACCTGTGGACGCTCGCCGACGGCACCCAGCACCCCACCGGCTACTGGGCCGAGGAGGTCGTGGTGCCCTACCGCGCCGTCAAGGCCGCGGGCCATCAGGTCGTCGTGGCGACGCCGGGCGGTGTCGTGCCGCCGGTCGACCGGGCGAGCCTCGCCGCCGAGGTCAACGGCGGTCAGGACAGGGCCGACGAGATCGCGCGCGCCGTCGCGGAGATCGCCGAGCTGCGGGAGCCGGTGAAGCTGGCCGAGGTGGACCTCGGCGACTTCGCCGCCGTGTTCTACCCGGGCGGCCACGGCCCCATGGAGGACCTGGCCGTGGACGCCGAATCGGGCCGGCTGCTGGTGGCGGCCCTGGACTCGGGCAAGCCGCTGGCCGTGGTGTGCCACGGTCCGGCCGCGCTGCTCGCGGCGGTGCGGGCCGACGGTTCCAACGCGTTCGCCGGCTACCGGGCCGCGGCCTTCACCAACGAGGAGGAGACCCAGGGCGGCCTCGCCGGGCAGGCCAAGTGGCTGCTCCAGGACCGGCTGACCGACGCGGGTGTCGACGTACGGCCGGCCGAGCCGTGGGCTCCGCACGTGATCGTCGACCGGAACCTGATCACCGGTCAGAACCCGGCCTCCTCGGCCCCGGTCGCCGAGGAGCTTCTGAAGCTGCTGGGCTGACGCCGGCCGCGGATGCGGAGAATTTCCCGGTCGCGGGGCGCAACCTCGTCCGGGGTCGGACGTCTGTCCGGGTGGAGGCCTCCACTTCGACCCATGTCCGACCCCGAGCGACCGAAGGAACCCATGTCCGCACAGCAACCCCCCCGTCCCGGCCGTAAGCGCAGGCTGCGCACCGTCCTGGGGGTCTCCGCCGTCGGCGCGGCCCTCGCCGTGGGCGGCACCATGACCGCCCAGGCGGTGCAGGGCGACGCCCGGCCCGCCGCCCACTCCGGCGCCACCGCCACACCGGTGCCCGCGGGCGGCCACGCGACGCCGTCCCCCGTACCGTCCCCGACCCGTCCGCCGACGTCGAAGCCCGTTCCCACGCCGTCGTACCCGCCCACGGCCGTACCCACCCCCGCGCCGTCCAGCCCGCGCACGCCGACTCCCGTGCCGTCGGTGCCGGGCACCAAGGCGCCGTCCCCCATGCCGTCCCCCACGCGTCCGGGCACCCCGGTGCCCGTCCCGGCGCCGCACCACGGCCACCGGACGGCGACGCCGAGTCCGGTCCCCGCGAGCCGGCTCGCCACGCCCGCGCCGGTACCGCAGCACCACTGAGGCAGCGCCGGGGTGCGGGGAGTCGCCCGATGCGGCTCCCCGCGCACCGGCCGGGAGATCCATGACGACAGCCACACCCCCGGCGGCGCCCTTTCCCTGGGGCCCGCGCCGCGCCCCGGCGCGCCGGCGGAGCCGACCGGCACCTCGGCTCGCGCCGCTGCGCGCCCGCCTCCTCGCCCGCGTCCGTGCCGGGGGCCCGGCCGCCCCTGCCCCTGCCGGCGGCACCGGCGCACGCGGGCGGGCCGCCGCCGACGCCCCGCCGGGCATCGAGGAGTTGTACCACCACCGCCGGCTCTCCCTGGTGCGCCTGGCGGTGCTGCTGGTCGACGACGTGCCGACGGCCGAGGACGTCGTACAGGACGCCTTCACCGCCCTGTTCCGCCGCCACGGCCACCGCCTCGGCTCGCTCGACGACCCGGAGGCGTATCTGCGGACGAGTGTCGTCAACGGCGCCCGCTCGGTGCTGCGGCGGCGCAGGACCGTGCGGGCGCACACCCCCGAACCCGAGCGGCACGCGCCCCCGCCGGAGGAGGACGTCCTGCTGCACGAGGACCACCGGGAGGTGCTGGCGGCACTGCGGACGCTCACCCCGCGGCAGCGCGAGGTCCTGGTCCTGCGCTACTGGTCGCATCTGACCGAGGCTCAGATCGCGGCGACGCTGGGCCTGTCGCGGGGCACCGTCAAGTCCACGGCCAGCAGGGCCCTGGACGCTCTCGGCCGCCGTCTGGAGGGTCTGCGATGAACGACTCCGCCACCGGGACCGGGACCGCGCCGACGCGGCTCGAGGAGCGGCTGCTGGCCGCCCTGGACGCACGCGCGCGGTCCGTCGGCCCGGCCGACCTGCGGCCGCCGCGCCCGCCGTCCGCCGCGACGCACTCCCGCCGGCTGCCGGTACGCCGTATCGCCGTGGGCCTGCTCGCGCTCGCCGCGGTGGCGGCACTGGTGTTCCTCACCGTCCGGGACGACCGGCCTCGCCCGGCCGAGCCGGCCCGCTCCCCCCGGCCGGCGACCGGCACCCCGGCACCGGTGCCCACCACCGTCCGCCCGTCACCGGCCCAGCCGTCCCCGAGCAGCCCGGACAGCCCGGTGCCCTGAAGCCCGGCGGCCACGCCGGGCCGGGTACCGGGCGCAGGTCTGTCTGCGTCGTGGCGCCGGGACGACTAGGTTGTGCCGCATGAGCAACCTTGACCGCGCTCCGGTACCGAGTGTGTGCGGCGGCCGCGGATTCGTCGTCGCCGAGCCCGTCCGTGAACTGCTGAGCCCCCGCCGAGTGAAGCTGGGGGAGTCGACCGAGGTGCGCCGCCTGCTCCCGAACCTGGGCCGGCGCATGATCGGCGCCTGGGCCTTCGTCGACCACTACGGCCCCGACGACATCGCCGACGAGCCCGGTATGCAGGTCCCGCCGCACCCGCACATCGGGCTGCAGACGGTGAGCTGGCTGCACGAGGGCGAGGTGCTGCACCGCGACTCCACCGGCAGCCTCCAGACCATCGGCCCCCGGCAGCTCGGCCTGATGACCTCGGGCCGGGCGATCAGCCACTCCGAGGAGAGCCCCCGGTCGCACGCGCGCTTCCTGCACGGAGCCCAGCTCTGGGTCGCGCTCCCCGACGAACACCGCCACACGGAACCGAAGTTCGAGTACCACGCCGAGCTGCCCCAGGTGACGGCCCCCGGTCTGACCGCCACCGTGATCCTCGGCGACCTCGACGGAGCCTCCTCCCCCGGAACGGCGTTCACCCCGATCGTCGGCGCCGACCTCGCCCTCACCCGGGGCACCGACGTACGCCTCCCCCTGAACCCCGACTTCGAGTACGGGGTGCTCGCCATGTCCGGCGAGGTGCACGTGGACGGCGTACCGGTCCTGCCGGGCTCGATGCTCTACCTCGGCTGCGGCCGCACCGAACTCCCCCTGCGCGCCGAGTCCGACGCCGGGATCATGCTGCTCGGCGGCGAGCCGTTCGCCGAGGAGCTGATCATGTGGTGGAACTTCGTCGGACGCACCCAGGACGACATCGAACAGGCCCGGGAGGACTGGATGAGCGGGTCGAGATTTGGGGAAGTGAAGGGGTATGACGGGGATCCGTTGCCTGCTCCGGAGCTGCCGCCGGTGCCACTGAAGGCTCGAGGTCGAGCGCGCTGAGCTGGGACTTTCCAGCTCGGCGCGCACATCATAGAGTCTCGCCGCGGCGACAGCCGGACGCGGGGCGTCGGCGATCTGGTTCAGCAGCGACTCCCGGAGGCGGCGCATGTTTTCGTCGTGCCGTAAGCCGCCGACGATCGCAGCAAGGACGGCACCGGCCTGTTCGTCGCCCCACCGCTCGGCAAGCACACCCAGACGGTGAACGAGCTCCGCTCGCGGGTCGCCCGAAGCGGCCCGAAGCTTCTCAGGCAAGGCTGTTGCTGCAGCTGTCGCAGCAGGTGACTGCAGCCCGGCCTGCGTCTCTCTCAGACAGACCTCGGTCACATGTGAACGACAGGCGCGGCGTTCTCGTCCTGCTGCGGCACGCCGCGGCGGTAGAGCAGGGCGGTCACGCCCAGACCGATGACGAAGATGGCCGCCGACCACCAGTAGGCGGTGGAGTAGCCCTCGAGGCCGGCCTGGGCCAGGACACCGGGGTCCTTGGAGTTGCGGCCGGAGAGGTAGTCGGTGACGGCTTCGGAGGCCATCGTGCTGAGCAGGGCGACGCCGATGGACCCGCCGATCTGCTGGACGGTGTTGACGGCGGCGGACGCGGCTCCGGCGTCGGCCGCGACCACGCCGGAGGTGGCCAGGCTCATACCGGGCGCGATGACCGCGCCCAGCCCGATGCCGACGAGCACCAGCTGTGGCACTACCTGCGTCACGTATCCGCTGTTCGAGTCAAGCGCGGTCATCCAGACCAGTCCGGCGGCCGCAATGGCCATGCCCACCGGTACCACCGGCTTGGGGCCTATACGCGGCAGCAGGACGTTGGCGGCCACGGCGGAGGCGGACGACGATGCCACGATCATGGGCAGGAACGCGAAGCCGGTCTTCAGCGCGCTGTAACCGAGACCCTGCTGCAGGTAGTAGGTCAGGAACAGGAACACGCCGAACATGCCCGCGCCGCTGACGAAGAGGGCGGCGAAGGAGGCACCGCGGTTACGGTCCAGCAGGACCCGCAGGGGCAGCAGCGGATATGCCGCCCTGCTCTGCCGCCAGGCGAAGAGGGCCACCAGTACGGCACCGGCCGCCAGCATGCCCCAGGTCGTCACAGAACCCCAGCCGTGCGTCTCGGCGTTCGAGAAACCGTAGACCAGGCAGAACAGGCCGGCGGAGACCAGCAGGGTGCCGGGGACGTCGAGCTTCGAGGACGTGTCTCGCGGGGTGCGGTGCAGCAGCGCTGCGCCACCGACGAACGCCACCACCGCGAAGACCACGTTGACGTACATGGTCCAGCGCCAGTCCAGGTACTCGGTCAGCACCCCGCCGAGGATCAGGCCGATGGCTCCACCCGCACCGGCGACCGAGCCTGCCACGGTGAAGGCCTTCGCGCGCTCGCGCGGTTCCGTGAAGGTGGTCATCAGGAGCGACAGCGCGGACGGGGCCAGTAGCGCAGCGAACAGCCCCTGGATCGCGCGCGCGGTGACGAGCATGCCGAAACCGTTCGCCGCGCCTCCCAACATGGAAGCGGCCGCGAAGCCGGTCAGACCCACCAGGAAGGTCACCTTCCGCCCGACCAGGTCTGCGACCCGGCCGCCGAGCAGCAGCAGGCTGCCGAAGGCCAGCGCGTAGGCGGTGACCACCCACTGCCGGTCGGCGTCCGAGAAGCCCAGGTCTCGCTGGGCGGACGGCAGAGCGATGTTCACGATGGTGCCGTCGAGGACTCCCATCAGTTGGGCGAGGGAAATGACCATAAGAATCCACCAGCGTCGCTGGTGTGACGGGTCGACAGACACATCATCGGGTGCGGTCTCAGCGCCGCGAGCGGCGGCGACGGCGTTCTGGGTCATGGGACAGCGCTCCAGGCAGCGGACGGGGGCATGGCGGAAAGAGGCAGGGACAGCAACGGGCGGAGAGATCAGGTACGGCTGTGGGACGGCGTGGCCGCCTCCGCGAAGAGGATCGCGACGCCCTACTGGGGGCCGAGGCGGGCCACCGCGCCCAGGCCGCTGTGCCGGTACTCCGTCGGGGGACGGCGGGGCGGAACCGCGATCACATCCTCGGCGAACACTGGGATCGCGTACTGCGTGCGCGTCGGGACGGCATCACGCGCCCGTTTGCGGCGGCCAGGTCGGGGACCTGGGCGTTGTCGCCCGCGCCCCGGGGGGTTTTCCGGCCGGACGAGGCCGGTGAGGCAGTTTCATACATCGTACGGTATCACCTGTTCCGTACGCTGTATGGAATGCGGCCGACCCCCAGATCGGCGGGTGCCTGCCTACCGGCGGCGGGCGCCAAGGCGACGTGCACGGCCTGAGCCCACTCGTGCCGACTGCCCATGCCTCACCTGTGGTCGCACCTCGGTCGGGTCATACAGGCCGGGGCGCCCGGGCCGCGACCAGATCCGGTGAGCTGCCCTTCGGGCACAGCAGGACCCCCGCGTTCCATTTCCGGACATTCTCTGATATCAATGTACTTCCATACAGCGTATGGAACGCAGCGGAGTGCCGCCAGATCGGCGTCCTCCGTTTCGACTGATGGCCGTCGGCTGTGCTCTCACGAGGGGTGAACTCGCCGTACGGCTTCGACATGGATGGGGCGCACCGCATCACCTGCACAGCAATCAGTGGGTTTGCGGACGACGCCAATACGAAGGAGATAACCATGAGGAAGCTCACGAAGCGCATATCTCTCGCTGCCGCCTCCGCCGCGGTCGCGGGTGGCGCCGTTCTCGGCGCCGGGGGCGCCGCGTCGGCCGCGGTTCCCGAGTCTGCGCACGTGCAGCGCCCGGCCGCCGGCGTCAAGGCTGACGACTACCGCGGGGATCGCGGTGTCACCTACCGGCACAGCGCCGAGGAGGACTACCGTCAGGGCGGACACCGCGCCCGAGAGCACAGCGACCGCTTCACCGACTCGGACCGGTACGACCGCCGCGGTCACTTCTACCACTGGGATGACGAGGACCGCTGCTGGAAGCATGACAGGAACCACCGCTACGACTGGGACCGGAACGACCGCGACTCGAACCGGTACGACCGTGACTGGGACCGGAACAACCACGACTCGAAGTGGTACGACCGCGACTCGAAGCGGTATGACCGCGACTCGAAGTGGTATGACCACTACTGAGGCCGCGACAGCCGGTGAGACAGGCGCCGTCGGCACGGGTGGGCTCAGACCGTGCACGTCGTCGTGACAGCCGCTGGCGGTAGGGAGGCGGACGCTGATCTCCGGATCAGTGACTCCTGACCGCACCCGGGAGGCAGGCAGGAGGGTCCCAACGGCACCCTCCTGCCTGCACCTGTCGGCACCGAGGTGGGACCGGCTGCTGCGCGGCGAGAGCCGCACACCTTGATCAGGTTCTTCCAGAAGCAGGGAAGACCGCACATCCCGGCCGCGCGGCCGGGATGTGCGCGTTCATCATCGCGCTTCATGTCATCGGGTGGTTCACACTGGTGGCGATCGTGGCCCCCGAGCACTACACCCTGGGTACCAGGGGCTTCGGGATCGGCATCGGAGTGAGCGCCTCCACCCAGGGCATGCGCACGCGTTCGACGCCGACCACATCGCCGCGATCGACGACATCGTCCGGAAGCTCGGCCGTGTCGAGGAGAAGTCGAGCGCCGGGCTGCGGCCCGCCTGGCAACAGGCCGACCGACAGCGGGGGATGCGTGAGAAATGGGCGCCGGTACTCAGAAGAGCACCGGCGCCCACGGCATGGCGCCTCTCACCTATCAGGCGTCGGTGCCCTCAGGCATAGGCGACGGCGTCCTCGACGGGTACGCGGGGCAGCCGCGGGAACCACGGGTCGGCACCGGGGTGACCGATGTTGACCACCAGATGCGAGCGCCAGCTGGTACCGGCGAAGAACTCCCCGTCCATGCCGGTCTTGTCGAAGCCCACCATGGGACCGGCCGCGAGTCCCGCTGCGCGCACCGCGAGCAGGAAGACCCCGGTCTGCAATGCCGAGTTGTAGGCCGCGATGCTCTCGCGCTTCTCGACCTGGTCGGCGAACGCCGCTCGCAGCATGTCACCGCGGGCCGGGAAGACTGTCGGCATCTGCTCGTGGAAGTCGACGTCGTACGCCAGGACCGCCACGGCCGGCGCACTGAGCGTCTTGGCCTTGTTGCCCTCGTCGAGATGCCGGACCAGTCGCTCCTTGCCCTCGTCGGTGCGCACGAAGAGCGCCCGCAGAGGCTGACCGTTCGCGGCGCTCGGCGACCAGCGGGCGAGCTCCCAGATCAGGGCGAGTTCGTCGTCGGAAACGGCCACCTCGGCGAAGGTGTTCGCGGTGCGGGCCTCGGTGAACAGCACCTTTCGTCCGGCGTCGTCGAGGACATCGAGGGCCTGCGGTTCGCGGTCGGTCATGCTCATCATTTCTCTCTCAACTTCGGTTGTGTGTGGTGCCGGGGCGGGTTGACCGCCCCGGCACCACCCCGTGGGGACGGGGTTTGCGGAGCCGGGCGGGGCACAAGGACCTGGTCCTGTCACGTGGGCCTGTGGTGCCCTGACCGACGTCATGTGTGGTGTGTTGACCGCTTGTTCCGCTCCGCGCCCAACCGGGCGAAGTAGGCGATCAGTTCGGGGTTGTCGACCGCCGCGGGGTTCAGGACCTGCCCGGCGGGGGCACCCTGGAGCAGGCGCTTGACGGGCACCTCGAGCTTCTTGCCGGTCTTCGTGTGCGGGAGCGCCGGTACGGCGATGATCTCGTCGGGGACGTGGCGGGGTGAGGCGCCGGTACGGACCGCGTCGCGGATCCGGTCGCGTAGGGAATCGTCCAGGACGACCCCGTCGGCGACGACCACGAAGAGCGGCATCCAGTAGCCGCCTTCGGGTTCCTCCGCGCCGATGACGAGGGCCTCGGTGATCTCGGGGAGGCGTTCTACGACGTCGTGGATGTCGGCGCTGCCCAAGCGCACGCCGTTGCGGTTGAGGGTGGCGTCGGAGCGGCCGTGGACGATCACCGAGCCGTGCGAGGTGAGCGTGATCCAGTCGCCGTGCCGCCACACACCGGGGTAGGCGCCGAAGTAGGCGTCGCGGTAGCGGCTTCCGTCGGGGTCGTTCCAGAAGTACAGCGGCATGGACGGCATGGGGCGGGTGACGACCAGTTCGCCGACCTGGTCGAGGACAGGGGTGCCCGTCTCGCCGTAGGCGGCCAGCGCCACACCCAGGCTGGGGGCGGACAGTTCCCCCGCCCAGACAGGGGTTGTGGAGGCACTGCCGGCGAAGCCGGAGACGACATCCGTGCCGCCGCTGGTGGAGGCCAGTTGGACGCCGACGCCCACGTGGTCGCGGACCCAGGGGTAGGCGGAGGCGGGGACAGCGGAGCCGGTGCAGCCGATGACGCGGATGGCCGACAGGTCGTGCGCGGAGGGTTCGATGCCCAGCTTGGCCATGGCCAGCAGGTACTGGGGGCTGGTGCCGAAGAGGGTGACCTTGTGGCGGGCCGCCAGCTCCCACAGGATGTCCGGGCGCGTATGCGGTGCCGGGCTGCCGTCGTAGGTGCAGGTGGCGGCACCGCTCAGCAGGGTGGAGACGACCAGGTTCCACATCATCCAGTGGGTGGTGGTGTACCACAGCAGGCGGTCTCCGGTGCCCAGATCGCTGTGCAGGCCGAGCATCTTGAGGTGTTCGAGCAGAACCCCACCGTGCCCGTGGACGATGCCCTTGGGCACGCCGGTGGTGCCGGAGGAGAAGACGACCCACAAAGGGTGGTCGAACGGCACCGGGACGATGGTGAGGTACTCGACGCGGGTGGCCGCGTCCTCCCAGGCAATCGTCAGCCCCGAGTCCCCGCCCTCGGGCCAGGCAAGGCCCACGTGGTCCACGAGCACCGTGGCCTTCAGCGTGGGCAAGGCGGCGGCCAGGTCGAGCGAGGCGGTCCGGCGGTCGTGTGTGGTGCCGTTGAACAGGTAGCCGTCCGCGGTGATGAGCACCGTGGGTTCGAGCTGGGCGAAGCGGTCGGCGGCGGCCTTGGGCGCGTAGTCCTGGCCGCACACCGACCAGACCGCGCCCAGGCTGGCGGTGGCGAGGAAGGCGATGATGGCGTGGGGGGTGTTGGGCAGATAGCCCACCACCCGGTCGCCCTGTCCGACGCCCAGGTCGCGCAGGGTGGCTGCGACGGAGGCGACCTTGGCACGCAGCTGGCGCCCCGTGATCTCGTAGCCGGCTCCGGTCTCGTCCAGGGCGGTGATCGCGGGTGCGTCCGGGTGCAGGTTGCGCAGCGCGTGGTGGGCGTAGTTGAGGGTGGCGCCGGGGAACCAGCGGGCGCCGGGCATGGTCTCCTCGGCCAGCACCCGCTCGTACGGAGTCGTCGCGTCGATGTCGAAGTACTCCCACACCGCGGCCCAGAACCCTTCGAGGTCGGTGACGGACCAGTGGTGCAGGGCACGGTAGTCCGTGGGGTCCTGGAGCCCTTCGGCGCCCCGGTGCCGGGCCGCCCAGCGGGCGAAGTCCGCGATGCGGCTGTGCGCGGCCGACTTCGGGTCGGGAGTGAAGAAGGGTTCCGGAGACGGCGCGAGGTGCGGGGTGGTCATGGTGTGGTGCTCCTGGTCAGGGGACGGGCCGGGCGTCGGCGGTACGGCGGGCCGTGTGCAGCAGGGCGGCCCAGGCGACGGTGTCCGTGAAGTCGCCGGTGCCGGCCGGGACGGTGTCCGTCACGACGCGGTCGGGGCGCAGCAGGACGGCGTCGGCACGGCCGCGCGCCAGCCAGCGGGCCAGGGTGCCGTCGTCGCCCAGGTCGTCGACGTGGATCGTCCGGGCGTCCAGTGCCATGGCCACGGCAGTCATCTGCGCCGTGGGCGGCACAGCGGTCAGGACGGCGAAGGAGTCCCCGAGGACGTCATCGAGGCGCACTCGCCCACCGTCATGCCGTACCCAGGGCTGGGGGCAGAAGGTGCCGGCCAGCACGCGGCCGGTCAGCCTGGGGCGGCGCCGTACGAGTGGGCCGGCGGCCAGGGCGGGGCTGAGGTCACGGCTCACCGCCTCGGTCACGCCGGGAATGCGACAGACCGCGCCCACCACGGCCCGGCGGAACGCCGCAGCGCGGTCCTGTCCGCCGGTCATGGCCCAGCCGACGGCGACCGCCACGCGGATCGCATGGCGGGCGTGCGGCCTGCGCTCAAGCTCGTAGGTGTCCAGCAGGTCCTCGGGTGCGCCCTGTCGGAGCACGCGGGCGAGCTTCCAGGTGAGGTTGTAGGCGTCGCGCAGGCCGGAGCACAGACCCTGCCCGACGAAGGGCGGGGTGAGGTGGGCGGCGTCGCCCAGCAGGAAGACACGCCCCCTGCGCCACCGGTCGGCGAGACGGGCCTGGAAGGTGTACTGCGCCTGCCGTATCACCTCGAAGTCGTCGCCCTGCGAGGCCGGCAGGTCCACCCAGGGGGCGACCAGTTCGCGCAGGCGCTCCCATCCGTCCGGGCCGTCCAGGTTCTCGTCGTCGGCCAGCCGGAACTCCCAGCGGTAGCGGTCCTCGCTGATGCGCATGAAGGTGGCCGGCCGGGTGGGGCAGCAGATCTGCTCGGCGCCTTCCCAGGTACGCACCGGGCGGCTGGTGCGCACGTCGATGACCCGCCAGCTCTCCTGGAAGTGCAGGTCCTCGAAGTCGGTGCCGATGGCGTCACGGGTGAGACTGCCCGCACCGTCGCAGCCGAGGACGGCATCGGCCCAGAGGTGTTCCTCCTCGTCGCTGCCCTCGCGACGGAAGGTGACCCGGACCGGACCCGTCGGATCGTCGGGTGTGTCGGTGTGCTGCGTGTCGGACGGGGTGACGGACACGACCTCCACCCCGCTCCACAGCTCACACTCCGGGTGGCGCGCCAAGGCGTCACGCAGCAGGCCTTCCAGCTCGGGCTGATTGAACATGCTCAGCTGCGGGAAGCCGTGGAGTCCGTCCATGACCCGCGGGAATTCGGCGATCACGCGCCGCCGGGCGTCCAGCAACCGCAGCCCGGGCGCCGGGCGGGCCAGGGCGGCGAATTCCTCGTGGACACCGACGCTCTGCAGGATCCGGCGGATCTCGTCGTCCACGACGACGGCGCGCGGCAGGGGGTAGATGTCCCGGTGGCGTTCGAGGATCAAGCTGGGCACTCCGTGCCGGGCGAGCAGGAGGGCTGCCGTGACCCCGACGGGTCCCCCACCGATGATCACCACCGGTCGCCGGGATGCGGCCTTCATCCTGCGTCCGTAACGGGGGTCCGCTGCTCGCCGAGGTCGATGCGTCCGTCCGGGGTGGCGATCGTGGCGGTGATGAGGTCACCGCTGTGCAGGTACTTGGGGTTCTTGGCCTGGCCCTTGAAGAACGCCTTCCACTTCAGTGCGGGCGGCAGCAACGCACCGATCTTCTCGGCCGCCTTGGGCGGGGCCTTCAGGGCTGTACCGCCGGGAGTGCCGGTCAGCAGCAGGTCGCCCGGCTCGAGGGTCTGGAAGCGGGCGAGCAGGGTGAGGGCCTGTGCGGGCCGTACGATCATGTCGGCCAGCGTGCGGTCCTGGCGCGGCACGCCGTTGACCGACAGCCGCAGCCGCAGGTTCAGCAGATGGGCGAATTCCTCGGGCTCCAGCAGGGTCAGGTACGGACCCGTCGGGGTGAAGGTCGGATAGGACTTGCTCTCGTAGAACTGGGTCTTGGTCAGCTGGACGTCGCGGGCGCTGACGTCGTTGGTCAGGACGAGCCCGGCGACGTAGCGCGGCAGATCCTGCTCCTCGACGACGGTGCCCACGGGCAGGGTGGCGCCCATGACGAGACCGAGTTCCACCTCGTAGTCGAGGAACTTCACGTGCCCGGGGCGGATGATCGCGTCGTGCGGGCCGCTGACCGAGCCGGACGCCTTGCGGAAGAAGGTGGGCGGGATGTCGCCGGTGAAGCCCGAATCCTTGGCGTGGCTGCGGTAGTTCACCATCTGGGCGACCACTCGGCAGGGAGTGGTGACCGGAGGCAGCGCCACCACGTCGGCGACGGGCGTGCCGCTCTCGGCGGAGGCGGCGGCCTCGCGGACCGCGCCCCGGTCGGCCAGCAGTTCGGCGGTGGTGACGGCCTTGGTCTGGATGCGGACGGCGCGCTCGTCCCGGACGACCCACCAGCCGTCGGAGGTGCGCAGAACGTTGGTACTCATGAGCTCATCGCTTTCATCAGGCCCAGCAGGCGTGCGGGGTCGAGTTCGTTGTCGCCGCGCAGGGCCGTCATGACCTCGCGCAGCTTGGCGGGCGACGGGTTGGCGCCCAGGAAGTCGCGGGTGACCGGCGGGCCCCACTGGGCCAGGCCGCTCGCCGACATCGGTGCCCAGCCGGGCTCCAGGTCGCAGGAGAAGAGGTCGCCGTCGGCGAAGTGCTCCAGCATGAAGCGGTCGGGGTCGCGCCAGTAGTCGAACAGCTGGCTGCCCTGGATGTGCCGGCCGATCCCCCAGCTGCGCTGATAACCGCGCTCGGCCAGGTACTCCCCACCGGCGGCGATCGAGTCCAGGTCGGTGACCTGGTAGGCCGAGTGGACGTAACCGGTCCCGGGCCCCAGGTGCAGGGCCAACGTGTGGTGATCGACGGGCACGCTCCCCTGGTCACAGCGGATGAAGGCCATGGTCGGGCCGCGCCCGCGCTGCCCGTCCAGGAACAGGAAGTCGGACACGATCATCCCGAGGGTGTCCAGGTACCAGTCCAGGGTGCGGGCGAACACCCGAGTCTCCAACACCACATGGCCCAACCGCTGGATACGGGACGGCTCACGGGGCGGACGCTGGGTGGCGTTCGTACGACGGTGATCGGTACCGAAGTTGAGGGTCAGCGGCTCCTGCTCGGGCAGCGCGGGCAACTGCTCGGCGCAGTGCACGATCCGGACCGGCAGGCCTGAGGGATCGAGCAGGGCGACCGACTGCCCACCCCCCGGTACGCCGATGTCCCGGACGGTACTGCCGGTGGCGCGGGCCAGCCGGTCCAGGTCGGCCCGCTCGGCCACGCGGAACGCCGGCCCGATGAACCGTGACGCACGCCCACGCCGGATCACCATGCAGGGTGAGCCCGCGAAGGTGCCGCGCAGCCACAGCTCCCCCTCCGTGCGGGCGGCGATAGCGAACCCGAAGTCACGCGCGAAGACCTCGGCCCGGTCCAGGTCCGGCTTCTCGAACTCGAGCCAGGCCAGATCCGCCACCTTGATCACGGGGTTCCCGGAACGTCCCGGGTGCTCTCCACGCAGGGCGCCCTGCTCACTGTGGAGGTCTTGGTGGGGCGTCTGGGGTACGGCCCTGTTGACGGGGGTGTGGGACATGGTGTCCTCCAAGCAACACTGCTGTAATGAGGAAATCATCAACATTGCCGTTACCCAACGTCAATAGGGTGGACTCAATTAATTGATGATCTCATCAGTGATGGCGGGCTCATCGCAACGGTTGTTACACTCACCGCATGCCGACGTCAGCCCCGCCCAAGAACCGCTTCGAGAGGCGCCGCGCCGAAACCCGTCAGGCGCTCGTCCGTGCGGCCCGGCAGATCCTCGCGGAGACCGGGGACACCAGCGCCAGCATCCAGGCCATCGCGGAGCGCGCGGACGTCGGTTTCGGCTCCTTCTACAACCACTTCGAGTCCAAGACGGAGCTGTTCGACGCCGCGGTGACAGACGCCCTGGAGGAGTTCGGGCAGGTCATCGACGAGCGCGTACAAGGAATCGACGACCCTGCCGAGCTCGTCGCCGCGGGCTTCCGGCTCACCGCGCGCATGGCCGACTCCCACCCCGATCTCATGCGGATCCTGCGCGACCGCGGTCTGGCCCAGATCCACGCCGACCGCGGCCTCGCCCCGCGAGCGCTGCGCGACCTGGAGAACGGCATCTCCTCGGGCCGCTTCACCTGCACCAACCCGACCACCGCCCTGTCCGCCCTCGGCGGGACCCTGCTGTCCCTGGTGGCGCTGAGGCTGGCCCGCCCCGACCTCGACGGCGACGAAGCCGCCTCGGACCTGGCCGAGATGGTCCTGCGCATGCTCGGCGTCCCACCGGACGACGCCCACCAGGTGCCACGGCGGCCGCTGCCCGCCGCCAGTTGACCCGAAGCACCGGTGGCGCCAGGCCCCGTGACACCGGGAAGCCCTGGGCGCCACCCCGTCCGCCGGTGGCCTCGCGAACTCTTGCCCTCGCCGCCACCAGCCCGTGAGAACAGGCTCCTCCCGGACACCGTGCAGCCAGATGCGGCCGACCGAGGCTTCGCGGGCCGCCAGGACGGCGTAACTTCGTCAGTGTGGATGTCACCGCGGACAGTCTTCTGTCCCGTGCCGCGCATGAACTCAGCCCGCGAGCGGACGAACTGATCCACGACGTAGAGCAATGCCTGCAACGCGAGGTCCCCGGGTTGTGGGACGAACCGGACATCGCACAGATGACGCGGGAGAACGTCGCCGAGCACGTCGTCGCCCTGCTTTTCGGCGTCGAGCACGGCATCGAGCCACGGCGGATCGATCCGCCGGCCGCCGACGCGGAGCGCGCGCGTCGGCTGGCTCAGCGCGGGAAGCCGGTCACAGCGATGCTGCGCGCCTTCCGGCTCGCGCACGGCCGTGTCCTCGACCGGCTGCTCGAAGAGCTGCCCCGGCTCACCAGCGATGCCGAGTCGATCAACGCGGCGGCACGCAAGCTGATCGCACTGTCGACCGAGTACATAGACCAGACATCGGAGACGGGCGTCCTGGCCTTCCAGGAGGAGCGGGATCGCCGGGTGCAGTGGCGGCTGTCGGTGGTGAACGAGGCGAGCGTACGCGTCGGAACAACCCTGGACGTCGCCCGCACCGCCCAGGAGTTGGCGGACCTGGCCACCGAGCACTTCGCCGACGCCGTCACCGTCGACCTCCTCGTCACGTCTTGGTCGGCGACATGGTGGGCCACGGCATCCACGCCGCCGCCACCATGGGCCGGCTGCGGACCGGGACGGCTACCAAAAGACGTGCCGACTTCGACCGCAGCCGACTGATCGTCAACTGTTCAGGGCGCCGCAGAATTCCAGGAGCGCCGCATTCACCTCGCCGGGGCGTTCCTCGGCGATCCAGTGGCCGCAGCCGGGCAGGATGTGCGCCGGTCCGACGGTCGGGTGGAGCGTGGGCAGGGCGGGGAGGAGTCGGTCCATCCCCGGGAACCCGTAGACCAGGTCCCGATCGCCCGTGATGTAGCGGCCGGGCATCCGGTACTGGGCGCCCTCCCATGGGGC
Source organism: Streptomyces sp. NPDC041129 (assembly GCF_055592265.1). Taxonomy (NCBI): domain Bacteria; kingdom Bacillati; phylum Actinomycetota; class Actinomycetes; order Kitasatosporales; family Streptomycetaceae; genus Streptomyces; species Streptomyces sp. NPDC041129. The sequence goes on along the minus strand of NZ_JBVIYV010000001.1, from coordinate 741,943 downwards.
GGTCAGCTGCCAATTGCGGTCGAAGTTGCGGTACCAGTTCAAGGCGCTGGTGAACCCGGCTTCGGTGAACTCCGTCGCGAGTGAGTCGATGTCGGCCTCGGTGAGCCAGGCGGGAAGTTCCTCGGGGTCCTCGAAGAGGTCCAGGAAGCCCTTGCCCGGTGGGACGAGCGGCTCGATCGGCGGCTCGCTGTGCGGGTTGTCGCCGGAAAGGCCGTACATCACGCGACGGAAGGTGGCGCGCGGGTCCTTTGCCAGCTCGGCGTCCGCGACGCCGGGGGTCTGGAAGTAGTTCCAATAGAACTGGCCGTCGAACAGCTCGCGCATCGCCTGCACCGGGGGAACCGGACCGCGCTGCGGCGGCGGGACACTGAGGCCGACGATCCCCCGGACGACGTCGGGCCGCATCAGCGCGGTGGACCAGGCGACCATGCTGCCCAGGTCGTGGCCGACGACCACGGCCTGCTGTGCGCCGAGTTCGCGAATCAGGCCGATGACGTCGCCGACGAGGTGCAGGATGGTGTATTCCTCAACCGCGGCGGGCCGGTCGCTGCGGGCATATCCGCGCTGGTCAACGGCGACGACGTGGTATCCGGCCCCGGCCAGGGGCGTGAACTGGTGGCGCCAGTTGTACCAGCATTCGGGAAAGCCGTGGAGCAGGAGAACCAGGGGTCCTTCACCCTCCTCCGCGATGTGCAGCCGACGCCCCCCAACCGCGACGGTGCGGTGCTCGACCATGGTCACACCCTCTTCCAGGTGGGTCGGTGCGTGACCCAGGCTACTCTCGGGTCACACCGGCGGCCGAGTGACCGCCCGCCGTGGTCGCGGGGCCGTTGCCCAGTTTGACGCACACCGCCACGCTCGGCAGGCATCGCATTCCCATCAGGCTGTGACCCGGCCGGCAGCGGAAGAGCCGGCGGCGCCGGCGGGTGTCCAGTTGCCGGTGCTCTCGAGGGGGCGTCTCTCTTTCTCGTCCCCAGCGCGCCACCGGCCGCAGGCTGTGATGGCGCGCCGGGGTTACGGGGTCGTGCCCCTGTTCAGCGGTCCGACCATACCGCCGGAGCGACGAAACCCCCTGGGCCATGCGTTCACCATGCGTTCGGCAGGGGCGATGACAGGCTCCAGGGCCCAGAGTCGCACTTCGGGACAAAAGGCGTAATAATGATGAAAACCTCATGTATGAGGTTCTTATCCCGCGAAGGAGTTCCCGTCCATGCCTGCAGTTCTGATCCATGGCGTCCCCGACACCCACCGCGTGTGGGACGGCGCGCGCCGGCACCTGAGCCGAAGTGACGTCGAGGCCTGGGACCTGCCCGGCTTCGGCGCGCCGCGGCCGCGAGGCTTCGGCTCCACCAAAGAGGAGTACGTCGATTGGCTCATCGATCGGCTGGAGCAAGTCGGCGAGCCGGTGGATCTGGTCGGCCATGACTGGGGCTGCATTCTCACCGCGCGCGTCGCTTCGATACGACCGGACCTGGTTCGTACGTGGGCCGGCGGTAGCGCTCCGGTCAGCGCCCGGTACGGCTGGCATCCGCTGGCCAAGATCTGGCAGGACCCGGTCGGGGGAGACCGGTTCATGAACGAGCTTGATCCAGCGTCCTTCGCCAAGGACCTGAGCAAACTCGATGTCCCGGCTGACGTGGCCGTGGAAATGGTCCGTCGCGTGGACGGCTCGATGAGGGACAGCATCCTCAAGCTGTACCGCTCCGCCGTGACGGTGGGCGCGGAATGGGAGCCTGAACTGGCGAAGGTGTCCGCGCCATGCCTGGTCCTCTGGGGGATGCTCGACCCGGCCTGTCCGATCGCGTTCGCCGATGAACTCGGCGCAGCTGTGCGAGCGTCCCGGGTCGTCAAGCTCGACTGCAGCCACTGGACGTTGATCCAGAAGCCGGCTGAGGTCGCCGCAGCCCTTGAAGCGCACTGGATTGCCTGAGCAGCTGTTGTCTGTCCGACGTGCTGAGCGCGTCTTCCCCGATGGGACATGGGCTCGGCGACTCCGTGGGAGTGGTGGGCTGTCGTGTCGTCGATCCCCGGGGAGGCCTCGGACTCGAGGCAGCAGGAGTAAAGACCAATGAAGTCGTTGAGAACCCTGATTCAGAGTCTGTATGTGCAACTTGTCGTTGCGCATGAGATGTCTTTGCCTGTGAGCATGAGGCTGCGGTACGAGCCCAGTGATCCCTACGTCGTCCGCGCCGCATTCACCGCCGCCGACAGCGACGAGACGGTGGAATGGATCATTGGACGAGATCTTTTGATCGACGGGCTGGAAGGCCCCGTCGGCGAGGGGGACATACGCGTATGGCCCGCCGAAGGGCCTGACCCCTGCGAAGCGTACATACTTCTCAACCCGCCGGCTGGCGCGGCCTTGCTCAAAGTCCGAACGCACGAAATCAAGACGTTCCTACAGGGAACGGAGGCCCTGGTGCCCAGGGGAGCCGAGCTCGGGCACACCGACTTGGACGCGTCGCTGGCGCGCTTCCTCGCCGAAGGATGAAGTCGGCCCAGCAGCCATTCATCAAGAGGCCGGGTCGCTCGAGGCCCTCACCTCACCGAATCCTGACAGCGAGCCCACCAGAGGTGAATTTGTGATCTTCGTGATGACCGTTGCCGATCAGAACGCGTCCTCATCGTTTTCGGGTGCGGGCTTGCTGTCGGTCTGCGCATTGCTCTTCACCATCGCCTCGTTCTGGTGGCTCAACGCCAGACAGGGGCGCCTGGAGTCGTGGGAGCCTCAGTCCTTTGCGGCGATTGTCCACGGCTCCACGGTTCGCCTGCGACTTCCGCTCGTCCTTCACAACACCGGTGTCAAGCCGATCGTCGTGCAGGATCTCAGGCTGAGCTTCCCTGATGAGCCCGCCTCCCATCTGCCACTCCTGTGGACGGCTTCACGAGCTCGTCTCCAACCCGGGCCGGACGAGGACCCGGAGTTGCCGACCGGGTTCGTTGTGGCCGGCAGAGAAGCGCAACAACTCTTCCTCGAGTTCGAGGCGCCGTTTTCTTGGTTGGTTCCGGAGTACGGTGACTACAGGGTCCAAATCCAAGTGAGGGTGGGCCACCGCAAGGGGTGGCGCTCGCTTCTGACCTTCATCTTGAGGACCAACAACATCATTCATCCCGACCGGTACACCGTCTACAACAACGCCCCTCTCGAACTGACCAAGGTAGACCGCAAAAAGGCAGACGCCGCGCTCCTGGAGCTGTTGGAGGGGCAGGAGAAGGGCGCTTCCGCCAAGAGCGCGACCAAGCGGCGAGACTCTTGGAACGACGAGGGCAACGCCGATACGGACCTGTAGGCCGTGAGGATGGTGCTGAGTTCGGCCAAAACGCACCGTGTCGACACCCGCCCGCGGAAGCCCATGCCGCGCTCGGCGCGCTGATCCCCCGCCTCGGCACGGCACGCCTCGTCGAGGACCAGCCCCCGACCAGCAGAACGCCATGCTCCGTAAGCCGCGCCACCTTCCCGACCACAGGCGGGTTCACCGATCTCGTAGAGCAGTTGGGCTGTCACCGTGTCCTGGGTGACCACGCCGCCGGTGCCCGGGTTCTTGGTGATCACCGAGGAGCCGTCGGCGGCGATCTCGGCGATCGGGAACCCCGGCTCCCCGAGGTCGGGGACGGAACGGAACCCTGAGAAGTTGCCGCCGGTCGCCTGAGGCCCGCACTCGATGACGTGCCCGGCGGCGACCGCGCCGGCTCTCCTCGCCGGCGTCTCCGACGAGGGGATGTACCGGCTCCTGGAGCTGGCCGGTGCGGAACAGGCAGGAGACGTCCGGCAGTTCCTCGCCGAGCTCCCCGAGACCCGCTCCCGCCGACTCGCCTTCAACCGCGGAGTGACCTTCAAGGGCGCCTTTGCCGTAGCCACGCCCCTGTTGGCATCCGACGGCAGTCTGATAGCGGCGATCACCGCGGCCGTCGACCCCGCGGAAGCGGATCGTCTCGACGATGTCGGCGAGGAGCTCAAGAAGGCGGTCGCCCTTCTCGGCCCCCGGTACGGGCTCAACCACGCCTGATCCCCCGCGCCGGCCAACTCCTCTGTCGGCTCCGCGCTCACCAAGCCCTTGTGAACTGACCGTCCACGCAAAACCGTGGGCGCCGGTGCTCCCTCAAGCACCGGCGCCCACTCACCCCTGCCCGAGGTGGTCTGGATGGACTTTCTGTTCAGTTGTCAGGGGACGAGGATGAGGCGGATCGGGTCGCCGACCTTGTTCGCCAGCCGGTTGACGGCGTCGGCGGCGTCGGCGAGCGGGATGTGGTCGGTGATGGAGGGGGCCAGGTCGAGACGGCCGACCTCGGCGAGGCGGACCAGCTCGGTGACGGACTCGGGGGTGCCGCCGTAGTGGCCACGCACCTGCTTGCCCAGGTAGTTGAAGGTCAGGCCCTCGGTGATGGTGAGGGGCCTGGGGCTGATGCCGACCAGGATGAGGACGCCGCCCAGGCCGAGTGCGGCGGCGGCCTGCTCGCGGACGGCGGGAACGCCGGCGCAGTCGAAGGCGAAGTCCAGGCCCCGTCCGCCGGTGGCCGCGCGGACCTGGTCGGCGAAGTCAGGGGCGGCCGGGTCCAGGGCGAAATCCGCACCGAAGGCCAAGGCACGCTCCCGGGCGCCGGGCAGCGGGTCGACGGCGATGATCGGCGCGGCGCCGGCCAGGCGGGCGACGCGGACGTTGTGCGCGCCGACACCGCCCACGCCCCAGATGCCGACGGACTGGGCGGGGCGCACCCCGGCGGTGGCGACGACGGCTGCGTAGGGCGTGGAGACCGCGTCGGGGATGATCGCGGCCTGGTCGAACGGGAGGCTGTCGGCGATGGGGATGAGGGTGTCCTCGCGGGCGAGGGTGTACTGGGCCCAGCCGCCGTCGTAGTCGATGCCGGCGGTGAGCATCCGGGTGCAGGGGCGGCGGCGCACGCAGCCGGCGCACTGGCCGCAGGTCTTGCCGGCCTCCAGGGTGACACGGGTGCCGACGGTCAGGCCGCGCTTGAGGTCCGGGCCGAGGGTGTGGATCACGCCGGCGACCTCGTGGCCGACGGTGACCGTGTCGGAGGTGGCGAACAGCGGGACGAGGGAGCCGTCAATGAGGTGGACGTCGGAGAGGCAGACGCCTGCGGCCTTGACCTCGATGAGGACCTCGCCCGGGCCGGGCACGGGGACGGGGACCTCCTCCACGGCGAACTTCTTGCTGTCCAGGTGGAAGCGTCCGGCGAGCATGGTGTCCATGGTGCTGTGCTTTCTGTGAGCGGCACCCCCGGCGGTTCGGGCCGACGGGTGCCGTGTGGTGTCTCGCGGGTGGGTGGTGGCCGGGAGGGTGCGGGGTGTCAGGACCGCCACGCCCTCCCGGCGTCTGGGGGGATCAGGCGAAGACGTCCTGCTGGTAGCGCTCGTCCGCTTCCAGTTGGGCGAGCCACTGCTGGGCTGTCTCGTCGTCGGCGCCGGTCCGCTCGCGGTAGATCGCCGCGAGGGCCTCGCGTACGGCGGGTGCCATGCGGCGGCCGTCGCCGCAGACGTAGATGTACGCGCCGTCCTGGATGGCCTGCCACACGGTGTCGGCGGCGCCTACGATGGCGTCCTGGACGAACCGGGCCGGGTGTCCGGTCACCGCGGAGAAGGCGGTGTGCACCTGGGCGATCCCGGCCTGCTCCCAGTCCTGCATCTCCTGGCGGTAGAAGTAGTCGTGCTCCGGGTGACGGCAGCCGACGAAGACCTGCGACAGGCCCACGTTGATGCCGTTGTCCTGCTGCGTGGCGCGCTCCTCCAGGAAGCCGCGCAGCGGCGCGATGCCGGTGCCGGGGCCGATGAGGATGAGCGGCGTGGCGGGGTCGGCCGGCGGGGCGAAGGTCGGGGAGGGCACGCGGACGTAGCCGTAGAAGGCGTCTCCGGGCTTGAGGGCTGCGATGTAGGAGGAGCAGGTGCCGCGGTACCGGCCGTCGCCGGACAGGGCCGGGCCTTCCAGGAGGCCGACGGTCAGGCGCACGTGGCGCGGATTGGCCTGCGGGGCGGAGGAGATGGAGTAGAAGCGGGGACGGATCGGGCCCATCATCTCCAGGAAGACCGCCAGCGGCAGTTCGACCGCGGGGAAGCGCTCCAGCAGGTTGAGCACGGAGACCCGCTTGCCCAGGATCTCGGTCTGGTAGCGCTCCTCGGCTTCGGCGGTGTCGGCCGTGTAGGCCTGCAACTGCGGCCGGGTCCACGGGCACTCGGTGTAGCCGGCCAGCGTCTGTATCTGGGAGCGGGTGGCCACGTCCTGCAGTTCCACGAACTCGGCGAACAGCAGACCCGCGGTGACGGGGGTACTCACCGGGAGGTGGGTGCGGCCGCCGGCGGGCTGGTCCAGGCGCAGCACCTGGTCGCGGTCGACGGCGAGCCGCGCGAGGGCGCGGTTGACCAGCGCGGGGTCGTTCTTGGCGAAGACGGCCAGGTGGTTGCCGGTGTCGTAGGTGACACCGTCGGGGAGTTCGACGGTGATGGACTTCGCTGCCGGGCGCGGCGGCTCGATGCTGAAGTCCCACAGGCCGGTCGGGTCGTTGACGAGTTCCTCGTTGGCCACGACCGTGAGGGGGTAGGCCTGCTCGGAGACGATCGCGGGGCGCACGTCGGCCTCGGTGAGCAGCTGCACCTCGAAGCGCGGCCCGCTCGCCTCGGAGGTGTCGGCCGCGTACTCCTCGGCCAGCGTGGCCCACAGGGTGTCCATCCAGCGGGAGGCCATGCCGTCGAAGTCACCGGCGGCGTCCGCGATGCCCCGCTCGATGACGCGGGTGGCGCCGGCGGCCAGCAGACCTGCCTCGATCCGCTTCGGGAAGCCCTGGTAGGTGGCCACCCACTGGGTGTTGCCGGCACCCAGCAGTGCGAACCGCACGTTGGACAGCGAGCCCTCCGGGAGCCCGGCGGCGAGCAGTTCGTCGAACCGCTGCGCGTTGTCCGGGGCCTTGCCGTTGTAGCTGGAAGCCACGACGACGAGCAGGCCCTCGGTGGGCAGGTTGTCGCCCAGCTCGTCCAGGCCGACCAGGGTGGTGCCGAACCCGGAGCGGTCACCGCGGTCGGCGATGGTGCGCGCCAGGTCCTCGCACGAGCCCAGGCTGGAGCCGTAGGCGACGGTCAGGTTCACACCCACACCGCTGACCGCGGCCTGCTGCCGCATGTCGTCGGTCTGCAGGTCCACTGCGCCGAACACGGTCCGCTCGTGCTCCTGACGGGCCCGCACGTTCAGTTCGAAGCCGCCGGGCTTGCGCGTCAGCGCCTCCTTGACGTCCATCTTGTAGTCGTTGGTGTCGGCGAACTTGAACTTCTGCAGCACCAGCGCGAGAGCCAGACGGGCCTCGGTGAGCGCGAACTGCCGGCCGATGCAGGCACGCACGCCGTTGCCGAACGGCTTGTAGGCGTGCGGGTGGTGGTTGACCCGGTTCTCCGGCAGCCACCGGTTGATGTCGAACTCCTCCGGGCGGTCCCAGGCCTTGGGGTGGGTGTGCAGCGGACCCTCAAGGATGTTGACCCGCGCTCCCTTCTTCAGCCCGTAGCAGCCGCCGATGACGGTGTCCTCCAGCGGGGACTTGCCGATCATCGGGATGGGAGCCCACAGGCGCAGGGTCTCCTCCAGGATCCGCGGGATCACGTCCATCTGCATGATCGTGTCGTAGTCCGGGACCGTGTCGCCGGGCAGCAGCCGGTCCACCTCGGCGTAGGCCTGGGCCAGGATGTGCGGGTTGCGCATCAGCGAGTACGTGGCGAACGACAGCAGACCACTGGTGGTCTCGTGACCAGCGATCAGGAACGTCAGCACCTGGTCACGGACGTTGTCGTCCTCCAGCCCCTTGCCGGTCTCCGGGTCGGTGGCCTCCAGCATCAGACCCAGCAGATCATCCTCACCGATGCCCTTCCCATCACGACGCTCCTTGATCACGCTCTCGACCAGGTCCCGCATCAGCTGGATGTTCTCGCGGTACTTCTTGTCATCGGCCTTGCGCATCTTGGTCATCATCGGCAGCTCCTGCGAGCGCCGCAGCGACTCGGTCAGGGCCTCCAGCAGCGCCTTGAGGAAGGGGTGCAGATCCTCCTTGGCGAAGGAGTCGAACCGGTAACCGAACCCCGTCAGGGCGATGGTGTCCAGGGTCAGCCGGGTGTAGTCGTCGGTGATGTTGACCGGCTGCCCCTCCTTGCGCTCCCACTTGCCCACCAGGTTCTGGGCGATCTCCAGCATCTGCCCGAAGTAGCCCTTCATCGCCCGCTGGCTGAAGGCCGGGAGGAGGACTCGGTGCGCCATGCCCCATTCCTCTTCGTGCTGATGGGCCGTGAACAGGGCGGCTCCCGCGTAGTCCCGGACATGGGCCAGCGGCGTCTTGTCGATCTGCTTGAAGAACCGCGTCTCGTCACAGACCTCGGCCACCAGGTCCGGGTCCCAGACGAAGACCTGCTCGATGCCGGCGATCTCCATGCCGTAGAGCCCCTCGGGGAACCGCTTGGACAGCTTGCCGAAGTACTCGACCGGGTTGGTGCTGGGGATCTGCGGCGTGTGGCCGAAGAGCGGGACGCCGCGCGGAGACCGGATCGGGCGCAGGTCGTGCTCGGACTGTGTGGTCATGGCTGGCTCCTTTGTGCGGGGAGGGATGGGCAAGGGCACCGGGCGATGCCGGGGTGCACCACGGAAACATACGCCGTATGGAATTGGTACCATACAACGTATGGAAAGTCGACCGCAACCCGAGGCCGAGCGAGCGGCCGTCATGCCGCCGTGTGGCCGAGTTCATTTCCATACGTCGTATGGAACTGATACCGTCCGCGCATGGAAAAGGCGAAGCGTCCCCCGCGAGGAACCAGGAAGAGAGAGGTGCCTCTGACCGAGGCCGGGATATATGCCGCCGCGCTGCGGCTCATCGACGCGGACGGGGTCGAGGCGCTCACCATGCGCAAACTCGCGACCGAGCTCGATGCGAACCCGATGTCGCTCTACCACCACGTGCCGAACAAGGACGCCCTGCTGGGCGGCGTGGCGAGAATGGTCGGCACCCGGTTCCGCACCGTGACGCTTCAGGACGCTCCCTGGCAGGAGCGCATCCGCCTGCTCGCCACGGATTTCGGGACGCTGGCACACCGCCACCCCAAGCTCATGGCCTACTCGTTCAGCCACCAGGCGGACTTCATCCAGCCCGAAGACCCGTTCTGGGTTGCGCTCGTCGCGATCCTGGACGCCGCTGAGGTGCCGCAGTCCAAGCTCCCGCAGGTAGCCGCTCTCGTGTGCGCCGTCATCACCGGTGTACTCACCGCCGAGCTCAATGGCGCGCTCTACCAGTGGTCGAGCCTCAAACCCCCCACGGCCGGCGAGGACGGACTCACCCATTCAGGCCGTGACGAGGACAGCGTCTTCCGCCTGGCGCTGGACACGATCATCACGGGTCTGGAGAGTCGACTCGCCGCCGATGGTGAAGGCCAGGGCGCCGGCCATTGATTTTGCAACCCTGAAGCGTTGCGGCCCGGTGCCGTCCGTGGTCGGGCGGCGCCAGGCTTCGGCGCATGAGGACGCACCCATCACGTCCGGAAAGCCCTGTCCACGCGGCCGCTGCACATGCAGCAGTGGCCAGGGCCCTGGACTCTGCCGTGCGGCTCGCTCGCACTCCGGACGAGGATCCCGCGCATGACTCGACCGGCCGAGCCGCGGACGCGGCGGCAGTCGAAGCCCGGCGCACGGTGTCGCCGGTACTCGTTCACTCCCCGGCCAGCCGGGCCTCCATGTCACTGGGCACCGGCCGCCCGTACTGACGCGCACTCAACCGGGTCTTCGGCAACGCCCCCGACCTCGCCGGTCTCGTCCATGCGCGTTGCCGTCCGGGGTGCGCCGTGACGGAGTTGCGCGGCGTTCTGACATGAACGAGAAGGTCGCCGCAGACCTCGAGCGGCTCGGCACCTGTCACCGCAAGGGTGAGTCGGCGGTGGGCGTCAGCACGGACTCGTCGACGCCGACGATCTGGCTGATGTCGAAACCCTCCATGTCCGAGCGGAATTCGGGGCTGGACAGGTACGCCTGCAGCCGCTCCTGAACGTCGTCGGCGTCCCGGTAGGAAACGAGGGCGTACAGCCGGGGCGTCTCACTGCCGGGAGCTGCGGGCACCGTCCAGACGCCGTGTGTGGCGATCCTGTGCTTGGCCATGCCGGGAATGTGCTTGGACCAGATGTTCTCGTAGGCGACGAGCGCCTCAGAGTTGCGCAATGTGTAGGCGCGAAGCTGGTACTGGGACACGGAACTTCTCTCCTTCTCTTCAGCCGCCCGGACAAAGATCCCCAGCGGCAATGCGGTTGGGAGGCTGCTCTCAGCCTTTCGCGAACAGGTTCGCCAGTTCGAGGTCCCAGTCGATGTGTCGGGACTCGGTACCCCGTGGCACCAGCGCCTCCGTGTTCTCCAGGAAGGCTTTGACGTCCTGCACCGGAACCTCGATCAAGGCGGTGCCCCCTGGAGACCCGAGGATGATGTACATCGCGTGGTCACCACGGCCGACGGCCGGCCAGACGACCCGGATGTCCCCACAGCCTGCGGAACCCCTCAGGCCATCGGCCAGAAGATCACGACCCAGGACCCATTCGGCCAGCTCGTCCGTGTCTGTGGAAAAGGTGGCACGGACGACATAGGGATCAGTGGGCTCGTACCGCAGGCTCATACACATGGGCAGCGAGTAGGTGCGCGAGATGACAAGCTGCACGGCCACCCCCTGTGTGACGGTCTTCGAAGACTCCATCGACTTTCGCTCCTGCCTGGGCGCGGTCAGCGACCGCTGATCTCATCCTGGCCGTCGTACTGCCGGGCGTGGATCTCGTCCCAGAAGTAGCCCAGTTCGAACAGGTAGCCGACACCGTGGTCCCAGCGGTAGTCGCCGGCGGTGACGCTGACGGCCGGGCGTTGGACGGGCGCGGATGCGGAAGTCGCCGCCGAAGCGGAGCCCCCGGCGCCGAGAACGGCGACACCCGCGACCCCCACGGAGAAAGCGGTGACGGCTACGCGCCTCGTGAGCTTCTTCATGGTCTTTCCTTCCTGACCGGTGTGTTCTGCGCCATCGGCTGGATGCAGGCGGACGGCAGCCCTGGCGTGGCTCGAGCAGACTCTTCCATACGGCGTATGGAAGTGCCCTTCCAGGATTACCATACAACGTATGGAACTGTCGAGGTGGCGAAATCGGCCCACACGGCCGGCAGTGGCATGAACAGCTCAATGTCTCCGCCGATACCGCCGGCGGCCGCCCTCACGAAGTCCGCCTGGCTCGCGAGAAGATGCTTTCCGTGTCGACCATCTCGGGCTCTGCACCGAGGAGATCAGTCGCATCGTCAAGAAACTGTGCGGCCGATCCGGGGCGTTCACTCACGTTCCCCTCACCGGCGCGGCCTTCGGACTCGCCCACGCTCTGGGCTGAGCCGTCGCCCGGGGCGTACGAACTGCCCGGGAATTCCGTCTCCGAAGCCGTGGCATGCGGGCGCCCGGTTCCGGCCCCATGCTGGAAACGAGGGGGTGAGACAACGGAGGGAGTGGTCGGGATGCAGACCGTTGTGGATCTCGCTCGCTGCCAGGGCTACGCGCAATGCGTGTTCCTCGCGCCGGAGGTGTTCCAGCTGCACGGGGAGGAGGGGTTGCTGTACGCCACGGCCGTCCCCGACGACCAGGTCGAGCGCGTGCGTCAGGCCGCGGCGGCGTGCCCGGTGCAGGCGATCCTCCTCGGTGAGGAGGTGAGCGCCGGTGCCCGCTGACCTCAAGGGCGGCCGTATCGTCATCGTCGGCGCGTCGCTGGCGGGGCTCAGGGCCGCGGAGGCGCTGCGCGAGGAGGGCTTCACCGGATCACTGACCGTGGTCGGGGACGAGCCCCACCCGCCCTACGACCGGCCGCCGCTGTCCAAGCAGGTGCTGCTCGGCCAGGCGACGGCGGACAGCACCGGGCTGCCGATGCGCCAGGACCCGAACGCCGATTGGCGGCTGGGCGTGCGCGCCACCGGCGTGGATCTGCTCGCGAAGCAGGTGCTGCTGGAGGACGGCGAGTCACTGCCGTACGACCGGCTGCTGATCGCCACCGGGACCCGCGCGCGGCCCTGGCCCAAACCGGAGGAAGCCGCCCTGGACGGGGTGTTCACCCTGCGCACCCGGGAGGACGCCGGGGGACTGGCCCAGCGGCTGGCCGCCGGGCCGGAGCGCATACTGGTGATCGGCGGCGGCTTCACGGGATCGGAGATCGCCTCGGCCTGCCGGGAACGGGGACTGGAGGTCACGGTGGCCGAACGCGGCCCCGCACCCCTGGTGGGCGCGCTCGGTGGCACCCTGTCGAAGCTCGCGGCCGTCATGCAGCGCAACCACGGCGTGGACCTGCGCACCGGGGTGACGGTCACCGCCCTGCGCGGTAACGGCAGCTTCACCGGTGCGGAGCTGTCCGACGGGAGCCGCGTCGACGCCGCCGTCTGCGTCGTGGCGCTGGGCGCGGTACGCAACGTCGAATGGCTGGCGGACTCCGGGCTGGCGGCGGGCCCGCGCGGCATCGCCTGCGACGCCGGATGCCGGGCCTTCAACATGTACGGAATCGTCACCGACGACGTCTTCGTGGCCGGTGACGTCTCCCGCTTCCCCCACCCGCTGTTCGGTTACCAGATGCTCTCCCTGGAACACTGGGGAAACGCGGTCGAGCAGGCCGAGGTGGCGGCCCACAACATGGTCAGTCCGGGGCCCCTGCAGCGCCCGCACCTGGCCGTCCCGTCGTTCTGGTCGACCCAGTTCGGGCTCAACATCAAATCGGTGGGCGTACCCACCTACTCCGACCACGTGGTCATCGCCCAGGGTTCCCTGGAGGCGCGCCGCCTGGCAATGGTCTACGGCTACCAGGGACGGGTCACCGCCGCCGTCACCGTCGACATGGCCAAGTCGCTCGACTACTACCGGCACCTGATCGAGACGGCTGCTCCGTTCCCGCCCCCGCCCGGCGCCCAGGACCGCGCGATCGCGGCCGATGTCGCGATTCCGTCCGACGTGCCGGATCCGAAGGGACTGTCGCACGGCCCCACCGTGGCCCTCACCGGTTACCTGCCGGATCGCCGACTGACGCTGGTGCAGCCCGGCTGACCCACGTCCCGCCCCACCCCGAGGAGCCACCATGGCCTCCGACACCCTGCTGGCCCGGATCACCGACTACGCCAACCGCCCCGACCCCTACCCGCTGTACGCCGAACTCCGCGAGGCGGGGCCCGCAGTGCGGCAGGCGGACGGCAGCTACCTGATCGGCACCTACCACGAGATCGTCGCGCTGCTGCACGACCCCCGGATGAGTGCCGATCCGCGCTCGCGCACCGCTCCCGCTCCGTACGAGGTGACACAACAACCGTCGTTCCTGCGGCTCGACGACCCCGAGCACCACCGGCTGCGCAACTCGGCCATGCGGCCGTTCGGCCCGCCGCACAGTCCGGGCCGCGTCGACTCCATGCGCGGCGAGATCGTCCAGCTGACCAAGGAACTGGCGGAAGTGTTCCAGGAGGGCAGGCAGATCGACGTCGTCGACGACTTCGCCTACCCACTGCCCGTGACCGTGATCTGCCGCCTGCTCGGCATCCCGGACAAGGACGAGCAGCTCTTCCAGGGCTGGACCGACACCCTCGTCGCGTCCGCCGACATCGGGCCCGAAGGTGACACCGCCGAACGGGACCAGGCAGCCGGCCAGGCGGAGCAGGAGATGGGCCAGTACCTGGTCCAACTCGCCGAACAGCGCCGCGGTCGGCCCACCGGCGACATGCTCTCCGACCTCGTCAACGAACCGGACCCGGCCGTACGACTCGGCGAGGAGGACCTGGCGGTGAACACCATCCTGCTGTTCATCGCCGGACACGAGACCACGGTCAATCTGATCGCCAACGGCGTCCTCACCCTGTTGCGTCGGCCCGACCAGCTGGACCGTCTGCGCGAAGACCCCGGCCTGCTGCCGCAAGCGGTGGAGGAACTGCTGCGCTACGAGCCCCCGGTCCACATGCGCGAGCGGGTTCCCCTCGTCGACATCGACGTCGCCGGCACCACGATCCCCGGCGGCACGTCCGTCATCCTGGCGCTGGCCTCGGGCAGCCGCGACCCCATGCGGTTCAGCGAACCCGACCGGTTCGACCCCACCCGCCCGGACAACCAGCACGTCGGCTTCGGCAGCGGTATCCACCTGTGCTTCGGCGCGCCACTCGCCCGTATCGAAGCCGAGGCCGCGCTCGGCGCGCTGATCCCCCACCTCGGCACGGCCCGCCTGGTCCAGGACCCGCCCCCCTACCGCCAGAACGCCATGCTCCGCGGCCCCCGCCACCTGCCCATCCAACTCTGAGGCCAGGGCCGGCGACAGCGGGCGAGTGAGACAAGCCACCGTCGTCCATTACGCGCCGCGGGAGCCGGCGCTCAGTCGGTGCCAGTCGGCCGGTGCGCGGCAGGATCCTCTTCACGCCGCAGCGGGAAGGGGCCGCCGGGCGAGGTCATGGGCCTCATCCTGGGAAAGGCCGAGCATGCGCAGGATCATCTCGGCCATGGTGCCCGCGGCCTGGTCGCTGTCGGCGCCGGGCTGGTTGCACCACAGCTCCAGGAGCGCCAGCAGGCTGCCGTTCAGCACGGACAGGGCGATCACCGGGTCGACCACGGTGAACCGGCCTACGGCCATACCCTCCTCCATGTCGCGCTTCGCCCGCGGAGCCAGTCCCTCGCCGGCGTATATCCGATCGAGCTGGCTGTGGCACAGGATCTGCATGATCTCCGGGTAGGACTCGGCCATGCGCGCGCTGAGCCGCATGCCCCCAGCAAGGCGCTCGGCGGGATCATCGACGTCGTGCAGGCGTTCGTCGACGGCTTGGGCGTACTCCTCGAGTGCATCGGCCACGGCCGCGTCGAACAGGTCCGGCTTGCCCGTGAAGTGGTTGTAGAAGGAGCCGAGGCCCACGTCCGCGCGCTCCGCGATGGCATGGATGCTGGAGCTGGTGCCACCGGACTCGGCCAGGATCTGCCGCCCGGCGCGGACGAGTGCCCGGCGGGTCTCGGCTCGACGGCGTTCGAATCGGTTTCTGCGTGTGGCTGGCATCGGCATGCTCCATGAATAAGAGCAGCAGTTGTGATGAATTTATCATCGCACTACCCGCTTCGACTGTCCACCCCGGCCCGCCGTCTCCGTGGTCGCGAATGGCGGCGCGCAGTCACATCTGGCGCTTTGGTCAATCCCGCCGACTTGACGATGAAGCGGTCGTATCTGACTATTTCATCAGAAGTGGACAAAGTCGTCCTAATCCGCGGTGGCTACAGATCGGGCCACCCCGCACACGCCGTCGCACCGATGGGAAGAACTGGATGACGCACACCGAGCACACCCGACTCGCCGAGCCGGTGAGCCCCCGAGAGATACCCGATGCGGCGATAGCGATGCTCGATGCGGAGGGGACCGTGGTGGGATGGACGCACGCCGCTGAGCGACTTGTCGGGTACTCGGCCCGGGAAGTGGTGGGCCGGTCCGCCGCACACGTGCTGCCGCCCCCCGAGGACGCCCCGAGTGCTGCGGCTTTCGCCGAGCGGTGTCGTGCCCAGGATGGCTGGTCCGGCACCGTGACGGTCCGCCACCATGACGGCCACGCCATCAAAATGACGCTGCGGATCTCGCTGCTGTGGGGGCAGGACGCCGGCACCCGGTGGCTGGTGTCCGTGACCGACATAGGCACCCTGTCCTCGGGGGCGTCCAACGAAGCTGTGCGGGAGTCGCTCCTGGCCCACGCACCGGTCGGCATCGCCGTCTATGACCCGCAGCTGCGCTGTACCTGGGTCAACGACGTCATGGAGCGCCACGACGCCACTCCTCGTGAGCGACGGTTCGGACGCCGTCTGCGGGAATCACTGCCCGCGGTCGAGGCCGAAGCGCTTGAGGTGGTGATGCGGCAGGTGCTGGAGAGTGGCACCACCATGGTCCATGAGTACCGGGCGTGGTCGTCGACGGACCGGCGCCGGGAGCACGCGTTCTCGGCCTCGTTCTTCTGCCTCCAGGACGCGGACGGCACGGCACTGGCAGTGTGCTCCATGAGCGTGGACGTCACCGGCAACCGGCGGGCGCGCGAGCGCCTTGCCATCCTCAGCGAAGCCAGCACGCGCATCGGCAGCACCCTCGAGGTCATGAAGACCGGCCAGGAACTGGCCGACCTTGCCGTGCCCCTGCTGGCCGACCACACAATCGTCGACCTGGTGGAGTCGGTTCCGTTCGGCGTGGATCCGTTGGCAGGGACCGGCAGGGCGAACGACCGCCCACCTGTGCTGCGCCGTGCCGGTGCGTCCTCCATCGACCCGGGTGTGCTCGAGTTGCCCTGGGTCCGCCAAGAGGTGATCCGCCCCTTCCCGACCTCGCTGTTCGCCACCGCCCTGCGCACGGGCAGGTCTTACCTGGAATCGGTGCTGGACACCTATTCAGGCCCCTGGGCCCATCACGACCCGGTGCGGACGCAGAAGCTCCGTGACACCGGCATCCACTCTTTGATGGTCGTACCCATCCGTGCGCGGCGCTGTGTGCTGGGGCTGGCGGTGTTCGGCCGCTCCGAGGAGCTGACGCCGTTCCAGGAGGACGACCTCCTCCTCGCCGAGGAGCTCGTCACCCGGGCCGCGCTCAGCCTGGACAACGCTCTCCAGTACGCCCGCCAACGCACCGCGGCCCTGACGCTCCAACGCGACCTGCTCCCCCACCATGTGGGAGGCAGCTCCGCCCTCGATGTGGCCTCGCGCTATGTGCCGGCTGATCTGGACCACGGCGTGGGGGGCGACTGGTTCGACGTGATCAAACTGTCCGGCGCCCGGGTGGCCCTCGTCGTCGGCGATGTGGTCGGACACGGCATCAACGCCGCGGCGACGATGGGCCGAATGCGCACCGCGGTCCGCACGCTCGCGGACATGGAACTGCCTCCCCACGAACTGCTGACGCACCTCGACGACACGGTCAGGCGGCTGAGCGAGGAAGATGCCGACGCTCCGGACCAGGTCCCCCCCGTGGTGGGCGCCACCTGTCTGTATGCCGTCTACGACCCGGTCACCCGGCGGTGCACGATGGCGCGGGCCGGGCATCCCCCGCCCGCGATCATCGACCCGCAGGGCCGTATCACCTTCCCCGACATGCCCGCCGGGGCACCGCTCGGCCTCGGCCTCGGTCTGGTCCCCTTCGAGTCCGTGGAACTGGAACTGCCCGAGGGAACTCTGCTCGCGCTCTACACCGACGGTCTGGTCGAGTCCCGCGACGACGACATCGACGTGGGCCTGGATCGCCTGGGCGCCGCCCTGACAGACTCCGATTCGTCCCTGGAGGAGCTGTGCTCTCAGGTGATCGAGACCTTGCCGACTCAGGCCCCGGCCGACGATGTCACCTTGCTCCTCGCGCGGACTCGCGGACTCGAACCGGACCAGGTCGCCTCCTGGAAACTGCCGAACGAGCCGACCGCCGTCCGCACGGCCCGGCAGGCAGCCGCCCGTCAGCTCGGCGAATGGGGGTTCGAGCATCTGGTGAGCACCATGGAACTGATCGTCAGTGAACTGGTCACCAACGCCATCCGCTACGGCGAGGGGCCGATCAGCCTACGGCTGATCCAGCACCAGGTCTTGACGTGCGAAGTCTCCGACAGAAACGCCAGCCACCCGCGCCCCCGTCAGCCCCACACCATCGACGAGAACGGCCGCGGTCTTTCCCTCGTCGCTCAGTTGTCCCGCAGATGGGGATCCCGCTCCGCAACGGACGGCAAGGTCGTTTGGGCCGAGCAAGACCTGCCCTCCAAAACCGTTGCGGCGTGACGGGCTGCCGATCGGGCGGCCGACGGCCGCCACAGCATGCCGACCTCTCGAGCCGCAGGCTCTCGTACAGGAAGCCACAGATGGATACAGAGAATGTCAAGAACGCCTCGGCAGGCGCCTCCCACGGATCGACAGGCGTCTCCGGTCCCGGTCCCAGCGGCGGGTCGCACGCCTGTGACGGTCCGGCAGCCGCCGTGCTCGACAATAGAGGCGCGGTGGTGCGGTGGACCGGGGCAGCGGAGGAGCTGACCGGGTTCCGCGCCGAGGAGGTCTGTGGCCGCCCCGTGTGGGAACTGGTGGCCGACCTCCCGGACGACGACCTGCGCGACGCGGAGGTGCCGGCGTCCGGCCGGGTACGGCTGTGGCACCAGGGCGGCGACACCATCGACGTCACCTTCCGGACCACCGAGGTGGGGGGCTCCGGCTCGGCGGAGATCCTCGTCCTGGCGGCCCCTACCCACCACGTCACCCATCACGAGCAGGGCGCAGCGCTCCTGCGTGCACTGTCCGCACAGAACGGGATCACGATCGCTGTGCACGACACGAACCTCACCACCGTGCAGACGAACGCCACGCCGGGCACTCTCGACGGCCGTCCGGTACAGCCCGGCGCTCGGCTGAGCGACGTGCTGCGCGCCGAGGACGCCGAGAACCTCGAGGCAGTACTGCGCCAGGTACTCGAGACGGGTGCCCCGGTCATCCGCAGAAACCAGCAAGTGAGCTGGCGGCACGATCCGGCGCGGCGGCACGCGCTGTCGCTGTCCGCCTTCCGCCTGGAGGACGCACGAGGACGCCCCACGGGGGTCGCAGCCCTGTACATCGACAACGCCGACCAGATGCGTGCCCGCCGCCATCTGGATCTCGCCCGCGAGGTGGCCGAGCGAGTAGGGGGATCTCTGGATGTCGTGCGCACCGCGCAGGACCTTGCGGACGTTCTGGCACCTGCGTTCGGGGATCTCGCCGCCGTCGACCTCGCGCACCCGGTTCTCGACGGGGACGAACCCTCGGAGCAACTGGGCGGTGGAGACATGGGCAACGCGGCCCTTGCGCCGGCCACCGCGGTGTGGCCGGCCGGCATCAGGCGCGGCGGGTCCATCCCGTCCCTTCCCGACCACCCGCTGTTGCGCAGCCTCCGACACGGCGAGCCAGTCGTCTTCGGCCTTGACGACTTCATCGCCATGGTCAGAGACCCGCTGTTGGTCGAGTATCTCGCCCCGAAGGACGCCCATTCGGTGATAGTGGCACCGTTGCGTGCCCGCGGGCTCACGCTCGGCGCCATATCGGCCTGGCGCTGCGGCCGGTCCGACCCCTTCACCGAGGACGAGGCGGATCTCATGAAGCAGATCGCCTCACGGGGTGCGCTCGCCATCGACAACGCCCGCCGTTACACGCGCGAGCACAGGGCGGCCGTAGCGCTGCAGCAGAGCCTCCTTCCCCCGGCCACGACCGACACGCCGGGAGCCGAGACCGCCGGCGTCTACCTGCCCGCGGGCGGGGGTCCGGTCAGTGGCGACTGGTACGACGCCATCGCCCTGCCCTGTCTCAGGGTGGCCCTTGTCGCCGGAGACGTGGTCGGCCGCGGCATATCCGCAAGCGCCACCATGGGCGGCCTGCGCGCCGCCATCAGGACGCTCGCGGACCTGGAACTCGAACCGGACGAGCTGCTCACCCGGCTCTCGGACCTGGTCCACCGCCTCGCGGCCGAAGCACCGCCCGGCGATCACGACATCGTCGGCGCCACCTGTCTGTACGCGGTCTACGACCCGGTAACCAGGCGCTGCGCCATGGCCAGCGCCGGGCACCCGCCTCCCGTCCTGGTCCGGCCCGACGGGACCGCCGAAGCAGTAGCGATCTCCCCGGGGCCACCACTGGCCCTCAGCGGCATGCCGCACGAGACCACCGTGATCGACGTCGAGCCCGGCAGCATCCTCGCTCTCTACACCGACGGCCTGGTCGAACGGGGCGATCGCGACCTCGGCCAAGGCCTGCGGGGCCTGACGGACGCCCTCGCCTCCTCCTGCCGTCCGGACCGCGCCATGGACGAAACCAGCCGGGCTCTCCTCGCCGACCTGGCAGGCGAGGCGCCGCGCGACGGCGCGGCCCTGCTGCTGGCCCGCACCCGCGCCGTCCCAGCGGCGGACACCGCTCACTGGGAGATCCCGGCCGATCCGGCCGCCGTCTCAGAGGCTCGGGAGTGGATAACCCGCCAACTCACCCTGTGGGGTCTGAACGACCTCATCTTCACCACCGAACTCATCGTCAGCGAACTGGTGACCAACGCCATCCGCTACGGTCGTCCGCCGATGGAGCTTCGTCTGATTCGCGACAACGTCCTGGTGTGCGAGGTCACCGACTCCAGCAGCACCCAACCCCGCCTGCGGCGTGCCCGCATGAGCGACGAGGGAGGACGCGGCCTGTTCCTCGTCGCTCAACTCGGCGGACGGTGGGGCTGCCGGCATGGCCAGAACGGCAAAACGATCTGGTCCGAACAGCTCATCGAGCGTCATCAGCCGGTACGGCGGCCGTGAACAGCTCGCCGCACGGCTGAAGTCGTCCTCCCGATGCTGCCGCGTCGTGCGCGGTACCTCTGACCTGCCGGGCCACGGTGTGGTGGCCGCGGATCGGCCGGTCAGCGACCGCGGCGGTTCAGCGCTCCGTCGCGGTACGGGCGCGGCGCCAGGCGCCGTCGGCGAGGAGGCGCAGGCCGTTGAGGCCGACGATGACGGTGGAACCCTCGTGGCCCGCGACACCCAGCGGCAGGGGCAGGGTCCCGGCCAGGTCCCAGATCACCAGGCCGGTGATGAACACCGAGGCGATGACCAGGTTCTGCACGACGAGGCGGCGCGCCCGGCGGGAGAGGCGGACGACGGCGGGGACGGTCGCCAGCTCGTCGCGGACCACGACCGCGTCGGCGGTCTCCAGAGCGAGGTCGGAGCCGGCGCGGCCCATGGCGATACCGGTGTGGGCGGCGGCCAGCGCGGGGGCGTCGTTGACGCCGTCGCCGACCACCAGCACCTTCCGTCCGGCCCGTTCCATCTCCCGCACCGCCGTCACCTTGTCCTGCGGCAGCAGCCCCGCGCGTACGTCCTTGATGCCGGCCTCCGCGGCGAGCCGGGCCGCCGCACGCGGGTTGTCACCGGTGAGTAGCACGGGGGCGACGCCCGTCAGTCCGCCCAGGGCCGCGACGGTGGCGGCGGCTTCGTCACGCAACCGGTCGGCGATGCCCAGGACCCCCGCCGGCTCGCCGTCGAGAGTGACCAGCACGGCCGTGCGGCCCTCCGCCTCCAGGCCCGCCGCCACGGCCATGGCCGGATGGTCCGTGCGGCTGCCCGACAGGCGGACCGGGCTGCCGACCTGGACGGTCCTGCCTTCGACGGTGGCGCTCACGCCGGTACCGGGCGCGGAGTCGAAGTCCTCCGCCGGGGGGACGGCCAGTCCGCGGGTGCGGGCGGCGTCCACGATCGCCCGGGCCAGTGGGTGCTCACTGGGGTGTTCGGCTGCCGCGGCGAGTCGCAGCACCTCGTTCTCCGTCAGGCCGGAGGCGGCGAGGGGACGGACGCCGGTCACCCTCGGGGTGCCCTCGGTCAGGGTGCCCGTCTTGTCGAGCGCCACCGCGTCGACCTGACCGAGCCGTTCCATGACCACGGCCGACTTGACCAGCACGCCGTGGCGGCCGGCGTTGGCGATGGCGGACAGCAGCGGCGGCATGGTGGCCAGCACCACCGCGCAGGGCGAGGCGACGATCATGAAGGTCATGGCGCGCAGCAACGTCTGCTGGAGCGCGGCGCCGAAGGCGAGCGGAAGCACGAAGAGCGCGAGGGTCGCGGCCACCATGCCGAGGGAATAGCGCTGTTCGACCTTCTCGACGAAGAGCTGGGTCGGGGCCTTGGTCTCCGAGGCTTCCCCGACCATGGCCACGATCCGGGCGATCACCGAGTCGGACGGGTCCCGCTCGACCTTCACCCGCAGCGCACCGGTGCCGTTGAGGGTGCCGGCGAACACCTCGTCCCCCGCTTTCTTCGCCACCGGCAGCGGCTCACCGGTGATGGTGGCCTGATCCACCTCACTGGCCCCGTCCAGCACGCGGCCGTCGGCGCCGAGGCGCTCACCGGGCCGCACCAGAATGATCTCGCCCACCGCGAGACACCCGGTGGGGACCGTCTCTTCGGCGCCGTCGTCGGCGATCCGGGTGGCCGTGGCGGGCGCGAGGTCGAGCAGGCCGCGCACCGAGTCGGCGGTGCGGGCCGTGGCGATCGCCTCCAGCGCACCCGAGGTGGCGAAGATGACGATGAGCAGCGCGCCGTCCAGCACCTGCCCGATCGCCGCGGCCCCGAGCGCGGCGACCACCATCAGCAGGTCCACGTCCAGGGTCTTCTCGCGCAGCGCCCGGAGCCCGGCCCGGCCCGGTTCCCAGCCGCCGGTCGCGTAGACGGCCGCGAACAGCGTGCCCCAGGTCCACGCCGGCGCCCCGGACAGGTACAGCGGCAGCGCGACCAGGAACAGCACCAGCGCGGCAGCCGCCCAGCGGGCCTCGGGCAGGGCGAGGATCCGGGTGCGGCGACGGGGCGCGCCGGCGGCGTGGGCGGCACCGGGCGGCGCCGGACGAGTGAGCGTGGATGACATCGGCGCGGGTCCTTCACGGTGGGCAGGGCGGGGTCCGACCTCACCACCGTAACAGGAATAAATGAAGACTCATTCATGTGTTCATTCGTGGTGCCGTTACCATGAGCGCATGGGTCACGGAGCCGCACAGTCATCAGGACACGTCCCGCGCAGGAGCCTGGACGCGGCCGGCGCCGCCAAGGTGGCCACCACCCTCCAGGCGCTGGCGACCCCCTCGCGGCTGCTCATCCTCTCCCGCCTGCGCGAAGGGCCCCTGCCCGCGACCGAGCTGGCCGCCGAGGTCGGCATGGAACAGTCCGCCTGCTCCCACCAGTTGCGCCTGCTGCGCAACCTCGGCCTCGTCGTCGGCACCCGCAAGGGCCGCTCGATCGTGTACTCCCTGTACGACAACCACGTCGCGGAGCTCATCGACCAGGCCATCCACCACGTCGAGCACCTCCGCCTCGGCCTGGCCGATGCCGCCGCCCGCGCCGAGCCGGAACCGGAGGGAGCGGGTCTGACAGGGGCGTGAGCGGCGGATCATGGACGGCGGCCTGGCCGGCCCCGCCGCTCGTGGCGACGGAGGCCTGGTCCCCCTCCGCCGGTGTGCGCCCCGCCGACGGGCGCTCCACACTGGTGCTGAGCGGTGGGTCCGGGCCGACCTGAGAGAAGGCACGCCATGCTGGAAAGAGCCCAGGACGCGCCCCCGGGAGTCGACGCGGTCAAGGCGATCGGCACGGTGACGAAGGACGACTACGAAGCCGTGATCGAGCCGCTCCTCGACGAGGCGCGCAGGGAGGGCCGCCGTATCCGGCTCCTGTGGGAATGCGGCCCGGAGTTCGGGTCGTACAGGCCGTCGGCCGGGTGGGAGGACCTCAAAGTGGGCGTCGCCTCCATGCGCCTGTTCGAGGGCTGCGCGGTCGTCAGCGACATCCGCTGGATCCGGGAGTCGACCCGGCTCGCGAGCTTCCTGATGCCCTGTCCGGTACGCGTCTACGGCTGCGCGGACCGTGAGGAGGCGCTGCGCTGGCTCACCTCCCTGCCCGAAGGCCCCGGCGTGTCCCACCAGCTCCGGTCCGAGGCCGGGGTCGTCGTGATCGAGGTCGATCAGCCGCTGCGCGTCCAGGACTTCGACGCGCTGGCGCGGACCGTGGACAACTGGCTCGACACCCATGACGCACTGGACGGCGTCGTGGTGCACGCGCGCGCCTTCCCGGGGTGGGAGAACATCAAGGGGCTGCTCCGGCACGTTCGTTTCGTCCGGGACCACCATCGGAGGGTCAGGCGGATCGCGCTGGCCGCCGACAGCAGGTTCGCCGAACTCGCGCCCCATCTCGCGAACCACTTCGTCCGGGCCGAAGTACGGCGGTTCGAGTACAGCGAACTCGAGGACGCCGTCGCCTGGGCCTCGGCCCCGCCCCGCCGCGACCCCGCCACGCCCCCGGACACCCCCGCGGCGGACTGACCGACGGGGCCGCTCGGTCCGGCTGCGGACACGGGAGGCGGAAGTCCGGCGCCCGGCCGGTGCTCCGCACCGGACAGCAAGGAGCCGTCGTATGAAGGTCGCCGAGGTCATGACCGCTCCCCCGGTGTGTGTCGCCCCGCACGAGTCCCTGGCCGAGGTGATCCGGCGGATGACCGATTCCGCCGTCGGTTCCGTCCTCGTGGCCGAGGACGGAGCGCTGCGCGGCATCGTCACCGACCGCGATCTCGCCGTGCGCGGCATGGGTGGTGGCCTGGGCGTACAGGCCCGGGCGGAGGAGGTGATGTCACCGGGCGTCGTCACGGTCGAAGCCACCGACGACCTTCAGTCGGCCTACCGCACGTTCCGCCGCACCGGGGTCCGCAGGCTCCCGGTCCTGGAGGCGGGCCGGGTGGTGGGCGTGCTGACCATCGACGACCTCTTCCTCGACGTCTTCCGGCGGTTCGCCGATCTGCTGGGCCCGGTCGCCTGAAGCGTCCTGCGCGAGCCGCCAGGACCTCCCTAGGAGAGCCGGGCATGAGCACTCGTCCCGCTCGGCGGGCCCCCGTGAGCCACGGCCATGTCTGGCGGCCGCACACCTGTCCCGTGCTGCGCGACGCGGTGCGGTGGGAGCTGCCCGCGAGGGAGCTGGTGCCGGGTGACCTGGTGATCCTGGAGGCCGGCGACGCGGTACCGGCCGGCTGCCGGCTGGTCGAGGCCCAGGAGGCCGCCGTCAACAACGCCGCGCTCACCGGCGAGAGCGATCCCGTCGCCCGCGGCGACCGGGAGCGCCCGGATGCCGCGAGGGCGGCCGTGGCCTCGCGCCGTCCGGTCCTGTTAGGGGGCCCTTCGACCCTGTGCGGACTGGGCGGTCGGGGCGGATGGTCGAAGCGGGCCCGAAGGAAGGAGGGGCCGGCATGCCATGGGAGACCGTCCGCAAGACGGGCGCGCCGCGCACCGCCCCCCATCTGCGCGACTACGACGAGGAGTGCGCGAGCTTCTCGTGGCGGGCGGCCCGGGGCGGGCTGCGGGGGCTGCCCGGTGAGCGGGGGCTGAACATCGCGTACGAGGCCGTGGACCGGCACGCGGCATCGGACCGGGCCACGGCGGTCGCGCTGCGCTGCGTCGGGCGGGACGATTCCGTCACCTGCGTGACCTACGGCGAGCTGGCGCGGTCGACCTCGCGATTCGCCCATGTGCTCCGGGCCCTCGGCATCGGGCACGGCGACCGGGTGGTGACGCTGCTGGGGCGCTGCCCCGAGCTGTACACCGTGGTGCTCGGCACGCTGAAGAACACCAGTGTCCTGTGCCCGCTGTTCTCGGCCTTCGGACCGGACCCGGTGTTCCAGCGGATGACGCTTAGCGACGCGCAGGTGCTGGTCACCACGGCGGATCTGTACCGCAGGAAGATCGCCGGGCGACGCCGCGACCTCGCCGTCCTGCGCCATGTGCTGATCGTCGGCGACGGGGCGGACGAGCTGCCCGGCACCCTCTCCCTCGCCGGGCTGATGGCCGGCGCGGCCGACACCTTCACCATCCCGCCGACCTCGCCGCACGACATGGCCCTGCTGCACTTCACGAGCGGTACGACGGGCATTCCCAAGGGCGCCGTGCACGTGCACGAGGCGGCCGTCGCCCACTACACGTCGGCGCTGTACGCCCTCGACCTGCACGAGGACGACGTCTACTGGTGCACAGCGGACCCGGGATGGGTGACCGGGACGTCGTACGGGATCACCGCCCCGCTCATGCACGGCGTGGCGGTCGTGGTCGACGAGGGCGACTACGACGCCCGCCGCTGGTACCGGATCCTCGCCGAACAGCGGGTGAACGTCTGGTACACGGCGCCGACGGCTCTGCGCATGCTGATGCGGACGACGCCGAGGACGGGGCCGTTCGACCTGCCGCGCTCCTTCGAC
Organism: Streptomyces sp. NPDC041129; assembly: GCF_055592265.1. Taxonomy (NCBI): domain Bacteria; kingdom Bacillati; phylum Actinomycetota; class Actinomycetes; order Kitasatosporales; family Streptomycetaceae; genus Streptomyces; species Streptomyces sp. NPDC041129. The sequence continues at coordinate 716,198 of NZ_JBVIYV010000001.1, read as the reverse complement.
CTGGGCGCGTTGCGGTTCATCGCGTCGATGGGTGAGCCGCTCAGCCCGGAGGCGGTGATGTGGGGACGGGACGTGCTCGGGCTGCCGGTGCACGACAACTGGTGGCAGACCGAGACCGGCGCCATCATGATCGCCAACTTCGCCGCCTGCGACATCCGCCCCGGTTCGATGGGGCGCCCGCTGCCGGGGGTGGAGGCGGCGGTGCTGCGCCGCGGTGAGGACGGCCGGGCGGACGTCACCGGCGGGCACGTCACCGTGCTGGAGGAACCCGGTGTCGAGGGTGAGCTCGCCCTGCGGCCCGGCTGGCCGTCCATGTTCCGCGGCTACCTCCACGACGAGCCGCGCTCCGCCGCGGCGTTCGCGGACGGCTGGTACCTGACCGCCGACCTGGTACGGCGCGACGCGGACGGCTGGTACTGGTTCGTCGGGCGCGCCGACGACGTCATCACGTCGGCGGGCCACCTCGTCGGGCCGTTCGAGGTCGAGAGCGCCCTGATGGAGCATCCGGCGGTCGCCGAGTCCGGGGTCATCGGCCGTCCCGATCCCGTGGCCGGGAACATCGTCAAGGCGTTCGTCACCCTGCGGCCGGGCTTCGCCGCGACCACCACGATGCGGCGGGAACTGCTGGCCTTCGCCCGGCGAAGGCTGGGGCCGGCGGTGGCGCCCCGCGAGATCGCCTTCGACCAGCGACTGCCGCACACCCGCAGCGGCAAGGTCATGCGCCGGTTGCTGCGCGCACGGGAACTCGGCCTGCCCGAGGGCGACGTCTCCACGCTCGAGGACTCCGCCCCCGAGGCGCCGTCCGCCACGGCGAGGACGGAGCGGTCCGGATGACCACCACCCGATCCCGGCGCACACCCCGGCCCGCCGCCCGGTCCTGACCGCCCCTCACCCCTCGTCTCGCGCGTCCGTTGTCAGTGCGGTGCGCTTCACTGTCCGGCATAGAGCTCACGCAAGCGACCGTCGACGACCTGCTGGCCCGACTCGGGCCGGGGGACGGCCACATGTACCTGCCCGGCGACCTGGACGTGCATGAACTGACCGAGCTCCTCGGCGGCAGGTACGGCGTTCCGCGCACCCCCGTCCTCCGCGGCTTCACCGATCCGACGGTCGACGAGTCGACGGGCGCGGCCCTCCTCGTGCCCTTCGAGGGCCGGGCCGTGACCATACGGGCGTGGGCGGAGCTTCGTCTGCCGCATCCTCGTGGACCCGCACCATCCCTACACGATGGCCCGCTACTTCGACACCCACTGGTTCATGAGCTACCGCGTGTCATGACCTGGATACGTGCACACGACCGGTGGTTCACCTGTGCTTCGCCGGCGCCTGGTGATCTGGTCCGCGTCGGACCCGCTTCCGATCACCGGACGCCTCAAGGAGCCATCTCATGCACAGAGCCACCCGCCGTCGCCTCACGGTCGCGACCGCGCTGGTCACCGCGACCACCGCCGCCGTGGCCATCACCAGCGCCGCCGGCGCCTCCGGCGGCAAGGAGCAGGCGCGGAACGCGATCCAGGACGGGAAGGCGAAGAACGTCATCCTGCTGATCGGCGACGGCATGGGTGACTCGGAGATCACCCTGGCCCGTGACTACACCGTGGGCGCCGCCGGGCGCCTGAACATGGACAGGTTCCCGCTCACCGGCGCCTACACCACCTACGCCGTGCACGCCGACGGCACCCCTGACTACGTCACCGACTCCGCCGCCAGCGGCACGGGCTGGGCCACCGGTGTGAAGACGGTGAACGGCCGTATCTCCAAGACCCCGGGCACCGACAAGCCGGTGAAGACCCTGCTGGAGCTGGCGCAGAAGAACGGTTACGCCACCGGCGACGTCACCACCGCCGAACTCACCGACGCCACCCCGGCCGTGCTCGCCTCGCACGCCACCGACCGTTCCTGCCAGGGGCCGGCCGACATGGCCAAGTGCCCCGGCGACACGATCGCCGCCGGCGGTCCGGGCTCGATCGCCGAGCAGGAGGTCGGCCACAAGGTCGACGTCCTCTTCGGCGGTGGCAGGCAGCGCTTCGACCAGGCCGTCACCGACGGCAGGTACAAGGGCCTGACGGTCACTCAGCAGGCGCGGAAGCTGGGCTACCAGGTCGTCACCGACGACGCCTCCATGAAGGCGGCCAAGGCGGGCCGGCCGGTCCTCGGCCTCTTCGCTCCGGGCAACGTGGCCACCGAGTGGACCGGCAAGGCGGCGGCGGTCGGCGGCACGGCCCCGCAGCGGTGCGTCACCTCCAACCCGAACCGCCCGTCCGGCACCCCCAGCCTCGCCGACTCCGCCACCAAGGCGATCCAGCTGCTGGAGGCCAAGCAGCGGGCCAAGCACTCGAAGCAGGGCTTCTTCCTGCAGATCGAGGGCGCCTCGATCGACAAGCAGGACCACGCCGCCGACCCGTGCGGCCAGATCGGTGAGACCGCGGCGTTCGACCGTGCGGTGAAGGTGGCCCGCGCCTACGCGGCCAAGCACCCCGACACCCTGGTCGTCACCACCGCCGACCACGGCCACACCAGCCAGATCGTGCCGCTGGAGGCCACCCCGCCCGGCCTGTCCTCCACGCTGGTCACCGACGAGGGCCAGCACCTCAAGGTCAACTACTCGACGAACACCCCGGGCCAGTCCCAGGAGCACACCGGCACCGAGGTCCGTATCGCCGCCCAGGGCCCGCTGGCCTACCGGGTCCTCGGCGTCACCGACCAGACCGACCTGTTCACCACGGTCCGCGAGGCGCTGCGCCTGCGCTGAACCCACGCAGGGGCCGCGGCTGCGGCGGAGCCCATCAACTCCCCCGCGGCGACGCCCGCATGAGGGCGTGCCGTCCGGCCGACGGCACGCCCTCCAGGCGTCCCGGGGCCACGCAAGGCGAACGGCGCCCGCCATGCAAACATTTGATCTATCCATAGGAAAGTCATTAGGGTCGTGCTCCAGCCCCCGCTCAGGCGATCACTCAGCAGGAGTGACGGCGAAGGGGCCCGCCCACCGACGTGTGCCCGGCAGGCGGCCGAAGGAGCAAGGAGACCGTCCCTCGTGGCGTCCCACCGTCGACCCAAGCAGCCCAGCCGCACGCGTGTCACCGTGCTGACCACCGCGGCAGCCGCCGCCGTCGCGCTGAGCGCGAACGCCGCCAACGCCGCGCCGAGCGAGAAGCTCGGCAAGGACGAGGTCAAGGCGAAGGTCGACAAGCTCTACGAGCAGGCGGAGCAGGCCACCGAGAAGTACAACGGGGCCAAGGAGAAGCAGCAGAAGCTGCAGAAGGAAATCTCCACCATCCAGGACAACGTGGCCCGGGGCCAGGAGGAGCTCAACAAGCTCCGCGACGGCCTGGGTTCGCTGGCCACCGCCCAGTACCGCTCCGGCGGCATCGACCCCTCGGTCCAGCTCTTCCTGTCCTCCGACCCGGACGACTACCTCGACAAGGCCTCCACGCTCGACCAGTTGAGCGGCCAGCAGGTCGAGGCGCTGAAGAAGATCCAGGACAAACAGCGCGAACTCGCCCAGGAGCGCGCCGAGGCCACCGGGAAGCTCAAGGACCTGGCCGCCACCCGTACCGAGCTGGGCAACAAGAAGAAGGAAGTCCAGGGCAAGCTCGCCGAGGCGCAGAAGCTGCTCAACACCCTGACGGCCAAGGAGAAGGCGGCCCTCGCCGCCGAGCAGCAGCGGGCCAACCGCTCCGCGAGCGACCGGGTGGACCTCGGCAACGACTCCTCCGCCTCCGGCCGGGCGGCCGCGGCCTTCTCCGCCGCGCAGAGCAAGATCGGCACGCCGTACGTCTACGGCGCCTCCGGTCCGTCCTCCTTCGACTGCTCGGGCCTGACCTCCTGGGCCTACGCCCAGGCCGGCGTCTCCATACCCCGCACCTCCGAGGCCCAGGCGAACTACGGCACGCGCCTCACCCGCAGCCAGCTCCAGGTCGGCGACCTCGTCTTCTTCTTCAACGACCTGCACCACGTCGGCCTCTACGCCGGCAACGGCCAGGTGCTGCACGCCCCTCGCACCGGCACGGTCGTACGGTACGAGTCGATGGACACCATCGGCGGGCCGTTCATGTTCGGCGTCCGGGTCTGACCCGCTTTCACCCGATGACCCGCGGCGTCCCTGTGGCCCGCCGCCCGCTCAGTGGTGCGGTACGACGGCCACGGGGCAGCCGACGTGGCGTATCGCGGCGTGGGTGGCGGGGGCCCCGTACGCACCAGCGCCGGCCGGCCGGTGAGGTGGCGGCCCACGACGAGCAGGCTCGCGCCGGACGCGGCCCGTACCGGCGCGGTGGCCGGCTTCTCCCGTACGACCGTCTCCCGACCTAGACCTCGGGGTACTCGTCCCGCCAAACCTGGAGGACGGCGGAAGCGAAGCCCTGCCACTCCTCCGCCCGGCCGGGGTCGTCCACCAGGGCGATGTCACCGGGACCGAGGCCGAAGGCGGGCGGCGACTGCCAGGCGTGCACCGCGCGCAGCCGGGCCCGCCGCGACCGGGCCGCCTCGAAGGCGAACTCGATGACCTCGTCGCACGGGTCCTTGACGTCGAGGGCCAGCACCACGTCGCGGTAGCCGGTGCGGGTCGCCGCTTCGACGGAGCCAGGTGTGGTCGCGGACGACGGGCCGCCGGCTCCGGGCCACGACGGCGAGCGCTACGGACCGCCCGGCAGGCCGCCGACACCGCCCGCGCCGGGCGAGCCGAGCACGAGCAGCCCGGCGTCCCCGGCCTCCGTTGAGCAGCGCGGAGACCGGCTCGGCGGCGAGGCGGTCGCCGTCGACGGACAGCTCCGGGTGGCGGCGCGCGATCCGTGCCACGGCCTCGGCCGGCACGCCGTCCTCCTCGGCGGGCTGCCGGGCGGCGTGGACGACACGCAGCGGGACGTCCCGGCGCCCGGCCTCCTGGGCGGCCCAGTCGGCCGCGGCCAGGGAGCCGGGGGAACCGTCCACGCCGACGGTGATGGTGCGGGGCATGCTCGACCTCCTTCGGCCGGTTGCGCCGGGCCGCGTGGACGGGGCGGCGCGACCCGATGGCAGATCATTGCCAATCGTCATGACATACCAGTAGATTTCGGGCATTCGTATCGAGATGTCACCGGCAGACGGGGCCCAGGGATGAGCACGGACGACCGCGTCGCGGTGACGACCGGGATCGCACGGCTGCACGCGGCGCCCGGGCTCGCCGGGCCCGGCCGGCTCGGGCTGGTGACCAACCACACCGGTGTGCTGCCCGATCTGCGTCCCGCCGCGCCCGCGCTGCTGGAGTCGGGCGCGCGACTGACCGCACTGTTCGGTCCAGAGCACGGGCTCCACGGGACCGGCCAGGCCGGCGAGAGCGAGGCCGCGGGCAAGGACCCCGACACCGGGCTGCCGGTCCACGACACCTACCGGTGCGCGGGCGAACGCCTCGACGAACTGCTGCGCGACAGCCGCGTGGACGCCCTGGTGTACGACCTGCAGGACATCGGGGCGAGGTTCTACACCTATGTGTGGACCATGTTCGACCTGATGGTCTCGGCGGCCCGCACGGGCGTACGGTTCGTGGTCGCCGACCGGCCCAACCCCCTCGGCGGAGCCGTCAGCGAGGGGCCGCTGCTCGACCCGGCGTGGGCCAGTTTCGTCGGACGCGCGGCGGTACCCGTTCGGCACGGCCTGACCTGCGGTGAACTGGCCCGGTTCCTCAACGCCTCGGCCGTGCCCCGGGCGGCGGGCCGAGCGGCCGAGCTGACGGTGATCGAGGCGGCCGGCTGGCGGCGCGCCATGGGCGCGGAGGACACCGGGCTGCCGTGGATCGCGCCGTCGCCGAACATCCCGACGCCCCGGACCGCCGTCTGCTACCCCGGCACCTGCCTGTTCGAGGGCACGAACCTCTCGGAGGGCCGGGGGACCACTCAGCCGTTCGAGATCGTCGGGGCCCCTTACATCGACGCGCGGTTCGCGCCCGCGCTCGCCGAACTCGCCCTGCCGGGCGTGCGCTTCCGTGATCTGCGGTTCGTACCGGCCTTCCACAAGCACGCCGGACGGACGCTGCGCGGAGTGCAGCTCCACCTCACCGGTCCCGGGGCGTTCGCTCCGGTGCGCACCGCCGTCGCGATGCTCGCGACGCTGCGCCGGCTGTACCCGGACGACTTCGCCTGGCACGACCCGGACGGCGGTCCGCCGGAGACCGGCCGCCGTCCCTTCATCGACCTGCTGTGGGGGTCCGACCGGCTGCGGCGCGCCGTCGACGCGGGCGGGGACCCGTCGGCGCTGTGCGATCCGCCGACGGAGCCGGGCCGGTGGGCCGGCGACGACGTGCTGCTCTACCGCTGACACCGGTAACCACTCCTGACACCGGGAAGGACGACCCCGTCGATGACCGATCTCACGACGACCCCACGGACGGCGATCCGGGGCTTCCGCGCCGGTGACGGACCGCCGCTCGTGGAGACGTGGCGCCGGAGCGCCCCCGCCGACGCCATCACCGCGGACCGCTTCCGCTCCCTGGTGCTGCTCGACCCCAACTTCGACCCGGAGGGGCTCCGGGTCGCCGTGGACGGCGGCCGGGTCGTCGGCGCCGCCTACGCGGTGCGCCGGCTGACGCCGCTGGCCGGCACCGATCTGGAGCCGGAGCAGGGCTGGATCCCGTTCTTCTTCGTCGACCCGGCCGCCCGCGGGCGAGGTCTGGGCCGCGGGCTGCTGACCGAGGCGCTGGACTGGCTGCACGGTCACGGCCGCACTCGGGTGGACTTCTCCTCGTACACCCCCGACTACGTCCTCCCAGGCCTGGACGCCGAGGCCTACCCGCGGGCCGCCGCGCTGCTCGAGTCCCTGGGCTTCCGCACACTGTACGAGGCGACGGCGATGCACCGCGGCCTGGTCGGCTACCACCTCCCCGACGACGTCGCGCGCCGGCTGGACGAACTGACCGCCCTCGGACACCGGTTCACCACTCCGTCCGACGACGACCTGGTGGACCTCCTCGCGCTCGCCGGCGGCCGCTTCGGCCCGGACTGGGCGTGCACGATCCGGGCGTGTCTGACCGCGGGCACGCCGCTCGACCGGATCGTCGTCGCCCGGGATCCCGCCGGGCGCATGTCCGGCTGGGCGATGCACGGGGCGTTCGACGCGGTGGACGAGCGCTTCGGCCCGATCGGTGTCCGGGAGGAGATGCGCGGCAGCGGACTGGGCGAGGTCCTGCTGCACCTGGTCCTGGAGCGGATGCGGGCGCGCCGCGCGCACTCCGCGTGGTTCCTGTGGACCGGCGCCCGGTCACCGGCGGGCCACCTGTACCGCAAGGCCGGCTTCAGCAGCACCCGGGTGTTCCGGGTGCTGCGCCGGGAGGCCGCCCGATGACACCCGCCCGCCGCCCCGGGCCGGCGGGCGGGCTGAGCCGCCGTCACTTCGCCCTCGCGCTCCCCTCGGCGCTGCTCGCCTCCGGGTGCGCCGCCCCGCACCGGGGCACCGGCCGGCCCGGGGACCCGATCGAGCTCACCCTGCTCTCCCACTACGCGAGCGGGGAGCTGAAGCAGGCCCTGCAGGGTCCGGTCGACGAGTGGAACGCGACGCACGACCGGGTCAAGGTGCGCACCCAAGCGGTGGAGTTCACCGACCTGCTGACCACCTTCATGGTCCGGCAGGCCGCGGGCCAGGGCGCCGACATCCTCCACCCGTACTGCCTGTGGAACGGCCAGCTCGTCCGGGCCGGCGTCCTGCGGCCCGCGCCGGACCAGCACGCCGAGGAGATCGGCCGCGGCTACGGCGAGGCGGCGGTCCGTGCCGCCTCGGTGGGCGGCCGGGTCTACGGCTATCCCACCGAGGCGCAGACCTACGCGCTCTACTACAACAAGCGGCTGCTGCGCGCGGCCGGCCTCGACGGACCGCCGCGCACCTGGCGGGAGCTGGAGGAGGCGGCCCGTCGCACCGCCCGGCGGGACCGGTACGGCAACACGCTGGTGCAGGGGTTCGGCCTGTCGACCTACGACGACTCCACCACCGTCGGCCAGACCCTCGCTCTGCTCAACGCCGCCGGCGGCAGGTTCGTCTCCGCGGACGGCAGGCGCACCGCCATCGACTCGGCGGCCGGCCGGGCCGTGTTCGACCTGGAGCACCGGCTCGTCGCCACGGGCGCCAGCGCGCCCGGCGTCAACGTCTACAAGGCGTTCCCCTCCGGGCAGGTGGCCATGGTGATCAGCGCCGGCTGGTGGACCGGGAGCCTCAAGGAGCTGATGGGCGCCGGCTACCGCGACGTCGGCGTCGCGCCCGTGCCGGTGCCCGACACGGACGGCAGGCGCGCCACCCTCTCCACCGGTTTCATGCTCGGGGTCAACGCGGCCAGCGAACACCCCCGTGAGGCCTGGGAGTTCCTGCGCTGGCTCAACACCGAGAAGGTGGGCGTGAAGGGCGCGGGGAGAGGCGCGTCGGCGACCCGGATGAGCGCTCTGCAGGTGTCGGTCGGCTCCCTGACCGGCCGGGCCGACGACATGCGGACCCTGCTGAGCGGAGGCGGCGATCCGAATCTGCGCCCGTTCCTGGACGCGCTGGCGTACGCGGTGCCCGAGCCGAACGTGCCGGGCGCGCAGCAGGCCAAGTCGCTGCTGCGCAGCAACATCGAGGCGCTGTGGACCGGTCAGCGGTCGGTCGACGAGGCGCTGCGCACCACCCGACGGCAGGTCGACCAGGAGGTGTCGCGCTCATGGTGAACACGCTGGCTCCGGAGACGGCCGGGCGGGCGGACCCGGGCACCCGGTACACCGGGCCCTCCGCCGCCGGACGCCGCGGGCGGACCCGGCGCCGCCAGACCGCCGTCGCCTATCTCTTCCTGGCGCCGACGCTGCTGTTCTTCGCGGTCTTCCTGTTCCTGCCGCTCGGTTTCGCGCTGCTGCTGTCGGTGTCCCACTGGACCGGATTCGACCTCGGCGACATCGAGCCGGTCGGCCTGGACAACTTCGCCCGCCTCTTCGCGGACGGATCGACGTTCCTGACGCCGGTCCTGACCAACACGCTGCTGTACGCGCTGGGCACGGTGGCGCTCGCGCTCACCGGTTCCGTGCTCGTCGCCACCTGCATCGACAAGCTGCGGTTCCAGGGGCTGTGGCGCACCCTGTACTTCCTGCCGATCGTCACGACCGTCGTCGCCGTCGGCAACGTGTGGAAGTACATGTACGAGCCGGGCGGGCTGGTCAACGGCGCGCTCAACGCCGTCGGGTTCGGCTCGGTGGCGTTCCTGCAGGACCCCGGCACCGCGCTGCCCTCGGTCGTGGTCGTCCAGGCCTGGGCCTCGGTCGGCACCGCGATCCTCGTCCTGACCGCCGGGCTGAAGTCCATCCCCGGGTCCTATTACGAGGCCGCCGCGCTCGACGGCGCCGGGCCCGTCACCGTCTTCCTCCGGATCACCCTGCCGCTGCTGCGGCCGTCCCTGCTGTTCGTCTGCGTGACCCAGTTCCTGACCGGTCTGCAGTCGTTCGCGCTGATCATCGTGATGACGAAGGGCGGGCCGGGCGACGCGACCGCTGTCGCCGCGCTGGAGATGTACCGGCAGGCCTTCAGCCACGGCGACTGGGGCACCGCGAGCGCCGCCGCCTTCGTGCTGTTCCTCGTGGTCCTGGTGGTCACCCTGCTGCAGTTGCTGCTCTTCCGGCGCAAGGGGGAGGACGCGTGATCCGCCGCCGTTTCCCGTGGCTGTCGTACCTGCTGGTGCTGAGCGGCGCCGTGCTCACCATGGTGCCGTTCCTCGACATGGTGATGACGTCCTTCAAGGGACCGGGCGAGTCCGGCACCCTGCCGTACCGGTTCCTGCCGAAGGCGTTCGACCTGTCCAACTACCGTGCGGCCGTGGAGCAGCTCGACCTGCCGGTGCTCTTCCGCAACAGTGTCGTCGCCACCGCCGTGATCACCGGATCGGTGCTGGCCACCTCGTCGCTCGCCGGGTACGCGCTCGCCAAACTCCGCTTTCCCGGAAGGGACTTCGTCTTCCGCCTGGTGCTGTCGACGATGATGTTCCCGCCGTTCCTCTTCTTCATCCCGCACTTCCTGATCCTGGTGCACTGGCCGCTGGCGGGCGGCAACGACCTGCTCGGGCGCGGCGGCGCCGGCCTGACCGTCAGCATCGTGGCGCTCACCATGCCGTTCCTCGTCAACGGCTTCGGGATCTTCCTGATGCGCCAGTTCATGGTCTCGATCCCGGACGAGGTGCTGGAGGCCGCGCGCATCGACGGGGCGGGCGAGTTCGCGGTGTGGTGGCGGATCGTGGTGCCGCAGACCAAGCCGGTCGTGGTGACGCTCGGGCTACTGACCTTCGTGGACGCCTGGAACGAGTACATCTGGGCGCTGCTCGTCTCGACCGCCGACCCGGACGTGATGACCCTGCCCGTCGGCATCCAGCTCCTGCAGGACTACGTGGACCCGTCCCGCACGATGCCCATCGTCATGGCAGGCCTGGTGCTGAGCATCCTGCCGGTGCTGACCGTCTTCCTGCTGCTGCAGAAGTACTACATCCGCGGGGTCATGCTCAGCGGCCTCAAGTGACCGGCCTCCCGACAGGCCGTCCGCCGGGAGTGGGCACACACTGGATCCGAGCGGAGGCGGGCCGCCGGAGGAAGAGCCGCGCCCGCGTTCACGAGGGAGGCCGGAATCATGGTCCAGACATCTTGGACGACGCAGGGCGTCTTCACGGGGCCGGGAGGCGTCCGTACCGACGAGGCAGGGATCGTCACCGGCGACCTGACCGTGCACACCAGCTGGGACGCCAAGCAGGCCGTCGTGCAGGTCCAGTACACCGGCACCTCCCAGTGGTACACGCTGACAGGCAGCCCGGTGCCCTGCTCCTCGCAGCCCGAGAGCCGGGACCTGCACCAGGCGGTGGTCGAGGCCGTGCGGGCCGGCGGCGGCGCCACGGTCCCGCGCTACGACCGGCAGTGGGCACGCCCCTGAGCGGTCCGTCGGGCGCGGTGCCGAGGTAATGGAATATTGAACTATCGCGTTCCGTTGTGGCCGCCGAAGGAGGTCATTCAGTGGAGACGCGAGTGGAGACCACGTACTACGACCACGGCACCCCGGCCGAGCGCTGGGAGCGCGCGAGGCTGTTCTTCGACGCCGAGGACTACGCCGGCGCTGCGCGGGTGCTGGCGCGGCTGGTCGAGGAGGTGCCGGAGCAGACCGGGCCCCGGCTGCTGCTGGCCCGCGCCTACTACCACTCGGCCCAGCTTCGCCGTGCGGAGGCCGAGCTGCGGATCATCGTGGAGCGGGACCCGGTGGAGCACTACGCCCGGCTGATGCTGGGCCGTACGCTCCAGCGGCAGGCCCGGCACGACGAGGCGGCCCCGCATCTGCGCATCGCCGCGGCGCTCGTGGGTGACTTCCCCGAGGAGTGAGCGGCGGTGCCGTCCATGGGCCCGGTTCCGTGCGGGAACCGGGCCCTTCGCGCTACTTCACGCCGGGCGCGCTGCGGTACGTGCGCCGTCCACGCCGGTGGGCGATCTCTCCGAGGACCACGTCCACGGCGATGAAGGCGGCCAGCGGGATGCCGAGCAGCGGCACGAAGCAGCCGAGGACGGCGATCGCGGCCAGCGCCGGTACGAGGACGTACGGCGGCACCTGGGCCCAGGCGCCGCGCGGGACCGGGCGGCCGAAGGCGGAGCCCCGGCCCCGCTGCCACCACATGCGGTAGCCCCACACGATCAGCACGATAAGGGCGAGGGCGAGCAGGGCGAGAGCGATCTGGTTGGCGAGTCCGAAGAGGACGCCGGTGTGCAGGTCGATGCCCCAGCGAGTCAGCTTGGCGAGCACCGGGTAGTCGGCGAACCGCAGTTCGCCGGTGACCTCGCCGGTGGCGGGGTCGACGGCGACGGAGTCCTGCTTCTCGGGCCAGTCGCGCCGCACCTGCTTGACGACGTACGCGCTGCCGGCGTCGGCCGGCGGGACGATCTCCACCGGGCCGCTCAGCCCCTCGGCCCGGGCCGTCGCGAGCACCCGGTCCAGGCCCACGCCGTGCTCCGCGGTGCCGCCGGCGCCGGCCGCCGCGCCGTGACCCGCGTGCTCGCCGCCGCTCACGGCCGCCGACAGCGTGGGCGTCGCCTGGCCGAGCGAGGTGCGCAGGTCGCCGATGTGGCCGCCGGCGTACGTCGACCAGGTCAGGCCGGTCGCCGACAGGAACAGGAACCCGGCGGCGGTCCAGGCACCGACCGTGCCGTGCAGGCCGAGGGTGCGGCGCCGGCCGCCGGTGCCGCGCAGCCTGCGCAGCGCCCGCCGCCGGGAGAACCACAGCACCAGTCCGCCGCCCGCGATCACCCACAGCCAGCTCGCCGCGAGTTCGCTGTAGAGCCGGCCGGTGTCGCCGAGATGCAGGTCCCGGTGGAGTTCGTCGATCCAGGTGCGCAGCGGCAGGGCGCCGGTCGAGCCGTACTGTTCGAGCGCTCCGCGGATCTCGCCGGTGTGCGGGTTCACGAACACGGCGAGGGTGTGGTCGGGGTCCACGCCCTTGACGCCGGAGAGCATCACCCGGGTGGTCGATCCGGTCTCGGGCGCGGGCCGTACCGCCGCGACGGTTCCCTCGGGGTGGGCCTCGCGGGCGGCGGCGACCTGGGCGGAGACGGGCAGTTCCCGCTCGCCGGCCGGCACCGTCAGCTCATGCCGGTACATGATCTCCTCCGCCTGGAAGGAGCCCGCGTAGAGCAGGCCGGTGACGGCGGCGACCAGCAGGAACGGGGCGACGAGCAGTCCGGCGTAGAAGTGCAGGCGCAGGACGAGGGGACGCAGCGGGGCCCAGTGGCCCGGGGCGCGGGCCGGGGAGGGGGCCTCGTCCTTGGTGGGCGAGGGAGCGGTGGACATCGGCGGGCTTCTTTCGGGGGGCGGTTCTCCAGCGGTGACGGTCCAGTAGTCGGGCCGGAAGGGCACCGAGTTCCCCGGGGTGCTGGTGACCTGTGCCACACGAATGCCGGGCGGGCGTGGCATTCTGACGCGATGGCACCTCCCAGTGATCAGGCACCGCTCGCCGAGCGGGTCGAGGAACTCCTCGCCGCCGGCGGCCCCTTGCCCATCGTCGCGGCCGGTCGGCCGGTTCTCAGGCGCGGCACCGAGCGCTACGACGGCCAGCTCGGCCCCGCCCTGCTGGCCCGCTTCGTCGAGGCGCTGCGGCTGACCATGCACGCGGCGCCCGGCGTGGGCCTGGCCGCCCCTCAGGTCGGCATTCCGCTGCGGATCGCGGTCATCGAGGACCCGGCACCGGTGCCGGAGGAGGTGGCGCGGATCCGCGGTCGGGTGCCGCAGCCGTTCCGTGTCCTGGTCAACCCGTCGTACAAACCGGTCGGCGGCGCCCGTGCCGCGTTCTTCGAGGGCTGCCTGAGCGTGCCGGGCTGGCAGGCCGTGGTGGCCCGGCACGCCGAGGTGCGGCTGCGCGGCGAGGACGAGCACGGATCCGCGCTGGACGAGGTGTTCACCGGCTGGCCCGCCCGGATCGTCCAGCACGAGACCGACCACCTCGACGGCGTCCTCTACCTCGACCGCGCTCAGCCGCGCTCGCTGTCCACGAACGAGGCGGTGGCGGCCCTGTGGGCGCAGCCGGACCCACAGGCGGCGGCCGAGGCGCTGGGCTTCGAACTGCCGTGATCCGCCGCTCAGTTGTCCCGGTAGGCCTCCAGCAGCCGTAGCCACACCTCGCTCAGCGTCGGATACGACGGGACGGCGTGCCAGAGCCGGCCGACCGGCACCCGGCCGGCGACCGCGACGGTCGCGGAGTGGATTAGCTCGCCGACGCCGGGGCCGACGAAGGTGACCCCGCGCAGGATCTCCTCCTCCAGGTCGACGACCATGCGCGCGCGGCCCTTGTAGCCGTCGCCGTACAGGCCGGCGCCCGCGACCGAGGAGAACTCGACGTCGACCGCGCGGACGCGGTGGCCGGCCTGCTCGGCCTCGGCCAGGGAGAGCCCGACGGCGGCGGCCTCCGGGTCGGTGAAGACGACCTGGGGTACGGCGTGGTGGTCGGCGGTGGCCGCGTGCGCGCCCCAGGGCTCGTCCGGCGGTTCGGCGCCCGCGGCGCGCGCGGCGATCGCGGCGCCCGCGATCCGGGCCTGGTACTTGCCCTGGTGGGTGAGGAGGGCACGGTGGTTGACGTCGCCGACCGCGTACAGCCAGTCGGTGCCGGTGACCCGGAGGCTGTCGTCGACGTCGAGCCAGGAGCCGGGTTCCAGGCCGACGGTGTCCAGGCCGATGTCCCCGGTCCGCGGGGCGCGCCCGGTGGCGAAGAGGATCTCGTCGGCCTCGATGCGGTCCCCGGTGCCGGTGACGGCCACGACGGTGCCGTTCTCGCGGGAGACGGACTCGACGGAGGTACCGGTGCGGACGTCCACGCCCGCTTCGGTGAGCGCGTCGGCGACCAGTTCTCCGGCGAACGGCTCCATCCGGCTCAGCAGGCCCTTGCCCCGCACCAGCAGGGTGACCCGGGAGCCGAGGGCCTGCCAGGCGGTGGCCATCTCGGTGGCGACGACCCCGCCGCCGACGACGATCAGCCGGCCGGGAGCCGCCTTGGCGCTGGTGGCCTCGCGGCTGGTCCACGGCTTGATCCCGTCCAGGCCCGGCAGGTGGGGCAGCCGGGCGCTGGTGCCGGTGCAGACGGCGACCGCGTGCCGGGCGGTGAGCGTGGTGACCGTGCCGTCGGGGCCGGTCACGGTGACCGTGCGGGGGCCGGCCAGCCGGCCCCGGCCGCGGTACAGGTCGGCGCCGATGCCCTCCAGCCAGCGGATCTGGCCGTCGTCCTGCCAGTGCGAGGTGAAGTCGTCCCGCCGGGCGAGGACGGCGGAGGTGCCGAGGGGGCCCTGGACCGCCTGCTCCAGGCCGGGCAGCCGCCGCGCGTCCGCCTGGGCGATCACCGGCCTGAGCAGCGCCTTGCTGGGCATGCAGGCCCAGTACGAACACTCGCCGCCGACCAGTTCGCTCTCCACGACCGCGGTGGTGAGGCCGGCCGCACGGGTGCGGTCGGCGACGTTCTCCCCCACGGGCCCGGCCCCGAGCACCACGACGTCGTACGCGATGGATTCCGTTTCCGTCATGGGGTCAGTCTGGTGGGTGGTTGGCACACAGGCCACACGGGTAGGCGCGCGGACACGCGCGTGTCCGCACGGAACACTCGTGGAATAGGCGGCCGGGCCGCCGTGTTTCCGCCGTCGGCACACCCCACACCAGGAAGAGGGAACCAGGCCATGAGCAGCACTGTGGAGCTGACCAAGGAGAACTTCGACCAGACCGTCACCGAGAACGAGTTCGTCCTCATCGACTTCTGGGCGTCCTGGTGCGGGCCGTGCCGTCAGTTCGCGCCGGTGTACGAGAAGGCCGCCGGGGAGAACCCGGACCTGGTCTTCGGCAAGATCGACACCGAGGCCCAGCCCGAGCTGGCTCAGGCGTTCGGCATCCAGTCGATCCCGACGCTGATGATCGTCCGGGACCAGGTCGCGGTCTTCGCGCAGCCGGGCGCCCTGCCGGAGGCCGCCCTCGCGGACGTCATCGGGCAGGCCCGGAAGCTGGACATGGACGAGGTCCGCAAGAGCATCGCGGCCCAGGAGCAGCAGGGCGAGTAGCCCCGGCAGCCGGTTCCGGTACGGCCCGTGGCGCGTGTCGCGCCACGGGCCGTACGCGTCCGTGCGGACGGGCGGCCGGGCCGGTGGCAGGGTCAGCCGGACTCGCGGGGGACGAGACAGGCGCCCAGCACCCGGTGCACCTCGGGTGCGCCGCCCGGTTCGCGGACCGCGCGGTCGACGATTTCGGCCAGGTCCCGGCCGGAGGGCAGCTCGACCTGGACGGTGCTGAGCCGCGGGCGCAGCAGCCGGCCGAGCATCAGGTCGTCGGCGCCGACCACGGCCACGTCCTCGGGGATGCGGACGCCCTCGTCCTGGAGAGCGCGCATCAGCAGCATCGCGTACTCGTCGTTGTAGGCGAACACCGCGTCGAGGCCCGACTCGCGCCACCGGGCGGCCAGTTGGGCGGCGGCCTGCTCCGTGTACGCGAGCGGGAGCGCGGTCACGGTCGCGTCCGTGCCGCGCAGTGCCTGGCGGACGCCGGCGAGCCGGGGCCGGGAGAACGCCTCCAGGCCGGGTTCCTCGGGGACGATCACGCCGATCCGGCGGCGTCCGCCGGCATGCAGATGGGCGCCGGCGCAGTGGCCGACGGCCTCGTGGTCCATGAGCAGGGCGTGGGCGCCCTCGACCCGCTCGGGACCGAGGGTGACCACGGCCCGGGCACCGGAGCGTCTGAGCACGGCGACGCCCCGCGGGCCGAGCCCCGCGCCGGGCACCAGGACGGCGACCGGGCGCAACTCGGCCCAGGCGCGGGCGGCTTCGTCGCCCTGGAGGCCTACGGTGCCGTACTGGACGACCGTGTAGTCGAGGCGGCCGAGGGCGGTCTGGAGTTCGGTGAGGAAGCGGCTGTAGAGGGGGCCCACCGGGATCGTCGGGGCCGGCATGAGGACCATGCGGCTGTGCCCGGCCCGCAGGCTGCGGGCGGCCGCGTGGGGCACGTAGCCCAGTTCCCGGGCGGCCTCGTGGACGCGGCGGCGCGTCGGTTCGCTGATCCGTACGGCACTGGTGTTGTTGAGGACGTAGGAGACGGTCGCGCGCGAGACGCCCGCCAGCCGGGCCACATCGGCACTCGTCGGGACCGAGTGCGGCGCGGGCACCGCGGACGGCGGCGTGTTCGGTATCTGCACCATGACAGACCGCATCTTGGCAGAGGGGTCGGGGCGGGGGTGCGGGCGGGGGAACGTCGTTCATCGTTCGACCAACGCGCGGTACGACGACTGAATGAACGAACGCGTTCGTGGCGAACTTGTTCGCGACGAACATGTTCGTTACCCTGGCGGCATGAAAGAAACTCCCCGCTCCCGCCGTGAACGCCCCGCCAAGCCGGCGCTCAGCCGGCAGGGCATCGTCGCGGCCGCGGTCGCGGTCCTGCGGGCCGAAGGGCTGCGGAAGGTGACCATGCGGCGGCTGGCCCAGGAGCTCGACACCGGCCCCGCCTCGCTGTACGTCTACGTCCGCAACACCGACGAGCTGCACGCGGCAGTCCTCGACGAGCTGCTCGGCACCGTGGGTCCCGCCCCGTCCGGGGGCGACTGGCGGGAGCGCCTGGAGCGGGTGCTCACCGACTGCACACGCATGCTGCTGGACCATCCGGACCTCGCCCGCTCGGCGCTGACCGCCCGCCCCAGCGGCCCGCACTACCTGAACCTGATCGAGACGCTGCTCGCCCTGCTCGCCGAGGGCGGGGTCCCGCGCGAGCGGGCCGCCTGGGGCGTCGACCTGCTCCTCCAGCACGCCACCGCGACCGCCGCCGAACACGCCGGTGAGAAGTCCCCCGGCGAATGGCAGGCACTGGACAGCGCGCTGCGCGGGGCGTCCGAGGACACCCACCCGCACATCGCCGCCTCCGCCGGGGAGCTGCTGTCCGGCACCCCGCAGGCCCGCATGTCCTGGGCCTTCCGGGCGCTGATCGACGGCATCGAGCGCACCTCCGTACCCGACTGATCCCCGGCTCCCGAGGAGACCACCATGACCATCCCCCACCACCCCGTCGCCGTCGTCGGCGCCGGACTCGGCGGCCTCGCCCTCGCCCGCGTGCTGCACCTGCACGGCGTCGAGGCGGCCGTCTTCGACGCGGACGCCTCACCGGCCGCGCGAACGCAGGGCGGCATGCTCGACATCCACGACGACTCCGGTCAGGAGGCGCTGCGCGCGGCCGGGCTGCACGAGGCGTTCCTGACCCGGGTGCACCCCGGCGGCCAGGCGCTGCGGGTCCTCGACCAGGACGGCACCGTCCACCTGGAGGAGTCCGACGACGGCACCGGCGGGCGCCCCGAGATCGACCGCGGCGAGCTGCGCGACCTGCTGCTGGACTCGCTGCCGGAGGGCACCGTCCGCTGGGGCGCGAAGGTGGCCGGCGCCCGCCCGCTGGGCGACGGCCGGCACGAGGTGACGCCGGCGGACGGGAGCGCCTTCACCGCCGGTCTGCTGGTCGGCGCGGACGGCGCCTGGTCCCGCGTCCGCCCCCTGCTCTCCCCCGCACGGCCCGCGTACACGGGAGTGTCGTTCGTCGAGGCGGACCTGCTGGACGCCGATGCCCGGCATCCGCGGGCCGCGGCGGTGGTCGGCGGCGGCATGCTCTTCGCGCTGGGCGCGGGCCGGGGCTTCCTCGGGCACCGCGAGAGCGACGGCAGCCTGCACGTGTACGCCGCCGTCGAGGCGCCGGAGGACTGGCTCGACGGGATCGACTTCACCGACACCGAGGCGGCGAAGGCGGCCGTGCTGAAGGAGTTCGACGGCTGGCACGAGAGCCTGCGGGCGCTGGTCGCGGAGGCGGACGGGGCGCTGGTGCCGCGGCGGATCCACGCCCTGCCGGCCGGCCACCGCTGGGCCCGGACGCCCGGGGTCACCCTGCTCGGGGACGCCGCGCACCTGATGTCGCCGTTCGCGGGCGAGGGCGCCAACCTCGCGCTGCTCGACGGCGCCGAACTGGGCCTCGCCATCGCCGCGCACCCCGGGGACACCGGGGCCGCGCTCACCGCCTACGAGGAGCGGATGTTCCCGCGCGCCGAGGCGTCGGCGGCGGAGTCGGCACGCGGCGGCGCGACGCTGTTCCGGGCCGACGCGCCGCACGGACTGCTGGAGATGTTCGCCGGCCACGACGGCTGATCCCGGGCCGGCCCGGTACGGTCCGGGCACGCCTCAGACGGGCGGCTCCGTGCCCGTCACGCGGGCCACGAGGTCTGTCCAGCCGGCCTCCAGCCGCTCCATGGGCATCCCGCACTGCCGGGTCAGATGGTGGACCTGGGCCGGGTCGAGGTACGCCAGCAGGGTCAGGCAGAGCAGATCGCAGTCGGCGCCCGGCACGAGTTGCCGCAGCAGCATCGTGACGTGCGTGCGCAGCGCCTGGACGGCGGGGTGGGAGAACCGGCGGTCCGGCTCCGGCTGGGCGGCGAGCTGGAGGTCGAGCTGCTCGGCCGAGCGGTACAGCACCGCCACGCCGAACGCCCGCAGCCGGTCGAGGGGCGGCGCGCCGGGGCCGAGTGGCGGGGGCCCGCAGAGGAAGTCGGCCTGGAGCCGCCTGCCCGAGTGGTCGAGCAGTGCCGTCAGCAGCCCGGTGCGGTCGCCGAAGCGGCGGAACACCGTGCCCTTGCCCACCTGGGCCGCCGCCGCGACGGCCTCCATGGTCACCCCGGCGACCCCGTGCTCGGCGATCAACCGGGCGGCGGCCTCCAGCAACCGGGCCCGGTTGCGGGCCGCGTCGGCGCGCAGGCAGGGCTCGCCGGGACCCGACTCGACCTCCAGCAGTTGAGGCGTGTCGTGGGACTCCTGGGGCTTCGGGAAGGGGGGCAGGGCGGCGGGCATGAAGACAGCGTAAAGCATGGGGAACAAAACTGGACCGCGGTCCGGTTAGCCTGATAGAAAAGCTAAGCGGACCTCGGTCCGGATCGTAAACGGCGATGTTTCAGCCCCCTTTGGAGTACCCCCATGTCTGTTCGCATCCTCGCCCTCGTCGGCAGCCTTCGCGCCGGTTCGCACAACCGCCAGCTCGCCGAGGCGGCCGTCAAGCTCGCTCCCGAGGGCGCCGAGGTCGTGCTCTTCGAGGGCCTGGCCGAGGTCCCGTTCTACAACGAGGACATCGACGTCGAGGGCAGCGTCCCGGCTCCCGCCGCCGCGCTGCGTGAGGCCGCCGGCGCGGCCGACGCCTTCCTGTTCTTCTCCCCCGAGTACAACGGCACGATCCCGGCCGTCCTGAAGAACGCCATCGACTGGCTGTCCCGCCCGTACGGCGCCGGCGCCTTCGGGGGCAAGCCCGTCGCCGTGATCGGCACCGCGTTCGGCCAGTACGGCGGCGTGTGGGCGCAGGACGACACCCGCAAGGCCGTGGGCATCGCCGGCGGCAAGGTGATCGAGGACATCAAGCTGTCGATCCCCGGCTCCGTGACCCGCTTCGCCGAGACCCACCCGGTCGACGACGCCGAGGTCGCCGCGCAGCTCACCGAGGTCGTCGCCCGCCTGCACGGCAACGTGGGCGAGGTCGCGGCCGCCTGAGCCGTACGCACCCGCGAAGGGGCCGGAGCCGCTGGGTTCCGGCCCCTTCGGCGTGGTCGGGCGGCCCGGCGGGGAGCCCGCCGTCCGGTGGACACCCAGGACTCGAAACAGGCGTACGGGTCATACGTGTCGCAGGGACACGCAGCACGCGTCCCGCCGAGTCAGCTGAGGAGAAGTCATGCCCCCGGTCCAGTCCCCGTCGCCGCCGCCCCCGTTCGATCCGGAGCTCGCCGCCGTGCTGGAGCCGGCCGGTGACACGGTCCCGCCCGGCCTCACACCGGACGAGATCCCCACCGCCCGGCGGGGCGCGAGCAAGGAGCTGGCCGAGCTGTTCGACGTCACCATGGACGGCGCCTTCGAGGTGGAGGAGCGCCCGGTGCCGGGTCCTGGTGGCGCGCCGGACGTCTCCCTCCTCATCTGCCGCCCCACCGCCGCCCCCGCCACCCCGCTGCCGGTGATCTACCACGTGCACGGCGGAGGCATGATCCTGGGCCACAACCGGGCCGGGGTGGAGGCCCCGCTGAGCTGGGCGCGGGAACTGGGCGCCGTCGTCGTCTCGGTCGAGTACCGCCTCGCGCCCGAGAACCCGCACCCGGCCCCGGTCGAGGACGTGTACGCGGGCCTGCTCTGGACGGCCGGGCACGCCAAGGAGATCGGCGGCGACCCGGACCGGATCGTGATCGCCGGGGCCAGCGCGGGCGGCGGCCTGACCGCCGCGCTCGCCCTGCTGCTGCGCGACCGCCAGGGACCGCCGGTCATCGGCCAGCTCCTGATGTACCCGATGCTCGACGACCGCAACGACACGGTCTCCAGCCACCAGATGGCGGGCGTCGGTGTCTGGGACCGCACCGCCAACGACACCGCCTGGACGGCGCTGCTCGGCGACCGCCGGGGCGGCCCCGGCGTCTCCCCCTACGCCGCCCCCGCCCGCGCGACGGACCTGTCCGGCCTCCCCCCGGCCTTCCTCGACGTCGGCTCCGCGGAGACCTTCCGCGACGAGGTCGTCGACTACGCCTCCCGCATCTGGGGCTGCGGCGGCGTGGCCGAACTCCACGTCTGGCCCGGCGGCTTCCACGGCTTCGACGGGGTCGCCCCGCAGGCGTCGCTGTCCCGGGCGGCCCGGGCGGCCCGGCTCGTGTGGCTGCGCAGACTGCTGGCCTGACGAGGGCGCGCCCGCCGTACGCGGGCGCGTCCCGCCGCCCGAACATGACCGGATGTCACCTGTGCGAAAGCTGTACGACCGCCCCGGTGCTGAGGTTACCGTTCGGTAGACATCGTGCCCGGAGGCTCCCGGAGGTGCCCCGCAATGACGCCCGACCGTGCCGCAGGACTCGCGGAGTCCGCCCGCGCGCTCGCCGCGGGGGAGGTGACCTCGCGCGCACTGGTGGAAGTGGCCCTGGCCCGGATCGAGGCCACCCAGCCGACCCTGAACGCCTTCCGGGTGGTGCGCGCCGAGGCCGCCCTCGCCGAAGCGGACGCCGCCGACCGGGAGCTGGCGGCCGGAGTGCGCCGCCCGCTGCTCGGGGTACCGGTGGCGGTCAAGGACGACATGGACGTGGCGGGCGAGCCGACCGCCTTCGGCTGCCGGGGCGAGTTCCCGCCGGCCACGGTGGACGGGGAGGCGGTACGGCGGCTGCGGGCGGCCGGGGCGGTGATCGTCGGCAAGACCAACACCTGCGAGCTGGGTCAGTGGCCGTTCACCGAGGGGCCGGCGTTCGGGGAGACCCGCAACCCGTGGCACACCGGCCACACGCCCGGCGGCTCGTCCGGCGGTTCGGCCGCCGCGGTCGCCGCCGGTCTGGTCCCGGCCGCGCTCGGCTCGGACGGCGCGGGATCGGTGCGGATCCCGGCCTCCTGGACGCATCTGATCGGGATCAAGCCACAGCGCGGGCGCATCTCGACCTGGCCGCGCGGCGAGGCCTTCCACGGCATCACGGTGAACGGCACGCTGGCCCGCACGGTCGCCGACGCGGCCCTGCTGCTGGACGCGGCCTGCGGCAACCACGCCAGGGACCCGCACCGGCCCCCGGCGATCACGGTGTCCGACGCGGTCGGCCGCGACCCCGGCCGGCTGCGCATCGCCCTGTCCCTGAAGCCCCCGTTCACCGCCGTATCCGCGCGACTGCGCCCCGAGGTCCGCACCCGCGTCCTCGAACTCGCCGAGAGGCTGGCCGCGTCGGGGCACACCGTGGAGGAGGCCGACCCGCCCTACGGGCAGATCGGGCTGGCCTTCGTACCACGGGCCACCGCCGGTATCGCCGACTACGTCCGCGAGGCTCCCGACCTGGCGCTGCTCGATCCGCGCACCCGGGGCGCGGCCCGGCTGGGCCGGTTGCTCGGCGGCGCCCCACTGCGGGCCGCCCGGCGCGCGGAGGCGGTCCTGCGCCGGCGCATCGGCGCCTTCTTCGACTCGTACGACGTGCTGCTCGCCCCGACGACGGCCGCTCCCCCGCCCGCGATCGGCGCCCTGTCCGGGCTCGGCGGACTGGCCACCGACCGCGCCATGATCGCCGCCTGTCCGTACGCCTGGCCCTGGAACGTCCTCGGCTGGCCCGGGGTCAACGTGCCCGCCGGGTTCGTCGGTGAGGGTCTGCCCGTGGGCGCCCAGTTGCTCGGGCCCGCCGCCAGTGAGCCGCTGCTGGTCTCCGTCGCCGCCCAACTGGAGTCGGAGCTGCGCTGGCACGAGCTGTGGCCGCCGGTGCCGGAGCCGGACGCCCGGGTGGCCTGACGGCCCGGCGTGCGCGGGCGGACGGGCCCGAACCGACCGGAGTCGGGCCCGCGTTCCGCCCGTACCCTGTGGCCATGGACGATGCGTCGATGGTCGGGCTCATGGGGCGGGTGACGGGGACGATCGGGCCCGGTCTGGTCGGCGAGGTGATCGTCCGGGTGCGCGGCGGCGCCGAGCACTTCCTCGCGTACGCCGCCGACGGCACGGCCCGCCTGGAGCGGGGCACGGTGGTGATGGTGGTGGAGTACCTGCCGCCGAGGACGGTGTACGTCACCGCCGCGTACGACAGTTGAGCGCACGACGCCCCAGGTGATGGGCGTATGCGTCAAGATTGCGACAAGGATGCGCCGAGGCCTTCTCGGTGCGTCGCGGCGGGCGCACACTCCCTTCGTTCGGTGCCGAAAGGGCACCATGCAAAGGGGGCGAATGCCGATGGTCGTCGGCGTCGTTGCGGGGGCGGTAGTCGTTGCCGTTCTCGTGCTGATCGGGCTGTTCAAGATGATGTGGCGGGTCGCCGAGCCCAACG
The DNA here is from genome assembly GCF_055592265.1 of Streptomyces sp. NPDC041129. Classification (NCBI taxonomy): domain Bacteria; kingdom Bacillati; phylum Actinomycetota; class Actinomycetes; order Kitasatosporales; family Streptomycetaceae; genus Streptomyces; species Streptomyces sp. NPDC041129. Next base: position 692,932 of record NZ_JBVIYV010000001.1, on the reverse strand, counting down.
AGGCGCTCATCATCTCCGGATCCAAGCACCGTACCGAGGGTCTCGAGGAGGGCATGGGATTCCGCATCGTCACCGGGCGGGGCACGCTGGTGCTGCCCGGTGTGCAGGCGGTGCGCAAGCTCTCCCTGGATCTGAACGAGACCGAGCTTCAGGTGGACTGCGTGACCCACCAGGGCATCCCGCTGAAGGTGCGTGGCGTGGTCATCTTCAAGGTGGGCGACGACTTCGTGTCGATCGCGAACGCGGCCCGCCGTTTCCTGGACCAGCAGCGGCTGATGTCGGAGCGGGTGCACAACGTCTTCGCCGGTCACTTGCGGTCCATCGTGGGCGGGTTGACGGTCGAGGACATGATCCGCGACCGGGAGAAGCTGACCGGCCAGACCCGGGCGGCGTGCGGTACGGAGATGGAGAAGCTCGGCCTGATCGTCGACTCGCTGCAGATCCACGAGATCGAGGACCCTACCGGGTACATCCAGAACCTGGCCATGCCGCACGCGGCGGCCGTGCAGCGGGACGCGCGCATCGCGCAGGCCGAGGCCAACCGGCTGGCCACCGAGGCGGAGCAGCAGTCGTTCGCCCGGATGGCGGAGGCCACCCGGGACAGCGAGATCCTCCAGGCCGGCTACCAGGCCGAGCGGGACAAGGCGGGGGCGAAGGCCCAGCAGGCCGGTCCGCTCGCCGCGGCCGCCGCCCGGCAGGAGGTCGTCGTCCAGGAGACCCGGGTCGCCGAACTCGAGGCGCACCGGCGCGAGCAGCAGCTCCAGGCGGACGTCCGCAAGCCGGCCGACGCCCGGGCGTACGAGAAGCGGACGCTGGCCGAGGCCGAGCGCGACGCGCGGATCTCGGCGGCCCAGGCCAAGGCGAAGGAGACGGAACTCGCGGCGGCCGCCGAGGCCACCAGGGTCAAGGCGGCCGCGAGTGCCGAGGCCGAGTCCACCAAGACCCGGGGCGCGGCCTCGGCCTCGGCGACCCGGGCCACCGGTGAGGCCGAGGCCGCCGCCGCCCAGGCCAGGGGTCTCGCCGAGGCGGAGGCGACCAAGGCGAAGGGCCTCGCCGAGGCGGAGGCCATCAAGGCGCGGGCCGCCGCCCTGGCGGAGAACCAGGAGGCCGTCGTCGCGCAGCAACTCGCGGAGAACTGGCCGGAGATCGTCCAGGCAGGCGCGTCCGCGTTCGGCAACGTGGACAACATGGTGCTGCTCAACGGCGCCGACGGCATGGCCGAGCTGTTCGCCAAGGCGCTCACCATGGGCGGCACCGGCCTCGGCCTCGCCCGTCAGCTGCTCTCCTCGATGAACCACAACGGGCCCGCCGCGCAGAGCACTTCACCGTCGCTCAACGGGGCGGCGCCGCCCGCGCCGCAGAAGGTGCCGGTGGAGCGGGAGGGGTAGCGGTCCCGCTCGGAGCCGTCGGACGGCCGGGGTCCCTCACCAGGGGCCCCGGCAGCCGCGTCCCCCGGTCGGCCCCTGTCATCCCCCGAGCAGCGCGACGCCCAGGGCGAGCAGGGCCACGGCCTTGGCCGACTCCAGTGCCACGTACCAGAAGTGGCCTCGGGAGTGGGGCAGGTCCTCGCCCGCGAGCACCCGGTCGGACCTGCGGTTCAGGCGCGGCCGCACGACGGCGAGCTGGGCGGCGAGGAGTACGGCGGCGGCCGCGGTCAGCCCCAGGGTCCCGGCCGTGGCGCCGCCCACGGCGACGGCGGCGATCACCACGACGGCGAGGGCGGTCTCGACGGCGTTCAGGGCCCGGAAGACGAGCCGGCCGATGCCCAGGCCGATGGGTATGGTCACGCCCGGCGCGCGGAACTTCAGCGGCGCCTCCAGGAAGGAGATCGCCAGCACCATTCCGAGCCAGACGAACACCACCGCACTCGCGGTGGCGGCCGACGCGGTGTTCATCGGGGGGTTGCCTCTTTCTGCTCTGCGACTCCTGCCTCGCCCAGGTGGGCGAGGCAGGAGTCGGGTTCGGCGAAGGGTTCCAGGCCGGTGGCGGTCAGCGGAGCGCCGAGCCCGGTCAACGCGCCCTGCATCAGGCCGAGATGGAGCGGGCACACCAACCGGCCGTATTCCTCGGCGAGTTCCAGGAAAGGGCAGTGCCGCAGCCGGATCCGGGCCGGCGGCCCGTCCGGTCCGGCCGCGCCCTCCGGGCGCGGGGCGAAGCCCATGTCGTCCAGCAGGCCGACGAGCCGGGCCGCCGAGCGCTCGGCGGTCGGCCGCTCGAAGGGCGGCAGCGGCTCCACCAGGAACCTGCCCCAGGCCCGGCCGGTCTCCTCCGCCTCCGCGCGCGCCTCGGCCGGGTCGGCGGACGCCCAGCGGCTGAGCAGCATCCGCGCCAGCAGCGGATAGCCGCGCGCGCCGCCGCGGTCCATGCCGGGCCGCGCGCTGTAGGCGGTACGGGGCCGGCCGGGCCCGGAGGGCGCCTCGGTGCCGCTCTCGACCAGCCCCTCGGCGACCAGCGCGTCCAGGTGGAAACGCACGGTGTTGGGATGGACGCCCATCCGCTCGGCCACCGCCGCCACCCCGAGCGGTGCCGGGGCGGCCCGCAGTACGTCCAGTACTTCCTGGCGGCGCGGGCTCTGTCGTGCGGTCACGGCCGATCACCCACTCCCACCTGCGTGTATTTTTTCACAGAATCTACGTGGAGTAATTGTAGGGTGGGCCATGGAAGCCGATACAGCCAGGGGTGCGCATGACGCCGTCGTCCGAGACCGGTCCCGACTGGAGCGCGGGTCCGGACCCGCGCGTCCTGGGCGACGCCCGCGCCCTGGCCGCCGATCCGCCGGTCCCGTCGGGGGTGCTCTGGAAGCTGGCCGAGGGCGGACGCCAGCTCGACGCCAACGTCGTCCGGCTCGCCCCTGGCGCGCGCGTCGACACGCACACCGAGCCGGACCTGGACGTGCTGGTACTGGTCGTCTCCGGGGACGGCGTGCTCGGCAAGGGCGCCCAGGACGAGCACGAGCCGCTCGCCGAGGGCACACTGCTGTGGCTGCCGCACGGCTCCACGCGCAGCATCACCGCCGGCGCCTCGGGCCTCGCCTACCTGACCGTGCACCGCCGCAGACCCGGCCTGCAGATCCACTCGCGCGGCGGCGCGCCCAGCTGACACGCCGGGCGCGGGCGGTCATCACCCGCACCGCGGCCCGGGCCGGGAACTCCAGCGCCACGCAATCCCGTTCGCCCGCGGCCGCCGGCCGCCCGGCACGGGCCCCCCGCACGCCCGACGTGCCCACGACAGGCTCTAGGGTGCTCCCCGTGAGCACGCCTACCGATGAGAACGTCCCGGGCCGCTTCGGCGCCCACGCCACCACCGAGGCCGACCCGCGCGCGACCGGCCGGGTGCGTACCGAGTACTCCCCCGCCCACGACGGCGACCCCGACCCGGGCGAGATCGTGTGGACCTGGGTGCCGTTCGAGGAGAACGACGGCCGCGGCAAGGACCGGCCGGTGCTGGTGGTCGCCCGGGAGGCGGCGGGCACCTTCCTCGCCGTCCAGTTGTCCAGCAAGCGGCACGACGGGGACCGCGAGTGGGTGGCGATCGGCAGCGGCCCCTGGGACCGGTCGGGCCGTGATTCGTGGGTGGACGTGGACCGCGTGCTGAGGCTGCACGAGGACGGCATGCGCCGGGAGGCGTGCGCGCTCGACCGGATGCGCTTCAATCTCGTCCGGCAGCGGCTGCACGAGCGGTACGGCTGGACCTGACGCCCGCTGTCCGACGGCCTCACCGGCCTGCCCGGTGACCTGCCGGTTCCCGGCAGGTGACCGTGGACCGCTCAGCCGGCGACCGGACGCGCGCGCTCCGGGAACCGTCTCGCGAAGGCCTCCCGGACGGTGGACCCCGGCGTGCGGTCCAGGATGCCGAACACCACGTGCTCGAACGTCCGCGCGAACCGCCCGCCGGGTCCGAGCAGCGCCCGGAAGGCCTCGGCGACCTGTGCCGGATCGTTCTGGAACACGCCGCAGCCCCAGGCGCCGAGCACCAGCCGCCGGTAGCCCTGGGCGGCGGCGGTCTCCAGGACCCGCTCGGCCCGCCGGGCGAGGGCGGCCGGGAGTTCACCGGCCCGCTCGGGGGCCGTACGCCGCACGACACCGGCGTTCGGCGCCGCCGCGGTGAGGAACCCCGCGAGGTACGGCCGTTCGAGCATGGCACCCCGGTCGTCGCGGAACACCGGCACGGCCGGGGAGTGAATCACCCGATCGGTGTAGAACGGGTCACGGTGGGTGCGGTGGTGGTCGTAGAAGGCGCGGGCCTCGAGCAGGCAGGTGTACAGCGCCGAGGCGCGGCACAGCGCCTCCTCCTGGGCCTGGGCGCCGTTCAGGTAACCGCCGCCCGGATTACGGGCCGAGGCGAAGTTCAGAACGGCCACCGGCGCGTCGGCCAGCCGGCGGGCGGCCTCGGTGCTGCTCTCGCCCGTGACCTCGAGGACGGGCTCCGCGTCCGCGGCCACGGGCACCGGCACCGGCTCGGGCCCGTACAGCCGGGTGCCCGCCCTGGCGGCCTCGACGGCGGCCGCCAGCGGCACCTCCCGGCCGCCGGGCGCGCGGTACGCCCCCGCCGCCACGATCCGTTCGGTCTCCGCGGCCACACCGCGCAGGCGCGCGCTCACGGCGCCACCCCCGTGGGCGCCGCGACCGCGGCCCGCGCGGTCTCCCCCGTCGTGCTCATGCACGCATCCTGGGTGATGCTGGGATGCGGTGCAACGGAGTTTTCCCGGGCCCGGAACCCCCGGGGAACACGGAAGGAGACGGAGGTTACCGATCCCGAACGTCCCGATGGGTACCCTTGTGCGAATCGGCTCGAGGGTCTTGGGTGGACGGGTGCCTGTCCGGGCCCAGCGTGGGCCGGACCGGTGGCATGGTGGAATCTCAGGAGGATCCCGACATGTCCGACTCGAAGAGCGATTGCGGTGACTGTACGGAGCACCGCGACGCCGTCACCGAAGCCGAGGTGGAGGCCCTGGTCAGGGGCATCTGCTTCAAGACAGGGCCGCCCCGCACCCTCGGGGTGGAAGTCGAATGGCTCGTCCACGAGCTGCGCGAGCCGCAGCTCCCCGTCACACCCGAACGACTCGAAGCGGCCTACGCCACCCTGCGGAACGTGCCGCTGCGCTCGCCCCTCACGATCGAACCCGGCGGCCAGCTGGAGCTGAGTTCGCCGCCCGCCGCCTCCCTGATGGAGTGCGTGGAGACCGTCTCCGCCGATCTGGAGACCGTGCGCACCGTCCTCGCGAAGGACGGACTCGGACTCCTCGGCGTCGGCCACGACCCCTGGCGCGCACCCCGCCGGTTCCTGCGCGAACCGCGCTACGACGCCATGGAGTCCTGCCTCGACCGCACCGGCACGGCCGGCCGGCACATGATGTGCGCCTCGGCCTCCGTCCAGGTGTGCGTGGACGCCGGGCACGACGATCCGGGCGTCATGGGTCTCGGACAGCGCTGGTGGCTGGCCCACCAGCTCGGCGCGGTCCTCGTGGCCGCGTTCGCCAACTCCCCGCTGGTCGGACGGCGGCCCACCGGCTGGCGGTCCACCCGTCAGCTGCACTGGACGGAGATCGGGGCGGGCCGCGCGGGCGCTCCCCCGCCGGACGGGGAACCGAGGGGCGCCTGGGCCCGGCACGTACTGGAGTCCCCGGTGATGTGCGTCCGCCGCGACAGCGGCCCCTGGTACGTACCCGAGGGCCTCACCTTCCGCGAGTGGACCCGCTCCCGGCACCCCCGGCCGCCCACCCGGGCGGATCTCGACTACCACCTGACCACCCTGTTCCCGCCGGTCCGGCCGCGCGGTCACCTGGAGCTGCGCATGATCGACGCGCAGCCGGGCGACGACGGCTGGATCGTGCCGCTCGCGGTGACCGCGGCGCTGTTCGACGACCCGGAGGCCGCCGAGGCCGCGCACCAGGCCGTCAAACCGCTGGCCGAGCGGGCCGAGAACCTGCCGGCCCCGCACAATCCGCTGTGGACCGACGCGGCCCGGCACGGGCTCACCGACCCCGAGCTGCGCGAGGCCGCCGTCGCCTGCTTCACGGCGGCGCTCCTGGCCCTGCCCCGGCTCGGCGCCACGCCCGCGGTCGTCGACGCCGTCGCCGCGTACCTGGACCGCCATGTCGCGCGGGGCCGCTGCCCGGCCGACGACCTGCTGGACCGTCTGCGCGGCACCGACCGCCGCGCGGCCCACGGGAGGAAGGACATCCGCACATGACCGCCCCTGAGACCGAGACCACGGCCACCGAGGCGGACACCGAGGCGCTGCGCGAGCGCGCGGTCGCCTCGCTCACCGCCGCCCGCGCCCGCACCGAACTGCTGACGAACTGTGTCGAGGACCAGGACCTCACCACCCAGCACTCCCCGCTGATGTCGCCCCTGGTGTGGGACCTCGCCCACATCGGCAATCAGGAGGAGCTGTGGCTGCTGCGGGCGGTCGGCGGCCGGGAGGCGCTGCGGCCCGAGATCGACGGCCTGTACGACGCCTTCGAGCACTCGCGCGCCGAACGCCCCTCGCTGCCGCTGCTGCCGCCCGCCGAGGCCCGCGGTTACGCGTCCGACGTGCGCGGACGGGCCCTCGACCTGCTGGAGGCCGCGGACTTCCACGGCAGCCGGCTGACCGAGGCGGGCTTCGCCTTCGGCATGATCGCGCAGCACGAACAGCAGCACGACGAGACGATGCTGATCACCCATCAGCTCCGCACGGGCGCGCCGGTCCTGACCGCGCCCGATCCCGGACCGGCCCCGCTGTTCACCGGTCCGGCCGAAGTCCTGGTGCCCGGTGGCCCGTTCACCATGGGCACCTCCGCCGAGCCCTGGGCGCTGGACAACGAGCGCCCGGCGCACCCGGTGGACGTGGCACCCTTCTGGATCGACACGACACCGGTGACGAACGCGGCGTACCAGGCGTTCATCGAGGACGGCGGCTACGGCACCGAGCGCTGGTGGACCCCGGAGGGCTGGGCGCACATCCGGCAGCACGGCCTCACCGCCCCGCTCTTCTGGCGGCGGGACGGCGGCCAGTGGCTGCGGCGGCGCTTCGGCGTCACCGAGGTGGTGCCGGCCGACGAGCCGGTGCTGCACGTGTGCTGGTACGAGGCGGACGCCTACGCCCGCTGGGCCGGGCGCCGGCTGCCGACCGAGGCGGAGTGGGAGAAGGCCGCCCGCTTCGACCCGGCCACCGGCCGTTCCCGGCGCTACCCGTGGGGCGACGCCGACCCGGCCCCCCAGCACGCCAACCTGGGCCAGCGCCACCTCCGGCCGGCCCCCGCCGGCAGCTACCCGGACGGCGAGTCCCCGCTCGGCGTACGGCAGTTGATCGGTGACGTGTGGGAGTGGACGTCCAGCGACTTCCTGCCGTACCCGGGGTTCACGGCGTTCCCGTACAAGGAGTACTCGGAGGTGTTCTTCGGCGCCGAGTACAAGGTGCTGCGCGGCGGTTCGTTCGCCGTGGACGCGGTCGCCTGCCGGGGCACGTTCCGCAACTGGGACTACCCGATAAGGCGGCAGATCTTCTCCGGGTTCCGCACCGCCCGATCGGAGGCCGCCTGATGTGCCGTCACCTGGCCTACCTGGGGCCGGAACAGCCGCTCGGGCGACTCCTCGTGGAACCCCCGCACAGCCTGTACCGGCAGTCGTGGGAGCCCCGCCGGCAGCGGTACGGCACCGTCAACGCCGACGGTTTCGGGGTGGGCTGGTACGCCCCGGACGATCCCGCGCCGGCCCGCTACCGGCGGGCCGGGCCGATCTGGGCGGACCTGTCCTTCGCCGATCTGGCCCGGGTGGTGCGCGCCGGCACGGTGCTCGCCGCCGTGCGCGACGCCACCCTCGCGGGTGCGGACGCCGAGGCGGCGGCCGCGCCCTTCGCCGCCGGACGCTGGCTGTTCAGCCACAACGGCGCGATCGCCGGCTGGCCGGACTCGGCGGCGCACCTGGTGTCCGGACTTCCCCCGGTCGAGCTGCTGTCGCTGCAGGCACGCACCGACTCGGCGTTCGTCTGGGCGCTGGTCCTGCACCGGCTGCGCTCCGGCGACGACCCCGCGCAGGCCCTCGGTGACACCGTTCGCCGTTTCGCCGCGGCGGCCCCCGCGTCCCGCCTCAATCTGCTGCTCACCGACGGCGAGACCATCGCCGCCACCGCCTGGGGCGACAGCCTCTGGTACCGCACGGAGCCCGGCCCGGGCACGGTCGTCGCGTCGGAGCCGTACGACGACGACCCGCTCTGGCAGGAGGTCCCCGACCGCACCGTGCTCACCGCGAGCCGCGCCGGTGTACTCCTCGCCCCACTCGAGGATCCGGCGTCCTCCCCCGCTCTCAGCTCCGTTCGAGCGGAGGGACCCCCATCCCCGAAGGAGCCCTGCCGTTGAGTCCCCTGCACGTCACCCGCACCCTCCCCGAGGACGCGACCGGCGCCGCGCTGCGCGCCGACGTCCGGCACGGCCTCACCGTCACCCCCAAGACGCTGCCGCCCAAGTGGTTCTACGACGCCCTGGGCAGCGAGCTGTTCGAGCGGATCACCGATCTGCCCGAGTACTACCCCACGCGTGCCGAGCGCGAGATCCTCGTCGCCCGCAGCGGTGAGATCGCCGCCGCGAGCCGCGCCCGCACCCTGATCGAACTGGGCTCCGGCTCCTCGGAGAAGACCCGCCATCTCATCGACGCGCTCACCTCGCTGGAGGCCTACGTCCCGGTCGACGTCAGCGAGAGCGCCCTCACCCAGGCCGGGCGGGCGCTCATCGAGGAGCGGCCCGGACTCGACGTGCACGCGCTGATCGCCGACTTCACCGCCCCGCTGGAACTGCCCGCGACCTCCGGTCCCCGGCTCGTGGCGTTCCTCGGGGGCACGATCGGCAACCTGCTGCCCGCCGAGAGGGCGAAGTTCCTCGCCCTCGTACGCTCCCTGCTCGCCCCGGGCGACGGCCTGCTCCTCGGCACGGACCTGGTCAAGGACGAGCGGGTGCTGGTCCGGGCGTACGACGACGCGGCCGGGGTGACGGCCGCCTTCAACAAGAACGTCCTGGCGGTCGTCAACCGTGAACTGGGCGCGGACTTCGAGCCGGACGCCTTCGACCACGTGGCCGTGTGGGACCCGGAACAGGAGTGGATCGAGATGCGGCTGCGCTCGCGCACCGCGCAGACCGTCAAGGTGCCCGCGCTGGACCTGGCCGTGGACTTCGCGGCGGGCGAGGAGATGCGCACCGAGGTGTCGGCGAAGTTCCGCCGGGACGGCATCACCGCCGAACTGGCGGCCACCGGCCTCGAACTGACCCACTGGTGGACGGATGCCGAGGACCGGTTCGCGCTGTCGCTGAGCGTGGTGCGGTAGGTCAGCCCAGGTTGGTGGCCAGGGCCTCGGTGATCCTGCGGTCGGCCCGGCGGGCCTCGCTCGCCGGGTCGGCCCCGTCCAGCACCCGGGTCATGTACCCCTTGATCGGGTTGTCGGCCTCCACCGAGGCCCACTGAGGGGTGTTGGGGGTCGCCCGGCCGTGCGCGGCGCCCGCCGCCATGGCGGCGACCCCCTCCTCGCCGGCCACCGCGTCCGCCAGGGTGGTCTTGTTGGGCACGTAGTTCATGGTGCGGGCGAGTTCGGTGTCCCACTTGGCTCCGGTGAGCGCCCCGACGACGGCGGTGGCGGCGAACTGGTCGCCGGTGTTGCGCGGTACGACGAGGTCGGAGCCGCCGGTGAAGACGACGCCGGGCCGGGCGGCCGTCCTGCCGGGCACCGGGAAGAAGCCGAGCTTGCCCTTGAGGCCGGGATTCTCCCGCACGATCGACTGGGCGAGTCCCGGCACCCCGATGATCTGGGCGACCTTGCCGCCCGCGAACACCCCGGCCTGGGGCGGGTGTTCCTCGTCGGAGTCCACGGGCCCCTCACCGAGCGCCTGGAGCCGGCGGTAGAAGTCCATGCCGCGCAGCGCCGCGGGGGTGTCCAGGGTGCCCCGCCACTCGTAGTCCTTCTTCTCCGCGAGTTCACCGCCCTCGTCCCAGATGAATCCCGAGAGGGTGTACCAGTCCTGCCCGGCCAGGTAGATGCCCTGGTTTCCGGCCGAGTCGAGCTTCCGGGTGTCGGCGAGCCATTCGTCGCGGGTCTTCGGCGGGGCGGTGATGCCGGCCTGTTCGAAGAGGTCCTTGCGGTAGATGACCACCCGGTTGGCCGCGTACCAGGGCACGCCGTACTGGTTGTTGCCGTCCTTGCCGGGTTCGGCGAGGCCGGGCAGCCAGTGCTCCTTGCCCCAGTCGCGCATCGACTCCAGGGTCAGATCGGTCAGCCGGCCGTCCTCCACGTAGAGCGGGACCTGGGTGTTGCCCACCTCGATGACATCGGGGCCGTCCTCCGCGTCGTCCTTGAGCGCCTTTCGGACCTTCTCCACGATGCCGGTCCACTCCTGGATGCGGATGTCGAGCCGCAGGTCGTCGTGGGTGCGTTCGAAGTCCGCGGTGAAGCGCCGCAGGAAGTCCTGCGAGGCGCTGTCCTTCATCAGCCACACGGTGACGGTCTGCCGGTGGTGACCGGGCAGGACACCGCAGGCGCTGACGAGGGAGCCGGTGACGCAGAGGAGGGCGAGCAGACGACGTCTCACGAGGGGTCCTGTTCTGTCTGGCCTGGCGGTTGCGGACAGGGCGAGGGGCCCGACGTGGGGGGACGAACACACGCGTTCGCACGGGTGTGCTGGATTTTGGTATGGACCAATGCGTAGGTCAAGCGCTACCGGGCGTACGGAGGCGACGCCTCGCGCGCCGGGCGGGGATACGGCACGGTGGAGTACGGCGTGACACCCCGGTCGCGCCGGACGTGAGGCACGCCGCCGCGCGGCTCCTCACGGCGGAGAGGAGCCCCCCGCATGTCGAACCACACCTACCGGGTCACCGAGATCGTCGGCACCTCGCACGAGGGCCTCGACCAGGCCATCCGCAACGCCATCGCGCGCGCCGACCAGACGCTGCGCAACCTCGACTGGTTCGAGGTGACCCAGGTACGCGGCCAGATCGAGAACGGGCGGATCGAGCACTACCAGGTGGGCCTGAAGGTGGGCTTCCGCATCGAGGACGGCGCCGAGTAGCCGCCGGGACCCCCGGACACCCCTCGCGGTCCCTCAGGTACGCCCCTCGCGCTCCTGGGCGTCCTCCAGCGCCGCGGACCGGTCGGCCCAGCGGGCCCGCACCACGGTGAAACCGGCGCGCTCCGCGTCGTCGCACACCAGCTCGTCGTCGTCGACGAGGACCCGGACCCGCCGGTCCCGGGCGAGCCGGCGCAGGATCTCCAGCTTGGTGAACCGGGCGGGCCTGCGGTCGGCGTTGCTCCGCATGTGCACGCGGCCCTCGGGCAGTCCGTGGGCCGCGAGCCAGTCAAGGGTGTCGCGCCGGCACCGCTCGGGCCGCCCGGTGAGGTACACGATCTCGCACTCGCGGGCCGTCTCGAGCGCGAGCTTCACGCCCTCGGCGAGCGGCGGGTCCGCGGGCGCGGCGGCGAAGAAGGCGTTCCAGTCGCGCGGGCGGCTCTCCAGGAAGTGCTGGCGGTGGGCGGTGCCGGCCAGGGTGTTGTCGAGGTCGAACACGGCGACCGGGCGCGCGCTGCTGTCTGTCACCCGGTCACCCTAGGCCCTCTCGTTCGGATCCTGCCGGGCTCGCGGGACCTGGCACGGCGCCCTGATCCGGCTGATCCGGCCTGACCCGAACGAGAGGACCTACCCACCCCGGTGTCAACTGCCGTGGACCGAGGGCCGCATGCTTCTCCCATGCCTTCCGTACCCCGCAACTTCGCCCGTCCCTGCACCGTCGTCGTCTGCCGGGGCTGCTGCTGCGGCGATCCGGCGAAGCAGCCCGGCACCGATCCGGACGGTCAGCTCGACCGGTTGCGGGCGGCGGCCGCCGAGGGCGGCTTCGAAGTGCGCACGAGCGACTGCCTCGGGCCGTGCGACCAGGCGAACGTCCTGGTCGTGCGGCCGTCGGCGGAGGGCCGGCGCGCCGGTGGCAGGCCGGTGTGGATCGGCTTCGCCCTGGACGACGACTGCACCGCCGAGATCGCCGACTGGGCGCGGGCGGGTGGCCCGGGTACTGCCGAGCCCCCGCTCGCGCTGGAGTTGCAGATGATCCGTGCCCCACGCGGTGCGCGGACCCGGTCGGGGCGGTGAGAGCCGGACCGGGAATCCTGGCGCCCCGGCGGTGTTGAACCCTGCGTGAGTGCAGTGATCGCCCGGACCAGGTTCTCCGTCCTCGACCGCTCCCGTACCCGCGCGGGACGCCCGCCCGCCGAGGCGCTGCGGGACACCGTCGCGCTGGCACGGGAGGCGGAGGCGCTCGGCTACCACCGTTTCTGGGTGTCGGAGCACCATGGCGTGCCCGGGGTCGCGGGCTCCGCGCCGACCGTGCTCGCCGCCGCCGTGGCCGCTGCGACGCGCACGGTCCGGGTAGGCACCGGCGGGGTGATGCTGCCCAATCACCAGCCCCTCGTCGTCGCCGAGCAGTTCGGCGTGCTGGAGGCGCTGTTCCCGGGCCGGATCGACATGGGGCTCGGCCGTTCCGTCGGCTTCACGGACGGGGTCCGCCGGGCGCTCGGCCGGGACAAGGAGGCCGCCGGGGACTTCTCGGCCCAGCTCGGCGAACTGCTCGGCTGGTTCGCCGGGACCTCCCCCACCGGGGTGCGCGCCCGCCCGGCCGAGGGCCTGAGGGTCCCGCCGTTCGTGCTGGCCATGGGCGAAGGGGCGCGGATCGCGGCCCGGGCGGGGCTGCCGATGGTCATCGGGGACCTGCGGCGACGCGAGCGGATGATGCGCGGCATCGACGAGTACCGCTCGCTGTTCCGCCCCTCGCCCTGGGCGTCCGAGCCCTACGTCGTGATCTCCGGGACCGTGGCGGTCGCCGGGACCGCCGAGGAGGCGCGGCGGCTGCTGGTCCCGGAGGCCTGGGCCACGGCGTACTCGCGGACCCACGGCACCTTCCCGCCGCTGGCCCCGGCCGAGGAGATCGAGGGGCGGGCGATGACCGGGAAGGAACGGGACCTCTACGAGTCCGCGCTCGCCGGTCACCTGGCCGGCACCGCCGGCCAGGTCGCCGACGAGCTGGAGACGGTGCTGAAGGAGACGGGCGCCGCCGAGGTCCTCGTCACCACCAGCACGTACGACCGTGGCGCGCTGCTGGACTCCTACCGGCGCCTCGCCGCCCTGTTCGCCCCCGGCCGCTGAGGGCTCAGTCCCCCGCTTCGGCCGGCCGCTCCGCGCGGATCACCACCGATCCGTCGGCCGCGTCCACCACCGCCCGGTCGCCCGCGGTCAGCCCGCCGGAGAGCAGCAGGTCGGCCAGACGGTCGTCCACCTCGCGCTGGATGGTGCGGCGCAGCGGGCGGGCGCCGAAGTCCGGCTGGTACCCGAGGTTCGCCAGCAGTTCCGCGGCCGCGTCGGTGACCTCCATGGTGACGTCCTGGGCGTGCAGCCGGCGCCGGGTGTGCTCCAGCAGCAGGTCCACGACCTGGCGCAGCTCGGTGCGCTCCAGGCCCCGGAAGACGATGATCTCGTCGATGCGGTTCAGGAACTCGGGCCGGAAGTGCTGCTGGAGCACCGGCATGACCGCCTCGCGCACCTTGGCGTAGTCCTCGGTGCCGGCGGCCAGGATGCGGTCGGCACCGATGTTGGACGTCATGATGACCACGGTGTTCTTGAAGTCGACGGTGCGGCCCTGGGAGTCGGTGAGCCTGCCGTCGTCCAGGAGCTGCAGCAGGGTGTTGAAGACGTCGGGGTGCGCCTTCTCCACCTCGTCCAGCAGCAGCACGGCGTAGGGCTGCCTGCGCACGGCCTCGGTGAGCTGGCCGGCCTCCTCGTGGCCGACGTACCCGGGCGGGGCGCCGACCAGCCGGGAGACCGTGTGCCGCTCCTGGAACTCGCTCATGTCGAGGCGGATCATGCGGCCCTCGTCGCCGAACAGGGCTGCGGCGAGGGCGCGGGCCAGCTCGGTCTTGCCGACACCGGTCGGGCCGAGGAAGAGGAAGCTGCCGACGGGCCGGTCGGGGTCGCTCATGCCGGCCCGGGCCCGCCGTACCGCGCGGGCGACCGCGGTGATCGCCTCGTCCTGGCCTACGACCCGCTCGTGCAGGTGCTCCTCCAGCTTCATCAGCCGCTCCCGCTCCTCCTCGGTGAGCTGGGCGACCGGGATGCCGGTGGTGCGTGAGACGACCTGGGCGATGTCCTCCGCGGTGACCTTCGGGGCCTGCCCCTCCGCCTTGTTCGCGTCGGCCAGCTCGGCCTCGGTCTCCTTGATCCGGTCACGCAGGTCCTTGGCCCGCTCGTACTCCTCGTCGGCGACCGCCTGGTCCTTCTCCCGGTTCAGGGCCGCGAGCCGGTCCTCGGCCTCCCGGGTGTCCGCGAGCGGGGTCCTGGCGCGCAGCCGGACCCGGGCGGCGGCCTGGTCCATCAGGTCGATGGCCTTGTCGGGCAGGAAGCGGGAGGTGATGTACCGGTCGGACAGCTCGGCCGCGGCGACGACCGCCTCGTCGGTGATGCGCACCTGGTGGTGGGCCTCGTAGCGGTCGCGCAGTCCGCGCAGGATCTCGATGGTGTCGTCGACTCCGGGCTCGCCGACGAGGATCGGCGCGAAGCGGCGTTCCAGCGCGGCGTCCTTCTCGATGTGCCTGCGGTACTCGTCCACGGTGGTCGCGCCGATCAGGTGCAACTCCCCGCGCGCCAGGGCCGGTTTCAGCATGTTACCGGCGTCCATGGCACCCTCGCCCCCGCCGCCCGCTCCGACGACGGTGTGCAACTCGTCCAGGAACAGCACCAGTTCGTCGCTGTGCCGGCTGACCTCGTCGAGGAGCTTCTTCAGCCGTTCCTCGAACTCGCCCCGGTACTTGGTGCCGGCCACCATGCCGGCCAGGTCCAGCGAGACCAGCCGCTTGCCGGCGAGGGTCTTCGGCACGTCACCGGCGACGATGCGCTGCGCGATGCCCTCGACCACCGCGGTCTTGCCCACGCCGGGGTCGCCGATCAGGACGGGGTTGTTCTTGCTGCGCCGGGAGAGCACCTCGATGGTCTGCTCGACCTCCTCGTCCCGTCCGATCACCGGGTCGAGGCGGCCGTCGCGGGCATCCTCGGTGAGGTCCCGGCCGTATTCGTCGACGGTGGGCGTGCTGCTCGGCTCCTTGCGCTCGGCCGTGCTCTCGGCGGGCACCCGGGCCGGCTCCCAGCCGCCCTCGCCGAGGGCCTGTCCGGCCGCCGACTCCGGGTTGGCGGCGAGGGCGCGCAGCAGGTGCTCGGGGCCGATGTAGGAGGCGCCCTCGGCCCGCGAGATGCGGTAGGCGTCGAGCAGGGCGCGTTTGGCGGCCGGGGTCAGCGTGGCGGGCTCGCTCTTCGCGCCCGCGGCGGGGGCGGCGAGCCGTTCGCGGATGCGGTCGGGGTCGGCGCCGGCGGCGGTGAGCAGCCGCCGGGTGGAGTCGTGTTCGGTGGCGGCGGCGAGCAGATGGCGGGCGTCGAGTTCGTCGCTGCCCTCGGCGGCGGCGATGTCCCTGGCTCCTCCCACCAGCTCCCGCGCCCGCTCGGACAGCAGGCTGCCGATGTCGACGCGCTGGGGCCGGCGGGTGGAGGCGGCCGGGCCGCCGGTCCCGCCGAAGAAGCGGGACATCAGCTCGTCGAACTCCTCGAACGGACTGCGTCCGAATCCGAAACCGGGGGTGTTCATGGGCGGCCCTTTCCGCGATGGGCAGACATATTCCCCCAAAATCGCATATATGCTGCAAGTACGCACGGCGCGAAGACGTCCCGAGATGCGTTACCGGGCGGGGCCGGTAAGGCTTGGGGAGGAAGCCTCGACGACAAGGAGCGCTGACATGTCCTTCATGGACAAGATCAAAGGGATGCTCAAGGGCCACGAGGACATGGCCAACAAGGGCGTCGACAAGGGCGGCGACTACATCGACCAGCGGACCGGGAACAAGTACCAGTCCCAGGTCGACACCGGCCAGGACAAGCTGCGGGACGAGTTCGGCAAGCCGCAGGACCGGCCCCCGCAGACCTGACGAGCGGGGCGGACTACCATCGCCCCGATGCACAGCCCCCATGATCCCCGCGTCCGCGTCCGCGGTGCCCGCGAGCACAACCTCAAGGGTGTCGACGTGGACATCCCACGGGATGTGCTGGCCGTGTTCACCGGCGTGTCCGGCTCGGGCAAGTCGTCCCTGGCGTTCGGCACCGTCTATGCCGAGGCGCAGCGGCGCTACTTCGAGTCGGTCGCGCCGTACGCACGGCGGCTGATCCACCAGATCGGGGCACCCCGGGTCGCCGAGATCACGGGGCTGCCGCCGGCGGTCTCGCTCCAGCAGCGCCGCTCGGCCCCGTCCTCGCGCTCCTCCGTGGGCACGGTCACCAACCTCTCCAACTCCCTGCGCATGCTCTTCTCGCGCGCCGGGGAGTACCCGCCCGGCGCCGAGCGGCTCGACTCCGACGCCTTCTCACCCAACACGGCGGCGGGCGCCTGCCCGGAGTGCCACGGCCTCGGCCAGGTACACCGCACCACCGAGGAGCTGCTGGTCCCCGACCCCTCGCTGTCCGTCCGCGAGGGCGCGATCGCCGCCTGGCCGGGCGCCTGGCAGGGCAAGAACCTGCGCGACATCCTCGACGCCCTCGGGTACGACGTCGACCGGCCCTGGCGTGAGCTGCCCGCCGGGGAGCGGGAGTGGATCCTCTTCACCGACGAGCAGCCGGTCGTCACCGTCCACCCGGTGCGGGACGCCGACCGGATCCAGCGGCCGTACCAGGGCACGTACACCAGTGCCCGCCGATACGTCATGAAGACGTTCTCCGACACCAGGTCCGCGACCCTGCGGGCCAAGGCGGAGCGGTTCCTGACCAGCGCCCCCTGCCCGGCGTGCGGGGGCAGCCGACTGCGGCCCGAGGCGCTGGCGGTGACCTTCGGGGGCCGGACCATCGCCGAACTGGCGGCGCTGCCGCTGACCGACCTGGCCGGGCTGCCGCACGACGGCACCGAGACCGCCCGCGTGCTCACCGAGGACCTGAACTCACGGATCGCGCCGGTCGTCGAGCTGGGTCTCGGCTACCTCAGCCTGGACCGGGCCACGCCCACCCTCTCCGCGGGCGAGTTGCAGCGGCTCCGGCTGGCCACCCAGCTCCGGTCCGGGCTGTTCGGGGTGGTCTACGTGCTGGACGAGCCCTCGGCGGGCCTGCACCCGGCGGACACCGAGGCGCTGATCACGGTGCTGGAGCGGCTCAAGGCGGCCGGGAACTCGGTGTTCGTGGTGGAGCACCACCTGGAGGTGGTACGGGGCGCCGACTGGCTGGTGGACGTGGGCCCCGGCGCGGGCGAGCACGGCGGGCGGGTGCTGTACAGCGGCCCGGTGGCGGGCCTCGCCCCGGTGGCCGACTCCGCGACGGCCCGCTACCTGTTCGCCGGGCCACCCGGTCCGGCGCGTGCGGTCCGCGAGCCGCGCGGCTGGCTGACGCTGGGCCCCGTGACCCGGCACAACCTGCGCGGCGTGACGGCCGCCTTCCCGCTCGGCGCGTTCACCGCCGTCACCGGTGTCTCCGGTTCGGGGAAGTCGACGCTCGTCGGCGAGTTCACGGAGGAGCCGGACGCGGTCGGCAGGCTCGTCCGGGTGGACCAGAAGCCGATCGGGCGAACTCCGCGCTCCAACCTGGCCACGTACACGGGCCTGTTCGACGTCGTGCGGAAGGTGTTCGCCGCCACCGACGAGGCACGGGCCCGCGGGTACGGGGTGGGCCGGTTCTCGTTCAACGTGGCCGGAGGCCGCTGCGAGACCTGCCAGGGCGAGGGGTTCGTCAGTGTCGAGCTGCTGTTCCTGCCGAGCACGTACGCGCCCTGCCCGGACTGCGCGGGCGCCCGCTACAACCCCGAGACACTGCAAGTGGCCTACCGAGGGCGGAACATCGCCGAGGTGCTGGACCTGACGGTGGAGGGCGCCGCGGAGTTCTTCGCGGACACCCCGGCCGCCGCCCGCAGTCTCGGCACGCTGCTCGACGTGGGCCTCGGCTATGTGCGCCTGGGGCAGCCGGCCACGGAGCTGTCCGGCGGGGAGGCCCAGCGGATCAAGCTGGCGAGCGAGCTGCAGCGCGGCCGTCGCGCCCACACCCTGTACCTGCTGGACGAGCCGACGACCGGGCTGCACCCGGCGGATGTCGAGGTACTGATGGACCGGCTGCACGGCCTCGTCGACGCGGGTCACACGGTGGTGGTGGTGGAGCACGACATGACGGTCGTCGCGGGGGCCGACTGGGTGATCGACCTGGGGCCGGGCGGCGGCGACCGGGGTGGGCGCGTCGTGGCGGCCGGGACCCCGGCCGAGGTGGCCCGGACCGAGGGCAGCGCCACGGCGACCCATCTGGCCCGGGCGCTGAGCGGGGACGCCGGACGCTGAGCGGGGACGCCGGACGCTGAGCGGGGACGCCGGACGTCAGGTGCCGGACAGCCGGTGGCCGGCCGTCAGGTGCTGAGCAGCCGGTTGAAGAAGGAGCGGTAGCGGCGCAGTGCCCCGCGCAGTTCCTCGGTGTCCACCCGTTCGCCCTGGCTCCACTGTCCTTCCAGGCCCTTCTTGTGCTGGTCGAAGGTGGTGGCGAGGGTCCGCATGACGTCCGCGACGAGGGCGTCGGCGTCGTGCACGGCCTCCCGGGGGTCGTCCACGAACTTGCCCTGGATCCTCTGCCAGCGGTCGCGGAAGCCCTGCTCCTCGTCGTCGGTCAGCAGTTGCGGGGTCTCGTCGTCGGACGCACCTGGGGCGCGGGCGGGCTCGGAGGCCGCGCCGGCCCCCTGCGCCGCATCCGTGCCGCCGTCGGGCCCGGCCGTGGCGCCGGCCGCCTCGGACCGGTCCGTGGCCGGGGAACCGGTGCCGGGGCCCGCGGCCTCGGTCTCGCCACCCGGGGGCCGCGTACCGGTCTGCGCGGTGCCCTCACCCGGATACATGGGGGCTCGCGAGGTGGCCGCTCCCGCGTCCCCTTCGGTACGGGTCCCGGCCGGCTGGGCCAGGTCCCCGGTGGACAGGCCGCCCGTGGTGCGGCGCGTTTCCTCGTTGCTGGGCATGGTGCTCCTCCATGCGGGTCGTGCGGGGCGTCAGGTCCGGGCGTGGGCCCGGCCGCCGCCGTCGGAGAGCAATTCGTCGAACAGGGCGCGGTAGTGCACCATGGCACCCCGCAGTTGCTCGGTCGTCGCCCGGCGCTCCGTGCTGAGGGACTCCACCTCGTGCGCGGCGCGGTAGTGCTCCAGCGTGCGGCCGTGTTCCACCGAGAGGTCCCTCGTCTGCTGCTCGAAGTCCTCGGTCGGATAGCCCCGCTCACGCATCAGCGAGGTCACCAGGCGGTCCGCGTCGTGCACCGCGTCCTGCGGCCGGTCCACGAACTCCCGCTGGACGTCGTTCCACTCCCGCGAGTAGCGGTCGCGGGAGACGGGGGGCAGCGGCCTGATCTCCAGGGAGTCGTGACGCCGCTCGCGGTCCCTGAGCTCCCGTTCGGCGGTGCGCCGGCTGTCGGATCCCTCAACCGTGCGTTCGTATTCCGGGCCGAAGCGCTTGCGGAGGCGATTGCGCCGCATCCGGGAGACCGCCATGGCGATCAGCGCGATCAACGCGATCACCACGACGATCGGGATGATGATCGCCAGCAGCGTCCCCGTGGACATGGCCAGAAGCGTTCCCGTGTACATGGACACACGCTCCTCGGAGAGTAGTGATGTGCATGTTCCGGGTTCCCTTTCGCGGCGTATGTACCCATTCCGTCGGACACGTGGCCGCCCAGGGCTCGGCCGCCCGGGCGAGCGTCCGCCGGTCCTGGTGACGTCCGGCCGGGATGAGCGGGCGCACCTCCACCTCGGCCACCAGGCCACGCGCCGAGGCCACCCGCCACAGCGAGGCGAACAGGGTGTCCTCCCCGACGAACGCGGCCGCCGTGTCCGCGCCTCCCCCGGCGTCGCGATAGCCCAGGCGTACGGGCTGCACGGGCACCCGGGCGTCGAGCGCGGCCTGGAAGACCGCCCGGCGGAAGTGCCCCCGGGCGCGGCCGCACCAGGTGCTGCCCTCCGGGAACACCGCGACGGCGGCACCGGCCCGCAGTGCGGCGCCGATCCGGACGACGGTGTCCGGCAGGGCGCGCAGCCGGTCCCGCTCGATGAACAGGGCCCCGCCCAGCTCCGCCAGCCGGCCCGCCACGGGCCACCGCCGAATCTCGGACTTGGCGAGCATCCGGGCCGGACGCACGGCCGCGAGCAGCGGGATGTCCAGCCAGGAGATGTGGTTGGCGACCAGGAGGACGCCGCCCTCGGCGGGCGCGGAGCCGGTGAGCCGGATCCGGACGCCCGCGGCCCGTACGACCGCCCGGCACCAGCATCCGACCCAGCCGGCCGGGAGCCTGCCGCCCAGCGGGGACAGCGCGATCCCCACGAGGACCAGGACGGCGAGCGCGGCGAGTCGCAGTACGGCCCTGAGCGGAGCCACGGTGGGCCCGGCCGGTTCCAGGCAGGCGGCAGGGGTGCAGGGCGCGGTGGGCAGCCAGGCGCTCATCAGGCCGGCACGAGGGAGAGGAAGTGCCGCAGATAGCGCTGGTTGACCCGGCGCATCGACAGCAGGACGTACAGATCGGCGACCCCGAAGTCCGGGTCGTGGGCGGGCTCCCCGCACACCCAGGCGCCGAGCCGGAGGTAGCCGCGCAGCAGGGCGGGCAGTTCGCCGCGTCCGGCCGGCGCCGCGGCGGCCGGCACCCACGGCAGCAGCGGGCGTACCCGGTACTCCTCGGGCGCCAGGTGCCTGGCGCGCACCCGCTCCCAGGTGGCGGCGGCCTGGGCGCCGCCGTCGGCGAGCGGTACGGAGCAGCAGCCCGCCAGCCATTCGTGGCCCCGGTCCACCATGTAGCGGGCTATCCCGGCCCAGATCAGGCCGATGACCGTTCCGTCGCGGTGCTCGGGGTGCACACAGGAGCGGCCGACCTCCACCAGTCCGGACCGCAGTCCGTCGAGCGCGGTCAGGTCGAATTCGCCCTCGGAGTAGAGCCGTCCGGCGACCGCGGCCCGTTCCGGCGGCAGCAGCCGGTAGGTGCCGACGACCTGGCCGGTGACCGTGTCGTTGACGAGCAGGTGGTCGCAGTACGCGTCGAACGGGTCCACGTCGAGGCCCGGTTGCGGGGTGGTCAGCAGGGCGCCGAGCTCCCCGGCGAACACGTCGTGCCGCAGCCGCTGGGCGGCGCGGACGTCGTCCTCGTCGCGGGCGAGGGTGACGGTGTAGCGGGTGGGGGCGGCGGGCTGCGAAGGACGATCGAGCGTGGTGACGCCGGTCATGGCTCACTCCCTGGTCACGGGCCGGGGTTCGGCAGCAGGGCAGTCCGGCGTTCCGGGCTGCCGCTCCTGTTCTTCCGATGCCGGTTGGCGTGTGTGTGACCGGTGGCGGGAGCGCGGGTGTGAGGTTGTTGAACGGCGCGGGAGAGCGTCCGGCCGGGAAACGAGACGGGGCCGGGATGAGCACCATTCCCGGCCCCGCCCGTCCGCCCCTGTACGGCGAACGCCCGCTGGTCCGCGCTACCGCCCGGCCGCCTTTCGGGTGGCGCGCAGCCACTCCTTGTTCATACCGGTGATGGACATCAGCGGAATGCCCTTCGGGCAGGCCGTCGCGCACTCACCGGTCAGCGTGCAGCCGCCGAAGCCCTCGGCGTCCATCTGCGCCACCATGTCCAGCACCCGGGTCTCCCGCTCGGGCGCGCCCTGCGGCAGGACGTTCAGGTGGTTGACCTTGGCGGAGGTGAACAGCATCGCCGCACCGTTGGGGCACGCGGCCACGCAGGCCCCGCAGCCGATGCACTCCGCGTGCTCGAAGGCGAGGTCGGCGTCCGGCTTGGGCACCGGCGTGGCGTGGGCCTCCGGCGCCGAGCCCGTCGGTGCCGTGACGTAGCCGCCGGCCTGGATGATCCGGTCGAACGCGGACCGGTCGACGACCAGGTCCTTGATCACCGGGAAGGCCGAGGCCCGCCAGGGTTCGATGTCGATCACGTCGCCGTCCTCGAAGGACCGCATGTGGAGCTGGCAGGTGGTGGTGCGCTCCGGGCCGTGTGCGTCGCCGTTGATGACGAGCGAGCACGCGCCGCAGATGCCCTCGCGGCAGTCGTGGTCGAAGGCGACCGGGTCCTCGCCCTTGAGGATGAGCTCCTCGTTGAGGGTGTCGAGCATCTCCAGGAAGGACATGTCCCGGGAGATGCCGTCCACCTCGTACGTGGACATCGCGCCGTCGGCGTCGGCGTTCTTCTGCCGCCAGACGCGCAGGGTGAGCTTCATGCGTAGCTCCGCTGGGTGGGGTGGACGTACTCGAAGACCAGGTCTTCCTTGTGCAGGACGGGAGCGGCGCCGGTGCCGGTGAACTCCCAGGCGGCCGCGTAGCCGAACTCGTCGTCCCGGCGCGCCGCCTCGCCGTCGGGGGTCTGCGACTCCTCGCGGAAGTGACCGCCGCAGGACTCGGCGCGGTGCAGCGCGTCGAGGCACATCAGCTCGGCGAGCTCCAGGTAGTCGACGATCCGGTTGGCCTTCTCCAGCGACTGGTTGAACTCCTCGCCGGTGCCGGGCACCTTGATGCGCCGCCAGAACTCGTCGCGGATCTGCGGGATGCGTTCCAGGGCCTTGCGCAGCCCGGAGTCGGTGCGGGCCATGCCGCAGAACTCCCACATCAGTTCGCCGAGTTCGCGGTGGAAGGAGTCGGGGGTGCGGTCGCCGCCGACGGCGAGCAGCAGGTTGAGCCGGTCCTCCGTCTCGGCCAGCACCTCCTGGACCACCGGGTGTTCGCCGGTCACCGGGTCCTGGTGCGGGTTGCGCGCCAGGTAGTCGTTGATGGTGGCCGGGAGCACGAAGTAGCCGTCGGCCAGACCCTGCATCAGGGCCGAGGCGCCGAGCCGGTTGGCACCGTGGTCGGAGAAGTTGGCCTCGCCGACGGCGAACAGGCCGGGGACCGTGGTCTGCAGGTCGTAGTCGACCCACAGGCCGCCCATCGTGTAGTGCACGGCCGGGTAGATGCGCATCGGCACCTCGTACGGATCCTCGTCGGTGATCCGCTGGTACATGTCGAAGAGGTTGCCGTACTTCGCCTCGACCGCCGCCCGGCCCATGCGCCTGATGGCGTCCGCGAAGTCGAGGTACACGCCCTGTCCGCCGGGGCCGACGCCGCGGCCCTCGTCGCAGACGTTCTTCGCGGCGCGGGAGGCGATGTCGCGCGGGACCAGGTTGCCGAAGGACGGGTAGATGCGCTCCAGGTAGTAGTCGCGCTCGTCCTCGGGGATCCTGTTCGCCGGCCGGTCGTCGCCCTTGGCCTTCGGCACCCAGATCCGGCCGTCGTTGCGCAGCGACTCGCTCATCAGCGTCAGCTTCGACTGGTGGTCGCCGGTGCGCGGGATGCAGGTGGGGTGGATCTGGGTGAAGCAGGGGTTGGCGAAGTGGGCGCCGCGCCGGTGGGCCCGCCAGATCGCGGTGGCGTTGGAGTTCATGGCGTTCGTCGACAGGTAGAAGACGTTGCCGTAGCCGCCGCTCGCGAGGACGACGGCGTCCGCGAAGTACGTGGAGATCTTCCCGGTGATCAGGTCCCGGGCGACGATGCCCCGGGCCCGCCCGTCGACGACGATCAGGTCGAGCATCTCGGTGCGCGGGTGCATCTCCACGTTCCCGGCGGCGATCTGCCGGGACAGCGCCTGGTAGGCGCCCAGCAGCAGTTGCTGGCCGGTCTGGCCGCGGGCGTAGAAGGTCCGGGACACCTGCACGCCGCCGAACGAGCGGGTGTCCAGCAGGCCGCCGTACTCGCGGGCGAACGGCACGCCCTGGGCCACGCACTGGTCGATGATCTCGACGGAGACCTGGGCGAGGCGGTGCACGTTGGACTCACGGGCCCGGAAGTCGCCGCCCTTGACGGTGTCGTAGAACAGGCGGTGGACCGAGTCGCCGTCGTTGCGGTAGTTCTTCGCCGCGTTGATGCCGCCCTGCGCGGCGATGGAGTGGGCGCGGCGCGGAGAGTCCTGGTAGCAGAACTGGACGACCTGGTAGCCCTGTTCGGCGAGGGTGGCGCCCGCGGAGCCGCCGGCCAGACCGGTGCCCACGACGATGACCGTGTGCTTGCGCCGGTTGGCGGGGTTGACCAGCTTGGCCTCGAAGCGGCGCTTGTCCCAGCGCTCGTGGATCGGGCCGGCGGGCGCCTTGGTGTCGACGGCCGGCTCGCCGGTCGTGTAGTCGGTGTACGAGGTCATGATCAGCTCACCACTCCGGTCATCACGCCCACGGGTACGGCGATGAAGCCGGCCGTGAGCAGCAGCGCGAGGACGTTCGCGAGGGTCTTCAGGGCTCGGTCGCGGGAGCGGCTGCCGACGCCGAGGGTCTGGGCCGCGCTCCAGAAGCCGTGCCGGATGTGCAGGCCGAGCGCGAGCATCGCGACGATGTAGACGACGTCGCCGTACCAGGTGGAGAAGGTGTCCACGACGTTCTGGTACGGGTGCCCCTGCTGGAAGCCGCCGGAGTGCACGGTGCCGGTGGTCAGGTCCAGCAGGTGCCAGACGATGAACAGGCCGAGGATGATCCCGCCCCAGCGCATGGTGCGGGTGGCGTAACTGGCCCGCGGCCTGCTGTGCACGTACTTCGTGGGCCGCGCCCTGATGTCCCGGCGGCTGAGCTGGTAGGCGGAGGTGGCGTGCGCGACCACGGCGGCGACCAGGACGATCCGGACGAGCCAGAGCGTCCACTCGTAGTGCATGAAGGGTTCGCCGACGGTGCGCAGCCAGTGCGCGTAGTGGTTGAACTCGCCCGCCCCGAAGTAGATCTTCAGGTTCCCGATCATGTGCGCGACCAGGTAGAGCAGCATGATCAGGCCGCTGACGGCCATGACCGCCTTCTTGCCGACCGTGCTGTCCCACATCGTGCGCGCCATGGACGGCCGTCGGTCCGTCCGCGTTGCCAGAGCCATGTTCAGAGACGCTAGGGCCGAAGGGCCCGATCGGTCCAAGACATGGTCCGGCTTGATTCCATAGACAACAGCTATCGTGGAGACCATGCAGTTTCAGCAGCTCCAGTACTTCGTGGCCGTCGCCGAGACCCGGCACTTCACCCGGGCCGCCGAAGTGGTCCACGTCGCCCAGCCGTCGCTGTCCCAGCAGATCAAGGCACTGGAGCGGGAGCTGGGCGCGGACCTGTTCCTGCGCGCCCGGGGCAACATCACGCTGACCGACGCCGGGGAGGCGCTGCTGCCGCTGGCCCGGCGGATCCTCGCCGACGCGGACACGGCCCGGCACGAGGTGCAGGAGCTGGTGCAGCTGCGCCGGGGGCGGGTGCGGCTGGGCGCCACGCCGAGCCTGTGCACCGGACTGCTGCCGGACGTGCTGCGCGCCTTCCACGACCGCTACCCCGGGATTCAGCTGCTGATCGAGGAGGGCGGCTCGCACGACCTGGTACGCCAGCTCGCCCGTGGCGCCCTGGACCTCGCCCTGGTCGTGCTGCCGCTGCCCACGCCGTCGCCCGCCCTGACCACGGTGGAACTGCTGCGGGAGGACCTGGTGGTGGTGTCCTCGCCCGACGCGCGGGCGCCCGGCCGGGGCGGGCGGGTCGTCGACATCGCCGGTCTGGAGGGCGAGCGGCTGGTGATGTTCCGGCACGGGTACGACCTGCGGGAGCTGACCGTCGCGGCGTGCCGGTCCGCCGGGTTCGACCCGGACTTCGCCGTGGAGGGCGGCGAGATGGACGCGGTACTCGGATTCGTGCGGGCCGGGCTGGGGGTGGCCGTGGTGCCGCGGATGGTCGCCACCCGGGCCGGACGGGGGCTGCGGGTCACCCCGCTGGCCCGGCCGGGACTACACCGGACCATCGCGCTGGCCCACCGCAGCGACGTCGCCCCGCCCCGGGCCGCCCGGGAGCTCCAGCGGATGCTGCTGGAGCGGTGAGCGCCGAAGCGGTGAGTGCGGGGGCGCCCGTGGCCGGGTGCCGGTGCCGGGTCGCCGGTGCCTCGAGCGCTGCCGTTCGGGAGGCGGTTGCTCAGGCGCCGGAGTGCAGATGGGCCGCCCAGCGGGTCGGGGCGGCCGGATAGGCGTCGCGGACGGAGAGCTGGGCGTGGTTGAGCGCGCGGGCCGAGGCCGCGGTGTCCGGCGGGGCGGTTCCGCCCGCGGTGAGGGCGGCGTAGAGCTCCCGGGCCATTCCGGGGGTGTCCGGGGCCTGCCACAGGGTGCCCACGACCCCCCGGAATCCGGCCAGCTGGAAGGCAGCCGCCAGGTGCATCGGCTCGTCGGGCAGCTGGGGGTGTGCCTGGGCCGTGCTGCAGGCGGAGAGGATCGCCAGCGCGCCGTGCTCCAGTGGGGTGTCCTGGATCTGGCCGGCCGTCAGGGTCCCCTGGCCGAGGTGCAGGCCGCCGCCGCGCAGCAGTCCGAGGGAGGAGTCGTTGTCCCCGTGGCAGGCGAAGTGGACCAGGGTGTGGTCGCGCAGCGCGGCCGTCACCGTGGCCAGGTCGGCCTCCTCGCCGATCAGCAGCCGCGCGCCGGGGAGCGCGGCGAGGACGGTGCGGGCCTCCCGTTCGGCCTGGGGCAGCGGCGGGCCGTGCCGGCTGTTCGGCACGGCGACGACGAGGGAGCTCGGGCCCGTCCCGCCGGCCGGCGTGCCGGGCGCGTGCCGCAGGGAGTGGGCCAGCGCCCCCAGGGTGGGGGTGTAGGAGGGGATCACCTGGTCGATGACCGTGGGCCGGGCGCCGGGCGCGGGGTCCTGGGCACGGGCCTCGACCTCGGCGGCCGAGCGCGGGTGGTGACCCGCCGCGTGGAGCGGAAGCCGCACCACCGGACCCACCGGGCACCACCAGAGCCGCGGCTTCGGGCGTCCTGGTACGGCAGTGTCCAGCCGGTCCAGGACGGGCGAGGTCACCTCGTCCCACAACCAGTCGAGGACGTCGTGCAGTTCGGACTGCGCGGCCTCGCGGCGGTCGGGTCCGGCGGTCGGGTCCACCGCGTCCCGCAGGGCCGTCGTCAGCGCGGCGATGTGCGCGTGTGCCGCCGCGGCGGTCAGGCCCGGCAGCGCGATGTGCTCGACGGGGTCCGCGGGGTCGGCCGGGACGAGCAGGGCGTCGCCCCGGGCCGCGTGGGCCAGGACGAGTACGACGGTGGCTCCGGCGGTCGCGGCACGCAGGGCGGCCAGCGGCCGTCGGCCGGCCAGCTCGGCGAATCGTGGGTCCGCGGCCAGGGCGTCGACGATGCGGTCTCGTTCGGCGGCGAGTCTGCGGGTCTGCGCCGCGGAACCGGGGCGCGGGTCCCAGCTGCGGGTCGAGTCCGTCGTGGTGCGGCCGGAGCGGTGCTGGGTGACCGCGTTGACCTCGATCCTCCCGACGTTCGCGAAGAAGTCCGCTTCGGCCAGGCGCCGGTCGATCTCCTCCAGGCGCTCGGCGGCCTTCGCGTCGATCGCGCGCAGTTCAGCCCGGTGCCGCCACGACGTGATCGCCTGCCCGTACAGGATCGCGCGGCCGCTCTCCAGCAGTTCGACCGCGTGTCCGGGGCGGCCGGCCTCGATGGCCGCCACCGCGGCCTGTGCGGCCAGTTCGGGTGCTCTGCGGGCGATGCCCTTGCGGACCGGACCGGCGTAGGCGCGCCGGGCCAGTCCGGGGACCTGGGCGAGGGCGGCTTCCAGTGCCCGCAGGGCCTGCTGGGGGTCGCCCAGGGCCCGGGCGAGACGGGCGCGCTGCTCCTGTGTCTCGAACAGCAGCATGGTCGACAGCTGTGCGTCCGCCGCGACCCCGTCCCAGGCGGCGAGTGCTTCGGCGCGCAGCTCCGCGTCCGGGTGCCCGTCCGCCTCCGCAAGGTCGTACAGCGCCGTCGCGGCACGGGCGAACAGCAGGAGGCGCTCGCTGTGGAACCGGTCGTCGGCCGGGGTACGGGCCGCCGCGTCCCGGGCCAGGGCCACCGCGTCCTCGAGGGGCGCCCTCTCATGGGTCTCCCGGTGCAGCATGTGCAGCACCTGGCTGATGGAGCTGGTGAAGCGGGGCACGTCGGGGTGGTCCGCGGGCAGCCGCGCCAGGCCGTCGCGGTAGAGCCGCTCGGCTTCGGTCAGCCGCCCGACGGCACGCTTTCCGCGGCCCCGCCCGTGCATGTGGTGATCGGCCAGGTTCAGCAGCAGCTCGTGTTTGCGCGGGTGGTCCTCGGCGAGGGCGTCAGCGGCCTCGCGGGCGACGGCGAGTGCCTCGTCGGTCAGTTCCGCGTCGTCCTCGTACGCGGCCAGTTCACGCAGTGCGCCCGCCAGGTTGGACATGCGGAACGGGCGGAAGGGTTCCGTCAGCGGGGTCAGGGACAGGGCTTGTCTGCGCATGTCCACCGACTCCGCCAGGAGGGTGCCGTCCGACAGCAGGTTCGCCACCCGGACCAGCAGCACCGCCAGCCGCTCCAGCAGGAGGGGGGTGTCGGGTTGGCCGGGCAGGAGCGCGGATCTCGCACGCCGGGCGTGCGCCAGCGCCTCCTCGACGAGCCGTTCGTCTGGCTCGGGTGAGGCCTCGGCCGCGAGGTAGAGGGCGCACTCGGCCAGCACGGTCAGCGCCCGCCCGGCCAGCCGGTGCTCCGGCGGCAGGGCGTCGGCGGCCCGCACGGCCCACAGGTGCGCTTGGCCGGGCGAGGCCTCTCCCCCGCCCTCCAGCCACACGTGCATCTCGGTCTGCGCGGCCAGCAGCAGGGCGCCGGGCCGGTCCTCGTCGTGGTGCGGCACCGCCGCGACCAGGGAGAGCGCCGCCTTCCGCCGCTCGGTCCACGGGGCGTCCGCGTCGTCGCCGGTGCTCCACCAGGCACGGTGGAGCTGCTCGGTGTCGGGTGCGTACGGCACCGGGGCCTCGCGCAGAACGGCGGCGACCGCGTGCGCACCGAGCCGGGGCACGGCCTTCGACTCCAACTGGGCCAGCCATTCCCGGTGTTCCGGGCCCCGGCGGTCGTCCGGGTGGGTGGCCCGCACCAGGTCGCGGGCGGCCGTCAGCGCCTCGGTGAGGGTCTGCGGCGAGCCGGTGGCCTCGTACCACTTGGTCAGCGTGGTCACCAGGTGGCGTGCGGGGTGCAGAAGCACGGGGGTGCGGTGGCCGGCCGCCTCGACGGCCCGGCGCAGGTCGTGCGCGGCGCGCTCCAGCCCCGAGGGGTCGGCTTCGGGGTCGTACCGTGTGATCGCGCAACGGGCCTTGATCGTCAGCCGGTTGGCCAGGTGCGGATCATGCCGCGCCTGGTGCCGGGCCGTGATCTCCACGGCGAGGCCGGCGGCCAGCTCGCCCTCCGCAGGCCAGGTGGGGTGGGCGCCGAGTTCGCCGACGAGCAGGAGCAGATGGGCATGGTCGGTGAGCAGAGCTGCGCGCTCGCGCGCCGACGTGCCCTGCTCCTCGAGCCAGCGCCGCTGGAGGTCCAGTGCGGTGTCGAGGGCGGAGAAGTCGTGCTGTTCCTCGAACCTGGCCATGAGGAAGAGGAGTTGGTCGATGCGGGCCGGACCGAGCGTGACCGG
Source organism: Streptomyces sp. NPDC041129 (assembly GCF_055592265.1). Lineage (NCBI taxonomy): Bacteria > Bacillati > Actinomycetota > Actinomycetes > Kitasatosporales > Streptomycetaceae > Streptomyces > Streptomyces sp. NPDC041129. Next base: position 663,515 of record NZ_JBVIYV010000001.1, on the reverse strand, counting down.
CTCCTCCTCGGCGTCCGGCGTCACCCGGTCGCCGCGCCGTGGCCGGCGCCGGCCACGGCGCTCCGCACCCGGCTTGCGCATGCTCTCGCGCAGCGCGGCGGGCAGCGGGGGCAGGCCCTCCGGCTCGTGGTCCAGCATGCCGGCCAGCAGGAGCGCGGCACGGTACTCCATCAGGCCGCGCACGCCGGGCAGATGGAGATGGCGGAACCAGCGGAGCAGGGCGAGGCGGGCGGCGTCCGCCGCGTCCGCGCCGGGCGGCGGCGGAAGCTCGGCAGGGGGCAGTGGCGGCAGGTCCCGGCCGTCACCGGTCCGCAGGTACCGCTCCGGATCGTCCATCCCGTCACCCCCGTACACCCGCCCAACGATTGTCCTCCTCCCCCGGTTCCCGTCCGTCCCGTGTCCACCACCATGGGTGACGGGTACGTTGAACCCGGCCGGCCACGGAACGGCTGTGGCGCGGGGGAGTTCGAGGAGCCGTCGATGGACGAGATCGCGGAGCGGCTGGCGCGGCTGTGCGCGCAGGCGGGGGACGCCGGGCTGCGGGAGCGGGCCGAACGCTACGGGGTGGGGGAAGCGCTGACCCGGCTGGGCGAGGCCGCCCGGTCCGGCAGCCGCGCTCCCTCGGTCACGGCGGATCTCGATTCCCTGGACGACGCCTTCGCCCGGCACGGCATCGACGGGCTCACCGTGGGACCGCGCGCGCTGGACCCGCTGCGGGGCGGTCGTGCGCATCCCGTGGTCACCGTGTGGGGCTGCCCGGCCGAGGCGGCCTGTTCGCGTCTCGAACCGCGGGAGCAGCGCCATGGGTCGCGGACCCCGCCGCCCTCCTGTGGGCTGACCGGCGTCCCGCTGGTCTCCCGGAAGACCCGGCTGTGATCACGGTCCTCGCCGAACTGGGCAAGCAGGTGGCGGGCCGCTGGGCGGCGCTGCTCGTCCTGCCGGGCGCCTTCTACGTGTCCACCGCGGCCGTCGCCGTGCTGCTCGGCCACGGGCACGCGCTCGACCCCTGGGTGCTGACCGCCTGGCTGGACTCGGTCGCCGCCGCTCCGGCCAGCGGCCGCTTCGGCACGGTGCTGATCGGGGCCGCCGGGTTCACCGCCGCCTCGGCCGCCGCCGGACTGGCCGCCTCGGCGGCCGCCCAGCTCGTGGAGCGCGTGTGGTGGGCGTCCGGCGAGGAGCCCTTGCTGCGGGCGCTGGCCGCCTCGCGCGGACGGCGCTGGCAGCGGGCCGACGAGCAGGTGACCGCCGCACTGCGGGAGTTCACGGCGTCCGGCGGCACCCCGCGCACGGCGCGGGTGCTCAGGGCGGCGATCGCACGCCGCGACGCCATCTGCCCCGAGCCGTCGTCCCGGCCGACCTGGATGGGGGATCGCCTGTACGCCGTGGACGAGCGGGTGCACGACACGTACCACCTGGATCTGACGGCCGCCTGGCCGCGGCTGTGGCTGCTGGTTCCCGACGCGGCGCGGGCCGAGCTCGGCGAGGCACGGGCCGGTGTCGGCGCGAGCGCGCGGCTGATGGGCTGGGGACTGCTGTATCTGCCGCTCGCCGTGGTGTGGTGGCCAGCCGCCGTGCTCGCCGCCGGCGTGCTGATCGCCGCCCGCCACCGGGCCCGGATCGCCGTCGGTGTGCAGGCCGATCTCGTGGAGGCGACGGTCGACCTCTACGGCCGGGACCTGGTGGTGCAGTTGGGGATCGACTGCCCGGGCCGGCTCGGCCCTGAGGAGGGCGGCACGGCGACCACCCTGCTGCGCAAGGACCGCACGGACCTGTCGCGCTTCGACGGATGAGCCACCGGGTCACCGGGCCGGCCGCCACCCGTCGCGCCCGCCCGCTCGCCCGCGCCGACGCGCTGCGGCCGGCACCGCACGGCATCCATCAGGCACCGCCGGTCGGGCCGCGGGGAAGCCGGCCCGGCACCGCACAGGACGCCTCACGCCTCTGCCGGGGACGGCGGTGGAAGGGCGTCCAGGCCGATGGCGGTGGACACGGTGACGTGTGGCGCGGAGGCCAGGCGTACCGAGAAGCCGCCCCGGGCGCCCAGGAGGCCGCGGCGGGCGGCCGGTTGCGGTGCCGGGTGGTGCGGGGTCGACCGCATCACGCGGTCGTGCCGGGCGCGGTTGCGCGCGGACATCAGCCTGCGGTCGACCGTCAGCGACGGCGGCGCGCTCAGCCTCGGCCAGTGGGCGTGGTGCACGAGGACCCGCACCCTCAGCCGCCCGTCCCCCAGTTCCCGGTCCGCCTCGGCCAGGTGCTCGCCCAGCGCGCCCACCGCGTCCGCGACCTGGTCGGCCGTCACCAACAGGTTCTCGGCGGGGTCGTACGGCTCGGGGAGGTCCCGTGGGGCGACCACGGCGCAGCGGATGCCGAGGTCGTCGTCGCGCAGTTCGCGCCCGGCGCCGAGGTCGGTGCGGCCGCCCCCGTGCAGAGCGAGCGTCAGTTCGGCGCCGTAGCGGCTCGCGGTCATCGCCACCGGGAACAGTCCCGTGTAGCGCAGCAGCCGGGCGCAGCCGATGAGCACCTGGCCGACCGGCCACATCGCGGACGTGCCCAGGATCCGGACGACCTCCCCGTGCCGGCCGAGCCGCCGCAGGACGTCGGCGTGGTCCCGCCGGACGGCCTGTGTCGTGCCGTCCTCGGGACCGAAGGTGTGCTCGCAGGCGTCCACGAACGCCGGGTACTCCTCGGCCGCGGCGGCCAGATCGCCCTTCCTCACCAGCACGCTGAGGACATTGTTCGCGGCGTTCAGGGTCAGGGGGTGCGCGGATCCCAGCGAGGCGACGCGCTCCGCGTGCACCTGGCCGAACAGGTTAAGCGCCTCGTCCCAGCGGCGCAGGTCCCGCAGCACCAGGGCGAAGTTGTTCAGGCAGGTCAGGGTGAACAGGTGCGACGGTCCGAAGCGCCGTGCGAACCCGTCCCAGGCCAGCGCGTACTGCTCCACCGCCTCGAGCAACTGCCCGGACTCGTGCAGGGCCCCCGCCAGATCGTGCCGGGCCGCCGTGGTCTCCAGTTCCCAGGATCCCCGGCTCGCCTCCAACTCGGCGACTTGTGCGCGCAGTTCATCCACCGAGCGATCCGACATCCGGTCCTCCGTCCTAAGGTGGAACGACACGGTGGCGGGCACGGGTGCGGCCCGCCCGTGGTAGTCGTACCCCGATGAGGCGGCCGTCAGCCGATCGCGTCCACGAGCGCCAGCTCGTGCAGCCTCTCCGGCGGGCCCGGCCTGGCGTAGTACCAGCCCTGGGCCGTGTCGCAGCCCAGGATGCGCAGTTGCTCGGCCTGGGCGCCGGTCTCCACGCCTTCGACGGTGACCGCGAGGTCCAGGCTGTGGGCCAGGGAGACGATGCCCTCGACGATCTTCAGGTCGACCGGGTCGGCCGGGAACTGCTGCATGCCCCGGGTGAAGGAGCGGTCCAGTTTCAGGACGCTCACCGGCAGCCGGCGCAGGTTGGCGAGGTTGGAGTAGCCGGTGCCGAAGTCGTCCAGGGCGATGTCGACGCCCATCTCGGCGAGCCGGCGCAGCGGTTTGAGGAGGTCGTCGTCGGCGCCGATCAGAGCCGACTCGGTGACCTCCAGGCACAGGGCGTCCGGGGTGACGCCCGCGCGCTCGAGGATGTCGACCGTGTCCTGGACCAGGCCGGGATGGCCGAGCTGGCACGGGGAGAGGTTGACGTTGATGCGCAGCGGGCCCGCGGCGTCCTGACCCGCGTGCATTTCCCGCCATTCGCGGGCCTGCCGGATGGACTCCTCCAGGACCCAGCGGCCGAGCGGCACGATCAGGCCGGTGTGCTCGGCGAGCGGGATGAACCGGTCGGGGCCGAGCACGCCGTGCTGCGGGTGCAGCCAGCGGACCAGGGCCTCGGCGCCACGGACGCTGCCGTCGCCGAGGTGGACCAGGGGCTGGTACTCGATGAAGAACTCGCCGCGCTCCAGGGCCGTCGGCAGCGCGGTGGTGAGGCCGTGACGGGTGATGGCGCGGGCGTCCGCCTCCGGGTCGGCCAGCTCGGAGCGGTTGCCGCCCGCCGACTTGGCCCGGTACATGGTGATGTCCGCGCTGCGCAGCACCTCCGCCGCGGTGCGCTCGCCCGCCGGGCCCTCCACGATACCGAGGCTGCCGCGCACCAGCAGGTCCCGGCCGTCGATGCTGATGGGGGTGACCAGGGCGCTCATGATGCGCTCGGCGAGTTCGTCCACCTCGCGCTCGGTGTCCGTGCCGGTGGTCAGCGCCACGAACTCGTCGCCGCCGAGCCGGGCGACCATCTCGCCGGGCGCGGTGGCGCAGGACTGGAGCCGGTCGGCGACCTCCACCAGCAGCCGGTCGCCGGCCGCGTGGCCGAGGCTGTCGTTGATGGTCTTGAAGCCGTCCAGGTCGAGGTAGCACAGGCCGAAGCGCTGACCTTCGCCCGCGCAGAGGGCCTTCTCCAGGCGCTCGAAGAACAGCGTGCGGTTGGGCAGGCCGGTGAGGGCGTCGTGGGTGGCCTCGTAGCGCAGCCGGAGGTTGAGCAGGCGGCGCTCGGTGGTGTCCTCCATGAGGGCCAGTTGGTACTGCGGGTTGCCGTCGGCGTCCCGGAGCAGGGAGACCGTCAGGTTGGTCCACAGAGCGGTTCCGTCGGGGCGGTTGAAGGCCTTCTCGACGTGGTAGTGCTCGCGCTCGCCGCGGACCAGTTCCTCGTAGAGCTTCCAGGTCTGCGGCGCGTCCTCCGGGTGGGTCCACTCCGGCACCCGGCGGCCGCGCAGGCTCGGTTCGGAGAGGCCGAACATGCGCAGCAGCGCCTTGTTGACCTGCAGGATGTTGCCCTCCAGGTCGGCGATGCCGATACCTATGGCCGCGCCCTCGAACACGGCGCGGAACCGGGCCTCGCTCGCGTGCAGCGCCTGGGCCACCACGCCCTGGGCCCGCAGCGCGGCCTGGGCGATGGCCTCCTGTTCGGCGAGGGTACGCTCGCGCAGCGCCTGCGCGTAACCGGCGGCCATCGCGTGCTGCAACCGCGAGGAGCGCGCGCGCAGTTCGTCCTTCGGGCTGTCGTCGCCGCAGTAGAGCACCAGGTAGGCGTCGACGCAGTCCAGGGTACGGGCGAGTGCCTCGGGGTCGGTGCAGTGCGCGGCGACCAGCGCGGAGCCGATGGACTTCGCCTCGTCGGCGGCGAAGCTGCGGGTGTGCAGCAGGTCGCGCAACCGGCCTGCGAGGGGCTGGAGTCGCTGCTCGAACTCCGCGCGGGTCAGCGAGGTGGAGGTGACCGGGAAGACCGCCCGGCTCCAGATCGTCGCGAACCGGCGCAGTCTGTCCTCCGGCCCGTCCGGCTCCGCGCTCACGCCTTGCGCCCCACGCCGGCGAACCCGGAGAAGGCATAGGGATCCTCGTCCTCCGGCGCCGACTCCGGCCGCCAGCGCGGCATCGGCACCACTCCGGGTTCCACCATGTCGTACCCCTCGAAGAACCGCGCGATCTCGTCGTGCGAGCGCATGATCAGCGGGTTGCGGATGTCCCTGTACACGTCCACCGTGCCCTCGGCCCGCTCCGGCGTCAGGGGAATTCCCTCGTACGAGGCATGGGTGAGGATCAGCAGGCTGCCGGGCGCGAGTGCCTCGCGCAGCTCGGCCACCGCACCGTAGGGGTCGTCCGCGTCTTCCACGAAGTGAAGTATCGCAACGAGAAGCAGCGCCACTGGCCGATTCAGGTCGATGAGATGGCTGAGTTGGGGGCTCGCGAGGATTTCCTGGGGCTTGCACAGGTCGGCGGCGATCACGTCCGTGCCGTCGTCGCCCTGGAGTACGGCCTCGCTGTGCGCCACCGCGACCGGGTCGTGGTCGACGTACAGCACCCGGGCGTCCGGCGCCGCGGACCGGGCCACCTCGTGGACGTTGCCGTAGGTCGGGATGCCGGAGCCGATGTCGAGGAACTGGGTGATGCCCTCGCCCGCCGCGAACCGCACCGCGCGACGCATGAACGCCCGGTTGGCCTGCATGACCTTCGGCAGCCCCGGCATGAACTCCATCGCCCTGCGCGCCGCTTCCCGGTCGACCTCGAAGTTGTGCGATCCGCCCAGGTAGAAGTCGTAGATACGCGAAACGCTCGGCACCGAGATGTCGATGCTCCGGGGGGCCCAGGCGGGACGCTCCATGTATCTCTCCCAGGGGTGGCTGACGGGGAAGGCGATCCGGTGTTCGAGCAGAGGCTACTGATCGCCCGCCAACGGAGCGAGCCGAACCGGAAATTGACCATCCGTTCCCGGTCACTGCCTGCGGCAAGTGGCCGTGCCGCCCCGCTGTGTCACGACGCCCCGGCCGGCTCCGGCGATTCGCACGGCACACGAACGGTCCGCCCCCTCCGTGCGGTGCGGAGGGGGCGGACCTTCGGTCACGCGCCGGTGGGCGGGGCGATCGACCCTGGGGAGGTGATCCTTACTTGCCCGGCGCGCCGACCGGCTTGCCGTCGGGCGAGACGGCGTACCACGTGCCGCCCACGCCCTGACCGTTGGTGTCTCCGGGGGCCTTGTCACCGGAGAAGGTGTAGATCGGCCAGCAGTTGACCGACATCTGCTTGACGCCGTCGGGCCGGGTGAAGGGCATGAGCCCCTTCTTCTTCACGCCCTCGGTGTCGTCGGCGTTCACCGGGCCGACGGCCGGCCACTTCTCCAGGCAGGCGCCGGTGCAGTTCGAGACGGACTTCGGCCAGGCCTGGTCCTTCAGGAAGCGGTAGACCGTCATGCCCTTCTTGTCCACGACGATGTCACCCAGCTTGGGGTCCTTGTGCACGGACAGGCCGGGCAGGTCGGACACCTTGGCCTTCTTGCCGTCGGGGGCGAGCGCGAACCACTTGCCACCCACACCCTGGCCGTTCACGTCACCGGAGTTGACGTCCTTGGCGTAGCGGTAGGCCGGCCAGCCGCCCACGGTCAGCTGCTTGCCGCCGTCGGCCCGGGTGACCTCGCCCAGCAGCGCCTTGTCGATCCCGGCACCGGCGGTGGCGTCGTCCGCGGGCACCGGCGGCCACGTGGTGGCGCAGTCGCCGGAGCAGTTCGACTTGGGCGGGTTGGCGGTGTCCTTGTCGAACCGGTAGAGGGTGAGACCGGAGCCGTCCGTCAGCACATTGCCCAGGTCGGGGTTGGCGGCCACGGTCAGCTTGCCCGCGGGGGCCGCCGGGCTCGGGGAGCTGGAGCTCTGGTTGCCGTCGGCGCCGTACCCGTTGCCGGCACCCGTTCCCGTGCCGGCCGGGCTGCCGTAGTCGCCTGCCGCCGCCGTGGCGCCCACGTTCTGGGCCGCCGACGCGGGGGTCGTGGTGTTGTCCTGACCGCACGCCGTCGTCAGTGCCAGCACCGAAGCGGCCGTAGCCACCAGCGAGGCGGTCCGCCAGGAGGTCCTCATCGTCAACTCCCATAATTCGCCTGAATGTTGCAGCGCTCTGCTGCGCCGCCGCACGGTCATGGGTACGCGCCGAAGGGGCGGGAGTGTTCAACCCGGGCGCGAAATTCTTTTCGGCTCTTGTGACGCGACCTCCGGAGCGGGGGGGGGCACAAAGACGCTCAAACAGGCCGGTTGCTGTGTTTCACCCCGCCAAACCATGGATGGCGTTTTGTCATCCCTTCGGACCAATCCCCGGGCACTGCGGACCACGGCCCCGCTCCGCGCCTCATGATCTTCGTCGTGCAAGGACCCGAAGCGACCCGATGCGCGCCCGTCACGCGGGCGTTGGCCCTGATGGCACTGACCTGGACCCTGGTGGGCTGCCCGGCCGGGGCCGCGTCGGCCGACGCCTGTGCGTACGCCTCGACGGGCCCGGACGGCACGGTGGCGGTGGCCGTGGCGGGCGGCGGCGCCCACTGGCCCACCGTCCCGCAGTGCCCGGAACCGACGCCCCCGTGCCCGCCGACCCCCTCCCCGGCGCCCACCCCGACGCCCACCCCGACACCGACGCCCACCCCGACGCCGACCCCGCCGCCGAAGCCCGCGCCCGAGCCGAGGCCGACACCGGCGCCCAAGCCCCCGCCGAAGCCACGGCCACCCGCGCGGCCCGCCCCGGTGGCGCCCGCGCCCCGGCCCAAGCCCAGACCCACTCCCCCGCCGGCCCCGCCCCCGGCGCCGAAGCCCGCCCCGTCCACCGAGCCCGCCCCACGGCCCTCCGCGACCCCCGTGAGCTACCCGGCGTACCGCCCGCGGCCGGCCCACCATCCAGCCCCCTCCCCCACCTCACCGGTCACCTACGTCCTGCTCATCACCGTGCCCGCGATCGTCGCCGTCGCGGCGCTGCGCCCGCGCTGAGGCGTCGGCCGCTCACCTCTGGAGGCACCGTTGTCGGATTGGCTTGTTCTCGTCCTCGCCATGCTGGGGGCCTGTGCCGTCGTGGTCGTCATCACCCTCGTACGGCACAAAAGGGCTCCCGAGGACGAGGACCCCAGTGAGACCCCGGATGTCATCGAGTACATGACGATGTGGATCGGCGTGGTGTACGCGATCGTCCTGGGCCTGGCCATCGCGGGCGTCTGGGAGGCGCGCAGCGCCGCCCAGGACCATGTGCAGGCCGAGGCACAGGCGCTGCACGAGATCTCCGAGCGGGTCCGGGTCTACCCGCCCGACGTCCGCGACCGCATCCGGGCCGACGTCGACACGTACGCCCGGTACGTGGTGACCACCGAGTGGAGGTCGATGACCGAGCGCGGCCAGGTCACCGAGCGCGGCGCCGCGCTGCTTGCGCGGGTCCGCCACGACGTGACCGACTATCGGCCCGGGAACGACTACGAGGCGCAGGCGTACCAGCCGGTGCTGGACCAGATGGCCGCCGCCGACCAGGCACGCAACGCGCGTGCCGACTCGACCGGCCCGACCATGCCGCCCGTGGTGTGGTGGGGGCTGCTCAGCGGGGCGGTGATCACCATCGGCATGGTCTTCGCCCTGCAGATCCGGCGCACCGCGCGCGAACTCGTGCTGGCCGGGCTGTTCTCCGCGACCATCGCCTTCATGCTGTTCCTCATCTGGGACTTCGACGCCCCCTACAGCCGGGGCATCGCGGCGACCGCCGAGCCGTTCCTCACTCTGATCCCGGGCTCGGGAAGTTAGGGTCCTCCGTCCGGTGGGCCCGCCGCAGGGCTTCGCCCCGGTCTCGTAACGGGACCGGGGCGAGGCGGGGGCCTTCGAAGGGGCCGGGCTCCGGGCAGGAGCCGGGCTCGGGGCCGCTCAGACGCGCTTGCCGGGCCGGCGGCGCAGCCAGAACGTGCCGCCCCCGAACACGGTGGCGGCGGCCACCAGCCCGCCGCCGATGGCGATGTCGGTCGGAGTGGCACCGGTGGAGATGCCACCGCCGAGGCCTGCCCTGACGCCGCCGGACGGCCACCTGTTGGGGCGCGGGTCGCCCTGGCCGGCGTTGTTGTTGCCGTCGCCGAAGCTGTTGTTGTTGAGACCGTTGTTGTTGAAGGGCCTGTTGCCGTTGACGGGGCCGTTGCCGTTGTTGAAGGGCCTGTTGCCGTTGTTGAAGTTGCCCCGTCCATCGCCGATGTGTCCGTTGACGTGACCGTTGAAGTTGCCGTTGAAGTTGCCGTTCAGGTTGCCGTTGAAGTTGCCGTTTCCGGGAAAGTTCCCGTTCCCGGGAAAGTTCCCGTTCCCAGGGAAGTTCCCGTTCCCGGGAAAGTTGCCGTTCCCGGGGAAGAATCCGTTCCCGGGGAGGAATCCGTTCCCGGGGAGGACTCCGTTGAAGTTTCCGTTGCCGGTTCCGGGGATCACCACCGCGCCGGTGTTCCCGGTCCCGGTGGTGTCCGACGGGCCGCCCCCGTTGCCCATGCCGTCCGCGACGGCCACGGGGGCGGTGGCAAGCCCGAGTACGGCGACCGCAGCGCACGCGGCCCCCAGGGCACGTTGGTTTCGCATGTGATCCTCCGCGGGAGGCACCCCGGGTCCGGTTCCCGGGCGATCGGCGAGAAAGCACCTCCCGACAAGACCCTCAGGCGCCCGGAACACGCCCGCACATCGAGAATGCTCCGTTCTGGTGAGCGGACACGCCGACAGAAAACCACACAATCACATATTTACGCAGGTCACGGCCCATCAGAAAAATCCTTTCCGCTGCAACTCGGATGGCGCACCGACAAGGTGACGGGCCACCCGTTCGCCCGCCGCCCCGTCGCCCGTGCCGCGCGCGGGACTTAGCGTTTTCCCATGCGCGAAGGCGTGGTGACCGCCGCGTCGAGAGGGGATGGCGAATGTCTGCGTCCGAGCTGGCCGAGCTGGCCGAAGAGGAGGAGCGGCGGCGCAAGCGCGCCCCCTGGGGCGTGATAGCGCTTGTTCTGCTGACCGGTCTGGCGCTCATCCGCAACGGCTCGGGTGAGTTCGACGTCGGGCCGCCGCAGCCCGCGTCGGCGGCGGCCGCGGACAGCCGTGCCACGCCGGAGCAGGATCCGGCAGCGGCGGCGGCCGTCGTCACCCCGCTGGCGTTCTCCCCGGCCGACCGGGTCCGGATCCCGGCGATCCACGTCGACGCGCCCGTCCAGCCCGTGGGTCTGGACACCCAGGGCTGGGTCGGCGCTCCGCCACCGGAGAACCCCAACCTGGCGGGCTGGTTCACCGGTGCCGTGTCCCCCGGGGAGAAGGGCACCGCGGTGGTCGTCGGGCATGTCGACAACCAGCAGGGACCCGCCGTGTTCTACGGACTCGGGGCCCTGAAGAAGGGCGACCGGATCGAGGTCCGGCGCCAGGACGGGAAGACCCCCGTGTTCGAGATCTACGGCGTGGAGGTCTTCGCGAAGAGCAGCTTCCCCGGCAGCCGGGTGTACGGCTCGAAGGGCGGCCCGGAGCTGCGGGTGATCACCTGCGGCGGTGGTTTCACCAAGCAGCACGGCTACGACGGCAACGTCGTCGTCTTCGCCCGCCTGGTCGCGGTCGAGTGAGCCGCCGCCGGGCGGCCGGACGCCGCCTCAGGTGAGCCGCCGGGGCGGCACGGTGAGGTGGTACCCGGAGGCGAGCAGATGGGGCAGGTACTCCCGGATCGCCTTGACGCTCTGCGAACGGTCGCCCCCGGCGTCGTGGGAGAGAACCACGACGCCGGGGGCGGCGCCGTCCTCCACCCGGTCGACGATGGTTCCGGTGCCGGGCGTCATCCAGTCGGTCGTGTCGACCGTCCAGGCCATGGGTTCCATGCCCAGATCGGAGCCGATCTGGAAGGCGGCGCGGTTCCAGGCGCCGTAGGGCGCGCGGAACCACTGGGGGCGCTCGCCGTAGCTGTCCTCGATGACGTCGCTGGTCCGCTCCATCTCGGAGCGGATCTCCTTGCGGTTGAGGCTGGTCAGCAGGGGATGCGTCCAGGTGTGGTTGCCGACGACGTGGCCCTCGTCGGCCATCCGGGCCAGCAGTTCCCGGTTGTCCACGACGCACTCCCCGCAGACGAAGAACATCGCCCGTACGTCGTACTTGGCGAGGGTGTCCAGGATGTGCGGGGTGTAGGCCGGGTTGGGGCCGTCGTCGAACGTCAGCATCATCTGCCGGCCGCGTCCGGAGATGCGCAGGATGGGCTCGTGCCGGACCTTGGGCTTGCGGGGCGCGGCGCGCGGCGGGCCGTATCCGGTGAGCGGCTGGAGCCGGAAGGCCGAGGACTTGAGCTGCTGGCGGGCCTGAGGACCGGCGACGGGTGCGGCGGTGCGGGCCGGCTCCTCGCCGCCGGCCAGGACGATTCCCGCGGTGCCCGCGGCGCCCAGCGCGGCGGTTCCGGCGAGCAGCATGCGGCGCCGTGTGAACAACTGATCCTTCTGCATGACTCATCAGTCGCCCGGCACCCCTCCGGCGCACCACAACGACACCGGTGCGGCGGCGGTAATACACCCGTACGGCGCAATGCCGGAGGCCCGTGAACGATCTTCAGGAGGGCCGCCGGCCGCGGCGTACCAGCGGGAAGGGCAGGGTCTCGCGGATCGTCAGGCCGGTGAGGAACATGACGAGACGGTCGACGCCGATGCCGAGGCCCCCGGTGGGCGGCATCGCGTACTCGAGGGCGTCGAGGAAGTCATCGTCGAGTTCCATCGCCTCGGGGTCTCCCCCGGCGGCCAGCAGGGACTGCGCGGTGAGCCGGCGGCGCTGTTCGACCGGGTCGGTCAGTTCGGAGTAGGCGGTGCCCAGTTCGGTGCCGAAGGCGACCAGGTCCCAGCGTTCGGCGAGCCGGGGGTCGGTGCGGTGCTGCCGGGTGAGCGGGGAGACGTCGGTCGGGAAGTCCTTGTAGAAGGTGGGCAGCAGGGTGCGTTCCTCGATGAGCCGCTCGTACATCTCCAGGACGACGTCGCCCGGCCCGTCGTCGGCGGTGTACGGCACGTGGGCGCGGTCGCACAGCCGGTGCAGCCGCAGGAGTTCGGTGCCGGGGCCGATCTCCTCGTCCAGTGCCTCGGAGAGCGCGCCGTACACCGTCCTGACCGGCCAGTCCCCGGAGATGTCGTACTCCCGGCCGTCCTTGTGCGCGACCGGGGCGCCGAAGGCGGCGGTCGCGGCGCCCTGGATCAGTTCCCGGGCCAGGTCGAGCATCACGTCGTAGTCGGCGTGCGCCTGATAGGCCTCCAGCATGGTGAACTCGGGGTTGTGCTTGTGGGAGACGCCCTCGTTGCGGAAAGTGCGGCCCAGTTCGAACACCTTCTCCAGGCCGCCCACGCACAGCCGCTTCAGGTACAGCTCGGGGGCGATGCGCAGGTGGAGGTCGAGGTCGTAGGCGTTGATGTGGGTGGTGAAGGGGCGGGCGTTGGCGCCGCCGTGGATCTGCTGCAGCATCGGCGTCTCGACCTCGAGGTAGCCGCGGTCCAGCAGGCCCTGGCGCAGCGCCTGTACGGCGGCGGAGCGGACGCGGACCACCCGGCGGGCCTCGGGGCTGGTGAGCAGGTCGAGGTGCCGGCGGCGGACCCTGGCTTCCGGGTCGGTGAGACCGTGGCGCTTGTCGGGCAGCGGGTGCAGGCACTTCCCGGTGAGCTGCCAGGAGCGTACGAAGACGGTGGGCTCGCCCTTGTCGCTGCGTCCCGCGCGTCCGGTGGCGGTGATGTGGTCGCCGATGTCGGTGTCGGCCCGGAAGCGGTCGAGGTCGGGCCCGCAGCGGTCCCGGGTGAGGGCGAGTTGGTGGTCCGCGGACCAGTCGCGCAGTACCGCGAAGACGATGCCGCCGAAGTCGCGGACCAGCATGACGCGGCCGGCGACCGTGACGTCCTGTCCCTGCGGGACACGGGCGAGGGCGTGCGTGGGCCGGGGCGTACCGACCGGGTACGGGTCGGTGCCGGTGGCGCGCAGCCGGTCGAGGGTGTGGTGCCGGACGCGGACCTGGTCGGGCAGGCCCGCGTCCGGGGCGACGGCTCCGGCCTGGTCCCCTCCGTCGAGGCCGAGCGCCGTCGTGGACGGCGGCCCCTCGGTGGTGGCGGACCGCCGCCCGGTCTTCGGGTGCCCCTTTCGGCGGAGTTTGCGCAAGGACGGTACGGAGACGAAGCCTTCGGCGATGCCGGAGGCGAGGCCGATGCGGGCGAGGGAGGCGGCGTCGCCGTAGCAGATGAAGCGCGGATACCACTGCGGGTGGTACTTGGCGTTGGACCGGTACAGCGCCTCCAGTTGCCACCACCGGGAGAAGAACAGCAGCAGCCGGCGCCAGAGCCGCAGGACCGGCCCGGCGCCGATGCGGGCGCCCTCCTCGAAGACGGACCGGAAGGCGGCGAAGTTGAGCGAGATCCGGTGCACTCCCAGCTTGGGGGCGGCCGCGCAGAGTTCGGTGACCATGAACTCCATCACGCCGTTGGGTGCGGCGCGGTCACGGCGCATCAGGTCCAGGGAGACGCCGTCGAGGCCCCAGGGCACGAAGGAGAGCAGCGCGAGGAGGCGGCCGTCGTCGCCGAGGGCCTCCACCAGCAGGCAGTCGCCGTCGGCGGCGTCGCCGAGTCGGTCCAGGGCCATGGAGAAGCCGCGCTCGGTCTCGGTGTCCCGCCAGACGTCGGCCTTCGCGACGATCTCCTCCGTCTCCCGGTCGGTGAGCTGGGCGTGGCGGCGGACCCGGCAGGTGGCGCCGGTGCGGCGCACGCGGTGCACCGCCTGCCGGGTGACGCGCATGTCCCGGCCGCTCAGGTCGAACCCGGGTACGTGCAGGATCGCCTCGTCGCCGAGCTGGAGGGCGCCGAGCCCGGCCCGGGCGAAGGCGCGGGCGCCGTCCTCCGAGGCGCCCATCACGGCGGGCGCCCAGGCGTGCCGGCGGGCCACGTCCAGCCAGGCGGCGATGGCGTGCGGCCAGGCCTCGGGGTCGCCGACCGGATCGCCGCTGGCGAGGCACACGCCGACCTCGACGCGGTAGGTGACGGCCGCCTTGCCGCTGGTGGAGAAGACGACGGCCTTGTCGCGGCGGGTGGCGAAGTAGCCGAGCGAGTCCCGGTCGCCGTAGGCCCTCAGCAGCGCCCGGATACGGTCCTCCTCGTCGCCGTGCAGGGCCGCCTCCAGTCGCTGCGAACGGAACAGCGTGGCCGCCGCGTTCAGCAGGGCGAGCGCGCCGAGCAGACCGAGCAGGAAGGTGACCCGCCGCGGCGGGCGGCCGTCGTAGGCGCTGTTGGAGACCAGTCCGCCGCACACCCGGTCCGCCGCCCAGGCCAGGTGCTGGCCCTGCGGAAGGGTGCCGGGGAACAGCGAGACCAGGCCCCACCCGAGCAGGATCGCCACGGCGAGGCCGCCCACCAGCACGCCCAGGGCCCGCCACACGGCTCCGCGGCGCGAGGCGGCGCAGAACTCCCCTCGGGCCGCCACCAGCACGAGCAGCAGCAGGGCGCACAGCACCAGGGACGGCAGCGACTGGCGGTACAGGCCGAGGGCCAGGCCGAGGGCGTCGCTGAGGACCAGCAGGCCCAGATAGACGACGACCAGCCACCAGGCGACCTTCTTGCGGGCGGCGGTGGCGCCGGCCAGCAGGAACAGGAAGACGGCGTAGGCGAGGTTGGCGCTGATCGGGACCAGGAGCAGGTCGAGGGTCCGGACGACCGGGCGCAGGACGCGCCGCAGCGGGGCGGCGAACGCGAGCAGGGCGCACAGCAGGCCGAGCGCGGCGAAGAAGGCCGCGAAGGCTTCGGGCACCCGCCCGAGGTGCCCGCCGGCGTGCGGGTGACCCGGCCCTCCGGCAGCCCTCCGCGCGGCCGGCCCGGCGGTGGCAGTCATGGTTCCGACTGTAGGAAGCCCCCGGTCGGGCCGCCCGTCGAGCGAGCCGCGTCAACCGGCCCCGTGAACCCGTGCTTCGGAGGAGGGGGTGCTTCCGATAGCCTCGGGCCGTGACGGAACAGCACGAACAGCACGCGCACCAGTTCGAGCGGGGTACCGACGGGCCCAAGGTCATCGTGGTCGGGGTGGACGGCTCCGACTCCTCGCTGCGCGCCGCCGCGTACGCGGGCGGTCTGGCCCGCCGGCAGCGCGCGCTGCTGGCCGTCGTGTACGTGCAGCCGGTGCTGGCGGCCGGGGCCGCGCTCGGGGCGCCGGTCGCGGAGACGACCGACGAGATCGCCGAGGACCTGGTCACCTACATCCGGGAGGCGACCGAGCGGGTCCGGGGGATATTCGACGTCAGGTGGGAGTTCCACACGTTCCGCGGCGACCCCTACAACGGCCTGGTGAAGGCCGCCGACGAGCTCAAGGCCGACGCGGTGGTGGTGGGCGCCTCGGAGCAGGCCGGGCACCGCATCATCGGCTCGGTGGCGGTGCGGCTGGTGAAGGCGGGGCGCTGGCCGGTGACGGTCGTTCCGTAGCGGGTTCCCTCAGCAGCAGCGGGGTCGCGAGAAGCAGCACGCCCGCCAGCGCGATGGCCGTGCGGGGGCCGGTGAGCGTCGCCAGCAGGCCCCAGAGCGCGGTCAGGGCGGCCGTCGTCGCCTTGCCGGTGATCGACCAGGCGGACAGGGTACGGGCGACCCGGTCGTTCGGGGTGCACTCCAGGCGCCGGGTGGCGTACACGGGGCTGTAGACGCTCGAGCAGGTGATCACGCCGAGCTCCAGGGCCATCACCAGCAGCAGCCCGGGCAGCCCGGGCCCGACGAAGGCCAGTCCCAGCGGCCAGACGGCGCGCAGGACGGTCGCGGTGCGCAGGACCCGCCACTGCCCGTACCGGGTGACCAGCGGCCGGGCGAGCCGGGAGCCGAGAAGGCCGCCCAGGCAGGGTACGGCGAAGGCGAGACCGTACTGCCAGGGGGAGAAGCCGAGCGGGCCGAGCATGAGCACGGCCAGCGGCGGTGCGGCGACCATGATCAGGGCATTGGCCGCGAGGTTGTTGAGGAACAGCGGCCGCAGTTCCGGGCTGGACAGGATGTGCCGCCAGCCGTCGAGCAGGTCCCCGGCCCGCAGGCGTTCGGCCTTCCCCCGCTCGGGGCGGGGCTCACCGGCGCCGACGGCCCGGATACCGAGCGCCGACAGCAGGAAGCTGACCGCGTTCGCGACGACCGTGGTGACCGGGCCGAACAGGCCGATCGCGGCGCCGCCGAGGGGTGGCCCGAGCACGAGGGCGGTCCAGTTGGCGGATTCGAAGCGGGCGTTCGCGCCGAGCAGCCGGTCGGCCGGGAGGAGCGTCTTCAGGAAGGCGCCGGAGGCCGCGTTGAAGGTGATGTCGGCGGCCGCCACGACGACGGACACGAGCAGCATCTGCCCGAGCCCGAGGCCGCCGAGCGCGTAGGCGGCGGGGATGGTGAGCAGCGCGGCGAACCTGATCAGGTCCATTCCGATCATCACCGGCCGCTTGAGCCGGAAGTCCACCCACGGTCCGAGCGGCACCGCCGCCACGGCGCCCACGGCCGGCCCGGTCGCGGCGAGCAGCGCCACCTCGGCGGGTCCGGCGTGCAGCGCGAGGACCCCGATCACCGAGAACGCGTCGAAGGCCAGACAGGTGCCCAGCGCGCTCACCGAGTACGCGGCCCACAGCCACCCGAACCGCCGCCCCATGCCGAACCTCCCGCTGATCCCCGCCATCAAAGCGAATGGAGGTACCGCGATCCAAATCCCGCCCGGACCGGTGCCGGACCGCCCGTGCGTGGCGTCTTCCGTCAGGGGCGCCGCTGAGCCATCATGATCCGCCGTCAGCCGTTTGCCGTCGGCGAAGAGGTGGAACGTATGGCCAAGCTCCGAATGGGCGAAGGAATTCTCCGCCGCAAACCCATCGAGCACATCGAGGAGACCGAGGTCGGCGGGGGCGGCGGGCTCGAACGGTCGCTCGGCCTGTGGCAGCTCACCGCCATCGGCGTGGGCGGCATCATCGGCGCCGGTATCTTCACGCTGGCCGGAACCGTGGCCAACCAGACGGCCGGGCCCGCGGTACTGGTGTCGTTCCTCATCGCCGGTGTCGCGAGCGCCTGCGCCGCCCTGTCGTACGCCGAGTTCGCGGGGATGATCCCGAAGGCGGGTTCGGCGTACACCTACGGGTACGCGGTGCTCGGAGAGTTCGCGGGCTGGTTCATCGGCTGGGACCTGCTGCTGGAGTACACGGCCATCGTGGCGGTGGTCGCCATCGGCATCTCCGGCTACTTCAGCTTCCTGGTGGAGGAGATGGGCGCCGACCTGCCCGCCTGGATGCTGGGCGCGCCCGGGACCGGCCACGGGCACCGGGTGGACCTGTTCGCGGCCGTGCTGTGCCTGCTCATCGCCTGGCTGCTCACCCAGGGCATCCGCAGCGCGGCCCGGTTCGAGACGTTCGTGGTCGCGCTGAAGGTGCTGGTGGTGCTGCTGGTGATCGGGGTGGGCGTGTTCCACATCACGACGGCGAACTACCACCCGTTCTTCCCGTTCGGCCTCAGCGGGGCTTTCACCGGCGCGGCGACCGTGTTCTTCGCGGTGTTCGGCTACGACGCCATGTCGACCGCCGCCGAGGAGTCCAAGGACGCGCAGCGGCACATGCCGAAGGCGATCATCTACTCGCTGGCGATCTCGATGGTGCTGTACGTCGCGGCCTGCCTGGTGCTGACCGGCATGCAGAACTACAAGGACATCGACCCGGAGAGCGGCTTCTCCACGGCGTTCAAGTCGGTCGGGCTGAGCGGACTGGCCGATGTGATCGCGGTGGGCGCGATCATCGGCATCCTCACCGTGATGTTCACGTTCATGCTGGGCGTGACCCGCGTGTGGTTCTCGATGTCCCGGGACGGGCTGCTGCCCCGCTGGTTCGCCAAGACGCACCCGACCCGGCACGTGCCGACCCGGGTGACCTGGATCGTCGGAGGCGCGTCGGCGCTCATCGCCGGGTTCATCCCGATCGGTGAGGCGGCGGAGCTGACCAATATCGGCATCCTGCTGGCGTTCGTGGTGGTGTGCACGGCGGTGATCGTGCTGCGCTACCGCCGGCCGGACCTGCCGCGCGGCTTCCGCACACCGTGGATGCCGTTCCTGCCGGCGCTCGGGGTCGTCTTCTCCATCTGGCTGATCACGTTCCTGCAGTGGCAGACCTGGGTGCGGTTCGCGGTGTGGTTCCTGATCGGCTGCGTGATCTACTTCGGCTACTCCTACCGGCGCTCGGTGCTGGCCGAGCGCCGGCCGGCCGACTGATCAGTCCGCCATGACCAGCCCGTCCCCGGCGGCCCCGCGGCTGAGGACCACGTCCCGGATGCGGTCGCGCACCCCTTCCAGCTCGGCGCCGCCGGCGATGGCCCGGTTGAGGTCGACCACCCGCCCGGCGTCGAGGTCGTACATCTGCGGGACGAACTCGGCCTTGGTGACCCGCCAGCGGTCGCCGGGGACGGCGGGCGGGGCGAAGGTGAAGCGGCCGGTGGTGGACTCGTTGCCGCGCGAGTCCCGGACGCCTCTGTCGTTGAACATCTCGCCGGCGATCTGGTCGCCGAGGCCGTAGACGACCCAGGTGCCGTTGACCTTCTGATAGGCCTGCGGGACGTGGGCGTGGGCGCCGAGGAGCAGGTCGATGTCCGGGCGGCCGTTGGTCGTCGACGCCGTCAGGGCGTTCGCCAGGCCGAGCTGGGTCCGGTCGGGGGCGTCCTGCCACTCGGTGCCCCAGTGCACGGAGACGACGACCAGGTCGGCGCCCGCCACCCGGGCGGCGCGTGCGTCGGAGACGATCCGGTCGGCGTCGAGCGGGTTGACGGCCCAGGGCTGCCCGGTCGGGAGCGGCCGGCCGTCGGTGCCGTAGGTGTACGACAGGTGCGCGACCCTGGCCAGGCCCGCCCGGTACAGGGTGACCGAGCGGGACTCGGCCTCGGTGCGCGCGGTCCCGGTGTGCCGCAGGCCGGCCCGGTCCAGGGCGTCCAGGGTGCGCCGGATGCCGGGGGCGCCGTCGTCCAGGGCGTGCTCGGAGGCGGTGGCGCAGCCGTCGTAACCGGTCGCGGCGAGCCCCGCGGCGAGCTGCGGCGGGGACGTCGCGCCGGCGTGCGCGGTGCCGTCGCCGGTGACGGACTCCAGGTGGCACAGCGCCAGATCGGCCCCGTGCACGAGGGGCTCCACGCCGGACAGCATCGGGCGGTAGTCGTAGCCCTGGCCGCCGGCGTCGTAGCCGGCCCGTTCGGCGACGGATCGGTCCGGGAGCACGTCACCGGAGGCGACGAGCGTGACCGCGCGGGCGACCGGCGGTGCCGGGCGGCCCACCGCGACGGGCTCCTGCCGCTCCTGGTTCAGGCAGGCGGCCCCGGCGGCGAGCAGGGCGGTCAGCGCCAGCGCCACCTGATGCCTGCGTGCGATCATCGGTTCACCCCAGCATCGTCGTCACTGCGGACTTCTTGTTTACCGGCAAAGCTTTGACGGCATATGGGTATGAATCCGGCTCCCGGCGCAAACAAACGGGGCGCCGGAATTAGCCCATCCGGTGCCGCCCGCGCCGGTGCGCGCACCGCTCGCCCGACCGCTCACCGACGCGATCGGACCGTCCGTCGCAGAGCGGCGCGCGCCCCCTGTCCCCCGGCGGAGCCCTGCGCTGCCATACGGCCATGACGGCCGTAACCACACTTCCCCGCGGGACGACGACCGCCGAGCACGAGCTCGCCGCACTCCAGCGCGAGCACGGCGGCCCCCTCTTCGCGTTGCTGCTGAGGCTGAGCGACGGAGACCGGCAGCGCGCCGAGGATCTGGTGCAGGAGACCCTGGTGCGCGCCTGGCAGCATCCGGAGGCCCTGCACGCGGCCGACTTCGACTCGGTCCGGCCCTGGCTGCTGACCGTGGCCCGCAGGCTCGCGATCGACGCGCGGCGGGCCCGCCAGGCGCGGCCTCCGGAGGTGGTCGACGAGGTGCCGGAGAACGCCCGGGTGACCGCCGACCACGCCGAGCGGGCCGCCGCGGCGCTGGACGTCCGGGAGGCTGTGAAGACACTCACCCCCGCCCACCGTGACGTGCTGATACTCGTGTACTTCCGCGGGGCCAGTGTGGCGGAGGCCGCGCGGACCCTGGGCATTCCACCCGGTACCGTGAAGTCCCGCGCGTACTACGCGCTGCGCGCCCTGCGCGGGGTCCTTCCGGGTTACGCGGCCGACCTGCGGTGAAACCGGCCGCCGGGTCAAACCTCGGCAAAGCCCCTTGCTGAGAACCCCGTTGGGGCAATCAGCTGTCCTCATCCGTGGTTCCGGACGGGGGGCCGGGCCCGTGGCCGGGCCCGGAGGTTCGGGCGAGGCGCACGCACCGGAGGAAGGCAGGAAGGGATGCCGCACAGAGGTCACGAGAGCACCGACGGCAGCGACGGCGTCGGCGGTGAACTGGCCGTCCCGATGGCCTGGTTGTACGCCGAGTACATCGCCGACGAGCTGCTGCGCACCGGCGATCTGATGCCGCCGACGTCGTTCGAGTTCCGGGCCGGGCGGGACGCCCTGGCGCTGACCGTCTTCCTCTCCGACACCGACGGCGAGCTCTCCGGCATCCGGGTGATCTCGCAACTGGAGAACTGGCTGGCGCTGACGGCGTACGACCAGCCGTGGCAGGAGTGGGTGGGCCTGCGGATGGCCGAGCTGGCCGCCGAGGAGTCCGCGGCCGCCGCGCCCTCACCCGACCTGGCGCTCGCCGCCGAGGCCTGGCGCTGGCTGGAGGAGACCGAACTGCTCGCGCCCGATCTGGACGCGGTGCCGGGCGGCGGCGCGGTGTCCGGCGAGGACGACGGACCCAAGGTGTGGACCCCCGCCTGGCGGCTCGGACTGCCCCTCGGCCATCTCGCCATCCACCTGTTCTGAGGCCCGGAGACCGCCCTGACCCTCTCGATGGCGAGTTCCTGAGGTTCTCTGGAAATCGCACCAATCCGCGGGGCGGGCCGCTCCGAATCTCTTGGTCACGATTCGGTGTGCGCCTTGAGTGATTCGGTTGTCGGGTGCGTACGGATGGGAGCACGGAGTAACCCCACCCGCACCCATCGGCACGAGGATTCGGCATGAGGTCCCTGGAAAGGCATCGCGACGTCGGCGCGTACGCGCTCGGCGTGCTGGAGGAGGCGGAGGCCTTCCGCTTCGAGGACCACCTCATGGAGTGCCCCCGGTGCGCGGCACAGGTGACCGAATTCGGTCCCGCCGCACGACAGTTGATGCTGTACCGCCGGGCCACGCCGCGCTTCGTCAGCCCCCTGGCCCAGCCCGGTCCCCGGCTGCTGGACCGGCTCCTGGGCGAACTGGCGCTCCGGCACCGCGCCCGGCGCCGGCACTTCCTCTACGGCCTGGCCGCCTCGGTGGTGCTGGCCGTGGCCGGACCGGGGGTCGTGCTGCACTCCGCGCACGGGGACCCGCCCTCCCGGGTGACCGCGGCGACCGATCCGGGCACCGGGGTGTGGGCGCAGGTGACCACGGAGGACGGGGACCTGGGCAGCCGGATGCGGCTGGACGTGAAGGACGGCTCGGGGCCGCACTCCTGCCGGCTCGTGGTCGTCGGCCGCGACGGCTCGGAGCAGACGGTCTCCGGCTGGACGGTGGGCGCCCACGACAGCGGGACGACCACGACCATGGCCGGCTCCTCGATGCATCCGGACCAGATCGCCCGCTACGACGTGCGCACCACGGACGGACAGCCGCTGGTGTCGCTCACGCCCCGCTAGCGGGGCGTCGCGGCGACCGGGCTTCCCCCTCGGCGGGCGGATCGCGTCATTTCAGCAGCCGGGAGAGTCTGCGGTCGGCCAGCGGCTTCCCACCGGTCTGGCAGGTGGGGCAGTACTGGAGCGAGGAGTCGCTGAAGGAGACCTCGCGAATGGTGTCGCCACAGACCGGACAGGGCTCACCGGCGCGGCCGTGGACCCGCAGACCGCTCTTCTTCTCCGCCTTCAGCCGTCCCGCGGCGAGGCCGCGTGAGCGCTCCACCGCCTCGGTGAGGGTGCCGCGCAGGGCCTCGTGGAGCCGCCCGGTCTCCTCCGGGGTCAGGGACGCGGCCAGCTTGAACGGGGACATCTTCGCGGCGTGCAGGATCTCGTCGCTGTAGGCGTTGCCGACGCCCGCGATCAGGGACTGGTCGCGCAGCGCGCCCTTGAGCTGCCGTCTCTCGTCCTTCAGCAGGGCGGCGAGGCGGTCCGCGTCGAAGTCCGCGGCGAGCGGGTCGGGACCGAGCCGGGCGACGCCCGGGACCTCCTCCGGATCGTGGACCACGTACACCGCGAGACGCTTCTGGGTGCCGGCCTCGGTGAGGTCGAAGCCCTCCCCCGTCTCCAGCGCGACGCGCAGCGCGAGCGGGCCCTTGCCGGGCCGCGGCGGACCGTCGGGCAGCCGGTCCCGCCACTGCAGCCAGCCCGCGCGGGCCAGGTGGGTCACCAGGTGCAGCCCGTCATCCGTCGCCAGGTCGAGGAACTTGCCGTGCCGCCGCACGGCGGTGACCTCGCTGTTCTCGATCGCGGTGACCGGGGGGTCGTACGTCTTCAGGACGCTGACGGCGACCGGCAGCACCCGCACCACCCGTCGGCCGACCAGGTGCTCGGTGAGGAAGTCCTTCAGCGCTTCTACCTCGGGCAGTTCCGGCATGGTTCCAGAGTGCCATCCTGCACCGGGGACGCCTCGCCGGTCACCCGGCCGGCCGCCGCGGTACCTGGAACTCGCTCCACACGGCCTTGCCGCCGCCGCGCGCCTCCACGCCCCACACGTCGGCGAGCAGGTCGACCAGGAGCAGCCCGCGGCCGGAGACGCCGTCCTCCCCCGCCTCACGGCGGCGCGGCAGGGCGCTGGAGGAGTCCTCGACCTCGACCCGCAGCCGCCGGTCACCGCCCTCCAGGACCCGCAGGGTGACGATGGCGGCGCCCTCGGTGTGCATCAGCGCGTTGGTGATGAGTTCGTCGGCGACCAGTTCGATCTCGTCGGCCCGGTCCCGGGCGCCCCAGCCGCGGACGGCGGCACGGATCAGGTGCCGGGCCTGGGTGAGCGCCTCGGGGTCGCCGGGCGCCACGTGCTGCTGGAACCGGCCGCCGGCCCGCGGGACCTCCAGGGTGCGGCGGCGCAGCAGGAGCAGCGCCACGTCGTCGTCGCCGCCGCGCTCCTCGGCCGCCTCTATCAGCCGGTTGGCCAGCGCGCGCACATCATCGGGGCCTTCGGCGATGAGGTCCGTCAGGGCGCGCACACCGTCGTCGAGGTCGGTGCCGGGCTGCTCGACGAGCCCGTCGGTGCACAGCAGGAGCGTGTCGCCGGGATCGAGTTCGAGGGTGGAGACGGGGTACTCCAGCCGGCCGAACTCGGCGGACAGCCCGAGCGGCAGCCCGCCCTCGACCGGGACACGGCGGCAGGTGCCGTCGGCGTACCGGACGAGCGGGTCGATGTGTCCGGCGCGGACCACCTGGACGACTCCGGTGGACAGGTCGGCCTCGGCGTACAGGCAGGTGGCGAAGCGGTCGGTGTCGAGTTCGCGCAGGAAGACGGAGGCGCGGGCCATGACGGTGGCCGGGGTGTGGCCCTCGGCGGCGTAGGCGCGCAGCACGATCCGGAGCTGGCCCATCACGGCGGCCGCGTGGGTGTCGTGGCCCTGGACGTCGCCGATGACCGCGCCGACCCGCCCTCCCCCGTAGGGGGTGCCCCCGGGCAGCGGGATCAGGTCGTACCAGTCGCCGCCGATGTCCCGCCCGAGGGTGCCGCCGACGGCCGCCGCGCGGTAGCGGACGGCGACGTCGGCACCGCGCACGCTGGGGATGGTGCGCGGCAGCATGGCCTGCTGCAGACCCTGGGCGAGGTCCTTCTCCTGCTCGTAGAGCATCGCCCGCTGCAGGCTCTGCGCGATGCTGCTGCCGAGGGCGACGAGTACGTTGCGCTCCTCGGGGGAGAACCCGCGCCGGTCGTCGTAGAGCAGGCCCATCGCGCCGATCGGGCGGGCCTGGGCGATCAGCGGCAGATAGGCGGCGGAGGTGATCCGCAGGTCGGTGATGTGCGACCACAGCAGCGGGAAGCGCTCGGCAAACTCCTGCGGTGACTCGATGAAGCACGGGCTGAGGGTCCGCACCGCCACGCTCATCGGATACGGCTCGTCTATATGGGTGACCCGGGTGCCGGGTACGAAGCTGCCCGCGGGGCCCTCGGCGACCAGCCGGATGCGGCCCGCCTCGACCAGGCCGAGGACCAGGCTCCTGGAGCCGAGCAGGGTCAGCCCGTGGGTGTCGGTGACGACGTCGATGACGTCCTGCACGGTGCGGGCGTGGGCGAGGGCGGCGGTGGCGATCTGGACGACGTTGGTCTGCTCGCGCCGCGCGGCGTCCAGGGCGGCGGCGTCCTGGCGGCTCGCGCTCTCGCTGAGCTCCTCGGTGGCGTCCCGGACGATCCCGATGATCCGGCGCGGCCGGCCGGTTTCGTCGCGCCGTATGTAGCCCTGGGTGTGGGTCCACCGCAGGCTGCCGTCGCGGCGGCGGACGCGGAAGTAGGCGCCGTAGTTCTCCCGGCCGTCCTTGATGGCCAGGGCCACCAGGGTGTCCAGGCGGTGCGCCTCGGCAGGGGGCACCCGCACGGAGAGGGTCTCGGGGTGGCCGTCGTATTCGTCGGGGCGCATGTCGAAGATCTCGTGCGCCTGGGCGTCCATGCTGAACAGACCGGTGTCCAGGTCCCAGTCGAAGCTGCCCATGTTGTTGAGCGCCAGGATCGGGTCCGGGTGGGCGGGCCAGTCCTCCGGGAGAGACAGGGCGCTCGCTCCCCGATCAGCCATGCGCCCACCTTGCCAGCATTCGCCCGATTCTTCGAGTGGGAGTCCGCCGGTCCCCCCATCTGTGCGTGTTACGCAGGCGGAGGCGTGCGGTACACGGTGTGACGGGTCCTTCCCGCGCCACTGGACACCCTCGTCGCGGTGGCCACGACCTGGCAGGAGCGCAGTTGTGGACTGGTTCACCGCACCCGACTACTGGCTGAGCAGGCTGGTCCTCCAGCGGGCCCTGGCCGGTGTGTACCTCGTCGCGTTCCTGGTGGCCGCGCTGCAGTTCCGGGCCCTGCTGGGAGAGCGCGGCATGCTGCCGATCCCCCGTTTCACCGCGCGGGTGCCCTTCAGGCGGGCGCCCAGCCTGTTCCACCTGCACTACTCGGACCGCTTCTTCGCGGCCGTCGCATGGGCGGGCTGCGCGGTGTCGGCGGCCCTGCTCGCCGGGGTGGACTCGGCTCTGCCGCTGTGGGGCGGCATCCTGCTGTGGCTGGTGCCTTGGGCGCTGTACCTGTCGGTCGTCAACGTGGGGCAGACCTGGTACTCGTTCGGCTGGGAGTCGCTGCTCCTGGAGACCGGCTTCCTCGCCGCCTTCCTCGGCAACGACGAGGTCGCGCCACCCGTGGTCGTGCTGTTCCTGCTGCGCTGGATCCTGTTCCGGGTCGAGTTCGGGGCCGGGCTGATCAAGCTCCGGGGCGACGCGTGCTGGCGCAAGCTGACCTGTCTGGACTACCACCACGAGACCCAGCCGATGCCGGGCCCGCTGAGCTGGTTCTTCCACCATCTGCCGAAGCCGCTGCACCGGGTGGAGGTGGCCGCCAACCACCTCACCCAGCTCGTGGTGCCCTTCCTGCTCTTCACCCCACAGCCGGTCGCCTCGGCCGCCGCCGCGCTGATGATCGTCACCCAGCTCTGGCTGGTGCTGTCCGGGAACTTCTCCTGGCTGAACTGGATCACCGTCGTCCTGGCGCTGTCCGCGCTGCGGCTGCCCACGGCGGCGCCGTCCGTGCCCCCGGCCCCGCTCTGGTACGAGGTCGTGGTGTCGGCCGTCGCGGCGCTGCTGCTGTTCCTCAGCTACCACCCGGTGATGAACATGGTCTCCCGGCGCCAGGTCATGAACCGGTCCTTCGACCCGCTGCACCTGGTGAACACCTACGGAGCGTTCGGCAGCGTCAGCCGGGTCCGGTACGAGGTGGTGATCGAGGGCACGCTGGACGACGCGCCGAGGAAGGACTCGCGGTGGCTGGAGTACGAGTTCAGGGGCAAGCCCGGCGACCCACGGCACTGGCCGCGCCTCTTCGCGCCCTACCATCTGCGCCTGGACTGGCTGATGTGGTTCGCCGCGCTGTCCCCGGGCTACGCCGGCGACTGGTTCGGCCGGCTGGTGGAGCGGCTGCTGGAGAACGACCGGGACACCCTGCGGCTGCTGCGCCGCTCCCCGTTCCCCCGGGACGCCCCGCCCCGTTTCGTCCGGGCCCGCCTCTTCCGCTACCGCTACACCACCTGGCGGGAGCTCCGGACGACCGGGGCGTGCTGGGAGCGGACGTTCGTACGGGAGTACCTGCCGCCGACGCGGCTCGCGGGGGCGGCTCACGGGTCCCGGCGGTGACTCAGAGGCCGTGGACACGGCGGGGCGGTGCCCTCGTACGGGACCGTGCGCCCCGTCGGGGCGGGTTCCCGGATCCGGTCCTGGTCGCGGACGGACTGGTCCCGGACGTGATGGTGGGCGTCGACGGTCACAGGGGCTCGGGGGACGACCGGCCCGTTGGCCCGGGCGGCGACGGGGCCGGCGGCTCGCCCGGGGGCAGCAGGCCGGTGTCCCTCAGTTCCCGCCAGAAGGCGTCCGGGACCGGTGTCGCGAACCGCTCGGCGCAGTCGTGGAGTTCGGCGGCCGACCGGGCGCCGGCCAGGACGCAGGCGACGGCCGGGTGCGCGGCGCAGAAGGCGAGCGCGGCGCCGCGCAGGGTGGTGCCGTGCCGTTCGGCCACGGCCGCCAGCCGCACGGCGCGGTCCACCAGTTCCCGCGGCGCACGGGTGTAGTCGTACGTCGACCGAGGCGCCGGGTCGGCGAGCAGGCCCGAGTTGAAGGCGCCGCCGACGACGACCGACACGCCTCGCGCGGCGGCCTCGGGCAGCAGCGCGGTCGCCGCGCTCTGGTCGAGCAGGGTGTACCGGCCGGCGCAGAGCACGACGTCGACGTCGGTGTCCCGGACGAACCGGGTGAGCATCTCCGCCTGGTTCATGCCCGCGCCGATCGCCCCGACGACACCCTCCGAGCGGAGCCTTTCCAGCGCCGGATAGCCCTCCCGGAAGGCCTGCTCGGCGTGGTCGTCGGGGTCGTGCAGGTAGACGACGTCCACCCGGTCAAGGCCGAGGCGCCGCAGGCTCGACTCGAGGGTGCGGCGCACTCCGTCGGCACTGAAGTCCCAGACCCGGCGGTGGGCGGCCGCGACGGCGAAGCCGTGGGCCAGGTCGTCCCCGGCGCCGTCGGCGCCCTCCAGGCGGCGGCCGACCTTGGTGGAGACCGTGTACGCGGCGCGGTCGTGATCCCGCAGGGCCGCGCCCAGCCGGCGTTCGGACAGGCCGAGACCGTAGTGGGGCGCGGTGTCGAAGTAGCGGATTCCGCGCTCCCAGGCGGCTTCGACGGCGGCGTGGGCCCGCTCGTCGTCGACCGGGGCGTAGAGATTGCCGAGGGCAGCGGCGCCGAAGCCAAGTGGGGTGACCTCGACGCCGCTGCGGCCCAGGGGGGTCACCGGCCGGCCGCCGGGCGTGGCCTGACACCCCGCAGTCCGCCGTCGACGGCGAGCGCCGTCCGGCTCGCGCGAGGCGGGAGAACGGATGGTGTCGACCGCTGAGACGCGCGCGGGGCCTCGGACACTGAAGTCCTTTCCGTCATGGGGCGGATGCTCCGACATTTATCAGACCTCTCCGGAACCGGAACACCCTCAGGGCCCCGATGTCCACACTCACCGCGCACCATGGTCCGACCACCGTGCTGGCTAGACTGCGACGCACCAGCGACGGGAGATCGGTGTGGACGAGTCGGCGCCGCGGAAGGGCACGGTGACCCAGCGCGCCATCGAGCGGATCAAGGTGATGATCACCGAGGGCTCGCTGGAGCCGGGCCAGCGGCTGCCCACCGAGCGCGAGCTCGCGGCTCAACTGGGCATCTCCCGCAGCTCGATGCGCGAGGCGATACGCGCGCTGACGGTCATGGGCGTGCTGGAGGCCCGGCACGGCAGCGGCATCTACGTCACCGCACTGGAGGCCCGCGATCTGCTGGAGACCTTCGGCGTGGTCGCCGACCTGTCCCGCGGGCCGCGGCTGGTGGAACTGCTGGAGGTGCGCCGGATCCTGGAGTCGGCGGCGGCCGCGCTCGCCACCGCCCGCCTCACCGACGGACAACTGGACTCTCTGGAAGCCCACTTGACGGCGATGAACGGCACCGACGACCCCGAGGAGATCCTCGCCCACGACCTGGCCTTCCACCGCGAGATCGCGACGGCGGCGGGCAACGAGACGATGGCCGCCATCCTGGAGGGCCTGTCCTCCCACACCTTCCGGGCCCGCGCCCGGCGTGGCTACCAGGAGGGCGGCGCCATCGTCCGCACCCGCCGTGAACACGCGGCCATCCACCGCGCCCTCGCCGCCCGCGACCCGGAGGCGGCCCGCGCGGCGGCGGCCGCGCACGTGGGCGAGGTCGAGGAGTGGCTGCGGGCCCGGCTCGACCCCTGAGCCGGAGCACCGCAGCCGAACCGCCTGCGGACCGCGTGCGAACCGCCCCCCCCGGCCGGTGACCCGAGGGGCCTGGTCAGCGCCTGCTGAGCCGCAGGGTCATCAGCTCGAACGGCCGCAGCCGCACGGTGATCCGGTGGCCGTCCCGGTCCGGGGCGGGACTCTCGGGGGCCGGGCGTTCCAGGAGGTCCGTCGCCGTGACGCCGGTGACCTCGAAGCCGGCCGTGAGGGTGGCGCGGGCCCGGCCTCCGTGGGCCTCGTGGAAGCGGACCACGACATCGCCGCTGCCGTCGTCGGCCAGCTTCACGGCGGTGACCACGACCGCGTCGTCGTCCACCGTGACCAGCGGGGCGACCTCGTGGGCGCCGGTGACGCGCCGCTCCGGCAGGTTGATCCGCCAGCCCTCGCGGACCGCGTCCGCGATCCCGGCGCCGGGGATCAGGGCGTGCCGGAAGCGGTGGAGGCCCTGGTCGGTCTCGGGGTCGGGGAAGCGCGGGGCCCGCAGGAGGGAGGCGCGGACCGTGGTCGTCGTACCGCGGTCGCCGTCGGTGCGGACCGTGCGGGTCACGTCGTGGCCGTACGTGGAGTCGTTCACCAGCGCCACGCCCCAGCCGGGTTCCTCCAGGTGGACGAAGCGGTGGTTGCAGGCCTCGAACTTGGCCGCCTCCCATGAGGTGTTGGTGTGGGTGGGCCGGTGGACGTGCCCGAACTGCGTCTCGGACGCGTACCGTTCGGCGTGCAGGTCGAGCGGGAAGGCCAGCTTCAGGAACTTCTCCGTCTCGTGCCAGTCGACCTCGGTATCGATCAGCAGCCGCCGCTCCCCCGGCGGCAGCGACAGCACCTGGGTTACCCGCGAGGCGCCGAAGGACCGTACGACCCGCACCGAGGCGGCGTCCCCGCCTGCCGTCACCGAGTCGGCGTCCGTGAGGTCCGTGACGGTGTTCCGGTAGAACTCGTCGACGTCCCAGGCATCCCACATGTTCGGGAAGTCGGGGTGGAGCTGGAGCAGGTTCGCCGCGCGGCCGGGGGCGACGGCCTCGCGGTCGGCCTCGATATCGTACGCGGAGACGACCAGGCCGCGGGCGTCGATCGCGATCCGCAGCAGGCCGTTGTCGAGCACGTGCCCGCCGTCCGGGCTCGGCACGAGCGTCGTGGCACCCTCCGTCCGGGCGACCGCCGAGCCCGCGGCCGGGACGCCGGCGCGGGCGTGCGGGGCGGCGTTGAACACCAGGGGCGTCGTCCCCTCGCCC
The DNA here is from genome assembly GCF_055592265.1 of Streptomyces sp. NPDC041129. Lineage (NCBI taxonomy): Bacteria > Bacillati > Actinomycetota > Actinomycetes > Kitasatosporales > Streptomycetaceae > Streptomyces > Streptomyces sp. NPDC041129. Next base: position 633,540 of record NZ_JBVIYV010000001.1, on the reverse strand, counting down.
GCCAGCGCGTGCTGCGCGGCCTCGATGATCCCGGTCAGCTCGGTGGCGACCCGCTCGTACGTCGCCCGGGCCTCGCGGTGCACCCAGGCGATGGAGGAGCCCGGGAGGATGTCGTGGAACTGGTGCAGCAGGACCGTCTTCCAGAGCCGGTCCAGCTCCTCGTACGGATAGGGGAACCCGGCGCGGACCGCCGCGGTGGCCGCCCACAGTTCGGCCTCGCGCAGCAGGTGCTCACTGCGGCGGTTGCCCTGTTTGGTCATGGCCTGGCTGGTGAGGGTGGCGCGGTGCAGTTCGAGGTAGAGCTCGCCGACCCAGACGGGCGCTTCGGGGTACTCGGCCTCGGCCTTCTCGAAGAACGCCCGGGGCGTCTCCCAGACGACGGTCGCGGAGCCCTCCAGGTCGCGCAGCCGCGCCGCCTTGGCGACCATCTCGCGGGTGGTGCCGCCGCCTCCGTCGCCCCAGCCGGTGGGCGCCAGGGAGTGCCTGGCCCTGCCCTTCTCCTTGAAGTTCCGTGCCGCGTGGGCGATCTCGCGGCCCCGCATGGAGCAGTTGTAGGTGTCGACCGGCGGGAAGTGCGTGAAGATCCTGGTGCCGTCGATGCCCTCCCACTGGAAGGTGTGGTGCGGGAACGTGTTCGTCCGCGACCAGGAGATCTTCTGGGTCAGCAGCCACTTGGACCCGGCCGCCCGGATGATCTGCGGGAGCCCGGCGGCGAAGCCGAAGGTGTCGGGCAGCCAGGCCTCCTCGTTCTCGATGCCGAACTCGTCGAGGAAGAACCGCTTGCCGTGCACGAACTGCCGGGCCATCGCCTCCGATCCGGGCATGTTGGTGTCCGACTCGACCCACATCCCGCCGGCCGGCACGAACCGCCCCTCCGCCACGGCCTTGCGCACCCGCGCCCACACCTCGGGCCGGTGCTCCTTCACCCACGCCCACTGCTGGGCCTGGGACATGGCGAAGACGAACTCCGGCTCGTCCTCGATCAGCGCGGTCATGTTGGCGGTGGTACGGGCCACCTTGCGCACGGTCTCCCGAAGCGGCCACAGCCACGCCGAGTCGATGTGCGCGTGCCCGACGGCGCTGATCCGGTGGGCGGAGGGCACGGCCGGGGCGGCCAGCACCCCGGCGAGCCGGGCTCGCGCGCGCTCCGCGGTGCCGTTCACGTCCTGGAGGTCGAGCAGGTCCAGGGCCCCGTCGACGGCGCGCAGGATGTCGTGCCGGCGGGCGGAGTCCACGGGCAGCTCGGCCATCAGCTCGCCCAGCACCTCCAGGTCCAGCACCAGCCGCCACACGGTCTCGTCGAACACGGCGAGGTCCATGCGGGTGAGCGTGTACTGCGGCTCGTGCCCGGCGGTGTCCTTGTCGCCGAGCCGGGTGGGCCGGAAGGGGTGGTAGTCGAGGATGACCGGGTTGGAGGCGGCCTCGATGTGCAGGCACACCTCCTCCCCGCCTTCTGCCGGGGCGCCGATCCGCACCCACTGGTTGCGCGGGTTGAGGCCCTTCACCGGGGTGCCGTCGGGCCGGTAGACCAGGCCCTCGCACTGGAAGCCGGGCATGTTCTCGTCGAAGCCGAGGTCGAGCAGGGCCTCGACGGTCCGGCCCGCCCAGGCCCCGGGTACGGTCCCGGTCACCCGGAACCAGCTCGTGCCCCAGGGCGCGCCCCACCGGGCGCCCACCTCGATCGGCTCGGGCTCGGCCGCGAGCCCCTGCGCGACCGGCACGGGCTCACCGGGCGCGTGCCAGACGGCGACCCGCAGCGGCACGGACTCGGGGTACACGGCGGGGCGGACGCGTTCGTCGAGGACGCGCCGGAGACGGGCTTCGACCAGGCTGCGGTCGTCATGCATGCGGGGTGCTCCCTGCTGGGTTCCGGGTGAGGGACACGGGCGGGTCACCAGGGGTGGGTGACGGTAACGGGGGCCGAGGCGTTGTACAGCTCCCCCACCGCCCGCAGTTCGAATCGTGCGGCCGTCTCTCCCGGCTCGGGCAGCAGGCCGGTGACGAAGTGGGCGCGCTGGCAGGTTCCGCCGAGGAAGCGGCGGGTGCCGTCGGGCAGGAGGCGGTGCAGTTCGTAGTGGCGGACGGGGACCCGGTGGGGGGCGGCGTTCCACGCGAAGCGCAGGTCGCCTCCGGTGGCGGCGGTGATCCGCAGGCCGGCGGGTGCGGCGGGGGCCTCGGTGGTGTCGCGGACGGCGATGCGGCCGAGCCGCCAGCGCACGGGGCCGCCGCCGGGTGCGGTCAGGCGCACTCCGAGGGCGTGGACCGTGCCGGAAAGCCCGGTGAGCCGCACGGTCGAGGTCTGCCAGGTGTCGGCCGCGTCGGCCGGGTCCGCGGCGTCGGCCGGATTGACCCGGTTCACAGGCTTCACCGGATTCACAGGCAGATAGGTGTACGGCGGTGGCGTACCGGGGCCGTCCGGTTCCGCCGTGGCGACGGCCAGCTCGACGTTCACACCTCCAGCGTCGGCCCGGTGTGTCAGCTCGACAACCGTGCCGCCGGTGATCGGCAGCCGGGTCGCGTACACGTCCAGCACCGCCGGCGCGTCGAACTCGCCCGCGACCAGCACGCTGCTGCCGCCACGCCACGCGTCGCCGAAGTCGAGGGTGACCTCCGGGCGCCGCCCCTGCGTCCGCACCACCCACCGTCGCGACGGCAGCCGGTCCTGCAGCCCGAGGTGGTTCCAGGGCGCGTCCGAGGTGACGGCTCCCTCCTGGTACCAGCGCAGCCCGTGCCCGGTGTTGAACACGCTTGCGAACGGCACCGAGGTCACCGTCGACCGGTCCGCCACCGAGACGGCCGGCGCCCGCCAGGGATCGGTGCCGTCCGGCCGCGCGGGGTCCAGTGACCGCCCGGTCCAGAACCGGTCGTCCGCCGCGTGGAAGTCCTCGGGGGCCCGCCGGTCGGCGGGCAGGTGGTTGCGGGTCCACTCGGGCCGGTAGAAGCCGATCGAGGTGGTGTGCGCCTTCGTCGCCGGCACGATCGCATCCCAGTTCACCGACGATTCCGACCCGTTCGACTCGACGTCGACGCCGGCCCACAGCTCGTACGGATCACGGCCCAGTCGCCCGGCCCTGGTGGCCGAGGCGGCCAGACCGCCCGCGCTCCAGCGGAAGTCGACGAACATGTCGTCGGCGGCCTGGAAGAAGGCCTGGTTCCGGTCGTTCAGCGCACCCTGCCAGCTGACCGTCCCGTCCACGGTCATCGCGTCGTACCAGGTAACCCGCTGCCCCTTCGCGGCCGCGAGCGCCTTCAGCTCGGTCACGAAGTCCAACGTCGCGGTGCCGAGGGCGGTGTTCCCGCCGCCCGTCTCGGCGTTCAGGAACCAGCCGTCGAAGCCGTACGCGGACGCCACCGCGACCAGTTGCGCGGCGAGCGGATGGCGTCCCGAGGCGTCCTTCTGGACCAGGTCGCGGGTCCAGCGGAGCTGCCCGCCGTAGGCGGTGGGGGGCAGGAAGACGTTGCCGAGGACGGGCACGCCGTGCCGGTGGGCGGCGTCCACGACCGGCGCGTTCGGCGCCAGGATCAGGCCCTCCCCCGCCGAGCCGCCCCAGAACACCAGCTCGTCCAGATAGGCCCAGTGGGTGAGGGCGTAGTAGTCGGCGGTGGGTGATCCCTGGGAGGGGTTGGCGGAGGTGGGCCCGAAGGAGACCAGGGCCTGGACGCGGGCCTGGCCGGAGCGGGCGGTGGTGTTGGCCGGGGTCGGCGTGAAGCGGGCGGCGAGCGGCACGGACGCCGCGTTGAAGGCGAGGTCGGGGTCGTCGGCGGCGCTCCAGGCCTTCAGGCTGCGCCAGGTGACGCCGCTGCCCGGGCTGCCGGCGGGCAGGGAGTCCGGGTACCAGTAGGAGGCGTACGGCGCGGTGGCGGCCCTGGTTCCCCGGGCGGCGAGGGCGGGGGCGGCCGGGAGCAGGGCCGCGGCGGCGCCGGCGATCAGGACGGTGCGTCTGGTGGGGTTCACGAGCAAGTGCCTCCTTGTGGGGTGGGGAGTACCTGGCCGGGAGTGACGACTTCGGTGATGCCGCGCGCGGCGAGGTGGTCCTTGTCGTCCGCGCGGGTGTCGAGGACGGTGGTGGGGCGGGCCCCGTCGGAGACGAGCCGGAAGAAGGCGTCGAAGACGGGGCCGCCGGGAGCGCATCGGGAGCGGCGGCCGGGGTCGGCGGGTACGACGAGGGCCGTGCTGCGCACCACCGGGTCGGTGCGGGGCCCGCGGGCGGCTCCGGCGAGCACGCGGGCGATGTCCTTGGGCCTGCGGTCGTTGGTGAACAGGCCCAGCCCGTACTCGAGTTCGGGGAAATCGGCGAGGTCGCGCGAGACGTCGTACGAGCACCACCAGGTGATGCCCCACAGGTCCGGGCAGTCCAGTGCGCCGGCCACGGTCGCCTCGGTGAAGGCGGCGGCGTGCTCGGCGGGCACCAGGGGCGCGGGCGCCCCGACCTCCTGCAGCCAGACCGGCCGGTGCGGCTCCTCGGCCCAGGCCTTGCTCAGCTCGACCAGGTAGGCGGCGTGGTGCTCGGCGGGTACGGAGGTGCGGCCGTGGCGTTGTGCGGTGCCGTTGAACACCCAGGAGTGGACGGCGGTGACGGCTCCGAGCCGGGCCGAGTGCCCGGGCGTGAAGGGCTGGTCGTCCTGGTACCAGGCGGCGTCGTACGAGGCGTGCAGATGGAGCCGGTCCGGGGCGCCCTCGGCGCAGGCGGCGAGCAGCGTGCCCAGCCACCGTTCGGCCTCCTCCGGAGTGATCCGGTCGGGGTCGGGGTGGGGCCCGGCGGCGAACTGGTTGACCTCGTTGCCGATGGTCATGCCGATGAAGTTGGGCCGGCCGGCCAGGGCGGTGGCGAGGGTGCGCAGGTAGTCGGCCTGGCCGTCGACGACGTCCGGGTCGGTGAAGAGGTTGCGCCGGTGCCAGGTGCGGGTCCAGGCGGGCAGGAAGTCGAAGCTGCTCAAGTGGCCTTGCAGGCCGTCCACATTGACGTCCAGGCCGCGTTCGGCGGCGGCGTCGGCGAGCGCCACGAGTTGCGCCACGGCACGGGGGCGGATCAGGGTGCGGTTGGGCTGGAAGTAGGGCCACAGCGGGAAGACGCGGATGTGGTCGAGGCCGAGGGCGGCGATCGCGTCCAGGTCGGCGCGCACGGCGTCCAGGTCGAAGTCGAGCCAGTGGTGGAACCACCCTTCGCTCGGGGTGTAGTTGACGCCGAAGCGCACGGCAGGGGGCATGCGGTGTCCTTGCTGTGGAGTAAGGGGGCCGGTGGCCCTTCGGCGGTGCGGTCAGCCCTTGACGGCGCCCTCGCCGACCCCGCGGAAGAAGTACCGCTGGAGGCAGGCGAAGAGCGCGATGAGCGGGGCCACGGCGATGACGGTGCCGGCGGCGACCAGCCGTTCGTCGTTCGCGAAGGTGCCGTGCAGGTAGTTGAGGCCGATGGTCAGGGTGAACTTGTCGGGGTCGCTGAGCACGACGAGCGGCCACAGGAAGTCGTCCCAGGCGCCCATGAAGGCGAAGATCGCGACGACGGCGAGGGTGCCCTTCACCGCCGGCAGCGCGATGCGCCAGAACCGCTGCCAGACGTTGGCGCCGTCGACGTAGGCGGCCTCCTCGATCTCGTACGGCAGGTTGCGGAAGGCGTTGCGCATCAGCAGCACGTTCATCGCCGCGACCGAACCGGGCAGCACGACGCCGATGAGCGTGTTGTTCAGGCCGAGTTCCCGCATGGTGGTGAACTGGGCGATGATGACGCCCTCCACGGGCACCAGCATCGCCAGCACGAAGACCAGGGTCGCCGCCTTACGGCCGCGGTAGCGCAGGCGGGCCAGGGCGTATCCGGCGAGGGCCGAACCGGCGCAGTTGGTCACGACGCTCGCGGCGGCGACCTTGAGCGAGTTGAGGGCGTAGTCCCAGACGGGGATGGTGTGCGCGACCCGCGTGTAGTTGTGCAGGGTGGGACGGCCGGGCAGGAACTTCGGCGGGGAGCTGAAGATGTCCTCGGTGGGGCCCTTGAGGGACGTGGAGAGCTGCCACAGGAAGGGTCCGACGGTGAGGGCGAGGACGACGAGCAGCAGCACGTAGCGCAGGACCAGTTCGGCGGGCCGTATCCGGCGGCCGTGCTCGTCGGTGATCCTGGGTGCCCGGGTGGGGGCGGGCCCGGCCGGGCCCGCCGTGCGGTGTGTGCGCGCCGTCTTCTCCAGGACGCTCACGTCTCCTCCCTCCGGTCGGCGCGCAGTACGAGGAGCATCAGCGCGACGGCGACGGCGAACACCACGACGGAGAGGGCGGAGGCGTAGCCGACCCGGCCGGTCAGCCCGGTGCCGGTGCGCTGGACGAGCATGACGAGGGTGGTGTCCTCGCCGGCCGGGCCGCCGTTGGGACCGGCCATCAGATACACCTCGGAGAACACCTTGAAGGCGGCGACCGAGGACAGCGCGGCGACCAGCACCATGGTGGAACGCACGGCGGGAACGGTGACGTCGAGGAAGCGGCGCACCGCTCCCGCGCCGTCCACGGCGGCGGCCTCGTGCAGTTCGCGCGGGACGTCGGCGAGCGCCGCCAGATAAATGATCATGTAGTAGCCGAGGCCCTTCCACACCGTCACCGCCATGGCGCTGAGCAGGAGGAGCCACTGGTCGCTGAGGAAGCCGACCCGACCGATGCCGACCGTCTCCAGCAGGGAGTTGACCAGACCGCGCTCGTCCAGCAGCCACACCCAGATCAGCCCGACGACCACGATGGAGGCGACCACCGGGGTGTAGAAGGCGGACCGGAAGAAGGTGATGCCGGGGATGCTGCGCTGCACCAGCAGCGCGAGCAGCAGCGGCAGGACCACCAGGGCGGGTACGACACCGGCGATGTACAGGACGCTGTTGCGCAGCCCGGTCCAGAACATGTCGTCGTGGAGGAGCTCGCGGTAGTTGGCGAGGCCCACGAAGCGCCCGGGGATCAGGGTGCGGCGGTCGGTGAAGGAGTTCACGACGGTCGACACGAACGGATGGAGCACGAAGGCGCCGGCGATCAGCAGCCCGGGGGCGGCGAACAGCCAGGGACTGCTGGGAAGCTGGCGCCGTATCCGGGAGGTGGTGGTGGGCGTGGCCATGCTGCTCAGCCCTGCTGCTTCAGGAGCTGGTCGCAGGCCTTGACAGCGTTGTCGAGAGCCGCCTCGGGACTCTCCTTGCCCTGCAGAGCCTTGGCGACCTCGTTGCGCAGCGCGGTCTTCATCTGCTCGCTGAACAGCACCGGCGTGTAGTTGACGGCGTTCTTCAGCGACTTGGCGGCGGCGACCCGCACCCGGGTCTCGTCGGTGCCGTCCTCCTCGGTGAAGTACGGATCGTCCAGGGAGCCGGCGGTGCTCGGGAAGATGGCGACCTTCTTGGCGAAGGACATCTGGTTGCGCGCGTCGGTGACGAAGTGCGCGAAGGCGACCGCTGCCGGGGTGTGCTCGGTACGGGAGTTGACCATCACGCCCATCACGTACATGTTGGCGTGCCCGGTGCTGGTGACCTGGTCGGTGATCCCGATGTTCCGGTAGAGGCCGGGCGCCTGTTTCTTGAAGTTGCCGAGGTCCAGGGCGCTGCCGGGGTTCATGGCGACGGCCTGGGTGAGGAACTTCTTCCCGGAGGACTCCGGGGTGGCGGTCAGCGCCTGCGGGTCGAGCGCCTTGGCGTCGTAGAGCCGCTTGTACTCGGCGAGGAGTTCGACCCCCTTGGCGTCGTCGAAGGCGAAGCCGGTCCCCTCCTTGTTCATCAGCGGCACGCCGTAGCGGCCGAAGTCCTCGATGGTGGGGACGTTGGCGAGCGTGGCGACCTTGCCGCCGGTCTTCTCGGCGATCCGCCGCGCGTCGGTGAAGAGGTCGTCGTACGTCTTCGGCGGTGCGCTGGGGTCGAGTCCGGCCTTCCTGAACAGGGCCTTGTTGTAGAAGAGCGGACCGGTGTTCAGGTACCAGGGGAATGCATACGTCCCGCCGAGGCCCGGCACCTGGTGCCCGGCCCAGGCCCCGGGCAGGTACTCGGACCTGTACTCGCCCGCGGACTTGTCGAGGTCGAGGGCGAGACCGGCCTTGGCGAGCGGGGCGACCAGGTCCGGGGAGACGTTGACGACGTCGGGCAGGGTGCCGCCGGCGGCGTCGGCGCTGATCTTGTCGGCGTAGCCCTCGGCGGGTTGGTCGATCCACTTCACACGGGTGCCGGGGTGCTTCTTCTCGAAGTCCGCGATCAGCCCCTCGAAGTACGGCTTGAAGTTGGCGCGCAGGTTCCAGGTCTGGAAGGTGATGTCGCCCTCGACCTTGCCCGAGGCGTCGGTTGAGCCGCCCTCGTCCCCGCCCGAGCCGCAGGCACTCAGCGGCAGGAGAAGGGCGACGGTGGCGGCGGCGAAGGTTCTGCGGGAGATGCGCACGGCGGCTGGGCTCCTTTGCAGGGGGAAGTGGCAGAAGGTGCCGGGCCAGACTGTGCACAGCGTTTGTGGGACGCGTCAATGGATTCGACCCCGCTAAAGTCATTAGTGGCTCAAATTCCCTGCTCAGGGCGGTGCTTACACCCTATTGCCGCGGATCACTAATGCGCTTTAGGGTAAGTGGACTCAAGCGCATTAGCGGTTGGCCGGTGCCGGGCCGCCGAGGGAAGGGGCACAGCGTTGCCGGAGAAGCGATCACCCGCGCGCCGGCCGACGATGAAGGACATCGCGCGCCGCGCCGGAGTCTCCGAGAGCGCGGTCTCGTTCGCCCTCAACGGCCGCCCCGGGGTCTCGGAGAACACCCGCGCCCGGGTCCGCCGGGTCGCCGAGCAACTGGGCTGGCGTCCCAGCACGGCGGCCCGCGCCCTCTCCGGCGAGGGGGTGGCCACGGTCGGTTTCGTACTGGCCCGGCCCGCGGACACGCTGGGGGTCGACTCCTTCTTCCTGCAACTCGTCTCCGGCATCCAGGAGGTGCTGGCCGAGCGTCACCTGGGCCTGCTCTTCCAGATGGCCCCGGACGTGGCCGACGAGTGCGCGGTGTACCGGCGCTGGTGGGCGGAGCACCGGGTGGACGGCGTCCTGGTGGCCGACCCGCGGGCCGAGGACCCGCGCCCCGGCCTCCTGGACGAACTCGGCCTGCCCGCCGTGGTCATCGGCGGCGCGCCGGACGTACGGCACCCCGGTCTCTCCACGGTCTGGGCGGACGACGCCGGCGCGATGGCGTCGGTGGTGGACGAGCTGGCGGCACTGGGGCACCGCCGGATCGTGCACATCGCGGGGCTGCCAGGCCTGGCGCACACCCAGCGCCGGATCGCGACCCTGCGGGCGGAGGCGGAGCGCCGCGGTCTCACCGGGGTCCGCTCGGTGACCACCGACTACTCCGACACGCAGGGCGCCGCGGTGACCCGCCGGGTCCTCGGCGGGTCACCGCCCCCGACCGCGCTGATCTACGACAACGACGTGATGGCGGTGGCGGGTCTGGCCGCGGCGGCCGAACTGGGCTTCCGTGTCCCGCGGGACGTGTCGGTGGTGTCGTGGGAGGACTCGGCCCTGTGCCGCATGGTGACGCCGCGGCTGTCCGCCCTGTCCCGCGACAGCGCCGAGTTCGGCCGGACCGCGGCGCGGGAGCTGATGGCGCTGCTGGACGGCGAGCCTGCGCGGTCGGTGGGGGTGCCGGTGCCCCGGCTGACGGGACGCGGCAGCACGGGGGCGGCGTCCGCCTCCTGAAGTCAGCGGGTGCCGTGCACCCCCGGCAACGGCGGCGGGCCGGTGACGCCCATGACGAGGGAGTAGAGCGTGGTGTCGGCGGCGATGAACAGCCGGTTCCTCTTGGCGCCTCCGAAGCGGATGTTGGCGACGATGCCGGGGACCAGCAGGCGGCCGAGGAGTGTGCCGTCCGGGTCGTAGCAGTGCACTCCGCCGTCCATCGCGGCGGCCCAGAGCCGGCCTCCGTCGTCGAAGCGGATGTTGTCGAACCTGCCGGCCTTGCACTCGGTGAAGACCCGGTCGGAGGTGAGGGTGCCGTCGTCCTGTACGTCGAAGACCCGGATGTGGCCGGCCCTGCTGTCCGAGACGTAGAGCCGGCTCTCGTCGAGGGAGAAGACCAGGCCGTTGGGACCGCCGAATCCGTCGGCGACCAGCCGGACCTCTCCGGTGCCCGGGTCCACCCGGTAGACGTTGGTGGCGCCGATCTCGCTCTCGGCGCGGTGGCCCTCGTAGTCGCTGGTGATCCCGAAGTCGGGGTCGGAGAACCAGATCGAGCCGTCGGACCGTACGGCCGCGTCGTTCGGGCTGTTCAGCCGCTTGCCCTCGAACCGGTCCGCGATGACGGTGATCGAGCCGTCGTGCTCGGTGCGGGTCACCCGGCGGTTGCCCTGCTCACAGGTGATCAGGCGGCCCTCGTTGTCCAGGGTGTTGCCGTTGGGGTGACCGGCGGGCGAGCGGAAGACGCCGACCCGCCCGGTGGTCTCGTCCCAGCGCAGCATGCGGTCGTTGGGGATGTCGCTCCACACCACGTACCGCCCGGCCGGGACGTACAGCGGGCCCTCGGCCCAGCGGCAGCCCTCGTGGAGGACCTCCAGCCGCGAGTCGCCCACGTGGCACTTGCCGGTGCGGAAGCGGTCGTCAAGGATCTCGTACAACTGCGGTCGCTCGTCCGGCATGTCGCCAACCCCCACTGTGGTTCCGAATTTGATACAGCGGAGCCTCACTATGCAGAATGTCATTCGGTTCATCAACCGTATTGCCGAAGGAGATGCGTTGGACGACACAGACCGGCGGTTGCTCGTCCTCCTGCAGGAGGACGCGTCGAGGTCGTACGCGGCGCTCGGGGAGGCGGTCGGACTGTCCGCCGGGGCGACCCATGAACGGGTCCGCAAACTGCGCGAGCGGGGAGTCATCCGGCGTACCACCGTGGAGGTGGACCCCGCGGCGGTGGGACGGGGCGTGCTCGCCTTCGTCACCGTCACGTCGACACGGTGGATGGGAGAGAGCGGCGACGCGTTCGCCGCGATCCCGGAGATCCAGGAGGCCCATGTCATCGCGGGCAGCGCTTCGGTATTCGTCAAGGTCAGGACCACGACGACGGAGCAGCTCCAGGACGTGCTCCGCCGCGTCTACGCGATCCCCGGCGTGAGCGGCACCCAGGCCACCGTCGCCCTGGAGACCTTCTTCGAGCGGCCGGTCGTGCCATAGCCGCTCACCGGCCGCCAGGGCGAGGCCCCTTCCGGCCTCTCGACGCGCCGCGTCCGAGCGTGCACAGTTCTCCCTGCGCGCAGATTCATACCGACGAGTAGCCAGGGAGTGCCCGTGACCAGCTGGGCCGGCCGGACCGCCGCCGACATCGCCGCGGCCGTACGCGAGAAGGACGTCACGCCGCGGCAGGTGGTGGCGGAGCACCTCGCGCGGATCGAGCGCCTCGACGGCCGGATCGGGGCCTTCCGCGCCGTGCGGGCCGAGGCGGCGCTCGCGGAGGCGGACGAGGTGGGGGCGCGGTCCGATCTGGCCGGGCTGCCGCTCGCGGGGGTGCCGGTCGCGGTGAAGGACAACCTGGCGGTGCGTGGCGAGTCCCACCGCAACGGCTCCGCCGCCACGTCGGACGAACCGGCCGCCGAGGACCATGTGACGGTGGCCCGGCTGCGGGCGGCCGGCGCCGTGGTCGTGGGCCTGACGAACGTGCCCGAGCTGTGTGTCTTCGGCACGACGGAGGGCGTCCACGGCACCGCGCGCAACCCCTGGGACCTCTCCCGCACGGCGGGCGGCTCCTCCGGCGGCAGCGCGGCGGCGGTGGCCGCGGGCCTGGTGCCGCTGGCACTCGGCAACGACGGCATGGGCTCGCTGCGCATCCCGGCGGCCAACTGCGGACTGGTCACGCTGAAGGCGGGGCACGGGGTGGTGCCGGCCGGGATCGGCAACGGCGACTGGTTCGGCATGTCGGAGAACGGCCCGCTGGCCACCACGGTCGGGGATCTGCGGCTGATGCTGTCGGTCCTCGCGGACGACGGGTTCGCGGGGCCCGCGCAGCGGACGCCGCTCGGCATCGCCGTCGCCCTGCGCAGCCCGCTCGCCGGGGTGAGCGTGAGCAGGCCGTACACGACCGCGGTCCGGGAGGCGGCCGGGGCGCTGGCCGGGGCCGGACACCGGGTCCGGCGCGCGGAGCCGCCCTACCCGCTCTCCCTCGGCGTGACCTCGCTGCGGCACTGGACGGCGGGTACGGCGGTGGACGCGGAGGGCCTGGACCCGGCGCTGCTGGCCCGGCGGACCCGGGTGCACGCGGCCGTGGGCCGCCGCTTCGTCCGGTCGGTCCGCTCCGGGGTCCAGCGTGAACGCCTGCGCGCCCGGCTGACCCCGTTCCTCACCGAGCACGACGTGCTGCTGACCCCGGCCCTCGCCCGCCGCTCCCCCGCGGCCGCCCCCTGGCACGAGCGCGGCTGGCTGCGCAACATCCTGGCCAACACCGCCTACTCGCCCTTCACCCCGCCGTGGAACCTGACCGGCTGGCCGGCGATGTCGGTCCCCTTCGGCAGCCTGCCCTCGGGCGCCCCCTGCGCCGTACAGCTCGTGGCGCAGCCGGGCCGTGAGGCGGATCTGCTGGCGCTGGCGGAGGAGTTGGAGACGCTGCGCCCGTGGTCCCGGACGGCACCGCTGCCGGACTCGGCGGACGGGGTCTGATCGAGCCGCACGGAGCGCGGGGCGGCGCCGGCTTCTCGGATCGGGTATGGGCGTGAGCCTGTCACGCCCATACCTGCGGTGACCTGGGTGATCGGGCCCGGCGGTCAGTCCACGCTGGGCAGGATGTGGGGTTCGGCGAGGTCTTCCTCGTACCCTGCGAGGCGGATGGGGGCGGACCGGGCCCACACGTCGAGGCTGCCCAGTTCTCCGTGCCGCCGGCCGGCGCGCTCGCCGCGTTCCTTGGGGCGTTCGTCGAGATTCGTCTTCTCCGGTGTCACCGCGCACTCCTTATGTGTCGGGCTCACCCTCGGGGCATACCGCACAGCTGCGCTCCGGCACTCGTGCCCGCTCGGGTCTGGATGGAAGGCCAGTTCGGACGCGGTGGCGCCGGTGCGGACGATGGGTGTGGGTGGGACCCGGTACTGCTGTCCGCGCCCTCCAGATTAACCAAATGAGCGGACAGCCGCTCGATAGGGAGTGCAAACAAGGTGTAACTATCGGGAGTCGTCCGACCCCCCAATGCCTCTCAATATGCAGCTATTTGCCACAAAGCGCATCACTCGATGACCCAAACGAATCACCCACTCGGGCTATCAGGCGAACATGCCTTCGAGGCCGAGTGGGTGATTCGGTCGCCGAGCGCGTGGGCTCACCACTTGCCGGGCGCGTAGTCCTTCATGAAGACGCCGTACAGGTCCTCGCCCGCCTCACCGCGCACGATCGGGTCGTATACACGGGCCGCGCCGTCGACCAGGTCGAGGGGCGCGTGGAAGCCGGCCTCGGCCAGCCGCAGCTTCTCGTAGTGCGGACGCTCGTCGGTGATCCAGCCGGTGTCGACGGCGGTCATGAGGATGCCGTCCGTGTCGAACATCTCCTGGGCGCTGGTCCGCGTCACCATGTTCATGGCCGCCTTCGCGGCGTTGGTGTTCGGGTGCCCGGCGCCCTTGTAGCCGCGGCTGAAGACGCCCTCCATCGCGGAGACGTTGACGACGTAGGCACGCCCGCGGCCCGCCCGGCGCGCCGCCTCGGCCATGGCCGGGCGCAGCTTGCTGATGAGGATGAACGGTGCCGTGTAGTTGCAGAGCTGGGTCTCCAGCAGCTCCACAGGGGAGATCTGCTCGATGGTCTGCACCCAGGTGTTGGTGTCGACCACGTCGGGGACGAGGCCGCCCGCGTCGATGGCGGTGCCGTCGAGGTGCCGGGCGACGCTGGCGTTGCCCGCGACGAGGGCGAGGTCCGCGACCTTCTGCGCGTCCAGGCCGCTGGTGCCGACGGGCAGGGCGGCTATGCCGTCGACGGCGCCGGAGTTGAAGGCGCCGATGACGTGGTGGGAGGGCAGTTCACCGGCGGGCAGCGGCGCGCTCTCGCCGTCCACCAGGGCGGCGTAGGCGGTGGGCAGCCGGCGCACGGTCTGCGTGGCGTTGTTGATCAGGATGTCGAGCGGGCCCGCCTCGGCGACCTGCTCGGCCAGGGCCACGGCCTGCGCCGGGTCGCGCAGGTCGATGCCGACGACCTCCAGCCGGTGCAGCCAGTCCGCCGAGTCCTCCATCGCCTTGAAGCGGCGGATGGCGTCCTTGGGGAAGCGGGTGGTGACGGTCGTGTGCGCGCCGTCCCGCAGCAGCCGGAGCGCGATGTACATGCCGATCTTGGCGCGGCCGCCGGTGAGCAGGGCGCGCTTGCCGGTGAGGTCGGCGCGGGCGTCCCGCCTGGCCCGGTTCTCGTCGGCGCACTTCTGGCAGAGCTGGTGGTAGAAGTAGTCGACCTCGACGTACCGCTGCTTGCAGACGTAGCAGGAGCGGGGGCGCTGGAGGATGCCCGCGATCCGGCCCTCGTCGGTCTTGGAGGAGGGCAGGATCCCCTCGGTCTCGTCGTCGATGCGCTCGGCGGAGCCGGTGGCGGTGGCCTCGGTGACCGCGCGGTCGTGCGCGGTCTTGGCGGCGCGGCGCTCCTGGCGGCGGCGCTGCTTGACCGTGCGGTAGATGTGCGAGGTGGCCCGGCGCACCGTGATCGCGTCGGGGTGGTCGACGTCGAGCCCGTCGAGCTCCTCGAGCACGCTCAGGCAGACGGCCAGCCGCTCGGGGTCGATACCGGGTCCGTGGACCACCTCTTCCATGGATGCGTCCGTGGGGACGGCCATGGCTGCCTCCATGGACACGGAACCGTCCTCTGTCACCGTCATCGCGCTGCCGCTTCCCTGATCACCCGCGCAGCGCTCCGACTCGCGCCCGCTTTCGAACGGGGAATTTTACGTAGCCGCACACCTTACGGCCAAACCGCTCCCCCGGCCCCCGCCCTCGCCCGCCGCCCCACCCCGCTGAGCTGCGACAACGCCGTCTCGCCATTCCCGCGGCCGCGCCCCGTGCCGCCGCGGAGGCGCGCCGGGGCGAGGGCCGGCCGCACGGCCGGTGCGGATCCGAAGCCCGGGCGCCGAACCCGGGACCCGGCCGGAGGCCGGTCCTCAGGCGTCGCACACCGCGAGCAGGTCCTGCACCTCCTCCGACACCGCGCGGGCGAACACGTCCAGGTCCGGGACGGCCTCGGCATCGGCCACCAGGCCGTAGTGCACGTGCCCCCGGTACGTCGAGATCGCGACCGCCAGCGACTGCCCGGGCGCGAGCGGGGCCAGCGGATACACCTCCGTCAGCTCGTGACCGCCCAGCCGCAGCCCGAGCCCCGGCAGCGGCACGCTGGTGACCAGGATGTCGAACCACAGCCGCGCGGCCTGGCCGACCAGCGGGCCGCCGAGCCGGTGACCGAGGGCCGGTACGTGGTCGGCGAGCAGCGCGACCGCGCCGGCGCCCCGGTTCGGCCCCGCGTCCTTGTTGCGGACCATCGCCGTGCGGACGGTGTCGAGCCGGCGCAGCGGATCGGGGTCGTCGACCGGAAGCCGTATCAGGTACCCGGAGAGCCGGTTGCCCTGTGGGTGCGCGGTGCGCGGGCGGCGCCGGGAGACCGGGATGAGGGCGCGCGGCGCCACCCCCTCGGTGTCCTCGCCGCGCGCGTCCAGCCAGCGGCGCAGCGCACCGGCGACGACGGCGATGAGCACGTCGTTGACGGTGCCGCCGGCGCTCTTGCGGACCCGGTGCACGTCGTCGATGTCCAGGACGACCCCGGCCGTGCGGCGGGTGCCGCTGGGCGCCGAGGTCAGCGCGGACGAGGGGCGCATGCCGAGGGTCGACCGGGCGAGCGAGGCGCCGATGTCCAGGGCCCGGCCCACGTCGGACAGCGCGCCCCTGACCAGTCCGGGCATCATGCCGGGCAGTCGGCGCACGTCGGACAGGACGTCGGAGAGCGGGCCGCGCGGCGGCTCGACGGCCCGCGGGGCACGCTCGGGCAGGTCGAGCGGGTCGAGCACACCGGCGGCCAGCTTCAGCGCGCGCAGCCCGTCGGCGAGGGCGTGGTGGAACTTGAACAGCACGGCGAAGGAGACGCCGTCCTCGCCGGGCAGCACATGTGCCTCCCACGGCGGGCGGTCGCGCTCCAGCGGCCGTTCCATCAGCCGGCCCGCGACCGCGTGGAAGTCGGCCGTCGGCGCGTGCAGGCGCACGTGGTCCAGCGGGTCGAAGTCCGGGGTGGGTTCACGGGTGGCGCCGCCGAACGCGAGCGGCTGCCAGGTGTCCCGGATGCGCATGCGCAGGCCGGGCACGGCGGCGGCGCGGGCGGCCAGCAGGTCGGCCGCGTGCGCGCCCGCGGTGGGCGAGTGCGTGGCGAACACACCGAGCGCGCCCAGGTGCATCGGGTGCCGTTCGGACTCGATGTTCCAGAAGGCCAGATCGAGGGGAGCGAGCGGGTCGGAGGTCAAGGCTTGCCTCGCACGTCGACGACGGGGTGAACCAGCAGTCAATCCCCGTGAGGCGATTACGGTCAAGTACGACCGCGCTACGGACAGTTAACGGCAGATTAAGTCCCACCCCGCTGAGAGGAGCGGGACACACGAGAGGGCCAAGGTCGGCCCGGGTCACCTCAGGACGGGGGGCGCGGCCGTTGGCGCCGTACCCCACTCCGACGGGCGCGGGCCGACCGTGAAGGCGAGCGTGCGCAGGGAGCGCAGCGCATCCGTGCGCAGATAGGTCCGCGCGTGCGGTGTCCCGTCCGTGCGGACGCCCTGGATGTAGCGCTCGGCGGCCGAGGTGCCGGGGGCGGTCACGGTGAGCCGCCCGCCGGGCCAGTAGCGGCGGTCCAGGGTGAGGTCGACCCGGTCGAACACCGGGGTGGACAGTCCCCAGGTGTCGTAGCCGGGCTGGATCGGGAAGAGCCCGATGGAGGACAGGACGTTCCAGGCGGACATGGTGCCCAGGTCGTCGTTGCCGGTCATACCGGTGGGCCCGTCGGTGAACAGGGTCAGCGCCGCGTGCACCACGTCGGTGGTCTTCCACGGCTGGCCGGTGGACAGGTACGTGTAGGGCGCGATGAGGTCGGGCTCGTTCATCGGGTTGTACTTGTCGGCGTTGTAGTAGGCGTACGCGTCGCCGTGCACCCACACCTCGCGGGCGGTGCGCCCGGGGTCGGCCAGCAGCCGGTCGTAGGCGAAGAAGGCGTCCAGGCGGTCGTTGGCCGCGCGTTCGCCGCCGATCAGGCCGACCACGCCGGGCAGGTCGTGCGGGACCAGCCACTGGTACTGCCAGGCGGTGCCCTCGTGGAAGCCGGGGGCGCGGGCCGGGTCGAGCGTGCCGGTGAAGGCGCCGGAGGCGTCGCGGGGGCGGAAGAAGCCGGTCGCGGGGTCGAAGACGGTGCGGTAGTTCCGGGCGCGGGCCGCGTAGCGGGCGGCGTCCTCCCGGTGTCCGAGGCCGCGGGCCATCTGGGCGAGCACGGCGTCGGCGAGGGCGTACTCCAGGGTGACGGAGGCGCCGTGGTGGTAGTCGGAGTCGCCCATCTTGGCGAGCGGTCGGTTCCAGACGTAGGGCGCGAAGCCGTGCGCGATGTACTCGGCGTTGGCCTCCCGGCCGATGCCGGGATAGCCGGCGGGCGGCACGCCGTCGGCGTTCTTCCTGAGCGCCCGGTAGGCCCGCTCCTCGAAGCCCTTGAGCAGGCCCATCTGGTACGCGGTGGTCAGGAACGGGGTGACCGGGTCGCCGCTCATGACGTTCGTCTCCACCGGTCCGTAGCCCCACTTGGGCAGCCAGCCGCCGTCCTCGTCCACCTGCACCACCGACCGGGCCATGTCGCGGGCCTCACGGGGCGCGAGCAGGGCGAGGAGCTGGGCCTGGGTGCGGTAGGTGTCCCACAGGGACCAGTTCTGGTAGTAGGTGAAGCCCCGTGCGCGGTGGACGCGGCGGTCCCAGCCGAGGTAGCGGCCGTCGGCGTCGCCGCCGACGTTCGGAGCGAGGAACGAGCGGTAGAGCGAGGAGTAGAAGGTGCGGCGCAGCACCGGGGCGCCACCCTGGACGCGGACGGTGGCGAGCCGCCGCTCCCACTCCTCACGGGCCCGGTGCCGCACGGCGTCGAAGGACCGGCCGCCCTCGGCCCGCAGGTTGGCGGCGGCTCCGTCCGCGTCGACGTACGACAGGGCGGTGGTCGCCTCGACGGTACGGTTCCGCGTGGTGTCGAAGCGGACGTAGGCGCCGCCGCGGCCGGTGCGCGCCCCGCCGGTGACCGTCGGTCCGTCCCAGGTTCCGTAGGCGGTGAACGGGCGGCTGAAGCGGGTGATGGTGTGGACGGTGTACGGGCCGGTGTCCCGGCAGAATCCGTGGCCGGTGATCTCCGTGCGCACGGTGCGGTCGTCGAGGATCTCGACCTTGCTGCCGCCCGGCCGGTGCAACGCCTGGGCGGCGTTCAGCAGGACGTTGGCCCGGCCGGTGGCGGGGAACGTGTAGCGCTGCACCCCGGTGCGCGCGGTCGCGGTGAGTTCGGCGCGGATGCCGGAGTCGAGGCCGACGCGGTAGTAGCCGGGGCTCGCCTCCTCGTCCGCGTGCCGGAACCCCGCGGCGTACTTGGTGTAGTCCGTCTGTGTGACGTCGCCGGTGGTGGGCAGCACGGGCAGGTCGCCGCCGATCCGGCAGCCGACGCCGGACAGGTGGACCAGCGAGAAGCCGCGGACACGGTTCTGCGTGTAGTCGTAGCCGGTGTTGTGCCCGGTGTCCGGGGAGAGCTGCACCATGCCGAAGGGCACGGCCGCGCCGGGGAAGGTGTTGCCCTCGTCCTGGGTCCCGATGAAGGGGTTGACCAGGTCGGTGAGGTGGCCGTCGGTCCGCTCGGCGGCGCGTGCGGCGGGGGTGGCGATCAGCGTGGAGGCTGCCATCACCCCGGCCAGGCACAGCCGTGTGCGCCGGGTCCCTCTCATGTCGGATGACCTCCGAAGGTTCGACATCGTTGCCTGCATCGTGGCGGGCGAACGAGGCGAACCCGGGCATTACGGAGGGATGACGCCGAACGCGTCGCGGGGAGGGATCGTCTGACGGGGTGTCGGTCAGTCCACCCGCTGCCCCTTGCCCAGGGCGATCACGCCGCCCTTGGAGACGGTGTACAGCTCCGCGTCCCGTTCGGGGTTGACACCGATCGTCGCGCCGGGCGGGACCTCGACGTTCTTGTCGAGGACGGCGCCGCGCACCACCGCGCCCCGGCCGATGCGCACGTTGTCGTGCAGCACCGAGCCCTGGACGACCGCTCCCGGGTCGACACGCACCCCCGGCGACAGCACGGAGCGGGTGACCTGGCCGCGGATCAGGCAGCCGGCGCTGATGATGGACTCGCTCGCGATGCCGCCCGCGTTGAAGCGCGCCGGGGAGAGCTGGCCCGCGTGGGTGTAGACGGGCCACTGGCGGTTGTACAGGTTGAAGGCCGGGCGCTCGGCTATCAGGTCCATGTGCGCCTCGTAGTAGGCGTCGAGGGTGCCGACGTCCCGCCAGTAGCCCTGGTCCCTCGAGGTCTCGCCGGGGACGTGGTTCTCGCTGAAGTCGTAGAGCTGCGCCTCGCCACGGGCGGTGAGCTGGGGCAGGATCGAGCCGCCCATGTCGTGCACGGACTGGCCGTCCTCGGCGTCCCGCTGCAGCGCCTCGATGAGGGCCTTGGTGGTGAAGACGTAGTTGCCCATCGAGGCGAAGACGCACTCGGGGTCGTCCGCGAGGCCGGGAGGATCGGCCGGCTTCTCCAGGAAGCGCTGCACGGTACGGCCGTCCGAGCCGGGCGTGATCACCCCGAAGGAGGAGGACTCCGAGCGCGGCACCCGGATGCCGGCCACGGTCACGCCGGCGCCGCCCTCGATGTGCTGGCGGAGCATCTGCCGCGGGTCCATCCGGTAGACGTGGTCGGCGCCGAACACGGCCACGTACTCGGGCTGTTCGTCGTACACGAGGTTCAGCGACTGCAGGATCGCGTCGGCGCTGCCCAGGTACCAGCGCGGGCCGAGGCGCTGCTGGGCGGGGACCGGCGTGACGTAGTTGCCGAGCAGGCTGGACATCCGCCAGGTGGTGGTGATGTGCCGGTCCAGCGAGTGCGACTTGTACTGGGTCAGCACGCAGATGCGCAGCACGTCGGCGTTGACGAGGTTGGACAGGACGAAGTCGACGAGCCGGTACGTGCCGCCGAAGGTGACCGCCGGTTTGGCGCGGTCGGCGGTGAGCGGCATCAGGCGTTTGCCCTCCCCGCCCGCCAGCACGATCCCGAGTACCGAAGGCCCTCCACGCCGCATGACGGCTCCCCTCACCCTGGTTCCACCATGGATGCCCCGAGCGGGCCGGACTAAGCCTGCTTGAGGACCTCCTCGTAGAGTCCGGCGGTCCGCCTGGCCACCGCGTCCCAGCCGAACTCGCCCACGGCGCGCAGCCGTCCGGCCTCTCCCATCCGGCCGGCGGCCTCCGGGTCGCCGAGTACGGTGTCCAGTGCCCGGGCGAGGTTCGCCTCGAAGTCGTCGTCCACGTCGACCAGCAGACCGGTCCGGCCGTCGTCCACCACCTCCGGGATGCCGCCGACCCTGGAGGCCACGACCGGCGTTCCGCAGGCCATCGCCTCCAGGTTGACGATGCCGAGCGGTTCGTACACCGAGGGGCAGACGAACACCGCCGCCCGCGTGAGGAGCTGGATCACCTCAGGGCGGGGCAGCATCTGCGGGATCCAGAGCACGCCCGCACGGACCCGGCTCAGCTCCTCGTACAGCTCGCGGAACTCCCGATCGATCTCCGGTGTGTCGGGCGCGCCCGCGCACAGCACCACCTGGGTGCCGGGGTGGATGTCCCGTACCGCGCGCAGCAGATGGGGCACGCCCTTCTGGCGGGTGATCCGGCCGACGAACAGGACGTACGGGCGGGTGGGGTCGACGCCGTGCCTGAGCAGGGCGTCGATGCCGTGGTCCGGACGGTACAGGGCGGTGTCGATGCCGTTGTGCACGACGTGCACCCGGGCCGGGTCGAGCGCCGGGTAGCAGGCGAGGATGTCCTCGCGCATGGCCCCGGACACGGCGATCACCGCGTCGGCGGCCTCGATCGCGGTGCGCTCGGTCCAGCTCGACAGCGCGTACCCGCCCCCCAGTTGCTCGGCCTTCCAGGGGCGCAGGGGCTCCAGCGAGTGGGCGGTGACCACGTGCGGGACGCCGTACTGGAGCTTGGCGAGGTGCCCGGCGAGATTGGCGTACCAGGTGTGCGAGTGGACGAGTTCGCGGCCCTCGAGGGCGGCGGCGATGGAGAGGTCCACGGAGAAGGTGCGCAGCGCGTCGTTGGAGCCGTCGAGGGCGGACCAGGGGCGGTGCCGTAAGACGCCCACGCCTCGGCCCTCGCCCCAGCAGTGCACCTCGAGGTCCACCAGCGAGGCCAGTTCGCGGGAGAGGAACTCCACATGGACCCCCGCGCCGCCGTACACGTCCGGGGGGTACTCCCGCGTCAGCAGTCCCACTCGCACCTGACAACCCCCTGGTCTCGTCCGTACGTTGACTTCATGGTCACCCAGATACGGCGCGCGGGGAAGAGCGCGGCGGCCGGGTGAAGCAGCAGTCCCCGCAGACTCCCCCGCCGGGCACCCGGTAGTACAGGCAGCAGCTCCGGCGGCGGAAGGCCGTCGCCGTGCGGGTGCCGGTGCCCCGCAGCAGGGGATGGGTGAAGAGCTCGTCCGTGAGGGCGCGGGCCCGCGCCGCCACGTCGGTACGGCCGCCCGCGCGGGCCCAGCGGTCCAGTTCCCGTGCCGCGCCGGCGAGCGCCGAGCCGGCGTTGCCCCGCAGCAGTCCGGGCGCGACCCCGTAACGGGCCCTCAGGGCCACCCCTAGGGGTTCCAGATGGCCGTGCAGCACGGTGTCCGCGAGCGTGGCCGCGTCCCCGGGCAGCGGGCGCACCTCGGTCAGCCACAGGTCGTCGGGGGCGGTGGCGACGGGGTCCCAGCGCAGCAACCGCGGGTCGAGGCCGGGCAGCCGGCCGTACAGCGCGGCGCAGGCCAGGGCCACGGACCACAGCCGGGCGGCGAGGCCCTGCTGGCTGATGGAGGCCGAAACCCGCGGCTCAGCGGCGCGCAGCCTGCCGGCGACGGTCGCGACCCGCAGGGCCAGCGCGTCGCGTTGAACCTCCGGCGGCGCCGGCGCGTACGTCTCCGCGAGGGTGGCGAGGTCTCCCGGTGCCGGCCCGGCCGGGTCCGCGCGGGTGCGCAGGACGAAGAAGCCGCCCAGCGGGCGGAGCGCGGCGAGATCGGCGTCGAGGTCCACGGACAGCACTACTACCAGTCCCGTACGCCGCCCCGGAGCCCGGGTCCGGCCCCCGTTCACACCCGCCTTGGGGATGATCGGGGCGGTGGTGTACTCCATCGGCAGTAGGACCCATTGCGTGCTCAGGTACGACGACGGGAACGGGCCTTGGCGGGCAGAGTGTTCGCCATGACCGCCGACCGTACGCCGCGCCGGGCCCCGGGGGCCCGCCCCGCGCGAAGGAGCCGCAGATGAGCGCCCTCGCGCTGTCCGTGCTGCTGTCGTTCGTCTCCGCCGTCGCGTACGCGGGCGGAGCCATCGTGCAGGAGCAGGTCGCGGTGTCGTGCCCCGACAGGTCGTACATGCCGCTGCGCCGGGCCGGCTGGTGGGCGGCGCTGGCGCTGAACGGACTAGGCGGCCTGCTGCACGTCGTGGCACTGGCCTGCGGCCCGCTCAGTCTGGTGCAGCCGCTGGGCGCGCTGACCATCGTCTTCGCCCTGCCCATGGCGGCGCTATTCGTCGGCCGCCGGGCCGGGGCGGCCGCATGGCGGGGCGCGGTCATGGCCACGGTGGGCCTCGCGGGCCTGCTGTCCCTGGTCGGCTCGGCCGACGCGCAGTCCCTCGACTCGGCCCAGCGGGTGGCCGTCGCGCTGGTCACCGGCGGGGCGGTCGTGGCGCTGACGTGCGCGGGACTGGCCGTGCACCGGCACCCCGCCGTGCGCAGCGTGCTGCTCGCCACCGCCTCGGGCACGGCGTTCGGCATGGCGTCGGTGTTCACCAAGACCGTCGCGGTCGACTGGAGCGACGGCATCGACCCCGGCGATCTGCCCTCCCTCGCGGTGATCGGCGCGTTCGCGACCGCCGGGGTGCTGCTGTCCCAGGCCTCCTACCGGGGCGGCGGCCTCGCCGCGCCGCTGGCCACGGCCACCGTGGTGAATCCGGTTTTGGCCGCCGCGGTCGGCATCCTGATGTTCGGCGAGACGTTCCGCCACGGCAGCACCGGCACCGTGCTGGCGCTGGGCTGCGCGGTGGTGGCCGCGGGTGGCCTGATCCTGCTCACCACCGAGCGGCTGGAGCACACCCCGGCCTCCGCCGGCGCCGGACCGGCGGAGACGGGCCCGGACGACGAGGGCCTGACACGGGCACGGCTGACACCGGAGGGCTCGGCACAGGCGGGCCCGGCTCAGGTGGACTCCGCTCGGGCGGGTCTGCCGGAGGGCGGCTTGACGCCGGCCGCCCTGGCGGACGTACGGGTGCCCGAGTGCCCCGTCTACGACGACACGCCGTACGTCCCGCTGTGCGCGAACATCTACGCCCCGCTGCCCGTCCTGAACGCGTACCGCTCGCGGGTCAGATCCTGACGCCGCCGGCCCGGAGATAGGCGATCGGGTCGACGTCGGAGCCGAAGCCGGGCCCGGTCCGCACCTCGAAGTGCAGATGCGGGCCCGTGACGTTCCCGGTGGACCCGGACCGGCCGAGGCGCTGGCCCGTAGCGACGCTCTGCCCGGCCCGCACGGAGATCGCCGACAGATGGGCGTACTGGGTGTAGTGCCCGCCCGCGTGCCGGATCACCACCTGGTAGCCGTAGGAGCCGCCCCACCCCGCGGACACCACCTGCCCGGCCCCCGCCGCCTCCACGCTGGTGCCGGTCGGCACCAGGAAGTCGACGCCGGTGTGGTAGCCCTTCGACCAGTGCGACCCGGCCACGTGGTAGCCGGTGCCGATGCCGGCGTGCACCGGGGCGACGAGCGAGTGTCCGCCGGCCGGCGCCGGATGCCGGGAGGTCTTCTTCTCCGCGTGACCGGACCCGGCCGGGTGTTCCCGCTGCCCGGCGGACTTCTTCTCCGCGGGTCTCTTCCGCGAAGGTTCCTTCTTCTTCGGGGACTTGGACTCGGACTTCGGTGTGGCGCCGGTGTGCGGGCGTGTGTCGGACGCCGGTGAGGCGGTGGCGCCCAGGCCGAGCCGCTGTCCAGGAACGATCAGGTCGGGGTCGGAGCCGATGACGGCCCGGTTGCCCTCGTAGAGCTGCCGCCAGCCGCCCCGGACGTGGTGCTCGCCCGCGATGCCGGACAGGGTGTCGCCCCGCACCACCGTGTACATCTCGGCCCGGCCCGCGCGGGACTGCGGTGTCGTCTGCGGCTTCACGTCCCGGACGCCCCGGACATCCCGCGTGTCCCGCGTGTCCCGCGTCGGGCCGGTCTTCGCCGGGCGCCTCGCCGCACCGTCCGTGTGCACGTCCGGGGCCGCGCCGCCCTGGTTCAGCCCGGCCCGTTCCGAGCACGCCGGCCAGGCGCCGGGCCCCTGGCCGTCGAGGACGTGTTCGGCGACGGCGATCTGCTGGTCCCGGGTGGCGAGGTCGGCGCGCGGCGCGTACCGGGCGCCGCCGTAGGCCTCCCAGGTGGACTGGGTGAACTGCAGCCCGCCGTAGTAGCCGTTACCGGTGTTGATGTGCCAGTTCCCGCTGGACTCGCAGGCGGCGACCTTGTTCCAGGTGGCCGCGTCGGCCGCGTCGGCGGCACCCGCGGCGACCAGCGGGATCGCGAGTCCGGCACCTCCCGCCGTGACGGTGAGTGAGGCGCGGTTGATCCTGTTCGGCTGGTACCGGCGATGCCGGCCGCGTACGGCCATGTCCGAATTCCCCTCGGCATGCGTCAGGAGCGGCAAAAGTAAGCGCCGCGAACAGGCCATGACAAGACGGGAAATCGGCCTCCTGTCCGCCCCAAGTGGCCGGGAACGGACCCTCCTTGACGACATCGGCGGCCGCGGTGAGCCGACCGCCGCGTTCCGTGCGTAAACAAGCGTGGCGGGTCGGATGTGCGCTCGCCGTAGCGGCACGTCAGGATGGGCGAGGGTCCGCACGGCGGAGCCGTAGTCACGAGGCAGCTAGGGAGCAGGCGGAATGAGCACTTCAGCGCAGATCGGCGTCACCGGGCTCGCGGTCATGGGCCGCAATCTCGCCCGGAACTTCGCGCGCAACGGCTACACGGTCGCCGTGCACAACCGTACGGCGTCGCGGACGCACGCGCTGGTGGAGGAGTTCGGGGACGAGGGCGACTTCATCGCGGCCGAGACCGCCAAGGAGTTCGTGGCGGCGCTGGAGCGCCCGCGCCGGCTGGTCGTGATGGTCAAGGCCGGTGGGCCGACGGACGCGGTGATCGAGGAGTTCGCGCCGCTGCTGGAGCCCGGTGACATGATCATCGACGGTGGCAACGCGCACTTCGCGGACACCCGCCGCCGCGAGAAGGCGCTGCGCGAGCAGGGCATCCACTTCGTGGGCATGGGCGTCTCCGGCGGTGAGGAGGGAGCGCTGCACGGGCCGAGCATCATGCCGGGCGGCCCGAAGGAGTCCTACGACTCGCTGGGCCCCATGCTGGAGAAGATCTCCGCGAAGGCGAAGGACGGGGCGCCCTGTGTGACGCACGTGGGCCCCGACGGCGCCGGTCACTTCGTGAAGATGGTGCACAACGGCATCGAGTACGCCGACATGCAGCTCATCGGCGAGGCCTACCAGCTCCTGCGCGATGTCGCCGGGTACTCCCCCGCGCAGATCGCGGAGATCTTCCGCACCTGGAACACCGGGCGCCTGGACTCCTACCTGATCGAGATCACGGCCGAGGTGCTGTCCCACGTCGACGCGGCCACCGGCAAGCCGTTCGTGGACGTGGTCGTGGACCAGGCCGAGCAGAAGGGCACCGGCCGCTGGACGGTGCAGATCGCGCTGGACCTGGGTGTGCCGGTGTCGGGCATCGCCGAGGCGGTGTTCGCCCGGTCCCTGTCGGGTCACGCGGCGCTGCGCGAGGCGTCCCAGGGTCTGGCCGGACCGAAGCCGTCGCCGCTCGGCGAGGCGGAGGCCGCCGCCTTCGCGGACCGGGTGGAGCAGGCGCTGTACGCGTCCAAGATCGTGTCGTACACGCAGGGCTTCCACGAGATCGCGGCGGGCAGCGAGGAGTACGACTGGGACATCGACCTCGGCGCGGTCTCGGCGATCTGGCGCGGCGGCTGCATCATCCGCGCGGCCTTCCTCGACCGCATCCGCGCCGCGTACGACGCCCGGCCGGACCTGCCCAGCCTGCTGTCGGACGAGACGTTCGCGCAGGAGATCGCCGCCGCGCAGGACGACTGGCGCGAGGTGATCATCGCGGCCACCCGCCAGGGCGTTCCGACGCCGGGCTTCGCTGCGGCGCTCGCCTACTACGACGCGCTGCGCGCCGAGCGCCTGCCGGCCGCCCTTACGCAGGGCCAGCGGGACTTCTTCGGGGCGCACACCTACCGGCGGGTCGACCAGGACGGGTCGTTCCACACGTTGTGGGGCGGGGACCGGTCGGAGGTCGGCGCATAGCGCTGCGCGCCCGTGGGGCGGCGCCCACGGGCGCGCCGTCCCCCGCCCCGTCTTCGCGCCCCTGGTACGCCCCTCTCAGGTCCTGATTCGCGCAGTCCCCTGAGTTCTTTCAGGTCCCGGCCGTCAGGGGCGGGCCGGGTTCCGGGCTCGGCGTCGGCTCGGGGCCCGGAGGGATCGGGGACGGTGAGGGCTCCGGCGGGCCGGGGGCCGGGGGCGCCGGAGGCGGTGTGGGCTCGGGTCCCGGGCCCGGCGGCGTCGGCTCGGGCCCCGGTGCGGGGGGCGGGACCGGGCTCGGGTAGGGATCCGGCGGGGTGGGACCCGGACCCGGGGTCGGGCCGGGGGGTACGGGGTCGGGGTGCGGGCTCGTCATGGATGGCCTCCGGCGGTCGCTGTACGTCGTCGCCTCTTGACTACTCCCCCGCCTACCCGAGGGCCGCTCGGCCACTCACCCGACGGCGGCACGGAACGCGCCCAGGTGGAGGCGCGAGGCATGGTCCCGCGCTCACGGCTGCCGCAGCACCACTGCGGAGCCGCTGCCCCGGCACCGCTGCTTACTCATGCGAAGCCGCTGCCCGGCACGGCTGCGTGCTCGGCGGTCCGGTGGCAGCCGGTCCCGCACCGCCGTCGCGACGACAGCCGCTGTCCTGGCCGAGCCCCCGTGCTCAGCGGTCACGCGGCACGGCACCGGTAGCCGCTGCCCGCCCGGCCCTGCGCTCAGCGCTCGCGCACCACCGCCGCAGCCGCGACAGCCGCGGCCCCGGCGGCCAGTCCCGGACGGGGGCTGGACAGCACCGGAACCGCCGCCGAGGTGAGGCGCTGGGCCGGGGCCATGGAGGCCTGGGCGAGGACGATCACATCGGTGCCGGTGACCGCGTCCGCGGCGGCCGCGACCCGCTGTACGTACGCCTCGGTGGCTCCTGCCGTGAAGTGGTCCCAGGCTCCGTCGACCAGCACGGTGCGGACCGAGACGGGGCGGCCGGCCCGGAACGCCTCCTCCTCGACGAGCTCGGCGGTGGGGCCGAGGGTGCTGCGCAGGGCGGCGAGGACGGTGACACGCGGGCCCGCTGCCACGGCGGCGGCCGCCATGGGCCGGTCGACCCGCAGCACCGGCACGCCGGCCGCGGCCGCCCGGGCCTCCGCGACGCCACCGATGGTGGAGCAGGTGCACAGCACCGCCCGTGCCCCGGCGCCCACGGCGCGGCCGAGGGCCTGGCCCACGTCGCCGCCGACCGCCTCGGGGCCGTCGCGCCGGGCCCGCTCCAGCAGCTCCTCGTCGACGAAGTGGCGCAGCTCCAGGCCCGGGTGATCGGTGTCGCGGAGGACGTCGAAGACCGGGATGTGCACGGGTGAGGTGTGCAGTAGCGCGAGCATCGTGGAATCAGAGCCTGCGTGGTCCGGTCCGCCGGCCTCAGAAGCGGCCGGGGTGGGCCCGCAGCCAGTCCTTGGCGGCCGCGAGCAGTTCCGGGTCGGCCGGCGGGGCGGCCTCGGGGTGGCGTTCGGCCCACTTCACGACGTACGGGCACAGCGGGGCGACGGGGACGCCCTCGCGCTCGGCGACGGCGTACAGCTCGCGGGCCAGGGAGCCGGCGATGCCTTTGCCCTCGTGGTCCGGCTCGACGATGGTGTGGACCGGGACCAGGGCGCGCGCGGGCGACTCGAGGACGAAGTACTCGACGTGACCGACGACTTCGCCGTCGCCGACGGCCTCCAGGCGGCCAGCGGCCCGGTCGTCGCGGATCTCGATGTCAGTCATGGGCACGCACGCTCCTGGTCGTCGTCCCCGGTCAGGCCGGAACGGCCTGCGGGCTGCGCTGCTGGTCCGAGCCGGGCACCGGCGCGGACGGGTCGGCGCCGAGCTCGACGATCCGGTTGTCGCCGTCCACGTGCACCACCCGCGGCTTCAGTGCCCGCGCCTCGGCGTCGGTGACCTGAGCGTAGCTGATGATGATCACCAGATCCCCGGGATGCACGAGGTGGGCGGCCGCCCCGTTGATCCCGACGACCCCGGACCCGCGCTCCCCCTCGATGACGTACGTCTCCAGGCGGGCGCCGTTGGTGATGTCCACGATGTGCACGAGCTCGCCCGGCAGCAGATCGGCGGCGTCCAGCAGGTCCGCGTCGATGGTCACGGATCCCACGTAGTGCAGGTCGGCCTGGGTGACGGTGGCGCGGTGGATCTTGGACTTGAACATGGTGCGAAGCATTCAGCACTCCCGGGAATTCGCTCCCTGCCCGCTTTTTGCGGGTCAAGGGCTGTCCTCTCAGCCTACAACGGCTCGCCCTCCGGCCAACGCCCACCATTCATCAAGAGATTCATGCTGACCGCTTGCTGAGTCGACTGACGGTTCGCCAGGCAGATGCTGGAGAGTCTGCATGAGCCATCAACCTCACCAGCGACCGACGCGTGACCAGACTACGGTCGGCCCCCACAGCCGCATCGAGATTCCCGTCACATCTCGGCTGGAAAGGGAAACGCTCGCCCGGCAGCCGGCGCCGCTGCGCCGCAGCAGCACCTTCTCCGGGCTCCGAGTGGAGACCATGCCTCCGCAGGAGCGCCCGGGCCTCGGTGGCTCCGCCGGCGCAGCTCGCTCTCAACCGTGTTCAACCCGAGCGACCCGCACCCCGTCCCGGTCGGCATCCAGAACGTGTACGGCATGGTGTCGCTCGTGTTCTGGCCATGATGATCATCGTGACGGTCACCTATGTGCTGCTGGCGGTGCGCGCCGACAACGACGGCGAGGGCGGCATCATGGCGCTGATCACCCTTGTACGGCGGTCGGTGGGGCTCGCAGCGTGGCCGGCGGCATCGCCACCTCCTACATCACCGCGGACGCCGCCGAGTACTTCGGGCTCCCCCGTGAGCGCGCGGTCATCATGGGCTCGCACATCGAGGTGTAGGCACGCTGATCGCCGTCCGCAGCCCCCGGGCGGGTCGGTCGGGAGGGAGGGAAGACCGGCCCGCCCGGGCGACCAGGGTCCGCGTGTGGCTTACAGACCCACGTCGCGGCGGCGGATGTCCTCCAGCGATTCCCGGCGCACGAGCAAGCGGGCATGTCCGTCTCGTACGGCGACGACGGGCGGGCGGCCCACCAGGTTGTAGCCGGAGGCCATGGACAGGTGGTAGGCGCCGGCCACGGGCACTGCGAGCAGGTCGCCGGGGCGTACGTCGGCCGACAGGTCCACGTCGGCGGCGAGGCCGTCGCCGGCCTCGCAGTGCCGGCCCACCACGGTCACCCGGGCTTGGGCCGTGGCGCCGCGCCGGCCGGTCAGCCGGGGCGCGTACCGGACGCCGTACAGGGCCGGGCGCGGGTTGTCGCTCATGCCGCCGTCCACGGCCACGAACACGTGCTCGCCCGTGTGCTTCACGGAGAGGACGCGGTACAGGACGATGCCCGCAGGGCCCACTATCGCCCGTCCCGGCTCGATGATCAGGCGGGGTACGGGGAGTCCGGCCGTGGCGCACGCGTCCTTGAGCTCGGCGCGGACCTTGCGGGCCAGTGCGGTGAGGTCCAGGGCGTCCTCGCCCGGGCGGTAGGCGATGCCGTGCCCGCCGCCCAGGTCGAGTTCGGGCAGGACCAGGCCGTGCTGCTCGTGCAGGCGGGTCATCAGTCCGACCAGGCGGCGCACGGCGACCAGATACGGCTTGACGCTGGTGATCTGTGAGCCAAGGTGGCAGTGCAGGCCGGTGAGTTCGAGCTGCGGCTGGTCGAGTATGCGGGCGATGGCGTGCGCCGCGTAGCCGTCGGCGATGGACAGGCCGAACTTCTGGTCGCCGGTGCCGGTGCGGATCTTGTCGTGGCCGCCCGCGCTGATGCTCGGGACGACCCGGACCATCACCTTCTGATGCCCGTCGGGGCCGACGGCGGCGGCCAGCCGTGCGATTTCCGAGGGGCTGTCGATGACGATGCGGCCGACCCCCAGGCGGAGAGCGGTGTCCAGGTCACGGGGTGACTTGGCGTTGCCGTGCAGCACGATCCGCTCGGGCGGGAAGCCGGTGGTGACGGCGAGTTCGAGTTCGCCGGCAGAGCAGACGTCGAGGCCGAGGCCCTCCTCGTCCATCCTGTGGGCCATGGCCCGGCACAGGAACGCCTTGGCCGCGTAGAGGACTTCGGCTTCCGGGAAGGCGTCGTTTAGGTGCGGCAGCGGTCGCGGACCTCTGCCTCGTCCAGGACGTAGACGGGGGTGCCGAAGCGGTCGGCGAGCTCGGCGAGCGGCACTCCGCCCACAGCCAGTTCGCCGGGCCGGGGTTCGGTGGTGGAGGCCGGCCACACCGACAGGTCGGCGGCCGTGACAGCGGGAGCGGCGACGGGAGCCGTGGTCATCGTGTCCTTCCCCCTCAGGCGATCCGCAGCGCGAAGGCGGGTGCCGTTGCGGGCATCGGCCTGGGCGCCGGGGCAGTGAATTGCGGGTCCACCGTGAGGGTGGTGACGCCGAGCGGGACGGTCAGTGCGCGCAGGGCGGGTGTGGCGAGGCGGATCCACTCCTGTCCGGGGCCGAGCGTCGCGGTCAGCCTGCGCTCGGAGGTGAAGCCGACGGCCGTGCGGGCGCCGAGCGGTGTGCGGAAAAGCCGGGCCGCACACCCGGAGGGGCCCGGCCGGACCGGGACGTACAGGGGTCCGGCCGGGAACCGATCGGAGGGCTCGGGGTCTTCGCCGTAGAGGGGTTCTGCCATGGGGTGCCTCCCGAAGGGCAGCGCGTGGGATCGGATCTGTGAGACCCCGGACGCGGGGAGGCGGACCGGGGTTCGCTGTCGACGTTATGCCCGAACCCCCCGGCCGCCGGACCGGTCCTGACGGGATGCTGACAGCGCTGGTGAGAGGCCACCGAAAGGACCGTCAGAAGGGCGCCAAGAACTGGTGTACGCACTGTCGGGAGCCCTGAAAGGGAGGTGAGATGGAGGCGCTTCTGCAAAGGATCGCCGACCGGAAACCCTCCGGCGGCACGTACAGAAGGTGAAAGCGATGTCCGAGTCCCCCATGCTCCCAGCCGCTCGTGTCGTAGTCGGAGTGAGCGGCTCGCCGGGGAGCCTGACCGCCCTGGTGCGGGCTGCCGACGAGGCACGGCTCCGAGGTGCGGAACTCTGGCCGGTGGCCGCCTGGCAGCCGCCGGAGGGGGATCTCGCCGCCCGCAGGTTCCCGGCCTCGGCCGCCATGGTCCCGGAGTGGGAGCGGCTCACGCGGGAAAGGCTTGTCGCAGCGCTGCGTGACGTGTTCGGCGGCGCCGGCACCGGGCTGCCCGGGCAGGCGCTCGTCGTCCGGGGCGCCCCCGGACCGGCGTTGGTGCGGATCGCCGCCCGGGGACAGCGACATCCTCGTCATCGGCGCCGGCGGGCGGGGCCGGCTGCGCCGAGCGCTGTGGCCGTCGGTCAGCCGCTACTGCCTCGCCCACGCCGGCTGCCCCGTCCTCGCCGTGCCGCCGTCGCCGCTGCGGGCGGCGCTGACGGCCGTGCACCGCCGGAACGCCTTGCGGCTGCGCCTGGACACCGGTCACCTTGAGCGGGAGTTCCCGGCTGACCCGCACCTTCGAGCTGCGCGTGACCAGCGTGACGCTCGACCCCATGGCGGAACGATTCATCCGGGACACGGCCAGCCGCAAGATGCGGTACATCGCCAACGAGCCGGACAGCCGTGACAAGGCGGAGTACCGCGACAAGGTCGAGCAGATCCGGGCCGACAACGACATGCCGGAGCAGGAGGACTTCGTTTTAGTCGAGGTGACCGTCACCGACCCCTCAGAGTTCGAGGGGGCCTGCCGTACGCGGCGAGGTCCTGCACGGGCGCTACCGCGTGCTGACCCTGGAGTCCGCGTCCATCCCCAATGCCCTGGCCGCGCTCCTCCTGCACGCGCGGGACGTCACCGGGTGCACCCCGCACATCTACTTCGAGTGGACCGAGGGCAACCCGTTCGCCAACACCTGTGTCGAGCTCGTGCCAGATCAGCGGGTTCGCGGTGAGGACGTGTCGTAGCCGGTTTCCTCACGCTGTTTACCGAAAGCATCTCGGAACCGAATCGTCCACGGGTGCGGGCAACGGGATGGTCTCGAACAACCGCGTTCTTCGAGGAACGCCCCCATGCGCAAGCCTACGGGCGACGGGCACCGGCCAAGCGCAGCCGACGTGCCCGGCAGTCAGCGTGGCGGCTCGGAGAGGCGGCGGTCGAGGGTGGTGGTGCGATCGGCCCTGGCAGCGTCGGCGAGGGCCTCGGCGGCGGCTTCCGCCGCCTGCGCCGTGTCGTCGGCGGCCTGGGCGGCCATGTCGTCCGTGGGCTTTTCGCGAGTGGCCGGAGACTGGGGCAGCACCTCGCTGAAGGCGCGGGACACGCCCTGGAGTGCGGAGGTGATCTCGCTGGGGATGACCCAGAAGTTGTTGCCCGAGCCTTGCGCGAGTTGGGGCAGCGCCTGGAGGTACTGGTAGGCGAGCAGCTTGGGGTCCGGGTCGTTGCGATGTACGGCCTGGAACACCTCGTCGATGGCCCGGGACTGGCCCTCGGCCTGGAGGATCGCGGCGGTACGGTTGCCCTCCGCGCGCAGAACGGCCGCCTGCTTGTCGCCCTCGGCCGTGAGGATCTGTGACTGGCGTTGCCCCTCGGCTCCCAGAATCGCGGCGCGCTTGTCCCGCTCGGCCCGCATCTGCTTCTGCATCGCGTCCTTGATGGTCTGCGGAGGGTCGATGGCCTTGATCTCCACCCGGTTGACCCTCAGCCCCCACTTGCCGGTGGCCTCGTCCAGCACGCCGCGCAGCTGGCTGTTGATGGTGTCCCGGGAGGTGAGCGTCTTTTCCAGGTCCATGGATCCCACGACGTTGCGCAGTGTGGTGACGGTGAGCTGCTCGACCGCCTGAAGGAAATTCGCGATCTCGTAGAATGCCGCACGCGGATCGGTCACCTGGAAATAGAGAACGGTGTCGATCTCGACGACCAGGTTGTCCTCGGTGATCACCGGCTGCGGTTTGAAGGAGACAACCTGTTCCCGCAGGTCGATCAGCGGGCGAACGCGGTCGATGTACGGGATGACGAAGTTGAGGCCGGGATTCAGGGTCCGGAGGTAGCGGCCCAGTCGCTCGACGTTACGCGCACGCGCCTGGGGCACTATGCGGACCGCCCGTATCACCGTGAACACCGCGAACAGAGCGAGGATCAGGCCGGCAATCAGGAACGCCGAGGTTTCCATGGTTTCAGTCCCGGGGGTAGACGAGCGCGGTCGCGCCGCTGATCTTCATGACGTCGACGGTTTTTCCGACAGGGATCACCAGCGTCTCGTCGTAGGCGCGGGCCGTCCACTCATCGCCGTCGATACGGACCCTGCCGCCCTGTCCCGTCACCTCCGCGACGACATGGGCGGTCTTGCCGACCAGGGCGTCCACGCCGAACCGTGCCGTTTGGGGCCGGCACAGACGCTGGCGCAGTGCGATGGGCCGCAAAAACAGGACGGCGACCACAGCGACGACGGTGAACACCAGGAACTGGAAGGGCACAGGCAGCCCGACCGCGGCAGAACCCGCCGCTACCAACGCGGCCGCACTCAGCAATCCGAGCGCGGCAGTCACTGTGAAGATCTCCGCCACAGCCAGGACGGCTGCGCCGATCAACCACATCAGCCATGGATCCATTGCGTGCCTCTTCAGACCGGTGCAGGCGTGGCAGGGCTGGACGCTCACCATTGGACCCGACAGCAGCTAATACACGCCCACTACCTGTGTTCTACCCATTCAAGGAAGATCACTCCACCGCTGCACAGGGCCAATCGGGTCCGAAGTGAAACCCGCGTCGCGTCGTCCGCCCGTCCCTGCTCGTGGCGTCGACGGCATTTACCAGGTGCGGAGCAACGACCGCGCCGGCCTGGCCGTGATCGAGGTTGACCGCAGGCCGCCCGGAGTCAGGCCTCTGGCGGAGCGGCGTAAGCAGGTGAAGCGGTCCCGGGACGATCTGTCGCCGGTGCGCGACCACCTGCGCTCTCGCGGCAAGGACTCCGGGAAACCGTCCGCGAAAGCTGCACGGCCGCCCGAGGAAGATCCCAGGACACGGCCCCGCGCGGTGTCCGGTGCCGGGGTTTCGTCGGAAATGCGGTCGAAGCGATCAGGGTCGTTCCGGGAGAAGATGGACGCCTCGTAGGTCTTGCCCGGCTCCAGACCGACGCCACCTTCCGAGCGCTGCCGACCGGTGGAGACTTCCTCGACGGAGAGGAAATCTCTCTCGTCCCCGTGCCTGATTGTCGCTCACCGAGTTCAGCGTGGCGCGCTCGGGGCGGCCGTCCTCGGTGTACGTCGCCCGATCGGGGCCCCACGCAGCTGCGACGTCGCTCAGGTCGAGGCCCTTCGCACTTTCCCCGTCGGACTTGTCCCCCGCATCGCAAGCGCTGGTGGTCAGAAGTCCCCCAAGGACGACAGCCGCCCAGATGCGGCCGGCAGCTACCGGCTGACGCGGGCCCCCCGCGATGCCGTGCCGGTCTCCGGCTCGCTGCACATCCCGCTCCTCTCCTGTCGTCCGTACGCGCTTGGTGCTCAGCCCGCCGCGGGAGCGTCCGACCGCGTGATCGGAGGGTTCGCCGGAGTAGGTCGCCCCCTTTTGGGTGCTCCGGCGGCGTGCTGGTGGGCCCGGACGACCGTGGAGTCCACCGACACCGTCCAGCCGATGTCATCGTCGGCGTTCGCCGACGCGAGGACAGCGGTGAAAATCATCTCCCAGGTGCCGTCGACGGCCCATCTGATCAGCCCCTGGTGAGCGGTCTGGAATGAGCCGAGCTCGTCGGGGAGGTCACGCCAGGGCGAGTTGGTGCGGTACTTCCACGCGATGGCCTCAACGGTTCGGCGGTGGTCGGCCCATCGCCGCCCGCGGACGGGATCCGCTGGCATCAACGGCCGGATCCGGTCCCACATCGCATCGGTGATCACTAATCGGATGGACACATCCGATCAACTGACCAATCCATCAAAGTGAAACGCGCTAGACCGTGCAGGCGGTACTGGGGGCATCGGGGCTCTCTCACTGAGCGGCAGGGGTGGCCACGTTCACCGCTCTGGGAGCGGGCCCTCCGCCCTACTCCTAGTGCGTGTTCCGGTGAGCGGCGACTTCGGGGACCTTCTGAGCGGTTCGCCATCGGGGCGAGGTGCGCGCCGGAGCTGTCGTTACAGGTGGGGCGCAGTAGAGGAGGGCGCCGAGATCGCGAATGGTCGCGCTGAGCACGGATGCCGAGGCGAGTGGCACGGGGTGCGCCCGGCGAACCGCGGGGTGTCGCCACGAGCACGCCGGTTTCCGTCACCGGCCGAAGGTGTCGAGGGCGTCGCAACACCGTCAAGGTCGGCCCGATCGACGGTAGTTGTCCCGCACGGCAGCACCGACGTGCTGTGAGCTGCCTCACCCGGCACTGCCCGCTCGGCGGAAGAATCTCCTTGCCAGCGCCATTCCCGCCCGTTCGACGCCGCTGGTTGGCCGGATCCGTCAGTAATCTGTCATTGCAGCCAGTGCGGCATCCGATACAGGCTGTGACCGTGTTGAAGCGACGTGTTGTTGTGGTGGTGTACACGGGCGCGATGGCCCTGGACATCACCGGACCGATTGAAGTGTTCGATACCGCGAACCGGCTCCTGGGCCCCTCGGCCACCCCCTACCGGGCCGAATTCGTCTCCACCGACGCACCACGGGTCCGCATGAGCTCGGGGGTGGTGGTGGAGGCCTCGCCACTGGATGCGGCGCAGGGCCCGATCGACACGCTCCTCGTTCCGGGCGGATGGAGTCTCGACAACGCGCTCCGGGACCAGGCGCTCGTGTCCTGGATCGGCAGGGCGGCGGCCCGGTCGCGCAGAATCGCCTCCGTATGCGGCGGATCCTTCCTGCTGGCCGAGGCGGGTCTGCTCGACGGCAGACGCGCCACCACCCACTGGGCCTACAGCGAGGCGATGGCCTGCCGCTTTCCGAAGGTGACGGTGGACGCCGAGCCGATCTTCGTCTGGGACGGACCCTTCGTGACCTCCGCGGGCGTGTCCACGGGCATCGACATGGCGCTGGCTCTGGTGGAGGCCGATCACGGATCGGCACTCGCACTGGAGGCGGCACGGTTTCTGGTGCTGTTTCTCAAGCGGCACGGAGGACAGTCGCAGTACAGCGCCGTCCTCGACGCCCAGTTGGCCGACCATCCGCCGATCCGGGCAGCACAGGAGTGGATCCAGGAAAACCTGAACAACCCGCTGCCCGTCGCCGAGATCGCGCAGCGGGCCAACATGAGCCAGCGCAACTTCGCCCGGGTGTTCCGGCGCGAGGTAGGTGTGACACCAGGCCAGTATGTCGAGCGGACGCGTATCTCCCGCGCACGCGACCTGCTGGAATCCACAGACCTGACGATCAGCCAGATAGCTGGCCGCTGCGGATTCCCCGCCACCGAGACGTTCTTCCGCTCCTTCGGAAGAACCCTGGGACTCACCCCCAAGGAATACCGGCACCGCTTTCAGGTCATCTCGCCGTCCGGCCTCATCGACCGGCAGCTCGAGAGGGAGGGGCGCCCCGCATGACCTCCACGGCTCCGGAATCACGCGAAGCAGAGTCGGTACGCCTCGTCGACCATCTGGCCAGGGAACTCGCCAGGGCCGGCGTCACCCACATGTTCGGTGTCGGCGGCGCGAACATCGAGGACCTGTATGACGCAGTGCACCGCGACGGCGCGGTCCGCAGCGTCGTCGCCAAACACGAGTTCGCCGCCGTCACCATGGCCGACGGATACGCACGTACCACCAGGCGCCTCGGCGTCGTCGCCGCCACCTCGGGCGGTGGGGCGATGAATCTCGTACCAGGTCTTGCGGAGGCATACGCCTCCCGGGTGCCCGTTCTGGCCCTGGTGGGCCAGCCGCCGACCGGCCAGGAAGGGCGCGGGGCGTTCCAGGACTCCAGTGGCAAGGCGGGCTCCTTCGACGCGAGGGAGGTCTTCGCGCCCGTCTCCCGGTTCTGCGCCCGGGTCGACGACGCCCACTCGTTCACGGAGTTGCTGCCCCGGGCAGTCGCGGCGGCACAGGCCGATCCACGCGGCCCTGCGGTGCTGTTGCTGCCCAAGGACGTGCAGCAGAGGCGGATCCGGGTGCCCGTCCGCGACACGGCCCCGTCACCGGGCGGCCTCGCTGCGGCAGCCGCGACCCGGCTCAACACGGCAGCCCTCAGCGCCGTGTCGGACGCTCTTCGCGAGGCGGGTCGCGTCCTCGTCATCGCCGGTGAGGAAGTCGCCGCCACCGACGCGCGTGACCAGCTGGCCGAACTGGCCCGGCGCCTCGGGGCCTGGGTGGCGGTCACCCCGGACGCCAAGGACGTCTTCGACAACCGTGATCCCCGGTTCGCAGGTGTGGCCGGGGTGATGGGCCACGCCAACGTCGAGGACTGTCTGCAGCGGGCCGACCTGTGCCTGCTGGTCGGTACCCGACTGCCGCTCCTGGCACGCGGCGGCCTCGATCAGGCCCTGACCGCCACCCGCGTCGTCTGCCTCGGATCCGAGCCACCGTTCGTGACAGGCACCGCGCTCGGTGGGAACCTGCGGGACGCGCTGCGCGCGGTGACCGCCCGGCTGCCCTCGCACCCTCGTCCCTGCCCGCCGCACGCCGGCCCCCTTCCCACACCCACGCGGCGTCCGCTCACTCAGACCGGGGAGCGAACGGTCCCCCATGCCCAGGCGGTCGCCGCGGTGCAGGCGGCACTCCCCCAGGACGCACACGTGTTCGTGGACGCCGGGAACGCGGGGGCCAGCGCGGTCCATCTCCTCGCGGCACCGCGCCACGGCCGCTTCGTGGTGGCGGTCGGCATGGGCGGCATGGGCTACACCTTCGGTGCCGGCATCGGTGCCGCGCTCGCCACCGGCCGGCGCGCCTACGTCATCGCCGGCGACGGGTCCTTCTTCATGCACGGGATGGAAGTGCACACCGCCGTGGAGTACGACGCACCCGTGACGTTCGTGATCTTCAACAACAATGCGCACGCCATGTGCGCGTTGCGGGAGGAGTTCCTCCAGGGCGGGGTCCGCAAGGACGACCTGTTCGCCCGGACCGACCTCGCCGCCGGGGTGGCCGCCGCCTTCCCGTCCCTGGAGGCCACGGAAGCCAGGGACGCGGCGCAACTGCGCACGGCTCTGCTTCGCAGCAACGCGCGGGGCGGCCCCGCGCTGGTCGCAGTGGCCTGTGATCCGCGGGAGATTCCCCCGTTCCTCCCCTTCCAGTCCTTCACCGAAGCCGCCAAGAGCAAGGAGGGTTCAAATGAACAAGAAGTCGTCCACGTTGGCTGACATACCCGGTCTGGTCCGGATCGAGAACGCCGGCAAGGAGGAACTGACCGCCCGCTGCATGGAGCTCACCCACGCGGTCTACCCCCACCATCAGGTCTACGGGCAGTACTGCACCATCCACGAGTACGTCGACTGCCCCCCGGAGCAGGCTTACGACTACCTGCGCCAGGGACACCATCTGGAGGAGTGGACCTGCAGCCTGCGGGACTTCGCGCCCACCGACACACCAGGGCTGTGGGTCGGTCACGACCGGCTGGAGGACGACACCAGGATCTACTGCAAGGTGCTGGCGAACCCCGATGCCATGACCGTGGACTACCACTGCTCCTGGGACCAGGCCGAGAAGCTGTGGATGATCTACCTGATGCGTGTCGTACCGGCCCGACCGGTACTCGACAAGCCCGGTTCGGTGATCACCTGGACCAACTGCCGCCACCCCTACTACGACGCCAACCCGCATCCCGGCCTGGCTCCCCGCCCGGAACGGCCTTGGGTGGGCGACTACTGGGACCTCTTCTACGCAGGGCACACCCTGGAGATGCTCAACCTCAAGGCCATCCTGGAGCACCGCCACCGGGGCGGCCTGCCGGTCGGTTCAGCTCCGACGCGGGTGGTGGCGCAGTGACCACGGTCAGCCTCACCGACGTCGCCAGCTACCTGCCCGGCGAGCCGGTCCCCGCGGAGTTCTACACGGACTTCCCCGGAGCCGAGGACAAGCTCCGCAACCACCCCATGTTCAAGGTGCCGCCGTTACGGCACCACGTGGCCAGGGACGAGACCAACGCGGACATGGTGGAACGCGCCGTGCAGCCCCTGATCGAACGGCACGGCGTGGCGGAGATCCGAGGCGTCGACGTACTGTTGGTGCACAGCCAGTTGCCGGATCTGCCGTTCGTGGGCGCCGGAACCGAGGTGGCCCGCCGGCTGGGCCTGAACCCGGAGTGGCTCGTCGACGTGGCCAACGCGGGCTGCGCTTCCTTTGTGTACATGGTGAAGCTGGCACGGCAGATCCTCACCTCCACGGACGCGAAGACCGCGCTGATCTGCAACGCGCAGAGTGCCGCGGGGCAATGGTTCACCCAGTCCGAGGTGCGCAGACTCGCCCAGGCGGCGATCCCGGGCGACGGGTGCGGGGTGGGGTACGTGACGACGTCGGCGCAGTCGCCGGTCCTCGACGTGGAGACGCGGCACATCGGCGAGTACGCCGGTGACATGACCGTGGCGGTCGACGACGGTCGCAAGTACTGGGAGCCGGGCGAGTCCCAACTGCGGATCGGGTTCACCGACGCCAGCGTCGCCAAGGTCCTGGCACGCGGTAACCGCCTCGTCCCCGAGGTGGTCACGGAGCTGTGCCGGCGGCTCGGCGTGGCGAGCTCCGACATCGACGTCCTCATCACCAACCAGCCCAACCGTACCTTCCTGCGGAACTGGCGTGAGGCGCTGCAACTGCCTGCCGAGCGGCACCTGAACACCTTCGATGAGTACGGGAATCTGTTCGGAGCGGCGATTCCGGTGACCTTGGACCGCGCGATCAGCTCCGGGCAGGTGGAGGACGGGGACCTGACGGTGCTCGGGGGATTCGCCCACGCGGGCGACTTCGCCGGTGCAGTCGCCGTCCGGTGGCACGGCGGACGGAACTGAGCCGTGGACATCCCCGTGCTGCACCGACTTGCCCTGAACGAAAGCCCGTATCCCCCGCTGCCCTCAGTGCGCGAGGCGATGCGACGGGCCGTCGCACTGGCTCACCGCTACCCGCAGTTCCACCCCGACGACCTCACCGAGCGAATCGCCGCACGGTGCCAGGTGGCCTCCGACCGCGTCGCGGTCGGCAGCGGATCGGTCGGCGTGGCCCTGCAGTTGCTCCGGGCAGTGGTCCGGCCCGGCGACTCGGTGGCCTACGCCTGGCGCACGTTCGACGCCTACCCCCTCCTGGTCGCCATGGTCGGCGCTCACCCTGTCCCCATACCCTTGTCGCCGGACGGAGACCAGGATCTGGGCGCCCTGCTCGCGGCGCTCGATCACCGCACCCGTGTCGTGGTGCTGTGCAATCCCCACAACCCCACGGGAAGCCTCGTCACCGCCGACGCACTGTCGGCGTTCCTGCGTGAGGTCCCCCAACACGTCACCGTGCTCCTCGACGAGGCGTACGTGGAGTTCGCCCGAGACGCCGATCTGCCGGATTCACTCGCGCTCCTGGACGCACATCCCAACCTGCTGGTCCTGCGTACCTTCTCCAAGGCCTACGGCCTCGCTGCCCTGCGGGTGGGCTATGGACTCGGCGCCTCCGACCTGGTGGCGCGGATCCGTCGGCAGCAGTTGCCCTTCGGCATCAACGCGGTGGCCACAGCGGCGGTGAAGGCCTCGCTGCGGGCCGAAGACGAGCTGCGCCGACGTGTGGACACCCTCGTCGCCGAACGAGAACGGCTCCGGCGTG
The DNA here is from genome assembly GCF_055592265.1 of Streptomyces sp. NPDC041129. Classification (NCBI taxonomy): domain Bacteria; kingdom Bacillati; phylum Actinomycetota; class Actinomycetes; order Kitasatosporales; family Streptomycetaceae; genus Streptomyces; species Streptomyces sp. NPDC041129. The sequence continues at coordinate 592,321 of NZ_JBVIYV010000001.1, read as the reverse complement.
AACTCGCAGCCCTCGGCTGGCGGGTACGCCCCGGCCACGCCAACTCCGTGTGGCTCGCCGTGCCCGATCCGATCGACGAGGGCGCCGCGGCACTCGCCGAAGGGGGTGTTGAAACGCGCTACTACCCCGGCGAGGGACTCCGGCTCACCGTCGGCGACCGGAGTGCCAACGACGCGGTGCTGACTGCGCTGGCGGGACTGCGCCTGCACCAGAGTGCGTCGCGGACGTGAGGCCGACCAGATCGTTGGGCCGAGGCAGCCGACTGCCGCCCCGGTGGTGGTCGCGGTTCACCGCATGGAGGACACTGGTCCGGCACCGCCGGCTCGGTGGGGTGTCAGGCGGCGGAGACACCCTTCTGGGGTCAGCGGCTGGACCGGCCGGACAAGCGCGAGGTGGGGGGGGTCTGCATGCAGGGTCATCCGGATCATCCTTTCCGGGCGGTGATCGACTGTTCGACCCACTGGCGCAGAGCGGGGGCGGGCGCCGCCCCCGCCTGCCGGGCGACCGTCGCGCCCTGGTCGAGGATCAGCAGTGTCGGTACGGCCTGGACCTCCGAGGCGGTCGTGGGTCTTGTCGTCGCCGAAGACCCAGCCGGCGCCGTGGATGTAGAACACGCCTGGTGGCCGATATGGCTGATCCGGCGCGCTGGTCCCGCGGCGGGACCGATGTCGGCGAGGCCGCCTCGGCCCCGGTCAGGCGCAGCGCCAGCAACCGCGTGAGCCGGGGGGAACTCGGAGGCCACCTCGCCGCACGGGGCTGCCCCCCATGAGCACCCCGTCCGTCCGACCGGCCCGGGACGGCCGGATACAGTGCGCGCGACGGCAGCCTGGTTGTTCAAGGAGGGGAAGCGTGACCGACGCCAGCGAAACCCGACCCGCCGACACCGCAGCGCATGCGACTCAGCAGAGCCGACTGCACCGCCTGATGCGCTACCTCCCCCTGATCGCCCCCGTTCTGCTGTGGACCGTGCCCTGCTGGCTCCTGCTGCACGCCGGCCAGCACTGGCCGCTCCCTGTCACGCTGGCCGGCACCGCCCTGTTCGCCCTCGGCCTGCTCGGCATGCCGCTCGCGATGGTGCGCGGCCACGGCCGACGGCAGCAGGACCGGGCGGCGATCGTCGGTGACACCCTGCTGGGCACCATCTGGGTCCTGTTCACCTGGTCCGTCGTGCTCGGCGTGCTGCTGCGGCTCGCCCTGACCGTGACCGGCGTCGGCGACGGCCAGGACCGGGCCCGGATCACCGCCTGGGCGGTCCTCGGCACAGCCGCCGTGCTGCTCGCGTGGGGGTACGCCGAGGCCCGCCGGGTGCCCCGCGTGCGTCGGCTCGACGTGCGACTTCCGCGACTGGGGGCCGGTCTGGACGGCACCCGGGTCGTCCTCATCACCGACACCCACTACGGCCCGCTCGACCGTGCCCGCTGGTCGGCACGGGTCTGCGAGACGGTCAACACCCTGGAAGCCGACCTGGTGTGCCACACCGGTGACATCGCGGACGGAACGGCCGAACGCCGCCGCGCGCAGGCCGCCCCGCTCGGGACCGTGCGGGCCACCCACGCCCGTGTCTACGTCACCGGCAACCACGAGTACTACAGCGAGGCCCAGGGCTGGGTCGACCTGATGGACGAGCTGGGCTGGGAGCCGCTGCGCAACCGCCATCTGCTGCTCGAACGCGGTGGCGACACCCTCGTGGTGGCCGGCGTGGACGACGTCACGGCCGAGTCCTCCGGCCTCGCCGGCCACGGCGCCCACCTCGCCGGAGCCCTGCACGGCGCCGACCCCGACCACCCCGTACTGCTCCTGGCCCACCAGCCCAAGTTCGTCGACCGGGCGGCGGCCGGCGGGGTCGACCTCCAGCTCTCCGGCCACACCCACGGCGGCCAGATCTGGCCCTTCCACCACCTGGTCCGCATCGATCAGCCCGCCCTCGCCGGCCTCAGCCGCCACGGCGCCCGCACCCTCCTCTACACCAGCCGTGGCACCGGTTTCTGGGGCCCGCCCTTCCGCGTCTTCGCCCCGAGCGAGATCACCCTGCTCGTACTCCGCTCCCCGCAGCGGCCCTCCACGCCGTAGCGCTGGGCGGGCCGGCGTTCCGCCTGGACCGTCCGGGCGAACGCCGCCGTGGACTCCCCCACCGGCTACGGCCCCGGCGACCCGCAGCCGGCCTACGGCCTGACCTCCGCCGCCTCCGCCGGCGGCCCCGGCAGGACCATCGCCGTCGTCGACGCCTACGACGGGGCAAGAGCTGTGACTACGGCCACTTGCGCTGATGGCCGCACCGGCAAGGCGACGGCACACACCGAGCGCGCGGCGTCCAGCGGCTCCTGCGGGCCGGTCACCAGGCGTGCGGTGCCGGTGCCCCGTACCGGCACCGCGTCATTCCGAAGGAATGCGAAACTCAAATCTGGGACGGTCCCACGGCACGGCGGGCGGGTTCGCGAGCGCGGTCCCGGTCCGCACTGCGCCGACGCGGTGGTAGAAGTCCTCGGCGGGACGATGCGACACGACCTCGACGCGGTCGAGCCCGGCGGCACGGGCCTCGGACAGCATGTGCGCGACGAGCAGCCGTCCAATACCACGTCCTTGTGCTTCGTCGGCGACGAACAGCAGGTCGAGCTCCGGTGGAGCGAGGACGAGCGAGTAGAACCCGAGGACCCGGCCTCCATGCTCGCCGGCGCCGACGGCGACGAAGGCGCGGTGGGCTTCGATGTAGTCAGGACCGACCCGGTAGCCCGCCACTGCGGATGCGTACTTACCCTCGTAGGCGGCTGAGCCACGCACGAGCCGCGTGAGCCGTTTGGCGTCCCGCGCGACTGCCCTCCGTATCGTGATCGGCTGGCTGACCGGAGCAGTGCGTGAACTCATCGGGAGAGTATTTCGCACCGGGGAGTGCCTTCCTGCGGCGGGTCGGCCGCTCGGGTCGATCGGCTTGCGCCCCGTCCACTCGGCCACGTCGGTGATCGGGATGCCACTGCCCAGCCCGTCGGAGGCGAAGTGGTGCAGGAGGCAGCCCGCGCCCGTGCGTCCTCGTCACCGGTTCATCGGCCGGCATCGGCTCCGTTCGCGTTGCGCAGTTGCCGCTTGAGGATCTTGCCGGTGGCGTTGGTGGGCAGGACGTCGCAGAACTCCACCAGGCGCGGGTACTTGTAGCTCGCCATCGACTCCCGGCACCAGGCGACGAGTTCCTCTGCGGAGATCGCCACGCCTGGTGTGCACACCACACACGCCTTGATCTCCTCGCCGTGGCTGGCATGGGGCACGCCGATCACGGCCGCCATGCTCACGGCGGGATGGGTCAGCAGCACCTCCTCGATCTCCCGCGGGTAGACGTTGAAGCCGCCGCGGATGATCAGGTCCTTGGCGCGGTCGACGATGTAGTACCAGCCGTCGCTGTCCCGGCGGGCCAGGTCGCCGGTGCGGAACCAGCCATCGCGCAGGACCTCTGCCGTGGCCTCCGGTCGGTTGAGGTAGCCCTTCATCACGTTGTGCCCGCGGATGACGATCTCGCCGACCGCGTCGGGGCCCGCGACCGGGGACCCGTCCTCGTCGATCAGGTCCAGCTCCACGCCCCAGACCGGACGCCCGATGGAGCCCGGGCGTGCCTCCTCGCCGGGCGGGGAGAAGGTGGCCACCGGGCTGGTCTCCGACAGGCCGTAGCCCTCCAGGAGGGTGATGCCGAACCGCTCCTCGAAGCGGCGGTGGATCTCGACCGGCAGTGCCGCGCCCGCCGAGACGGCGAGGCGCAGACTCCGCGCGATCCGGGCAGGGTCCACACCGGGCGCCTCCTCGCTGAGCAGGGACCAGTACATGGTGGGGACGCCGGCGAAGATCGTGACCGAATGGCGCTCCATCAGGGTGAGGGCCGAGCGCGCCTCGAAGCGCGGAAGCAGTACCAGCGTCGCCCGCGCGGCGAGGCCGGCGTTCATCTGGACGCTCTGGCCGAAGGAGTGGAACAGCGGCAGCGTGATCAGGTGCACGTCCTGCTCGGCTCCATCGAGCAGTCGCCGGCAGGTGAGGGCGTTGAGCGTCATGTTGGAGTGCGTGAGTTCGGCGCCCTTGGGCAGGCCGGTGGTACCGGAGGTGTAGAGGATGACCGCGGTGTCACCGGCCTCGGTGGCCACCGTCTCGAAGTCCGCGCTCCGCCCGTCGAGCGCCGCGGTCAGGGTCTGGGCGCCCGCGAGCGGAGAGTCGGTGGTGGGGGCGGCGGTCAGCAGGAAGAAGTGCTCGCAGCCGGCGCTGGTCTCGAACCCGTTCCATCCCTCCTGGCCCATCCGCAGTTCGGGCGTTCCCTCGAAGCAGAAGTAGGCCTTGGCTCCCGAGTCGGTCAGGTGGTACGCGATCTCGCGGCTCCTGAGCAGGACGTTGAGCGGAACGACGACGGCCCCGGCCTTGAGGATGCCGTAGTAGACGATGGGGAACCAGGGCAGGTTGGGGCAGGACAACGCGACCTTGTCGCCGGGCCGGATGCCCCGCGCGTGCAGCAGGCCGGCCACGCGGCGTGCGTTCGTGTCCAGTTCGGCGTAGGTCAGCCGCTGGTCGCCGAGGACGACAGCGGTGTGGTCGGGGACGTCGCGGGCGCTGCTTTCCAGCAGGCAGGCGAGGTTCAGCAAGGGGGTCTCCGTGAGGGTGTGGAGGCGGTCGAGGCGGGATCCGCGCGGTCCGGTTCCGGCTGGTCAGCCGCGCAGCGCGGACGCGAAGAGGGCCGGAAGTCCCAGCGCGCTCGGCGCGGCGGTGAAGCGGGTGAGGCGTTCGACGGTGGTCAGCGCCGTACGGTTGGTGACGAAGTACGGCGGCCGGGGGGAGAGTGACGGCTCACCCGTGACCAGGCCACGCGGTGCCGGGGCGAAGGGAGCGCGCAGCACGGTCTTCTCGACGTCCTCGAGCATGAACGCGTTGTGGACGAAACCGATGCCGCTGCCGATGGCCTGGCGTGTGTTGCCCGGGAATGCTCCCCAAGGGGTGTAGCCGAGCAGGAAGCCCACCGCTGACCAGCAGTTGATGCCCAGCGTGCCGTACCGCAGGTCGGCGATCGCCGTCTTGAGCGCCGCCTTCTCGGAGCGCGCGGTCCTGGGGTGGACGATCAGGGTGGCGCCGAGGCTCCCGGGGAGGACGTCGTTGGCGAAGTCGACGGCGCGGTGCAGGAATTCGGCCGTGGTCGTCCCGGCGAGCCGTACGACGCCCAGGGCGCTGCCGAATACCTCACTGGTGATCAGGACGTCGTCGTGGTCGGCGATGTCGGGTACGAGAAGCCGGCAGCCGTCGCCGTAGGTCTCCGCCGTCGGGTGTGCCGCACGGACGCCGGCGAGCCGCTGATGCGCCCCGGGATAGTAGTCGGCGCGCGGCGGCAGGTCCCGCAGCACTCGCCGGATCTCGTTCAGCAGCCGCTCCGTGCCGTCCCAGTCGCGGGGAACGACCAGGACCTGGCCTGCGATGCAGTTGTGCCCGGAATTGTTCATCTTGCTGCTGACGATGTGCTCGGCCTGGAACCGGAAGTCGGCGTCGCTCCATGGGCCGGGCGTCACGACGCACGGGCTGACACCGCCCAGTTCGCTGCTGAAGGGTTTGCCGACCAGGGGCCGGTCCTCGCGGCGCCGGTCGACGGCTTCGTCGCCGGTGCCCCAGACGATGGCGTCGTGGGTGCGGTCGCTGCCTGTGACGTGAATGCTGACGACGCCTTCGTGACGCGTGAGGTGACCGCCCTCGGCCGCTCCGCCGTCGACGAAGCGGACCCAGTCGCGTGCGACGAACTCGGCGAAGACCCGCTCGAAGTGCGGGCGGAGGTAGGCGTTGATCGGGTTCATCTTGGCGACGACGACCTGCCCTTCGGCGTAGAGCTTGTGCAGGATGTCGAGCGCCGTGATGGCGGCGACGTTGCCCGCGCCGAGCACCAGAGCCACACCGGGACGCCCGGGCCGTCCCCGGTACTCCCCGGCCGCCCGCTCCCGTACCTGCTCGGGGGTGGTGCCGGGGCGCGTCCACACCTGGGCGCTGAAGCCGTTGAGCAGCAGCCTGTCCCATCCGGTGGCGGGGAAGACGTCGACCAGCGTTCGGCCGTCCCGCTCGCGCACCGCGCCGGCGGCCAGGGGGTCGCGGCCGGCGGCGATGCGCCGCAGGACGTGCAGGAGGGCCGCGGTGTTCTGGACCAGGGCCCATGGCCCGCCCATCCAGTCCTCGGCCGCCCATGGGGAGTCGGGAGCGTATCCCTTGGCGTTCGCCCCGGCTGCGGCCATGTCGGCGGAGCCGGCGACCACCCGGGGCAGTAGCCGCTCCAGGAGGGCGATGCGCTCGGAGAGCGGGGTGGTGGACCAGGATTCGGCGCCACGGCGCAGCGCGGCGACGGCCCGGTCCAGGGTGGATGTGTCGAGGGCGCTGGAGGTCACGTCACTCCTTGGGGAGGTCGATGGGTGGCATGGGGGCGGCCGCATCTGATGCGGGGACGGCGCGCTCCGTCCGAGGGCACGGGGGCTGCGGGGCCCTGCGGGTCGTGCGATGGGCGCGTCCCGTAGAAGGGGTGGGACGCCCGGGACTCAGTCGACCAGCAGGCGGGCGTCGCGGTCCGGGTCGATCAGCGCGGCCGCGGCGGTCCCGCCCAGGAGGAGCAGGGCACCGGTGATCAGGACGGCGTACTGATAGCCGTCTGCTCCGTTGGCGTCCACGAGGTACCCGATGAGTGTCGGCGCGATCAGGCCGGCAGTGGTCACGACAGCGTTCATGATGCCCAGGGCGCCGCCACGGCGATCGGCGGGGCTCAGCCGGGTGACGGTGGTGACAGCGATGCTGGTCATCGCGCCGGCTGCTCCGAACCCGACGACCAGGAGCACGACGGTCGCGGCTCCGGCAGGCACGGACGGCAGTGCCAGGCAGGCTGCGGCGCTGATGAGCAGGAGGATGCCGCCGACCCGGCCGCGGGCCCACCGGCTCGCCGTGCCGCGGCGCAGCAGCCACCCGGTCAGGCCGGCCTGACCGAGCACGACCACCGCGTTCAGGCCGTAGACGCACATCAGCACTCTGGCGGACGCCGCCGGCGAGTAGCCCAGCCCCTCGTGCAGGTAGGAGGGGAGCCAGACCAGTCCGAACGCGGTGATCCAGTAGGCGCCGAAGTAGGCGGTCGTGGCACCGATCCAGGTACTGGTCGCGAGAATCCGTCGGTACGGTGTCCGGCGCGCGACCACCTCGATCCCGCCGGCCGGGGCTTCCGTACGGGCGGAGCAGGCGTCGTCCAGCGCGGCCCTCGCGTAGCGCCCCTCCCCTCCGAAGGGGACCCACAACAGTGCCCAGACCAGGCCGGCGAGCGCCACGACGGCGAAGCCCGAGTGCCAGCCGTGGTGGTCCATCACCCAGGTCAGGCCGGGTGCGGCGAGGAGCATGCCGAGTGTGGTGCCGAGGACGACCAGTGCGCCCGGCAGGTTGCGGCCGCGGTCGGGGAACCAGGACATCGCGGTCTGCTGCGCGACGGGGAAGGCGGGCCCCTCGGCAGCGCCGAGCAGCACACGCGAGGCGACGAGCAGGGCGAATCCTCCCCCAAGGGCCAGTGGGGTCTGGGCGACCGACCACAGCAGGGCCATCACCAGGAGCAGCCACTTCGGCCTCACGCGGTCGGCGAGCAGCCCGACCGCGGCGCCGCAGGCCGAGAACAGCAGGAAGAAGGCGCTGTTGGCGAGCCCGAAGGCGGACGCGGACAGGCCGAGGTCCGTGCGGATCGACTCGGCCGCCAGACCCAGCACGGACTTGTCCGCGAAGTTGACCATCATGAAGACGACGAGGAGTGCGGTGACGGTCCAGGCGCGGCGCCGTGGACCGCTCATGGTTCTCGTGGGGCCGGCCGGTTCAGCCGGTACGACGTCGGTGTCGGTCACAGGGACTCCGCGTAGGACGGTCGGGCAAAGGGGTGCGACAACAGGCCGGGCTCCAGCCCGGCCCTCACAGCGGGCGGGTTCGGATCAGGAGAGCGGTACACCGGTGATCGCGATGCGCTCCATGACCCGGCGCTGCGGGTAGTAGTCGTTGATCGCGTAGTGCTGGGTGGCGATGTTGTCCCAGATCGCCACGGAGCCCGGCTGCCAGCGGAAACGGACCTGGTACTCGGGGATGCGCGACTGCAGGACGAGCTCGTGCAGCAACTCCCGGCTCTCGTCGTCCGGCAGCCCGACGATCCGGATGGTGAAGGGCTCGTTGACGTAGAGCAGCTTGCGGCCGGTGCGCGGGTGGCGGACGACCACCGGGTGCTCGACGGGCGGCAGCGTCTGGCGGTGAGTGGCGATCTGGTCCGCCGGCATCATGGCGCCCCAGCTGTGCACCCAGTCGTGCTCGGCGGTCAGTCCGTCGATGCGCTCCCGCATCTCGGGGGACAGATTGTCGTAGGCGGCTGCCATGTCGGCCCACATGGTGTCGCCGCCGGCGGGCGGGATGTCGACGGCCCGCAGCACCGAGCCGAGAGCGGGCGCGGCCATGAAGGAGTGGTCGCTGTGCCAGATGTTCTTGTTGCCCGCGGCGTTGGCGTCCTTGGCCAGCCGGGAAACGCCGGTGGTCCTGGTCTTCGGGAAGAACGGGTTCGGCTCCGGCTCACCCCACACGCGGGCGAGCGCGAGTTGGGCGGTCGCGTCGAACGCGTGCTGGTCCCGGAAGAAGATCACCTTCCACTCCAGCAGGGCACGCTTCAGTTCCTCGGCGAGTTCCTCGTCGACCGGGGCGGAGAGGTCGACGGCGTCGATCTCCGCGCCGATGTGCGGGGTGAGCGGGTGGATGCCCAGACGGCGGTAGTCCGATGTGGGCAGACCCGGCGCGGTGCGCTCGAGCACGCGCTTGCCGAAGTGCACCAAGGGCTTGCCGAGAACGGGAGAACTGGTGGTGGCGGCGCTGTCCATGGATCCTCCGGGAACTACGGAACGGATTTCGTTCCTGGCAGTATCGTTATTGGCGGAGGAGGTGGCAAGGGTCTGCGGCAATCGATGTCCGAGCGGGGTCGAGGAGCCGTCGGGGCGGCCGGGGGCGGGCCTTCGTCCCAGGGGGCCGCGTGTCCGCGGCCTGCCCCGTCAGCGACGGTCGGGACGTGGTGAGCAGGTCGGCAGGGCGGAAAACGGGGGCGGCGCGCAGCCCCCGCGAGGCGGCGCCCGGACGCCGGCGGGACGGCGGCCGAGGTCAGGCGGTCTCGGCGACGGCGCGGGCGACGAGATCCACCAGGGCGTCCACAAACTGGGAGTCGGGCAGTTCCCGCTCGCCGATCAGCCGGAAGAGCAGCGGTGCGGCCACCAGGGTCGCCGCGGCCCGCACGTCGATGTCCGCACGCACGTCACCTCGGGCGATTCCGCGCTCGAGGATGCGCCGGGTCTCGCTCGTGATCCGCTCCGTGTACCGGGCGTACTGGGCATGGTCGACGCCCACCTCGGCCGCCGTACCGATCAGGCCGGCCAACAGCCGGTCCGAGCCGGGCATCCGGTACGCCTCCAGCCGGGTCGTCAGCACGACCCGCAGCTCCGCCCGGAAGTCGCCCAGGTCGGGCACCGAGAGAACGCCGATACGGCTCTCGGCGGCGGCGATGACGAGATCCTGCTTGGTGGGCCAGCGTCGGTAGATGGCAGGCTTGCTCACACCGGCACGGGCCGCGACGGCGTCCATGGTGACCGCCCCCATGCCCTGCTCCGTGACCAGCTCCACGACCGCGTTGAGGACCGCCCCGGTGACCCGCTCCTCGCGTGGCCGCCCCGGTCCCCGCTCCGCCCCACGCGTCTGTGTACCCGCCATGCGTCAGAGCCTACGGGCTCACCGGACGACACCGGCCAGGGGTGCGCCACAGCCCGCGCGACGCGGCGCCCGGAAGCACATCCGGCTTCCCACGCTCTCCGCACGAAGGGCCGCGATCAGCGTACGAAACGGCCCTCCGGAGACTCTCGTGGCGATCGCCACAGCAGTGCTCGACGGGGTGTGGTCAGACGTCCAGGCGGCGCCTGGCGAGCCAGGTGACGATCTCGGGGTCGTGGTGGTCGAAGAACAGTGAACTGCCGGTGTCGAGAGTGGCGATCCGGGCCATCTGCTCGTCGGTGAGCTGGAAGTCGAAGACGTCGATGTTCTCGGCCATGCGCTCGGCGCGCATTCACAGCTTGAGCCCCGAGTTCGCCGGTCTCTGGGAACGCTACGAGGTGACCGGACGCAAGCCCGCGCACAAGACCTTCCACCACCCCCGGATCGGGACTGTCACCCTCACCTCCCCGTCGCTGCACGTGGAAGGCACCCCCGGCCAGCGCATCGGCGTCTACACCGCCGAACCCGGCACCCCCGACCACGACGCCCTGCTCCTGCTGGACATGACCGCACCGCGACCGCCGCAACGCCCCGCGCCCGCGCCGAAGGCCACCGGTCATCAGCCGTACCGGGATTCGGCGCGGTAGGTCGTCCGCGGCCGGGCGGTGCGCCTCGGCGGCCGGGGGCGGGCTCGCGGTGAGACGGAGTGGTGTCGATCGTTCGAAACGCCGAGGCGTCCTGTGCGCTCGCGTCGGCGGGGTGGACAGTGCCGGGCGCGGCGGAAGATCAGGTGGGCTCCCCAAGGACCCGTTCCCCAGGGACCCGTGGGCTCCCCGGAGCTCTGTGCCTCATCCCGTCTCCGCGTTCGTGTCCATGGGGCGCCCCGTCTCGGCGAGCGCCAGCATGCGCGCGGCGGTCAGCGGGTTGTCGGGGTCGGCGGCGGCGGCCAGCATCCGAGCGGCTGTTCCGGCGGGTTCCTCGGGCGGGACGACGAGGAGCACCCAGCGGCCCACGCTGCCGCAGTCCAGGGTGATGGCGTGCGCGTCGCTTCCGGGTCCGGCCGGCTCCACGTCGATCACCCGGCCGGGCGCCATGACCCGTTGCGGGGCGTCGGCCCATTCGGAGGGGTCCACGGTGACCCGTATCGTGGCCCCTGGGTCCGGCTCCAACGAGCCGACGAGTGTGGGAAGTTCCAGTTCCAGCGCGTCGCAGCGCGGCCACCAGGCCCCGTCCAGCGGGCCGTGGCTGACGTCCGGGGTGAGGGTCAGGCGGGGCAGGGGCATGCGATAGGTGTGTGCCTCCGCACCGGACGCGTCCTCGGCCGGCGTACTGCTGGGTTCCATCGTGCGGCCCCGTCCCGGGAGCCGTGGGACGGCTGCCCGTTTCGCCACTCGCCGGGAACGGCACCGCCGGAAGCGCTGCGCGAAATGCTCTCGGTACGGTCAGGCTACTCCTGGCGAGGAGAAGCGGGCGGGTCTGTCGTCCTCCGGCTCCGCCGTCAGGCGGATGCCCTGTTCGGCGATGCGGCGGGGTCCGGTTCGAGGTCGGGTCCACGCCGATCAGGCCATCGCCAGCGGAACGGGCGCAGGCGTCGGAGCGCTGCCCGCCGCGGCGGGCCCGGCCGGGAGTACGGTGGAGACACCGAGGGCACGCCGCGCACCGCCTCAGGCACCGGTGCCGTTCTCGGGGATCGATGACGGCGGGGCGTCCTTCGTCCGCGCCGGGGCAGGGCTGGTCATGACCACGCAGGTGTTCCTTCCGACGACCTTGGCCCTGCCGGCGCTCCGGCCCGCACGGGGCAGGCCGCGTACCCTCGTGCCCGGCCCGCCGAAGCGACGGGGCAGGTCCTCGCCCCCGATCGCGGAACGCGTCCGCCCGCTGACGCGTGGTCAGGTCGAGGACCGTATGCAGGAGCTGGGCGACCTGTACGCGGAGACCTCCGGTGGCGATCCATGGGCGTGGAACCAGGCCCGTGCCGCCTTTCTGCGCCGCCTCGCGGCCGACGCGCGACGACCGGGGTTCTCACTGCTGATCGCGGAGACCACCGCCCTGACCGGATACGCCTACGGCTTCCCTGTGGGCGGCACGGGAACATGGTGGGCGGCCCTCGACGGACGCCTTCGGGCAGGGCTGCTCGGACGCGCCGGCTCCGGTCGGCTCTTCGTCGTCTCCGGTATCGTCGTCCCGCCCTGCGTGCGCCGGGAATACCGCGACCAGGTCTGGAACCTCGCCCGGCGCCTGCAGCGGCGATTGCTCGCCGACCACGGCGGCGCGCTCGGCGTCGCACTGGTGGACGTCCGGGACGACAGGACCGTCGAGACGATGCGGTCCTGGGGTTGGCGGTACGCCGGAGAGGACCGCGTCCAGGTCGTGTCGCCCGCTCCGTTCCGCGTTCTGGTGCTGGCTCCGGGGACGTGAGCGGCCGCTCCGCCGTGAATCAGGCCTCGGCCCCGGTCAGGGGCCCGGGCAGGCGCAGGGCGAGAAGGGCGATGTCGTCGGTGCTGCCGAGGGACATCCGGGCCGGCAGCTGGTCGCACAAGGTGTCCAGTGGTTCGTGGGCGAGAGCGAGGGCGTGGCGGCGCAGCCGGTCGAGCCCGGTGTCCAGGTCGCTGCCGCGGGCTTCGACCAGGCCGTCGGTGTAGAGCAGGAGCGTGGACCCTGTCGGCAGGGCGTGGACGGCGCTCGGACGGTGACCGGCGGCGCCCAGGTGGGTTCCGAGGATGAGTCCCTGGCCGGCTTCGAGGTACTGCGCGTTCCCGCCGGGAGTCAGCAGCAGGGGTGGCGGATGCCCCGCACTGGTCCAGTGCAGCGTCCAGGGTCCGGTCTCCGGACCGTGCACCCGGGCGAGGACGAGGGTGGCCATCCGCACGGTGGTGATGGCGTGCATGGCGTCGTCGAGGCGGTCCACGACGGCACCGGTCGGCTCGGAGTGGTCCCAGGCGAGGGAGCGCAGGATGCCGTGCAACTGCGCCATGCCGGCCGCGGCGGTGAGATCGTGGCCGACGACGTCGCCGATGACGAGGGCCAGTGAGCCGTCCCTCAGCGGGAACGCGTCGTACCAGTCACCGCCTACCTGGGATCCCGGCGGAGCGGGCTGGTACCGGGCGGCCAGCTGGAACCGGCCGTGCGCGGGCAGCGGGGGGAGGAGGTTGCGCTGCATGGCCTCGGCGACCGCGCGCTGCCGGCCGTACTGGCGGGCGTTGTCGATGACCAGGCCGACCCGGCGGCCGATGTCGCTCACCACGTCCAGATCACCGGTGCCGAAGGGCCGTGCCGGGTCGGTGCGCACGAGTGTCAGCGCACCGGTGGGCTGCCGTCTGCTGCCGAGCGGCACCGTGATGACGGACGCCGCGCCGGTCGCTCCGAGGAAGGTGCTGTGTACGGCGGCCAGCGGGGAGTCGGGCGGTGCGTCCGTGTCCGCCCGGTCCTGCAGGACGGGACCGTCTCCGTTCAGCACCTGGACCAGGGCCGAGTGGGTCGTCTCCCCGGCCGGGGGCAGATGACCGCGCCAGTCCTCCTGCCCGGCGTCACGGCCTTCAGGGCCGGTCACGGCCACTCGGTGCACCTGACGGGAGCCGACACGCAGGTCCACCGCGGCCCAGTCGGCGAGGCGGGGAACCAGGGCCCGGCTCAACCGGGCGAGGGCCTCGTCCACCTCAAGGGTCTGACCGAGCACGTCGGTGATCTCCGCGACGAGTGTCAACCGCTCGGCGAGACTCTCCAGGGCGCTGGTATGAGCGGCTCGTTCCGCCCGTTCCGCCCGCTCCGACTGCTCCGCGCGTTCAGCGCGTTCACTTCCCATACGGCGCTCCGCCGCGGTCTCGGCGATCAACACGACCATGCCCGGCGAGGCACCGGAGCCGTCGTCGTCCGTCAGAGGCGTGGCCGACCAGGAGATCGGGATCAGCCGTCCGTCACCCCGCAGGCACCTGTCGTCGTCCCCGCGTGCCGAACGCCTCTCGGCCAGTGCCCGCAGCAGCGGGCAGTACTCCCGCGGGATGAGGGCGCCGCCCGGGTCCCGATGGCACAGGTCATGCAGGTCATGCCCGAGAACCAGCGCCGCCGGGCGATTCAGGAGCCCCTCGGCGGCCGGGTTGACCGCGACGATCCGCCCGGCCGCGTCGATCACGGCGATCGCCGTGCCCAGCTGCTCGGCCACCCGCTCCCACAGAGGCGGCTTCGCCGCCGACAGCCGCCGGTGCTCTCCGCCGGACCTCACGCCCTCCACCACGTCGCCGCCGTCCTTCCCGCACAGACCACACCGCGACCCGGTAACCCGGGGCCGGCGGGGCACGGACACGTCGGTGCCCCGATGGGTCCCCCCTTCGAGTATCCGGCCGCACCGCCGACACCACAGCGCCACGAGTGCACCAGGGTTTCGGCGCCGGGCGCCGCGCGGGACCTACCGGCTCAGCCGCCGCTCTTGCGCCTGAACGACCGCTGGCTCGCGGCCGGGCCGTGCGCCGCACGCACCTTCGACGCGTTGGGGTTGGCGGTACTGTCGGCGGCGTCCGTCTGCGCACCGCGCTTGCGCGCCAGGGCTTCGCGGAACTTGCGCTTGAGGTCGTAGTTGCCGTCGCTGTCCGGCGCCACGGGGGACGTCGTCTCCGGGACGTCCGGCTCCGAACCTTCCGTGGATACGGGCTCTGCGGTCATGGTGACCTCCTGGGTTCGGGGATGGGCGCCCACAGCTTGTCATGCCGGAGCGCCGTACGGGGGTGCCGCAACATCATTGCTCACTGCCGGGGCGACGCGCCTCAGCCGTTGCGACGCATGAGGGCGGCCTTGCGGGCCTCGGCGAGCTTGCGGGCCTCCGCGGCCTTCCGGGACTTGCCGCCGGCGCCGCGGGCGCTGTCCTTGCTGGTGCCGAGACCGCGGAAGGGAGCGTTGGTGTTCTTGGGCCGGGGGACGGCGGGCCCGCCGTCGAGCGGGGTGCCGGAGGGAGCCCTGGCGCCGGTGATCCGGCTCAGCTCCGCCTCGCCCGAGCGCACCTTGGTGACGGTCGGCTCGACGCCGGCCCCGGCCATCATGCGGCTCACCTCCCGGCGCTGGCCCGGAAGCACGAGCGTGACCACGCTGCCGGACTCACCCGCTCGTGCGGTGCGGCCCGCCCGGTGCACATAGTCCTTGGGGTCGGTGGGCGGGTCGACGTTGACCACGAGATCGAGGTCGTCGACGTGCAGGCCACGGGCCGCGACATTGGTCGCCACCAGGACGGTGATCTGGCCGTTCTTGAACTGCGCCAGGGTCCGTGTGCGCTGTGGCTGGGACTTGCCGCTGTGCAGGGCCCCGGCGTGCACCCCGCTGGCCCGCAGGTGCCGGGTGAGCTGGTCGACGGCGTGCTTGGTGTCGAGGAACAGCAGTACACGTCCGTCGCGGGCGGAGATCTCCGTGGTCACGGCGTAGCGGTCAGGGCCGTGGACGACCAGGACGTGGTGCTCCATCGTCGTGACCGTGCCCGCGGACGGGTCGACCGAGTGGACGACGGGGTCGTGGAGGTAGCGGCGGACCAGCTGATCGACGTCGCGGTCCAAAGTGGCCGAGAACAGCATCCGCTGACCGTCGGGGTGCACCTGGTCGAGCACATCGACGACCTGCGGCAGGAAGCCCAGGTCGCACATCTGGTCGGCCTCGTCGAGCACGGTGATCCTCACCCGTCCCAGACGGCAGGCGTTGCGCTCGATCAGGTCGTGCAGGCGTCCGGGGGTGGCGACGACCACCTCGGCTCCCTGGCGCAGTTCGGCGATCTGCCGGCCGATCGACATGCCGCCGACGACCGTGGCCATCCGCAGCCGCAGTGCCTCGGCGTACGGCGCCAGCGCCTGGGTGACCTGCTGGGCCAGCTCCCGGGTGGGCACGAGGATCAGAGCGAGTGGCTGCTTCGGTTCGGCGCGCCGCCCGGCCGTACGTGTCAGCAGCGGCAGGCCGAAGGCGAGCGTCTTGCCCGATCCGGTGCGCCCGCGCCCCAGGACGTCGCGACCCCGCAGGGCATCGGGCAGCGTGGCGGCCTGGATGGGAAAGGGGTCACGCACCCCGAGTTCGCTCAGTGTCCGCAGCACCGCCACCGGCAGTTCCAGACCGGCGAAGGTGACGGCCGGGGACGGCGCGGGGGTCGTGGCCCCGGGCCGGGCGGGACCACCGTGCGCGATGCCGGAGTCTTCGGGATGATTCATGAACAGCCTTCCGCAGGAGAACGTACCGAGGAAGGCCCGGCAGGATGTGACAGCCCGCGCACAAGCGGAACCGAACAGGCAGAATCGCCCACCGCGACGACCACGCAAACGCATGACAGTAACACAAGGCATGACATCGCGCCGTGGTACCCATCGCTCGGCGGCCATGGCCACCGCCCATGGCCCCCTCCAGGAGCCGGCCTCGGCCGCGGACCCTTCGCCGCGGTCCGAACCGCGTCACCGGCGTTGTGAGGTCAGGAAGTCGTCGAGCATGGCGATCTGCATGACCCGCGACGGCGTGCTGCGGCGGCGTTCCTCGTACCGGGGTGTGCGGCACGACAGCGAGGTCTGGTCGGTCCTCGCCGAGGAGTGGCCGTCCGCCGGGGAAGCGTCCGGAGCGGGCGTCCGGGCCGAACTCGACCGGCTGATGCGCGTGTTCGTCGGCGCGTTCACCAACACCGGCGGCACCCGGCCGGCCCTCGAAGTCGTCCGCGACGTCTTCATTCCGGAGGGCAGGATCATCGCGAACGTCGGGGACGATCCGGTGATCTACGACCTCGACGGGTTCATCGAGTCCCGCCGGCGGATGCTGACGGACGGGACGCTGACCGAGTTCTCCGAACGGGAGGTCGCCGAGCGGACCGAGATCTTCGGATCGATCGCGCACCGGTTCAGCGAATACCGCAAGTCCGGCTTCCGCCACGGCGAATGGTTCGAGGGCTCGGGCTGCAAGACCACCCAGTTCGTCAGGACGCCGGCCGGCTGGCGGATGAGCTCGATGGCATGGGACGACGTGTAGGGCATCGGCGGCGCCGGAACCGTCCGCACCCTCCGCGCCCGCGCGAAGCTGCCGCCGATCGCCAGTGACCGGCGGGCAGCGGTGGCCTCACCGGACGAGGGTGAGGCCAGCGCCGCACGACACGGCCCGTCCGGTCCGTCAGGACGGGCAGCCCGAGTCGGCGATCACGTAGTAGCCGGACGAGGTCTCCTCGAGGGTGTGGGTGACGGCGACGTTGTAGAGGCCCATGCTCTGGTTGGAGCCGTTGGCGTAGACGTAGCCGAGACTCTGGTGGGCGCGGCCCGCCGCGACCTGGTTGTAGTTGTTGTCCGTGAAGCACTGCGGCTGGTAGCCGGCGGTCGTCGCCGTGACCGCCGACGACCGCGTGCCGACCGCGCCGCCGGAGTCCGTGGCGGCGACGGTGTAGGTGTACTTGGTGCCGGAGCCCAGCCCCGTGTCGGTGTACGACGTACCGGTGGTCGATCCCACCTTGCTGCCGCCGCGGTACACGTTGTACGACGCCGCGCCGCTCACCGCCGACCAGGCCAGGGACGCGGTGGTGTCGGTCGTGCCGGTGACGGTGAGCCCGCTGGGTGCCGGGAGGCTGCCGGTGCTCCCTCCGCCCGCCCCGTCCAGGCCCCAGAACTTCGCGGTCCAGTACGAGGAGCAGATGTGGTTGAGGTAGTAGGTACCGGTGCTGCCGCACTGGTCGGTGCCGGAGCCCGGGTTGACCGCGAGGCCGTGCGCCATGCCGGAGACGGAGAAGGTCTCCACGGCGGGCCTGCCGCTCGCGTCGTTGTACACGGCCTGCGTGGTGCCGCCGGTCAGGGTGGTGGTCGAGGACGGGGTACGGCTGATGCCCCAGACGTCGGTCCACTGGTCGCGTTCCTCGGTGGCGTTGGCCGGGTTCACCGTGGTGTCGCCGGTGCCCTGCCAGATCGCGACGCGCGGCCAGGGCCCGCCCCAGCCGCCCGAGGCGCTGCGGACCGCGTCGCCCCACTGCTGCGGAGGCTTGCTGACCGCACTGTTCTGGCAGGTCAGACCACTGGAGAGGTCGGTCGCGCAGCCCGCCGGGATGCCGGAGTCGATCGCGCCGCCCGCGAACACGTCGGGGTAGTCGGCGAGCAGCACCGAGGTCATCGCGCCGCCGGCCGACAGCCCCGTGACGTAGACGCGGCCGGGGTCGCTGCCGTAACGGGACGTGGCGTTGTCCACCATCTGCTTGACCGACAGCGCCTCGCCCTGGCCCCGGGTGTAGTCGGAGGACTGGAACCAGTTGAAGCAGGAGTTGGCGTTGTTGGAGCTGGTGGTCTGCGGGAAGACCACGGCGAAGCCGTACATGTCCGCGTACTTGGGCCAGCCCGAGTGGCTGTAGTAGTCACTGGCGCTCTGCGTACAGCCGTGCAGGGCCACGACCAGCGGCGCGCCGGACGGCAGGTTGTCGGGGGCGTACTGGAACATCTGCAGGTTGCCCGGGTTCGAGCCGAAGCCCGTGACCTGCTGCAGGCTCGCGGCCTGCGCCGGGGTCGGGGAGAGTCCGAGGACCACGGCGATCAGGGACAGGACCAGCGCCGCCGTGGAGGCGGGGCGCGGCCACGAACGGCGCGGCAGCGGGTGGGGGGAAGTGGGGTTCATCGTGCCACCTGGGTGATCGCGACGGGTGGGGAGGCCGAGAGCGGCCGCGCTCCTGCTTCGAACGCGACCGCGTGACCGGGGAGTTACGGGGACGTTAGGTCCGGCCTGCCGGAGGCGGTAATGGGGACGCGCCCCACCTCGCGGTGTCCGCGCCTGTGGGTCCCCACCGTTGCGGCATGCACAGGACCCGGCACCAGGGCCGCGAGGTTGTGGGCGCTGACGACCGCGTCGCAGTAGGGCAGGGCGGCCGCCATGCCGGCCACGAGCGGACGGTAACGCGGGTTCGCCGAGCGCGGGTTGACCCATACGACGCGGTAGGCGACGCGGGACAGCCGCGCCATGTGGGTGGCGAGGTCGGCGGGACCGCCGGTGTCCCAGCCGTCGGAGACGATGGCGACCACGGCGCCGCGCGCCATGCCGCGCCGGCCGAACCGCTCGTTGAACTCCGCCAGGCACTCCCCTATCCGGGTGCCCCCGGACCAGTCCGGGGCAGCTCGTCCGGCCCGCACCAGGGCGTCGTGCGACCCGGACCGCCGGAGGACGGGCGTGAGGCGGGTGAGCCGGGTGGCGAAGGTGAAGACCTCGGCGTGGGTGGCGCGGGCGGCGCAGAAGAGCAGTTGCAGCATCGCGCGGGCGTAGGGCTCCATCGAGCCGGAGACGTCGCAGAGCACGACGAGGTCGCGAGGGCGGGTACGGGGCACGAAGCGGCGTAGCCGCAGCGGTTGTCCGCCGGTGCGCCGGCTGTCGGAGAGGGTGCGGCGCACGTCGATGCGCCCGAGTCCGTCGGCGAGCCCGCCGTGCACCTGACCCTCCACGATCGTGGGATTGATGCGGTTGCCGCAGTCGTCCACGGCGACGAACCGGCGCACCTTCACCTGGCCGGTGCCCGCGTCGACGTCGGCTACGCAGATGTACGCGCCGAAGGGGAAGGTGAGGTTCGGCGGGTTGTAGACGCAGCTCGGTCCAGGTGGCCCTCGACGCCCTCGGGCAGCTCCAGGCTGGAGTGCGCGGCGAGCGCGATCTCCACCATGGTGCGGCCCTGGTCGGGGTCGCCCGTGACGAACCAGCGGCCCTTCGCCCATTCCAGGTCGTCCGGCTCACTTCGAGCATGGCGGAGGCGACGATCTTCGCGCGTTCGCGCACCTTGCGGGCGACCATGGCGGTCGCGGCTCCGGACACCGGCGTCGAGCGGGATCCGTTCGGGGTGGCCGCCAGCAGCGGGACACGCGTGCTGGTGGAGAACCGGCTGGCCGACGTCGCGCTCGGGCCGCTTCTCGGCGACGACGGCAGGGGTGAACTGGTCAGCGAGCCGCTGTTCCGCACCCAGCTCGTCGTGGTGACCGGCGCCGGGTCACCACGGCCGCCCGGTCCGCCGCCGCGCTGGTCGTGGCTGGTCGACTCCTTCGGGACCGATCCCGACGCAGACTCCGGACGGCTGCTCCGCCGGCTCGGCGTGGCCGAGGGAAACGTGTGGGTGTTCCCCAACCAGACCGCGACCCTGGCGGCCGCCGCCGAGGGCGCGGGGGTGGCACCGGCGCTGGCGCACCTGGTGTCACCCCGCGTCCGGCGTGACGAGCTGCGCCTGCTGGAGACGCCTGCCACGCCTTGGGAC
This sequence comes from Streptomyces sp. NPDC041129, assembly GCF_055592265.1. Classification (NCBI taxonomy): domain Bacteria; kingdom Bacillati; phylum Actinomycetota; class Actinomycetes; order Kitasatosporales; family Streptomycetaceae; genus Streptomyces; species Streptomyces sp. NPDC041129. Next base: position 572,388 of record NZ_JBVIYV010000001.1, on the reverse strand, counting down.
GCCACGTGGCACGTCACCGTCATGCGGCCGGGACACCGCTCCCCGGCCACCGACGCGTTCCTGCACTTCCTGCACACGCCCGCGGCGACCCGCCTCATGCGCGCGCCCGGCGCGGGGTCCCGCCCTCCCGGGCGGCCCCCGGTGTACGTCACGCTGTGGGGCGCGTGAGTCCTCCTGCCTTCCGTAGCGGCGCGCCCGGGCCGACCTGGCCGTTCACGCCTTGTGCTGCATGGAGCTCCGGGCCGGGTTGCCCTGCTCGGTGGACTTGGGGTCCTTCTCGTCGACCTTGGCCCGGACGCCGTCGGCGATGCGCTTGCCGATGGTCTCGTCGATGTTGGACCAGTACGCGAAGGCACGTTCGAGGACGGGTTCCGTCACCCCGTTGAGCAGGTGCCCGACGACATTGTCGACCAGACGGTCACGGGCGGCATCGTCCATGACCTCGCGCACCAGGGTGCCCGGTTGCCCCCAGTCGTCGTCCTCGGGGTGGGAGACGTAGGCGGAGCGGGTGATCTCGCCGTCGGCCGTCCAGCTCGGCGGGGATCCGTAACGCTCGGTGTCGGCCGCGGGGCCGCCCTTGGAGTTCGGGGCGTACACCGGGTCGGTCGTGTTCCGGTACGCCATCGCCCCGTCCTTGGAGTAGGTGTGGACGTCGACGACGGGCGCGTTCACGGGGAGCTGCTGGTAGTTGCCGCCGATGCGGTGGCGGTGGGCGTCCGCGTAGGAGAACAGCCTGGCCAGCAGCATGCGGTCCGGGCTCGGTCCGATGCCGGGGACGAAGTTGTTGGGCTGGAACGCCGCCTGCTCGATCTGCGCGTGGTTGTCGGTGGGGTTGCGGTCGAGCGTCATGCGGCCGACCCGGATGAGCGGATAGTCCCCGTGCGGCCACACCTTGGTCAGGTCGAACGGGTTGAAGCGGTAGTTCGCGGCCTCCTCGTACGGCATCACCTGCACGTACAGGGTCCAGCTCGGGAAGTCGCCGTCCCGGATGTGCTCGAAGAGGTCGCGGGTGTGGTAGTCGGTGTCGGCCGCGGCCATCTGGTCGGCCTCGTGCTGGGTGAAGAACTCGATGCCCTGGTCGGTCTTGAAGTGGTACTTCACCCAGAACCGCTCCCCGGCGGCGTTGATCCACATGTAGGTGTGGGAGGTGTAGCCGTTCATGTGGCGCCAGGTCCGCGGGACGCCGCGGTCTCCCATCAGCCAGGTGACCTGGTGGGCGGACTCCGGCGAGAGGGTCCAGAAGTCCCACTGCATGTCGTGGTCGCGCAGGTTGTTGTCGGCGCGGCGCTTCTGGGACCGGATGAAGTGCTGGAACTTCATCGGGTCCTTCACGAAGAACACCGGGGTGTTGTTCCCGACCATGTCGTAGTTGCCTTCGCTGGTGTAGAACTTCACCGCGAAGCCGCGCGGGTCACGCCAGGTGTCCGGGCTGCCGCGCTCACCGGCGACGGTCGAGAAGCGGATGACGAGGTCGGTGCGGGTGCCGGGCTGGAACACGGCCGCCTTCGTGTACGCACTGACATCGTCGGTCACCTCGAAGTAGCCGAACGCCCCGCTTCCCTTGGCATGCGGCTGGCGCTCGGGAATCCGCTCCCGGTTGAACTGCGCCATCTGTTCGATCAGATAGGCGTCCTGCAGCAGAATCGGTCCCCCGGGGCCCACGGTGAGCGAGTGTTCGTCACTCTCCACCGGTGCGCCCGAATCGGTCGTGGTGGCGGGTCGGATCTCCGTCATGGGTCTGGTCTGCCTTTCGTGGTGCGTCAGCGGCGATGTCGCCGCTCCTGGGACGCCGACGTCCGATCAGCGCGGTGCGGCTGGCGTCTCCACGCCCAGCACACCGTACGAACGCGGCGGAGACGTTCCCAGACACACCGTTCCCACAGCCGCGTCACCCGGAGAAGGCGGGATAAACCCCCCGACGCGATCCGCCGTGCGATACGGCGTGCACCGCGGGGACGCGTTCGCGCGCCGCGGGGAGGTACGGCTTCCGTACACATGACCGACAAGAAGCTGTCACACGCCGGGCGGAATGCGGGTTCGGCCGAGGGCCGTTCTGAATGGCATGACTGTGGGAGTAGCACTCGACGCCGCCGACGCGCGGAACCAGGTCGACGCCACCGTGCGGCTGGCCCGGGAGGCCGCGGCCGCCGGACTGCGGTCGGCCTGGTTCGGCCAGACGTTCGGCGCGGACTCACCCCAGCTCGCCGCGATCGTCGGGCGCGCCGTACCGGGACTGCACGTGGGCACCTCCGCGATCCCCGTCTTCGGACGGCACCCACTGCTCGTCTCCAGCCAGGCCCAGACCGCGCAGGCCGCGACGCACGGCCGCTACCACCTCGGTCTGGCCCTGGGCACGAGACTGCTGACCGAGACCGGATTCGGCCTGCCCTTCGAGCGCCCCATCGCCCGCCTGCGTGAATTCCTCACCGCGCTACGGCAGTTGACGCAGACCGGCAGGGCGGACTTCCACGGTGAGCTGATCACCGCCACCACGCCGGTCCCCGCCCGGGTGCCCGGCGCCGAGGGCGGCGTCCCCGTGCTGGTCGCCGCGATGGGGCCGCAGGCGCTGCGGGTCAGCGGTGAACTCGCGGACGGGATCCTGCCGTATCTGGCGGGACCGCGCGCCCTGGCGGAACACATCGTTCCGGCCGTGACAGCCGCGGCCGAGGCCGCCGGCCGTCCCGCGCCCAGGATCGTGGCCCTGGTACCCGGTGTGGTCACCGACGACGTGGACTCGGTACGCGCGAGGGCCACCGACAGTCTCGCGTTCTACGAACAGATCCCGTCCTACGCGCGCGTCATCGAGCTCTCCGGCGGTCGCCGGGCCGCCGACGTGGCCGTGATCGGCGACGAGAAGAAGGTGGCAGCCGAAGTGCGGCGTTACCGCGACGCCGGTGCGACCGAGGTCGTGTTCTCGGGCACCGGGATCGCGGGAGCCGCCGACCGCCGGCGCACCTGGGCACTGCTCGGCCAACTGGCCGGCTGAGCACGCCCCTCGGGGCTTCGCCCCCCAGACGCCCTGTCCCCGCTGTGCGAGGCCGAGCCTCGCCCGACCAAGGAGAACTCATGACCACTGAGGCCACCACCGCGGACCTCCAGCTCTTCACCGAGAACTGGCTGGACTGGTACCGCGCCCAGGAGGCCGGGCTCGCCGCCCCGCACGGGTTCCTGGCCGTCACCGGCCTGCACTGGCTCGACGACCGGCCGCAGCGCTTCCCCGACGCGCCCGGCGCGTGGCACACCGGGCACGACGGGGTCGTCGTGCACCTCGGCGACGGGGAGGAACTGGTCGTCGGCGGAACGGTGGTGCGGGGTGAACACCGCTTCGGTGTGCTCCCCGAGCGCGGCGGAGTGGAAGCGGTCTGGGGGGACGCCGTCATCGAGGTCGCCAGGCGGGGCGGCCATGACATCGTGCGCCCCCGGCACCCGGACGCGCCGCTGCGCACGGCCTTCACCGGAACACCTGCCTACGCCCCCGACCCGCGCTGGGCCGTGACGGGCCGGTACATACCCTTCGACGAGCCGCGGCCGACCACCGTGGGCGCGGCTGTCGAGGGCCTTGAGCACGTGTACGACGCTCCGGGCAGGATCGAGTTCGAGCTGCACGGGCGCCCGCTGTCCCTGACCGCGTTCCCCGGACGCGGTGCGGGCGGGCTGATGGTTCTGTTCACCGACGCGACCTCCGGGGTCACCACCTATGCCGCCAACCGGGCCCTGGCCGTCGGGCCGCCCGCCGCCGACGGCACGGTCGTCCTGGACTTCAACCGTGCCGCGAACCTGCCGTGCGCCTACACGGACCTGGCCACCTGCCCGCTGCCGCCGGCCGAGAACCGGCTGCCGGTGGCGATCGAGGCGGGCCAGAAGTTCCCCCGCGAGCGCGGTGGATCCTGAGCCCCGCGCCGACCCCCGGCGCCCCCTGCCCCCCTGCCGTTCCTCCGCCGCACTGTGGTGGCGGAGGAACCCCGGCCGGTGTGAGCGGGCGACGGCGCGCGCCACAGACCGCGGTCGCGGTCACCGGCGCGCCCCGGAAGAGGAAGCGGCCATGCCGCGCTGGTGATGGTCGGTGTCTCATCCGGAGCGGACGCGGGCGCTCCTGCTGCTCGCCACGACTGCCGCGCCGAGCGCGGAACACATCGCCTGGGCGAACATCCAGCTCCATGCCATCCGCGGCGACCCGCACTGGCGCGGCGGCGACTACCACGACGCCGGCCCCGGTCTCGGCCCGCACGCGGGACTCGGCCTGGCCCGCCGCCTCGCCCATGTCACCTACCGCAGCGAACCGGAGCTGCGGGACCGCTTCGGCCGCACGCCGCAGGGCGCCGAGGACCCCTGGGACGGCGGCCGGTACCGGGTCGAGTCCTACCTCGACCACCATGCCGCCAAGCTGGTGCGCCGCTTCGACGCGGGCAGCTACGTCACGTTGACGCAGGCCATGAACAGTCACGACATCGGCCGTGGCCGGGGCGGTACACGTGCCGCCCTGAGCCGCGTGACGGCCCGGACGCTCGTCGCCGGAGTGGACTCCGACCGCCTCTACCCACTGTCCCAGCAGGCCGAGTTGGCCGCCGGCATCCCCACCGCGGATCATCTCCGGGTGATCGAGTCCCCGTGCGGTCACGACGGCTTCCTCACCGAACTGGAACAAGTCTCCGCACTCGTGCGACAACTCGTCGGGCAGGCCGGAGGCGACCGCGAGTCCTGACGGTAGATCAGGACACCGTCTCGCGGGAGGTGATCCCGCCGGGCCCGGCCGGCCCGCGATCAGCTCATCGGCGCTGCCACTCCTCGGCCAGGAGTCGATACGAGCGCACGCGGTCGGCGTGGGCGTGGGTGATGGTGGTGATGATCAGCTCGTCCGCGCCGGTGGCCTCCTGGAGTTGTTCGAGCCGGTCGGCGACGCGCCCCGGGGAGCCGACGAACTGGGTGTCGACACGGTCGGCCACCAGGGCCCGGTCGGCGTCGGTCCAGGCGTGGGCGCGGGCCTGCTCCGGGGTCGGGAACGGGATGGCGCCCTCGGCGGTGCGGATGCTGCGGACCCAGGGGCCGTAGCCGGTGGCGAGTTCGCGGGCGGTCGCGTCGTCCTCGGCGACGACGACGTCGGCGGAGACGCTGACGTAGGGCTTGTCGAGATCGCCGGAGGGCTGGAAGGCGGCGCGGTAGCCCTCGGCGGCCTCCAGCACGGTGGCGGGGCTGACGTGGTAGTTGGCGGTGAAACGCAGGCCGTTGCGGCCCGCGACGTCGGCGCTCTGTCCGCCGCTGCTGCCGAGTATCCACACCTGCACATCGGCACCCTCGCCCGGTACGGCGTGCGCTTCGACGCCGTCCGCCGAGCGGTAGTCGCCGCGCAGGAGCGCGAGTATGTCGTCGACCTGTTCGCCGTAGTCCTGGGAGGAGGCGCCGGGCTGGTGCAGCAGCCGCTGCTGGAGCAGGAAGCGCGGTGAACCGAGCAGGTGCTGCGGGGAGAAGCGTGGCGGGATCAGCAGGCCGTTGGGGGCGCGCCCGTCGACGACGGGGGTCGTGGTCGGCCTGGGTCCCGCGGCCGTTGCGGACGGCCGGCCGCCCGAGCGGCCGAGGCCCAGGTCGAGGCGCCCGGGGTGCAGGGCGTCGATCAGCCCGAACTCCTCGACGGTGGACAGGGCGGTGCGGTGACCGAGCTGTACGGCTCCGGAACCGATCCTGATCGTGGAGGTCGCGGAGGCCGTCAGGGCGAGCACGACGGCGGGCGAGGTGCCGGCCACCCCCGGGTTGAGGTGGTGCTCGGCGAACCAGTAGCGGGTGTAGCCGAACCGCTCGGTCTGCCGGGCGAGGTCGATGGTGTTGCGCAGGGCCTCGGCGGCGGTGGAACCGGACGAGACCGGGACGAGGTCGAGAACCCCGAGGGGGATGCCGGACACGGTCGGATGCTCCTAGTGGTTGGCGGGCACGGATGCGGACGCGGGTCCGGCGAGGACCGGGGCCCAGGGGAACGGCGGGTCGGGGATGTCACGGCGCAGCACGGGGGCGATGTCGGACTGGAAGAGTTCGAGCGAGGCACGGTGCTGGGCCTGGGTGAGCCCGCCCGCGTCGGCGTGCAGGTGGAGCACGCTGTGGCCGAACCGCTCGTGGTAGCGGTGGACTTTGTCGATCACCTGCTGGGGGCTGCCGATGAGCGCCGAGCTGCGTTCGACGAAGTCCTCGAGGCTGGTGAACACCGGCTCGGCGCCCAGCCGTTTCTGGAGGGCGAGATGGCCCTCGAACACGGGACGGTACGCGGCGACCGCCTCCTGCGAGGTGCGGGCCGCGTAGTAGCCGGCCGTCCCCGCGCCGACGACGGCCAGCGCCGGGTCGTGGCCGTATTGCTCCCATCTCTCCCGGTAGTGGCGGATCAGTTCGGCGTACGGCTCGATGGGGTGGGTGACGTTGGCCGAGAAGAGCGGATCTCCGTACCGTGCGGCCAGGTCGACCGACTCCCTGCTGGTCGCGCTGCCGTGCCAGACCCGGACGGGCCGCTGGAGCGGCCTCGGCCACACCTCGGCGTCCGTCAGCGCGGGGCGGAACCGCGGTGCGGCGCTCACCTTGTCCTGCCGCCAGATCCGGCGGAACAGCTCGTAGCTCTCGGCGTTGCGGTCCCACTGGTCCTCGGGCGTGACGTGGAACAGCTCGCGCTGGGCGGCGCCGTTGCCCTTGCCGATGATCAGGTCGAGGCGGCCGGCGGACAGGTGGTCCAGGGTCGCGTAGTCCTCGTAGGCGCGGACCGGGTCGAGCAGGCTGAGCGTGGTGACGGCGGTGAACAGCCGGATCCGCGAGGTGAGCGCGGCGATGTGGCTGAGCACGACCGGTGGCGAGGAGGAGATGAACGGCCGCTCGTGGCGTTCGCCGACGCCGAATCCGTCGAAGCCGAGCTCCTCGGCGAGCAGGGCGTTGTCGATCACCTCGCGGAAGCGCTCGCCGGTGGATTTCCGCACGCCGGTCACGGGATCCGGGGCGTGCACGATGAGGGTGACGGCCAGGAATCTCACGGCGCCACCTGCCGGGCCGGCGGTCGCGCGTGGGCGTCGGGGTGGGCCAGGCCCAGGTGGTCGCGGAGGGTGGTGCCCGTGTAGTCGTGGCGGAACACACCGCGTTCCTGGAGCAACGGGACGACGGTGTCGGCGAATTCGTCAAGACCGCCGGGAGTGATGTGCGGGACCAGGATGAAGCCGTCCGCGGCGTCGGTCTGGACGAAGGTGTTGATGGTCTCGGCGACGGTCGCCGGGGAGCCGACGAACGACTGGCGGCCGGTGGTCTCGATGACCAGCTCGCGGATCGACAGGTTCTCGGCCGCGGCGCGTTCGCGCCATTGCGCGGCGACGGCGAGGGGGTCGCGGAACATCCGGACGCTCGCGCGGCCGCGGGCGATGGTGTTCTCGCCGGGATCCGGGTCGATGTCGGGGAGCGGGCCGTCCGGGTCGTAGCCGGACAGGTCCCGGTTCCAGACGTGCTCCAGGTACTTTATCGCGGTCTGCCCGCTGACCTGCTGGCGTCGCACCTCACGCGCCCGCTCCCGCGCCTCGGCGTCCGTGTCGCCCAGCACGAAGGTCGCCGCGGGCAGGATCAGCAGTTGGCCAGGGGTTCGCCCGTGGCGGGCCAGGCGTCCCTTGACGTCGGAGTAGAAGTCCCGCCCCGCCTCCAGGGTGCTGTGCCGGCTGAAGATGGCGTCCGCGCTCGACGCGGCGAACTCGCGGCCCTCGTCGGAGTCGCCGGCCTGGAAGATCACGGGGCGGCCCTGGGGGCTGCGCGGTACGTCGAACCGGCCCTCGATGTCGAAGTGTTCGCCCCGGTGGACGAAGGCGCCGGCGTCGGCGTCCTTGAGGAAGATGCCGGACTCGCGGTCGGCGACGATCTCGTCACCGTGCCAGGAGTCGAACAGTTCGGTGGCGGTGGCGAGGAACTCCCTGGCCCTGGAGTAGCGCTGGTCCTGCGGGAGGAAGCCGCCGCGGCGGAAGTTCTCGCCGGTGAAGGCGTCCCAGGAGGTCACGACGTTCCAGGCGGCGCGGCCGCCCGACAGATGGTCCAGGGCGGCGAACTGGCGGGCCACCTCGTAGGGCTCGTTGAAGGTGGAGTTGATGGTGCCGGTCAGGCCGAGCCGTTCGGTGACCGCGGCGAGGGCGGACAGGACGGTGAAGGTGTCGGGCCGCCCCACCACGTCCAGGTCGTAGATCTCGCCGCCCTGTTCGCGCAGGCGCAGTCCCTCGGCGAGGAACAGGAAGTCGAACTTGGCGCGTTCGGCGGTCCGGGCGAAGTGCGCGAACGAGCTGAACTCGATGTGGCTGCCCGCCCGTGGATCGCTCCACACGGTGGTGTTGTTGACGCCGGGGAAGTGAGCGGCGAGGTGGATCTGCTTCAGGGGCCTGCCCGTGGTCGGGTCGCTCATGGTCGTGGGGCTCCTCAGGCTCGGACGGCTGCGTAGCGGTTGGCGGGGCGTTCGAGTCCGAGCAGGCCGCGCAGGGTGTCCGCCTCGTATGCGCGCCGGAAGGCCCCCCTGCGCTGGAGTTCGGGCACCAGGCCCTGTGTGATCCGCTCCAGGTCGTGCCCGATCACCGCGGGGCGCAGACGGAAGCCGCTCAGTCCGGCACGGCGCCGTTCCTGGAGCAGATCGGCCAGTTGCGCGGGGGTACCGGTGAACACCTCGGCGTCACTGGCGTAGGGGTGTCCCGCGAGGTCGTCCAGGCGGGCCTTGCGGTCCTTCGCCGTCGTCGGGTCGTCGTCCAGGAACACGACCAGGTCACCGAAGATGTGCAGCGGCTCCTCGGCCCGCCCCGCCGCGGCCTGGGCGGTGCGGATCTCTTCCACGGCCGCGCGGGCCTGGTCGGTGTCGTGCGGGGTGATGTAGCCGATATCGGCGGAACCGCCCACCAGTTGGCGGGCCGCGCCGTGGTGCGCGAGCGCGCTGACGAGGGGCTGTCCCTGTGGTGGCCGGGGGGTGATCGAGGGGCCCTTGACCCTGAAGTGCCGGCCCTCGAAGTCGATGTAGTGCAGTTTGCCGCGATCGATGAAGCGGCCGGTGGCGACGTCACGGATCTCCGCGTCGTCCTCCCAGCTGTCCCACAGGCGGCGTACCACCTCGACGTGGTCGGCGGCCTCCTCGAAGAGCTCGCCGATCAGTGCCCTGCCCGCCGGAGTGTCCCGGTCCTCGGCGCCGAGAGGCGGGAAGGTACGGCGGCCGAAGTGCGCCGCCTCGTTCCGCCGTGCGGACACCTGGACGCGCAGGCCCGCGCGACCGCCGCTGACGTAGTCCAGGGTGGCGATCGCCTTGGATATGTGGAACGGCTCCGTGTGGGTGGCGACCACGGCCGGAATCAGCCCGATGCGGCGGGTCAGCGGTGCGACGCGGGCCGCGAGGAGCACCGCGTCCAGCCGGCCGCGTACCTGGTCGGTGCGTCCGTCCGGCTCCGTGGGGTGCGAGGACTGGAGCCCCAGCCCGTCCTCGAAGGTCACGAAGTCGAGCAGGCCGCGTTCGGCCTCGGTCACGAGGCCGGCCCAGTAGCCGGCGGTGAGCAGTTCGTGGGGCCGGGCGCCCGGCTCGCGCCATGCGGCCGGGTGCCAGCCCGTGCCGTCGAGCGCGACGGCGAGATGGAGCGGACGGGATGCGGACACGAGAGGGGTGCCTTCCTGGTGCGTGGGTGCCGAGCCGGACGGTCGCGACCGTGGGGTCATCGCGGGGTCCCGGAGCCCGCGAAGGGAACCTGGGCAGCGGGCGCGGCCTTGGCGGCGCGCAGTGGGTGGGCCCACAGTCCCTGCGCTTCGAGCCTCGGCAGTACGCCCTCGCCGAACCAGTACGCCTCCTCCAGGTGCGGGTACCCGGAGAGGACGAACTCGTCGATGCCCAGGGCGTGGTACTCCTTGATCCGCTCGGCCACCTCGGCGTGGCTGCCGACCAGCGCTGTACCCGCGCCACCGCGCACCAGGCCGATGCCGGCCCACAGGTTGGGGTGGATCTCGAGGGCCTCGCGGCTGCCGCCGCCGTGCAGGGCGAGCATGCGCCGCTGCCCCTCGGACTCGCTGCGGGCGAGCCCTTCCTGCACCGACCGCACCGTCTCCGGGTCGAAGCCGTCCAGGAGCCGGTGCGCCTCCGCCCACGCCTGTTCGGAGGTGTCGCGGGTGATGACGTGCAGCCGGATCCCGAAGCGCAGGACGCGGCCCTGACCCGCGGCGAGCTCCCTGATCCGGGCGATCTTGCCGGCGACCTGGGCCGGTGGCTCCCCCCAGGTGAGGTAGACGTCGGCGTACCGCGCCGCGATCTCACCGGCGATGGGCGACGAGCCGCCGAAGTACACCTCGGGGACGGGGTCGGGCAGCCGCGCGAGCCGGGCGTCCGCGACCCGCAGGTGCTCGCCGTCCAGGTCGACGGTCCCGCCCTCCCACAACTCGCGTACGACGTGCAGGAACTCCCCGGTGCGGCGATACCGCGCGTCCTTGTCGAGGAAGTCGCCGTAGGCGCGCTGCTCGTGGCTCTCCCCGCCCGTGACCACGTTGAGCAGCAGCCGGCCGCCGCTCTGCCGCTGGAAGGTGGACGCCATCTGCGCGGCGAGCGTCGGTGAGACGGAGCCGGGTCTGAAGGCGACCAGGAACTTCAGCCGCTCGGTGTGCCGGCTGACCATGGCGGTGGTCAGCCAGGCGTCCTCGCACCAGGCGCCGGTGGGGGTCAGCGCACCGGTGAAGCCGAGGTCCTCCGCGGCGCGGGCGATCTGGCTCAGGTAGGCCACCGTGGGCGGCCGGTCCTGTCCCGAGACGGTGGCCGGGGTGCCGTGGCCGCCGCCGACGACATGACGGCTGTCTCCGTTGGTGGGCAGGAACCAGTGGAAGGTGAGGTTCACCGGGCTCACATCTCTCGCGGGTCGTCGGCGTTCGCGGTCGGGGCGCTCATCCGGCGGCCGCCAGCAGGGCCGTACGGCTTCCGAGGGCGACTGAGAACTGGTCGACGACCTGTGCGAGGGCCTCGGCCGGACCCGGCGCGACGGTCAGGGTGCCGTCGTCGCCCACCGCGATGTCCTTGTCCAGCGTGAACCAGCCCGGAACGATGTGTGCGGCGCCCATGGAGCTGAGCACCGGGCGCAGGGCGTAGTCGATCGCCAGGACGTGGGCCGTGGTTCCGCCGGTGGCCAGCGGAAGGACGGTCTTGCCGGCCAGGCCGTACTGGGGCAGCAGGTCGAGCAGCGCCTTCAGCAGCCCGGAGTAGGCGGCCTTGTAGACGGGAGTACCGATCACCACCCCGTCGGCGCGGTCGAAGAGCGCGGCCGCCTCGCGGATCGCGGGGTGCTGGAAGTCGGCGCCGAGGAGGGCCTCGGCGGGGATGGTGCGGACGTCCAGCGGGATCACCTGGTGTCCCTGGGCCGTGAGCCGCGCGTCCAGGTGGCGCAGCAGCCGGCCGGTGCGGGAGGTGGCGGAGGGACTTCCGGAGACGGACAGGACGGTGGCCATGGCGGACCTTTCGGGGCGTGGGGACGGCTACTTGTTGGTCTTGGGCAGGCCGGGCGGGTTGATCTCCGACTTCGCCACGGCTTCGTCGGACAGGCCCCAGCGCTTGAGCACCTTGGCGTAGGTACCGTTCTCGATGATCTTGTTGAGGGCGTCGGCGAGCGCCTTGACCAGTCCGTTGTCCTTCTTGGTGGTGGCCGCGATGAGGCCCTGGAGGGTGGCGCCGGCGCCGGAGTAGGTGCCGACGACCTCCGTCTTCCCGGTGGTGGCCGCGTGGTAGGCGGCGGTCGGGTTGGGCCCGAGGTAGAGGTCGATCCGGCCGGACTGGAGGGCGAGGTAGGTGTCGCTGTCGTTCTGGTAGTACTTGATGTCCACCGGCTTCAGGCCGGCCTTGACGTCCTCCTTGCTCCACTCGACGAGCAGCTTCTCCTGGTTGGTGCCGCTGCCCACGGCGACCGTCCGGCCGGCCACGTCCTTGGGCCCGCTGACCTTCAGACCGCTGCCCTTCTTCGCCTCGAATCCGAGGTTGTCCTCGCGGTAGGCGGCGAAGTCGTACTTCTCCTTGCGTTCCTCGGTGTCGGTGATGTTGCTGAAGCCGACGTCGTACTTGCCGCTGTCGAGGCCGACGAAGATGTTCTCCCAGGAGACGGTGTTGATGTGCGGCTCGAGGCCGAGGACGTCGGCGACCAGGTACGCGATGTCGGGCTCGACGCCGATGACGGACTTGTTGTCGGTGGCGTAGAAGGTGAGCGGCGCGGCGGAGCCGGAGGAGCCGACGATCTCCAGCGTGCCTCTCTCGCGGATCGCCTCGGGCACCTCGGCGGCGATGGAGTCGACCCTGCCGGTGGTGACGCGGTGCTGCTCGGGGCTGAGGTTGATCCTCGTCCTGCCGCCCGTCGTGGCCGCGACCTCGGTCGTGCCGCCGTCGGAAGGGTTGCCGCAGGCGGCGAGGACCAGGGCGGAGGCGAGTCCGAGGCTTGCCGCGGCGGTGCGGCGGGCGGTGAGGGTGGACACGGTCGTTCTCCTTGCGTGGGCGTACGGGATGAGGTGCGGTCAGAGGACCTTGGAGAGGAAGGCGCGGGTGCGTTCGCGCCGTGGGGCGTCCAGAACGGCCGCGGGCGGCCCCTGTTCCACGACGACACCGCCGTCCATGAACACGACCGTGTCGGCGACCTCGCGGGCGAAGCCGATCTCGTGGGTCACGACGATCATGGTGGTGCCGGTCCGGGCCAGGTCCTTGATGACGTCGAGGACTTCGCCGACCAGTTCGGGGTCGAGCGCGGAGGTGGGCTCGTCGAAGAGGAGCACCTTCGGTTCGAGGGCGAGCGCGCGGGCGATGGCCACGCGCTGCTGCTGGCCGCCGGAGAGCTGCCGGGGGTAGGCGTCGGCCTTGTCGGCGAGGCCGACCCGTTCCAGCAGTCGGCGGGCCCTGTCCTCGGCCTCCTTGCGGGGGTGGCGCAGCGCGGAGACGGGGGCCTCGACGAGGTTGTCCAGCACGGTCAGATGCGGGAAGAGGTTGAAGTTCTGGAAGACGAACCCGATATGGGTGCGCTGCTTGAGAACCTCCTTCTCCTTCAGCTCGTACAGCTTGCCCCCGGAGCGGCGGTAACCGATGAGCTCGCCGTCGATGCCGATCCAGCCGCGGTCGACCTTCTCCAGGTGGTTGATGGTGCGCAGCAGCGTGGACTTCCCGGAGCCGGAGGGGCCGAGGACCACGGTGACCTCGCCGGTGCGGATCTGCAGGTCGACGCCGCGGAGCACTTCCAGCGGGCCGAAGCTCTTGTGGACGCCGCGGACGTCCACCATCACCTGACTCATCGGCTGTCTCCCACGGGTCCGAGGGGCTTCAGGGGTACGACGGGCCCGCCGCGTCGTGCCGCCTCGGCGCGCAGCTCGCGCAGGCGGCGGCGGGCGCGCTGGAACGGGTGGGGCGGCGGGGTGCGGTCGGCGCCCCGCGCGTAACGGCGCTCGACGTAGTACTGGGCGACCGACAGCAGGGAGGTCAGCACCACGTACCAGGCGGTGGCGACCAGCAGCAGCGGGATCACCCGTCCGTTGCGGCCGTAGATCACCTGCACCCGGTAGAACAGCTCGCCGATCGACATCACGTAGACGACCGAGGTGCCCTTGAGCAGGCCGATGATCTCGTTGCCGGCCGTGGGCAGGATGGCGCGCATGGCCTGCGGCAGCACGATCTTGCGGATCTGGCGCAGCCGGGGGATGCCCAGCGCGGCGGCGGCTTCCAGCTGTCCGGGGTCGACCGAGACGACGCCGCCGCGGACGATCTCGGCGGCGTAGGCGGCCTGGTGCAGCGTCAGCCCGATCACGGCGGCCCCGATGGTGCCGATCAGGCTGTTGCTGTCGACGGACCAGAGCACCGGGCCGAAGGGGATGCCGACGCCCAACTCCTCGTACAGGGCACTCAGGTTGAACCAGAACACGAGCTGGACGATCATCGGGATGGAACGGAAGATCCAGATGTAGGTCCAGGCGACGGTCCGCAGCACCGGGCTGCGCGAGAGGCGCATGAAGGCCAGGACGGTGCCGAGGAGGAAGCCCAGCACGGTCGCGTAGGCGGTGAGCTGGAGGGTCACCCACACCGCCTGGACGATGGTCTCGGACAGGACGTAGTCGCCGAAGACACCCCATTCCCAGACCGGGTTGGTGGCCAGCCCGTGCACGAACTGGGTGACCAGCACGACGACGGCGACGGCCGCCGTCCAGCGGGCGTAGTGGCGGGCGGGGACGACCTCGAGAGCGGCCCGTTCGCCCGGTGTGGGCGGCGCGTCGGGGGCGACGGCCGGGGAGGCCGCGCCGGGCGGGGCGGCGCCGGTGGTGGATGACATCGTGTTGTTCCTGCTCGACTCTCAGCTGTGCTCGGGCGGATTGATCCGGGACGACTTGATCGCGGAGGCGGAGGTGCCCCACTTCCGGAGGATCCGGGCGTATGTGCCGTCCTCGATCAGCTCGTTGACGGCGGCCTGGAACGCCTTGGTGAGCGGGGACCCCTTCTTGAAGGCGAAGCCGACGTCGAGGCGGTGGTATTCGCCGAGGAAGGCCGTCCCCGACGCGGGCTGTGCGGCCTGATAACGCAGTCCGTTGATGGTCGACATGATCACGTCGATGCGGCCCTGCTGGAGTGCGGTGAGGGTCGCCGCGTTCTCCGAGTAGACCTTGACCTCGTACGGCTTCCTGCCCGCCTTCGCGCACACGTCCTTCTGTGCGGTGAGGGTCGCCTCGAACGTGGTGCCGGCCCCGGTACCGATGGTCAGCCCGCACAGCTGGGTGAGGTCGGTGACCTTCTTCTTGAGTACGGCGACCCCCTTCTTCACCGCGAAGCCCTGGCCGTCGTCGATGTAGGTGACGAAGTCGATCGTCTTCAGACGTTCGGTGGTGACACCGAAGTTGCCGGTGCCGAAGTCGTACTTGCCGCTGCCGAGGGCGGGCAGGATCGTCTCGAACGAGGCTCCTTGGCGCCGCAGTCGGACACCGAGGACCTTGGCCGCCGCATCGGCGAGGTCGATGTCCTGGCCGGCGGGCGCCTTGTCCGGGCCGTTCGGGTAGTACGCGCCGGGCGGGAACCCGATCGCGCTGCCGACCCGCAGCGTGCCCGCCCTGCGTACGTCGGCGGGCAGCAGGGCGGCGACGGAGTCCACCTTGCGCACGGCGGCGACCGGGTCGTCGGTCGGGGCGGGGGACGCCTGGGCACCCACCGCCGTGGTGCCGGGGGTGTCGCCGGAGCCGCACGCGGTCAGCACCAGCAGGGGCAGCAGCGCGATGCCGGCGGCGACGCGCGGCCGGGTTCCGGACTTTCGGAGGTTCATACGCCGGCTGCCTTTTCCGTCTCGGCCGCTGAGGTGGGGTGGTCGGGTCACGGAAGTCATTCGCCCACCGCCGCGAAGGCCCGGGTCCCGCGTGCCGCCCGCTCGGCGTCGCGTTCGGCGTCGCGTTTGGCGACCTCCTCACGGACGATCGGGATCACGTACCGGCCGAAGTCGATGGCGTCGCCCAGCAGGTCGTAGCCGCGGGCGGAGAGGATGTCGACGCCGAGGTCGTAGTAGTCCAGCAGGGCCTGGGCGACCGTCTCCGGGGTGCCGACCAGGGCGTTGGAATTGCCCGCGCCACCGGTGGCGGCGGCGGTCGGGGTCCACAGGGCGCGGTCGTAGCGCTCCCCCGCCTCGGCGATGGCGATCAGCCGCTGCGAGCCGGTGTTCTCAGGAGCCGTGGCGTCCGGGGCGCCGCGGTGGTGCCGTGCGCGGCCGGCGGCGCGCCGCTCCCTGATGGCACCGACCGTGCGGTGGGCCTTCTCCCAGGCGAGTTCCTCGGTCGGGGCGATGATCGGGCGGAACGCCACCTGGATGCGGGGCACGTCGGTACGGCCCGCGGCCCTCGCGGCGGCCTTCACCTGCTCGATCTGCTCGGCGGTCCGCTCCAGGGGCTCGCCCCAGAGGCAGTAGATGTCCGCCTCGGCGCCCCCCGCGGTGTACGCGGCGGGTGACGAACCGCCGAACGACACCTTCGGGCGGGGCTGTTGGACGGGGAAGACATCGCTGACGAAGTCGTGGAAGCGGTAGTGGGCGCCCTCGTGGTCGAAGGGCTCGTGGCTGGTCCAGATCTTCTTGACGACCCGGATGTACTCGCGGGTGCGGGCGTAGCGCTCGTCCTTGCTGAGGGTGTCGCCCTCCCGGCCCTGCTCATGGTCGTTTCCGCCGGTGATGAAGTGCACCGTCAGCCGGCCCTCGCTGATCTGGTCGAGGGTGGCGAAGGTCTTCGCGGCGAAGGTCGGGTACGAGACGTTCGGGCGGTGGGCCAGCAGGATCTGGAGCCCGTCCAGCCGGCTCGCGACGAACGCGGCGGCCGGCGCCGGATCCGGCGATCCGGAACCGTAGGCGAACAGCACCCGGTCCCACCCGTGCTCCTCGTGGGCCCGGGCGAGCCGGAGCGTGTACTCCTTGTCGAAGGCGGCGCCGGAGCGCGGGGTGGTCTCGGAGCCGTCGTTGGTGGCGGCGATGCCGAGGAACTCCACTGGCATGGGAGATGGCCTTTCCTCAGGTCTTCGGTGCCGTGTCCGGGCAGGCGGGGCGGCATGCGGACACGGCGGAGCAGCCCTGCGGACCGTGTGACGGCACGCCTCGGGTGCGGGGGGGGGAGAGAGACGGGGTGAGCGGGTGTGAGGACGCCGGGGCGATGGACCTCGGCGGGAAAGGGCGGCGGCAGCGCGCGTCCGGGGTGTCCCGCAGGACCGTTCCCACGCGTACCAGCACGTGTCAGCGCGGGCGTGCGACGGTGCTACGAGGGGAGGAACTCGGCCCGCGACGGGGTGACCGAGGGAGGGAAGGGCCGGTCAGACGGCCCGCTGCCGCTTCAGGCGCAACACGCTGCGGACCACACCCGACCGAAGTCGATGTGGTCACGGGTGACCAGACGCTGCTCGGCATTCATGCGCTTAATTGAGCAGTACATCTCGCGTTCCGTCAACCACGTCCCGGATGGCGGAAGGGTGTTGAGCTGCTCCGGCGTGGTTGACACCCGCGCGCCGCGGCCGCATACGATCGAGGACGGAAACGGCTCCGCCGCGCGCGGCGGCCGCACCGGCCGCGTTGAGGGACGCGGCGACCGTGATGACGCCGAAGGCCTGGGCCGCCTGCCCCGTACCCGCGCTGTCTCCGCGCGGACTCCGTGCACGTGTGTGCCGCCGTGTGGTCACCGGCGTCCACGCGCCTCCCTCCCCTGGAGAGTCTCCTGATGGTTTCGCCGTCCGACGTCACCGATTCCTCCCGCCCTCCGGCGTCCGCCCCACCCGCGGGACGCCGGGCAGAGCCCGGCAAGGGCACCTCCGACGACCTGCCGCGCATCGTGCCCCGGCGGCGCCTAGGCCGCCGGCTGACGGCCGGCGGGGCGCTGCTGGTCCTGGCGATGGCGGTCAACTCCGTGGTCCGCAACAAGGCCTTCCAGTGGGACGTGGTCGGCCGGTACTTCACCACCACCGCCGTGCTCGACGGGCTGCTGCTCACCCTCTGGCTGACCGGCGTGGTGATGGTGCTCGGCTTCCTGCTCGGCATCCCCCTGGCCGTGCTGCGACAGTCCGGCAACCCGGTTCTGCGAACGCTGAGTTGGGGCTACGTGTGGATCTTCCGGTCCACCCCGCTGCTGGTGCAGCTGCTGTTCTGGTTCAACATCGGCGCCCTCTATCCGACGCTCGGCCTCGGAATCCCCTTCGGGCCGCAGTTCGTCACCGTCAGAACGGTCGACCTGCTCGGCCCCACCCTCACCGCCGTCATCGGGCTGACCCTGCACGAAGCCGCGTACGCCGCCGAGGTGGTGCGCGGCGGGATCCTCTCGGTGGACGCCGGCCAGACGGCGGCCGCCCAGGCTCTCGGCATCGGCAGACGACGCACCCTGCGCCGCATCGTCCTCCCGCAGGCGATGCGCTCCATCGTGCCGGCCGCGGGCAACATGCTGATCGGCACGCTGAAGGGCACCAGCATCGTCAGCGTGCTGGCCGTGCACGACCTGCTGTACTCGGTGCAACTGGTCTACAACCAGACCTACCAGATCATCCCGCTGCTGATGGTGGCCACCCTCTGGTACATCGTCGTCACGACCCTGCTCAGCGCGGGTCAGTTCTACGTCGAGCGCCACTACGCGCGCGGGTCCACGCACCACCTGCCGCCCACTCCTCTGCACCGACTCAAGGTGCGTACGGCCGGATTTCGCGCCCGGCTGGAGCGGGCGACCGCGGCCGAGACCCGGCCGGCGCTGGACGGCGACCGGTGAACACACCCCCGACGGAACAGCTTTCCCTACAATTCCTATCGATTTACTAGGGAAGTGTTGACGCTCCGCTCGCGGGATGCGCAGGATGATGCCCATGTCCCCCGCGCAGCAACGACTCGTTCGTCGTCGGCATGTCGGCTTCGAGGAGACCTCCACCATGGACGTTGCCACCGCGCCGTCCGGCCCGGTGTCGGATTCCGGCCCGCCCGGACCCGGCCGTGCGCACTGGCTGCGCGTGGCCCGGGAGTCGGCCGACGACCTGGCCACGGACGCGGTGGCCCGGGAACAGGCGGGCAAACCCCCGCTCGACGAGGTGTCCCGGCTGCGCGAGGCGGGACTGCTGACACTCCTCGTGCCGGCGGAGTGGGGAGGGGGCGGCGCGGACTGGACCACGGCCTACGCCGTGGTCCGGGAGATCGCGGTGGCCGACGGCGCGATCGGCCAACTGCTCGGCAGCCACTACTTCCTGTCGTGGAGCGCCCGGTTTCTCGCCGACCCCTCCCGCGCCGCCCGGCTCGAGCGGCAGTACGCGGCGGAGCAGTGGTGCTGGGGTGGCGGTCTGGCCCGCCAGGATTCCCCACTGACATTGACCAGGGCGCGCGGCGGCGGCCATGTGCTCGACGGACGGCAGAGCTACTCCACCGGAGTCCTGGTGGCCGACCGTCTCGCCGTGCGGGCCGTGCGGGCCGACACCGGCGAACCGGTCGCCGTCGTCGTCGACCCCGCCCACCACGGCGTCGGCCCCGGTGGCGACGCCGACGCCTTCGGCCAGCGTCTCGCGGCCGGAGGGAGCGTGGAGTTCGACTCCGTACCGGTCGCCGCCGACGACGTACTCGGTTCCCTGTCCGCGGACGAGGACATCCTGTCTCCCCCGACCGCCCTGGCCTCTCCGGTCGGGCGCCTCCTCTCCGTCCAGCTCCGTCTCGGCATGGCGGAGGGAGTGCTCGCCGAGGCCCGGGAGTACAGCCGGGCGGGCCACTCGCCCCGGCCCCCCGCCCGGCCGTCCGGTTCCGACCAGGACCCGCAGGCACTGGCCGCCTACGGGGAACTCGCGGTCCTCACCCGCTCCGCGTCCGCCCTCACCGACCAGGCGCTGGAGGCAGTCCACGGCGGGCTGGCACGCGGCGCGGACCTGACCTACGACGAGTACGCGGACATCTCCGTCCTCGTCGCCATGGCCGAGGCCGCCTCCTCCCGGGCCGCACAGGAGTCCACCGCCCGCGCCCTCGACATCGTCGGCGCCCGCTCCGCGTCCTCGCGGCTGGGCTTCGACCGCTTCTGGCGCAACGCCCGGACGCACACCCTGTACGAGCCCGTCGCTCCCCGGCTCCGCGATGTGGGGGACTACTTCCTCAACGGCGCGCATCCGCCGTTCGTCCTGCCTGCCTGACCCCTGCCTGCCGGACCCCCGCCGTCCATCATGCGAACACCCCCTTGGGGTGAGCGCCGCCTTCTGCCACGATCCCTAGCAACCAGGTAGGAAAACTAGGGAAGCGGGGGGTGTGGTCATGGTGTCGCCCAGTCGCGCACTCCCGTCGCCGCCTCCGCTGACCTCGCGCCGGCACATCGACTTCGGCCGCACGTCCAGCGCCATCTGTCGGCCTGTCTGAGCCGTCCGCGAACCCCGCCCTCTCCGGCGGGCGGGTCGCTTTCACCTGACGTTCCTCCCGATCCGCTCACGGGTCCGGGGCGGCGTCCCAGCTGCCGCCGACCGGTCAGCGGAGCCGGCGTGCCCCGAGGCACCCGCGCACACCCTGCTCGCTCTTCGTACCTCCTTGTTCATCCCTCCCCTGAGAGGACACCTCCGTGTCTGCCGCAAGACCGCTCACCACCCTGCGTACCATCGCCGTCATCGCGGCGCTCCCCGTCCTGCTGACCGCCTGCGGGTACGGTTCCGAGTCGACCGACGACGGGAAGAAGAGCGCGGTCGCGGCGGGCGCCAAGAAGCTCTCCACCGACCAGGTGAAGATCGGCTACTTCCCCAACCTCACGCACGCCACCGCTCTCGTGGGCGTGCAGGAGGGCTTGTTCCAGAAGGAGCTCGGCGGCACCACGATCAAGACCTCCACCTTCAACGCCGGCCCCTCCGAGATCGAGGCGCTCAACGCCGGTTCCATCGACATCGGCTGGATCGGCCCCTCCCCCGCCATCAACGGCTACACCAAGTCCAACGGCAAGAACCTGCGGATCATCGGCGGTTCGGCGTCCGGCGGGGTGAAGCTGGTCGTGAACCCGAAGAAGATCAAGTCCCTGAAGGACGTCAAGGGCAAGAAGATCGCCACGCCGCAGCTCGGCAACACCCAGGACGTGGCCTTCCTCAACTGGGCCGCGGAACAGGGCTGGAAGGTCGACGCGCAGAGCGGCAAGGGTGACGTCTCCGTCGTCCGCACCGACAACAAGGTGACCCCGGACGCCTACAAGTCCGGCTCCGTCGACGGCGCCTGGGTGCCCGAGCCGACCGCGTCGAAGCTGGTCGCCGAGGGCGGCAAGGTGCTGCTCGACGAGGCGTCCCTGTGGCCCGGCAACAAGTTCGTGATCACGAACATCATCGTGTCGCAGAAGTTCCTGAAGGAGCACCCGGACGTCGTCGAGGCCGTGCTGCGCGGCTCGGTGAAGACGAACGAGTGGATCGACGCCCACCCGGACAAGGCGAAGGCGTCCGCCAACAAGGCCCTGGAGGAACTGTCGGGCAAGGCGCTGCCGGCCGAGGTCATCGACCCGGCGTGGAAGTCCATCACCTTCCTCGACGACCCGCTGGCCTCGACCCTCAACACCGAGGCGGAGCACGCGGTGACGGCGGGCCTGCTCGACAAGCCGGACCTGAAGGGCATCTACGACCTCACGCCGCTCAACAAGGTCCTCAAGGCCGAGGGCAAGGACGAACTCGACCCGGCCGGCCTCGGCACCAAGTAGGGCCTGCCGACCGCGGCGGGTCCACCCTGCCTCAGCCTGGTCGCGGGACCGGACCGGCCATCATCCGGCCAGACGGACACGGATGGCCGGCCGGTCCTCGGCGTGCCGGTAACTCCGGTCCTCGACGTCCCGGTAACGCCGGTGCTCGACGTCCCGGCAGCACCCGCTCGTGACGTCACTGGGCTCCCACGAGCTGCCGCCACGTCCTGTTGCCGACGATGCCGTCCGCGGTGAGCCCGTTGCTGGCCTGGAAGCACTGCACGGCCTCCTTCGTGCGCGGCCCGAAGTTGCCGTCGACGCCGAGGGGCGGGGTCCACCCGAGCTCGTTCAGGCGCTGCTGGATGTTCTTGACCCTCTCCGCGATGACGCCCTGATGGGCGAGGGGCTGGTCCGCCGCCGTTCGCTCCGGGCGGCTCGGGTGGTCGGCGAGCCACTGCGCGACATCGTCCGGCAGGTCGTCGGGACCGTGCGCCTCGCCGGACCGCCAGCCCGCGTTGGCGGTCTTCTCCAGATCCGGGACCGTGGCGGGCGCGATGCCACGCGCCCGCCGGTGCCGCCGGGCCGTGAGCGCGGGCACACGGCGCAGGGGTGGCCTCGGGGAGCGGGATCACCCCTCGGCCCTGGGCGCCCAGCCGGGCGGCCCGAGGAGGTACCCGGCGCGCTGGCGCCAGTTCCGGGCCGCGCGGACGTCACGCCAGGCGGCCGTGTACTCGTGGAAGGCCACCCGCACCGGGTTGTAGGTGCCGATGTTCTTCGTGAGTCCGTACACCGCGCGTGCGCCCTCCGGTTCGAAGGTCCCGAAGAGCCGGTCCCAGATGATGAGGATGCCGCCGTAGTTGCGGTCCAGGTACTCGTCGTTCGATCCGTGGTGGACGCGGTGGTGGGAGGGCGTGTTGAAGACCAGTTCCACCGGACGCCACAGCTTGTCCACCCGTTCGGTGTGCAGGAAGAACTGGTAGACGAGGCTGAAGGCCTGCTGGAGCAGGATCATCCACGGCGGGATGCCGAGCAGCGCAAGGGGCAGCCAGAACGGCAGTCCCGTCATCGGCGTCCAGCTCTGGCGCAGAGCGGTCGAGAGGTTGAAGCGGACGCTGGAGTGGTGGACCACATGGCTCGCCCACAGCACCCTGACCCGGTGATGGGCACGGTGGAAGACGTAGTACGCCAGGTCGTCGGCGAAGAACAGCACCAGCCACGTCCACACCGAGGACGGCGAGAACTGCCAGGGAGCGACGGTGAAGAGGGCCGCGTACACCACGACCGTCACCGCCTTCCACGGCACCGCGACGACCTGGCTGCCGGCCCCCATCGACATGCTGGTCACCGTGTCCCGCAGCTCGTAGCCGCGTTCGTCGTCGTCCGGCAGGAAACGGTAGGACAACGCCTCCACGACGACGAGGAGCACGAACGCCGGTATCGCGTAGACCACGGCAGGGATCATTTTCAGCGCACCGCCTTCCGGGGCGTCGCCGGCACACTGCGGGACAACAGCTCACGCGCCAGGCGTTCGGCCGCCTCCGTCTCGCGTGCCTCGATGTGCGACGCCAGCCGGATACGGGCCGCCACATCGAGGAGTTCGGCCGTCCGCAGGTCGCCGGGCACATCGGCGACCGGAAGCGTGCCCTCGACAAGGCTGTTGAAGGCCAGCAGATAGGCGATGTTCCCGGAGCCCTCCACGACGAGCCGCCACCAGGCGATGTCGGCGGCACCCAGCTCGGCCAGATCGGGTCCGCCGCGCGCGTACCGCCCCGCGGCCTCGACGATCTCGCGGGCTGCTGCCGCCGAGCACCGGATCGCGCACAGCCGGGCCGCGTCGGCGCCGATGCAGGCCCGCATCTCCAGTGCGTCCCGGGCGAGGTCGTCGACCGAGGGCCCGGCGTCGGCCGCCACGATACCCATGGCCAGGTCGAGACCCGCGGAGCGCCGCCAGTCCTGGACGAGTGTGCGCCCGCCATGGCTGACCTGGACGAGCCGTGCCTGCTGGAGCCGTTTGACGGCTTCACGGACGGCGTGCCGGTTCACGCCGAACTCGGACGCCAGGTCCCGTTCGGCGGTGAGCGCCGAGCCGGGCGGCAGTCCGCCGTCGAGGATCCTGTCGCGCAGGACGGCGAAGAGCTGGTCGGAGACCGCTTCACGCCGGATGCCGTGCCGTGTCATGGCGAGCAGCGTGGACCGGCCGCGGCGACTGGTCAACTGGTTGGACCAGATTTTCCGAGGCCACGGGCGGCTGACCGAAACTGCACCGGGCGGGGTGATTGTGGCGGGCCGTGCGGGAAACCACGCCCCAGGACCATCCACGCGCTGCCGACCGAACGGAGATCAGCTGATGGCCACCATGCCGGGCACAGCCCCGCCGCTCACGGTGGAGCCCAGCAGTCTGCGATTACCGGGGATCGTCCTCGGCGTGGGTCTGGGCGGGTTCATCGACGGCATCCTGCTGCACCAGCTCCTGCGGTGGCACCACATGCTCACCAGCACCAACCACGACCGCATCGGGGTGAAGTACTACGACCCGCACACGGTCTCGGGTCTGGAGATGAACACGCTGTGGGACGGCATCTTCCACGCGGTGTGCTGGGTCGCCGTGCTCCTGGGCCTGGCCGTGCTGTACTCGCGTATCACGCACGACCGGCGGGCGGTGTGGACCTCACGGGTCCTGTGGGGCTGGATCCTCTTCGGCTGGGGCCTGTTCAACCTGGTCGAGGGCATCCTGGACCACCAGGTTCTGGGCATCCACCACGTCCACGGGGGTCCCCACCAGGCTTGGTGGGACACCGGTTTCCTCGTACTGGGCGGCCTCTTCATGCTCGCCGGGCACCTGCTCCAGCGCGGCGGAACGCTCCTCGGTTCCGAGGCTCCCCGCGGCACCGGGCGAGCCGGAGACCACGCCTGATGGAGGACATGCATCAGCACGACGGTGGCGGCGGTGCGCCGGCGGCGGTGCCGGCCGCGCTGATCCTGGCGGCCCTGCTCGCCACGGCCGGCTGCTATCTGCTCGCCGCGCACCGCGCACGGCGCCGCAACCCCGCACGGAGCCCGCGCCGTTGGCGGTCGGCATCGTTCCTGGGCGGACTGTGCCTGCTCGGCACCGCCCTTCTTCCGCCATTGTCGTCCGCCGCGCACTCCGACTTCCGTGGGCACATGGTCCAGCACATGCTCATCGGCATGTACGCGCCGACGGCGCTGGTGCTGGGAGCGCCGGTGACACTCCTGCTGCGAGCGCTGCCGGCCCCCCGGGCCCGCGGGCTCTCGGCGGTGCTGCACAGCACCCCGGCCCGGGTAGTGGCGCATCCGGCGGTGACACTCGTCCTGAGCACCGGCAGCCTCGGGGTGCTCTACTTCACGCCGTTGTACAACGCCGCCATGGGCCACCCCCTGGGGCACTGGCTCATGCAGGCGCACTTCCTGGCCTCGGGCTGCCTGTTCGCCCACGCCATCGCCGGCCCCGACCCCGCGCCCACCCGCCCCGGAGTCAGGACCCGCCTGGTGTATCTGGGCGTCGCGATCGCCGCCCACGCCCTGATCGCCCAGGCCGTGTACGGCGGGTTCTTCGTCGACGTCCGTGCCCCCGTCGACGAGGTCCGGCAGGGGGCGGAGATCATGTACTACGGCGGGGACATCGCCGAACTCCTGCTGGCCGGGGCGCTCATGACGACCTGGCGGCCCGAGCGCCGCGCCAGGCCCGTCCCGCGGCCGGAGGGTCCTGGAGCGACAGCGGCGGCAGGACACTGATCCGGCCGGGTTGACCCTCGACCTGGTCGAGGGCTCAGGGTTCCGGGTGTGGAGAGCGAGATGCGCAGTATCGGGGAGATGGCCCGTGCCAGCGGCCTGGGCGTGAGCGCCCTGCGGTTCTACGACCGGGCCGGCGTGCTGGTCCCGGTCCGGGTGGACCCGGTGAGCGGGTACCGCTGGTACGGCCGGGAGCAGTTGGAAGAGGCCCGGGTGCTGGCACGCCTGCGCCGGGCCGGTATGCCGCTGGCCGACATCCGGCTGGTGCTGGCCGCCTGGTCCGGTGCCGACACCGGCCTGGTCCGCACGCTGCTGGACGGCCATCTGCACCGGCTGGCCGCGGGACTGTCCGATGCCCGCGGCGAGTTCTCCACTCTCCGAGCCCTACTCGACCAGAGGGAGAACCACATGGCCCCGCTCCACACCGCCCCCGTCCACCTGTCCGTCCCGGCAACGGCTCTGGCGGCAGCCCTGGACGCGGTGCGTTTCGCGACCGGCACCGATCCCGAACTGCCCATGCTCGACGCCATCCTGTTCGACATCGACGGCGACGCACTGCACACCGTGGCCACCGACCGCTACCGCATGGCCGTGGCCCGGGCAGCGGTCACCGGGCACAGCGGCCCGCGCGTCCAGGCCGTCGTGCCCACCCCGCTCGCAGACGCGATGCGCGCGCTGCTCGACGGCGAGGAGCCCGTCCGGTTGGAGCTGGACGGCGACCGGGTGACGCTGGAGACCGGCGACCGCCAGGTGGCCGGGAAGCGCCTCGACCACGGCTTCCCCGACTACCGCCGCCTGGTCCACCTGCCGGCAGGCCGCCGCGCCCCCGTCGACGCACCCGCCTTCCGCAAGGCGCTCGAGACGGGCCCGGTCCACGAAC
The DNA here is from genome assembly GCF_055592265.1 of Streptomyces sp. NPDC041129. Taxonomy (NCBI): domain Bacteria; kingdom Bacillati; phylum Actinomycetota; class Actinomycetes; order Kitasatosporales; family Streptomycetaceae; genus Streptomyces; species Streptomyces sp. NPDC041129. The sequence continues at coordinate 546,653 of NZ_JBVIYV010000001.1, read as the reverse complement.
ACCACGACTCGACGGCGGACTTGAGCGTGCTCGAGATGACGGACGACGGCACGGTGACCATCCGCGAGGACGCCGAGGCCGGCCAGAACCGCATCGCCGTGAACCGCGAGTTCCTCCTCCAGGCCCTCACCGCCGCCGCCCACGACCACCTCACCCTGGAATCCACGTCCCCGACGGCCCCCCTGGCGATCCGCCGCCCCGACGACGAGCACACCTTCTCGCTGTTGATGCCGGTGCGCCTGGAGGACTGAGCGGCACACACGCCCCCGGTTGCCTCCCGGCCCTCGCCTATTCTGAGGCGCCCGTCCAGATCGCAGCGGTCCACATGGGAGGCTTCCGCCCTTGATCACGGAGCTCACTTCCGTCACCGGCGTACGGCAGACACTCGCCGTCATCATTCCCGTTCGCCTCACGGCTTCTCCCCCGTGGCCGGTGGGCCCCATACCCTTCGACCTTGGCGGCGGCCGGTGTACCGACGCCGAGACCCGGCAGACCTACTTCACACCGGCCGCCGCCCGAGTGCTCTACGGCACTCCCGGACGCCCCTGCCGGTGGCACCGGTTCACGGACTTACGGCAAGGCGCGCTCCATCTGCGGGGCATCGAGTTGCTGCGCACCGACACCGCGCGGCAGCCCCATCAAGCCATTGCCGTCCTGCACTTCGACGTCGCGGGACCGGCGCTTCTGGAGACGCTGCGCGCCATCGGCCACCGGCACTCCGCGGGACCCGATCCTCTCGACGGCCCCCTCTCCCCTGCCGCGCTGCTGGACGCGGTGGCGGTGCCGCACACCGACACTCCCTACACACTCGCCTTCCTCACTCCGGACGCCCACCAGTCCCCCGCCCTGCGGCAGGACGGCAGACTGCCCGACGCCGCCGACCGCTGGCTCTGGTCACTGGCCTCCCGTTCGACGGACGCCGACTTCCCGGTGCCCTTCGAGGAGTGGCCCAAGCAGAAGGCTCAGGCGCTTCGGCTGTCCGCGGACTGGAGCGCACTGGTGCTCCGCCACGGCGCCGCCTTCCTCGGCCATCGGCCGGACACCGGCGACGGCGACTTCTTCGCCTTCGCCGAGTCGCACTGCCGCACCGTCTATCTGGACGCACTGCTCCTCGGGTCCGTTCAGCGCGACCACATCGACGAGCTCACCGACGCCCTATCGGGCGTCTTCGAGGGTCCGCGGCTGGCCCGGCGGGTCTCCGTACTGGAGCGGCGCATCGCGACCTTCCGCAGCACGTACTGGCGCCAGCACCTGACCGCGCACGGGCCCGCGAACGACCTGCTGACGGCATATCAGGAACAGCATCGTCTGCCTGCCCGGTTCAGCGAGATCCTTGCGGAGGCGGCCGACTACGCGCGACTGGTGCAGACCCAGGAGAGCCAGCAGATCGCCGGGGCCCTGGGGGTGCTGACCATCCTCGGCCTGCCGCTGAGCACGGCGCTGGCAGCGCTCCCGCTGCTCGACCTCCAGGGCGTCGTACCGCTGATCGTGGCGCTCGGCGCGGCTCTGTCGGCCACGGCCCTCGTACTCACCACGCGTTACGGCCGTCTGGTGCTGTCCTCGCTGCTCGGACGAGGACCCGAGGAAGACGGATGACCGCGAACACGATCCGGCCGAAGGTGAAATCGGCTGGATTGTGACTGTATGTCCGGCCAGCGTGCTGCTACCTTCCTGGCCTGCGGAGCTGGGAGAAAAGGATACGGGCAACGGGGTGACCAGCAGCGAGGGTGAGCCGCTCCGGCTGTACAGGAAAGCTCTGAGGTACGCGGAATCGGATCCCGAGGTCTTCCTCGGTACTGCGAGGAGAGCAGCGGAGTCGATCCTCTTGGACATCGCGCTACGGGAGGCCGTCGGTAGCAAGCCGACCCTTGAGTCCCTTCTGACGGTACTCACCGGCAAAGGCCTGGTGCCACCGAAAATCGTGCTGGCCATTCGCACGATCCAGAACTACGGCAACTACGGCAGTCACGCGCAAGACGCGTCGGCCGAGGAGATCTCGGCCGACGACGTGCGACCGTGCCTGGACGCACTCACCCAGCTGGCCGTCTGGTACGGGCAGACCAGCAAGTCGCTCGCCGAGGAGGACGCCAGGCACCGGCTCTCGGCACACCAGCGCAGAACGGGCACCACGCGGCTCGCCGACTCGACGCTGATCGTGGTGAAGGCGGTGCTACTGGGCTGCGGCTTCGAGAAGGCGATGGCACGACGCAACCACCGCGTCGTACCGGTCCAGCTCCCCTGGGCCGACAGCCTCGTAAGGGACGTGTCGACCCGGCTCCTCGACGCAGCCGTCTACAACGAGCAGCGTGTACTGCGCCTGCTCGAAACGGAGGAGTCGGTCCGCGACCAGGTCGTACCTGTCGGACGGGTCGGCTACTCGATGGGCGGCCGCAACTTCTACCTCCTCGCGGCTCGTGCAGGGCGCTGGGGCGGCGCGACGGCCGAGGAGTTCCTGGCGAATCCCGAGGGGGCTCAGATCGCGGTACCCAAGCACAGCGACATGTTCGACAACCTGCTGTCCGCCCTGGGCACCGACGAGGCGGGCCTGCGGTGCCGCGGGGTGAGCATCCTCGACGTTCCACATCATCTGGGCCTCGAACTCTTCCACCTCAACCGTGACGTACTGGCAGTCGGCGGCCAGAACCTCCGCATGCACGCGCACGACGACGACGCGTACTTCGAACTCCTGAACTCCGAGATGCTGCCCGCCGCCACCCGGACACGGCTGCGTTCCGCCGCCGCAAACGTACTGATAGCGAACCGGGCCTGGCTGGAGGAACTGGAGCTGCCCCCCAGGGAGTTGTTCACGGAACTGATGCGGTCGTTCCATGGAGTCGGCACCGACGAGGCACACTACGAGCGCATGATCCGGGACTTGGTGACACACGCGTCCTTCCCACCGGAGACCCTGGCCGACAGCAGGGAGCGGCTGGTGCGCCATGTGCTCTTCGAGAGCTACCGCTGGGGCTCGCCGTGAGTCGTGAGAAGCGGGTGCTGGTCGTCGGCGGTACGAACTTCGACGTCATCGCCCAGGCGGACCGGCTGCCTCTGGAGCACGAGAAGCTGCGCGGCACGGCGTGCGCGGTGACTCCCGGAGGCGCCGGGGCGAACACGGCCGCCGGCCTGGTCCGTCAGGGCTGCTCGGTCCGGCTCGCCTCGGCGGTCGGGGACGACGCGGCCGGCTCGCTGTGCCTCCAGGCACTGCGTGAGGGCGGCGTCGACACCTCCCTGGTGCGGGTGCAGGACGGAGCCCGGACCAGCACCGCCGTCGTCCTCTCCTCGGGAGGTCGCAAGCGGATGATGACGTTCGCAGGCGCCGATCGCGGTCTCGCGTTCGACGCCGTCACCGAGGACGACGTGCGCGGCTGCGACCACGTCCATGTCGTGGGCGAACCCACCCTGGCCCTGAGGCGCATCGTCGATCTGGCTCACGCAGCCGGGCGCAGCGTCTCCGTCGAGTGGAACGGCCGGGACATGAGCGCGTTGGCGGCGAAGGCGTCGCTCAACTTCATGAACGCCGACGAAGCGTCCCGTATGCCGGGGGCCGTTTCGGCCGATGCGACCGCCAACGCGCGGCGATGTGCCGATCTGGTTTCGGGTGATGTGATAGTGACCATGGGGCCCGAGGGCGCCCTGTGGGCCACTGCCGGGGGACAGCTCTTCCACCAGCCGACGACTCCGGTGGATCCGGTGGACAGGACGGGCGGAGGTGACGCGTTCGACGCTGGTGTCATCGCCGGCTGGCTGAACGGAGAACCACCGGTGACCTGCATGCGACGAGGGCTCGATGCGGCACTGCACGTACTCAGGAAAGTAGGAGCTCACCCATGACGAGATGGCTTGGTGTCGCGCTGCTTCCGCGCGCCGATCAGCTGCATGCCGCCGTCCGGTTGCAAGCGAGCGTCGGTGGAGACGTCAACCTGGAGCCACCGCTCAGCGCGGACGGCAACCTTCCTCATGTCACCGTCTTCCAGGGCCCTTTCCGCGACTCGCTCGATCCTGCCGAGACCCTGGCAGGCATCGCCGCGTCCGCCGCGGAGATCGGCCTGCCCGATGCACTCGTTCTCTCCAGCCCGGGCGTGGTCTACCAGCCCACCGGGTGGCTCTTCCTCGCACTGGAACGGCCGCCTCTGATGATGGCCCTGCAGGAGTCCGTGGTGGCCGTTCTGGACTCGCACCTCGACCGGGGTGCCTTCGACGCGGACAAGGACGTGTCCCGTTTCACGGACAGTGAGCGCATCAGTTACCAGAAATACGGCTACCGCTACGTCGGGGACGCCTATGCCCCGCACATGACGCTGGGCCGCGCGCCAGAGGCGGTCGCCCTCGAGCTGGTCCGCACCACGCCTGAGCGTGTCACCCTGCCCGGCACCTGGGTCTTCGACCGGCTCAGTTTCTACGTCATGGGGCAACACGGGGCTCACGCAGAGAAGTTGGTGGAGCTGCCGCTGGCCCGGCTGTGACCGGGCTCCGGGAATACCGCTCAATCGCCGAACGAGCCATGGACGAGGCGGTCGGCTGGTTGTCGACCGCCTCGGACGAGTGGACGGCGCGACGATTCAAGGCCTCCGGCGAGGAGGTGACGGACGCCGACACCGAGGTGGAGGCCCGTATGACACGGGTCCTGGCTGCCCTCTCGCCGGACATCCCGGTCATCGGCGAGGAGTCGGCGCCGGACCACTACCGGTTGCCGGACCGTTGCTGGCTGCTGGACCCCATCGACGGCACGATGAACTTCACCCGCGGCGCACCCATGTACGCCGTCTCCCTCGCCCATGTACGGGACGGTGCCCCCGTGCTCGGCGTGATCCACGCGCCCGCGCTCGGCCGGCGCTGGACGACCGACCCCACAGTCACCGCCGCGGCGGACGAAGCGACAGGCATAGGAGAGCTGCGGCGCGCGGTGGTCGGTGTCTCAGGAACGGGTTCCGGCCCCCTCCGTGTCCGAAAGTTCCTGTATCGCGTTCAGGAGGAGGCGTACCGCCTCAGAATGCAGGGTTCGATGGCGCTGGACCTCGTGGGCGTCGCCGAGGGTTGGCTCGACGCGTGCGTGTGCGTCGCTCCCAAGCCCTGGGACGTGGCGGCCGGGGTCGCGCTCTGCCGCCAACGGGGACGAATGGTCCTCGGAGCGGCAGGAGAGGCCTTCACCTTCGGCTCACCCCTGCTGGTGGCGGCTGCTCCCGGATCGGCTCGTGCCCTTGTCGAGCATTGGGAACGCGCCTGACGCCCGCGTCGTTGACGCCCCCGAACCTCGTGGCAGCGGATGCCAGAAGGAGCGAGGGCCCCCGCCCGTTGTTCAACGAACGGCATTGCTCCCGCCAAGGGTCGGTCAAAGCCGATCAAGGGTGGAGCCCGGAATCTTGCGTGGCATGTCCATGCGAGGCATAGGATGACCGCGCTGGAAACGGGTGGACTAGACCAAACGTCGGTTCTGTGTCGTGAGCGTGCGACACCAGCGGGGGCATCCAGGGGGCTGTCGCGTGCCGGAGGGCGCGCTCGCCTGTCATGGGTGGCCATGAGGGGGGCTCAACACGTGTCCGAGAACAGCTCTGTGTCGCCGCCGCGCCGGCCTGCAGGCCGCGGAACTCTTCGATGAGCGGCGCGGCTTCATGAACCGCGGGTGACAGGGCGGGCCGCGGCGCTCGCCGATCCCGCGGCCCGCTTCCTGCCCGACGCCAGCGGCCGGCTCCCCAAGCTCCCGCCCGGCCCATGGGCCCCCTTCCGGGCCGAGTCGTGCCCGGACACGGGCGCGGGAACCCCACCGAGAAGCGAGGACAATCTCCTTGAGATCCAACAGACGCATACGCGGGCGGCTCGGCGCCGTGCTGGCCTGCGCCGTGCTGGCCGGCGGGCTGCTGCAGAGCGCGAGCGCGCTCGCGGCGCCCCACGCCGCACCGAGGCCCACGAGCACCGAGCCCGGCAATGCCACGAACGCACCCGGCGGACGGGTCACCAGCCCGGACAAGAAGCTCGGAAAGGGGTGGCGGAGCAGCAGGGACCGGGCCGTGACCGCCGCCGCCGACGTCGACGGGCTGCACGTCCTGGTCGCGGACAGCGCGAGGGCATACGACTGGCGGACCGCCGCCGTGCTCAGCGAGCCCGGCATGCCGGCGGACTCGTGGCTCGGCAACGAGTGCGTCATGGACCGCGACCACGCCGCCGTGGTCTACGCGCCGCGCACCTTCACCAACAAGCCGGACCTGATGCAGGGCGGCGCCTTCGCCGCCGTCGTGAACCTGGCCACCGGCAAGGTCACGAAGCTGCCCTTCACCGCCTCGCTCGCGTACTTCGACCCGTCCTGCAACCCGTCGACCCGCACCGCCGCGTTCACCGCCTTCCGCGACATGAACGACCCGGCCGCCACCCGGACCCGCGTGGTGACCGTGGACACCACCGGCAAGACCGTGGGCGACGCCTCCGCACGCGGCGAGGTCACCAGCGCGGTGCCCGTCGAGGGCGGCGCGGTCGGCGCCCTGGGCCGCAGTGTGGTCCGGCTCGGCCACCGCAACGGCAAGGCCGAGAAGCTGTTCACCGCGGGCGGGGTGCCGTACGACATCCACCCCGTCGACGGCGGCAGGATCGCCTTCGTGGAGCGGCGCGGCACCAAGGTCGCGCGCGCCAGGGTGTGGGGCGGGCACGGCGCGCCGGCCGTTGTCGCCACCGGCAAGCTCGGTGACCTCGACCTCGAACGCGGCGGCTCCGACGCGGTGTTCCTGACCGGGCACCCGGCCGGCGCCACCCACACGGCGGGCACCGGCATCACCCGCGTCGGCGCTCCGGCCGACACGGTCATCTCCAGCCAGGGGCGGCTGGCCGTCGACCCGGTCCTCACCCCCGGGGTGCGGGCGGGACTCGAGCACATCGCGAAGGCGGGCAAGGGCTTCACCAAGGCCGACCCCGCACCGCGCGGCGAGGCCGCCCAGTCCCCGGCCACCGTCGCGGCCAACACGCCGGTGACGGTGACCTCCACGGCCACCGGTACCGGCGCGAGGATCGAGCAGACGGTCACCAGGACCGACGACTCCGCCGGGAAGAGCCGGCTCTCCCCCGCCCTGACCGGCGCGAGCGTGCCGGACTCCGGCGCGGGCGAGCCCAAGCGGTCGACGCTCACCGCCGCCGCGGCCGTCGCTTCACAGGATCCGACGGACCCCGACCGCTGGTGCTCCGTCTCCCGCAACGACGTGAACGCGCAGGCGCTGCAGCCCACGCCGAACCAGGTCGAGTGGGCCGTGGACATGGCCGTACGCGGCCAGTTGCGCTCCCAGTACATCCGCCAGGGCGGCTACCGCAACCAGACCGGGATCGGCACCATCGACCCGCAGGGCCTGTTCCCGGCGCCCACGCTGACCGGTGGCGGGCGGATCCCCGCCAATGTGATGCTGGGCATCATGGCCCAGGAGTCCAACCTCTGGCAGGCCGAATCCGGTTCCATTCCCGGCCAGATGGGCAGCCCGCTGGCCGCGGTGGACGGCTACTACGGCCACAAGGCCGACCCGAGCGACCCGGACGTGTACTGGCACATCAACTGGGACAAGTCCGACTGCGGTTACGGCGTCGGCCAGGTCACCGACGGGATGCGGCTCGCCGGGCACGAGAAGACCGGTGAGACGAGTCTGTCGCCGGCCCTGCAGAAGGCCGTCGCCGTCGACTACGCGACCAACATCGCCGCCTCCATGAAGATCCTCGCGGACAAGTGGAACGAGGTGCACACCGACGGGCAGAAGGTCACCGTCAACGACGACGATCCCTCCCGGGTGGAGAACTGGTTCACCGCCGTGTGGAACTACAACCTCGGCTTCAACGCCCCCACCCCGCACGTCGACGGCCCCTGGGGTCTGGGCTGGTACAACAACCCGGCGAACCCGATCTACAAGAAGAGCTGGGGCCACCCGTTCATGGACACCGACGTGGACGGCACGGAGGCGAACAAGGACGCGGCGCACCCGCAGGACTGGCCGTACGAGGAGAAGGTGATGGGCTGGGCCGCCTGGTCCATGGACACCGGTTACTCCTACGCCACGTCCGGCCGCCAGGACTGGCCCGGCGAGTCCGGGTTCTCCTCGGCCGGCTTCCGGCCCGCCTGGTGGGTGACCAAGGAGCAGCGCAGCCAGGTCTCGCCGCCCCTGAGCACGTTCTGCAACGAGTACAACTACTGCGACTCGATCAACCCGCCGGACTGCGACACCGAGGCGTGCTACTCGCAGTACTGGTGGCACGCGCCGAACGCGACCTGGAAGGACGACTGCGCGACCGACTGCGGTCACGAGAGCATCAAGTACCAGACCCTGGTCACCGAGCCGGGACGCGGCTACCGCCTGCAGCACGGCGAACCGGTCTGCTCCGGCGCCCCCGGCACCCATGTCGTCGCCTCCGTCGCCAACGGAACCGAGTCCTGGGGCGACTGCGGGCAGGTGACGTCCTCGGGCAGCTTCCAGTTCGACTTCAACGCCGACGCCGCGAACCACTACGAGGCCAAGGCGGACCTGCACCAGGTCGGCGGCGGTTACGGCGGTCACTTCTGGTACGCCCACACCCGCGACTCCGAGCATCTGGGCGGCGATTACGGCCCGATGACCATCACCGGCACCTGGACACTCGGCCAGAGCCTGGACTGGGCAAGGGTGTTCGTGCACGTCCCCGACACCGGGGCCCACACCCAGCAGGCCCACTACGTGATCAAGGGTGTCGCGGGCGGTGACCGTGACCGTTACATCAACACCCACTACGGCAAGAGCACCTGGGTGGAGCTCGGCGTCTACCACTTCACCGGTACGCCCCGCGTGCAGCTGACGAACACCACGGACGACGGCACGGCCGACGAGGACATCGCGTTCACTTCGGTCGCCTTCCAGGATCTCCCGGGCAAGCCGAAGGACATGGTCGCCGTGCTGGGCGACTCCTACTCCTCCGGCGAGGGCGCGGGCGCCTACTCCCCCGAGTCCGACCGGGACAGCGAGAAGGAGACCTGGAACGCCTGCCGGCGCAGCGACAACTCCTGGTCGCGCAAGGCGACCCTGCCCGGCCAGTCGTCCACCCTCGGCCAGATCGCCGACCAGCACGCCACCTCCGCCGACTTCCTGGACGTGGCCTGCTCCGGCGCACTGACGTGGAACGTGCGCGGAAAGGCGACGGACGACCAGGGCAACGACTACGACACCTGGCCGGTGTCATGGGACGACCGGAGCAAGTACGCGCATGCGGACGGGCAGTTCCACGAGATGGCCCAGATCAAGTCCGGGGTGCTCAGCAGCGACACCACCCTGGTCGCCCTGACGGTCGGCGGCAACGACGCGGGCTTCCCGAGCATCATGCAGTCGTGCGCGCTCGAGGGCTGTCCCTCCGAGGACGACGTCGACCGGGCCATCGACGAGACCGTTCCGAAGGTCGAGAAGACCCTGCGGGAGATCCACGACCAGGCACCCAACGCCAAGATCATCCTGCTGGGTTACCCCCAGCTGTTCAACGAGGACTCCCTCACCTGTGTGAGCGGCGTCGGCGGGGCGGGGATGATCCGCATCAACGCCATGGCCCGGACCATGGCCGACGAGCAGCAGCAAATGGTCGCGTCACTGCACTCGTCGGGCATTCCGGTGACCTACGAATCGCCCGACCCCGACTTCGAGGGCCGGCGCGCCTGCGACGACCCCGAGGGCATCAACAAGATCGTCGTCGCCCCCCAGGGGGACGGTGACTTCCGCTGCGAGCTGGGAGGAAGCTGGTGCGTCAGCCGCGAGAGCTTCCACCCCACCGGGACCGGTACGAGCGCCTACGCCCAGGCGTTCGTCCGCGCCGTGGGCAAGCTGTGATCCGCCGTGCCGGCTGACGGTCGCGGGAGGACCGCCGGATGGGCGAAGGCGCTGGCCGCCTTCGTCTTCCTGGTCCTTTTCCCTCTGGTCATCTGGTTGTTCGTCTCCTTCCACGGGTCCGGCGCGTTCCCCTGGTGAGGACGGCGGACGCGTGACGCACCCGCCTGCGGACGTCTGCTTCGACCGTGTTCGCGCCCGTCCCCGGCCGGGGACGGGCGCGAACACGGCGAGGCCGTCCGCGGACAGTGGAATTCCTGTCACCTTTCCAAGCTCTCTCTGTAAGATCCACTTCAAATGATCATCACAACCCGAGCGAAGGGTTCCTCCAGCATGAAGAACATCCGCCTGCGGTCCAGGATCGGCGCGGTGGCCTCCGCGTTCGCCGCGACCGCCGCGCTCATGGCCGGCGCCACCCCCGCCCACGCCGCCGAGTACAAGGTCACGGACAACTGCGACGTGCCCTGGATCACCTGTTCCGAAGGCGATCTGTGGCTGCTGTACAACTCCAAGGAGCTGGCGGTCAGCGGCGGCAGATACGTGACGAGCTGGTCGTCGTTCTACGGCAACGTGAACGACTACTGGGGCACCAGCCAGTACCAGGGCTCCACGCTGAGCACGTACCGCTACGTGTTCAACGGCAACGGCACCGGCTCCGGCCAGTACACGAAGAACAACGCGGCCTCGGTGCAGAACTGCGCCCCGGCCGACAACTACCGCGTGTACTACAACTCGGGCTACGGCGGCACCTCGCAGTACTTCGCGCACAACGAGCCCTACGGTGACTGCAACCTCACCAACCTGATCTCGGCGCTGAAGAACAACAACGCCTCCCAGCACTTCGCCTGATCCGAACCGAGGAGTCACCCCCATGTGGAACAAGCGCGCCTTCATCGCCGCAACTGTCATGATCGCGACAACCGGGATGCTCTCGGCCTGCGGATCGAGCGGCTCCGGCCATGACGCGGCGGCCCCGGTCGCGGCGAACAAGCCGCTCGTCGACAAGGCCAACTGGCCCAAGGCGACCCCGCAGCGCGGCCTGGCCAAGGGCCTGTCGCTGCCGCTCGAGGCCTACATGCAGACCTACGCCGACACCGTCACCCTGGACACGGCCACCCGCCACCTCCAGGAGAAGTGCATGGCCGGCTACGGCTTCGACGTCAAGCTCACCGTGGCCGGCGCCACCCCGCCGCCGAACGACAACGACGCCAACATGGAGCGCCGTTACGGCCTCACCGACCGCGCCAACGCCGCGAAGTACGGCTACGGTCTGCCCGGCGCCCTGACCGACCAGCCCCGGCAGAAGGTGCCCAGCCTGAGCGAGACGCAGGTGGAGGTGCTGACCGGGCACGGCAAGCCGACCAAGGCGGGGGCGGACGGCTCCTTCGTCGCCAAGGCCGCGCCGAAGACCTACAACGGCAAGAAGATCCACGCCAAGGGCTGTGTCGGCTACGCGGCCGAGAAGATCGGCAAGCCGGCCGTCGACTTCCAGCTCGTCTCGGAGCTGAACGGCCAGTCGTTCGTGCAGTCGATGCAGGTCCCGGCCGTCAAGAAGGCCATGGGCGCCTGGTCGCGGTGCATGAAGGGCAAGGGCTACGAGGCCGCGACGCCGACCGAGTCGGCCGACCTGGTCCCGCACACCGACCCGGCCACCCAGAAGGAGATCGACGTCGCCCTGGCGGAGATCGACTGCAAGCAGCGGACCAACCTGGTGGACGTCTGGTTCAAGGCCGAAACCAAGATCCAGAAGAAGCAGATCACGGCCCACAAGAGCACTCTGACGGCCGCGAAGGCGGAGAACACCAAGGCCCTCACCGCCGCCGGCACGGCGCTGAAGGACTGACGTGGGGCAGGGCCCCGGGCACCGTGTGACACGGTGGCCGGGGCCCTGCCGCATCCGGGTCGCGGGTCAGGTCCGGAGCCAGACCGCCGTGTCCCGCGGCAGCCGGCCCGTATCGTCGAGCGGACCGCTCGCGAGCAACAGGTCCTCGTACGCCGGGAGTTCGGCCGACCGCCCGGACAGGTTGACGACGCAGACCAGTCCGTGCTCCCGGGCGAAGGCGAGGACACCGTCACCGGAGGGCAGCCAGGTGAGGGGGCCGTCCCCGAAACCCGGCACGGACCGGCGCAGGAGCAGGGCCGCACGGTACAGCGCGAGCATCGAGTCCGGGTCGGCCGCCTGCCGGTCGACGGCGTAGTGGCCCCAGTCCTCGGGCTGCGGGAGCCAGGGTGCGGCACCCGCGCCGAAGCCGCACCAGAGGGCGCCGGCCTCCCACGGCAGCGGGATGCGGCAGCCGTCCCGCCCCGGGTCGGTGCCTCCCGAGCGGAAGTGCATGGGGTCCTGGATGCTCGTCCGCGGGACGTCGGCCTCGGGCAGCCCCAGCTCCTCACCCTGGTACAGGTAGACGGAGCCGGGCAGGGCCAGGGTCAGCAGGGCGGCGGCGCGGGCCCGCCTGGTGCCCAGCTCCAGGTCGGTCGGGATGCCGAAGGCCTTCGCGGCGAAGTCGAAGGAGGTGTCGGCGCGCCCGTAGCGGGTGACGGTACGCGTGACGTCGTGGTTGCACAGGACCCAGGTGGCGGGGGCCCCGACGGGGGCGTGCTCGGCGAGCGTGTCGTCGATGGCGCTCCGCAGGCGGTCCGGTTCCCAGGGGCAGGCGAGGAAGTTGAAGTTGAAGGCGGTGTGGAGTTCGTCGGGCCGGAGATAGCGGGCGAAGCGTTCGGCGTCCGGCAGCCAGACCTCGCCGACGAACACCGCCCCGTACTCGTCGGCGATCGACCGCCAGGAGCGGTAGACGTCGTGCAGCTCGTCCTGGTCGATGTACGGGTGCGGGTCCACGCCCTCCTCGAAGTCGGCGAGCGCGGGATCCTTGACGAGCAGGGCGGCGGAGTCGATGCGTACGCCGGCGACGCCGCGTTCGAACCAGAAGCGCAGGATCTCCTCGTGCTCCCGGCGGACCGCGGGGTGGGCCCAGTTGAGGTCGGGCTGCTCCGGGGTGAAGAGGTGCAGGTACCAGTCGCCGTCGGGCACCCGGGTCCAGGTGGGTCCGGAGAACTGTGACGGCCAGTCGTTGGGCGGGCGTTCGCCGTTCCCGCCGCGCCCGGGGCGGAAGTGGAACAGCTCCCGCTCGGGGCTGCCGGGCCCGGCCTCCAGCGCGGCGCGGAACCAGGGGTGCTGGTCGGAGACGTGATTGGGGACGATGTCGACGATGACCCGGATGCCCAGTTCGGCGGCCTCCGCGATGAGCTTCTCGGCTTCGGCGAGGGTCCCGAACGCCGGGTCGATGGTGCGGTAGTCGGAGACGTCGTAGCCGCCGTCCACCAGCGGGGAGGCGTACCAGGGGGTGAACCAGACGGCGTCGACGCCCAGTTGTGCGAGGTGGGGCAGTCTCGCCCGGACTCCCGCGAGGTCCCCGGTGCCGTCGCCGTCGCCGTCGGCGAAGCTGCGCGGGTACACCTGGTAAATGACGGCGTCGCGCCACCAGTCGTCGGTGCGGGGCGAGTGAGGGGCTGCCAACTGACGTTCCTTTCGGGCAGGGTGGATCTTCGCCGCCGGCCCGGATGCTGCGGGGCGTCGGACGGGCCGGCGGCGAAGGCTGGGAAGGGGAGGGAGAGGCCGGGAACCGGCGGGCGGTGCGGTCAGCCCTTGAGGCCGCCGGCGGTCAGGCCGCTCATGATGTTCCGCTGGAAGACCAGGAAGATCAGCAGGGTCGGCACCGAGGCGATCGTCAGGGCAGCGATCAGGATGTTCACGGGGACCCCGGTGGAGAGCGAGTAGATCCCCACGTTGAGGGTCTGCTTCGACGGGTCGGGCAGGGTGAGCATCGGCCAGAGGAAGTCCTTCCAGACGCCGACGATCGCGAAGATCGACACCACGCCGAGGATGGGCCGGGAGATGGGCAGCACGATCGACCAGAGGATCCGCACCGGGGAGGCGCCGTCCATGGCGGCCGCGTCGAGGAGTTCCTTCGGGATGGAGTCGAAGAACCGCTTCAGCAGGAAGATGTTGAAGGCGTTGGTGACCGAGGGGAGCCAGATCGCCCAGGGCGTGTTCAGCAGGTTCCGGTGCACGATCGGCACGTCGAGAACGGTCAGGTACTGGGGTACGACCAGCACGGTGGCCGGGATCATGAGCGTGGCCAGCATCATGCCGAGGATCGCCTTGCCGAACACCGGGCGGAGCTTGGACAGCGAGTAGGCGGCGGCCACGTCGAGGACGAGCTGGCAGGCCAGCGCGCCGAACGCGTAGAACGTCGTGTTGAGCAGCAGCCGGGAGAGGTCCATGACGTCCCAGGCACGGGTGTAGTTGCCCGGGGTGAAGGACTTCGGTACCAGGGTCGGCGGGGTCTGGATCACCTCCTGCGCGTCCTTCACGCCGCTGGAGGCCAGCCAGTACATCGGCCCGAGGAACACCAGGGCGAAGGCCCCGACGACCACGGCGAAGACCGCCCAGTAGAGGAACTTCCCGCACGGCTTGGCGAGTTGGGCCGGTGAGATGAGTGTGCGTGTGGACATGCGGGTGTCTCCCCCGTCTACTCGTCGCCGGCGCGGCTGAGCCGCACGTACGCCGCCGAGAAACCGGCGAGGAGTACGAGCAGGAGCAGGCCGAGCGCCGCCGCGGCACCGTAGTTGTTGAAGTTGAAGGCGTACTGGTAGATCAGGTAGACGACGGTGGTGGTCGAACCCTCGGGGCCGGCGCCGCCGGTGAGCAGGAACGGCTCGACGAAGACCTGCATGGTCGCGATGACCTGCATCAGCAGCATCAGTGACAGGATCAGCCGGGTCTGCGGGATCGTGACGTGCCAGACCTTGCGCAGCAGGCCGGCGCCGTCGAGCTCGGCCGCCTCGTACAGCTCGCCGGGGATGCCCTGGAGCGCGGCGAGGTAGATCAGGGTCGCGCCGCCCATGTTCATCCAGGTCGAGGCGATGACCACGGACAGCATCGACAGGCCGGGGTCCTGCAGCCACTGCTGCTCGGGCAGGTGCAGAAAGCCCAGCAGCTCGTTCAGCAGGCCGTATCCGGGGTCGTAGAGGTACTTGAAGAGCAGCACGGAGGCGACCGGCGGGAGCATCACGGGCAGGTAGACGAGGAGCCGGAGGAAGCCCTGGCCGTGCCGGAACTCGTTGATGACGATCGCGGTGAGGAAGGGCACCGCGAAGCCGAGGAGCAGCGCCAGCAGGGTGAACAGCAGGGTGTTGCGCCAGGCCTGCCAGAAGGCGGGGTCGTGGTAGACGGTTTCGAGGTTGTCCAGGCCGACCCAGCTGGTCCCGCCGTTGCCGGTCTTCTGGAACGCGAGGCCGAACTCCCTGATCATCGGGTACCAGGAGAACACCGCGAAGCAGATCACCGCGCCGATGAGGAAGCCGTGGGCGGTGAGGTTGCGCCGCAGCCCGCGGGCGAACCGGCCGCCGGGTGGTGGCGGGCCCGCAGCGCGCGGGGGTGCCGGGCGGGCGGGGTCCGCCGTGCTCGGGATCAGACTGGGGGCCGCCATCGTCGCTCCTTGGTGCTCGGCTGCCGGATTGCGGGGGCGCACGCGCCGCGGGGCCGGGGGGGCCGGGGCGCGGACACGGTGCTCCCGGCGGTGGCGGGCCCGTGGGCCCGCCCTCCGCCGGGGACCGGTCACTGGTTGGCGAGGACCTGGTTGACCTGGGACTCGGCCGTGGAGAGCAGCTTGTCGACATCGGCGTCCTTGTTGGTGAGGATGCCGGACATCACGTTGTCGAGGACCTTGTAGATCTCCTGCGCCTTGGGCGGTTCGGCCTTGCCGGGCACCGGGTTGTCCGTGAACGTCTGGAAGTTGGCGACGGGCATGGTGGCGTTCGCCAGCCGTGCGGCGTCGTCCTTCTTCTTCGACTCCCCCAGCCAGAAGTTGGGCTGCGGGACGCCGACCGGAAGCTTGTCGGCCTTGGTGCGGGCCCACTGGAACTGGCCCTTGCCGACGGTGAGGTTCTTGAAGTTCAGCCAGGCGACCGCGGCCTTGATCTTGTCGCCGGAGATACCGCTCTTGATCATGTAGTTGTTGCCGCCGGCCAGGGTGTTCTGCTCGCCCGGGATCGGGCCCATGCCGAAGTTCTCGTACTTGGCGCCGAGTTGCTGGACCATGTACGCGATGTCGTCGGGGGCGGCCAGGAACATGCCGAGCTTGTCGCTCGCTATCTGCTTCTGCAGGTCGCCCCACTTGAGCAACTGGGTCTTGCCCATGCTGTCGTCGTCCCAGCGCATGGCGTGCAGGTTGCGCGCCACCTGCCGGCCGATGTCGTTGTTGAACGCGGCCTTCTTGCCGCTCGCGTCCACGATGTCGCCGCCGAGGCTGTACACCTGGGCGGTGAAGTGCCAGCCGCCGGTGTTGGCCGCGCTGTAGTCGCCGTAGCCGGCGATGCCATTGCCGAGGGCGGCGATCCTCTTGGCCGCGGCGCGGACCTCGTCCCAGGTGCGCGGCGGCGAGTCGGGGTTGAGGCCGGCCTGCTCGAAGAGCTTGCGGTTGATGAGCAGACCCATGGTGTAGTTGCTGGTGGGCAGGCCGTAGAGCTTGCCGTCGTGCTTGAGCGAGCCGAGGACGTTGGGGTCGATGTCCTTCAGCAGCGGGACCGTACGGTCGTTGACGTAGGCCGTGATGTCGGCGGCGCCGTCGTTGTCGAGCACCTGCGGCAGGTCGGTGAAGTACGTGTAGAAGACGTCGGGCTGGGACTTCGCCTTCAGCATCGCGGTGAAGCGGGGCGGCTCCAGGCACTGGCCCGGGGTGGAGCGGCCCTCGATGGTCACGTTCGGGTACTTCTTGTTGAACTCGGCGACGTCCTGCTTCCACTCCCTGAGTTCGGCCGCCTTGGCCGCGGGGGGCATGCAGTCGATGGTGATCGTCACCTTGGCCTTGGGGTCCAGGGGGGCGGCCGGGTCGGAGGAGCCGCCTCCTTCGGAACCACCGGCGCCGTTGTTGCTCGCGCTGGTGCCGCAGGCGGCGAGCGCGGTCAGGGTGAGCGCGGAGACGAGGGCGACCGCGCCGGAGCGGCGGGTACGGCGGAACCGGGCACTTCTCATGGGTGGTCCCCTTCGGGCATGAACGGTGAGGTCGCCCCACCGTCGGTGCGACTCGGTGCGTTGTGGGGCGCCGCACACTCAACCACCATCAACAACGGCCCGCAAGATATCGCGCCGAGTTCGTAAATGTTTGACAGTCGCGGCGCCCAGTCACGCATGACTGGCGTCGGCGCCAGGGCCCGAACTGCCCTCTGCCAACGGCAAAGCAGCCCGCGGCCCGCCTCGGGAGACACCCGAGGCGGGCCGCAGCACCCTCATCTCGAGGGGGCGAACGCACGCAAGCCTGCTGCAAAGCCCCGCAAACAGCTTGCGGCGATCTCAGGGGTTGATGTTGATCCTGAAGGTGGACGTGGTGTTGCGGACGTCCACCGCGTTGCCGCTCATCCGCAGCCCGTTGAACGTCACCTCGCCCACGGCGGGCCCCTGCCCCGCCTCGGGCATATCGTTGGCCCACAGGCCGAAGCCCGACTTGGGGTCGTAGGCGTCCCCGCTCTTGCGGGCGCCGGTGATGGAGACGTCGGTGAAGACGGTGTCCTTGACGGGGTACTGCGGCTGTCCGCCGGAGTAGTTGGTCTGGAACATCACCCCGCTGTACGTGGGATCGACGATGTCGACGTGGTTGACCCGGATGCCCTGGAACACCTTCGACGCGGAGAAGACCCAGATGCCCGGGAAGGTCTGCGCGCCCCAGAAGTGGCCGCCGGCCCGCTCGATCGTCACGTTCTCGAAGGTGGTCGGATCGGTCCCGAAACCGTTCATCGGGTAGCCGAAGTCCAGGGAGGAGATGGTGATTCCGGAGTACACCAGCGTGTCCGCGATGCGGATGTTGCGGAACGTGTTGTGGTAGCCGCCGTAGACGGCCACGCCGGCGGCGCGCCAGGTCAGGGTGCTGGTCAGGTTCTCGTAGACGTTGTTCTTCTCATCCGCGCCGCCGGCGTCGATCGCCGAGAACAGCGCGAAGCTGTCGTCGCCGGTGGCGCGCGCGTCGTTGTTGGTCACTAGGTTGTCGGTGGAGCCGTTGGTCATGTTGACGCCGTCGGCGAACATGTCCCGGATCCGGGAGTTCCTGATGGTCATCCGGTCGGTGTCGGCCCCCCAGTACAGGCAGACCATGTGCTCGTTCCAGATGTCGTCGATGACGATGTCCGAGACGCCCGAGAAGTCGAACACCTTGCCCGGGCCGTCGATCCGCGAGGTGTAGTTGCCGAAGTAGGCGAAGCCCTTGAAGAGCGAGCCCTTGGCCGTCGCGTCGGCCCGGAAGCCGATGTCGGTGTTCTCCTGCGCCGCCGGCGCGTGGAACGTCGTGTACCAGGGGCCGGCGCCGACCACGCGTACGGCCTTGCCGTACACCTGGAACTTGTTAGACGTCTCGTAGTCGCCGGGCGGCAGGTAGACGCCGACGAGCTTGCCGGTGGTGTCCATGCGCACCTTGTCCAGGGCGTCCTGCACGGCCTGTTGGGTGAATCCGCCGGGCACGGCGTACGCGGCGGGGTCGGGGTTGGCGACCGGCGCTACCTGCTCCAGGTTGACGAAGTCGATCGCGTACGTGGAGGTGTTCGCGGCGTCCTTCTGCAGCCGGATGGTGCTGCCCTTGGGCACGGTCTCGCCGAGCAGGATGTGCGCCTCGTCGTAGATGTGCCGCGGGGCCCCCGAGCCCGGGAAGTTGCCGGGCGCGGTCTCCGCCCCGTACAGCCAGGCGTACTTCGAGGTCAGGGGCAGCGCCTTCTTGAAGACGCCGTCGACGTAGACGTCGATCGTCGTGTCGATGCCCCCGCCGCCCGGGGCGTCCGGGATGGAGAAGCGTGTGACCAGGGTGTTTGTCGCGGCGCGGGTGGTGAACTCGACGTACTGCCCCGTCGCGTCCAGGGTGACGGCCTTGCGGCCGGAGGCCTCGCCCGCGACATCGCCCACGGTGCGGTTGGGCCCGACCACCTTGGCGCCGCCGCCGACCGTGCCGTCCTCAGCCTCGTACATGTCGTACGGCATGTCGGCGCCGCGGCCGACGAACAGCGGCCGGCTGGAGGTGTTGTTGTCGCGCTTGACCGGCACCTCGCCGGTGTCGGCGGCGACGACGGTCTTCACGGTGTACGAGCCGTTGGCGGCGGTCCAGGGGCCCAGCCGCACGTCCTGTGCGGAGCCCGCGGCCAGGGTACCGTCGTAGGAGCCGGTCAAGGTCCTGACCGTGTCGCCCTTGGAGTCGGTCAGGGTGAGGGTGACGCCGTGGGCGCCTCCGGCGCTGGCCCGGGTGCCCTGGTTCTTCAGGGTCACCGTGAAGGTGACGTCGTCGCCCGCCGTCGGGCTGGACGGCAAGGTGGTCACCGAGGAGGCGACGAGGTCGGAGGTGTCGACGGGCTTGACCACCAGCGGACTCGGGCTGGTGTAGGTGTTGTCGGTCTCGTTCTGCTCGATGACCGCGTCACCGTCGTCGGCGACCGCGCCGAGCTGGTAGGTTCCCGCGTCGCGCTGCCCGAGGGAGGCGGTGACGGTGGTCTGCGCTCCGGCCGCGAGCGCACCGACCTGCGCGGTGGCGGCCCTGGTGCCGCCGAGGGTCACCGCGACCCTGCTCGCCGGGGCGGCGGCCGGGCCGCCGTTGCGCACGGTGGCCGACACGGCGATGGTGTCCGACTCGACCGGGGCGGCGGGCGACACGGTCAGGCCGGTGACCTCCAGGTCCGGGTTGGGTGCCGGGACCCCGATCACCTGGAACTCCGCGAGCTGGCCCCCGGTGGCACCGGAGTTGGCCGTGAACCGCAGCCGTACGTCGGCCACCCGGGCGGAGACCGGGACGGTGACGGTGTTGCCGTCGGCCGGGTCGAAGGTGTAGCTCTTCGCCGCGACCAGGGAGGTGAAGTCCCCGGCGCTCTGCTCCCGGCCCAGCACCTCGATCGTCTGGGTCCGTTTGGCCCAGACCGAGTCCGGGTTCAGCTTCAGGACGAGGCGGTCCAGGTCGGCGTTGGCCCCCAGCTTGACGGTGAGCGTGTTCGGGTAGCTGCCGGCGGCGCCCTCCCAGTAGGTGGCCGTGCTGTTGTCGTCGGCGTTCGCGGCGACGTAGGAGTCGACCGCGGAGGAGGCGGTGATGGGCTTGCCGACGGCGAGGTTGGAACCGGTGCCGCCGCTGCCGTCGCGGGTCACGCTGTTGCTGGGGACGGACCTGTTGCCGGCCGCGTCGCGGGCGCGCACGTAGTAGGTCACCGTGCGCGTCGCGGGCTGGGTGTCGGTGAAGGTGGTGACGTCACCGGCGACGCTGTCGCGCAGGGTGTTGCCGGCGTAGACGTCGTACCCGGTGACCCGGGTGTCGTCGGAGGACGCGGTCCAGGTCAGCTTGATCTTGCCGTCCGCCGGCTCGGTGTACGCCAGGTTCGACGGGGCGGTCGGGGCCTGGGTGTCGCCCTTGTCTCCGGTGCGGGTGACGGTGTTGCTGTTGCCCGACTGGTTGCCGGCCGCGTCCCGGGCGCGCACGTAGTAGGAGACGGTCTCACCGGCCGGCCGGGTGTCGGTGTAGGTGGTGACGTCACCGGCGAGGCCGGCCAGCAGTGAGCCGTTGGCGTAGACGTCGTAGCCCGTCACACCGACGTCGTCGGTG
Organism: Streptomyces sp. NPDC041129; assembly: GCF_055592265.1. NCBI lineage: Bacteria > Bacillati > Actinomycetota > Actinomycetes > Kitasatosporales > Streptomycetaceae > Streptomyces > Streptomyces sp. NPDC041129. The sequence goes on along the minus strand of NZ_JBVIYV010000001.1, from coordinate 526,234 downwards.
GCCGCGTTCCAGCTCAGCCGGACCTGTCCGGTCGTGGGCTCGGTGTACGCCAGACCCGCCGGGGCGCTGGGGGCCCGGGTGTCCCCGGTCTCCGGGCCGTACACCTCCAGTTCGGCGATCTGGGCGGCGGGCTGGACGGAGTTCGCCGTGACGAGTACCCGGACATAGCGGGTGGTGGTGGCGTCCAGGGCGATGGCCGCCGAATTGCCGGTCGCCGGGTCGAAGGCGTAGGCCCGGGAGGCGGTCAGGTCGGTGAAGTCGGTGCCGTCGGTGCTGCCCTGGATCTTCAGCGTCTGACTGCGCTTCTCCCAGCTCCCGGGCAGCCGCAGCACCACTCGGTCGACACGGACGGAAGAGCCGAGGTCGGCGCGCAGCCACTGCGGGAAGTCGTGGGCGGCGCTCTCCCAGTAGGTGGCCGGGTTGCCGTCGCCCGCGTTCTCGGCGGTGTACGTCTGGATGTGGCTGCCGGCGGAGAGGGGCCGGCCGGCGGCCAGGTTCACCGACGACTCACCGGCGGCGTGCACCTCCAGCTCGGAGAGCTGCGCAGCCCCCCAGCCGGTGTTCCCGGTGACGTCGATCCGTACGAACCGGGTCCGGACCGCCGGGAACGCGACCGTGACGGTGTTGCCGGACCCCGGGCTGAAGGTGTACGAGGCGGACGTCTTCAGCGTGCTGAAGCTCGTGCCGTCGGCGCTGCCCTGGACGGAGAGGGTCTCCGCCCGGCTCTCCCACCCGGCGGGCAGCTCGAGGACGACCTCGTCGACGTTCTCGGTCGTGCCCAGGTCGGTCTGCACCCACTGGGGGAAGCCGGAGCCGGCGCTCTGCCAGTAGGTGCCCTGGTTGCCGTCGGTGATGTTCCCTGCGGCGTACTCGCTGTGGGCGCTGCTCGCGGACGCCTTGTCCCCCAGCGCGATGTTCGGTCCTCCGGTGGCCCGGGCGGTCATCACCGGGCCGACCAGTGCCAGGAGGCCGGTCACGATCACGGCGCTCAGGCACCGCGATCCCCTTCTGCGGATTCTCATCAGTCCCTCGAATCTAGGCCTCATGAATGAAACGCATGGATGTCTCTTCTTTGCATTGCACGCTCAGAGACTTCCAGAGGGCTGTTGAGTCGTCTACGTCACCGACGCGAAAACTTGTGGATCAAGGCATACGAAAACACCGGCACCGGAACCGCGGAGGCGGTGTCCCGGTGCCGGTGCCGGCCGGAGTCCGAAGGGAGGGCGTCAGCCCGCGGGCGGGGGCGCCGTGGAGCCGCGCAGCACCAGTTCGGGCTCGAAGAGCAGCTCACCGGGGTGCGAACGGGCGCCCTGGAGCTGGGCGCACAACAGCTCGACCGCCGCCCGGCCCATCGCCTCGATGGGCTGACGGACCGTCGACAGCGGCGGCTCGGTGCAGTTCATGAAGGCGGAGTCGTCGTACCCGACGACCGAGACGTCCCCGGGGACGGTGAGTCCGCGCCTGCGCACGGCCCTTATGGCGCCGAGCGCCAGCGGGTCGCTCGCGCACACGATGCCGGTCACCCCGCGCTCCAGGAGCCGGGCGGCCGCCGCCTGCCCGCCCTCCAGCGAGAACATCGACCGCGCGACGAACTCGTCCGGCAGCTCCTCGCCGGTGCGGCGCGCCACCACCCGGGCGGCCTCCAGCTTGCGGCGCGAGGGGACGTGGTCGCCGGGGCCGAGGACCAGCCCGATCCGCTCGTGCCCCAGCGAGGCGAGGTGGCGCCAGGCCTGCTCGACCGCGACGGCGTCGTCGCAGGCGACACAGGGGAAGTCGAGGCCCGCGATGGAGGCGTTGATGAGGACCACCGGGATGTCCCGCTCGGCGAGCCGGCGGTAGTGGTCGTGCGGCGCGTCGGCCTGTGCGAACAGACCGCCGGCGAAGACCACGCCGGACACCTGCTGCTGCAGCAGGAGGTCCACGTAGTCGGCCTCGGAGACGCCGCCCTTGGTCTGCGTGCACAGCACCGGCGTCAGCCCCTGCTGAGCCAGCGCGGCACCGATGACCTCGGCGAACGCGGGGAAGATCGGGTTCTGCAGCTCCGGCAGGACGAGTCCGACGAGCCGGGCCCGCTCTCCGCGCAGCTGCGTGGGCCGCTCGTAGCCGAGGACGTCGAGGGCGGTGAGCACCGACTGCCGGGTCGACTCCGAGACACCGGGCTTGCCATTGAGGACACGACTGACCGTCGCCTCGCTGACCCCCACTTTCTTAGCCACCTGAGCAAGTCGTCGCGTCATGTACGCAAGCCTAGCGCAATTTCCGCAAATGAATTGCGGAGATTGGCGCCCGCTCGGGGTGCGGTCGTCCTCGCCCGGGTTCCAAGACCCCCGGCGCGCTTCACGAGGTGGGCCCGGCGAGGACGGTGCGGCAGTCGAGCCGGGCCCCGGTGCTCAGCAGCGCCTCGAGCCGGGTGAAGAGCGCGAGCAGATCGGCCCCCCACCGCTCGCGGAAGGCGGGGTCGAGGCGGGCGAGGTCGAGTTCGTTCGCGGCCGACAGTTCGGCGAAGTCCCGGCGCGGCTGTGGGCCGGGCACGTGCGACTCCCCGGTGAAGCGGTCGTGGAAGGGAGCGTCGGGCCGCCCGAGGCCCGGATAGGTGGCCCCGCGGTCGCAGGAGGCGTACAGGTGGACGATCGACTCCGCCTCGGCCCCGATCACCGCAGTGAGCTCCGCCCGGCGGGACACCGGCAGCAGGGCGTGGGGAAAGCCGTCGGTGCCGTAGAACGCGTGACAGAGGCCGGCCAGTTGGAGCGCCGGACGGGCCTGCCACAGGGCGAGCCGGTCCTGTACGCGGCGCAGGTGCGCGAGGAGGGTGCCACCGGGGTGCGCCAAGGCCCCCGCGCCGCACTCGCGCAGGAGGGCCAGGGCCCGGTCGGCCGCGCCGTCGGGGATGCCGGTGTTCGTATCCATCGCTTCTTTCGGTCCCTTCGCTTCAGCGGGCCGAGCCCGGGTGGAATTTGGGGAGCCGGACGGTGATCTTCGTGCCGGCGCCGACGCCGGTCTCGATGACGAGGCCGTGGTCGTCGCCGTAGACCTGGCGCAGCCGCATGTCCACGTTGCTCAGGCCTATTCCGGCGGACGGGCCGCCCCGGCCGCGCAGCAGGTCGCGCAGGCGCTGCGGGTCCATGCCGACGCCGTCGTCCTCGATGACGACCCGGGCCTCGGTGCCCTCGTCCTCGGCGGTGATGGTGATCCGGCCGCGGTCCACGGACTCCTCGAGGCCGTGTTTGAGCGCGTTCTCCACGAGGGGCTGCAGGCAGAGGAACGGCAGGGTGACGGGCAGTACCTCGGGGGCAATCCGCAGGGTCACCTCCAGGCGTCTGCCGAAGCGGGCGCGGGCGAGTTCGAGGTACTGCTCGATCGAGCGCAGTTCCTCGGCGAGCGTGGTGAAGTCGCCGCCCCGGCGGAACGAGTAGCGCGTGAAGTCCGCGAACTCCAGCAGCAGTTCGCGGGCCCGCTCGGGGTCGGTGCGGACGAACGAGGCGATGGAGGCGAGCGAGTTGTAGACGAAGTGCGGGGAGATCTGGGCGCGCAGGGCCCGGATCTCGGCCTCGATCACGCTGGACCGCGCCCGGTCGAGGTCGACGAGTTCGAGCTGTACGGAGACCCAGCGGGCCACTTCCTCGGCGGCCCGGACGACGACCGCTGACTCCTGGTCGGCGAAGGCGGCCAGGGCGCCGGCGGCCCGGCCGTCGACCGTCAGCGGGACCATCACCCCCCAGCGGACGGGGCAGCGGGGGTCGGGGCAGGTCAGCGGGAACGTCCTGGTGCGCGCGGTGTGGGCGAGGTGGGCCGCGGCCGCGGTCCGGTGGTGGTCGCCGGCGCCGTCCCAGGCGAGCACGGACTCCTCGTCGGCGAGGGCCAGGGCGACCGTGCCGAGCAGCGGCCGCAGCCGGCGGACCGCCTTGCGGGCGGTGTCAGGGGTGAGGCCCGCGCGCAGGGGCGGCGCGGCGAGCGAGGCGGTGTGCAGGGTGTGGAAGGTGGCCCGCTCCACGGGGGTTCCGACGCAGGCCGGGTTCTCCTGCTGCCGGCGGGCCCCGGCATGGCCGAGGGCGGCGCCCAGGGCGAACAGCCCCAGAGCGGCCACGGCGAGGACGACGGTGCCGAGCGCGCTCACGGACGGCGGCCCCGGGACCGCTCCGGACCGGTGCCCAGCGCGGTCGCCTCGGCGGTGGCCCGGCCGCTCGGGGGCTCGGGCAGGTGGAGGCGGGCCATCGTGGTGGCCGTGGTCGCCGGGACGCGGTGCCGGGTGGCCAGGGAGATCAGCACCATGGCCGCGAAGCCCACGGGGACCGACCAGACGGCCGGCCAGGCCAGCAGGGTGTGCAGCGGGCCGGACCTCGCCCCGCCGGCGATGGTCACGGTCACCGCGGTGAGCGCGGACCCGCCGCCGAGGAGCAGTCCCGCGGCCGCGCCGGGCGGCGTGAGGCCGCGCCACCAGATGCCGAGGAGCAGCAGCGGGCAGAACGAGGAGGCGGACACGGCGAAGGCGAGGCCGACGGCGTCGGCCACGGGGAGGTCGGTGACGACGGTGCTGGCGGCGGTGGGGACCGCGATGGCGGGCAGGGTCGCGAGCCGGAAGTGCCGGATGCCGAGAGTCGGCAGCACGTCCTGGGCGAGCACCCCGGCGACGGACATGGTGAGTCCGGAGACGGTGGACAGGAACGCCGCGCAGGCGCCGCCCGCGACCAGGGCGCCGAGCAGGTCGCCGCCGAGCCCCCCGATCAGCCGCTGCGGCAGGACGAGCACCGCCGCGTCGGTGTCGCCGGTCAGCAGCAGGTCGGGCGCGTAGAGCCGGCCGAGCACACCGTAGAGCGGGATCAGCAGGTAGAAGGCGCCGAGCAGGCCGAGGACGACGACGGTGGTGCGGCGGGCGGCGCGGCCGTCGGGGTTGGTGTAGAAGCGGACGACGACGTGCGGCAGTCCCATGGCGCCGAGGAAGGTGGCGAGGATCAGCCCGTAGGTGGCGTACAGGCCGTGCTGTTCGCGGCCCGCCGACAGTGGCTGCGCCCAGCCGGAGGCGGCCGTGCCGGGCCCGCCGTGGTCGGGCAGCGGCACGGGGGCGCCTGGCGGGAAGCTCAGGGTGGTGCCGGGGCCGACCTGGTGGGTGCCGGCGCCGAGGGTGAGCGGGCCGTCGGCGAGGGGCCGTCCGTCGACGGTTCCGGTGACGGTGACGCGCACCGGTTCGTGGACGGTGAGGGTCAGCGGCCGGTCGGTGGCGACCCGGGTGGAGCGCTGGAAGACGGGCCGCTCGTCCCAGGCGGGGGCCGGGGCCCGGTCGGCCCGCCAGGCGATGAGCAGGAACACGGCGGGCACCAGCAGGGCGGTGAGTTTCAGCCAGTACTGGAAGGCCTGGACGAAGGTGATGCTGCGCATGCCGCCGGCGGCCACCGCGACGGTGACGACGGCGGCCACGACCAGGCCACCGAACCAGCCGGGCGCGCCGGTGAGCAGCCGGAGGATCAGCCCGGCGCCGCGCAGTTGTGGCAGCAGGTAGAGCCAGCCGACGCCGACGACGAACACACTCGCGATCCGCCGTACGGCGCGGGACTCCAGGCGTGCCTCGGCGAAGTCCGGCAGCGTGTAGGCGCCGGAGCGCCGCAGGGGGGCGGCGACGAAGGCGAGCAGCACCAGGAAGCCGGCGGTGTAGCCGATGGGGAACCAGAGCATGTCGGCGCCCTGGGCGAGGACGAGTCCGGCGACGCCGAGGAAGGAGGCGGCGGACAGGTACTCGCCGCTGACGGCGAAGGCGTTGAGCCGCGGCGGGACGCTGCGCGAGGCGACGTAGAAGTCGGAGGTGGTGCGTGAGACGCGCAGGCCCAGCGCGCCGACGAGCACCGTGGCGAGGACCACGGCCGACACGCCGGCGATTCCGTACGTCTGGTTCAACGCCCGGTCACGTCACCCTCGTTGTGCTCGGCACGGCGGACGTACCAGGCTCCCGTGCACAGCAGGATCGGATACGGCGCCACGCCCAGCAGCAGCCACACGGCGAGCGGGACGTCGTGCCGGGCGCCGCCGGCCGAGAGGATCCGCAGGAGCACGGGGAGCAGTCCGAGCGAAAGGGCGAGCAGGGCCGTCGCGGTGAGCGCGGCGCGAAGCTGACGGTGCATCAAGTTCCGTACGGGGGCGTCGTCGTCCGGGGCGGCTGGGCGGCTGCCGGGCGGGACCAGCGGGGGGAGGCCGGCGCGGTCGGTGCGGGGCCGTCCGGTGACCACCTCTCTGCGAGGGACGGATTCCGCACCCATCACGCACTCCCCGACGCCGCGGTGATCACCTTGTTGCGGGCGAGTGTACGCAGCGCCGGGGCGGTCAGGTAGGTACCGGACGAGGATCGCCACAGGGCCGCCACGGCCGCTTCGCGGGCGCGCCGGGAACCGGGTGCCGTCACCGTCGTGCGCGTACCGTCCCCCGGGCCCGCGCGGCCAGCAGATCCCGCAGTTCCCGTGCGTTGCGGCGGCTCACGGCGAGGATCCGGTCACCTATCCGGACGGTCAGGTTGCCGCCGTCCAGGCGGAGTTCCTCGATGCGGCCGAGGGCCACCAGGCGGCTGCGGTGGATGCGGACGAACCCGCGCGAGCGCCACTGCTCCTCCAGGGTGGTGAGCGGGACGCGCACCAGGTGGCTGCCGTGCGGGGTGTGCAGGCGGGCGTAGTCGCCCTGTGCCTCGACGTAGGTGATGTCGGCGACGGGGACGAACCGGGTCACCCCGCCGAGTTCCACGGGGACCTGGTCGCCGGGGGTGCCGGCCGGGGCGGGGCCGGGGCCGTCCGCCGGGAGCCGGGGCGGCCGGGGTCCCTGCCCGGCCCGGGTCAGTTCGGCGACGCGCCGTACGGCCTCCGCGAAGCGCTCCTTGCGCAACGGCTTGAGCAGGTAGTCCACCGCCTTGAGGTCGAAGGCGCGGAGCGCGAAGTCCTCGTGGGCGGTGACGAAGACGATCAGCGGCGGGTCCGGGTGGTCTGCGAGCAGACCGGCCAGGTCCAGGCCGCTCAGGCCGGGCATGTTGATGTCGAGGAAGACGACGTCGAAGGCGTCCGGGCCGTCGGGTCCGGCCGTCATGGCCCGCTCCAGCAGGCGCACCGCCCCGGCGGCGTCGAGGGCGGGTACGACGCTGCCGATCCGCTCGTCCTCGCCGAGCAGGTACAGCAGTTCCTCGAGCGCCGGTTCCTCGTCGTCCACCGCGAGCGCGCGCAGCGGCTCCTGCCCGTCGGCTCGTGGCCCGGGCCGCCCGGCCGCGCTCATGTCCCGCATCTCCTCGTCCCCTGTCCTCTCGTCCCGTGCCGTTTCACGGACCCCGGCACCCGCCCGAGGGCATCCTGACCCCTCGGGACCGTGGCCGTCGAGAAGCCGGCGGCGGGCGCGTGCCGGTCAGTCCGGCAGCCGCATGCGCACCCTCTCCCCCGGTCCGACCCGGACCACCCGGTCCTGCAGGCGGAAGTCGATGGGCGGGCGGCCGGAGGCCGACGGCACGACGGCCTCCAGCAGGCCCGCGCGCAGGCGCAGGCTCACGCCCCAGTGGCCCTGGTAGCGCAGGGAGAAGCCGTAGGAGGAGAGTTCCGGCAGCGGTACCGGGTCGAGCCAGAGGGCGCCGTCGCGGGTCTCCAGGCCGGTCAGGCAGCGCTGCACGAGGTCGAGGGTGCCGGCCATGGCGCCCAGGTGGATGCCCTCGCCGGTGGTGCCGCCCTGGACGTCGGCGATGTCGCCGCGCAGTGCCTCCTGGACGAAGCCCCAGGCGTCGGCGCGGCGGGCGCGGGCCAGGATCCAGCCGTGCACGAGGCCGCTGAGGGTGGAGCCGTGGGAGGTGCGGTGCAGATAGTGGTCGACCGTCGCGGACCAGATGTCCTCGTCGAGGCGGTGCCCCAACCGCCTGAACAGAGACTGTAGTTCGGCGGGCGAGAACAGGTAGCCCAGCATCAGCACGTCGGCCTGCTTGGACGCCTTGTAGCGGTTGACGGTGTCGCCCTCCGCCTCCAGGATCCGGTCGAGGCGCCGGATGTCGCCGTACCGTTCCCGGTAGCCCTGCCAGTCCAGCTCGGCGAGATCGCCGTAGCCGTCGAACTGGCTGATCACGCCGTCGTGGTAGGGCACGTGGAGGGTGCGGGAGACCTCCTCCCAGCGGGCGAGTTCGTCCTGTTCCAGGCCGATGCTCTCGGCGAGTTCGCGGCGGCGCGGTTCGGGCAGGTCGCGCAGCAGGCCCAGCGCGCGCAGGAGCACCCAGGCCGCGGTGACGTTCGTGTACGCGTTGTCGTCCAGGCCGGGCCCGGCGGCGTCGGGGTAGGCGTCGTGGTACTCGTCGGGGCCGACCACTCCCAGGATCCGGTGACGGCCGAGGTGTTCGTCGTAGGTGGCCGAGTCGGCCCAGAAGCGGGCGATCTGCAGCAGCATCTCGGCGCCCTCGGTGTGCAGGAAGTCGGTGTCGCCGGCTGCCTCGCAGTACTGCCACACGTTGTACGCGACCGCCGAGCCGACGTGCCGCTGCAGCCGGGAGTGGTCCGGCAGCCAGCGCCCCGAGCGGGGGTTGAGGTGCAGTTCCTGGGTCTCCTCCCGGCCGTCGCTGCCGCTCTGCCACGGGTACAGGGCGCCGCGCAGGCCGGCCTCGTGGGCCGCGTGGACGGCCACGTCCAGACGGCGGTGGCGGTAGTGGAGCAACGACCGGGACACCTCGGGCAGATGGAGGTTGAGGTACGGCAGCACGAACAGCTCGTCCCAGAAGACGTGCCCCCGGTACGCCTCGCCGTGCAGTCCGCGGGCGGGGACACCCACGTCGAGGTCGGCGGTGTGCGGGGAGAGGCACTGCAGCACGTGGAAGAGGTGCAGCCGCAGGATGCTGCCCGGTTCGCCCGGCACGTCGAGTTCGGCGCGCCGCCACAACTGCTCCCAGGCCGTGGCGTGCGAGGCGAGCAGTTCGTCGAAGGCGGGCGCGGTCTCGGCGCGGTCCACGGCGGCCCACAGCGGGTCGCTGATGGCGGGGTCGTGGGAGGTGTGCAGGGCGACGCACTTGTCGACGGTGACCGTACGGCCGGGCGCGAGGGCGAGACGCAGGCGCCGCACGGCCCGCGTCGGCTCGTGCGCGTCGGTGGCCGCCGGGGCGTCGGAGGTCAGCCGGCAGGCGAGTCCGACGGTGATGTCCGACGTACGGGTGCGGCAGCGCAGCCACATCGCGCCGGACTCGGCGCTGCCCGCCTCGACCTGGGTGAGGTGGCGGCCGTCCAGGTCGCGGTAGCGGGCCACGCCGGAGTTGGTGACACCGCCGTCGAGCGCGGCCTCGACGTCGAGTTCGCCGGTCCAGTCCTCGGCTGTGATGTCCGTGCGCAGGGCGGCGAGGTGCGGGTCGGCCATGTGGACCAGACGGAGCTGCCGCACCAGGAGTGTGCCGCCGCCGTCGAGCCGGTACCGGGTGCGGCGCTCCAGCACACCGGGGTCCAGGTGCAGGATCTGCTGGTGTTCGGCGACCGGGGTGGTGTCGGGGCCGAGCCAGTCGTGGCCGTCCGGGCGGACGCGCAGCGGCAGCCAGTCGGGGAGGTTGACCATGTCCTCGTTGTCGACCCGGCGGCCGGCGACGTCGGAGGTGAGCCGGTTGTAGATGCCGGCCGCGTAGGTACCCGGGTAGTGCACGGCGTCGGCGGCGCACTCGGGCAGCGCCCCGCGGGTGGCGAAGTAGCCGTTTCCCAGGGTGCACAGGGACTCCCGCAGGCGTTCCTCCGCGGGGTCGTAGCCGTCGTACTCCCACAGCAGTCCCGGCACCCGGGCGCTCCCCCGTCCCGTGTCCTGCGTCGTGGCGGTCACCGTTCGGACAGCAGGCCGGTGAGGATCCGGTCCGGGGTGAGGGGCAGTTCGCGGAACCGGATCCCGGTGGCGTGGTGGACGGCGTTGCCGAGGGCGGCGGCGGTGCCGACGATGCCGATCTCGCCGATGCCCTTGCTGCCCATGGGGTTGAGGTGCGGGTCGTCCTCCTCGATCCAATCGACCTCGATGGCGGGGACGTCGGCGTGGGCGGGCACGTGGTAGGAGGCGAGGTCGGCCTCGGTGAAGTCACCGAACGGGGCGTCCATGGTGCTGCCCTCGGTCAGGGCCATGCCCAGGCCCATCGTCATGCCGCCGACGAACTGGGAGCGCGCGGTACGGGCGTTGAGGATCCGCCCGGCGGCGAAGACGCCGAGCATCCGGCGCGCGCGTACCTCGCCGGTGACGGTGTCGACGGCGACCTCGGCGAAGTGGGCGCCGAAGGCGTGCCGGGCGTACGGGGAGTCGGCGTCCGCCCGGCCGGTGGTGTCGGAGCGGACCTCGAGGCCCTCGGCCGGCAGCGGGCCCGGGTGCTCGGCGAGCCGGGTCGCGAGGCCGGCGCACGCCTCGTGCACGGCCCAGCCCCAGGACGCGGTGCCGGAGGAGCCGCCGGCCAGCGAGGCCGGGGGCAGGTCGCTGCGGCCCACCTCGGTGCGCACCCGGTCCAGGGGCGCGCCGAGCGCGTCGGCGGCGACCTGGGCGAGGACGGTCCGGGCGCCGGTGCCGATGTCGGCCGCGTTCACCCTGATGACGAAGGTGCCCTCGGGCAGGGCCTGGGCGGTGGCGGTGGACGGCCAGATCTGGACCGGGTAGGTCGCCGCGGCCACTCCGGTGCCGATGAGCAGCGGGCCCTCGGTCCGGGAGCGCGGGCGCGGGTCGCGTCGGTCCCAGCCGAAGCGGCGGGCCCCCTCGCGCAGGCACTCGGCGAGGTGCCGGCTGCTGAACGGCTTGCCGCTGCCGGGTTCGCCGTCCGGTTCGTTGCGGATCCGCAGCTCGACGGGGTCCAGGCCGAGGGCGTCGGCGAGTTCGTCGACCGCGGACTCCAGGGCGTACATGCCGGGGGCCTCGCCGGGGGCGCGCATCCAGGACGGGCTGGGGACGTCCAGCGGCACCACGCTGTGGGTGCTGAGCAGGTGCGGGGCGTTGTACATGACGCGGGACGGCACCGCGGCCTGCTCCACGAACTCCTTGACGTGCGAGGTGTGCGTGGTGATCTCGTGCAGCACCGCGGTGAGGTGTCCGTCGGCGGTGGCGCCGAGGCGCAGCCGGTGCAGGGTGGGGGCGCGGTGCCCGACGACGGTGGGCAGGTACCGGCGGGGGTAGGCCAGGGTGACCGGGCGGCCGGTGTGCCGTGCGGCCATCGCGGCGAGGACGACGTCGGGGCGCGGCGTGCCCTTGGAGCCGAAGCCGCCGCCGACGTGCTCGGCCACCACGGTGACGTGTTCTCCGGGCAGGCCGAAGAGACCGGCGAGCACGGACTGGACGGTGGTGCCGCCCTGGCTGGAGGTGTGGACGGTCAGCCGGTCACCGTCCCACTGCGCGGTGGTCGCGTGCGGCTCCATGGGGTGGTTGTGCAGGGGCGGCACCCGGTACTCGGTGTCGACGCGGACCTCGGCGGCGGCGAAGGCGCCGTGCGGGTCGCCGTGCTCGACGCGCCCCGGCAGGCCGGCGTTGGCCTCCTCGGGCTCGTAGGCGTCCGGGTGCCCGGGCCGGAGTACGACGTCGTGGTGCTCCGCGGCGTAGGTGACGCGGACGGCCCGGGCGGCGGCGCGGGCCGCCTCCAGGGTCTCGGCGACGGCCAGGGCTACGCACCAGCCTCGGTGCGGCACGTGCCGGTTCTGCAGGACGGCGAGGGTGGCGTCGTCCGTCGCGCCGAGGCGCGGGGCGTCGCCGGGGGTCAGCACGGCGAGGACGCCGGGCAGCGCGAGGGCGGCCGAGGTGTCCACGCCGGTGACCCGGCCCCGGGCCACGGCCGCGGGCACGGGCCACGCGTGGACGCGGCCGGGCACCGGGTACTCGGCGGCGTAACGGGCGTTACCGGTGACCTTCTCCCGACCTTCCCGCCGGCCGGCGGGCGCCCCGAGGGCGGTGCCGGTGCGCGGGGTGGGATGGGGGTCCCGCTCCAGGGCGCCGGGGCGGGGCTGCCGGTCGCCGCCGGCCTCACCCGGGGCGGCGGAGGCGGTGCGGGTGACGGGGTCGTCGTGCGGCGGAGCGGCGCCGTCCAGCGGATCGTCCCGGGCCGCTCCGGTGGCGGCCATCGGGTCGTCGTGCGGCAGACCGGTCCCGGGCAGCGGGCCGCCGTGCTCCAGTGGGTCGTTCGCCATCGGGTTCTCCTGGGGTCGGCCGGGTCCGGGGGTCAGGCCGTCGCGGGTGCGGGGGCGAGGCGGTTCAGGACGTCCAGGGCGAGGTTGCGGGCGAGGGGCACCTTGTAGGCGTTGTCGCGCAACGGCTCGGCACGCTCCAGTTCCAGGGCGACGGCGCCCTCGAAGGCCTCGGGGGTCGCCGCCGCGCCCAGCAGGGCGGTCTCCGCGTGGTGGGCGCGCCAGGGCCGGTGGGCGAGGCCGCCGAAGGCGAGTCCCACCTGGTCCACCACGCCGTCCGCGACCCGCAGGACGACGGCCACGGAGGCCAGGGCGAAGGCGTACGAGGCCCGGTCGCGGGCCTTGCGGTAGGCGGAGGGCACTCCGGCCCGGGCGGCGGGGAGCAGCACACCGGTGATCAGCTCGCCGGGGCGGATCTCGGTGTCCCGCTCCGGGCGCACCCCGGGCAGCCGGTGGAAGTCGGCGACCGGGATGCTGCGCCCGCCCTCGGCGCCGTACAGCTCGACCCGGGCGTCGAGGGCCGCCAGGGCGACGGCCATGTCGGAGGGGTGGGTGGCGATGCAGTGCGGGGAGTGGCCGAGGACGGCGTGGTCGCGGTGGACGCCGTCGCGGGCACCGCAGCCGCTGCCCGGCTCGCGCTTGTTGCAGGGTTTGTCCAGGTCCTGGAAGTAGGGGCAGCGGGTGCGCTGGAGCAGGTTGCCGCCGGTGGTGGCGGCGTTGCGGAGCTGGCCGGAGGCGCCCGCGAGGAGTGCCTGGGACAGCACCGGGTAGCGGTCGCGGACGAGCGGGTGGGCGGCGAGATCGCTGTTGCGGACGGTGGCGCCGACGCGCAGCGCGCCGTCCGGCAGTTCCTCGACCGCGTCCAGCGGCAGCCGGCCGATGTCGATGAGGACGCCGGGGGTCTCCACGCCGAGCTTCATCAGGTCGACGAGGTTGGTGCCGCCGGCGAGGTAGCGGGCGCCGGGGTGGGCCGCGTAGGCGTCGACGGCCTCCTGGACGCCGGTGGGCCTGAGGTATCCGAAGCCTTTCACCCGATCACGTCCTCCACCGCCTCGACGATGCGCGGATAGGCGCCGCAGCGGCACAGGTTGCCGCTGAGCCGCTCGCGGATCTCGGTCCGGTCCAGCGGCACGGGCCGGCCGGAGGGCTCCGCCGGGTCGGTGACGTGGGAGGGATGGCCGGCCGCGGCCTCGGCGATCACGCCCACGGCGGAGCAGATCTGCCCGGGCGTGCAGTAGCCGCACTGGAAGGCGTCCCGTTCGAGGAAGGCCCGCTGGAGCGGGTGCGGTTCCTCGCCGGCGCCGCCCAGGCCCTCGATGGTGGTGACCTCGCTGCCGTCGAGCGTGACGGCCAGCAGCAGGCAGCCGTTGACGCGTCGCCCGTCCACCAGGACGGTGCAGGCGCCGCACTGACCGTGGTCGCAGCCCTTCTTGGACCCGGTGAGGCCCAGGTCCTCGCGGAGCAGGTCCAGCAGGACCCGCCGGTGGTCGACGAGCAGGCTGTGGGGTTTGCCGTTCACCCGGAGGGTGATCTCCGAATGCGGGTCGAGCCGGTTTTCGCTGGTCATGGCAGGGAGGGCCTTCCGGACGGGCCGTGGTGTCCGTGCACACCGCGTATCCAGGCTGCGACGCCTCACACGTCCCGGCCACTCCAGGGCCCACCGCGGCCCCGTCGCCGGGCCGGACGGCGGTCCGGCCCGGCGACGGGCTGCTGATCCCGGGAACCGGCTCTTCCGCCGGCCGGGTCAGCCGGTGTAGGCCGCGAGGACGCGGGTGTAGTCCCAGTCGGACTGCGGGACGCCGGAGCAGCTGTCGGCGGGGCCGCCGGTGCAGGGGCGGTCGCGGTTGGCGGACCAGAAGGTGAGCCGGGCCAGGTGGTGCGCCTGGGCGTAGGCCAGGATGGTCCGGAAGTCGTTCACCGTGACGGTCTCGTTCTGGTCGGTGACACCGTTCATGGACGAGATGCCCATGTCCCGGTAGGCCTGGTCGTCGCTGTAGTGGTAGGCGTTCTTCAGCGCGTTCTTCAGGCCCTCGGCGGCCTGCGTGGTGAGGTTGCCCATGTTCTTGCCGGCGCCGCCGAAGTCGAACGGCATGATCGTCCAGGCGTCCACGGTCAGCCCGGACGCGGCCGCCCGGTTGATGAGGCTAGTGTCGGGGCCGCTCTGCCCGGTGCCGATGGTGACGTACACCTTCAGGCCGGGGTTGTTGGCCTTGACGGTCTTGAGCGCGTCCACGGTGCGCTGCTGCACGGTCGCGTTGCCGTACGCGTCGGCCTCGAGGTCGATGTCGATCGCCTTCAGGCCGTAGGCGTTGATCACCTTCTGGTAGGCGGCGGCGAGTTCGCCCGCGCCGGCGCAGGAGCTCTCCAGCTTGTTGCCGCTGTAGCCGCCGAACGACGGGATGACGTCTCCGCCGCCCGCGCGCACGGTGCCGATCGTCTGCTGGTCCACCCCGCCGGTCAGCGGGCGGCCGCCGTCCCACTGGGGGTTGCAGTAGCCGTTGCTGAGCACGAACGCGAGCGTGAACCACTTCACGCCGGTGGCCTGGGTGATGGTGGCGGGGCTGGGCGGGCTGCCCCAGCCGTTGTAGAGGTACGGCGCCACGGCCATCGGCGCGGAGGTGCCGCCACCGCCCGCGGCGGGCGCGTTCCACTTCTGGTTGGCGCCGCCGCCGCAGCTCCAGATCTGTGCGCGGGTGCCGTTGGCCGGGTTGTTGTCGGTGACGTCCAGGCACTTGTCGGCCTGCGGGTTGACGATGTCGTGGGCGGCGGTGACGGTCCACTTCTGGTTGGCGCCGCCGGTACAGGTCCACAGTTGTGCCTTGGCGCCGTCGGCGGTCGAATTGCCGGTGACGTCCAGGCACTTGCCGAGGGCGCGGATGGTGCCGTCGCCGCCGACCGTCCACTGCTGGGCGGCGGTGCCGTTGCAGTCGTAGAGCTGTACGGGCGTGCCGTCGGCGGAGCCGGCCCCGGCGACGTCGAGGCACTTGCCGGCGAGGCCGGTGATGGTGCCGGTGGCGGCGTGGGCCGGGGCGGCGGTGAGCAGCCCGGTGGCGATGGACAGGGCGGCGAGGGAGACGACCGCGGGCAGTGGTCTGGCCATGGAGGGGCCGGCCTTTCACGTGGGGGGTGGCCGGACGCGGGCAACACCACGGCAGGGACTGGGCGTTGAGCGCGTTCGGCGTCTTTGATTAAGGCGTGAAGTTAAAGGTCCGGACCAGTGGCGTCAAGGGGTTGGACATCGGTCATGGATCTGGACTGCGGCCGGTGGCCGGATCCGTGCCGCGGGGCCCGGCTCCGGTCACGTGTCCCGTCGGCGGGCCCGGGTCCCGTCGCGTGTCCCCGCGGCCGGACCCGGGCCCCGCGGCGTCCGGCCGCGGGGTGGTCGCCGTCAGACGGCCGGTACCTCGCCGTCGCGCCGGGCGAACTGGGTGCGGTGCAGCTCCGCGTACCGCCCGTCCGCCGCGAGCAGTTCGTCGTGCGTGCCCCGTTCCACGATCCGGCCGGACTCCACGACCAGGATCTGGTCGGCGGCCCGCACGGTGGACAGTCGGTGGGCGATCACCACGGCGGTACGGCCCTCCAGGGCCTCGGTGAGGGCCTCCTGCACGGCCGCCTCCGAGGTGTTGTCCAGGTGGGCGGTGGCCTCGTCGAGGATGACCACGCGCTGGCGGGCCAGCAGCAGCCGGGCGATGGTCATGCGCTGGCGTTCGCCGCCGGAGAGCCGGTAGCCGCGCTCGCCGACGACCGTGTCGAGACCGTCCGGCAGGGCGCGCACGACCTCGGCGAGACGGGCGCGGCCCAGCGCGTCCCACAGTTCCTCGTCCGTGGCCTCAGGACGGGCGAGCAGCAGGTTGGCGCGGACGGTGTCGTGGAAGAGATGGCCGTCCTGGGTGACCATGCCGAGGGTGGCCCGCAGCGAGGCGGCGCTCAGGTCGCGCACGTCGGTCCCGCCGATCCGCACGGCACCGGAGTCGACGTCGTACAGGCGCGGCAGCAGTTGCGCGATGGTGGACTTGCCGGCGCCCGAGGAACCGACCAGGGCGACGGTGTGGCCGGGTTCGGCGCGGAAGGAGATGCCGTGCAGGACCTCGGTGCCGCCGCGGGTGTCCAGGGCGGCGACCTCCTCAAGGGAGGCGAGGGAGACCTGGTCGGCGGACGGGTAGGCGAAGCGGACGTCGTCGAACTCGACCGCGACCGGTCCCGCCGGTACCTCGCCGGCGTCCGGCTTCTCCTCGATGAGCGGCTTCAGGTCGAGCACCTCGAAGACCCGCTCGAAGCTGACCAGGGCGGACATCACCTCGACGCGGGCCCCGGCGAGCGCGGTGAGCGGGGCGTAGAGCCGGGTGAGCAGCAGGGCGAGGGAGACGACCGCGCCGGCCTCCAGGGTGCCGCGCAGCGCGAACCAGCCGCCGAGGCCGTAGACGAGGGCCAGGGCGAGGGCGGAGACCAGGGTGAGGCTGGTGATGAACACCGACTGGGCCGTGGCCGTGCGCACCCCGATGTCGCGCACCCGGCGGGCGCGGGCCGCGAACTCCTCCGACTCCTCCTCCGGGCGGCCGAACAGCTTGACCAGGGTGGCGCCGGGCGCGGAGAAGCGCTCGGTCATCCGGGTGCCCATGGCCGCGTTGAGGGCCGCGGCCTCCCGCTGCATCCGGGCCATGCGGCTGCCCATGCGCCGGGCGGGCAGCACGAACACCGGCAGCAGCACCAGGGCGAGCAGCGTGATCTGCCAGGACAGGGTGAGCATCACCGCGAGGGTGAGCAGCAGGGTGACGAGGTTGGTCACCACGCCAGAGAGGGTGTTGGCGAACGCCCGCTGGGCACCGATCACGTCGTTGTTGAGACGGCTGACCAGCGCTCCCGTACGGGTACGTGTGAAGAACGCGACGGGCATGCGCTGCACATGATCGAACACAGCCGTGCGCAGGTCGAGGATGAGGCCCTCCCCGAGCGTCGACGACAGGCGCCGGCCGAGGACGCCCAGTCCCGCCTCGGCGAGGGCGACCAGCGCGATCAGCAGGGAGAGCCGTACGACGACCCCGGAGTCGTGGCCCGCCACGATCGCGTCGACGACGTGGCCGGCGAGCACCGGGGTGGCCACGGCCAGCAGTGCCGTCACCACCCCGAGCAGGACGAAGCGGATGATGCCCGCGCGGTGCGGGCGGGCGAAGGCGGCGATGCGGCGCAGCGTGGCTCGGGCGAAGGGGCGGCGCTCGGCCTGTGCGTTCATGACGCTGTGCAGCTGCGTCCAGGCGGTGGTCTCCATGCTCATGGGAGAGAACGTAGGACCTCAAGCGTCGTTGAGGTCAATGTCCGCGCCTCCTCGTCTCCGCCGGCATCACCGCATCCCAAGGGCTCCGCTCATCCGCTGCCCGTCCGTAAGCCGCCGTCCGCGCCCGCGCCATCCGCCGTTGGCGCGGCGCGGCGAGCCTCTCCAGGTGTGACAGCGCTCCGATTCCCCGACGTCCCCCGGGGACGCCTCCCCCGGCGCTTCCCCGTCCGCCAGGTCCTGTGCGCGGTGCCGCTCGTACTGGTCGCTGTGGCCGCGGTCCGGCACCGCTCGGTGCTCGCCGAGGGCTTCGGCCAGTTGCGCGCCGCCTCCTGGCCGTGGCTGCTGGCGGCGGCCGCCGCGACCTGCCTGACCTGGGTGGCGGCCGCGTTCACCCGGCAGGGCGCGGTGGTGCAGCCGTTGCCGAAGGGGCGGCTGCTGGCCACCCAGTTCGCGGCGGGCGCGGCCAACCATCTGCTGCCCACCGGGCTCGGCGCGAGCGCGGTGAACCTGCGCTTCATGACCGTGTACGGGGTGTCGCCGGCCCGCTCCTCGGCCGCGCTGGCCCTGTACCTGCTGGCGGAGAGCGTGGGCCGGCTCGCTCTGCTGGCCGCGCTGCTGCTCGCCTTCCCCGACGCGCTGCGGCCGGGCACGCTGCTGCCCGCCGGCTCCGCGCTGCCGCTGCTGTCGGGCGCGGGCGCGCTGGTGCTGCTGGCGGCCGCCGCGCTGGCCCTCGTACGGCGGCTGCGCACGGCCGTGTGCGCCTTCCTGCGGGACGCCCTGGGTGAGGCGCGGTCGGTGCACACGCGTCCGGGCCGGGCGCTGGCCCTGTGGGGCGGCTCGCTGGCGTTCCCGGCCTGCCAGGCGGCCGGTCTGGCCGCGGTGGGTCGGGCGCTGGAACTGCCGGTGCCGCCGGCGCACATGGCGCTCGCCTATCTCGCGGCGACGGTCGCGGTGGCACTGGTGCCGACACCGGGCGGGGTCGGCTCCGTGGAGGCGGCGCTGATCGTGGCGCTGGTCGCGGCGGGCGGACCGGCCGCGGTGGCCACCGCGGTGGTACTGGCCTACCGGGTCATCACCGTGTGGCTGCCGCTGGTGCCGGGGGCGCTGACGCTGGGGGCGCTGGTGCGGCTGAAGGTCATCTGAGGCAGAGTGGCCCTTCGAGCCGCTACACCCCCCAGAAGAGGAGCACCGCCGTGCCGGTCCGTGTGGAGCGCAGGGAACACGTCACCACGATCGTGCTGTCGCGCCCCGAGGCCCGCAACGCGGTCGACGGCCCGACGGCCGCCGAACTCACCGACGCCTTCCGGGCGTTCGAGGCGGACGACGCCGCCCGCGTGGCGGTGCTGTGGGGCGAGGGCGGCACCTTCTGCGCGGGCGCCGACCTCAAGGCGGTCGGCACGGAGCGGGGCAACCGGGTCGCGGAGGACGGCGACGGGCCGATGGGGCCGACCCGGATGCGGCTGTCGAAGCCGGTGATCGCGGCCGTCGCGGGGCACGCCGTCGCGGGCGGCCTCGAACTGGCCCTGTGGTGCGATCTCCGGGTCGCCGAGGAGGACGCCGTCTTCGGGGTGTTCTGCCGCCGCTGGGGCGTTCCGCTGATCGACGGCGGCACGGTACGGCTCCCCCGGCTGATCGGCACCAGCCGCGCCATGGACATGATCCTCACCGGCCGCCCGGTCCCGGCCCGCGAGGCCTACGACATCGGTCTCGCCAACCGGGTGGTGCCGACCGGCCGCGCCCGCGCCGAGGCCGAGGAGCTCGCGGCCGCCATCGCCCGCTTCCCGCAGGCGTGCCTGCGCGGGGACCGGGCCTCGGTGCTGGACCAGGAGGGCCAGGCCGAGGAGACGGCGATGCGCGGGGAACTCCGGTACGGCGTCGCCGTGCTGGCCGAGGGCCTCGAGGGCGCGGCGCGGTTCGCGGGGGGCGCGGGGCGGCACGGGTCCTTCACGGAGTTCTGAGGACTCCGGGGTTCAGGGCCGCCGGGCCGGTCCGGTCAGGTGCCGGGCCAGGGCGCCCCCGCCAGCCAGTGCAGCACCGCGCCGGCCGCCGCCACCCCGTCGCGGGCCGCCGCGGCGGCGCGCTGCCCCGGGTGCGGCAGGCCGCCGGCGGCGAAGACGCCGGGGCGTGAGGTGTACGGGCTCGCGTCCAGCCGGATGCCGGCGGTCCGGGCGAGTTCGTTCTCGGCCACGAAGTCGCCGGTGAAGACGATCGTGTCGCAGGGCAGGACCACCGTACGGCCGTCGCGGTGGCGCAGGCGGACGCCGGACAGGCGTCCGTGGCCGAGGAGTTCGGCGACCGTGGCGTGGGTGAGGAGCGGAATGCGGCGGACCAGGCGGGTCAACTGCGCGCGGAAAGGCGGCATTTGCGCACGGCTCTCTTCGGTGACCAGGGCGGCGACCGTGACACCGGCCGCCCGCAGGGTGCCGGCCGCGGCGTACGAGACGTGCCCGGCGCCGACCACCACCGCGCGGGTTCCGATCGGCTGCCCGAACAGGTGCACCGCCTGCTGGAGTTCGCCGGTGGTATGGACACCCGCGGGCCTGGTGCCGGGGACCAGCCTGGCCGCGCGGGGGCGTTCCCGGGCGCCGGTGGCGAGGAGGACGGCTCGGGCCCTGACCGTCTCCAGCCCGCCGGGACCGACCACCGTGAAGACCGGTTCGCTCCGGTCGCCGGGGCCGCCGGCCACGCTCGACCGGGCGACATCGGGGGGCACCGGGGCACCGGGCGCGCCCGCTGGTGCCGCGCCCCGGACCCCCTGGCCGACGGCTTCGCCGGCCGCCGTCGCCCCGTCCGGCGGACCGTCGAGGACGTCCGCCGGGTCCGCCCCCTCGGACGCCGGGCCGTCGGCCACGCCTGCCCGCGCCGCCCGGACGAGCCACGGGTCCTCGCCCGGGCCCGCCGCCTCCGCACCACCGGGCCCGGGGCCGCCCGCCGTGCCGGTCCCGGCTGGTGTCGCCGGAAACGGCCGTCCGGCGTCCGCCCACTGAAGAACCGTCACCCCTGTGCACACCACGGCACCGGCCCGCACGGCGGCCTCGGTGAGGAGCCGTGCGTACCCCGGGCCGGTCAGCGGACGCGTCCAGGTGCCGAAGCCTCCGTGCGCGCAGTAGCGGGGCGCTCCCCCGGGCCGTGCCTCCCGCTCGAGCACCTCGACCCGGCCGGCGCCGGCGGTGGCCAGGTGTGCCGCGGCGGCGAGCCCCGCGGGGCCCGCGCCGACGACGAGGACGTCGACGGAGCGCACCGGCGGGTTCGCGGTCATGGGCGCGCCTCCTCGAACAGCTCCCGGAGCGCCGCCCCGCAGTGGAACCCCTGGCAGCGGCCCGCCCGGGCGCGGGTGCGGCGGCGCAGGCCCTCCAGGGTGCGCGGCGGGATCGTACTGGCGAGGGCGTCGCGGATCTCCCCGCGGGAGACCCGCTCGCAGTGGCAGACGAGCACGCCGTACTCCGGGTCGGCGGCGATCAGTTCGGGCCGCAGGCAGGGGCGCGGGGTGGCCTCGCCGATGCCGGGCATCCGTACCGGCTCCGGTTCCCGCTCCGGACCGAGGTCGAGCCCGGCGCCGGCCAGTAGCCCGGCGACGTGGGCGGCGATGGCCATGGACGCGGTGAGGCCGGTGGAGCGGATGCCGCCGACGGTGACGTACGCCTGCTCGGGGTGCGCGAAGATCCGGTAGTCGTCGTGCTCGGTGGCGGCGCGCAGCCCGGCGTAGACGGCGGTGACCTCCTCGTCGAGCAGCGCGGGGAGGATGCGGCGGCCCTTCTCCCGCAGCAGGGCGAGGCCCTCGCCGGTGGACTGGGTGGCCCGTTTGTCGTCCAGGTCCTCGGCGGTGGGGCCGAGCAGGACGTTGCCGTGCACGGTCGGCGCGATCAGGACGCCCTTGCCGAGAGCGGTCGGGACGGGCAGGAGGATGTGCCGGACCAGCGGGCGGGCGAACCGGTCGTGGACGATGAGCTGGCCCCGGCGCGGGGTGACGGTGAAGTCGTCGTGGCCGAGCGTCCGGTCGAGGGTGTCGGCGTGCAGTCCGGCCGCGTTGACCAGGTACCGGGCGCGCAGGGCGCCCCGGGAGGTGGTCAGCAGATGGACGCCGTCGCGCCGTTCGGACCGGGTGACCCGGGCGCCGAGGTGCAGGTGGACGCCCGCGCGGACCGCCTGGGTGGCGTAGGCCAGGGTTGTCGTCCAGGGGCAGATGATGCTCTCGCCGGGCACGTGCAGGGCGCCGAGCGCGCCCGGGCCGAGGTGCGGTTCGCGGGTGTAGAGCTCGTCGGCGCCGAGGAGCCGGGTGTCCGGGCAGCCGTTGCGCCCGGCCTTCTCGGCGAGCCGGGGCAGGGTGGCGAGCTGCTCCGCGTCCCAGGCGACGAGGAGGGCGCCGGTCCGTTCGACGGGGATGCCGGACTCGGCGGCGTAGGCGGCCAGCCGCCGGGAGCCCTCGCGGACCAGCGTGGCCTCCAGGGATCCCGGGTTGGCGTCGAAACCGGTGTGCAGGATGGCGGTGTTGGCCTTGGAGGTGCCCTGGCCGACGTCGTCCTGGGCCTCGGCCAGGACGACGCGCAGGCCGGGGTGGCGGGCGAGTTCGCGGGCGATGGCGCAGCCGACGACCCCGGCGCCGACGACCGCGACGTCGTACGGCTGCCCGGGCAGCGGTCCCTCGGCGGTGACCGTCATGAGCCGAGCAGCGCGGCGACCGCGGTGCGGAAGCAGGCCAGGCGTTCGGCGGCCAGACCGGCCGGGATGCGGGGCTCGTACACGGCGGCCGGCTTCCAGTCGGGCAGGGCGTCGGCCACACTCAGCGCGGGGTCGGCGCCGAGCCGGGCCAGGGCGGCGGCGCCGAGTGCGGTGGCGTCGGGCAGGGCGGAGACCTCGACGGGGCGCTGCAGCAGGTCGGCCTGGGTCTGCATGAGCAGGGCGGAGCGGGTCAGCCCGCCGTCGACGCGCAGCGTGTCCAGCGGGGTGCCGAGGTCGGTGGCGGCCGCCCGGGCCAGCTCGGTGACCTGCGCCGCCAGGCCCTCGCACAGGGCGCGGACCAGGTGTCCGGGGCCGGTGTCCAGGCCGAGCCCGGTCAGCGACCCGCGCAGGTCGCCGCGCCACCAGGGGGCGGCGAGCCCCGCGAGGGCGGGTACGAAGGTGACGCCGCCGCTGTCGGGGACGGCGCTGCCGACCGGGTCGATGTCGGCGGCCGAGGAGATGACGCCGAGGTCGGTGAGCCAGCGCACGGCGGAGGCGGCCGTGTACACCTGCCCGTCGAGGCAGTAACCGGTGTCGCCGGCGAGCCGCCAGGCGACACAGCTCACCAGGCCGGAGTCGCCGCGCCGGGGTGTGCCGCCGGTGTGCGCGAGCAGGAACGCTCCGGTGCCATAGGTGCACTTGGCGCCGCCAGGCCCGGTGATGCGCTGGGCCAGCAGAGCGGCCTGCTGGTCGACGATCAGGCCGGTGACGGGGATCTCGGGGCCGAACGCCCTTGTCGTGCCGACGGGTTGTGCGTTGTCGGTGATCTCCGGCAGCCGTTCGCCGGACAGTCCGTAGGCCTCCAGCGCCCGCGCCGACCAGTGGGTGCCGTCCAGGTCCAGGAGCTGGGTACGGCCCGCGGTGGCCGCGTCGGTGACGAAGGCGCCGGTGAGCCGGTGCACCAGCCAGGCGTCGGAGGTGGTGACGACGCCCTCGCGGGTGAGGTGACGGCGGATCCAGGCCATTTTCGGTGCCGCGAAGTACGGGTCGAGGGGCAGGCCGGTGAGCTGCCGCAACTCGTCGGCGCGGTCGTTCAGTTCGGCGCACACGGTCTCGGCGCGCCGGTCCTGCCAGACGAGGGCGTCGGTCAGCGGGCGGCCGGTCACGGGGTCCCAGGCGAGCACGGTCTCGCCCTGGTTGGCCAGGCCCATCGCCACGACGTCCTCGCTCGCCTCGGCCAAGGCGGCCCGGCCGGCGTCGAGCACGGAGGCGTACAGCGCTTCGGGGTCCACCTCGACCTGCCCGCCGGGCAGATGGCGGGGCCGCACGGCGGCGAACCCGGCGCCCAGGACGCCGCGTTCGGGGCAGACCACCAGCGCCTTGGTGCCGGACGTGCCCTGGTCGACGGCGAGCACCGGCCCCGTCATCGCACCCTCCCGCGCGCTCGTGCGGCCCTTCGAAGATCGGCGCGAACAGCCTGCCGTCGGGCGGTGTCCGGCGTCAAGCGCGGTCGGCTGGTGATCAACTGCGCATTGGGGAAGTTGAGTTGACATCGATGGCACGGTGCAAACGACACCCCTATAGTGACCGCCGTCCCCGTACGTGACCGCCAACCACCGCCCCGAGGAGGGCTGTTGTCAGCGCACCGCGTCACTCTGCCCGTCCGCTCGCGGACCGGGGCGGGTGGCTGATGGCCAGGGAGGGAGCCCGCCCCGCCTACGATCCCGCCGGTCACGACGGCGCCCTGCGCGGCGCCCTGCAGGATCTGCGCACCGGGCGCTGGATGGCGATGCGCACGCTGCTCGCGGACACCACGAGCCCGTGGCAGTGGACCCAGCGCACCCAGATCCTCGCGGCCGCGGCGGCCGGCACCGACGTGGTGCGGGCCTGGCTCGCGGAGGAGCCGCACAGCGTGCCGGCCGCGGTGATGCACGCCCGGGTCGGCGTGGAGCGGGCCCTGCGGGCGCGGCGCGAACGGCACCTGCGGGCACACGAGTTGTGGATCGAGGCCTGGGACGCCGCGCAGTCCGCCGCCCAGACCGCCCCGGAAGACCCGGTGCCCTGGGTGTGCCTGCTGGCGCTGGCCCAGCTCGACCCGGAGCAGCGCTGGCCGGAGCACCGGACGCCGCCGCCGGAACCCCTGCTGCCGCCGGGCCCCTGGGAACTGCTGGCCGAGGCCGGCAAGCGCGACCCGCACAACCGCGAGGCGCACCACCGGATGCTTCAGTTCCTGTACGCCACCGCCGCCTCCGACCGGCTCGCCGAGGCCGCCCGCTACACCCGGTGGGCCGCCGCCCCGGCGCCGCCCGGCTCCGCCCTGCACGTGCTGCCGCTGTACGTCCGGGTCGAGCGCTACCGGCGGGCCGCAGGCCACGACGCGGCGCTCGACCTGCACTGGGTCGCGGATGACGCCGCCCGTGAGGCGGCGCGGGCGCTGCACTCCTGGTTCGAGCACGCGCCCGGGAGCGAACGCTCCCTGCTGGACCTCAACCACCTGGCCCACGCGCTGTGGGGTGCCCAGCGGTTCGCCGAGGCCCGCCGGGTGTTCGACGCGATCGGCCCGTACTTCACGCCGTCGCCCTGGATGTACCGCGCCCCAGACCGCGGCCCCGCGGTGGAGGTGTTCCTGCGGGCCAGGGACCGCTGCCGCGCGGCCGGGGAGGATCTCGGCTCCCGCCCCTGACGCTCCCCCTCGTTTCCCCCCTCCCGGAGGTTTCCGCATGTCCCCCGCCCCCGATCCGTCGCCCTCCCCCGCCCGGCCGCAGCACGACGAGGAGCAGCGGCTGCGCGAACTCGGCTACCGCCCCGTGCTGGCCCGCCGCATGGGCGGCTTCGGCAACTTCGCGATCAGCTTCTCGGTGATCTCGATCCTGTCCGGCTGCATGACCCTGTACGGCTTCGGCCTCGGCACCGGCGGGCCGGCCGTGATGCTGTGGGGCTGGGCGGGCGTCGGCCTGTTCGTGCTCTGCGTCGGCCTGGCGCTCGCCGAGGTCACCAGCGCCTACCCGACCTCCGGTGCCCTGTACTACATGGCGGACCGGCTCGGCGGCCGCCGCTGGGGTTGGTACACGGGCTGGCTGAACCTGCTGGGCCTGCTCGGCGCGATCGCCGGCATCGACTACGGGGCCGCCCTGTTCACCGGCGCGTTCGCCAACCTCCAGTGGGGCTTCCAGCCGACTCCCGGCAGGACCATGCTGATCTTCTGCGGCATCCTGCTGCTGCACGCCGTGCTGAACCTGTTCGGCGTCCGCCTGGTCAGCCTGCTCAACTCGGTCAGCGTGTGGTGGCACCTGGCCGGTGTCGCGCTCATCGTCGGCGCGCTGGCGATCGTCCCCGACCACCACCAGTCGCCGTCCTTCGTGTTCACCGAGTTCGTGAACGACAGCGGGTGGTCGAGCCCGCTGTACGTGGCGGCCATCGGCCTGCTGCTCGCCCAGTACACCTTCTCCGGCTACGACGCCTCCGCGCACCTGTCCGAGGAGACCTCCAACGCCTCGGTGTCCGCGGCGAAGGGCATCGTGCGGTCCATCTGGGTGTCGTGGATCGCGGGCTTCGTCCTGCTCGCCGGACTGACCTTCGCCATCCAGGACTACGACGCCACGCGGGCCACGGCGACCGGGGTGCCGCCCGCGCAGATCCTGCTCGACGGCCTCGGCACCGACGGGGCGAGCGTGCTGCTGCTCGTCGTCATCGTCGCCCAGTTGTTCTGCGGGAACGCCGAGGTGGCCGCGGCCAGCCGGATGGTGTTCGCGTTCAGCCGGGACGGCGCGCTGCCGGGCTCGCACCTGTGGCGCAAGGTCAGCAGCCGTACCCAGACGCCGGTCGCGGCGGTCTGGCTGTCGGTGGTCGTCGCCGGTGTGCTCGCCCTGCCGTCCCTGTACTCGGCGACGGCGTACGGCGCGGTCACCGCCATCAACGTCATCGGCATCACCCCGGCCTACGCCATCCCCGTCCTGCTGCGGCTGCGCGCCGGCGACCGGTTCCGGCCGGG
Source organism: Streptomyces sp. NPDC041129 (assembly GCF_055592265.1). Lineage (NCBI taxonomy): Bacteria > Bacillati > Actinomycetota > Actinomycetes > Kitasatosporales > Streptomycetaceae > Streptomyces > Streptomyces sp. NPDC041129. The sequence goes on along the minus strand of NZ_JBVIYV010000001.1, from coordinate 500,211 downwards.
TCCGTGGAACCTGGGCCGGTGGAGCAGGCCGGTCGGCTGGATCGCGGTGGTCTGGGTGGCCTGTGTGACGGTCCTGTTCTGCCTTCCGCAGTCCTCGCCGGTCACCGTCGACACGATGAACTACGCGGCCGTGGCCCTGGTGGTCGTGCTCGTGCTGGCCAGCATCTGGTGGTACGTCGCCCGCCGTTCGTACGGCACGCCCACCACCGCGGCCTACGGTGACGAGCGCGACCAGGCCGAACTCGCGGAGGGCATCGTCTGATCCGCGCCGTCCCGGTGCGAACCGGGCTGCCGGATACGGCAGGATGAGCGATCGCGCCGCCCGCCGACGACGTCGGTGGCCGGCGCGATCGCACATGTACGGACCACGAGCAGGTGACAACGTGACGAGACTTCACTCCAGGCTCCGCACCGCCCTTTCGCACCCCGGAGGTGACCGGTGAACCGTGCGCTGACCCTGCACGACCTGGTGCTCGCCGGCATCGCCGTGGCCGCGGGGCTGCTGCTGGCCTTCCTCTCCCGCACGGTGCTGCGCTGGCTGGGCAAGCACGCCGAGCGGACCCGCTGGAGCGGTGACGACGTCATCGTGGACGCGCTGCGCTCCGTCGTCCCGTGGTCGGCGATCGCGGGCGGCGCCGCGGTGGCCGCCGCGGTGCTGCCGCTGACCCGGACCGTGCAGCACCACACCGACCAGTTCCTCGAGGTGTGGCTGATCCTCGTGGTGACCGTGTCCGCGGCCCGGGTGATCGCGGGCCTGGTCCAGTCGGTGACCCAGTCCCGTTCGGGCGTGGCCGGTTCGGCCACCATCTTCGTGAACATCACCCGGGTGCTGGTGCTGGCGATCGGCTTCCTGGTGGTGCTGCAGACGCTCGGCGTGTCCATCGCGCCCCTGCTCACCGCCCTGGGCGTCGGCGGTCTGGCCGTCGCGCTGGCCCTGCAGGACACCCTCGCCAACCTCTTCGCGGGCATCCACATCCTCGCCTCCAAGACCGTGCAGCCGGGCGACTACATCCGGCTCAGCAGCGGCGAGGAGGGCTATGTGGTGGACATCAACTGGCGTCAGACGACGGTCCGCCAGCTCTCCAACAACCTGGTGGTCGTCCCCAACGGCGAGCTCGCGAAGAGCAACATGACCAACTACACGCGTCCCGAGCAGCAGTTGACGATCCTGGTGCAGGTGGGTGTGAGCTACGACAGCGACCTCGACCACGTCGAGCGCGTCACCCACGAGGTCATCGCCGAGACGATGACCGGGATCACCGGCGCCGTCCCGGACCACGAGCCCGCGATCCGCTTCCACACCTTCGGCGACTCGCGCATCGGCTTCACGGTGATCCTCGGCGTGGGCGAGTTCAGCGACCAGTACCGCGTCAAGCACGAGTTCATCAAGAGCCTGCACCGCCGCTACCGCGCGGAGGGCATCCGCATCCCGTCCCCGACCAGGACGGTGGCCCTGCAGCAGGGCGCGGTGGTGATACCGCAGCAGCGCAGCGGGGAGGAGCACGCGCCGGCCGTGGCCGAGTAGGGCCCGAGGGCGGCGGTGGGCATACCCTCGAAGGGCCATGTCCTCTCCGCCGCCGGATCCGGCCGCCCGCTCCCTCGACGAACGGCTCGACACGATCGCGCGTCAGCCATTCCGGGCGAAGTTCCGCCTGCGCGGCCGGGAGCTGGCCGTCGCCACGCAGAAGGGGCCGGCGACGATCCGGTGGCACGCCTACGACCTGATCGCCGCGCGGCTCGCCCCGGCCCAGCCGCACAAGGACGGCAGGCAGACGCCGTACCGGGGGCATCCGGTGTTCGTCGCCCAGCACGCCACCGCGACGTGCTGCCGGGGCTGTCTGCAGCGCTGGCACGGCATTCCCCGCGGGCGGGAGCTGAGCCGCGCCGAGCACGTGTACGTGGTGGACGTGATCTGCCGGTGGATCGAGCGCGAGGTGGCGGGCGGCGCCGGGCCGGACGCCGCCCGCCACGGCTGATCAGAGCGTGGCCGAGTTCTCGTGCCAGTGGCCGCCGCGCTTGCTGTGCGGGGCCGCGAAGGAGGAGGCGACCGGGTTCACCGTCCAGTCGGGGTGGCCGGGCATGCGCGGCGTCTTGGTGCCGTAGAGCCAGTCGCGCAGGAAGCCGGACTGGTCCTGGCCGGAGACCTCGGAGGCCACGTCGATGTAGTCGGTGGTGGTCGCCGAGTAGTCGCGGAAGCGCTCCAGGAAGGTGCGCTCGACGGTGTTGAACACCTGCTCGCCGACGAGCTGCCGGAAGGCGTACAGGACGAGGACGCCACCCAGGTAGCGCTGGCTGTCGAAGAGGTTCACCGCGTTCGGGGACGCCACCGGGCCGGAGTCGTGGCGCCACTGGTCGCCGCGCGCGTAGGTGTCCTTCATCCGGGCTTCCATGCTGGTCAGGCCGAGGGAGTCGGCCCAGCCGCGCTCGTAGCGGTAGAGCAGCCCGTAGTAGTCGGCGTGGCCCTCGTTCAGCCACAGGTCGGCCCAGGTGGCGGGGCTGACCAGGTTGCCGAAGTAGGAGTGGACCAGCTCGTGCATCATGTGCGAGCCGATGCTCTTCTCCGGCTGGAGCAGGAAGTTCGGCTTGTACAGGGTGAGGGTCTGCGTCTCCAGGCCGGTGAAGTCGAAGGCCGCCGGGTCGTCCGAGTTGCACGGCAGCAGGCCGTACGTCTCGAACGGGTAGGCACCCAGCCGGTCCTCCAGCCAGGTCACGAGGCCGGGGGTGAGGGCGAGGGCCGGCTCCAGGGCGGTGGCGCGGGCGGCGGGCACGACATCGCGCAGCGGCAGGCCGTGCGGGCCCTGGCGGTCCTTGATCACGTAGTCGCCGACGGTGATCTGCACGACTTCGGTGGCCATCGGGGAGACCGAGCGGTACGAGTACGCCGTGCGGTCGCCGCTCAGCGTCTCGGTGCCGGTGAGCAGGCCGTTCGCCACCGCGCGCAGGCCGCTCGGGACCGTGATGCGGAAGGTGAAGTCCGCCTTGTCCGAGGGGTGGTCGTTGCACGGGAAGACGGTGTGCGCGGAGTTCGGCTGCGGGCAGGTCGCGAAGCCGTCGGGCGTGGGCACCCAGGCGGTGTGGGCGAGGACACGGCGCGGGTCGGCGGAGTAGGCGACGGTCACGGTGGCCAGCGCGTCCGGCGGCAGCGCCGTGGCGGGTGTGATCCGCAGCTTCTCGCCCACCTGGGCGAAGGCGGCGGCGGCGCCGTCGACGGACACGGTGCGTATGTCCAGGCCGAGGGCGTCCAGCGAGAAGCGGCTGAGCGGGCGGTCGACGCGTATCTTCACCGTGGCCGTCGCGTCGACCTTCCTGGCCTTGGCGTCCCAGGCCACGTCCAGGTGGTAGGACGTGGCTCGGTAGCCCTTGTTGCCGAGGGTGGGGAAGACGGGGTCACCGAGGGTCTCGGGGCCGAGGACGGCCGCCGTGCGGGCCGTCCTGTGCGCCGCCGCGCCGGGGCCCGCGGGGCGCGCCTGGGCCGGGGTGCCCGTCGTCAGTGCCGCGGCGGTGCCGATCAGGGCGGCCGCCGGGGCCGTCACTCTGGTGCGATATCTCATGGTCCGCTTTCGCTCGGGCGGCCGGGTGGTCGGATCCGGCCGCCGGTCGGAGGCGATCACGCGTGGTCAGTGGTGATCGTTTGTCATGACCACATGAAGGCGGGATCGGTTGCCCCGGGGCGGCACGAATTTCCGGCCGGGACCCCTGTCGAGCCGGACCCGATCACGAGATATCTTGATGTCGAGCAATGTTGCAGACGTGGAGCGGAGCACCCGGTGACTGACTCGACCATCATCTACACCTACACAGACGAGGCCCCGGCCCTCGCGACGCACTCCTTCCTGCCGGTGATCCAGGCGTACGCCTCGCAGGCCGGTGTGCCCGTGGAGACCCGCGACATCTCGCTGGCCGGGCGCATCATCGCCGTCTTCCCGGAGTACCTGAACGAGGACCAGCGCATCCCCGACGCGCTCAGCGAGCTGGGCGAGCTGGCCAAGACGCCCGCCGCCAACATCATCAAGCTGCCGAACATCTCGGCCTCCATCCCGCAGCTCAAGGCCGCCGTCGCCGAGCTGCAGGGCAAGGGCTACGCGCTGCCGGACTACCCGGACGACCCGAAGACCGACGAGGAGCGCGAGATCCGCGCCCGCTACGACAAGATCAAGGGCTCGGCCGTCAACCCGGTGCTGCGCGAGGGCAACTCCGACCGCCGCGCCCCCGCCTCGGTCAAGAACTACGCCAAGACCCACCCGCACCGCATGGGCGCCTGGAGCTCCGACTCCAAGACCGACGTGGCCACCATGGGCGTGGACGACTTCCGCTCCACGGAGAAGTCCGTGGTGATCTCCGAGGCCGGTGCGCTGCGCATCGAGCTAAAGGGCGACGACGGCTCGACCACCGTCCTGCGCGAGTCCGTCCCGGTGCTCGAGGGTGAGGTCGTCGACGCCTCCGTGATGCGCGTCGCCGCGCTGCGCGAGTTCCTGACCGCGCAGGTCGCCCGGGCCAAGGAGGAGGGCGTCCTGTTCTCCGTGCACCTGAAGGCCACGATGATGAAGGTCTCCGACCCGATCGTCTTCGGCCACGTGGTGCGCGCCTTCTTCCCGAAGACCTTCGCGAAGTACGGCGAGACCTTCGCCGCCGCCGGCCTGACCCCGAACGACGGTCTGGGCGGCATCCTCAAGGGCATCGAGTCGCTGCCCGAGGGCGCCGAGATCAAGGCCTCCTTCGACGCCGAGCTGGCCGAGGGCCCCGCGCTCGCGATGGTCGACTCCGACAAGGGCATCACCAATCTGCACGTGCCGTCCGACGTCATCGTCGACGCCTCGATGCCGGCCATGATCCGCACCTCCGGCCACATGTGGGGCCCGGACGGCCAGGAGGCCGACACCCTCGCGGTCCTGCCGGACTCCTCGTACTCCGGCGTCTACCAGGCCGTGATCGACGACTGCCGTGCCAACGGCGCCTACGACCCCTCCACCATGGGCTCCGTCCCGAACGTCGGTCTCATGGCGCAGAAGGCCGAGGAGTACGGCAGCCACGACAAGACCTTCGAGATCCCGACCACGGGCACCGTCCGCCTGGTCGACCAGGCCGGCAACGTCGTCCTGGAGCAGACGGTCTCCGCCGGCGACATCTTCCGCGCCTGCCAGACCAAGGACGCCCCGATCAAGGACTGGGTGAAGCTCGCCGTCACCCGCGCCCGCGCCACCGGCGACCCGGCCGTCTTCTGGCTGGACGAGACCCGCGCCCACGACGCCAACCTGATCGCCAAGGTCGAGCAGTACCTGACGGAGCACGACACCCAGGGCCTGGACATCCGCATCCTGCCCCCCGTCGAGGCCACCAAGCTGTCGGTGGAGCGCATCCGCCGCGGCGAGAACACCATCTCGGTGACCGGCAACGTGCTGCGTGACTACCTGACCGACCTCTTCCCGATCCTGGAGCTGGGCACCAGCGCCAAGATGCTGTCGGTCGTCCCGCTGATGGCGGGCGGCGGCCTGTTCGAGACGGGCGCCGGCGGCTCCGCGCCGAAGCACGTCCAGCAGTTGGTCAAGGAGAACTACCTGCGCTGGGACTCCCTCGGTGAGTTCTTCGCCCTGGTGCCGTCCTTCGAGCAGTACGCGGCGGCCACGGGCAACACCCGCGCCAAGGTCCTCGCCGACACCCTCGACCGCGCCACGGCGACCTTCCTCAACGAGGACAAGTCCCCGACCCGTCGCCTCGGCGGCATCGACAACCGCGGCAGCCACTTCTACCTGTCCCTGTACTGGGCGCAGGAGCTGGCCGGCCAGACCGACGACGCCGACCTGGCGAAGGCGTTCGCCCCGTTCGCCGAGACCCTCGCGGCCGACGAGCAGAAGATCGTCGACGAGCTGATCGCCGTGCAGGGCAGCCCGGCCGACATCGGCGGCTACTTCCAGCCGGAGAAGGCCAAGGCGGACGCGGTCATGCGCCCGTCGGCCACCTGGAACTCGGCCCTCGCGTCCCTGAGCTGAGCTCCGCGGCGGTTCAGCCGCCGCCATGAGTGATCCTCCGCCCCGGCCGGTGCACCCGGCCGGGGCGGAGGCATGCCGGGGCCGGTGCACCGCCCGTCCGTCCCGGTCCGCCGCCGGTGCGGGGGGCGTTGTCAGTGCCGTGTGGCACCTTGATCGTGCACCGTCCGACCGACGCCCGTGGAGCAGCCCGTGCCCTCGTACAGCCCCTCGTTCGAGCTCCTGCCCGGCGCCGCCGAGTCGCCCGTGCTGCTGCACGTGCCGCACTCGTCGCGGGCGATACCGGGTGACGTCCGTGAGGGGATCGTGCTGGACGACGCGGCGCTCGAGCGGGAACTGGACCACATCACCGACGCGCACACCGCGCGGATGGCGGAGCGGGCGGCGGCCCTCGCCGGGACCACCCCCTGGCGGTTCGTGAACCGGCTGTCCCGGCTGGTCGTGGACCCGGAGCGGTTCCCGGACGAGCGGGAGGAGATGCTCGCCGTGGGCATGGGAGCCGTGTACACCGGGACCACGCACCGCGGTGCGCTGCGGGCCGCGGACACCGACCCCGAGCCGCTGGTCGAGCGGTACTTCCGGCCGTACGCGCGCGCGATGACCGAGGCGGTGGCCGGGCGGCTGGCCGCGACCGGGCGCGCGATCGTGATCGACGTGCACTCCTATCCGCGCGAGGCCCTGCCGTACGAGTTGCACGGCGCCGGTCCGCGGCCGCCCGTGTGCCTGGGCACGGACGACCTCCACACCCCGTCCCGGCTACGCGCGGCGGCCCTGGAGGCGTTCGCGGGGTGCGGGGAGACGGGGCTGGACAGCCCGTTCAGCGGGACCTACGTGCCGCTGGAGTACTACGGGCGCGAGGCGCGGGTGAGCGCGCTGATGGTGGAGATCCGCCGGGACACCTACATGACCGAGCCCGGCGGCCCCGCGGGGCCGGGCCTCGAGGACGTTGCCGGGGCGCTGGCCGCGCTCGTGGACGCCGTGTAGCGGCGGGGCCGGCGCCGGTGCGGGTCCGGGCCCTCCGGCTGGAGCACTCCCGCAGGACAGCGGGCGGGGCGCGTACGAAGGTGGTGGGCATGACGGAGGAGATCACGCTCACCGGCCGGGCCGCACCGCCCGAGCGGGACCGGCCGCCCGTACGGGACTGGCTGCCGCTCGACCTGGACGGGACGGACTTCGACCCGGTCCTCGCCGGCCTGATGCGCGAGGGCCCCCTGACCCGCATCCGGCTGCCGTTCGGTGAGGGGTGGGCGTGGCTCGCCACCCGCTACGCGGACGTGAAGCTGGTCACCAACGATCCGCGCTTCGGCCGTGCCGAGGTGACCCGCCGTCAGATCACCCGGCTCGCACCGGACTTCGCCCCGCGCCCGGGCTCGCTGGCCTGGGCCGACCAGCCCGAGCACAACCGGCTGCGCAAGCCGGTCGCCGGCGCCTTCACGGTGAGCGCCATGAAGCGGCTGCGGCCCCGCGCGCAGCGGGTCCTGGACGACCTGGTGGACGACGTCGTGCGGGACGGGCCGCCGGCGGACCTCGTCGAGCGGGTGCTGGAGCCGTTCCCGATCACGGTCGTCAGCGAGGTGATGGGCGTGCCGCCCGCCGACCGGGAGCAGGTGCACGCCTGGACCCGGCAGATCATCTCCACCTCCGGTGGCGCCGAGGCCGCCCAGGCCGCGAAGACCGGCCTCTACGGCTGGATCACCACGGCCGTCCGGTCGCGCGCGCACAGCACGGACGAGGACGTCTACTCACTCCTCGGGGCCGCGGTGTCCCGGGGCGAGATCAGCGAGGAGGAGGCCGTCGGCCTCGCCGGGCCGCTGCAGATCGGCGGCGAGGCGGTCACCCACAACTGCGGCCAGATGCTGTTCCTGATGCTGACCCGCCCGGAGCTGATGGAGCGGGTACGCACCCGTCCCGAGGCGCGCGGCCCCGTGCTCGACGAACTCCTGCGTCACATCCCGCACCGCAGCACGGTCGGGCTCGCCCGGATCGCCCTGGAGGACGTCGAGGTCGGCGGCCACCGCATCGCGGCGGGCGAACCGGTCTACGTCTCCTACCTCGCCGCCAACCGCGATCCGGCCGTCTTCCCCGACCCCGACCGCATCGACCCGGACCGGCGCCCCAACCCACACCTGGCCTTCGGCAACGGTCCGCACTACTGCACCGGCGCCGTCCTAGCCCGGCTGCAGACCGAACTGCTCGTCGACACGATCCTGGCCCGGCTGCCCGGCCTGCGCCTCGCCGTTCCACCGGACCAGGTCCGGTGGCGGCACAAGACGATGATCCGCGGACCCCGCACCCTGCCCGTCACCTGGTGACCGGGACCGGGGCACGCCCGACACGTGCTCGCGCCTCGCCGCCCGCCCCGTCGCGGGTGGGGCCGGTCCCTCCCGCACGGCCGTGGCCCGCACGCCGGATGGCTGTGACCCCGCACGCAGACACCGGGGACTCGGCCTCGCCCCGCCGCCACCGGCGCCGCCGCGACGCTCGGCGTTTCGGCCACCGTGGTTCCAGCCTCCGCCCCCGGCACCGCACGGGTCGATGCAGTCCGCACGTTCCGGCGCGCGCTCAATCGTGGGGATACCGACGCGACCGAAACACATGTGTTCGGAAACTCGGGCTGATTCGTTGAGCCGTACGAACCAGCCGCACAACCGTCGAGGGGGACCACGTTGACGGCCGACACACAAGAGCAACCGACCATGGCCCGGCGGCTGCCCGCGCCGGCTCACCGAAGGCCGAGCCGGCGTGGGCCGGGAGGCGTCCGATGAAAAGGTTCTTCGGACGCGTGCGGCTGGCCGAGCCGGAGGTCTCCGACGCCGAACGGGAGCTGTTCGGCGGCCCTCTGCGCTACGACATGGGCTGGTCGGAACACGAGAGCGCCCGACTCGACCTGACGATGTTGTCGGCCCTGCGCTCCATGCCCGCGCTGGTCGGGGCGACGTTGCGAATGGCGTGGCAGGCGGACCGCCGCGCTCTGCTCACGGTCGCCATCAGCGAGATCGGGCAGGGCCTCGCCGCGGCCGTGGGGTTGCTCGCGGTCAACTCCGTGATGCACGCCCTGCTCGGTTCGGGCAGCCCGGGGCAGCGGTTGCACGCGGTGCTGCCGGGCCTGCTCGCCGCCGCCGGAGCAGCCGTGGTCAACTCGGGCCTCGCCGGATGGTCCACCTCACGGGCGGGCCGTCTAGAACCGCTGGTCGAGCGGATCGCCACGACCCAGTACCTGGCCGCCGCCGCGTCGGTGGAGCTGGAGGCCATCGAGGACCCGGAGTTCCGGCGCCTGATCGACGTCGCCCAGTACGGCGCCGGATCCGCCCGCCGCATGATCGGCGCCTGTGTGGCCGCGCTGAACGGGACCATCTCCCTGATCTCCACGGCCGGCGTGCTCACCATCCTCCACCCGGTGCTCCTGCCGATGCTGGTCCTGATCGCGGCGCCGCGCGGCTGGGGTGCGATGCGGGTGGCGCAGGAGCGGTACGTGTCGGTGATGAGCTGGATCGAGCACGTGCGGGCCGCCCGGCTCATCGGCAGCCTGCTCACGGAGCGGAGCGCCGCGCAGGAGGTGCGCATCCACGCCGTCGGCCCCTTCCTGCTCAGCCGCTACGAGCGCATGGCCGAGAGCGCCGAGGCCGAGCAGGAGCGGCTGGCCGCCGGCAAGGCCGTCACCGAGTGGGTGGCCGCCGCGCTGTCCGGCCTCGGCATGGCGGCGACGTACGCGGCCATGTTCCTGCTGATCTCGAGCGGACACATGAGTCTGGCCGTGGCCGGGACCGCCGTCATCGCCGTGCGGTCGGGTTCGGCCGGACTGGGCGCGCTGGTGATGAACGTGAACCAGTTGCACGAGGAGTCCCTCTACGTCCGCGACCACGCCCGGTTCCTGGACGAGGCGGCACGGCGCATCATTCCCAGCGGGGGCGATCCCGTTCCGCCACGGGTGCGGGAGGTCGTCCTCGACCGGGTCGGCTACCGCTATCCGGACCGGGAGACGCCCGCCCTGGACGGGGTCTCACTCACGCTGCCCATGGGCTCGGTCACCGCGGTGGTCGGCGAGAACGGCTCCGGCAAGAGCACTCTGATGAAGGTGTTGTCGGGCCTGCTCCTGCCGCAGAGCGGGACCGTGCGGTGGGGCGATGCCGAGATCGCCTCCCTGGACCGCTCAGCGGTCTTCGACCGGGTCGCACTGCTGACCCAGGACTTCCAGCGCTGGCCCGTCACGGCGGCGTTGAACATCCGGATCGGCCGGCCCGGCCACGAGGCCGGTCCCGAGGACCTGCGGCCGTCCGTCGACTACGCGGGGGCCGGACCGGTCATCGCGAAACTCCCCGACGGCCTTCGCAGCCTGCTCGCCAGGATGTTCCGCGGCGCCAGCGAACTCTCCGGCGGCGAGTGGCAGAAGATCGGGCTCGCCCGTACCCACTGGCGCGGCACGACCTCGGATGCCGACAGCCTGCTCATCGTGGACGAGCCCACCTCGGCCCTCGACCCGGAAGCCGAGATCGCCGCCTTCGACCGCATCCGCGGGCTCGCCGCCCCGAACCGCGCCGTCGTCCTGGTCACCCACCGCATGTCCGGCGTCCGCCACGCCGACCACATCCACGTCCTGCACAACGGACGACTCGTCGAGCACGGCAGCCACGCCGAACTCATGGCAGCCCGAGGGCGTTACGCCTCGATGTTCGACGCGCAGGCCGCCCAGTACGCCCCGGCAGTCACCATCCCCCGCCCCGGCTCCCCCACGGTCGCGAATCCCGCGTGACCCGCGAGGAACAACTCCGAGGGCAGGCCGACCGCCTTCGAACCGACCGGCGCACGCACCGGGAAGGCCGCCCACACCGGCCCGCGGGACGCACGGCCCCGCCCGTCGGGCGCCGGACCCGGTTCTGGCTCCGGCGCCCCCCGGCCCTCAGGCCCGCAGCCACTCCGTGACGACCACCTGGCCGTCGGTGCGGAGCCGCAGGGCGAACGGGCCGGTGGGTGGGGTGTCACTGGTGAAGCGGCCGAGAGTGTCGACGGTGACGGGGCGGGCCGCCTGGAGGCCGCCCAGGACCTCGACGCGGGCCGGGCCCGGGGGCAGTACCTGACCGATCAGGCCCTCCCCGGTGACCTCGATGTCGACGGTCAGGCCGCCCGCGCGGAAGGTCAGCATTCGTGGCGCGTCCGGTACTCCCCTGACGGGCAGCGCGTCCACCAGCGAATCGAAGGTCAGCTCGGCGATGTCCGCGTCCAGGTCGTGCAGCGCGTAGGCGGCCAGCGCGAGTTGGCGCAGTTCGGCCGGGACCGGGTCCAGCACGGCGGCCGCCTGGCGCAGTTCCTCCTCCAGCAGGCCCCCGTCGAACCCGGCCTCGTCGAAACCCTCTTCGGTGAGGGCGTCGTCGTCGTGGATGCCGCTCATGCCGCCTCCCGTGCGTCCATCCGGGCCCGTAGCCGGCGCAGACAGCGCTGGCGCAGCGGGCCGATGCTGCCGACCGCGATGCCGAGCGCGGCCGATACCTCCAGATAGCTCGGCGGCGGCGAGGCCATCAGCACCCGCAGCAACTGCCGGCAGCGCTCGCCGAGCGCCTCGAACTCCTGCCACAGCCGGCGGATCCGCTCGGCCTGCGCGGCCTCCTCCTCGGAGTCGATCAGCGACTGCTCCGGCGTCCGTTCCTCGCTGGCCCGGTCCAGCACCTGCGGGTCGTCCGTCAGCGTCAGCCGGGTCAGCCCCTTGAGCACCTTCAGGCACTCGTGCCGGGCGGTACTGGCCAGCCAGGAGCCCGCCTTGTCCGGTTCCCGGAGACGGTGGAGGTGCTGGGCGAAGCGGAACCACACGGTCTGGTAGACCTCGTGCGCGTCGGCGTCGGAGAGCCGGTGTGCGCGCACCACCGACCACACCAGCGGACTCAGTCCCTCCACCAGCGCCTTCCAGGCCGCCGCGTCACCGTCGACCGCGGACCGGACCAGCGCGCCGACCTCTGTACGGTCCACGGCTCCACCCCTCGTGTACGGCACGTCATCGTACGCCGTGGAGGGGAGCGTTCCGGCCCTCATACCGGCCGGACCGGGATCGAGACGGGGGTCGGCCGCCAGGTGGAAGGCCGCAGCACCGGTACGTGCGCCCCGCGCACCTCGGCGGACTCGGTGACCGAGCCGAGCAGTTGGGCCCGGGCCGCGCGCGGGTCGCGCTCCTTGTGCGCCGTCATGTGGGCGGCGACGAGCCCGGCGACGACCGGGGTGGCGAAGGACGTGCCGCTCCACTGCGCGAGGCCGTCGAACATCACCTGGTCGGGTTTGCCGGCGGAGCTCTCCCGCGCCTCGCTCAGCACGCCCGTGTGCCGCGGGTACTGGCAGGTGCAGACGTACCCGAAGCCGTACCGGCAGGCGTCGTAGGTGGAGTGCTGGTAGACGTACGGCACGGGTGAGCGGAAGCCGGTGAGGGCGCTGGTGAGGCGCTCGCCGGGGGCGTAGACCCGGACCCAGGGGCCGTGGTTGCTGAAGCAGGCGCCGGACTCGCCGTCCCCGCGCAGCGCGCCGACCGACAGCACGCAGTCCTCGTACTCGGGCAGGGCGGCGTAGGCGGCCGGCCAGAACGGGTTGTCGCTGGCGTTGTTGCCGGCGGCGGCGACCAACAGGGTTCCCCGCTCGCGCAGTTCCCGCATGAACGCGTCGAGGCCGAGCAGGCCGTCGGTGCGGCCGTTGGACGTGCCGGCCGAGAGGCTGATGATGTCGGGCCAGCCTCCACGGTCGACGGCCTCGAAGAGTTTGGCGCCGAACTCCGACTCCAGGACGGCGCCCGCGTCGGCGAGCGTGCCGCGCACGGTGACGTCGGTGTTGGGGGCGACGGCGGCGACGATTCCGGCGATGAACGTGCCGTGCCCGACGTACTGCCGCAGCGCGCCGTCGGGGCCGGTCTCGCTGACCTGCGGGTCGCCGGCGGTGTGGGCGAGCAGTGGGTAGGAGCCGTAGTCCCGCACCAGGCCGGTGTCGATGACGAGGACGCCGACGGCGGTGTCCGGATCGTACGGGGCCTCCACCGGGGCCGGGTTGGGCGGCTCGCTGCGCGGTGCGGGGACCGGCTCGTCGCCGGGGCAGGCGTTGACCGCGATGTGCACGACGTGGTTGCGGCTGACCAGGCGGCGGCCCCGGCGGCCCTCGGCCTCCCGCAGGGCGCCCAGGGCGTGCGGGACGACGTCATCGCCGAGGGTGGGGTCGCCGACCCGGATCCGCGTGACGCCGGTGCGGTTGGTCTCCGGGCCAGTCCGGCGCACATGGTCCGGGACCAGGCCCTGGGTGTCGGTGAAGTGGCCGCGCACGGTGTCCTCGACCAGCCGGGCCTCCTCGCCGTCGCGGGCGAGCACGACACCCTTCTCGTAGAGGAACTCCGCGGCGTCGTCCGGCCCCATGGCCAGGGCGGTGCCGGGCATCGCGCGCTGGATGTGGTCGAACTGTTCGTGGAATCGCTGAGGTGCCATGGTGTGTCCTCCCCCTGAGACGTTCTCCGACAGTCAGAGTCGCCCGGCGACCGATTGATACAGCTTGACGCAGCCGGTGGGCGCGGCGGGTACGGCCGCGAGTGACAACGGCGAACCCGTGGGGCGGGTTTGCGCAGGCCACTACCATGCGAGGCGTGACAGCGGGAAGCGAGTCGGTCCTCGAACTGCTGCCTATGGTCTTCGCCGACCCGGGCGAGGCCCGGGCACGCGCGGAACACGTGCTGCACACCGGCCCGCCGCCGCTGCACGCCAGCGTCGCGCACCAGGTGCTCGGCATCTGGCAGCGGGACTTCGGCGATCTGAGGATCGCCCTCAGGCATCTGCGCCGGGCCCGGGACCTGGCGGCGCGCGCCGAGTCGGCGGAGCGGGAGGCGGACGTGCTCGCCACCCTGGGGGTCGCACTGGTGCACGCGGGGCGCACCAGGCAGGGGCTGGCGTCGTTCGAGCGGGGGGTCGCGCGGGGCAGCGGACACACCAGGGCACGGGTGCGGTACCGGCGGGCCTACGTGTGGTGGGTGCTGGGGCATCACCGGGAGGCGCTGGAGGACGTACGGCGGGCGCTTCCGGCACTGCGGCAGGCCGGCGACGGGATCTGGACCGCGCGGGCGCTGACCCTGCGGGCCACCGTGCATCTGGCGCTGGGCGCGGTGGACCGGGCGGTCGCGGACTTCACGGCGGCGGAGCGGCTGTGGGACACCACCGGCCAGGAGCACGACAAGGCGGACGCGGTGGAGAGCCGGGGCCTCGCCGCGTTCCGCTCCGGGGACATCCCGGCCGCGCTCCGGCTGCTGGACGAGGCCGAGGAGCGGTACGCCAAGCTCGGCACACCCACCTTCATGCTGTCCGTGCGGCGCTGCGAGGTGCTGATGGCCGCCGGGCTCGCCCCCGAGGCGCTGGCCGAGGCGGACACCGCGATCGCGCTGCTGGACCGGATCGGCGGGCAGTCCACCCGTAAGGCGGAGCTGCTGCTGGCCGCCGCACGCGCCGCCCGCTCGGCCGGGAAGGACGACATCGCGACCGACCGCGCCGCCCACGCGGTACGCCTGTTCGCCAGGCAGCGGCGGACCTGGTGGGAGACGCACGCCCGGCTGGTGCTGACCGAGGCGCGGGCGGCGGCGGGGCCCGGGTCGGGCCGGCTGGTCGCGGACGCGGCGCGGGTCGCCGAGCGGCTGGCCTCCTTCGGCTCGCCGGCCGCGCCGGAGGCCTCGCTGCTCGCCGGGCGGATCGCGCTGAGGCTGGGCCGGACGGCGGACGCGGAGCGGCATCTGGCGGCCGCGGCGCGCAGCCGGTACTCCGGTCCGCCGCCGGCCAGGGTGACGGGCTGGGTGGCGCAGGCGCTGCGCGCCCGGGCGGCCGGTTCCGGGCGCGGTGTGCTGCATGCCTGCCGGCGGGGCCTGGCCGTGCTCGACGACCACCGGATGACACTGGGCGCCTCCGAGCTGCGGGCCCGTGCCACCGCGCAGGGGGCCGAACTGGCCGCGCTGGCCCAGGAGGTGAGCCTGGCGCACGGCGGCCCGCGGCGGCTGCTGACGTGGAGCGAGCGCTGGCGGGCGACCGTGCTGGCCGCGCCGCCCGCCCGGCCGCCCGCCGATCCGGCGCTGCTCGGCGGCATCACCGCCTACCGGGAGATAGCGGCCCGCGCGGAGGAGGCGCGGATGGAGGGCCGCCCGGTGGCCACTCTGGAACGCGAACAGCGGCGGCTGGAACGGGAGATCCGCTCCCGCACCCACCACATGCGCGGCGATTCCCCCGGCGACGGCGACCGCTTCGACACGGCTCGGCTGCTGGACCGTCTCGGCGACGCCCGGCTGGTCGAACTCGCCGTGGTGGACGGCCGGGTGCACATCCTGCTCTGTGGGCGGGGCCGGGTCCGGCGGTTCGCGGGCGGGGCGCTCGCGGAGGCGGTGGCCGAGGCGGAGCACGTGCAGGCCGGGCTGCGCCGGCTCGCGCATCCGGGCGGCGAGGCGCGGCTGCCGCTGGTGGAAGCGGCGGGCCGTCGCCTGGAGGAGCTGCTGCTGGGCGGTGCCGCGGCGCATCTCGGGTCCGGCCCGGTGGTGATCGTGCCGCCGGGCGCGCTGCACCGGGTGCCATGGGCGCTGCTGCCTGCCCTGCGGGAGCGGGTGCTCAGTGTGTCGCCGTCGGCGGGCAGTTGGCTGCGGGCCCGGGAGACGGCGCCGCCGCGCGGCGGGCGGCATGTGCTGGTCCGCGGCCCGGGTCTGGCCACGGGTGGCGCGGAGGTGCCCGAGCTGGCCGGCCGGTACGGTGCGGCGGCGACGGTGCTGGAGGGGCGGGCGGCGCGGGTGCCCCGGGTCCTGGAGCACTTGGACGGCGCGGCCCTCGCGCATCTCGCCGCGCACGGCACGTTCCGCGCGGACAGCCCGCTGTTCTCCGCTCTGCGGATGGCCGACGGGCCGCTCATCGTGCACGACTTCGAGCGGCTGGCCCGCAGCCCCTACCGGATCATCCTCTCCAGTTGCGACACCGCCCGGCTCGCCTCGGTCGGCGCGGACGAACTGCTGGGCCTGGTCACCGCGTTGCTGCCGCTGGGCACGGCCGGGGTGGTGGCGAGCAGCGCGCCGGTCAACGACGCGGCCGTGGTGCCGCTGATGCTCGCCCTGCACAAGGGCCTGGACGCGGGCCTCTCCCTGGCCGAGTCCCTCCTTGACGCCCGCGCCACCCAGCCGGGCGACGCGGTCCACCAGGCGACGGGGTGGGCGTTCGCGGCGTTCGGGGCGGCATGAGGCGGAGCCCGCACGCCGGGTGAGCTCTCGCGGTCAGGCGGGCTCCGCCGCCGGCGAGTCCGTGAGGCACGGCAGTGCGCCGCGGTCGCTCGCACCGAGGCGGGCGTAGGCGCCGTACAGGTGGTTGCCGACGGTCCGGACGGAGAGCGTGAGTCGCTCGGCGATCTGCCGGTTGCTGAGGCCGGACGCGGCGAGGGCGACGATCTGCCGTTGCCGTGCGGTGAGTTCGCCGAGGACGAGCCCGGAGAGCGCCGGTGTGCGGGCGCCCTGGCAGCGGCGGGCCAGTGCGAGCGCCCGGGTGCGGGAGAGGCGGGCGGCACGCGGGTCGCGGTGGGCCGGTACGGCCTGTGCGTGTGCCTCGGCCGCGAACAGCAGGAAGCCGCGCTCCGCCAGCGCCTCGGCGGCCCGGTCAAGGGCGGGGCCGTCGCCGCGGGCGAGCGCGTCGGCGTGCCGGGCGAACACACCGTCGCCCGGCAGCCGCCCCGTGACCCGCTCCGGCGCCCCCAGCCGCACGGCGTCGTAGAGCGCCGACGTCTCGTCCCCGGCGATCCGGTCCAGCGCGCCCCCGACGTCGCCCCGTGCCGCCGCGGCCCACACCCCCGTCCCCCTGATGTCGCCGAATTGATTTGCCGCTAAGTCGAGTTCGGTACGGCAGCCGCTGTCCTCCGGTGCCGCGCGCAGGCCCTCGCGCGCCCATGCGGCCGCCTCGCGCAGCTCTCCGCGCAGCCGGGCGTACCGGGCGCGTACGGCGGCGTACCCGCCCGGGACCGGCAGCCCCTCGGACAGCAGCCAGTCGCCGACCGGTGTCGGCACGGCCCTTACGTCGTGTCGCTCCAGCCGCTTTTCCAGCGTGGTTCGTTCGGCCGAGAGAGCCGGCCCGCAGCGGTCCGGGGTGCGGGCCAGCCGGCGTGCCCGCAGCGGGCCGGCGGTGGCGCGCAGGACCGGTCCGTGCAAGGGGTGGGCGAGGGTGACGGTGCCGTGGTCGTCGACGTCGATCAGCCCTTCCTGCTCCAGGCGTTCGAGCACGTCCAGGCCGAGGACGTCCAGGGCGAGCGGCAGGGGCCCGGCGAAGGCGAGCCGGTGCAGTGTCTCGCGCTCGTCGGGGTAGGGCCGGTCGAGGACGGCGGCCAGCCGCTCGCGGACGGTCGCGGTGACCGGGACCGGTCCGCGCCACGCCCACCCGCCGCCGCCCGGGACGGCGGTCAGGGCGTCGGAGCAGTGCAGCGCCCCCAACAGGTCACGGAGCAGCCGCAGATCACCCTGGCACAGCCGGTGCAGCCGTCCCATGGTGAGCGGTTCGAGCCCGGCCGCGGCGAGGAGCCGGTCGGTGTCCTCGCGGGGCAGCGGCGGCAACGGCAGGCGCGGCAACAGCTCCCCCGTCCACAGTCTGGAGACGGCGGCGGGCGCGGGCGCGCCGTCGGTGGCGGTCACCGCCAGCCGGGTACCTGCGTGCACGGCGAGCTGGTGGACGAGCGCGGCGGAGGCCTCGTCGAGCAGATGAGCGTCGTCGACGACGAGGAGGCGCACTCCGGACAGGAGCCGCACCGCGCGGTGCAGCGAGGCGGTGTCGGGCAGCAGGTGTGCGAAGGCCGCGAAGCGCAGGCCACGGATCTCGGGACTTCCGGTCACCCGGGCGCAGTCCAGGCCCCGGACCGCCTCCTTGACCAGCCGGGTCTTGCCCCGGCCGGCCGGCCCGGTCACCACGATGCCCGGCCTTCCTGCGGCCAGTGCCCGGCGGACCAGATCCAGTTCGTCCTCCCGCCCGGTGAACGGCCAGGGCAGTTCCAGTGTCTTCGCGTCCTGTTCGTGAGTCGTCACACGAACAGGAGCGCTCCTGCTCAGTTCTGATACAGGGCGACTTGAGTACCCCTCTACTCAGGCGCCCGGCCGACCGGATACGGCACTCTGGCGGTCCAGGCCACAGTCGGGCACAGGGGGAGCGGTCGGGGGACGTCACCTTCGGGGGAGGGAGACGTCCTCCGGCCTCGCCATCGTGTCCCCGGCGCGGCGCGATGGGCCGCGAGCGGCCTGGAAGTCCCGCTCCTGAAGCAGCGGTACGGCCCGGTCGGCCGACGGAGCGGTCCCGTCGAGGTGAGCGGCGAAGGCCGGGTGGGCGGCCAGCCGCCGGGCGTAGCCCCACAGCACCGGGTGGCCGGCGAGGCGGTGCACGGCCGGGGCGTCGAGACGATCACTGTGCACGGTGTCCAATTGGACCAGTGCCACCCACAGCTCGACGTCGGCGGCGGTCAGGCGGCCGGCGACCAGGAACTCCTCGCCCGTCAGGTAGCGCTCCAGCCGGCCCAGCGTGTCCAGCAGGCGTTCCAGTGCGGAGGCCCGGTCGGCCGGACCGGCGTCGGCCCGGCCGGCGCGTCGCGCCGCCCGCTGGATGTCGTCGGCACAGAGCCGCTCCACGGCCTCGATCTCGCTCTCGGCGCCGCTCGGGTACAGCGAGGCACGGCAGTTCGGGCGGAGGCGGTCCAGGTCGCGGAGGATCTCCGGAGCGTGTGTGCTGACGATGCGTCCGGACCAGTCGTCGCTGAGCACCGGCGCGAGGGCGGGCCCGGTGTAGTGGTGCGCGCTCGCCTCGTACAGCGGGCGCAACGCCGAGTGCCCGCCGTCGGGTTGGTCCGGTTCGGCGGGCAGGAAGGTCACCGGACAACTGCCGTCGAGCCCGAGCAGACGGTGGCCGACGGCAAGGCGCAGTCCTTCGGGAGACCCGGTCGACAGATGGAGCCGGTAGCGGTGCGGGACGGCGTAGTGGCCGCTGCGCGCGTCCTGCCCGATCCGGCCTCGGAAGGCGGGGGCGGGGCGGCGGAGCGACGGGACGGCGGCGAGCGGAGCGATGGACATGCGTCTCCCCTGGTGCGGGCGCGCGGAGGCGTGCGCGGCGAATGCGGCATGGGTGCGACGAGGGCGCGGGCTTACCGGCTCGGCGTACGGCGGTCAGCGGTCAGCGATCAGCGATCAGCGGTCAACCGTCGGAGGAGAGCGGTCGGAGGTCGGCTGCCGGCCGAGCCGTCGGCCGTCGCCTCACCGTCACCGGCTGTCAGCGGTGCAGGCCGATCGCGCTGCAGACGCGCAGCAGGTCGATGTGCAGGCGGGAGGTGAGAAGGGGTGCGTGGGGCGGCGTGCGGCCCGCTCGGCCGGCCACCGTCTCGAGGCGCACCATGATTCCCTACCCGTTCGCTGGGATTCCCTTTCCCTGGAGTGTCGATCCGGCGTGCCGCGACGTCAAGAGGACGTCCACACGGCGGACCCGCACGGGTCACTCGAACGCCACACTGCACTCGTCGGCCGACCGGCCCGGTGCTGATGTGGAGGGACGTACCGCGCTCTGAGGAGGCCGCCGCGATGGACCGTCCGTCCCGCCCCGCACGTGCTCTCGCCTCGGCGCTGGCGACGGGGACTCTGCTGGTCACCGCCGCCTGCGCGGGCGACACCGGATCCCCGGAGGCCGCGCCCGCCTCCCCGGCGGCGAGGCAGCAGTCCCCGTCCTCCCCGTCCCTGTCCTCCCTGTCGACGTCGTCCTCCCCTTCCGCGTCCTCCCCCTCCGCGTCGGCCTCGCGGGCGCTGACCACGAACGGGGCGAAGGCCGCGCTGATCACCGAGGCCGACCTCGAGGACGCGTGGACGCAGGTGAACAACGCGTCGAACTGGCGCGACAAGCTGCTGGTCGGCAAGGTCGACGTCGCCTCGTTCCTGAACGGCGAAACCGGTTCCCAGGACTGCCAGAAGCTGCTCGACAGCCTGTACTCCGACACCCTGCTGGGCCGGCCGGTCGGCGCGTCGGCGCTCACCGGCTTCACCGAGGGTGACGCCCGGCTGCTCTACCAAGTGGGTGACTACGGCAAGGGATCGCTGGAGAAGTCCCTGGACTGGATGAAGAGCCTCACGGACACCTGCGACCAGTTCACCGTGACCGGCTCCGACGGCGGCAAGCGGACGGTGCAGGTCGTGAGCAGTTCGCTGCCCGCCGTGGGGGACGGCAGGCAGGGCCTCACCCTGACGGTTCGGGGCACCTCGGACGGAGAACCCGTCACGCTGAAGCTGGATGTGGCCGCCGTCCGGGTCGGCTCCTCGGGGATCCTGGTCACCAACGGCGGCCCGTCCGGCGTCGACCACGACAGCACGGAGACGGCGGTCCAGCAGGGCACCCAGCGGTTGCAGCAGGTGCTGGCCGGCAAGACCCCGTCCCCGACCCCGACCACGCTGGACTGACGGCCCGCAGCGCGACCTCGCCTTCGCCGGGGGTCTGTCCCGACACTGCGCCATGTGACATATTACTGTTGTGACGATGCGACTGACCTGTGATGTCGTGGTCGTCGGGGCCGGTGCCGTGGGTGCGGCCTGCGCGTTGTACGCCGCGCGGGCGGGTCTCGACGTGAGTGTGGTGGACCGCGGCCCGGTCGCCGGGGGCACCACCGGCGCAGGCGAGGGCAACCTGCTGGTCTCCGACAAGGCTCCCGGTCCCGAACTCGAACTGGCCCTGCTGTCCGCCCGATTGTGGGCGCGACTCGCGGAGGAGTCCGGTCCGGCGATCGAGTACGAGCCGAAGGGCGGCCTCGTCGTGGCCAAGACGCCCGGTGAACTCTCCGCACTGCACGACCTCAGCGAACGCCAACGAGCCGCGGGAGTCGACGCCGACCGGGCCGATGCCCGGGAACTGGCGGACCTGGAGCCCCACTTGGCCCCCGGTCTGGCGGGCGGGGTGCTCTACCCCCAGGACGCCCAGGTCATGCCCGCCCTCGCCGCCGCCCACCTGATCCGCGCCTCGGGGGCCCGGCTGCACCCCGGCCTGACCGTGACCGGCGTGCTGCGCGGGCCGGACGGCGCGGTACGCGGGGTCCGTACCGCCCAGGGCGACCTCCACGCCCCGGCCGTGGTGAACGCCGCCGGCACCTGGGGCGGCGAACTCGCCGCCCTGGCGGGCGTTCACCTCCCGGTCCTCCCCCGGCGCGGCTTCGTACTGGTCACCGAGCCGCTTCCGCGGGCGGTCCGGCACAAGGTGTACGCCGCCGACTACGTGGCCGACGTCGCGAGCGACTCGGCCGCGCTCCGGACCTCGCCGGTCGTCGAGGGCACCGCCGCCGGGCCGGTCCTGATCGGGGCGACCCGTGAACGGGTCGGCTTCGACCGCGCGTTGTCCCTGCCCGCCGTACGAGCGCTGGCGGCCGGCGCGATCGGCCTGTTCCCCTTCCTGGAGCGGGTGCGCGCGCTGCGGACGTACGCGGGTTTCCGGCCCTACCTGCCCGACCACCTCCCGGCGATCGGCCCCGACCCCCGCGTACCCGGACTGCTGCACGCCTGCGGACACGAGGGCGCCGGCATCGGACTGGCCACCGGGACCGGGCAGTTGATAGCGCAGGCACTGACCGGGAAAGCGACGGAACTGGATCTCGGCCCGTTCCGCCCGGACCGGTTCGGGACACCCGGGACTCCCCCGGCGACGAGAGGCGGCGAGACGCCGTGACCCCTTCGCAGCCGGCCGGGGCGCATCCGTCCGCCGCGTTCACCGTCACCTTCGACGGCCGGCCCGTGGAGGCACTGCCGGGACAGACGGTCGCGGCAGCGCTGTGGGCGGCGGGTGTGACCTCCTGGCGCGGCACACGCGTCGAGGGCCGGCCACGCGGGGTGTTCTGCGGGATCGGGGTGTGCTTCGACTGCCTGGTGACCGTCAACGGACGCCCCAACCAAAGGGCTTGTCTGGTCCCGCTCGAGCCGGGCGACGCGATCCGCACACAGGAGGGTACGGGACACGAGGATGACTGAGCGACCGCATCTCGCCGTCGTCGGGGCGGGTCCGGCGGGGCTGGCCGGTGCTCTGGCCGCGGCCGCGCGCGGCGTGCGCGTGACCCTGGTCGACGCGGCCGAGCGGGCGGGCGGCCAGATCCACCGGCAGCCCGCCGCCGCCCTGGCGGCGGGCCACCCGCCCGCACCCCGCCCCCAGGCACGCACCTGGGAACGGCTGCGGGACACGCTGGACCGGCATCGCGCCACCGGGATGATCACTCACCTGAACGATCACCATGTCTGGTGCGTGGAGCGGCTTCCCGCCTCCGGAGGGTTCGCGGTGCACGCCCTGCGCGGCGTGGCACTGGAGGAGGGGGTCACCTTACGCGCCGACGCGGTGCTGCTCTCCACCGGCGGCTACGAGCGGGTGCTGCCCTTCCCCGGCTGGACGCTCCCCGGAGTCGTCACCGCGGGCGGCGCCCAGGCCATGCTGAAGGGCCAACTGGTGGTGCCCGGCCGCACGGTCGTCGTCGCCGGCACCGGTCCGCTGCTGCTCCCCGTGGCGGCGGGGCTCGCCGAGGCGGGCGTCCGGGTGGCCGCGCTGGTGGAGTCCGCCGGCCGGAGGGCCCTGCTGCGGCAGGCTCCGGCGCTGGCCGGGCACCCCGGGAAACTCGCCGAAGGCGCCTGGTACGCGGCCCGGTTGCTGAGGTACGGGGTGCGTCCCCTGGCCCGGCACACCGTGGTCGAGGCGCACGGCGCCGACCGGCTCGAGGCGGTCACCGTCGCCGCGCTGGACCGGGACGGGCGGCTGGCGCCCGGCACCACCCGCCGCCTTCCGTGCGACGCCCTCGCGGTGGGGCACGGGATGCTGCCCCACACCGACCTGGCCGAGACGCTCGGCTGCACCCTGGCCGGGACCGACGTCCGCGTCGACCCCGAGCAGCGCACCGACGTGCCGGGCGTCTGGGCGGCCGGGGAGGCCACCGGCATCGGTGGCGCCGACCTCGCGCTCGCCGAGGGACACGTCGCCGGCCTTTCGATGGCCGCCCGCCTGCACGGCACCGCCCCGGACCCGCGCGCATGGGCCGCTGCCGCCCGGGCCCGTACCCGGCTGCGGGCGTTCTCCGCCGCGCTGGACGCGGTGTACGCGCCGCCCGCGGACTGGGCCGAGCGGATGACGGACGACACGACGGTGTGCCGTTGCGAGGAGGTCACCGCCGGGCAGGTCCGCGAGGCGGCCGGCACCCTCGGAGCCGGGGACGCGCGCACCGTGAAGCTGCTCACCCGCGCCGGAATGGGCTGGTGCCAGGGCCGGATGTGCGGCCCCGCGGTGGCCGGGCTGACCGGCTGCCCCTTCACCCCCGGACGCCGGCCGTTCGCCCGGCCGGTACCGCTCGGCGTACTGGCCGGACTGCCTGAGCCACAACCGGACTGACCGGCCCGCCCACCCCGCACCCGCACCCGCACCGTTCCGTAGACCACGACCCCACCCCCACCCCCCGCAGCCTCAGTAAAATGTCACACCCTATTCGATTGGGGACCACTCATGACGCTCCAGCAGAGCCGCCCCTGGCGCGGCGTCCTCGTGGCCACCGCGCTCCCGCTCCGCGCGGACCTCTCGGTGGACCACGACCGGTACGCCGAGCACTGCGCCTGGCTGGTAGAGAACGGCTGCGACGGTGTCGTGCCCAACGGCTCCCTCGGCGAGTACCAGGTGCTCACCCCCGAGGAGCGCGCCGAGGTCGTGAGGACGGCCGTCGCCGCGATCGGCGGCGCGCGGGTCATGCCGGGCGTCGCGGCGTACGGCTCGGCCGAGGCCCGGCGGTGGGCGGAGCAGGCGGCCGAGGCCGGCTGTGCGGCCGTGATGCTGCTGCCGCCCAACGCCTACCGCGCCGACGAGCGGTCCGTGCTGGCGCACTACGCCGAGGTCGCGCGAGCGGGTCTGCCGGTGGTGGCGTACAACAACCCGGTCGACACCAAGGTCGACCTCGTACCCGAACTCCTCGCCCGGCTGCACGGCGAGGGCCACGTCCACGGTGTCAAGGAGTTCTCCGGCGACGTCCGCCGCGCCTACCGGATCGCCGAACTCGCTCCGGACCTCGATCTGTTGATCGGTGCCGACGACGTTCTGCTGGAGCTCGCCGTGGCCGGCGCCAAGGGCTGGGTGGCCGGATACCCCAACGCGTTCCCCCGGGCCTCGGCCGAGCTGTACCGTGCCGCGACGGCCGGGGACCTGGGCGCCGCGCTTCCGCTCTACCGGCGATTGCACCCGCTGCTGCGCTGGGACTCACGGGTGGAGTTCGTGCAGGCGATCAAACTGTCCATGGACGTGGTCGGCCGGCACGGCGGGCCGGTGCGCCCTCCGCGCGTCGCGCTGCTCCCCGAGCAGGAGGTGGCCGTCCGCGCCGCCACCGAGAAGGCCGTGGCCGCGGGTCTCGCCTGACGCACCAGCCGCGGCGAGAAGCCCGACCAGCCGGACGCTACGACGCCACCACAGAGAGGCCGGAGCATGCGCAGCAAGCACGTCCTGCACGCCGTCGACTCGCACACCGAGGGCATGCCGACCCGCGTGATCACCGGCGGGATCGGCACCGTACCCGGTGCGACGACGAACGAGCGGCGGCTGTACTTCCGGGAGCACCGTGATCACATCAAGCGGTTGCTGATGAACGAGCCGCGCGGGCACTCCGCGATGAGCGGCGCGATCCTGCAGCCGCCCACCCGGCCCGACTGCGACTGGGGCGTCATCTACATCGAGGTCTCCGGCTATCTGCCGATGTGCGGGCACGGCACGATCGGCGTGGCGACCGTGCTGGTCGAGACCGGCATGGTGGAGGTGGTGGAGCCGGTGACGACCATCCGCCTCGACACCCCGGCGGGGGTCGTGGTCGCGGAGGTGACGGTGGAGGACGGAGCGGCCCGCGACGTCACCCTCCGGAACGTGCCCTCCTTCGCGGTGGCCCTGGACCGCGAGGCCACCCTCCCCGACGGCCGCACCGTCACCTACGACCTCGCCTACGGCGGCAACTTCTACGCCATCCTCCCGCTCGACGCCTTCGGCCTGCCCTTCGACCGCGACCGCAAGGACGACATCCTGGCGGCCGGCCTCGCGCTGATGCGGGCGATCAACGCGGAGGCGGAGCCGGTGCACCCCGAGGACCCGTCGATCCGCGGCTGCCACCACGTCCATCTGCACGCGCCGGACGCGACCGCCCGCCGCTCGCGGCACGCGATGGTCATCCACCCGGGCTGGTTCGACCGCTCCCCCTGCGGGACGGGGACCAGTGCGCGCATGGCGCAGTTGCACGCGCGGGGCGAACTGCCGTTGCACACCGAGTTCGTGAACGAGTCCTTCATCGGCACCCACTTCACGGGCCGGCTGCTCGGCACCACCCGGGTCGGCCGGTTCCCCGCCGTGCTGCCGAGTTTCACCGGCCGCGCCTGGATCACCGGCACCGCCCAGTACCTGCTCGATCCGGCCGACCCCTTCCCGGAGGGGTTCGTCCTCTAGACTTCGATGATGCGTGACATGGCACAGATACCGCAGGACGCGGACGCACCCGCGCTCCCCCGCCTCGGCGGCCGGCGGAGCAGCTACCGCGAGCGGGTCGCCGACGCGCTGCGGGCCGCGCTGATCGCGGGCGAACTGCGGCCGGGGCAGGTCTACTCGGCGCCCTCGCTGGCGGCCCGCTTCGGAGTGTCGGCGACGCCGGTGCGCGAGGCCATGCTGGACCTGGCCAAGGAGGGCCTGGTCGACACGGTGCCGAACAAGGGCTTCCGGGTCACCGCGGTCTCCGAGCGGCAGCTCGACGAGTACACGCACATCCGCGCCCTGATCGAGACACCCACCGTGGTGGACCTGGCCCGGACGGCCGACCGGGTCTCCCTGGAGGCGTTGCGCCCGGCGGCCCGGGAGATCGTCGCCGCGGCCGCGGCCGGCGACCTGATCGCCTACGTCGAGGCGGACAACCGTTTCCACCTCGGCCTGCTCGCCCTGGCCGGCAACGCCCACCTGGTGGAGGTGGTCGCGGACCTGCGTGGCCGCTCCCGGCTCTACGGACTGACGTCCCTGGTGGAGGCGGGCCGGCTGCTCGCCTCCGCCGAGGAACACCTCGAACTCCTGGACGCACTGCTGGAGCGGGACGAGAAGGCCGTGCGCGAGGTCATGACCCGGCACCTGGGCCATGTACGCGGCCTGTGGGCGGCGGCCGGCGACTGAAGCCGCCGGGCCGCGGAGCGGACCCGAAGCCGCAAGACCCCATGAAATGACCGAAGGGCCGTATCGGATCACTCCGACACGCCCCCTGACCTGCGTGCTCACAAGTCGGGACGATGCCCTGATCGCCATCCGGCACAGGGGTGCAACCTTGCATGTCAGGACATGGTCTGTTCTCCAGCGGGCTCGGCTGCCTCGTCGAGCCGTGAGTTTTTGCGGCTGTAGAGGAGGTAGACGACCAGGGCCAGGGTCAGCCAGCCTCCGAAGAGGAGGTAGGTGTCGAGCGGCAGTTCGTACATGAGGTAGGCGCAGGCCAGGATCGACAGGACGGGGACCACGGGGTAGCCGGGGACCCGGAAGCCGCGGTCGAGGTCCGGGGCGGTGCGGCGCAGGATCATCACGCCGAGCGAGACGACGGCGAAGGCCGCGAGGGTGCCCATGCTGGTGAGGTCGGCCAGCAGGTCGAGGGGGAACACCGCCGCGAGGAGCGCGACGAAGCCGCCGGTCAGGAGGGTGGCGACGGCTGGGGTGCCGCTGCGCGGGCTGACGCGGCGGAACATCGAGGGCAGCATGCCGTCGCGGCCCATGGTGTAGAGGATGCGGCTCTGCCCGTACAGCACGACGAGGGTGACGCTGACGAGGGAGAGCACCGCCCCGGCGGAGAGCAGGACGGCGGGCCACCCCGCCCCGGTGATGTCGCCGAGGATGGCGGAGAGACCTGCCTCCTGTCCGGCGAAGGCCGTCCAGGGCTGGGCGCCGACGCCCACGACGGCCACCAGGATGTACAGGGTGGTGACCACGATCAGGGCGCCGACGATGGCCAGGGGCAGGGTGCGGCGGGGGTTGCGGACCTCTTCGCCGGCGGTGGAGACCGCGTCGAGGCCGATGAAGGCGAAGAAGACGGTGGCTGCGGCGGTACTGATGCCGGCCGTGCCCATGGGGGCGAAGGGCCGCAGGTTCGCGGAGTCGAAACCTGTGGTGCCGACGACGATGAACAGGACGAGCACACCGAGCTTGATCAGCACCATGACGGTGTTGACGAGCGCCGATTCCTTGGCGCCTCGGACCAGGAGCAGGCAGCACAGGCCCACGAGGACGACGCCTGGCAGATTGATGTATCCGCCTGCGCCCGGCGGGGCGGATATCGCGTCGGGCATCTGGAAGCCGAAGAGGCGCTGGGTGAGGTCGTTGAGGTACTGGCCCCAGCTCACCGCGATGGCGGCGCCGGATACGGCGTACTCCAGCAGCAGGCACCAGCCGACGGCCCAGGCCGCGAACTCGCCAAGGGTGGCGTACGCGTAGGAGTACGAGGAGCCGGACACCGGCACCGCCGAGGCCAGTTCGGCGTAGCAGAGCGCGGTGAGGGCCGCGGCGACGGCGGCGAGGGCGAAGGACACGATCACGGCCGGTCCGGCTTCCGGAACCGCGCTGCCGAGGAGGAAGAAGACTCCGGTGCCGATCGTGGCGCCGATCCCGATCATCGTGAGCTGGAAGGGACCCAGGGTCCGGCGCAGACCGCCGCCTTCCGGCTCGCTGGTGAAGGTGTGCAAGGGCTTGCGTCTGAAGAGCTGCTGACGCAGCGTCGGCCGAAGTGACATCGGAACTCCTTCAAGGGGCGGGCGGTGACGGCCTTCGTGGGAGGGCGGTTCTTGGGCTGGTCGGGTCCGAGCCGGGTCGGTCAGGCACTCAGGGGAGGTCGCGGCGTGTCAGGTCGCTGTACGTCTCCCGGCGGACCACGGCCCGCGCCTCACCGCTCTGGCAGAAGACGACGGGGGGCCGCAGCGCGCCGTTGTAGTTGTTGCTGAGGGAGAAGCAGTAGGCGCCGGTGGCCGGTACGGCGATCAGGTCGCCGGGACGCGGGTCGCGCAGGGGCACGCCGGCGCTGAGGGTGTCGCCGGACTCGCAGTGCCTGCCCACCAAGTGGTGAGGTTCGCCGCCGCCCACGCGGGTGGCGATGGTGGCTTCGAAGCGCTGCCCGTACAGGGCGACTTCGAGGTTGTCCGCCATCCCGCCGTCGACGGCGGCGAAGACCGGTTCGCCATGCTTGACGGTGACCACCCGGTAGAGTGTCACCCCGGCCTCAGCGACCATCGACCGGCCGGGCTCGATGATGATCTCCGCGTCGGAGGGCAGCACCTTCCTGGCCGTCCCCACCAAGGTGTCCAGGTACTCCTCGATGGTGGGCGGCCGGTCTTCGTAGGTGTAGCGGGCGCCGAGCCCGCCTCCCAGGTCGTAGACGGCGAACGTGCCGAGACCGGCGACGGCTTCCACGGCCTGGGCGAACGGGTCGGTGTCGAGGATCTGGGATCCGATGTGGACGTGTACACCGTCCAGCCTGAGCCGGTCACTCGCGCGCAGCCGGGCGATCGCCTCGCGCGCCTCGTGCAGGGTCAGGCCGAACTTCGAACCCTCCTGCCCGGTGGAGACCGCGGCATGGGTGTCAGGGCGGATCCCCGGCGTCACCCGGACAAGCACGGGCTGTTCACCGGTGACGATCCACTCCAGCCGGTCGATGTCGTCGAGGTTGTCGATGACGATCAACCCGGCGCCGGCTTCCACCGCCATCCGCAGTTCGGCATCGGTCTTGGCGTTGCCGTGCACCACCAGCGAAGCCGGGTCGACCCCGCCAGCCAGGGCCAGGGCCAGCTCGCCGCCGCCCGCGACGTCGATGCTCAGTCCTTCCTCCGCCAGCAGCCGGTACACGGCCGTGCACGGGAAGGCCTTGGAGGCGAACGCAACACGTGACTTCTCCCAGCGGGCTGCGAGACCGTCCGCGTACCGGCGGGCGCGGTGGCGCAGTGCTGCCTCGTCGACGATCAGCGCCGGGGTACCGAATCGCTCCGCGAGCTCGGTCACCCGACAGCCCCCGATCATGAGCTCACCGCCAGGAGTGAGCTCCGTGCCCGGCGGAAACAGCCCGAGGAGTGCTTCCTGGGACGGCGGGACGGCGGCTGGTGCGAGCGCGACGGACATGATCTTCCTCCACGGGTGTGATACGGCCGGCCCCGAGCTCGGGGCCGGCCGGTCGCACCATGCTGGAGGCCGCCACCCCTCCCCCGCCTTGTCCCGATCGCCTACGATCCGGCCATGACATGGTCGGATCTGACAATCCCGGACAGCGGCTACGGCGAGGAGCTGTTCGCCCTCGCCGACGCCATCGCCGCGGTCATCGGCGGCTCTGTGGCCATCGAGGACCTCGACACCCGCGTCCTCGCCTACTCCACGGTGCCGGGTGGCCGCATCGACGAGCTGCGCCGCCAGGGCATCCTCGGCCGGCGCGTCCCCGCCCAGGCCGGCTCGCAGGGCGGAGGACAGCTGCGCCAGTACCGTGAGGTGCTGGCCGCCACGGGCGTCGTACGCCTCCCACCCCTGGCCGACACAGAACTGCCGCGCGCCGCCGTCGCCATCCGCGCGGGCGACCTCCCGCTCGGGACGATCTGGGCGATCGAAGACCACACCCCGCTCAACCTGGCCGGAGAGCAGGCGCTGCTGGACGGCGCCCGGACCGCCGCCCTGCACATGCTCCGCCGCCGTGGGGCCGCCGCACTGGAACTCCACTCCCGCGACCAGGCACTGCGAGCGGCTCTGGACGGCAACGCACGGGCGCAGGAGACTGCCTACCGCCTCGGTCTGCCGGTGGGCGCACCGCTGCTGCTGATCGGTTTCGCCCCAGCCGGCGCACCCCCGGAGGTGCAGGCGGTGCTCACTCGGTTGGGAGGGGACCTGGGCCGGCACTGGTCGGCGGTACGCCCCTCGGCCGCGGTCGCCACCGCCCCCGGCGCCGTCTACACCCTGCTGCCCGGTGAGGACTCGGAATCGGGACGGCGCCTGGCCGCACAGGCTCTCGCCGCCGTCACTTGGCCCCGCACCCCGCCGCCGCGTGCCGCCCTCAGCGAATCCGCCACGGGGCTGTCCGAGCTGGCCGAGCTACGTGCGGAGGTCGACAACGTACTCCGCGTAACCACCAGCGATCCCGACGCACCGCCGGTCGCGGCCCTGACCGACGTCCACGCCCGGGTCCTGCTCGCACACCTGGCGGACGAACTCGCCCGCCGGCCGAGGCTGCGCCACCAGGGCATCGAGGCGATGCTCGAACACGACCGCACCCACCACACCCACTACGCGGCGTCCGTGGCCGCCTGGCTGGACTCCGTCGGCAACATCAGCGACGCGGCAGGGCGCCTGACCATCCACCAGAACACCCTCAAATACCGGCTACGCCGCAGCCGCGAACTGTTCGGCCTCGACCTGGACGACCCGGACACCCGTCTCTCCAGCTGGCTCCAGCTCCGCATCGCAACCAGCAACGCAGGCCGCTCTCAGTCCTAGCGCGCCGGCAGACAGCCGGTCACCGAGGCGCACGGTGGGGAGTAGCCCTCCGGCCATCCAAGCCGCTCAGCCGCCGCGATCGAGATCCGGACCATTCCCGGATCAGCGTCTGTCCAACGCACGCCACAGCCACCATCCCGCAGGTCAACGTCGGTGCGGGCCCTGTACTACCAGCACACGAGGAATCTGCCGGAGGCCTCCGGAGGGGGGCCTTGGCGCCCGGACAAGGGAATCACGCTGGTCACGGCGCCTCCAGTGGGCGTGGTGGTCGCGGGCGAAGCCCTCGGCCTCCCCTGGGACGACGTCCACCTATCGGAACACGTCCTCTACGTACGCTGCACCCTCTCCGCCATTGACAACAACCGCCTCGTCATCACCACGCCGAAGACCTGATCCAGCCGCGGCTGGGCCGCCAACTCACCCCGCGTCGCCACCGCCCTCCGGCATCGCGCCAAGACGATGCCCCGAACGCGCGGCTACCCTGACGATCCGTTCGCCGGACTCGTCTTCCGCCAGCCCGACGGCCGTCCTCTCGGACCACACGGGGTTCTGGACCGACTGCTGAAGCCGGCGTCCCCAGGATCGCGGTGCACGACCTGCGCCACTCCACCCTGTCGACGACAGCCAACATCTACAGCCACCTCACCCAAGCAGCCCGAAAAGCCGTCGACACCATCGGCCACACCCTCACCGGAGCCGAGAAGGCCAACCACCCAAAGGGCCGTGCGGCGTGGCTGCGACCACCACGCGACCACATCCACCGGCTCCGCGAGGCTGTCCGCCGACTCCGCTCCCCCGTGCCGCCGGCCTTCAGCGCTACGGCCGACCGGCCACGGAGTGGACGTGCGACCACACTGCGACCACCATGGCTCCGGACGCACGAAAGGCCGCCCTCTCATTAGCGAGAGAACGGCCTCCAACCTGCGTAAACGCTGGTCGGGACGACAGGATTTGAACCTGCGACCCCTTGACCCCCAGTCAAGTGCGCTACCAAGCTGCGCCACGTCCCGTTGCCCTCCCACGCGGTCCTGCCGCGTGATCACGCAGGTCAAACCCTACCGCACCCGGGCGGGTGCCCTCACCTCCCGCGTCCGACCGGGGGCGGCTGTGGTCGCGTCGGCCGCAGGTGGCGCCACGAAGCGTCGGCCGTGTGCGGCGCGACGGAGTGTCCGTCTTCCGGGCCCGATGCCGCACACACTGTCGACGGCCGCGCGGCGGCCCCGCTGGTTAGGGTCGCCGCATGACGCACAGCTTCGCTCTCCACGTTCCCGACGCCGAACTCGAACCCGAGCCGCTCGACCCGGAGCAGATCGTCTCCGGGAACCCGGAGGTGACGGGGAAGGTGTTGTGGGAGTCGGCGGACCGCCGGCAGATCCGCGGGGTCTGGCAGATCACGCCGGGCGTGGTCACCGACACCGAGGCGGACGAGCTGTTCGTGGTGATCAGCGGGTCCGCGACGATCGAGGTGGAGGGCGGACCCACGCTGCGGGTGGGACCCGGCGACCTGGCCGTGCTGGGCGCGGGCGACCGTACGACGTGGACCGTGCACGAGACGCTGCGCAAGGCCTACGCGATCAATCTCTGAGGGGCGCCGTGCGGGGGCCG
Organism: Streptomyces sp. NPDC041129; assembly: GCF_055592265.1. Classification (NCBI taxonomy): domain Bacteria; kingdom Bacillati; phylum Actinomycetota; class Actinomycetes; order Kitasatosporales; family Streptomycetaceae; genus Streptomyces; species Streptomyces sp. NPDC041129. Next base: position 468,143 of record NZ_JBVIYV010000001.1, on the reverse strand, counting down.
GCCGGCCGCGTCCGATTGACACGCTGACCATGTCCGCACAAAGGTGACCTGGACAGGGGTTGAACCGGTCCAGGCATGAGCAGAGGTGCTGTCATGGTGGATGCGCTCGGTGTCGCCGTCGTCGGTTTCGGCTGGATGGGGCGGGTGCACACCCAGGCGTACGCCCGTGTCGGGCACCACTATCCGCAACTGCCGCTGCGCCCCGAGCTGTTGACGGTCGCCGAGGAGGTGCCGGGCCGGGCCGAGGAGGCCGCCGAGCGGTTCGGGTTCGCCCGTGCCACCCGCGACTGGCGCGAGGTGGCCGCCGACCCGCGGGTGCGGGCCGTGAGCGTCACCGTGCCGAACTTCCTGCACCGGGAGATCGGGGCGGCGATGGCCGAGGCCGGCAAGCACCTGTGGATCGAGAAACCGGTGGGGCTGACCGGTGCGGACGCCCGTGCCGTCGCCGAGGCGGTCGCGGGGGCCGGCGTCCAGGGCACGGTCGGCTTCAACTACCGCAACGCTCCCGCCGTGGAGGCCGCCCGCGACCTGATCGCCGGCGGGGAGATCGGCGCGGTCACCCATGCCCGCATCCGCCTGTTCAGCGACTACGCCGCCCATCCCGACGGTGCTCTGACCTGGCGTTACGAGCGTGCGCGCGGTGGCAGCGGAGTGCTCGGCGACCTGGCCTCGCACGGCGCGGACCTGGCCCGCTTCCTGCTCGGCGACATCACCTCCCTGATCGCCGACACGGCCGTCTTCGTGCCCGAGCGCGCCCGTCCGGCAGGTGCCACCGCCGGACACGCGCGGGCCCTCGGCGGTGAGCCGGGTCCGGTCGAGAACGAGGACTACGTCGGCTGTCTGCTGCGGTTCGCCTGCGGCGCCCGCGGGGTACTGGAGGCCTGCCGGGTCTCGGTCGGCGAGCAGAACGCCTACGGCTTCGAGGTGCACGGCACGCGGGGCGCGGTCTTCTGGGACTTCCGCAGGATGAACGAGCTGGGGGTGAGCCGCGGCACGACGTACCAGGACCAGCCGGTGAGCACGGTGTACGTCGGCCCGGACGCCGGTGAGTTCGCCGCGTTCCAGCCGGGCGCGGCCAACGCCATGGGCTACGACGACCTGAAGGTCATCGAGGCGTACCGCTTCCTGCGCTCCGTCGCCGAGGGCAGGCCCTACGGCGCCACCCTCGCGGACGCGGTGCGCGGGGCCGCGGTGCTGGACGCCATGGTGGCGTCCGCCGAGAGACGGACGTGGGTCGACCTGCCGCCAGGGCCGGTGGTCGGTTGAGACCGGAACGGAACGCACCGGCGCGGCCTCGACCGGCACGCCCCCTCGCACCACCGCACCCAAGGAGCTGCCCCCTCATGCGCATCGGAATCCTCGGCCTCGGCCGCATCGGCGCCTTCCACGCCGAGACCCTCTCGGGGCTGGACGTCGTCGAATCTCTCGTCGTCGCCGACCCGTTCGCCGAAGCGGCGCGGGCCGCCGCCGAGCGGTTCGGCGCCCGGATCGCGGATTCGCCGGAGGCACTGCTCGCGGCCGGGGTGGACGGTCTGGTCGTCGCGGCGGCGACGGCCGCCCATCCGGCGCTGATCCGGGCCGGGGTCGAGGCCGGCGTCCCGGTGTTCTGCGAGAAGCCGGTCGCCCGCACCATGGCGGAGGGCCTGGAGGTGCTCAAGGCCGTCCGGGGCGGCGAGGTGCCGGTGCAGATCGGCTTCAACCGCCGGTTCGACGCGGGTTTCACGGCCGCCCGGGCGGCGGTGCGCAGCGGTGAGCTGGGCAAGCTGCACTCGGTCCGCTGCACGACCCTGGACCCCGCGCCGCCGCCCGCCGCGTACATCGCCGCCTCCGGCGGCATCTTCCGGGACTGCTCCGTCCACGACTTCGACGTCCTGCGCTGGGTGACCGGCCGCGAGGTCACCGAGGTGTACGCGGCCGGCGGCAACCGCGGTGCCGGTCACATCAGGGAGGCGGGCGACGCGGACACCGTCGGCGCGATCCTCACCCTGGACGACGGCACACTCGCGGTGGTCTCCAACTCCCGTCACAACGCCCGCGGTTACGACGTCCGGATGGAGCTGCTCGGCTTCGCGGACTCCCTCGCGGTCGGCCTGGAGGACAAGCTGCCGCTACGCTCGGCCGAACCCGGGGTGACCTTCCCGTCCGGCACCCCGCACGACTTCTTCATGGACCGCTTCGCCTCCGCCTACCGCGCCGAACTCGCGGCGTTCACGGACGTGGTGGCCGGCGCCCTCCCCTCCCCCTGCACGGTCGAGGACGCCCTGGAGGCGGGCTGGATCGCCGAGGCGTGCACCCTGTCCCTCCGCGAGCACCGTCCGGTGACGGTCGCGGAGGTGCGGGCCGGCTGACCGCGCCGCGCCCGCTCGGGCTCCCGCCGAGTCGCCCGCGGCTCAGAGGCAGTAGCGGACCAGCCATTCGTCGGGGTCGTATGCGTCGCGTGCCGGGTCCCTCGGCGCGGCGGGGCGTGTCTCCACCGTGTCCTCGGGCCGGACCCGCTCCGGGAGCGTGCCGAACCGGGCGCGGCGGGCGGTCGCGGCGGTGTCCGGCACCGGCTCCCGTTCCGCCCTCCGTCGCTCGCCGCTCACGTTCGCCTCGTGCGTCTCGTGCGTCTCGTTCGTCAACTCGGCCTCCCCGTGCGCTCGTACGGACCCGTACACCCCTGTGGACGCACGGGTCCGGTCCGCCGGTTGCGTGTGCCGCGCCGTCAGCCGGTCTCCTCCGGCGCGCCGGCCGTCGGTGCGGTGAGGTCCCCCTCCTCCGGCAGCCCGTCGACGTCCACGCCGCGCACCTGGGCCAGTTCGTGCTTGAGCGCGGCTAGTTCGGCGCCGCCCGCCATGTGGTTGGTCAGCTCCTCGAGGGTGATCCCGGCGCGTCCGGCGCTGAGTTCGAGGGTGCCGAGGCGCAGCACGCTGAAGTGGTCGCCGACCATGTAGGCGTGGTGCGGGTTGTGGGTGATGAAGATGACGCCGAGGCCACGGTCGCGGGCCGCGGCGATGTACTTCAGGACCACACCCGACTGTTTGACGCCCAGGGCGGCCGTCGGCTCGTCCAGGATCAGCACGCGGGCGCCGAAGTGGACGGCCCGGGCGATGGCGACGCACTGGCGCTGGCCGCCGGACAGGGTGCCGATGGGCCGCTCCAGGTCGTCCAGGACGATGCCCATGTCGCGCAGTTCCCGGTCGCAGATCGCCTTCATACGGGCGATGTCCAGGCGCCGGACCGGCCAGGGCCCCTTGGTCCGCTCGGAGCCCAGGAAGAAGTTCCGCCACACCGGCATGAGGGGGACGGTGGCGAGGTCCTGGTAGACGGCGGCGATGCCGCGGTCGAGGGCCTCGCGCGGGGTGCTGAAGCGCACCGGCCGGCCGTCCACCAGGAACTCGCCCTCGGTGTGCCGGTGCAGACCGGAAACGATCTTGATGAGGGTGGACTTGCCGGCACCGTTGTCACCGAGGACGCAGGTCACCCGGCCCTGGTGCACCTCGAGGTCGACGCCGTGCAGGGCGCGGACGTTGCCGTAGGACTTGCCCGCGCCGCGCAGCTCGACGACCGGGCCGTCCGCGGCGGGCGCGGTGTCCTTCTGGACCGCGCCGTGGGTTCCGGTTCCGTTCGTGGTCATCGAAGGTCACCTCCGGGTTGCCGTGCGCCGGACCCACAGATTGATCAGGACGGCGCCGAGCAGCATCACGCCGAGGAAGGCCTTGAACCAGTCGGGGTTCCAGCCGGCGAAGACGATGCCCTGGTTCACCATGCCGAACATGAATGCGCCGAAGAGCGGTCCGATCGCGGAGCCTTGGCCGCCGGTGAGCAGACAGCCGCCGATGACCGCGGCGGAGATGTAGATCAGTTCCTGGCCGACGCCCTCGCCGGACTGCACGGTGTTGAAGGAGAACAGGTTGTGCATGCCGATGAACCAGGCACCGAGCCCGACCAGCATGAACAGAGTGATCTTGGTGAAGGTGACCGGGACACCGACGGCCCGGGCGCTCTCCTGGCTGCCGCCGACGGCGAAGACCCAGTTGCCGTACTTGGTGCGCAGCAGCACCCAGGTGGCGAGGGCGGCGAAGGCGAGCCAGTAGAAGACGGTGATCTTCACCTGTACGCCGCCGATGGCGACGGAGGAGGCGAAGACCCGCTTGGCCTGGCCGAAGCCGTCCATGTCGCTGATGTCGTCGGTGGCGACGTTGTCGGTGACCAGTTTGGTGACGGCGAGGTTGACGCCCTGGAGGATCAGGAAGGTGCCGAGGGTGACCAGGAAGCTCGGCAGCCCCGTTCTGATCACCATCCAGCCGTTGAAGGCCCCGATACCCAGCGACAGGGCGAGGGCTACGACGACTCCGGTCCACACGTTCACCGTCAGCTGGTAGCTGAGCATGCTCGCGGTGAGCGCGGAGGTGATCACGGCGACGCCCGAGGACAGGTCGAACTCTCCGCCGATCATCAGCAGGGCCACCGGGAGGGCCATGACGCCGATCGTCGAGGACTGGTAGAGGACCGTGGCCATCGAGCTGCCCTGGCGGACCGAGGGCGCCGCGATCAGGAAGAAGACCAGTACGGCCAGGGCGCCCAGGAAGACGCCCATCTCCGGGCGGGCCAGCAGCCGCAGCGGCAGCGGACGCCGTGCGGTGCGGCCGTCGGCGGCCCCGGCGGAGGGGGCGGGAGGTGTGCCCGCCGCCGGCCCGGCGGGCCGGGTCACGCTCATCAGCGGGTGCCCTTCGCGGCGAACTCGGCGACCTTGTCCACGTTGGACTTGTCGACGAAGGCCGGCCCGGTCAGCACCGGCTGCTCGCCACCGCCGCTGTAGTTGCCGTTGTTCTTGTACAGCCACAGTGAGTCGATCGCCAAGTAGCCCTGGAGGTAGGGCTGCTGGTCCACGGCGAACTGGATGGTGCCCTTCTTGACGGCGCCGGTCAGGTTCTTGTTCAGGTCGAAGGTTGCGATCCGGGCCTTGCTGCCCGCGTCGTCCACCGACTGCACGGCGGTCAGCGCGAAGGGGGCGCCCAGCGTGACCACGTAGTCGATCGCCTTGTCCTGCTTCAGCTTGGCCGTGATCGTCGACTTCACGGACGGCATGTCGGCGCCGTTCACGTACAGCGTCTCGGTCGTGCCGGAGAACGTCTTCTTCACGCCGTCGCAGCGCTGGGTGAGGCCGATGTTGCCCTGCTCCTGGATCACGCACACGGCCTTCTTGGCCCCGACCTCGTTCAGCTTCTTGCCGAACGCCTCCCCGGCGACGGTCTCGTCCTGTCCGAAGAACTGCAGCAGACCGAGCCTCTTCCAGTCGCTGAGGCCCGAGTTCAGGCCTACGACGGGTATGCCGGCCGTCTTCGCCTTGCCGACGACGTCCCTCATGGCGTCCGGCTTCGCCAGAGTGACGGCGATGCCGTCGACCTTCTGGTCGACGGCGTTCTGGACGAGCCCGGCCTGCTGGCCGGCGTCGGGGTTGTGGGAGTAGACCAGCTTGATGTTGTCCTTGGCGGCGGCCGCCTCGGCACCCTTGCGGACGATGTCCCAGAAGGTGTCGCCCGCCGACTGGTGGGTGACCAGGGCGACGGTCATCCGGGGGGTGTTCGCCTTGCCCGCGGAGGCGTTCGAACCATCCTCCTCGGCCTTCTTCCCCCCGGACCCGCTGGAGCAGCCGGCGAGGGTGAGGGCTGTCGCGGCGGCCACGGCCACGACGAGGGCCGGCCGGCGGGAGCGGAAGTGAGCAGAGCGGTCCATCGTTCGTGCACCTCACTGTGCTACGGGGTAAGGACGCTGTTGCGTTGGCACGCGATCCAACCCCCCTGCGAAGCCCGCTGTCAATCCTTTGTCAAGACATCATTTCAAAAAGCCGCTCCGCGGCGATTACGTTTCGGGCAAGAGACCGGCCGGCCTGAGCGGGACCTATTGACGCTCGGCTCACGTGGGGCTGTTATTACGCCCACGCTGTTCGGTCGAGTTGGTTTCTGATCGGTTTCGAGGACCTTTCGGTGATCGACTCATCCCCTTCGCCGGACCCTGCAATCCTCAGGAGCCGCCATGCGCCTCTCCCTCTCCGGTCTCTCCCTCCCCGGGCCCAGCCGTCGTTCGCTGCTCCGCGGAGCGGGTGGTGCCGCGCTCCTCGCCGGTGCGGGCATACCCCTGCTGTCCGCCTGCGGCGGCAGCGGTTCCGCCGCCGACCCGAAGACCGTCACCCTGGGCTCCAACGCCTCCGACGCGGTACCGAAGAAGGCCTTCGCGGAGATCTACGCGACGTTCAGGGAGCGGTCGGGCATCACGGTCGACGTGAACACGAAGGACCACAACACCTTCCAGGAGCAGATCAACTCCTACCTCCAGGGCACCCCGGACGACGTGTTCAACTGGTTCGCCGGCTACCGCATGCAGTTCTTCGCGGCGAAGAAGCTGGCGACGCCGGTCGACGACGTGTGGGCGAAGATCGAGGGCAACTTCCCCGAGGCCATGAAGAAGCTGAGCAAGGGCGAGGACGGCAAGTACTACTTCGTGCCGCTGTACACCTACCCGTGGGCGCTCTTCTACCGCAGAAGCGTCTTCCAGCAGCGCGGCTACGAAGTCCCCACCACCTGGGACCAGTTGGTCGCCCTCTGCAAGCGGATGAAGAAGGACGGCCTGGTCCCGATCGCCTTCGGCGACAAGGACGCCTGGCCGGCGATGGGCACTTTCGACCAGATCAACTTCCGGCTCAACGGCTATGACTTCCATGTCGAGCTGATGGCCGGCAAGGCCTCCTGGACCGACGCGAAGGTGAAGTCCGTCTTCGACCACTGGAGCGAGCTGCTCCCCTACCACCAGGACGGCGCCATGGGCCGCACCTGGCAGGACGCCGCACAGACCCTGGTGGCCAAGAAGGCGGGCATGTACCTCCTCGGCTCGTTCGTGGGACAACAGTTCACGGACAAGGCCGACCTGGACGACCTCGACTTCTTCGCATTCCCGGAGATGAACCCCGCCTACGGCCAGGACACCGTCGAGGCGCCGACCGACGGCTTCATGGTCAGCAAGGCCCCGAAGAACCACGCGGGCGTGGTGAAACTGCTGGAGTACCTCGGCACCCCGGAGGCCGAGGCGGTCTACCTCAAGGCCGACTCCAGCGTGGTGGCCGCCTCCAGCAAGGCGGACACCTCCTCGTACACCGCGCTGCAGAAGAAGGCGTACACGATGATCAGCGGCGCCAAGAGCCTCACCCAGTTCATGGACCGCGACAGCCGGCCGGACTTCACCTCCACGGTGATGCAGCCCGCGCTGCAGAAGTTCATCCAGAACCCCAAGGGCGTGGACGGCCTGCTGTCGTCGATCGAGCGCCAGAAGAAGACCATCTTCGCGTCCTCGTGAGCGCCCCGATGACGACCGACACGACGACGAAGACGCCGGAGGCGGCCGGCGTGCCGCCTCAGGACGCCGCGCCCGGGACGACGCGGGCCGCACGGGGTCACCGGCGCCTGCTGACCCGCCGCGACCGGATCACGCTCGCCCTCATGGCGGGCGTCCCCACGGTCCTGCACGTGGCCCTGGTCTGGGTCACCGCCCTCGCCTCGATCCTCCTCGCCTTCACCACCTGGGACGGCATCGGCTTCGACTCGATCCAGTGGGTGGGACTGGAGAACTTCAAGCAACTCTTCAGCGACAACCCGCAGTTCTGGCCCGCTGTCCAGCACAACCTCATCTGGTTCGCGGCCCTGATCCTCGTCCCGACGCCGTTCGGGCTGTTCCTGGCCGTGCAGTTGGACAAGCGGATCCGGTTCAGCCGGGTCTACCAGACCGCGTTCTTCCTGCCGGTCGTCATCTCGATGGCGTGCATCGGGTTCGTCTGGCAGCTCGTCTACAACCCGGACACGGGCCTGATCAACAGCATCGCCGGGGCCAACGAGCCCGGCCACTACATCGACTGGATCGGCGACCCCGATCTCAACCTGTGGGCGGTGCTCGTCGCCGCGTCCTGGCGGCACACCGGCTACATGATGATCCTTTACCTGGCCGGCCTGAAGAGCGTCGACCCGTCCCTGCGGGAGGCGTCCGCCCTGGACGGCGCGGGTGAGTGGCAGTCGTTCCGGCACGTCGTCTTCCCCACCCTGCGCCCGACCAACACGGTCGTCCTCGTCGTCACCATCATCGAGGCACTGCGCGCCTTCGACCTGGTCTTCGTCTTCAACAAGGGCGCGCAGGGGACCGAGTTGCTGTCGATCCTGGTGACGAACAACATCATCGGCGAGTCCAGCCGCATCGGTTACGGCTCCGCCATCGCGGTGGTCCTCCTGGTGATCTCCCTCGCGGTGATCATCCCGTACCTGGTGGCCACCTTCCGGAAGGAGCGGCGATCGTGAGCGCCCCCACCGTCGCACTCAGGCGGCGCGCACCCGTGCGCCCGGCCCGCGTCCTGCTGCACGTCTTCCTCGCGGGCACGGCCCTGGCCTGGCTGGCACCCCTGCTGTGGGCGGTCTTCTCGGCCCTGCGCCCGTACGGCGAGACCAGCGCCAAGGGGTACGTGTCCTGGCCGGACAAGCTCAGCCTGGACAACTTCACCCACGCGTACCAGCAGTCGGACATGACGCACTACCTCGTCAACACGCTGGTCATCGCGGTACCGGCCGTGCTGCTGACGCTGTTCCTGTCCTCCTGCGTCGCCTTCTACGTCAGCCGGTTCGACTTCCGGGTCAACCTGGCGCTGCTGCTGGTCTTCACGGCGGGCAACCTGCTGCCGCAGCAGGTCATCATCACGCCGCTGTACCGGATGTACCTGCTGACGGATCTGCCCGGCATCACCGCGAGCGGCAAGCTGTACGACTCCGCGCTCGGCCTCGTGCTCATCCACGTGGCGTTCCAGTCCGGGTTCTGCGCGTTCGTGCTGAGCAACTACATGCGCTCGCTGCCGCACGAGCTGACCGAGGCCGCGCTGGTCGACGGTGCCTCCGTGTGGCGGCTGTACTGGCAGATCACGCTGCCGCTGTGCAAGCCGGCGATGGCGGCCCTGGCGACCCTGCTGTCGATCTGGATCTACAACGACTTCTTCTGGGCCCTGGTGCTCATCTCCACCGGTGAGAACATGCCGATCACCTCGGCCCTGAACAACCTGTCCGGCCAGTACTTCACCGATCCCAACCTGGTCGCCGCCGGCGCCCTGCTCACCGCGATACCGACCCTGATCGTCTACTTCGCGCTGCAGCGCCAGTTCGTCAGCGGCCTGACCCTGGGCTCCAGCAAGGGCTGACGGACGTCTCACGGTACAGAGGCCTCAGAGGAGCAGTTTTTTCGTCATCGAACGGGTCCAACGGGACAATAATCGGCGATTTTGCGTCAGGTCGGGGCATCCCCGACCATGGCGTGGTCCCGGCGATCCCGGGAACACCCGTTCGATGAGAGGCACACCCACCCATGCACGTCACCGGGACCGCCGAGCGGCCGGCTCCGGCGCCCTCGGGAGCCCACCCCGTTCCCGCCGAGGACCCGAACGGCGACACCGGACGGCACGCCCGCCGCTTCGGGCTGCCCGTCGCCACCGCTCTGGTAATGGGCAACATCATCGGCGGGGGCATCTTCCTGCTGCCCGCCTCCGTCGCCCCCTACGGCACCGTCAGCCTGGTCGCCTTCGCGGTCCTGACGGTGGGCGCCATCGCGCTCGCCCTGGTTTTCGGCCGGCTCGCCGAACGCGACCCGCGCACCGGCGGCCCCTACGTCTACGCCCGTGAGGCGTTCGGCGACTTCGCCGGCTTTCTCGCCGCCTGGGCGTACTGGATCACCACCTGGGTCTCGAACGCGGCGCTCGCCGTGGCCGCCGTCGGCTACCTCGACGTGCTGATCCCGGTGGCCGGCCACCGATGGAGCGCGTGCCTGGCCGCCCTGGTGCTGCAGTGGCTGCCCGCGCTCGCCAACTTCGCCGGCACCCGCTACGTGGGCGCCGTACAACTCGTCTCCACGGTGCTGAAGTTCGTCCCGCTGCTGCTCGTCGCGGTCGGCGGCCTGTTCTTCTTCGACCCGGCGAAGCTCGGGCCGTTCAACGCCACCGGCGGCGGTGTCGTCGGCGCGGTGTCCGCGTGCGCCGCCCTGCTGCTCTTCTCCTACCTCGGGGTGGAGTCCGCCGCCGTCAGCGCGGGCGAGGTCAGGGACGCCCGCCGCAACGTGGGGCGCGCCACCGTCATCGGCACCGCCGGTGCCGCCCTCGTGTACCTGCTGGGCACCCTGTCGGTCTTCGGCACGGTCGGGCACGGCCGTCTGGTGACGTCGACCGCGCCGTTCTCGGACGCCGTGAACGCCATGTTCGGCGGGAGCTGGGGCGGCTGGGCGGTAGCCCTCGCGGCCCTGGTCTCGATGACCGGCTGCCTCAACGGCTGGACGCTGCTGAGCGCCCAGACCCCGTACGCGGCGGCGCGGGACGGCCTGTTCCCGGCCGCGTTCGCGCGTCGCCGCCGGGGCGTGCCGACCGTCGGCGTCGGTGTCACCGTCGTCCTGGCCTCGCTGCTCACCGTCTACAACTACACGGCGGGCTCCGCGAAGGTCTTCGACATGCTGGTGCTGGTCACCACGTTCACCGCGACCGTGCCGTACCTGCTGGCCACCGCCGCCCAGCTGTTCCACCTGGTGTCCGGCCGGCGCGAGTCGGTCGACCGGGCGCGGCTGGTCCGGGACTCGGTCGTCACGGCGGTCGCGGCCGCGTTCTCGATGTGGCTCGTCGCGGGCGCCGGCTACGCGGCGGTGTACCAGGGAGTGCTGTTCCTGTTCGCGGGGATCATCGTCTACGCGGTGATGGCGGCCCGGCGCCGGCCGACGGCCTGACGTGCCTCATGACGCGGGGACGGGCCGGCCGGCAACGAAGGGGTGGTCCCATGCGACGGGACCCAGCCGGCCCGCGCCACCGGGAGAGCCCAGTTCGTCGAAGAACTCCGCGTTCGCCTTGTGGTACTCCCTCCACTCCGCCGGCACGTCGTCCTCGTAGAAGATCGCCTCGACCGGGCAGACCGGCTCACAGGCACCACAGTCGACGCATTCGTCCGGGTGGATGTACAAGGACCTCCGGCCCTCGTAGATGCAGTCGACGGGGCATTCGTCGACGCACGCCTTGTCCTTGACGTCGACACAGGGCATCGCGATGACATAGGTCATTCCATGACTCCAGGATGATCAGGGCCGAGGAGGCCGGGTCTCAGAGGGTCGCCTTCTCACTGAACTGCGGCTCCAGCATGTACCCACGTCCCCACACGGTGCGGATACCGAGGTTCACCACGGAAATGCGCCGCCGCAGGCGCATGATGTGCAGGTCGAGGGAGTTCCGCGTCGGCGCCGGGACACGCTTGCCGAGCTGCCGCTCCAGCTCGGCGCGGTAGACCACCTCCTCGTAGTGCTCGATGAACTTCTCCATCAGTTCGACCTGCGCGTTGGAGACGGTGACCGTCTTGTTCCGGTACAGCAGCAGGCCGGTCGGGTCGAGCACCGGTACGCGGCGCCCGTAGGTGCGCTGCTGCAACGCCCTGACCCGGGCCTGTACGTCCTCCCGCGAGACGGGCGCCCGTATCCAGTCCTCCGACGCGTCGGTGCAGATCGGCGGCTGCGCGCCGCCTTCGACCACGAGAAGGCAGGGGATCCCCTCCTTTCTGAGATGGCTGCGCATACTCGCCTCGGCAGGCCATCGCACGAACTTGACGGGCCGGCTCGCGTTCTTCATGTCAACCCCCAAGCGCTGTCCGGCGCCCTACGGGCGCGCATCACCACGTGCGGCCGCGGAACTCAGCCCAGCCGCCCCACCGCGCGCGCGGCGATCGCCCGGCCGATGGGCAGCGAGGCGGTGGCAGCCGGCGAGGGGGCGTTGAGGACGTGGACGAACGGACCGGAACCGGTGAACAGGAAGTCGTCCACGAGGGTTCCGTCCGCCATGACCGCCTGCGCCCGGACCCCCGCCGGCGCACGGACGAGGTCGTGCCGGGTGACGGCCGGGAGCATCCGGCGCACCGCGGCCGTGAACGCCCTCTTGGAGGCGGACCGCCACAGTTCGCCGATCTCCTGGCGCCAGTGCCGGCGTGCGATGTGCCACAGACCCGGCCAGCCCGCGATCTCGGCGGCGTCCCGGACCCGGACGTCACGCCACCGATAGCCCTCCCTGGCGGAGGCGGGAACGGCGTTGGGCCCGACATGGACCCCACCGTGCACGTCCGACGTGAGATGGACGCCGAGGAACGGGAAGGCGGGATCCGGTACCGGATACACCAGCCCCCGGACCAGGTCGCGGCGCTGCTCCCGCAGCTCGTAGTACTCGCCTCGGAAGGGGATGATGCGCACACCGGGGTCGTCCCCGGCCATCCGGGCGATCCGGTCGCTGTGCAGGCCCGCGCAGTTGACCAGTACCCGGGCCCGGACGTCTCCGGAGGTGGTGCGCACGACGACACCGTCCGGCCGGCGGTCGAGGCCCAGCACCTCGCAGCCCGTGTGGACCTCGGCTCCGTCGAGTCCGGCCAGCTCGGCGAGCCTGCGGGCCACCGCCGGGTAGTCCGCCACGCCGGTGGTGCCCACGTGCAGGGCGGCGAGTCCCCGCACATGCGGCTCGTGCTCGGCGATCTCCCGGGGCCCGAGCACGCGCACCGGGATGCGGTGCTCCTCCCCCCGCCGGGCCAGCTCGTCGAGTCCGCGCAGCTCCGAGGAGTCGGTCGCCACGATGAGCTTGCCCGTCACCCGGTGCGTGATGCCGTGCTCGGCGCAGAATTTCACCATGTCCTGGGCGCCCTGCAACGCGTAGGTGGCCTTCAGGGACCCCGGGCGGTAGTAGATGCCGCTGTGGATCACTCCGCTGTTGCGGCCGGACTGGTGGCGCGCGACGGCGGGCTCCTTCTCCAGCACGGCCACGGAGGTGCCGGGCGCGGCGCGGGTGATGGCGTACGCCGTGGACAGACCGACGATGCCGCCACCGATCACGACCACGTCGTAGTGGCTCTGCACAGATGTCTCCTTGGAAGGCCCGTCACGGGCGTGGCTGGGACAGGGCGGTCAGGCGGTCGCAGGCCGCCGCGGCCTCCTCACCGAGCACCTGCCGGATCTGTTCCGCCAGGTGGGCGTGGATCAGCGGCAGGTCCCGCCGGAGCAGCCGCTCGGCCTCCCCGGTTCCGGGCGGCAGTCCCTCGTACCGCCACCGGGCGGCCGCCGTCACCAGGGGGTGGCCGGGCAGACCCCGGGCCGCGTACCAGGACGCGGCCGTGTCACTGCGCACGACGTCGCCCGTGGTCAGGGTGCGGGAGATCCGGACGGGCACCAGCACCGCCCGGGTCGCCTCCCGGGCACCGGCCCCGAGCAGCAGCTGCGGCGAGCGCAGCAGCCGGAGGCAGGGCTCGGCACCGAACTTCCGCGCCGCGAAGCCGGCGCTCTCGGCGATGAGTTCGCCGGTGACGGGACGCGGGCACCGGTGCCGCAGGTCCCGCCCGGCGAGCAGCACGCCGTGGTCCAGCAGGTCTGCCCGGTCGACCGCGGGCATGCGCCCCACGCCCTGCCCCCGCCGCAGGTGGGGCCAGTCGCTCCAGAAGACCGACAGCCGCCCGGCCAGCGGGCGCGCCGTGGCCGGGACCCGGCCACGGACGTGCTCCTTCAGGGCGGCGACGCGTTCGGCCGCGCCGGCCGGTGTCCGGTCGAGCACCAGGGCGATGTCGACGTCGCTGACCTCGGGCGCGAAGCCGCCGTGTGCCAGGCTCCCGAGGACGAAGACGTCCGGGGGCCGGCCGGGGAACCAGCGCCGGGCCTCGGCCGTGGCGATGGTCAGCAGTTCCTCGGCGGGAGGGTGGGCGTGGGGCTCGCGCGTCATGCGGCGCCGGCCGGGAAGTCCCCCTCGAAGGCGGGTACCAGCTCCGTGAACCACGCCGCCGCGGGGTCGAACTTCGCGAAGAACGGACGGGCGACCGCGTCGGCGTCCCGGCACTGGATGTAGTGCAGGGCGAACACCTTCTCCCCGGCGACCTCCACAACGCCGTCCACGCAGACCTTGCCCGAGGTCGTGGACATGGACGGTCCGCGCACCGTGCGGCACAGCCCGCTCACGTCCCGGTAGGCCTGGCGGAAGATCTCGTGGGCCTCGGCGAGGGGCACCTTGAAGTACTCCTGCGGGCCGGTGTCCCGCTCGATGAACATGTAGTACGGCACCATGCCCATGCTGACCTGCTTGCTCCACATGGCGGACCAGACGGCCGGGTCGTCGTTGATGTACCTCATCAGCGGCGCCTGGGTCCGGATGGTCGCCCCCGCGGTCCTGAGCCGCCGCACCGCCTGCTCGACGGCCGGTGTCCCGAGCTCGCGCGGGTGTGAGAAGTGGGCCATGAGGGAGAGGTCCTTGCCGGACCGGGACACGTCCTCGAAGAGCCGCAGCATGTCGTCGGCGTCCGGGTCCGTGGTGAACTTGTAGGGCCAGTAGCTGAGGGCCTTGGTGCCGATGCGTATGGACTCCAGCTGATCGAGTTCCAGGAGTGGCTCGAGGTAGCGGCGCAGCACCCCGGCCCGCATGATCATCGGGTCGCCGCCGGTGAACAGCACGTTGCTGACCTCGGGATGGTCGGTCAGGTAGCGCTTGAGCTGCCCGATGTCCCCGCTGGCCATCTTCAGGTCGGCCTCGCCGATGAACTGGGCCCAGCGGAAGCAGTAGGTGCAGTACGAGTGGCAGGTCTGACCCTGCTTCGGGAAGAACAGGACCGTCTCGCGGTACTTGTGCTGCACCCCAGGCATCTGCTCCCCGGCGTGGCTGGGGATGTTGAGCTGCAGCTGGCCGGCCGGGTGCGGGTTCAGCCTGCGGCGCACCTCGTTGGCGGCGGCCGTCACCTCCTTGGGTGCCGCTCCGGTCCTCAGCAGATCCGCGATCCGGGAGACGTCCGCGGCGGGCAGCATGTCCTCCTGGGGGAAGACGAGACGGTAGATCGGGTCGTCCGGTACCGCTCCCCAGTCGATGAGCTCGTCCACGACGTAGGTGTTCGTCCGGAACGGCAGCACCTCCGCGACGGCGCGTATCGCGGTGACCTGATCGCCGGTGAAGCCGGCCCGGCCGACCAGTTCGGCGAGGCGGTTCGCGGTGATGGCCGAGAACACGGGGGCTGTCGTCTCACTCAAGTCCTGCACGACGGTCATGAACGATCCTTTCCGGGGTGGCGTCGCCACCACTGCTTGCGGTGCGGGTGCGTTGGGCGGCCAGTACGACGACGCCCACGGCGAGACCCACCAGTACGGTGGAGGCCCGCAGCGGTTCGCCGAGGAGGACGGCCGCGAAGAGCATGGTGAGTACCGGCTGCAGGAGCTGGACCTGGCCGACCTTGGCGACGCCGCCGGCGGACAGGCCCCGGTACCAGGAGAAGAACGAAAGCAGCGAGCTGCCCAGGGCGAGGTAGACGAACGCGGCCGCCCCGCGCGCGTCGAGGGACGGGCCCTGCGAGGGCCAGGCCAGTGCGACCACCAGGGCCGCCGCCGGGGTGCCGGCGATCAGGGACCACGAGGTGACCACCCAGCCCGGCACGTCGCGGGCCAGCACGCCGCCCTCCGCGTAGCCCAGGGAGCAGACGACGACCGCCGCCAGCAGCTCGGCGTCGCCGGTGTGCAGGCCGCCGCCGAACCCCAGGGAGAGGTAGCCGAGGACGACGGCGGTGCCCAGGGCGCAGCATGCCCAGAACCTGCCGGAGGGCCGTTCCCGGCCCCGAAACACGGCCATCACCGCGGTGGTGGCCGGCAGCAGGGCGACCACCAGAGCGGCGTGGCCGGCAGAGACCGAGCGCAGCGCGTGCGCCGTCAGGAGGGGGAAGCCGATGACGGTGCCCAGGGCGGTGATGAGTACGGGGCGCAGCTGGTGCCTCGGTGGCACCAGTGGTCGGTGACGCAGGAGCAGCAGGATCGCCGCGGGTATCACGGCGAGCAGGGCCCGCCCGGGGCCGACGAGTTCGGGAGGCAGCGAGCCCACGCCCATGCGGGTCACGGGCAGGGTGAGGCTGAATCCGAGTACGCCGAGGAATCCGTAGGTGAATCCCTGGACGTCCGCGGAGGGGGTGCGTTTCATCGGTGTCATCAGTGGTCGAGAGGTCCGTCCGGGCTGGGGTCGCGGTCAGGTGAGCTGTGCGCGCAGCTCGTCGGCGCGCACCGGCTGCTCCCAGGGGAAGCCGTCGGTACGTCCGAAGTGGCCGAAGGTGGCGGTGGGGCGGAACCGGGCATGCCGCAGCCGGAGCCGCTCGATGGTGGCGCCGACCCGCAGATCGGTCAGTGAGCGCAGCGCGGAGGTGAGCTTCACCGGATTTACGCTCTCGGTGCCGAAGCACTCCGCCTCGAACCACACCGGCTCGGGCCGCCCGATCGCATAGGCCATGCCCACCTGGCACCGTTCGGCGAGACCGGCCGCGACCGCCGTCAGCGCGAGCTGCCGAGCCACGTAGGCGCCGGACCGGTCGACCTTGGTGGCGTCCTTTCCGGAGAAGCAGCCGCCGCCGTGGCGGGCCAGGCCCCCGTAGGTGTCGACCATGAGCTTGCGGCCCGTCAGCCCGGCGTCGGCCGCCGTGCCGCCGACGACGAACGATCCGGCGGGGTTGACCTGGATCCACTCGGCCGGCAGTTGACGTGTCGCCAGCACGGGCTTCACCACCTGCTCAGCGCAGAACTCCCGTACCTCCGCGAGCGGCCGGGTCGCGGTGTGCTGGACGGAGAGCACGACCCGGCCGTGCGCGGGCCGGTCCCCGCCCGCGACCTCCACCTGCACCTTGCCGTCCGGACCGAGCCCGATCGCGTGGGCCTGCTCCCGCAGTCCAGCGAGCTCTCTGGTCAGCGCGTGGGCCAGCACACAGCTCAGCGGCAGTCGTTCCGGCGTGTCGTCGCAGGCGTACCCATACACGATGCCGGAGTCGCCGGACCCTCCCTCGTCGACTCCCGCACCGATCTCCCGTGACTGGTGGTCGAGGAGAACCGTCACCGGGCTGCGCGTGGCGTCGACGCCGTGGACGGCCACGTCCCGGTAGCCGACGTCGGACAGCACACCGCGTACGACCGCCTCGACGTCCACCGTCCCGGCCGCGGTCACCTGACCGGTCACCAGGACGTGGTCCCGGGTCACCATGACCTCGCAGTTGACCCGTGCTTCGGGGTCGGTGGCGAGGTACGCGTCGAGAACGGCGTCGGACACCTGGTCGGCGACCTTGTCGGGGTGGCCGGGCGTGACCGACTCGGCGATCTGCGACCAGGGCAGGCTGCTGGAGGAGGACATGGCGGGGCTCGCATTCCGCACCCGGGGGGTGCTCGGTCGATGGGTCGGAGCGGTCAGAGGAGGTCGCGCAGCAGGGTGAGGACGGCGGCGCGCTGGGCCGGCGGGCCGACGGTGAGCCGCAGCAGGTCCGGCCGGCCCGCGATACGTACGGGACGGACGTACGTCCCCTGCCGGCGCAGGGCGTCCGACACCTCACCGGGCCGGCCGGGGCCGCCGGGTGTCCGGAAGCTCACGAAGTTCGTCTCCGAGGGCAGCGGCAGGCAGCCGAGGTCCGTGAGCGCCCGCCGGTAGTGCGTGCGGCCGGCCGCGGTCCGGGCGACGGTCCGGTTCAGGTGCCCGGTGTCGTCCAGGGCGCCCAGCGCCGCCGCCTCGCTCGGCCGGGCGACGGCGTAGTACTCCAGGCCGTGTTCGAGGCCACCGGTCGTGTCGGGGTCGTACAGGCAGTAGCCGACCCGCAGTCCCGCGAGTCCGTGGGCCTTGGAGAAGGTACGCAGCCACAGCAGGCGGCGCCCCAGGACGTCCTGCGCGGACAGCCTGCGGGAAGGGGCCTGGTACTCGGCGTAGGCCCCGTCGACGATCAGCGTGGTGCGCTCGGGGAGCCGGTCGGCGAGCCGGCGTACCTCCTCGGCACCCAGTGCGCCGCCCAGCGGGTTGTCGGGTTCGGCGAGGTACACGAGGGCGGCCCGGTGCCGGCGCGCGGCCTCGGCCAGCGCCTCGGGATGAGCACGGTCCCGCCGGTAGTCGACGGTGTGGACCACGGCTCCGGCGGCCTCGGCGAAGTGGACGAAGGTCGGATAGGTGCCCCTGGTCGTGACCACGCGCGAGCCGGGCCGCGCCAGTGCCCGGCACACCTGGGCCAGCAGGCCGTCGATGCCCGTCGCCACGAGGATCGCCTCCTCGCCCACCCCGTGCAGCCGTGCCAGGCGCCGGCGCAGGGTGTGGTGCGCGCAGTCGGGGTAGCGGTGCGCCTCCGGGGCCGCCCGTACCAGGGCCGCGACGGCCGCCGGCGCGGGCCCGAACTCGTTCTCGTTGGTGGAGAGGCGCCATCGCACGGGCAGACCGGTGGCGCGTTCCAGCGTCTCGACGGAGGGAAAGGGATTGGGCGCGGATTTTGGCATCTCAGGTCCCCCCGGTGACGGCCGGGCTCGGCCGGACGTCGAGGAGGTCCGCGAGGAACTCGTTGTAGCGGCGCATGGCGAGCATCCGCAGTGCCGCGCCCCGCGCGAGTTCCATGCCCGCGGCCGGGTCGTGGCGGACGATCGGCGTGACGACCCGGTCCAGCCACTCGGGCCCGTGTCCGGCGTCGTCCGAAACGTGGTTCACGAAGAACCGGAACCCGTCCCGCGGGTCCAGGCCAAGCCTTCGCAGGCCGCGTACGACGATGTCGTCGCGGTCCACGTCGAACAGCTCGGGCATGGCGAGGCTGCCCAGCGCCTTGAAGTGGTGGCGGCGGTTGGTGCCGAGCATGAAGTACAGGTTGAAGCCGGCGTAGGGCCGCCAGTCCTCCCAGGGCGGCACCAGCGGCAGTGACGTACCGAGGCGGCGCAGCGCCTCGGTGAACTGGACGGTGTGGGCCCCGGATCCGTCACCGGCGCCGCACTCGTCCCAGAGGTGGTGGCCGATCTCCTGTTTGACGCTCTCCATGAAGTGCGTCTGCGCCAGCACCAGGGCGTCGAAGAAACGGTAGTTGAGGTATCCGTCGGCCTGGATGAACCGGGTCATCTCCTCGAGGGTCGCCCGGTGCTCGAGGTGGTGCTCGACCGCCCGGTCGAGGGGGTTGCGCTGCCGCGACGCCGTGAGGAACCACTGCCTCAGGTAGTGGGACCGGCCGGCCTCGACGGCGGACGGCAGGTCGCCGCGCAGCGAGTCGAGGTCGTCGTCGAGGAGGGCGTCCTCGCACATCGCCCGGAACACGTTGAACCACGCGCTGCGCTCGTGGCGCGCGGCCGGGGCGAGCGGGTGCCCGAGCAGGACCTCGTAGACGGCGTACAGCGAACGGTGGACGTCGAGCAGGGCGTCGGCGTCCCGGTCCGCTGTCCCGGCGTCGAGCTGGGCCCGGGCGGTGCGCAGGAGCGCCGTGCTGTCGTGGCCGTCGCCGCGGAGGTCGACGGGACCGGTCAGGCACCGGGCGAGCCAGTGCTCCACCGTGCGCGGCCCGGTCCGCGCGGGGTCGCGCAGGGGCAGCCGCATCGAGGGGATCCGCTGTCTGCCGACGACGCCACCGACGGTGTCGCACATGCCTCGTCTCCTGCCGTGTGTGGGGGGAATGGGGTGGTGTGGTGCCGGGCGGCCGCCCCGGCCGGTCATTCGGGGTCGGGATAGGTGACGCGCTCTCCGCGCCAGTTCGTGAAGCCGAGGACCCGGACGCCGTCGGCGTCCCGTCGGTGCCGCGGGTACTCGTGCTCGTCGGCCAGGGGCACCGTGTACTTCCCGGTCGGGTGCGGCAGGACGTACTCGGGGACGGCGGGATTGGAGACGTGGCGCTTCAGGGACCGCACGATCCGGCGTCCCTCGTCCACGGGGACCCGGAAGACCTCGGACTGCGGGCTGTGGGGCATGAAGTGGTAGAGGTAGCCGGCGTGCACGCCCAGCCGGTACAGCGACATGGACAGCTCCCGCATCGTGCCGGGGCACGCGTTGACGCCGCGGAGCAGCGGCACGTTGGAGAACACGAGCGGGACCGCGCTCTGCAGTCGGCGCAGGGCCGAGACGAAGGGCGGTGTGATCTCGTTCGGGTGCGTGATGTGCAGGCCCAGCGCCTGCACCCGGTGCGCGCTCAGCGTGCGCGTCAGTGACTCGGTGACGCGGAACGGGTTGAAGGTGAGGCTGCGGGTGTGGATGCGGATCACCAGGTCCGCACGGACCTCACGGAGTTCGCCCAGCACCCCGGCGAGCTGCTCGTCACTGTGCATGAACGGTTCGCCGCCGCTCAGGATCACCTCCTCGACACGGTCGTCGGCCGCGAGGTACTCCAGCGTCCGCTGCCAGTGACGCCGGTCGAAGGACGGCTTCGAGGAGTTCCGTTCGAGGGTGCGCAGCGCCTCGTAGCAGAACTGGCAGTACGCGTGGCAGATGTTGGAGTACCGGACGATGACCCGGTTGTCGTACTTGTGCTGGGCGATGGGGGTCACCATCTCCTCCGCCAGCTCCCAGTTCTCGCTCTCCCCGTCGTAGCCGTAGGGGTCGGCCCGCTCCGTCACCGAGGGACAGACCTGGCGCCATAGCGGATCGTCGTCGCGGGGGCGCCGCCCGTCGCCGTCGGCGCGGATCAGGCTGAGGAAGTAGGGCGTGACCTGGAACCGGCGGCTCGCGGCGTGCTCGTCGATGCCCCGGAGCACCTCGGGCGGGCACTCGGGGAAGTACTCCTTGATCCCTCCGGCCGTGCGGACGGCGTGGCGCTGCTGCCACTTCCAGTCCTGCCAGCCGGCCGGGCGGGCCACGGCTTCCTTGCTGCTGACGGGCATGACGACTCTTCTCTGGTCGGGTCGGGACGGGTCGCGGACGGGGATCGCGCGCTCGCTCTCACACGACGCGTACGGCCTCGGTCACGGGCTCGCCGCGGATCACCTGGGCCGCCGCGCGGGCGGCACGCCGCCGCAGTTCGGTCATCGACTCGACGGAGTAGAAAGCGGAATGGGGGGTGAGGAGGGCTCTCGGGTGTCCGCGCAGCCAGTCGGCCACCCCGGGTTCGTGCTCGGCGACGTCCAGCGCGACAGCCGCCGGCCGGCCCTGTTCCAGGGCGTGACGCAGAGCGCTCTCCTGGACGACGGCGCCGCGTGAGGTGTTGACCAGGACGGCCCCCGGCGCGAGCGCCTCCAGAGCGGTCCGGTCCATCATGTGCGCCGTCTCGGGGGTGAGGGGCACGTGCAGGCTCACGACCGTGCCGGCCGCCAGTAGCCCGTGCAGGTGCCAGTACCGCCTCCAGCCATGGGCCTTCTCGATTCCGGGGTGGGCGTAGGGGTCGTAGAAGGCGACGCGCATCCCGAACGACGCGGCCCGCCGTGCCACGGCCTGCCCGATGCGGCCGCAGCCCACCAGGCCCCAGGTGGCGCCGCGCAGTCGGCGCACCCCCTCGGCCCGCCGCCACTCCCAGCCGCCCGCGCGCACATGGGCGTCGAGGTCCCGGACCCGGCGCACGCAGGTCAGTGCGAGTGCCAGCGTGTGGTCCGCCACCTCGTCGACGCCGTAGTCGGGTACGTGGTAGACGGCCACCCCGCTCGCCCGCGCGGCACGGACGTCCACGTGGTCGTGGCCCACGCTCGCGCAGATCACCGCACGGCACGAGGAGTTCAGCCGGAAGAACTCCTCAGTGAGCGCGACGCGGTGCCACAGCACGACGCACTCCGGGGCTCGGCGGGCCAGTTCGGGCACCTCGCTCTGGGACAGGACGTCCAGCCGGACGTCGATCCCGGCGCCCACTTCCCGCTGTTCGACGTCGGCTCGGTCGACGTAGCCGCCCTCCGGGGCGTCGACGACGGCGACGACCCGGCGTCCGGCCTGCGGAAGCGCCGGTTCCGGCCGCCGCTGCGGCTCGCCGCCGGCGGTGTGCGCACGGCTCATGCCTCGCCTCCCCTCGTTCGGTCGCCGGTTGCCTCCGCCGCCCGCCCGGTGGGAGCGCCACCTCGGGCGGCGCTCCCGCGGCGGGCGCCGGTCAGACCGGGACGCACCAGTCCGCGTGGCCGGACAGCCGGCCGGACGTGGCGTCCTCGTAGGCCTGGACGACGGACTTGGTGACGGGCCCGCAGCCGGCGGCCGTCGTGGACCGGTCGTCGACGGACGCCACCGGGACGATGCCGATGGCCGTGCCGGTCAGGAAGATCTCGTCGGCCGTGTAAGCCTCGGCTCGCGCGATCCGGCGTTCGACCACCTCGAGGCCCGCGTCGGCGGCCAGGGTCAGCACCGTGGACCGGGTGATTCCAGGCAGGATGCCCTCGCTGACGGGGGGCGTGTGCAGGACGCCTTCCTTGACGAGGAAGAAGTTGGCCGCCGAGCATTCGGCGATGTGGCCGGTGTCGGTCAGCAGCAGCGCGTCGTCGTAACCAGCCCGCTGTGCGCCGATCTTGGCCATGCAGGAGTTGATGTAGGCGCCGGTCGCCTTCGCTTGCGGCGGGATGGCGTCCTGGTGGTTGCGCCGCCATCCGCTGGTCATCACCCGGCAGCCGCGCTCCAGCGCCTGCCGGTCCACATAGTCCGACCACGGCCAGGTGGCGATGGCCACGCGGACCGCCGAGAGGTCCAGCGAGACTCCCATGCTGCCGTATCCGAGGTAGATGTTCGGCCGGATGTAGCACGGCTGCGAGCCGTTCTCCCGGACGAGCGAGACGATCGCCTCCGCGATCTCCTCGTCGGTGTACGGGATCTCCATCATGTACACCCGGGCCGAGTTGCGCAGCCGGGCGATGTGGTCGTCGATCCGGAAGACCGCCACGCCCTCGGTGGTGCGGTGGGCGCGCATGCCTTCGTAGACGGCCCAGCCGTAGTGCAGGGAGGGCGTGAGGAAGTGCATGTTGGCGTCGTCCCAGGGGACGAACTCGCCGTCCATCCAGATGGACTTGGATCGGGAGAGGGTTACCACGAGGTCTCCTTGTCCGGCTTCAGCTGAGGCCGGCGGTGGGCAGCAGGTCTTCCATGCCGTAGTCGGCCGCCAGGCCGTACAGCCTCTGTCCCGTGCGGGGGTCCAGGGGGATGCCGTGGGCGGTGTTGTGGGCGGCCTTGATGCGCTCCGGATCGCCCGGGCAGCGCACCGGCTCGGCACCGGACGCGGGGCTTCGCCGCGTGTCGTCCACGAACGTCCGCATGCGTTCGTCGAACGCCTCGCGGCCCGCGAAGACGCTCGGGTCCAGGCACATCAGGAAGTGGGCCACCTCGCGGCCCTTGCCGTGCGGGGCGCTCTCGATGTGCTCCATCTCCCAGTCCAGCGGGGAGCCGGCGAGCACCGCCGTCATCAGGCTGACCACCATGCCCAGTCCCTGGCCCTTGTGCCCGGCGCCGAGGGGGGTGAGTGTGGCGACCTGGCCGGCGTCGACCGTGGGGCGTCCCGCGGCGTCGTTGGCCCAGCCCGCGTCCAGCGGTACACCCTGCCGTCCGCGTTCACGGATCTCGCCCAGGCACACCTGGCTGGTGGCCATATCCAGGACGAACTCGTGGTCCCCGCCGCCTGCGGCCACGCTGATCGGGTTGGTCCCGAGGTGTGCCTGGCTGCCGTTGAAGGGAGCCACCCGCGGGGAGCAGGACGTCATGACCCATCCGATCATGCCGGCCTTCGCCATCGCCCGGCTGTACACCGACGCCGCGCCGAAGTGGTTGGAGTTGCGCACCACCACGACGGAGACGCCGAACCGGGCCGCCCTGCGCACCGCCTCCTCGGCCCCCCGCAGGCCGGCCACGATGCCGAGGGCGGCGTCCGCGTCCAGGACCGCGGTGGCTCCCGTCTCCCGCACAACGGTGCAGACGGGCCGGGGATTCGCGATGCCGTGCTCGATGTCGCTCAGATACTGCGGAAGCAGCCGCAGACCGTGGGTGCCGATGCCCCGCAGCGAGGTCTGCACCAGCGCGTCGGCCACGGCGGCGCTGTCGGCGGGCCCCACGCCCGCGTCGGTGAGGGCTCGCGCGGCGATGCTCTCGGCGACGTCGGGGGCGATGCGGTACTCGCCGGCCGCCTGGCTGGCCTTGTCCATGAGTTCCCTTTTCGCTCCGGTCGGAAGGGTCACTGATAGGGGATTTCGCCGGACACCTTGACGCTCGACCAGTCGAATTCGATCTGGTCCAGCACGTCGAGGTCCTCGAACACCCGGTGCAGACCGCTGTAGTCGCGCAACAGCGCCTTGCGGCCGGCGCCCTGGACGTCGAGCAGCATCTCCTCGCCGCCCTCGACCCCGACCAGCTTCATGACGGTCTGCCAGGTGCCGTAGTCGTTCGCCGCGTACGCCTCGAGCGCGTCGCACAGGGCCCGCAGCAAAAACCGCTGCTGCTCCTTGTTGAGCTGGGGGTAGAGGACCTTGACCAGTTCGCCGTTGATGGACCCGTGGCAGACCTCGTCGTGCCGGTGCAGCCCGGCGAGGGCCAGGTTCATGGGCTGGATGCCGGGAGCCTTGGCGATCAGTTCGAGGTAGCCACCGATGCACAGTTCCGTGATGGTGGCGAAGGACAGCGTGAGGAGACTGCGCTGCCAGCGCTCCGGAGCCTCGGCGCTGAGCCGCATGTGCACCTGCGAGTAGTACGGCAGCGGCAGGTCGGAGTCCTTGTACGCCTTTCCGCGCCGCTTGCGGGTGATGCCGCTCGCGATGTGGTGCATGAGCGTGTGGTACTGCTCGTCCACCATGGACTGCATCAGGGATATCTCCAGCGCCTCACCCCACAGTCCGGGGAACTCTCCCTGGAGGATGAGGCTGAAGGCCGGGTTGACCACGCGCTGTTCGGAGAACATCGTGTTCCGGTTCAGCGCGATCATCGCCCAGCTCAGGATGTCCCCCTGGTCCTCGGGGGAGAGCGCCTGGTAGGTGGGGTGGTCCTTGAACGGGATGATCGTGTCCGGGTAGTCCGGCAGTCCCGGATCGAACAGGTCGAGCAGGTCGGGGTCGTCCCGCTTGACCGTGGCGCGCCGCTCCCAGTTGAGGGCGAGGCGCTGGATGACGGGGTTGTCCACGGCGTCGAAGAGCACGGTGCCGAAGGTTGCGCCGTTGTCTTCCTGGGGATCGGTGAAAGCCACTGGGGGGTTCCTCTCTGTTGCTGATCCGGGCCGGTGCGGGCCCGTTTCCCGCCTAGGCGCCGACGAAGAAGCGGGTCAGGTGCCGGCGCTGGTCGGTGTAGGAGCTGCGGCCGTGGAACATGCGGCGGTTGTCCCAGATCAGCAGCGCGTGATCGGGGATGAGTACCGGCAGGTGGTGGTTGTTGAAGAACTCGGTGCCGTGCTCGGCGAGGGCCACGCCCTCCTTCCCCAGCGGCAGGCTGTCCACGGAGACGTCCGCGCTGAGATCGGGCGTGTAGTCCGCGAAGGTGAGGTGGGTGTAGCTGAACCGGATCACCTCGGCGCCGTCCTCGTCGCGGGAAACCATCGCCTTGCGGACCGTCCACTCGGCCTCGCCGTTCTTCCCCTGCTTTCCGTAGGCGCCGGGGAAGTCGATTTCCACGTCGTACATCAATTCGCGCTCACGCTCGTTGAGGTCGGCCAGGAATTCCCGTCCGTCGCAGATCGTCGTGTGCCCGCCGCCGCATTGTGCCTGCGCGTGGCAGTACAGAGCCAGATACTTCGGAACGGGGTCCCAGCCCGGCGCCTCCGTGTGGACGAATATCTCCCGCGAGGTCTTCGAGTGCAGCAGATCCTCGAATCCCGGGGTGACCACGATTTCGTGGGACTTACGGCCGTCGTACTGCGGCAGGATTCCGCCCAGTCGGCTCAGCAGTTCCTCGGCGTTCTCGGCGGATCCCACGTTCTCGATGACGACGTATCCGTCCCGGTCGAGCACCGAGCGGAGTTCGTTGATGTCGCGCACGTCGGAGGTGGTCAATCGAATCACTCCTGAGTTCACTGTGAATGGCCGTCTTTGATCCGCCCGATGGCGCGCACGGTCCACGCGCCGGGCGAGACGCTCTCTCCCTGACCGCGCCGACGGGTGACCGGTGCCCGGAAGGCATGCCGGACACCGCCCTCCACCGGGTGTTCAGGGCGGGGCCGGGGGTACGGCGCCGGCGTGGGCGCGCCCGGGGACGTAGAAGTCGGTGGGGCGGCCCCGCGGCAAGGAGGTGGATCAGGCCGGTCCGAGGGAGGCGCGGGCTCCGTGGCCCATGGAACGGACCATGGCCGACTGCCCGGTATTTCTTGCCAACACGTCCCCCAACGTCTCTGCCTGATTGCCACGACGGGACCCGCCCAGGCAATTCCGGCCTGTCCCACTGCCAGAATTCTGCTCAATTCCGGGGCGGCTGGCCACAGCCGTTCGAGGACTATGTCAGGTTCACCGGAGCGCACGCGGGCCGGGTGGCAAGGCGTTTTCACGCCGGTCGGCGGGGACCTTCGCCCTGCTCAGTGAAACGTCGCTCCGGTCAGGTTGAGCAGGGGCTTGGCCTTGACGGCCGTCTCCTCGAATTCGGCCATCGGATCGGACAGCGCTATGACGGCTCCGCCTACGCCGTAGCGGATGCGGCCGGGAGTCACCACAGCCGTACGGATCACGACACTCAGGTCGGCCGCACCGGTCAGCGAGAAGTATCCGACGGCGCCCGAGTAGACACCGCGCGGCCCGGCCTCGAGCTTGTCGATGAGCCGCATGGTGCGGATCTTCGGGGCTCCGGTCATGGAACCGGGCGGGAAGGCGCCCCGCAGGCAGTCCACCGCGCTGCGGCCGGCGGCGAGTCGGGCACGGACCCGGCTCGTCAGCTGATGGACCGTCGCGTACGTCTCGACCTGGAAGAGATCGGCCTCGACCGAGCCGGTCTCGGCACACCGGCCGAGGTCGTTGCGCACCAGGTCGACGATCATCAGGTTCTCCGCGCGGTCCTTCTCGTCGGACCTCAGCTCCTCGGCCAGTGCGGCGTCCTGCTCCGGCGTCGCGCCGCGCGGGCGGGTGCCCTTGATGGGTCTCGACTCGGCCACTCCGTCCACACCGACATGGAGGAGGCGTTCGGGCGAGGTACTGAGGACCGAGAGCGATCCGAAACGGAGCAGTGCTCCGTAGGGGGCGGGGCTGTTGCGGCGCAGGAAGCGGTACCCCTGCCAGGGGTCCAGGTCGAGATGCGCCTCGGCCATGTTGGTGAGACACACCTCGTACGTCTCGCCCGCGGC
This sequence comes from Streptomyces sp. NPDC041129, assembly GCF_055592265.1. Taxonomy (NCBI): domain Bacteria; kingdom Bacillati; phylum Actinomycetota; class Actinomycetes; order Kitasatosporales; family Streptomycetaceae; genus Streptomyces; species Streptomyces sp. NPDC041129. The sequence continues at coordinate 441,177 of NZ_JBVIYV010000001.1, read as the reverse complement.
GATCTCCCGCTGGCACTCGGCTATCAGGCCGAGGTAGGTGCGGCGATCGTGCCGCAGCCGCAGTTCGGCGTGCCGGGCGGGGGGCGGTGCCTCCCCGGCGCCCCGGCCGGCCAGTCCCTCCAGCTCCCGCCGTACGGAGAGCAGCCAGGCGCGTGCCGCCGCCTCGTCGTCGTCCGGCGTCAACGCCAGCAGGTGGACGGTACCGGTCAGATGGTCGAAGACCACCGAGCGGTCGGCGAAGACCATGACGGCGTCAGGGTCCTCCGACCGGTGCGCCGCGTCCCCGCCGCACTCGGCCTTCAGCTCGTACCCGAGGTAGCCCACCCAGCCCAGGGCGAACCCGAAGTCGAGCGGCGGCGCCTCGACTCGGACCGACCTCAGGTCACGGTCGATCCAGTCCAGGAACCGGCTGGTGACGATCCGTGTGGTCCCGGCGGACCGTACGGTCACGGTGCCCCGGTTCACATCGGCCTGCGCCACCCGGGCGAGCGGGCCAGACGCGTCCCCCATGACGGAGAAGCGGCCGGTGTCCGTGTCGGGCCTGCTGCTGTCCAGCCAGAAGGAGTACGGGCCGGCCCGGAAGAGGCGGTCGAAGGCGGTCTCGGCGTCGCACGGCGCCGGCAGGCGCTCCGTCAGTATGCGCAGGACACCCGGCTGTCGGCCGCCCTGGGCCGGACCGGTGTCCGGAGCCGCACCGGCGCCCGCGCCCGCGGTGGCGGCCGGTGCGGCGGTCCTGCCGGCGCTGAGCTCGACCCGCTCCCGGGGGCGGGTCGTCCACCAAGTCCTGCTCAGACCGGCGAAGTTGGCGATCAGATCGGGACCGTGCCGGGTCAGGACCGATTCGGGGTGGAACTGCAGGCCCCACATGGGCCGGCTACGGTGCTCGATCCCCATCAGCACCCCGTCCGGTGTCCGGGCGACGGCCCGCAGTTCCTCGGGCAGGCCGGTCACGGCCAGAGAGTGGTAGCGAACCACGTCGATGGGCGAGGGGAGACCGGTGAACAGTCCGGTGCCGTCGTGCAGGACGGGCGAGAGGCGCCCGTGTCTCGGCTCCGGTGCCCGGGAGACGGTGGCCCCGTGCGCCAGGGCCAGTCCCTGGTGGCCCAGACAGACGCCGAGCACGGGCAGGTCCGCGTGCTCGACGACCTCCCGGCAGATCCCGAAGTCGGCGGCGACCGCCGGATCGCCGGGTCCCGGCGAGATCACCACGTTGTCGAACGAGGCGAGCATTCCGCGGTGCCAGGACGGATCGTCGTTCCGGATCACCACCGGCTCGTGGCCGTTCACCTCCGCCAGGTAGTGGTGGAGGTTGTAGGTGAAGGAGTCGTAGTTGTCGACGAGCAGCGTACGCATGGTTGTTTCCCTAGGCCGTCCGGGAGGGCGTGCCCGGCTCCCCGCCGGGCCCGCCGAGGTGGCACGCCGTCAGGCGGTCGCCGTGATCTCGAGGAGCAGGTGCTCGATGCGCTCGTCGCCCTCCAGGAAGCCGCGGCGGTCCAGCAGGCGCAGCGTGCGGCCGCACTCCGCGGCCATCTCGTGGAGCAACGGGAGGTCGCCGCGGTCGCTGAACTGGAGCAGGGCCGACCCGCCCACCGCCAGCAGCCCCGGGGCATCGATCAGGTAGCGCCGGTGCGCCCGGTAGCCCGGATCGACGTACGCGCGCTCGTGGTCCGTCTCGTACCGGTAGTCGTCCGGCGCAAGGACGAAGTTCGAGTGCCAGTAGACGGTGTCGAAGCGCTCCGCACCGTCCAGTGCCTCGAACAGATCGCTGTGCACCGCTGTCACCCGGTCGGCCACCGAGTGCCGTTCGGCGTTGATCCGCGTGTTCCGCACGGCGTCCGGGTTGATGTCGGTGGCGACCACGCGTTCGCAGTCCGCGAGGGCGGCCGACACCGCGATGACCCCCGTCCCGCACCCGATCTCCAGGAACGACCCCTTCGGCCGGTACCCGGGCTCCTCGTCACCGACGAGACCGAGCACCTCGAGCGCCACCTCGGTCGTCGCCGAGAACGTGGGGGCGAACACACCACCCAGCAGGTCCCATTCCCTGTTCGCCAGTGTGAAGACTTCGGTCCTGTCCCCCCTTGCCAGCGCCTGCCTGCTGCGCTCGAGCGACCGCACATAGCTCTTCAGCTCCGCCATCCGACATCCCTTGTGACCCTGAGCGCCGTGCGCGCCGTCCATCCCCGTGGCTGCCATGGTCATCAGCTCCGGAGAGCTGCCGGAAGGTGCTCCCACCACAACGCTCACCCGTCGCGAGGGTGGCCGGAACACCTGCCCCAAGCCACAGCACGGTCCGCGCGTCCACTGGGGCAAAAAGTTCCTGAACGGCGCTTGACCTGCATGTACGATGAGGAAGTTCAGATGTTGGAATGCCTGCTGCAAGGGGCGCTTGGTGGATTCGGACGACACGGGCGCGGACCGGTGCGCGGACCAACCCGCGTTGGCCGTCCTCGAGCTTCTCGCTCAGGAGGCCCCGCACTGGCATTTCGAGGATCTGCTGCGGGAGGCCAGACAGCGGAAGCCCACGGAGCAGCGGATGGCCGGACTGCGGCAGGCCACACGGCTCGCCCTCGAGGTCCGTGCCTCGATGGACCGACAACGCAAACGGGAAGCCGCCCTCGCCGCCCTGGTCGACGTGGCCCAGGAGATGGCGGACAGCGGCCCCGACGCGCTGAAGGCGGTCACCCGCCGCGCCCGGCTGCTCCTGGACTTCGACATGGCCTACGTCAGCTTCCAGCAGGCGGACGGCAGTTCGTACGTGCACCAGACCGACGGTGAGACGACGGCGCTCAGCGTCGGCCTCACCATGAACAGGGGCATGGGCCTGGGTGAACTGGCCCAGCGCAGGCACGCTCCCTTCTGGACCCACGACTATCTCGCCGACGAACGGTTCGAGCACTCCCCGGACATCGACGAGGTCGTGCGGTCGGAAGGGCTCCACGCGATCCTCGCCGTGCCGATGGCCCAGGGTGAGGAGACCCTCGGGGCGCTGTACGGAGCGTCGCGGGCCATACGCCACTTCACACCCGACGAGGTGAGCATGATGCGGGCGCTCGCCAACCTGTCGGCCTCGGCGATCGCGTCGGCCCGGCGGCAGGAGCGGGCTGAGGCCCGTGCGGCCGAGGCGGAGCGGGAGGCGTACCGCCTCGAGTCCCGGCGGTCCAGGCTGAGTTCCTCCTGCGAGGTGCAGACCAGGCTCATGGAGCTGGTGCTCGACGGGAGCGACCTTTCGGACGTTCTCACGGCGGCCGCCGAGGCGCTGGGCGGCACCCTCTCCGTGCGGGACGGGCACGGCCGTACGCTGGCGGCCACCGGCCGGGTGCCCGCCATCGACGAGGCCACCACGGTCAAGGCGCTGGTGGACTCGCACGCGGGCGACGGACCCGTGGCCGTCACCGGAACCGTCTGGGCCGCGCGCCTCGGCACCGGTGCGACGGAGCCCGGTGTGCTGTTCCTGCGGGCGAAGGGCCCGCTCACGGCGGAGGACCGGCAGTTGCTGCGCTTCGCCGGCCAGGCCGTCGCCCTGGTGCTGCAGCGCCGGAGCATGGCGGCCGCGGCGGGACCCGTACGCGACGAGTACCTGGACGACCTCCTCTCCGCCGCGCCGCAGTCGTCCCGCCGGCTGGCCGAACGCGCCCGGCGGCTGAGGATCGATCCCGAGGCCGAGCACATCGTCCTGGTCCTGCGGCCCGAATGCGGCAAACCCGGCGAGGCCAGCGTCTGGGCCGCCTCCTACGCCCATCGGCACGGCGGCATACGGACCGTGCGCGGCGAGTCCCTGGTGCTGTTCCTGCCCGGCGTCGACGCCTCCACCGCCGCCCGCTCCGCCGCGCTCGAACTGTCCGCCGTCCTCGGCCACCCCGTCACGGGCGGAGCGGCCGGGCCGACCCAGGACCTCGGCTCGGTCAAGGAGCTCTACGAGGAGGCGCGGCGATGTCTGGACACCCTGACCGCCCTCGGCTGCACGGGCCGTACCGCGGCCGCCGGTGACCTCGGCTTCCTCGGGCTGCTGCTCTCCGACAACAACGATGTCGACGGTTTCATCTCCTCCGTCGTCGGTCCGGTCCTCGACTACGACGCCAGGCGCTCCACCGATCTCGTCGGAACGCTCGAGGCGTACTACACCTCCGGTGGCAGCCCGACCCGGGCCGCCCAGCAGCTGCACGTCCACACCAACACCGTCATGCGCCGGTTGGACCGTATAGCCGAACTCCTGGGCTCCACCTGGCAGGAGCCGGGCAACGCCCTGGAGATCCAGCTGGCGCTGCGGCTCCAGCGGGTCAAGGGGTCGATGCACCGCTAGCGCCCCTCCCCGGACGGCGCGGGTCACGACCACGGCGGCGCCACGCCGGTCCGGTGGCCCGCGAGGTCGCCCAGGGCGACGGCGGCCTGGGCAGCGGACGCGAGGGTGACGTGGCGGTGCCAGCCGCTGAAGGAGCGCCCCTCGAAGTCCTTCAGGCCGACGTCCTCCCCGACGTCCGTCAGCGCCCGTCCCGCTCGTTCGGCGAGCCGAGTGATCCGCGGCAGGCCGCCGACCGCGAGCGTGTCGGTGTTGGTGATCCAGCATCCGACCGGGGGGCGTTGCGGGTCATCCCACTCGCCGAGCAGGAGCAGGCCCGGGACGTTCCGGCCGGCGCCCGCCCGGCGCAGCCCGGGAAACCGCCCCGCGGTGCCGACCCGTACGGCGACCGCCCACGAGGCACGGCGGGCGGCGCCGGGACCGGCCGGTCCCGGCCGCTCGATCCGGCGGCGCATGCCCTTGGCCGCGGCCAGGATCTGCTGAGCGCCGTACGTCCTCCCGACGTACGGGGCCAGCGCCGGGTCACGCACCGTCAGGCGAGCGGATCCGCCGACCCGTGCGATCACCGGAACGCCCGCCTCGGTGAACCGGCCGATCGTGTCCGCGATCCGCTCGACGGGCACGTTCAGCACGACGGGCCGGGACGCCATCTGCCGGGCCGCCATGGGTTCCAGGACCGAGGCGGCCGCGCACTGCTCCCACGTCTCGGGGGCGACGGAGTCCGGTATGTCGGCCTGGCGGCGCCTGGTCCGGTCCCGCAGCCACGGCTCGGGCAGGAACAGCCGCCAGTTGACCGGCACTCCCAGGGCGTCGGACACGTGCCACGCGCCGAAGGCCCGCTGGCCGTGGAACGGCTGCTCCGTGCCAGGGTCCACGCCCTGGTGGACACCCACGGACTGGTCGCCGGCCTTGGGTATGGGCATCGGCTGCACCACCCACGCGTGCGGCGCGCTGATCTGCTGCAGATGCCCGGCCAGTGCCCGCCGCACCGGCATCCAGTTCCAGGTGGAGCTGCTGATGAAGTGGTGCAGGCCCTGCTCCATGGCCGCACCGCCGACATGGGCACCGATGTTGCGGATCGTCTTGCGCCCGTCGGCCAGCAGCAGGCCGCGCAGGTACAGCTCCCCCTTCCGGCGCTGGTCCCGCCGCGGGAAGGACGCGAACAGCGCGTCGGCCAGCTGCCGGACCGCCCTCTCCCGCGCACCGCCCGGGTGGCCCGGTACGGACCACCGGGAACCGGACGACGGGCACTCTGTCGGAGTCTCCTCGGTCTGAACGCTCACTGTGGTTCCTTCCGTTCGCCGTGCCCTGCCCACACTGGCCGCCGTGAGCTGCGCCGACGAGGTCGGCAGAGCCCCGCGTCCGCACCCGGGCACGGTTGCTCGGGCACCTGGCGGGCCGGTCGGAGGGGAGGGCGACGAAGGCCCCGGCCGGGAGGACCGCCCGCTGGAGGTGGCGGGGCCACACACCCCCGCGCGGGTCCCGGCCCGGCCGGGCACGGCACCGGGGACCTGCCCGTTTGATAACTTCGTCGCCGTGACAGTGGCGTTGATCGACTCAGGGCTCGGGCTTCTGCCCACGACCGGCTGGCTGCGGCATCTCGCCCCGCGGCTCGATCTGCTGCTGATGTCGGATCCCGAGGGCGCGCCCTGGGGGGCACGGACGGCGGCCTATGTCACGGACCGCCTGCTGGCCGCGGCACGGACGGCCGCCGCGCGGGGTGCGCGGGCCCTGGTGGTGCCCTGCAACACGGCGACCGTCACCGCGATCGACGTCCTGCGCCGTGAGTTCGAGCCGCACCTGCCCGTGATCGGTACCGTGCCGGCGGTGAAGCCGGCCGCGGCGGCGGGCCGGAGTGTCGCGGTGTGGGCAACCGTCCGCACCACGGGCAGCCGCTACCAGGAGCGGCTCATCGCCGACTTCGCGAACGGCACACCCGTGGCACGGGTCGCCTGCCCGGGTCTCGCCGAGGCGATCGACCACGGGGACACGGCCGCCTCCGACGCGGCGATCGCGGCCGCCGTCGAGCGCACCCCCGCCGACTGCGACGCCGTGGTCCTGGGCTGCACCCACTACCCCCTCGTGGCCCCGCGCATCCTTCAGCGGCTGCCTGCCGGGGTCACCCTGTACGACAGCGCCGAGGCGGTCGCCCGGCAGACCCTGCGCCGCCTCCAGCCGCTCACGGGCGCGGGGACGGCCTCCGGGGCGGACCGCGCGACGGGAGCCGTCGACGTGTGGCTCAGCGGCCGCCCCGGCACCCTGCCCGCGGCCGCCCTCGCCTATCCGGTCGGCCGGGCCCTGGCTGCCGGGACGGAGGTGCCTCGGGAAGGGCTCATGCCGGCCGTGTCCCGGCTGCCGCTGATCGCTCCGGCGAACTGAGTCACCAGCGGCGCCGGTCGGCCGCGTCGCCGGGCCGGCGCCGGCCCGGCGACTCACAACTCGGCGCGGACGGCCGCGGCTGCCTCCCGCGTGGAGAGCCTTCCGCCCAGGTCGGGGGTGACCCGGCCCTTGGCGATCACGGCCGTGACGGCGCGGCGGAGGGCGTCGGCCTCGGCGGTGAGGTCCAGCCGCTCGTAGAGCAGGGCCGCCGTGAGCACGGTGGCCAGCGGGTTGGCGACGCCCTTCCCGGCGATGTCCGGCGCGGTGCCGTGGACCGGCTCGAACAGGCCGAAGCCGGTTGCCGGGTTGAGGCTCGCCGAGGCGGCCAGGCCGAGTCCGCCGGCGAGGGCGGCCGTGAGGTCGCTGAGGATGTCGCCGTAGGAATTGTTCGTCACCAGGACCTCGAAGTCGGTGGGATCGCTGACGAGCCGCATCGCGGCGGCGTCCACGTAGAGGTGGGAGCTGTGCTTGCCGGGATGGCGCTCGGCGGCCTCGCGCCAGCACCGTTGCCACAGACTCCCGCCCGAGCGCACCGCGTTGGCCTTGTCGACCATGCAGACCTTCTCGGTAGCCACCGAGAAGGCGAAGTCGATGACGCGGGAGACGCCGTGGTAGGTGCTGATGTCGGCGTCCACCGCCGTCTCCCATTCGGTGGCCGCCCGCAGGGCGCCGCCTATCCCGCTGTACAGCCCCTCCGTGTTCTCGCGGACGACGACGCAGTCGATGGCCCGCCGCGAGGAGTCACGCAGGGGGCTGAGCCGGTCGTGCCACAGCTTGACGGGGCGGTAGTTGGCGTACAGGTCGAACTCGAGCCGCAGTCTGAGCAGGACGCCGCGCACGTAGTCGGTGCCGTCCAGCGAGGGATCACCGAAGGCGCCGAGCAGTACGGCGGAACTCGAGGCGATCCGTCGCAGGTCCGCCTCCGTCAGCGCCCGCCCGTGCCGCCGGTACGCGGGCGCGTTCACGTGGTCCAGCACGTCGAAGGAGAGCGGGGCGTCCAGCGCCTCCAGCGTGCGCAGGGTGCTTTCGACGACCTCGGGACCGATGCCGTCGCCCGGCAACACCGTGACAACCCTCAAGGGTGACCTCCGCGAAGATGGGCGCCGGCCCGGTGACCGGCGACGCGGCGCCGTCCGGATCCGTGCGAGGCCGGGGCGACGGTCCTGGAAAGCTAGCCGGGACGCGCCGGCCGCGCGCCGAACCTTGCGCCGGTCTTTCACCGGGGTGACCGGCACGCGGTGCCGGCCCGCCCCGCGTGCGGGCCGGGTCCGGGCACGACGAAAGGGCCGTCCGAGACTGCTCTCGAACGACCCTCGACCTGCTGTTCAGCAAGTCGGGACGACAGGATTTGAACCTGCGACCCCTTGACCCCCAGTCAAGTGCGCTACCAAGCTGCGCCACGTCCCGGTGCGCTCACTCGCGGTGACCCGCGTGATCGCGCGAACAGCACTTTACCCCACGTGCGGGGGTGCGCCGAAGAGGCCCCGGTGCGAGTGCCGGGACAATGGGTCGTATGACAGACGCGGGCACGACAGCGGGAGATCCGGCGGGCGGTCGGGACCGGGACGCGGACGGGCGGGCGCGCAACGCCCGGCCCCGGGACGGGCTGGGGCGGCCGCTGCCGTACGGGGCCGAGGGCGTCGAACGGCAGCCGGAGGGGGTCGTACGGACCGCGCGGGAGACGGTCGCCGAGGCGCAGGCGCTGCTGGACGCGGGCCGGCCCTTCCACGCCCACGAGGTGTTCGAGGACGCCTGGAAAGCGGGGCCCGAGGAGGAGCGCACGCTGTGGCGCGGTCTCGCCCAGCTCGCCGTGGGGCTCACGCACGCGGCCCGGGGCAACGTCACCGGCGGGGCGCGGCTGCTGCGGCGCGGTGCGGACGCGGTCGAGGAGTGGGAGGTCGCGCGGGGCGAGGACAGGCCCCACGGGATCGATCTGGCCCGGCTCGCCGTGTGGGCACGGGAGCTGGCCCGGCGGGTGGAGCGTGGGCCGGGGCCCGTCGACGCGGTGGCCGAGGCGCCTCGGCTGGTTTCCTGACCGCCTGTCCCCCGGCCGCCGCGGAGGCGGTGGGATCACTGTCAGTGGCATGCGGCAGACTCTGGGCGTGCGAAAGATTCATGTCATCGGTATCGGCGCGGGCGACCCCGACCAGCTCACCCTTCAGGCGGTCAAGGCGCTGCGGGGCACGGACGTGTTCTTCCTGCTCGACAAGGGCGAGGTGAAGAGCGACCTCACCCGGCTCCGCCGGGACATGCTCGACGCGCATCTGCCCGAGGGCGGGTTCCGGCTGGTCACGGCCCGTGACCCGGAGCGGGACCGCACGGCGGGCGGGACCGCGTACTCCCCGGCCGTGGAGGACTGGCGCGCCGCGCGCGCGGGCATCTACGAGCGGCTGATCACCGAGGAACTGGGCGAGGACGGCACCGGCGCGTTCCTGGTGTGGGGGGACCCGTCGCTGTACGACAGCACGCTCGGCATCCTCCAGGAGGTGCTGGACCGGGGCGCGGTGGAGTTCGAGTACGACGTGGTGCCCGGCATCAGCAGCGTCTCCTCCCTGGTGGCCCGGCACCGCACGGGACTGAACCGGGTGGCCCGGCCGGTGCAGATCACCACCGGGCGGCGGCTGGCCGAGGGGTTCCCCGAAGGGGTGGACGACGTCGTGGTGATGCTGGACGCGCACCAAACCTTCCGGCGGTACGCGGAGCAGGACATCGACATCTACTGGGGGGCGTACATAGGCACCCCGGACGAGATCCTCGTCTCCGGCCCGCTCGCCGAGGCCGGGCCCCGCATCGAGCGGGTGCGCGCGGAGGCCCGGGAGCGCAAGGGGTGGATCATGGACACGTATCTGCTGCGCCGGAACCCCGGGGAGAGCTGAGGCCCAGCCGTTCCAGTGCGCCGGCCACGTCGGGCACCACCGTGACACCGGCCGGTGGCGCGGGACGGCGTACGACGACCACGGGCAGCCCCAGGTCCCGTGCGGCCGTCAGTTTCGCGGCCGTCGCCTCGCCTCCGCTGTCCTTGGTGACCAGGACGTCGATCCGGTGGGCGCGCAGGAGGTGCGTCTCGTCGGTCACGGTGAACGGGCCGCGGGCGAGGAGCACCCGGGTGTCCTGGGGCATCGGCGGCTCGGGCGGCTCCACCGACCGGACGACGAAGCTCAGGTCCGTCAGGTGCCGGAAGGCGGCGAGTCCCAGGCGGCCGGTGCTGAGGAACACCCTTCGGCCCAGGCGGGGCAGCGCCTCGGCGGCCGCTTCGAGGGAGCGGACGAAGTGCCAGTCGTCGCCGGGCCCCGGCCGCCAGCCGGGGCGCCGCAGCACCAGGGCGCGGACACCGGTGGCCGCCGCCGCGCGGGCCGCGTTCGCCGTGATCGCCTCGGCGAAGGGGTGGGTGGCGTCGACCAGGACGTCCACCCGGTGCGCGCGCAGCCAGTCGGCGAGGCCCTCCGGCCCGCCGAAGCCGCCGATCCGGACCTCGCCCGCCACCGGTGCCGGCCGGGCGACCCGGCCCGCCAGCGAGCTGGTGACCCGGACACCGGGGTGTGCGGCGAGGTCCGCGGCGAGACGGCGGGCCTCGGTGGTGCCGCCGAGGATCAGGACGTGCGGGGACATGAGGGTGAGCGTACCGAGGTCGCTCGGGCCGGTCGGCCGCGCGGAGGGCTACCGTCGGGCCATGGAATCCGTGCGTGCCCTCCTGATCGACATCGACGGCGTCCTCACCGTCTCCTGGAAGCCGCTGCCGGGTGCGGTGGAGGCGCTGACGAGGATCCGCGGGGCCGGTCTCGGTGTGGTCCTGGTGACCAACACGACGTCCCGTTCCCGGGCGTCGATCGCGAAGACGCTGGCGGGGGCCGGCTTCGAGGTGGACGTGGAGGACGTGCTGACCGCGCCCGCCGCCACGGCCGTCCATCTCGCCGAGCACTACCCGGACGCCCGCTGTGCCCTCCTCAACAGCGGGGACGTGGGGGCGGACCTCGGTGACATCACCGTGGTCGACGACGACCGTGCGGACGTGGTCGTCGTGGGCGGTGCGGGGCCGGAGTTCGACTACTCGGCACTGAACCGGGCGTTCGGGCAGTTGCAGCGCGGGGCGCGGCTCGTCGCGATGCACCGGAATCTGTACTGGCGGACCGACTCCGGGCTGCAACTGGACTCCGGTGCCTTCCTGCTCGGCCTCGAGCGGGCGGCGCGGGTCGAGGCGGAGGTCACGGGCAAACCGTCCCGGGCGTTCTTCGAGGCCGCGCTGTCCCGGCTCGGCGCGGGTGCGGACGAAGCGCTGATGGTGGGCGACGACGTCGAGTCGGACGTTCTCGCGGCGCAGCGGGCCGGGATCACCGGGGTCCTGGTGCGGACGGGGAAGTACCGGCCGGAGACGCACGAGAACGCCGGCGGCACCCCCGACCACGTCGTGGACTCCTTCGCGGACGTCCCGGCGCTGCTGGGCCTAGCGCAGCAGTAGCTGCACACCGCCGACGACCGTGGCGGCGATCACCAGTTGTTCGAAGAGCCGCTGGTTGATCCTGCTCACAGCCCATTTGCCGATCAACGCGCCGGGCACGACGAACACCACGAGCGCGGCGTCGAGCAGCAGGGAGCGACCGTCGATCAGACCGAGTCCCGCGCTGAAGGGCACCTTGGACACGTTCACGATGAGGAAGAAGAAGGCCGACGTACCGAGGAAGCCGAGCTTGCGGAAGCCCGCCGAAAGGAGATACATCGACATCACCGGGCCGCCCGCGTTCGCGACCATCGTGGTGAACCCGCCCAGGACGCCGTACGAGCGCGCTTTCATCCGGCCGGCCCGGGTGGTGACGGCGTCCGGCTCGGCCTCCGCCTCGGCCCGGCGCCGCCGCCACAGCGTGACGCCGGCCATCAGCAGCAGGATCGCGCCGATCGAGGTCCGTACGACCGCGTCGTCGGCCCACAGAAGGAACAGCGTGCCGGCCACCACACCGGCCGCGACCGCCGGGAACAGCCGCCACAGCGTGGGCCAGTGGGCATGCCGCCGGTAGGTGAGCACGGCGAGCACGTCGCCGGCGATCAGGACCGGCAGCAGCACTCCGGTGGAGGCGCGGGCGGGCAGGACCGCGGCGAAGACCGCGAGGCTGACCGTGTTGGCCCCGCTGACGGCGGTCTTGGAGAAGCCCACCAGCAGGGCGGCGAGGGCGAGGGCGGCGAACCCCCAGCCGGATATGTGCCAGAGCGTCATCGTGTTCATACGGCGACCGATGCTATGTGCACGCGTCCGGCGGCGTATGGACCGTCCCACGGCGCGGTCCTGCCGCGCGGTGACCCGGGGGCGGTTCAGCGGCAGGCGTCGGGCGCACGGAGTTGCCGTGCCGCCCCCGTCGCCCCCGCCGAAGCCCTGCCAGTGCCCCTCGACGCTAGTGCCTCTCGACCAGCACGGCGCTGCCCTGCCCGACGCCGACGCACATGGTCGCGAGCCCGCGCTCGGCGCCCGTGCGCCGCATCCGGTGCAGCAGGGTGGTGAGGATGCGGGCGCCGGAGCAGCCGAGCGGGTGGCCGAGGGCGATCGCGCCGCCGGTGGGGTTCACCAGGTCGGGGTCGATGCCCAGTTCGTCGACGCAGGCGAGGGCCTGGGCGGCGAACGCCTCGTTGAACTCGGCCTCGCCCAGGTCGCCGATGGTCCAGCCGGCCCGGGCAAGGACCTTGCGGGTGGCGGGGACCGGGCCGATGCCCATGACGTCGGGGTGGACACCCGCCGAGGCACCGGCGACGTACCGGCCGAGGGACTCCAGGCCAAGATCGTTCAGGGCCTCCTCGCTGACCAGCAGCAGTCCGGCCGCACCGTCGTTCATCGGGGAGGCGTTGCCCGCAGTGACCGTGCCGCCCGCGCGGAACACCGGCTTGAGGCGGGACAGCTTCTCCAGCGAGGTGTCCTCGCGGACGCACTCGTCCCGGTCGACGGTGATGCCGTCGGGGCGCTCCACTGGCAGGAGTTCGTCGTCGAAGTGGCCGTTCTTCCGGGCGGTGGCGGCCAGTTGGTGGCTGCGCAGGGCGAACTCGTCCTGGCGGGCGCGGGAGACGCCGTACCGTTCGGCGACCTCCTCGGCCGTCTCGCCCATGGCCAGCAGGCCGTGCAGGTCCTTCATGGCGGGGTTGACCAGGCGCCAGCCCAGTCTGGTGTCATGGGTCTCGATGCGGTGCGGCAGGGCCTCGTCGGGGCGGGGCAGAACGAAGGGGGCGCGGCTCATGGACTCGGAGCCGCCCGCGAGCACGATGTCGGCCTCGCCGGCGGCGATGGTGCGGGCGGCGGCGGTGACCGCCTCGAGGCCGGAGGCGCAGAGCCGGTTGACGGTGGCGCCGGGCACGGACTCGGGCAGGCCGGCGAGCAGCGCGGCCATCCGGGCGACGTTGCGGTTGTCCTCGCCCGCCTGGTTGGCGGCGCCCCAGTAGACGTCGTCGATGCGGGCCGGGTCCAGGGCGGGCAGGTCCGCCACCAGCCGGCGGATCACGGTGGCCGCCAGGTCGTCGGGCCGCACAGTGGAGAGGGCTCCGCGCAGCTTGCCGATGGGGGTGCGGCGGGCGGCCGCGAAGTGGACGGGACGCACGGCTGGGACTCCTGACCGACGACGTTGTGGATCAGCACGGACCGGGGTCCGTTCGGCAGCACTCTTAATTAGCACTGCTAGTTTTGGACTATAGCCCGACCGCCCGCCCCCTGGGAAGATCCCCCCGTGAGCCGCGCCGAACCGGCTGGAGGAGACATGACCGACGTCCGCGAGCACGACCTCGGCGGCATCGCCGTGACCGAGTGGCCGAACCCGGAGCCGCGGTACCTGGCCATCGTGGTGCACGGTTACGGGGAGCACGTCCGCCGGTACGACGAACTGGCCGGCGTGCTCACCGGGCACGGGGCGGCCGTGTTCGGCCCCGATCACGTCGGGCACGGGCGGTCGGCCGGTGAGCGGGTGGTGATCGAGGACTTCGATGACGTGGTCACGGACGTGCACCGGGTGGCGGCCCTGGCCACCGCCGCGCATCCCGGACTGCCGCTCGTCATGGCCGGCCACTCCATGGGCGGTCTGATCGCGGCCCGGTACGCCCAGCGGTACGGCTCCGGGCTGAGCGCGCTGGTCCTGTCCGGGCCGGTGATCGGCGCCTGGGAGCTGCCCGGGCGGCTGCTCGCCCTGGACGAGATCCCGGACACCCCGATCAGCCCCGCCGCGCTCTCCCGCGACCCCGCCGTGGGCGCCGCCTACGCCGCCGACCCACTGGTGTGGCACGGCCCGATGAAGCGGCCGACGCTGGAGGCCTTCACCCGGACCCTGGACGCCGTCGACGAGGGCGGGGACGTCGGGCCGTTGCCGGTGCTGTGGCTGCACGGGGACGACGACCGGCTGGTGCCGCTGCCGGGCAGCCGGGCCGGCGTGGAGCGGCTCAGCGGCGGACGGCTGACCGAGCGGATCTTCGCCGGAGCACGGCACGAGGTGTTCAACGAGACGAACCGGGCGGAGGTCTTCGCCGAGCTGATCCGCTTCCTGGACCGGGTACTGCCCCGCTGATCAGGCACGTTTGCCCCGGCATGCGCCGGGCACCCGCATCGTCGGACGTGACACCACGAAGCCGGATGTCACGGCACCGAGCCGGACGGAACGACATCGACCGGCACGTCACGGATGAAGACGACAGAAGGAGAGAACCGCGTCATGACCGTGGTGAAGAGCACGCTGTCCGACGAGGCGCTCAAGATCACGGGCACCGCCCTGCAGGACACCCTCGTGGACCTGCTGGGTCTGTCACTGATCGGCAAGCAGGCTCACTGGAACATCGTCGGGCCGCGGTTCCGCTCGATCCACCTCCAGCTCGACGAGGTGGTCGACACCGCCCGGGCCCACTCGGACACGGTCGCGGAGCGCGCCGCCGCTCTCGGCCTGCCGCCGGACGGGCGACCCGAGACCGTCGCCGCGGCCCTCGCCCTGCCCGGCACCAAGGAGGGCTGGCTGCGCGACACCGAGGTGGTGGCACTGATGGTGTCGGCCCTCGAGTCGGCGATCGGCCGGCTGCGGGAGCGCATCGCCGCGACCGACGAGCCGGACCCGGTCACCCAGGATCTGCTGATCGCCATCACGGCCGACCTGGAGAAGCAGCGCTGGATGTTCGAGGCCGAGAACTGGCCCCTCGACGGCAAGTGATCCGGCACCGCCCGACGCTCGACGGCCGGCCCGCCGCGGGTGAGCCGGCCCCGCACCCGGAAGGGAAAACCATGGCGGACGCAATCGAGATCGACGCGCTGTGGGAGGACTTCCACCGCGTGGTGAACATGACCTCGGCGGAACTCGCCTCCTGGCTCAGGGTCCGGGACGCCGACGAGGAGGTCGAGCCGCTGCCCGACCGGGCGGGCTCGCCCACCGGGCAGCACGTCCTCGCCATCCTCCAGAAGCGCCGCACCGACCTGACCGACGACGACGTGCAGGTGATGCACAGGGTCGTCGACACCGTCGGTGACCTGGTGGACATGGAGAACGAACCCGAGCCGGAGCGGACGCCGGAGGACACCCGCCGCCGGCACCGGCTGATGACGCTGGGGCACGACCCCCTCAAGCCGTAGGACGCGCCGTGAACCGCGACGAACGGGTCGTGCGCGAGCTGGTGTCCGCGTGCGGCCGGACGTACGCCGAGGAGGCGGACATCCGGCTGAAGGACACCCCGCAGCCGCTGTACCGGCTGCTCGTGCTCTCCCTTCTGCTGAGCGCCCGGATCCGGGCCTCGGTCGCGGTGGCCGCGGCCCGCGCGCTGCACGAGGACCGTCTCGACAGTCCCCGGCGCATGGCCGGGGCGGACTGGCAGCAGCGCGTGGACGCGCTGGGCCGGGGCGGCTACCGGCGCTACGACGAACGCACGGCCACGCAACTCGGCGACGGCGCGGAGCTGTTGACCGACCGCTGGGGCGGTGATCTGCGCCGGCTGCACGAGGAGGCGGGCGGCGACACCGACGAACTCAAGCGGCTGCTGCAGGAGGAGCCGGGCATCGGGCCGGCGGGCGCCGACATCTTCCTGCGTGAGGCCCAGCGGGTGTGGCCGGATGTCGCACCGTACTTCGACGGCAAGGCGCTGTCCGGTGCCGCCCGGCTCGGCCTGCCCAAGGACGCCGACCGGCTGGCGCGGCTCGCCGGGGACACCGAACCGGCCGTGCTGGCCGCGGCGTTGGTGCGGGCGGCGCTGGACGGAGAGGTGGCCGAAGACTGTCTGCGCCGCGCCTCATGATCGTGTCACACTGCTCCCGATCCCCCGGCTGACCCAGGGGGTCCGGCCTGAGCGGAGGAGCAGCACGTGACGGGGACCGAGCCGGCCGCCCAGGCCATCGACACCACCCGGCCGCATCCGGCCAGGGTCTACGACTGGTTCCTCGGCGGCAAGGACAACTACCCCGTCGACGAACAGCTCGGCCGGCAGATCGCCGCGATCGACGGCGGTGCCCCGCGCGCGGCACTCGCCAACCGCGCCTTCATGCGCCGCGCCACCCGAGTGCTGGCCGGGGACTCGGGCATCCGCCAGTTCCTGGACATCGGCACCGGCATACCCACCGAACCCAACCTGCACCAGGTCGCCCAGTCCGTCGCGCCGGACGCCCGTGTGGTCTACGTGGACAACGATCCGATCGTGCTGGCCCACGCGCACGCGCTGCTGCGCGGCACCCCGCAGGGTGTGACCGAGTACCTCCAGGCCGACGCCCGCGATCCGGGCGCCATCCTCGAACAGGCCTCCCGTGTCCTGGACTTCGGCCGCCCCGTCGCCCTCTCCCTGATCGCCCTGCTGCACTTCGTCGCCGACGAGGACGGGGCCCACGACCTGGTCCGCACGCTGGTCGACGCGCTGGCCCCGGGCAGTTGCCTGGTGCTGTCGACGATGACGGCCGACTTCGAGCCGGAGAACGTCCGGCGGGGCATCGCGGCCTACGCGGCGGGCGGGGTCACCCTGGTGGCCCGCTCGCGGGCCGAGGTCGGCGTGTTCTTCGAGGGACTCGAACTGCTGCCGCCCGGGATCGAGTCGGTCGCCCGGTGGCGCTCGCAGGACGCGCCCGACGACGCCGCGCCGGTCTCGCTGTACGGCGCGGTCGGGCTGAAGCGCTGACTCAGGCCCGCTGGAGCGGTATCCCGATCACCTCGGCGATGGTCCGCAGCACCCCGTTGTCGTTGTTGGCCGGGGCGAGCAGGCGTGCCCGGCGGACGACCTCCGGATGGGCGTTGGCCATGGCGAAGGACCACTCGGCGGCGTCCAGCATCTCCAGGTCGTTGAGGTAGTCGCCGAACACCATCGTCTGCGCCGGCGTGATGCCCAGTTCGCGCTGGAGGCCGCGCAGAGCGGCGCCCTTGTTGGCGGTGCGGTTCATGACGTCGACCCAGTGCTCGCCGGACACGACGACCTGGTGGGTGGCGGCGAACGCCCCGAGGGCCGGGGCCGTGCTGTGCTCGGCCGAACCGAAGTCGAACAGCGCCACCTTGATCACTTCGTCCTCGACGGCGGTGACGTCCTCGACGACGCGGTGCTCGACGTAGTACTTGCGCACCTCCGCGAGGAACGCCTCGTCGGACCGCTCGACGTACGCCGACCGCTTGCCGCAGACGACGGCGCCCACGTCGACGCCGTCCGCGGCGAGCCGCCGTACCGTGCGGGCGACGTCCGCGGCGACGGCCGGCTCCAGCGGGTCGGAGCTGAGTTCCACACCGTCGCGGACGACGTAGGTGCCGTTCTCCGCGATGAACACCATCCCCTCGGCGACGTCCGCGAACTCCCGGGCCAGCGTGGCGTACTGACGGCCGCTCGCCGGGCTGAACAGCACGCCCCGGCGGCGCAGTTCGGCGAGCATCGGCCACAGGCCGCCGGGGACGCGCTTGGCGTCGTCCAGCAGCGTGCCGTCCATGTCGGTGACGACGAGCCGGATGTCGGCGGAGCCGGTGACGGGCGCGGCGATGTCGGCGAGGGGCGCGGGCGTGGCGTGCATGTCCTGCTTCCGGATCGGGGAGGGGTACCTGATCCAGTGTTCCTCATGCGCCGCGGAACACCGGAGGGTGCCCGGCCCGTCACGGTCCGGGGTTCCCGGGACAGCGCGATCAAGGAGCGGCACAATGACGGCGGGCAACCGCACGTGAGAGGGGCGGATACGTGAGCGAGGGGCATTCCCCGACCGCCGGACCGGCGAGGCTGAACACCTCCGTGGCGCACAACGCGCGGGTCTGGAACTACTGGATCGGCGGCAAGGACAACTACGAGGTCGACCAGCGGGTCGGCGAGCACATCGCCGGTATGTTCCCGGTGATCCGGGCGGTGGCCCGGGCGGACCGGGACTTTCTCGGCCGGGCGGTGCGCCTTCTGGCCGCCGAGCGCGGGGTGCGCCAGTTCCTCGACGTCGGCACGGGCCTGCCGACGGTGGACAACACCCACGAGATCGCGCAGCGCGTCGCGCCCGACTCCCGGATCGTGTACGTCGACAACGACCCGATCGTCCTGGTGCACGCCCGTTCGCTGCTCACCAGCTCCCCCGAGGGCGTCACCGACTACATCGACGCCGATGTGCACGACCCCGAGGCCATCGTGCGCGGCGCCGCCGAGACCCTGGACCTGGACCGGCCGGTCGCCGTGATGATGCTGGGCATCCTCAACTTCGTCCTGGACGTGGGCGAGGCCCGGGACATCGTGCGGCGGATCATGGCGGCGGTGCCCTCCGGCAGCTTCCTGGTACTCACCCACCCCACCTTCGACGCCGAGGTGGGCGGCGAGGGCAACATCGCCGCGATGGAGTTCTGGAACGCCAACGCCACCCCGCCCATCACGGCCCGCGGCCACGCGGAGATCGCCGCGTTCCTCGACGGTCTGGAGCTGCTGGAGCCGGGCCTGGTGCCGTGCTCGCAGTGGCGCGCCGAACCCGACGCCGCGGCGGTACCGCAGTTCGGCGCGGTGGCCGTGAAACCCTGAGCGGACCCGCGGACCGGAGCCGAGCCCGGCCCCGCCGCCCCGGCCGGCCGGGGCCGAGCCCGTCGAGGAGGACGTATGACCACCCTTGCCGACCCGGTGCCCGGTGGCCGGCCCGGCGACCTGGAGCGGGTCGCCGCGCTCACCGCCGAGCTCACCGCGCGGGGCGTGCACGGCGTCGTCCTCGCGTACGTGGACACCGCGGGCGTCGGCCGGGTGAAGACCGTCCCGACGGCCCGGCTGGAGGCGGCCGCGGCCTGGGGGGTCGGCATGTCGCCGGTCTTCGACACGTTCCTGGCCGACGACTCGATCGTCACCACCGGCGTCCTCGGCTCCCCGGACGGCGACCTGCGGCTCTACCCCGATCTCGACCGGCTGGTGGTGCTGGCCGGGCAGCCGGGCTGGGCCTGGGCGCCCGTGGACCGGATCACGCAGGAGGGCGAGCCCCACCCCGGCTGCTCCCGCACCTTCCTGCGCCGGACCGTCGCACGGGCCGCCGAGGGGCACGGCCTCGCCTTCCGGGCGGCCGTCGAGGTCGAGTGGACCTTCGGGCTCGATGACACGCCCGACGGGGAGTTCGTCCCGGCGGTGACCGGCCCGGCGTACGGCGCCGTCCGGCAGGTCGGGCTGAGCGACTGCACCGCCGACCTGTACGCGGCGCTCGCGGCCCAGGGCGTGGACGTCGACCAGATCCATCCCGAGTACGCGGCCGGGCAGTTCGAGGTCTCGGTGGGCGCGCTGGACCCGGTGGCCGCCGCCGACCGCAGCGTCCTGGTGCGCCAGACGATCCGGGCGGTGGCGCGGCGGCACGGTCTGCGGGTGTCCTTCTCCCCCGCCGTCCTCGCCGAGGGCGTCGGCAACGGCGGCCATCTGCACCTGTCGTGCTGGCGCGACGGGGTGAACCTGCACGCCGGCGGCGACGGCCGGTACGGCATGACGGCCGAGGCGGAGTCGTTCGCGGCCGGGGTGCTCGCGCACCTGCCCGCGCTGACGGCGGTGACCGCGCCCAGCCCGGCCAGCTATCTGCGGCTGAGGCCCTCCCAGTGGGCGGGGGTCTTCGCCGCGTGGGGCCGGGAGACCCGCGAGGCCGCGCTGCGGATGGTCACCGGCACGACGGGCCGCCGGGCCCAGGAGGCGAACATGGAGGTCAAGCCGGTCGACCTGGCCGCCAACCCGTATCTCGCGTTCGGCTGCGTGATCGCCGCCGGGCTGGACGGCCTGACGGCGTCCCGGACGCTGCCGGAGGAGATCACCGGGGATCCGGCCCGGTACGGACCGGACGAGGCGGCGGCTCTCGGCGTACGGCGCCTGCCCGTGTCGCTGCCCGGGGCCGTCGAGGAGTTCCGGGCCGACGAGGTGCTGCGGGCCGCGCTGGGCCCGGTCCTGGCGGACGCGGTGACCGCCGTACGGCTCGGCGAGGCGGCGGCGGTGGACGGCCTGGACGACGCGCGGGTCGCGGCGGCCTACCGCTGGACGTACTGACCATGGCCGCGCCCGGGCCGGTCCACGAGGCCCTCGCCGCTCTGCCGCTGGTGGACCACCACTGCCACGGCGCCGTCACGGCCGACCTCACGCCCGCCGGGTTCGAGTCGCTGATCACCGAGGGCGATGTCTGGCCCGGCGTGTCGGCCTTCGACAGCCCGGTGGGCGGGGCGGTGCGCCGGCACTGCGCGCCCCTGCTGGACCTGCCCCGGCACGCGCCTCCCGCCGAATACCTGGCCCGGCGCCGCGAGCTGGGCTGGCGCGAGGTCAACCGCCGCTTCCTGGCCGCCGCGGGAGCCGAGGCGTTCTGCGTCGACACCGGCTACGCCCCGCACCCCGTCACCTCCCCCGCCGAGCTGGCCGAGGCCTCGGGCGCCACCGCCCACGAGGTGGTGCGACTCGAGCGGGTGGCCGAGGAGGCGGCGGCCGGGGGTGTCACGGCCGGCGGATACGCCGACGCGTTCCGGTCGGCCGCCGAGCAGGCCGTACGACGGCCCGGCGTGATCGCGGTGAAATCGGTGGCCGCCTACCGCACCGGCTTCGACCTCGCCCCGAAGCGGCCCGCGGACGGCGAGGTGACCCGGGCGGCCGGGCGGTGGCTGGCGCGCGGCGGGCGGCTCGAGGACCCGGTTCTCGTACGGCATCTGCTGTGGACCGCGGTCGACCTGGGTCTGCCGCTGCAACTGCACACCGGCTTCGGCGACGCCGACCTGCGGCTGCACCACGCCGACCCCGCGCTGCTCACGGACTGGCTGCGGCTGACCGCCGGGACGGTCCCGGTCCTGCTGCTGCACTGCTGGCCCTACCACCGCCAGGCCGCCTATCTGTCGGCGGTGTTCGAGCAGGTGTACCTGGACGTCGGACTCGCCCTGCACTACACCGGCCCGGCGCGCTGCCGGGCGGTACTGGAGGAGGCGCTGGAGATCACCCCGTTCCGCAAACTGCTGTACAGCTCCGACGCCTACGGTGTGGCCGAGTTCCACCACCTGGGCGCGCTGTCCTTCCGGCGCGCCCTGGGCGCACTGCTCCAGGACCGGGTGGACGACGACGAGCTGAGCCTGCCCGACGCCCTGCGCATCGCGGCCTGGACGGGCCGCGACAACGCCCGCCGACTCTACGCACTGCCCCCGAACGAACCGGCCCGCGACCGCAGCGAGCGCCCCACCCGGAAAGTATGATCAAGCAATGTCTGACATGACCGAAACCACGCCCGGCTGGCTGTCCTCGGACGAGCTGGAGATGGCCAGGGCCCGGATGCCGATCCTTTACGTCGAGGCCGTGCCCGTGCGCGTGGACGACAGCGGCGAAGTCACGAGCATCGGACTGCTGCTGCGCATCGGCCCGGACGGAACGGTGAGCCGGACCCTGGTGTCCGGCCGTGTCCTGCACCACGAGCGGGTACGGGACGCCCTGCTGCGCCATCTGGAGAAGGACCTCGGCCCGGTCGCCCTGCCCCGGGTGCCGGCCTCCCTGCAGCCGTTCACGGTCGCGGAGTACTTCCCGACGGCCGGCGTCACGCCGTACCACGACCCGCGCCAGCACGCCGTCTCGCTGGCGTACGTCGTGCCGGTGACCGGCGACTGCCGCCCCCGGCAGGACGCGCTCGACCTGGTCTGGTTCAGTCCGCAGGAGGCCGCCTCGGCGGCTCTGCAGGGCGAGATGCCGGGCGGGCACGGCGTGCTGCTGAAGCAGGCCCTGGCCCATGTGGGGCTGGTGTCCTGACGTTGGTGGCGGGTGCCGTTCCGGCCGCGGCACCCCGGCCCGCTCCCGCTGAGGCCCGGGGCCGCCGAAGCCACAGTCGAAGGACGACCGAGCCGCCACGGGGGATCGTGTCAGGAGGCCGGCATGCACCGCTCGATCCAGGGACTGTCCGGACCGTTCCGGCGTGACCGGCGGGCGGGCGCCGGGACCGGACAAAGGACCACCGGGCGCGCGTGATGGCCGGGAACCGGGAGGGCCGGCACCCGAGACACCCAAGATCACCACCGGCGACCGCCATCCCCTGCTCGCCCGGGGACCGACCGGGACGGCCGCCACGGACGCCGGAGAGGCCGACGGGGCGGCCGCGATGAGCGACGAGGAGGTCGGTGGGGAAGCCGGGAAGGCAGGTGAGGGGGCCGGGGCGGGCGAGTCGCGCACGGAAGAGCCCCGGACACGACAAAGGTCGTCTCCTCATATCTGAGAAGACGACCTCCGACCATCGCAAGAAGCTGGTCGGGACGACAGGATTTGAACCTGCGACCCCTT
Organism: Streptomyces sp. NPDC041129; assembly: GCF_055592265.1. NCBI lineage: Bacteria > Bacillati > Actinomycetota > Actinomycetes > Kitasatosporales > Streptomycetaceae > Streptomyces > Streptomyces sp. NPDC041129. Next base: position 418,838 of record NZ_JBVIYV010000001.1, on the reverse strand, counting down.
GACCCCCAGTCAAGTGCGCTACCAAGCTGCGCCACGTCCCGGTGCCGTTTGACCTGGGGTTTCCCCGGTCGAAACGCGCAGGGAAACAATACCGCACTCGGGTCGGTGGTCGCGCATCCATTACCGGCGACGGGGGGAGGCCGGGGCGTCGGCCCGGGTGAGGCCGCGTATCGCCGGGACGGCGAGCAGTGCCGTGGCCACCAGCAGGCTCACTCCGCCGGCGATCAGCAGGACGTGGCCGGCACCCAGGGCGGCGGCCGCCGGCCCCGCGAGGGCCTGGCCGACGGGCATCATCGCGAGGGAGCCGGCCACGTCGTAGGCGTGGATGCGGTTGAGGACGTCCCCGGGCACCTGGGTCTGCACGGTGGTCGCCCACATGACGCCCCAGAAGGACAGTCCGGCCCCGGCCACGGCCGCGCCCACCGCCATGGCCGGTACGCCGAGACCGGCGCCGACGGCGACCGGGAAGCCGAAGAAGGCGAACAGGGCGAGCGCCCCCGCGCGCAGCATGCGGCGTGGGCGCAGCCGTAGGGCGAGCAGGCCGCCGACGACGGTGCCCGCGCCGAGGGCCGAGTTGATCAGGCCGTAGGCGCGCGGGCCGTGGTGCTGGACGACCTCGGCCGCCACCAGCGGGACGGTCGGCCCCCAGGTGGCGATCATGTACACGCCCCAGATGACGATCACGCCACACAGCCAGGTCCGGGACCGGAACTCCCGCCAGCCCTCGGCCAGATCGGCCCGGAAGGCGCGCAGGCCGGGTCCGGTGGTGCGGGCGCCCCCGGGCAGCGGCGGCAGCCGCAGCAGCAGGAGGCACAGGGCGCTGATCGCGTAGGTGGCGGCGTGCGCGACGAACACACCGCCGGGCGAGGCGAAGCCGACCAGGAGGCCGGCGGCGGCCGGTCCCGCGAGCTGGGCCACCGACTCGGCGACCCGGATGGCGCCGTTCGCCCCCTGGACGTCGGGCGCGAGGCGGGGCACGGTGCTGGCCACGCCCGGCTGGAAGACGGCCGCGGCCGCGCCGCCCACGATCCCGATGACGCAGATCTGCCACAGGACCACGTGCCCCGAGAAGAACAGGACGGCGGCGAGGGACTGGGTGACGAGCCTGACCAGGTCGGCGCCGATCATCAGCCTGCGGGTGCTGAACCTGTCGGCGATCACCCCGCCGAAGACGACGAGACCCGCGAAGGCGGCGGACGCGGAGGCCATGGCGAGGCCGACCGCCCCGGCGCCGTACCCGTGCCGCAGCAGGCCGGCGGCGAGCGCCACGGGCAGCATGGTGTCGCCGAGCCGGGCGACGGCCCGGGCCACGAAGAACAGCGCGAAGTCCCGCGACCAGACCGCGGGGCCCTCGGCTCCGGCCCGGCGCCGCCGCCCCGTCCCTCCCGTGCTCGCGACGTCGACGTGCCGTGCCCGCGTTCCGGTCATCCCGCGTACTCCCCTCCCGGTTCCCCGCCCTCACCTCGTGCGCCGCGCGGGATCATGCCATGTCGCGCCGGTACCCGCCGAGCCGTTTTCGGGAGCCCTGTCAGGGGGCGCCGGGCGCGCCCAACTCGGGGTGGTGCTCCAGGAGTCGGGGCGGAGCGGCCTGGCGCCAGGAGTCGGCGAGGATGTCGCGCAGCTCCGCCTCGTCGTCCAGCGCCGCGAGCCTCGCCCGCACCCAGGCGAACTGGGCCTCGTGGCCGGCGATCCAGAACTTCTCCGGTTCGGCCAGCACCAGTTCGTCGCGCTCCTCCTTCGGGCAGCGCACGGCGAGGGAGGTCTCGTCCTCGGGGAGGGTCGCGAACATCTTCCCGGCCACCCGGAACGTGGGCATGCTCCAAGCGGTCTTCTCCGTGGTGTCCGGCAGGGACAGGGCGATACGGCGTACGTCTTCTGCGTCCGGCATGCCACGCACGCTAGCCCCCGCCACTGACAGTCACCCGGTGGGCGGACCGACCCGCTTGTAGTAGAGGGTGGTCGGGCGCAGTTCGCCGGACGGGCTCGCCGCGTAGTCGGGGATGGTGCCGGCCGGGGTCCAGCCCGCCGAGCGGTACAGGTGCTCGGCGGGGCTGCCGGTCTCGGTGTCGAGGTGGAGCAGGGTGACGCCGGCGGAGACGGCCGCCCGCTCGGCGGTGGCCAGGAGCCTGCGGCCGAGACCCTGTCCGCGCGCGGAGCGGTGCACCATCAGCTTGACGAGTTCGGCGCGGTGGCGGCTGTTGGGCTTGTCGGGCAGGGCCAGGCCGACCGTGGCCGCCACCCGGTCCGCGCCGTCCACGGCCACCCATACCGCAAGCCGTCCGGCCGCCACCGCGTCGGCCCGATCCCGCCACCAGCCGGCGGCCTCGGCAGGCCCGAGCGGCGCGAGGAACCCGACCGAGGCTCCCCCAGCCACGGTGTCGGCCAGCAGATCCGCCAGCTCCTGGCACCGTTCGCGCACTTGGGCGCCGCTCCAGCGCAGCACCTTCATGGCCGCACCACCGCCAGCGCGTAGCGCGCCTCGCCGGGTCCGGGGCAGCGGAAGCGCGTCGGGCCGAAGACCCGCATCCGCAGGCAGTCCCCGGTGCCGAGGGCGTGGCTCGTGTCCTCCACGGTCACCTCCAGCGCGCCGTCGAGGACCCACAGGTGCTGTTCGAGGCCGGGCACGGGCGGGCGGTCGTACGCGATGTCGGCGCCCGGGGCGAGCCTGCCCTCGACCAGTTCGCCGCGCAGGCCGTCGTGCGGCGGGGAGACGGACCGCCGTACGAAACCCGCCGCGGGGTCCTGCCAGACCTGCTGGTCGGACGCCCGCACCAGCGGGTTCGGCGCCGCCTCGACCTCGCTGAGCAGCTGGGACATGGTGCGTCCGTAGACATGGCAGAGACGGTTGAGGAGTGAGGCGGTGGCGCTGATCTCTGCGCGTTCGGCCCGGGACAGGGTGGACCGGCTCACTCCGCTGCGCTCGGCCAGCTCGCCCAGGGACCAGCCGTGCCCGGCGCGGAGTTCGGCCAGCCGGGCGCCGATCCGGGCGTCGACGGGGTGGGGGACTTCGGTTCTCATATCCGGGAAACTATCCCTGATATGAGACAACCGTGTTACGGAAGGCTCACTCCCGCCGCCCGGCCCAGGGCCTCCAGCACCGGGCGGATCAGCGGGTGCCCCTCGGCGCCCCGGCGGACCGCCGCGAAGACGCGACGGGTCGGGGCCACCCCGTCGACCGGGCGGACGACGACGCCGGCGAGGCCCATGCCGCGCAGGGCCGAGCGGGGTACGAGGGCCACGCCCGCGTCGGCCGAGGCGAGGGCGACCACCGCGCGGAAGTCGTCGGAGGAGTGTTCCATCCGGGGCTGGAACCCGGCGCTCTCGCAGGCCAGGACGACCACGTCGTGGCAGGGGTTGCCGGGGTACGGCCCGATCCACGGGTCCTTGGCCAGTTCGGCGAGGGGCACCTCGTCGGCGTCGGCGAGGCGGTGGCCGACGGGGACGACGGCGTCGAAGGGCTCGGCGTACAGCGCCACATGGGTCAGACGGGGGTCGTCGGCGGCGGGGGCGCCCCGGTACTCCACGGCGACGGCGACGTCCACCTGCCGGTCCAGCACCATCGGCAGGCTGGCGTCGCCCTCGGCGTCCTGGACCCGGATCCTTATGCCGGGCGCCGACGAGGCCAGCCGGGCCACTGCGGGCGCCACCACCTCGGCGATGCCGGTGGCGAAGGCGGCCACGGTGACCGTGCCGGCCTCCCCGGAGCCGTAGGCGGCCAGCTCGGCCTCGGCCCGCTCGAGCTGGGCGAGGACGGCGTTGGTGTGGCTGAGCAGGATCTCGCCGGCCGGGGTGAGCCGCACGCCCTTGGCGCCCCGCTCGACCAGCCGGTGGCCGGTCTCCTGCTCCAGCGCGGTCAGCTGCTGGGAGACGGCGGAGGGGGTGAGGTAGAGCGCGGCGGCCGCCGCCGTCACCGTACGGTGGTCGGCCACCGCACGGAGGATGTGGAGCCGCCGCGCTTCGATCATGGGGTCCATTATCGCCCCATGTACGTGCTGGTCAGACCGCCAGCTCGGCACGGGCCGCGACGAACGCGTCGACCGCCCGGTCCACGTCCTCGGTGGAGTGCGCGGCGGACAGCTGGACGCGGATGCGGGCCTGGCCCTGCGGGACGACCGGGTACGAGAAGCCGATCACGTACACACCCCGCTCCAGCAGCAGTTCGGCCATGCGGGCGGCCTCGGCCGCGTCGCCGATCATGACGGGCGCGATGGCGTGGTCGCCGGGGAGGATGTCGAAGCCCTCCTCGGTCATCCGGCGGCGGAACAGGGCGGTGTTCTCCGCGAGCCGGACGCGCAGGTCGTCGGCGGACTCCAGCAGGTCGAGGACCTTCAGGGAGGCGGCGGCGATCACCGGGGCCAGGGTGTTGGAGAACAGGTACGGGCGCGAGCGCTGGCGCAGCAGGGCGACGATCTCGGCGCGGGCGGCGACATAGCCGCCGGAGGCGCCGCCGAGCGCCTTGCCGAGGGTGCCGGTGATGATGTCCACGCGGTCCATCACGCCGTGCAGCTCGGGGGTGCCGCGGCCGGAGGGGCCGACGAAGCCGACGGCGTGCGAGTCGTCGACCATGACCATCGCGTCGTAGCGGTCGGCGAGGTCGCAGATCTCCGCGAGGGGCGCGAGGTAGCCGTCCATGGAGAAGACGCCGTCGGTGACGATCAGCTTGCGCCGGGCGCCGCCCTCGGTCGCCTCCTTCAGCCTGGCCTCCAGGTCCGCGAGGTCGCGGTTGGCGTAGCGGAAGCGGCGGGCCTTGGACAGGCGGATCCCGTCGATGATGGAGGCGTGGTTGAGCGCGTCGGAGATCACCGCGTCCTGCTCGCCGAGCAGGGTCTCGAAGACACCGCCGTTGGCGTCGAAGCAGGAGGAGTACAGGATGGTGTCCTCCTGGCCCAGGAAGGCCGAGAGGCGCGCCTCCAGCTCCTTGTGCACCTCCTGGGTGCCGCAGATGAAGCGGACCGAGGCCATGCCGTAGCCCCAGCGGTCGAGCGCCTCGTGGGCGGCGGCGACCACCTCGGGGTGGTCGGCGAGGCCGAGGTAGTTGTTGGCGCAGAAGTTGAGGACCTCGCCGGGGCGGCCGCCGGCGCTCACGTTGACGGTCGCGGACTGCGGGGTGTCGATGACCCGCTCGGGCTTGTGCAGACCGGCCGCACGGATCTCGTCGAGGGTGGCGCGCAGGTCGTCGCGCACGGAGTCGAACATGGGGAGCTCCTGAAGGTGCTTGCGGGAGAAGGGGTTACACGGTCCAGTCGAGGATGACCTTGCCACCGGTGCCGCTGGCCGCGTCGGCGAAGGCCGCCTCGAAGTCGCGGTAGCCGTAGCGGCCGGTGATCACGGGGGCGAGGTCCAGGCCGCCCTCCAGCAGGACGGACATCGCGTACCAGGTCTCGAACATCTCGCGGCCGTAGATGCCCTTGATGGTGATCATGGAGGTGACGACGCGGGCCCAGTCGACGGGGAACTCCTCGGCGGGCAGGCCGAGCATGGCGATCCGGCCGCCGTGCGTCATGTTGGCGATCATGTCCCGCATGGCCTCGGGGCGGCCGGACATCTCCAGGCCGATGTCGAAGCCCTCCCGCAGACCGAGCTCCCGCTGTCCGTCCGCGATGGTGGTCGCGGCGACGTTCAGGGCGAGGCTCACGCCGATCTTGCGGGCCAGCTCCAGGCGCTCCTCGCTGACGTCGGTGATGACGACGTTGCGGGCGCCGGCGTGCCGGGCCACCGCGGCGGCCATCAGGCCGATCGGGCCGGCGCCGGTGATCAGGACGTCCTCGCCGACCAGCGGGAAAGACAGCGCGGTGTGCACGGCGTTGCCGAACGGGTCGAAGATCGCGGCGACGTCGAGGTCGACGGGCACACGGTGCACCCAGACGTTGGACGCCGGCAGGGCGACGTACTCGGCGAACGCGCCGTCCCGGCCGACGCCGAGGCCGACGGTGGCCCGGCACAGGTGGCGCCGCCCGGCGAGGCAGTTGCGGCACTTGCCGCACACCAGGTGGCCCTCGCCGCTGACCCGGTCGCCGACCCGGATGTCGCTGACGTCGCGCCCGGTCTCCACGACCTGCCCGACGAACTCGTGCCCCAGCACGAGCGGCGTGCGGATCGCCTGCTGCGCCCAGCCGTCCCAGGCCCGGATGTGCAGATCGGTGCCGCAGATACCGGTCCGCATGACCTTGATCAGCACATCGCCGGGACCGATGGCGGGCTCCGGGACGTCCGTGAGCCAGAGCCCGGGCTCCGCCTTCTCCTTGACCAGCGCCTTCAACGCTACGGCTCCTGTGGGTGAGGTCCCGGCCCGCGGGCATGACGAAGAAGCCCGCACCGGGTCAGAGGGGTGGAATCACCCTGCAATCTGCCGTACGCGCGCGCCTGGGTCCATCGAGCTTTTCTTAACCGCCGCCTCAGCTTTCCTTCACGCCCCCCTGGGCGCGGCCTGCGTCGCGCGTCCGGGCTCGGCGGGAGTCCGTTCAGAGCGGCAGGCCGTCCCGCGCCGATCCCTCCATGTGCGCGGCGAGTTCGGCGGCCAGCGACTTGATCGCCTCCAGCCCGGTCCGGCCCCAGGCCCGCGGGGCGACGTCGGCTGCGCACACGGTGCCGAGCGCCATGCCGGAGCTGTCGATGAGCGGGGCACCGAGGTAGGAGCGGATGCCGTACTCGTCGACCACGGGGTTGCCCGCGAAGCGCGGGTAGTCGCGGACGTCCTCCAGCACCAGGGCCTTGCGCCGGACCACCACGTGGGGGCAGAAGCCGTGGTCGCGCGGGAGTACGCGGCCCACCTCGGGCCTGCTGCCGTCCTCCCGGACCACGGGCGCGGTCACCGGGGCGCGCAGGCCCGCGAAGAACTGGCGGTCCTCGCCGACGAAGTTGACCATGGCGTACGGCGCACCGGTGAGCCGGGCTAGATGGTCCGCGAAGGCGTCGAGAGCGGGTTCGGGCCGCTCCCCCAGACCTAGCCCGCGGAGTCTGGAGGTACGGGCGGGGGCCTCCTTGTCCTCGGGGGTGAGCAGCAGACCCCGGACCGGACGGGGCGGCTCGTAGCTCATGACCGGTCTCCGGCGCTGTGGACGTGGCTCATGGGGCGGCTCCGTGGGCGGTGTGGCGGGATCACATGTGGGCGCCGTGGCTCGGCGTGGTCGCCGGGGCGTGGGCGATGAGGTGGCGGACGAGGGTGAGCAGGGTCTGCACGCCCGAGCTGGAGATGCGGGCGTCGCAGGGGACGACGGGGATACCGGAGTGGAGGTCGAGGGCGGCGCGCACCTCCTCCGGGTCGTAGCGGTAGCCGCCGTCGAACTCGTTCACGGCGACGATGAACGCGAGGCCGCGCTCCTCGAAGAAGTCCACCGCCGCGAAGCACTCCTGCAGGCGGCGGGTGTCGGCGAGGATGACCGCGCCGAGCGCCCCCTCCGACAACTCGTCCCACATGAACCAGAACCGCTCCTGGCCGGGCGTGCCGAACAGGTACAGCACATGCCGCGGATCCAGGGTGATCCGGCCGAAGTCCATGGCGACCGTCGTCTCGACCTTGTTCTCGATGCCGTCGAGGTTGTCGGTGGCGGCGCTGACGGTGGTGAGCAGCTCCTCCGTGCTGAGCGGGGCGATCTCGCTGACCGCTCCCACGAAGGTCGTCTTGCCGACCCCGAACCCGCCCGCCACCAGGATCTTGAGCGCGGTGGGGAACGGGTCAGAGCTGTCGTCGTAGTCCATCGAGCACTGCCTCCAGCAGAGACCGGTCAGTGGGTGTGTGGTGGAAGACGGGGGGCTTGGTGGTCAGCGCCCCGCAGTCGACGAGGTCCGAGAGCAGCACCTTGGTGACCACCGCGGGCAGTTTCAGGTGCGCGGCGACCTCGGCCACCGGGACGGGCGCGCGGCACACCTCGAGCGCCTGGGCGTGCTCGGGGCCGAGGTAGCCGAGCGGGGTGACGCCGGTGGACATCACCTGCGACATGAGGTCGAGGGCGATGCTGGGCTCGGTGCGGCCGTTGCTGACCGTGAACGGGCGCACCAGCCGTCCGGCGGCGTCGTCGAGCCAGGGCCCGTCGCCGGCTGCGGCCACCCTCAAGGCCTCGTCGCCGTGGGTTCGGCGGCCTGCTGGCGGGGCGCGGTCACCAGATAGGGGCGCACGCTCTTGACCAGCATCGCCATTTCGTAGCCCAGCACGGCGGCGTCGGCCTCGCGGCCGGCGAGCACGGCGAGACAGGTGCCGGAGCCGGCCGTGGTGACGAACAGCAGCGTCGAGTCGAGTTCGACGACGACCTGACGGACGTCGCCGCCGTCGCCGAACCGGATGCCGGCGCTGCGGCCGAGGGAGTACAGGCCGGAGGCCAGGGCCGCCATGTGGTCGGCGCTGTCCGGATCGAGGCCGTGCATGGACTTCACCAGTCCGTCGCAGGACAGGAGCACCGCGCTGGAGGTGTGCGGTACGCGCTGCACGAGGCCGCTCAGCAGCCAGTCGAGGTCGGATGCCTGGGCGGTCGGCGCATCGCTCGCCATGGTGGATCGACTCCTTGGGGTACGAAGACCAGCGGGAGCGCTGGAGGTGGGGGTGCTGGGGGTGGGGAGAACGGGGCCCGTGTGGCTGGGGAGGGGGGTCATCCGGCCGGTGCGCTCCCGTCGGGGCGGCCGGTGCCTTCGGCGGCGGGCGAGTACACGTGCTGCCGGGCGGCGGGCCGCGGATCCGGCTCCGTGTGCTCCTGTGCCTCGGCCAGTCCTATGCCGCGCTGGAAGGCGGCCATCAGCCCGGGGTCGTGGCCCGCGACGACGTCGGAGTCCTGTCGCGGGGCTGGGGTACCGCGCAACTGCGGGACGATGTGCTCCTGGGCGCGGCGGCGCGGCAGTCGGGGCTTGCCCATGGTGCCGCGTACGGCAGTGCCGCCGCGTGGGGCGGGCAGGACACCCGCGTGGGACTCGACCACCGGCCGGTGCTCGGAGCCGATGCCCGGTACGGCCTCGGCGGGGTTGGCCCGCTTCTCGCGCGGGGCCCGCACGGGAAGCGGGGCCGGTGCGCCGTCGCCCGGCGCCGGTTCTCCCCGCCCTGTCTCACTCCGGGCGGTGGCGCCGTGCACCCCTTCTCCGTGTGTACTCCCGTTCCGCGCGGACCCGTTCGGCATGTCACCGCCGGGCCCGGACCCATGTTGCGCGTGGCGCCACCTGCCGTTGGCCGGGACCGGGGCGGGTCCCGGCACGGAGGCGGACTCCTCGCGGCCCGCACCGGCCTCGGCGGTTCGTTCCGCGTCCGTCGTGCCGGGACCCGGTCCAGGTGCCGTCACGGAGTACGGGACCTGGACCGGCGGCACCGTCGACCGGCTCTGCGCGGCCGTGTCCTGATGGGAAGACATCGCCGCCCCGACTCCCCCCGGTACGCCCGGCGCCGTGCCCAACAGCGCCTGGGGGACGACGAGTACGGCCTGCACACCGCCGTAGATGTTGGTCTGCAGGCGCACCGAGATGCCGTGCCGCCGGGCGAGCTGGGAGACGACGTAGAGGCCGATGCGGCCGTCGGCCAGCAGACTGGCCACGTTGACCTGGTCGGGGTCGGCGAGCAGGGCGTTCATCCTGTCCTGCTCACCCACCGGCATGCCGAGCCCGCGGTCCTCCACCTCCACGGCGAGCCCGGAGGTGACGAGGCTGGCGCGGAGCAGCACCTGGGTGTGCGGGGCGGAGAACACCGTCGCGTTCTCGACGAGTTCGGCGAGCAGATGGATGACGTCGGCCACGGCGTGACCGCGCAGTTCGCCGTCGATGGGCGGGACGAGTTTGACCCGGGAGTACTGCTCGACCTCGGCGATGGCCGAGCGCAGCACCTCGGTCATGTCCACCGGATTGCTCCACTGCCGCCGGGACACGGCGCCGCCGAGCACGGCGAGGTTCTCGGCGTGCCGCCGGATCCGGGTGGCGAGGTGGTCGACGTGGAACAGGCCCTTGAGCAGGTCTGGGTCCTCGATCTCGTTCTCGAGGTCGTCGAGGATCGAGATCTCCCGGTGCACCAGGGACTGAAGCCGGCGGGCCAGGTTGACGAAGACCTCGAGCTTCTGTTCGCTGCCCGCCTGGCTGGAGAGCTGGGCGGCCTGCACGACGGCGGTGACGGCGCCGTCGTGCGCCCGCGCCAGGTCGGCGGCGAGCAGGTCGAAGTCGTCGGCGTCCGCGGGCGGCCGGCGGCCCGGTCCCCGCCGGGCCGGGGCCTCGCCCTGCCTCAACGCCTCGACGACGGCGTGCAGTTCTGCCTCGCCGCGGGCGGCGCCGCGGCGCAGGGCGTCGACGCGGTCGGTGACCGAGCGGGCGGCGCGGTCGGCGGCCACGGCGGCGATCAGGACGCCCGCCACGGTCACCGCGACCGCTCCGGCGAGCACGGCCCACAGGGTGGGGCCGGGGCGCGTGCCGGTGGATCGGATGCTGAACAGGACGGCCGCGGTGGCGCTGAGGGCGACGGCGACGGGCGGAAGCACGGCGAGCCGCATGAGTTGGGGCCGTATGTGCGTCTCGGACAGTGCGGGAGCGGGTCGGGCGACCGGTCTCCCGTGGCGGCCGCCCTCACGGCGGTCGGCACGGGCGGCCGGTGCACGGAGATGAGACATCTGCGTCCTCGTACTGGTCCGTCGGCCTGGTTCGCCCCAGGCCCTGTGTCGTGCGACGAACACTCACAGTAGTTGCCTGCGCATCACGTGCGGTGGGCAGTTGCCAAACTCTCCCGGGCAGCGTCCCGCTCTGGTATGAGGCGTCGTACGACAGACCGATAACCGCGCTGGACTTCAGTGACAAAGTCGCAAGAACCCGATCCGACCTGGTCGGAAACGGTCGGAAGCAAGCAGCGAGGGCCGGTCCGCACTGGTGTGCGTACCGGCCCTCGGGGCGTCCGGAGGCCCGTTCCGGTATCCCGTCGCCCGGGTGTCCACGGGTCGGAGGCACGGGCGTACGGGCAGCCGATCGGTCACCTTCCGTCACCCACGGGCAGGCCCGGTCACTTCGGCGCGAGCCGCTTGACCAGGCGCCGCGCCCTCGTGGGCAGACGCTTCTTCGCCTGGGCCTCGAGGGCCCGGAGCCGCTTCTCGCTGGACTCCCGCTGCGCGTTGAGCGCCGCCTCGAGCTTCTTGATCCGGGTGGCCTGGGCGGAGGCCTTCTTCTCGGCCCTGGCGGCCTGGCGCGCGATCGCCTTGTTCTGCTCCCGGAGCATGGTGATGCGGAAGAGCAGATCCTCCACGCCCTCCGCCTCGGAACGGCGGAACGGCCGGGGGAAGTCCGCGGCCCGGACCTTCCGGTCGTATTCCTCACCGCCGTCCCCGTGCTCGTACGCGTTGCGCAGCCCGTTCCTCGTCATGAAGTCCAGCAGCCGCCGGAACCCCTCGGCGTAATGCGCGTCGAACGCCGTGTAGTCGGCTTCGCCATAGAGGCTCGCGACATCGACGTCGGCCGCCAGGTCGGTGATGACCCGGTGCGGGATGTGGTGGTACCGGGACAGCTCGAGCGTTCGCGAGTCATGGGCGAACACGAACGCCGGGGTACCGGCGACAAGAGCGGCGATGTTGCCGTGAATGCGCGTTCCGACGGCGAAGTCGTACCGGGTGAGGGCATCCATCCAGCTGTGCGGCTCCAGCGGGACACACACGTCGGCCGTGCGTATCAGCGGGTGCGAGCTGAGGTCGGGCATCGGCATGGACTGCCGGGCGGCGACCGCGGTGTCACCCCAGTAGAGCGTCTGTAGGTCGCGTCCCTCCTGCGCGAAATAGGTGAGATCCGGGTGCTGCTTCAGGATGGAGTCGTTGATGGCCGAGGCGAGTTCGGCGTTCGCGAGCCGAAGTGCGGTGGACAGCGCGATCCGGGCCCCCTCGGGCAGCGCCTGCCCGCCCGGGTGTCCTATCCGGAAGCCGGGGCCCCGGAAGTAGACCGAGGGGCATCCGATGACGTCGACGTCCCGGAAACCGAGTTCCTTGAGGTAGCGCTGGGTGAACTCACCGCGCACACCGATGGACGCCGAACGGTCCAGTACCGCCGCGATGAACCGCTTGACGGCCTCGTCGACGGGCTTCAGGAACGCCGTGCCGTAATCGAGTTTGGCCTGCGCGCCGACTCCGAAAACGACCACCGGAACCTTCAGCTTGCCGATGAGGTCCGCGAGGATGTGCATGTGCGGAATGAACTTCGCCTTGAAGGCATTGGCCATCGGCAGCACGAAGACATCGCACTCGTCGTTGATCCGGTCCGCGTCCGCGACCGTCAGTTCGGCGAAGTGCGTCGTGTCGACCCGAATCTCCGCGTCCGGCACGGACATGTGCCGGTAGGCGGAATTGGTGTACATGAGATTGCCGACGTTGCCCCGAATACTGTTGCGCACCAAAGTGCTTTCGATCGTGGGCACGTTGAAGGGGTCGTTCCCCGCCTGCATGAGAATGCGCTTCACAGGCCGGGATCGTAACGTCGCACCACCCCTTTACGGAATCCTTGCGCATCCTTTTCTTCGCCGTGGCAGGTGTCTCGGCGTCACCTCTCGCCGGCCAGGTCGACCTCGGTGCGGCTGAACTCCGCGACGGCCGAGGGCTCCTGGGGCCGGCGCCCGAGGTGGGCGACGGGTGCCGATGCGGACCGCCACCAGGCTTCGGCGGGCAGCTTCCCGGCGGGCTCGAAGGGCTCGCCCGGCCGGGGCAGGGCCACCGCCTGGCCGGCCTCCTCGGCGGCCTCCTTGGTCCACTCGCCGGGCTCGGCCCAGGGGTGCGGGGCGAGGTTGAAGGTGCCCCAGTGGATCGGGAGCAGTACGCCGTGCGGGGTGCCGCCCTGGAGGTCGAGATGGGCGCGCAGGCCCTCCTCGGGAGTCATGTGGATGTCGGGCCAGAACTCGCTGTACGCGCCGATCTGGATCATCGTGACGTCGAACGGGCCGTGCGCGGCGCCGATGTCCCGGAAGCCATCGAAGTAGCCGGTGTCACCGCTGTGGTAGATCCGGTGCTCCTCGCCGGCGACGGACCAGGACGCCCACAGGGTGTGCTGGGTGTTGCGCAGACCGCGGCCGCAGAAGTGGCGGGCCGGGGTGGCGGTCAGGGTGAGGCCGCCGACCTTGGTGGACTCGTGCCAGTCGAGTTCGCGCAGCCGGTCCGCCGAGACGCCCCAGTGCTCCAGGTGCGCGCCGACGCCCAGCGGCACGGCGAACACGGTGTCCGTGCCGGCCAGCGCCTTGATCGTGGGCATGTCCAGGTGGTCGTAGTGGTCGTGCGAGATGACCACCACGTCGACCGGGCCGAGCGCGGCCAGCGGCACCGGCACCGGGTGCAGCCGCCTGGGCCCGGCGAAGGGGAACGGGGAGCAGCGCTCGCCCCAGACGGGGTCGAACAGGACGCGGTGGCCGTCGATCTCCACGAGCACGCTGGAGTGGCCCAACCAGGTCACCCGGAGCCCCGTCGTGGGCGGCTTGGCGAGGTCGGCGAGGGTGGTGGCGTGCACCGGGATGGTGCCGGCCGGGGAGCGCAGGGGCCGGGTGTCCTTGTCCAGGAACACCTTGGCGAGGTCGAGCGTGGAGCCGGAGGGCCGGGTTCGGGCGGTGCAGCCCGGGTTCTGGAAGACGCCGTCCCTGAAGTGCGGGGAACGGCGGATCCGGGCGAGGCGCTCACCGCGCGGCTGCGCGCCGAAGGCCTCGGGCTGCAGCGCGCCGAGCCCGGGGCCCTTAGAACGCCAACCGGTCACGGTTACCTCCAGTGAAGTCGCTGAGGTCCTCCATTATGGTCGGCCCCTCCGACAGCGCGGCGCCGCCCGCCGCACCGCCCCGCCCCCACCGGGTGGCCGAGACGGCCCGCACGGCGCTTTGACAGCGGCCCGGCGGCTGCGGATACTGACCCGCTGTTCAGTAGCCGACCTCCGGGAGCCCCCATGACCGCCGCCCCCCTCATGTCGCTCGTGTGGACCGACCACGTCACCGGGCGGCAGGGTTTCCTGGTCGTCGACCGGCTGGTGCGGGGCGTGGCCAGCGGCGGGCTGCGCATGCGGGCCGGCTGCACGCTGGAGGAGGTCACCGGTCTCGCGCGCGGCATGACGATGAAGGAGGCCCTGCACTACGACCCGGAGGCCCGCTACGTCCCCCTCGGCGGCGCCAAGGGGGGCATCGACTGCGATCCGCGGGATCCGGCGGCCTACGGGCTGCTGGTGCGCTATCTGCGCGCGATGGGGCCGTACATCGAGAGCTGCTGGACCACCGGCGAGGATCTGGGCCTCAGCCAGGACCTGGTGGACCGGGCCGCCGTCGAGGCCGGCCTGGTCTCCACCGTCCAGGCCGTGTTCCCGCTGCTGGACGACGAGCCGGCGGCCCGGGCGCGGCTCGCTGACGCCTTCGCGGTGCGGGTGGACGGCATCGGCCTGGACGAGCTTGCGGGCGGCTGCGGGGTCGCCGAGTCGGTGCTGGCGGCCCTGGACCGGGCATCGGTGCCGTACCGGGGCACCCGGGTGGCCGTGCAGGGGCTGGGCACGATGGGCGGGGCCACGGCGCGTTTCCTCGCGCGCGCCGGTCTGACGGTGGTGGCCGTGGCCGACGTCAAGGGGACCGTCGCCAACCCGGACGGCCTCGACGTGGAGGCACTGCTGGCCGCGCGGGACGCCTACGGCACGCTCGACCGCTCCGTACTGCGCCCGGCCGACCGTGAGCTGCCCGGCGACGCCTGGCTGTCGGCGGACGCCGAGGTCCTGGTGCCGGCGGCGGTCTCGTACGCGGTCGACACCGCCGGGCAGGAGCGGATCACCGCCCGCTGGATCGTCGAGGCCGCCAACATGCCCGTAGTGCCGGAGGCGGAGCGGCTGCTGGCCGCGCGCGGGGTGACGGTGCTGCCGGACGTGGTGGTCAACTCCGCCACCAACGCCTGGTGGTGGTGGACGCTGTTCGGCGACGTCGGCCCGGACGCCGACGAGGCGTTCGCCCACATCCGCCGCTCGATGCGTGCCCTGACCGGCACGGTGCTGGACCGCGCGCGGGCGGACGGGACGACTCCGCGCGCCGCCGCCCACGCCCTGGTGGCGGACCGGCTGCCGGTGATCGCCGGGCGTTTCGGCTGGTACCGCTGACCCCGGCGGGCGCCGGGGCCGTCGGGGCCCTGGGGCGGCGTCCGGCGGACGGACTAGTGTGACCGCGTGGCGAGAGTGCGGTTGAGCGTGGCCGAGCGGCGGGAGGAGATGCTGCGGGCCGCCATCGGGCAGATCGAGGCGCGGGGCGTGGCGGCGGTCAGGATCGCCGACGTGGCCTCGGCGCTCGGGGTGAGCAACGCGCTGGTGCTGTACCACTTCTCGACGAAGGAGAAGCTGGTGGCCGCCGCCTTCGCCTACGCGGCCGAGGACGATCTCGCGCGTCTGCGCGCGCTGCTGGACCGGCGGACCTCCGCGCTGCGCCGGCTGCGCGCCGCCGTGCGCTGGTACGCGCCCACGGGCCAGGCCAAGGGCTGGCGGCTGTGGATCGAGGGCTGGGCGGTGTCGCTGCGCGAGCCGGCCCTTCGGGCGGTCACCCGGGACCTCGACCAGCAGTGGAAGGCGGCGATCGCCGAGGTCATCGCCGAGGGCGTGGCGGCGGGCGAGTTCACCTGCCCCGACCCGACGGGCACCGCCCTGCGGCTCACCGCCCTGCTCGACGGCCTGGCCGTACAGCTGACGTCCTACCCGGGCGCGGTGCCACGCGCCCGCGCACAGGAATGGGTGAACGACACCCTGGCCCGGGAACTGGGCCTGTAGCGGGTGGAATCCACCGGCCGGAGCGCCCCGGCCGGGAACGCGGGCCGGGTCCGGCGGGCACGCGTGAGTGCCCGTACCGCCGGGACAGCGGTACGGGCACTCACGCCGCGCGTCGGGGTCAGGCGACCGCCGCGATGCGCATCTTGATGTCGACCGGCGAAAGGGCACCCTTCGCCGTGACGTGGTCCCCGGAGGACTCGCCGCGCAGCCGGCGGCCGATCCACGGGACGAGGTACTCGCGGGCCCAGTGGACGTCGTCCCGGCGGATCTCCAGGGTGCCCCGGGGCGGGAGCGGCGGCCAGGCCTGCTCCGGGTCGGCCGGGATCTCCAGGCCGAGGGCCTGACCGGCGCGCAGCGCCACGCGCGTGTGCCCCTCGGGCGAGAGGTGCAGACGGTCGTTGTCCCAGGCCCTGCGGTCCTGGACGGACCTCAGGGACCACAGGTCGAGCACGGGACAGCCGTACCGGTCGGCGATGGCGCGGACGTGCCCGTTGTAGGTGGCGATCTTGCCGCGCAGATGCTTGAGCACCGGCACACCCCGGGTGTCGAAGCCGGTCGTCACCATCACCGTGCCCGCGGCCGCCGCGAGGGGGGCGATCGCGCGCTCGAAGCGCTCGGCCACCTCGTCGGGGTCGGTGCCGGGCCGGATGATGTCGTTGCCGCCCGCACAGAAGGAGACGAGGTCCGGGGCCAGTTCGACGGCCTTCGGGAGCTGGTGCTCGACGATCTGGTCGAGCAGCTTCCCGCGGACCGCGAGGTTGGTGTACGTGAAGTCGCCCTCGGGCCGCCGGTCGGCGAGCAGGACCGCGAAGCGGTCGGCCCAGCCCACGAACGCCCCGTCGGGCCCGGGGTCGCCGACGCCCTCGGTGAAGCTGTCCCCCACCGCTACGTACGACCCGATCACTGATGTGTTGTCACTCTTCGAATCGTCTGCCACGTCGGACCATGATTCACCTTCGGATGTGACTTACGCGACCGTAGGCAGGGGTTGACGAGCGGTGAGATGAGACACCCTTAAAGAGTTTGCCAATCCAGGAATAAGGCCGGCAAGGGAACCGTCCGGACACACCGAAGGCCGGACCCGGGGATCGGGGGCCCGGCCTTCGGAGGCGTGTCAGGCAGGTGGTTGCGCGCAGCGCGTCCCTCGGCGCGGGTGACTCAGAGGGCGACGCCGTGCGAGCGGAGGTAGGCGACCGGGTCCACGTCAGAGCCGTAGTTCGGCGTGGTGCGGATCTCGAAGTGCAGGTGCGGGCCGGTCACGTTGCCGGTCGCGCCGGACAGGCCGACCTGCTGGCCGGCGGTCACCGTCTGACCGGCCGACACCGAGAGCTGGGAGAGGTGGGCGTACTGGGCGTAGTAGCCGTCGTTCAGCTTGATGACGACCTGGTTGCCGTACGCGCCGCCCCAGCCGGCGGAGACGACGGTGCCGGCGCCGATGGCCTTCAGGGAGGTGCCGGTGGGGACGACGAAGTCGACGCCCGTGTGGTAGCCGCTGGACCACATGCTGCCCGCCACGTGGTAGGCGGTGCCGACGGTGGGTGCGGCGACCGGGAGGGTGTAGCCGGTCACGGGGGCGGCCTGGGTGGCGGGGGCGGCCTCGGCCGCCTGGGTGGCGCGGGACACCGCCTGCGTGGCAGGGGCGGCCGGGGCGGCCTTCGCCGGGGCCGCCGCCCGGGCGTCCGAAGACCGTGAGGCCCGCGAGGGGGCGGGGGACTCGGTGCGGGTCGGGGCGGCGGCCTTCTTGCCGAGCGACAGCTTCAGACCCGGGTGGATCAGCGCCGGATTCTCGCCGACGGCCTGCCGGTTGTCCGCGTAGAGCCGGTGCCAGCCACCGCTCACGCGCTGCTCACCGGCGATCTTCGCGAGGCAGTCGCCGGACTTCACCGTGTAGCTGCGGACGCCGGAGGCCTTCTGCGCGGCGGTCTTGCCGGCCGCCGTCTTCTCCACGGACTGCACGGCCTTTGCGGAGACGGGCTGCGCGGTGGCGGCGTGCGCCCCGGTGGCGCCCAGCAGGGGCAGGGCCAGTGCGGCGCCGCCGGTTCCGGCGACGGCGATGGAACGGGTGAAACGCTGAGCCTTGGGACGGCGGTGCTTACCCTTCGCGGGCATGACGCATTCCTCTCCGGCGCCTGCGAGGTGAGCTGTCGGGTTCGGGCTGGAGCTGCCCGGCCGCGCGGTGCGCGGCTGCACCCCGAGCCTGTCGCGGAGACCGGGACAGGCCGTCGTACCTGGTGGGTCCCCCGCTCCTGCCGGGCACGGGTCATGTGTGTGGGACTCCGGGCGGCGGCAGGATTCGGCGTTCCGTCCGGATTGCTGGCGAACGTAAGCGAGCGGGACGCACGGAAACAAGCGCCCGATTCCCGGCGTTCAGGTGCCAGAAGATCCAAATGGGAAATTCGTGGTCACCGTGCGTGAATTCCCACCCGCGCCGTCGATTCAAATTCCCGCCCCTCTTGGGGAATTAGGTGGACATGACGAACAGCGGACGGTCACGGCTATGACGCTCCTCACGCACCACTCCCCCAGGTGCCTTTACTCCGGGCCGAGTTGGAATGAAGGCGGCAATTGGGACAGAAGCATCAGATGCGGCGCAGGCGGATAACCACCGCGTCCAGGTCGCCACGCAGCCCGGTCGGCAGTCCGTGGTGCAGCAGGACGGCACCCCGATGCACTTCGCCCGTTTTGAGGCATTCATACGATGCCGTCGGGTCGAGCCCGCGCAGCCGTAGGCGCGGCACCGGCTCTCCGTAGTTCTGCGCCTGGAGGCAGGCCAGGACCACCGCCTCGCCCCCGAGTACGTACTGGACGGCGCTCAGGCCGCCCACCGGGGGCCGCAGCCGGTACAGGTCGCCCCGCTGGACGAGCGGCCTGATCTCCTTGTAGAGGGCCACCCAGCCCCGGGCCTCGGCCAGTTCCTCGTCGGTCCACTCGGTGAGGTCGCCGCCGACCCCGAGGACGCCCGCCATGGCGCTCACGAACCGGAAGCGCAAGGAGGTTGCCCTGCCGTTGAGCTGGGTGTTCGGGCTGTCGGTGACCCAGGCGGCCATCACGCGCGCGGGATGTATCTGGCTGAAGCCGTGCTGGATGGCGAGCCGGTCGAGCGGGTCGGTGTTGTCGGAGGTCCACACCTGGTCGGTGCGGCTCAGCGCACCGAGGTCGATCCGGCCTCCGCCGCCCGAGCAGGACTCGAAGGCGACCCGGGGGTGGGCGGCGCGCAGCCGGTCCAGCAGGGCGTACAGCGCGCGGACGTGGTCCACCCACAGGCGCTGCGGATACGGCTCGCCCGGCCATCCGGCGTCGGTGAAGCAGCGGTTGAAGTCCCACTTCACATAGTCGATCGGAGCGCCGGACAGCAGGGTGTCCAGCCGCTCCCACAGATACTCCTGGACGTCCTCCCGGGCGAGGTTGAGGACGAGCTGGTTGCGCAGTTCCGTCCGCCTGCGGCCGGGCTGGTACTGCACCCAGTCGGGGTGGGCGCGGTACAGGTCGCTGTCCGGGTTGACCATCTCGGGCTCGACCCAGATGCCGAACCGCATGCCGAGGTCGTGCACCTGGTCCGCCAGGGGCTTGAGGCCGTGCGGGAACCGGTCGGGGTTGGGCGTCCAGTCGCCGAGTCCGGCCCGGTCGCTGGTGCGGGCCCCGAACCAGCCGTCGTCGACCACGAACAGCTCGACGCCGAGGCCGGCCGCCCGCCGGGCGAGCGCCGCCTGCTGCTCCTCGGAGATGTCGAAGAAGGTCGCCTCCCAGGAGTTGAACAGCACCGGCCGGTCCCGCTCGGCGTCCGGGATCACATGCGCGCGCTGATAGGCGTGCCAGGTCCGGCTGGCCCCGCCGAAGCCGCCGTCGCTCCACAGGCCCGCGAACACGGGGGTGGTGTACGACTCCCCCGGCCCCAGGAGCAGCAGGCCCGAGTCGTCGTGGCCGGCCCCGCCGGTGATCTGCACGCGCGCGTCCGGGAGCTGGGCGACGGCGATCCGCCAGGAGCCGGACCAGCCCAGAGCGCAGCCGTAGACCTCGCCGCGTTCCTCGGTGGCGTCGGCGTCGAGGGCGACCCAGGGCAGGTGCTGGTGGCCGGTGTGGCCGCGGCGGCTGCCGATGACCTTCTCGCCGTGGGTGAGCGGCGCGCGCGTGAGCAGGGACTCAGCGGCCCAGCGGCCGTGCAGCTGGGACAGTCGCCAGCCGTCCCGTTCGGGCAGGGTCCAGGTGGCGGCGTCGGCGCGCAGCAGCTCCACGCGCGTGCGCCCGCCGTTCTCCAGGGTGACCCGGCGCTCCACGACGTCGCCGCGCATCCGGTAGTACAGCGTGATCGCCAGTCCGTCGTCCTCGAAGCGCAGCCGCAGCTCCGCGCCGTCGGCGCCGTCTCCCGTCCCGTCCCTGTCGCACTCGTACGACACGAAGCGCCATTCGGTGCCGCGCCGCTCGTCGGTGCGCACGCTGAGGGCGGGGCGGACGAAGCGGGGGCCGCCCTCGACGGGGTACTCCTCGCGGCCGTCGAGGGGGGACTCGAAGGGCCGGTAGGCGGGCAGCGGGCTCAGGGCCAGGGCCTCGGCGTCGGCGAGCGCGATGCGGGGCCCCCAGTGGAGGTGGAGCAGTTCGTGCGCCTCGGTCAGGTGCAGGGCATAGCTGCTGGTGGGCCCCGACAGGAGCCAGGTGCGTCCGTTCTCGGCGATGTCCACCATCGAGACCTCACAGGTGTCAACAGATCCGCGCAGGTGCGCACATCATCGGGGCCGGTGCGCTCCGGTGGCAACGCCTGTGGACAACTCATTGCCCGAGGTAATCGATGTCGTATCGTCGACGCAGCCCCCGCCGGCGAGCCGAGCCGACGGGTTCCGACCGGGAGGAGCCCCCGTGACGCAGCAGGTCCCGTCGACCGAGCCCGAGCTGGCCGGAGTGCGCAATTTCCGCGACGTGGGCGGACTGCCGACCGAGGACGGCCGGCGGGTGCGCCCGGGCGTGCTGTTCCGCAGCGGCCACCTCGCGCACGCGACGGAGGAGGACGCGGCCTTCCTCGGCTCCCTGGGCCTGCACACGGTGTTCGACTTCCGCAACGCGGCCGACCAGAAGCTGGAGGGCCCGGACGTCGCCCTGCCGGGGGTGCGGAACGTGAACCTGCCGCTGAGCGACCCGGCGGACGGTGCCGAGTTCTGGAAGATGGTCCGTGACGGCGACCTCGACCAGCTGCGCGGCATCCTCGCGGACGGCAAGGCCGCCGCCCGGATGGTCGCCTCGTACCGGACGATCGTCACCGAGCGCACCGCCGAGCACTCCCGGGTGCTGCACGCGCTGGCCGAGGACAGCGTCCCCGCGCTGATGCACTGCGCCGCGGGCAAGGACCGGGCGGGCATCTCCATAGCGGTGACCCTGCTCGCCGTGGGCGTGGAGCGCGACGCGGTCGTCGCCGACTACCTGGAGTCCAACGCCAAGCACCGCCGCTACAAGGTGCGCCGCAACGGCAGCCCCGACTCCGCGTACACCCCCGAGGTGATGGAGCTGCTCAGCCCGCTCTTCGACGCGCGCGCGGAGTACCTGCAGGCGGCGTTCGGGAGCATCGAGGCGACGTGGGGCGGACTCGACGCCTACTTCGAGCAGGGCCTCGGACTCACCTCGCGGACCCGTGAGCGGCTGCGGGAGCGCCTGCTCGACTGACGTCCGTCAGCTCTTGGCGCCCACCGCGAAGAGCAGGTAGAGGAACGCGGCGAACAGGTGGCCCACGGCGATGTAGATGATCAGCCGGATCCACAGGGAGCGGGGGAACTTCTCCTCGAAGTCGCTCATGGCAGCTCTCCGGTAAGGGAGCCCAGGCACAGCGCGGCCGTGGGGCTCTGCAGCAGGGTGTGGACGAACAGCAGCTCCACACCGCCCTGGTCCTCGGCGGCCAGGCGGTGCGGGGTGAGGGAGTCGAAGTGCGCGCTGTCTCCGGGGGCGAGCAGGTGCGCGGTGTCACCGAGGCGCAGCCTCAGGCGCCCCTTCAGGACGTGCAGCCACTCCTCGCCGGGGTGGACGCGCACGATGTCGCCCTGCGCGCCGTAAGGCACCCGGACGCGCAGCGCCTGCATGCCCCGCCCGGACGCGCCGGCCTGGAAGTAGGTCCAGCCGCCCGCGCGGGTGGGCTCCATGTCGGCGGCGCGCACGATGGCGTCCCGGTCGGCGACCCGCTCGCCCAGCAGTCCGGAGACGGTCGTACCGTAGGTACGGGCGAGCGCGAGCAGCATCGGCAGCGAGGGCTGGCGCCCGCCGGTCTCCAGCCGGGAGAGGTGGGCGGGCGAGAGCCCGGCGGTGCGGGCCGCGGCCTCCAGGGTGAGGCCGGCGCGCCGGCGCAGGGCGCGGAGCTGCGGCGCCACGGCGGGCAGGTCGTCGCCCTCGCCCGCCGGTGGCGAGTCCTCTGAGGCGTTCATGCCTCCATTGAGGCCGCAGAGTTGCCTCTGCGGCAAATTTCTTGTCTCAGAGGCAAAACGGCTTGCGGGCGGCTCTAGCGGTTGACCACCGCCTGCTTGATCAGCGTCTTCCCGAAGTCCCACATCAGTCCGCCGCCGTGGTGGGCGTCGTCCATGACGGCGGTGAAGGCGTCGACGAACCGGTCCACGTCGGCCTCGTCGATGATCAGCGGCGGGATGAGCTTGATCACCTCCAGATGGTCGCCGGAGACCTGCGTGAGGATGTGGTGGCGCTGCAGCAGCGGGACGACGACCATCTGCGCGAACAGGCCCTTGCGGGCGGCCTGCAGCATGGTCCAGCGGCCGCGCAGCTTCAGCGAGGAGGGCCGCCCGAACTCGATGCCGATCATCAGGCCCCGGCCGCGCACGTCCGCGAGCAGCTCGTACCGGTCGATCAGCGCGGTGAGCCGCGACTTCAGCAGCTCACCGGTGGCCCGCACCCCGGCGACGATCTGCTCGTTCTCCATGACCGACAGCACGGCGAGCCCGGCGGCCATGGCCTGGGCGTTGGAGCCGAAGCTGGCCGAGTGGACCAGGACGCGGTCCATGGACGAGTAGACCTTCTTGAAGATCCACTCCTTGCCCAGGGTGGCGCCGACCGGCACGTAGCCGCCGGACAGTGCCTTGGCCACGCACACCAGGTCCGGCTCCACGCCTTCCTCGTGCTGGTAGGCGTAGAAGTCGCCGGTGCGGCCGAGGCCGGTCTGCACCTCGTCGGCGATCAGCAGCGCCTTGTGCCGGTGCAGCAGTTCCTGGGCGGCGCGCAGATAGCCGGGCGGTGCCTCGTGCACGCCCTTGCCCTGGATGGGCTCGACGATCAGGGCGGCCACGTCGCCCTTCCTCAGCTCCCTGGCGAGGGCGTCGAGGTCGCCGAGGGGTACGGCGGTGTCGGGCAGCAGCGGGGCGAAGCCGTCACGGAAGCCGTCCTCGCCGTTGACCGACAGGGAGCCGGTGGTCAGGCCGTGGAAGGCGTGGTCGCAGTACAGGACGCGGGGCCTGCCGGTGGCGTACCGGGCGAACTTCAGGGCGGTCTCCACCGCCTCCGTGCCGCTGTTGCCGAAGAACACCCGGTCCAGGTGCGGGCTGTGGGCGAGCAGCCGCTCCGCGAGCAGGCCCGGCAGCGGCTGGCAGTCGAAGCGGGTGAGGTCGGCGAGGCCGAGGTCCAGGACCTCGTGCAGCGCCTTGCGGACGACCGGGTGGTGGCGGCCGAGGCCCATCACGCCGAACCCGGCGAGCATGTCCAGGTAGTCCGTGCCCTCCGTGTCGAAGAAGTGGGCGCCTTCGGCCCGCTCGTAGACCCGGTCGAAGCCGATGGTGTGCAGCATGCGCGGGAGCTGCGGGTTGAGGTGCTTGGCGTGCAGCTCGTAGCGTTCGGCTCCGCGCTCGGCGAGGAGGGCGCCGAGGTCGAACTCCGTGCTCATTCACTCTCCTTGGCTGTGCCGTCGAGGGCTCTGACGGCCTTGACGGCCAGGCTCGCGCTGATGCGCCCGGCGATCTCCACGGGCGTGAGGCCGATGTCGGCCAGTACCTCGCCGCGCTTGGCGTGCGCGAGGAACTGGTCCGGGATGCCGAACCGGCGTACCGGCACGTCCACGTCCGCGTCGCCGAGGGCGAGGGCCACGGCCGAACCGACGCCTGCCGCCCGGCTGTTGTCCTCTACTACGGCGACCAGGCGGTGACCGGCGGCCAGGCCCGGCAGGGCGGGGTCGACGGGCTTGACCCAGCGGGGGTCCACCACCGTGCAGCCGACGCCGCGTGCCGCGAGCAGCTCGGCGGCCTGGAGGCACACCGGCGCCATCACGCCGACGGCCACCAGCAGCACCTGGGGGTGCTCGCCGCGGTGCAGGACGTCCATGCCGCCCGCCTGGCCGACCGCCGGGATGTCCGGGCCGACCGATTCCTTGGGGAAGCGGACCAGGGTGGGCGCGTCGTCCACGGCGACCGCCTCGCGCAGCTGGGCGCGCAGCTGCCCGGCGTCGCGCGGGGCGGCGATCCGCAGGCCGGGCACGACCTGGAGGACGGACATGTCCCACATGCCGTTGTGGGACGCCCCGTCCACTCCGGTGACGCCGGCGCGGTCCAGCACGAAGGTGACTCCGCAGCGGTGCAGGGCCACGTCCATCAGCAACTGGTCGAAGGCGCGGTTGAGGAAGGTGGCGTAGACGGCGACGACGGGGTGGAGCCCGCCGGTCGCGAGCCCGGCCGCCGAGACGGCCGCGTGCTGTTCGGCGATGCCCACGTCCCACACCCGGTCGGGGAACCGCTCGGCGAAGCGGCCCAGTCCCACCGGGTGCAGCATGGCCGCCGTGATCGCGACGACGTCCTCGCGCTCCTCGCCGATCCGGACGATCTCGTCGCCGAACACCGAGGTCCAGGAAGGACCGCCGGCCGGGGCGAGGGGCGCGCAGGTGAGCGGGTCCATCACGCCGACGGTGTGGAAGTGGTCCTCCTCGTGGGCGAGGGCGGGTTCGTAGCCGCGGCCCTTCTCCGTGAGGCAGTGGACCAGGACGGGCCCGTGGAAGCGTTTCGCGCGGCGCAGCGCCGACTCGACGGCGCCGATGTCGTGCCCGTCGATCGGGCCGACGTACTTCAGTCCCAGGTCCTCGAACATGCCCTGCGGCGCGAAGGCGTCCTTGAAGCCCTTCTTCGCGCCGTGCAGGGACTCGTAGATCGTGCCGCCCACCACCGGGGTGCGCAGCAGCACCTCCTTGCCCCAGGCCAGGGCCTTCTCGTAGCCGTCGGTGGTGCGCAGGGTGGCCAGGTGGCTGGCGAGACCGCCGATGGTCGGGGCGTAGGAGCGCTCGTTGTCGTTGACGACGATGATCAGCGGCCGGTCCCTGGCGGCCGCGATGTTGTTCAGCGCCTCCCAGGCCATGCCGCCGGTCAGCGCGCCGTCGCCGATGACCGCGACCACGTGTCCCTTCTCCCCCAGCACCTGGTGGGCCTTGGCGAGGCCGTCCGCCCAGCCCAGCGCGGTGGAGGCATGGCTGTTCTCTATGACGTCGTGCTCGGACTCCTCGCGGGAGGGGTAGCCGGACAGGCCGCCCTTGCCGCGCAGCTTGGAGAAGTCCTGACGTCCCGTCAGCAGCTTGTGCACATAGCTCTGGTGGCCGGTGTCCCACAGGATGCGGTCGACCGGTGACTCGAAGACCCGGTGGAGCGCGATGGACAGTTCCACCACGCCCAGGTTGGGCCCGAGGTGACCGCCGGTTCTCGAGACCGCGTGCACCAGGAACTCACGTATTTCTTCCGACAGTTCGCCGACTTCCGCCTCGGACAGCGCCTTCAGGTCGCGTGGTTGCCGGATGGTCTCCAGGATCGTCACGCTGGGCCCCCTCTCGGTCCGTGCCGTGCCTTGCCTCAACTCACTTCATCCGCGGCGCCCGCCCCCTCGGCGAGCTTCATGGCCTCCTCGATGAGGGTCTCCACGATCTTCGACTCGGGGACGGTCTTGATGACCTCGCCCTTGACGAAGATCTGTCCCTTGCCGTTGCCCGAGGCAACTCCGAGGTCGGCCTCGCGGGCCTCGCCCGGGCCGTTGACCACGCACCCCATCACCGCGACCCTGAGCGGCACTTCCATGCCGTCCAGGCCTGCCGTGACCTCCTCCGCCAGTTTGTAGACGTCGACCTGGGCACGCCCGCAGGACGGGCAGGAGACGATCTCCAGCCGCCGCTGCCGCAGCCCCAGGGACTCCAGGATCTGAATGCCGACCTTGACCTCCTCGGCGGGCGGCGCGCTGAGGGAGACACGGATCGTGTCGCCGATCCCCCGCGACAGCAGCGCGCCGAAGGCGACCGCCGACTTGATGGTGCCCTGGAACGCCGGGCCGGCCTCGGTCACACCGAGGTGCAGCGGGTAGTCGCACTGGGCGGCGAGCTGCCTGTAGGCCTCGATCATCACGACCGGGTCGTTGTGCTTGACGGAGATCTTGATGTCGCGGAAGTCGTGCTCCTCGAAGAGGGACGCCTCCCACAGCGCACTCTCCGCCAGCGCCTCCGGAGTGGCCTTGCCGTACTTCTGCAGCAGCCGGCGGTCCAGGGAGCCCGCGTTGACGCCGATCCGGATCGGGGTGCCGTGGTCCTTGGCGGCCCGCGCGATCTCCTTCACCTGGTCGTCGAACTGCTTGATGTTGCCCGGATTCACCCGCACCGCGGCGCAGCCCGCCTCGATGGCGGCGAACACGTACTTCGGCTGGAAGTGGATGTCCGCGATCACCGGGATCCGCGACTTGCGGGCGATGACGGGCAGAGCGTCCGCGTCGTCCTGCGTGGGGCAGGCGACACGGACGATCTGGCAGCCGGACGCGGTGAGCTCCGCGATCTGCTGCAGGGTGGCGCCGATGTCCGACGTGCGGGTCGTGGTCATCGACTGCACCGAGACCGGGGCCCCGCCCCCGACCGCCACCGGCCCGACGTGGATCCGCCGCGACACGCGGCGCGGCGCGACCGGCCGGGCCGGCACCTCGGGGACGCCCAGGGGGACGGCGGTCATGGGGTCACTCCCGGTTTCCGGAGACGGTCTCGCGCATGGCCCGCAGCGACTCCTTCAGGGAGCCCATGGTGGCGAGGACGGCGGTGGGCTCGTACCCGCAGTGCGCCATGCAGTTGGCGCAGCGCGGGTCCTTGCCACGGCCGTACTTGTCCCAGTCGGTCTTCTCGATGAGCTCGCGGTACGTCGGGACGTAGCCGTCGCTCATCAGATAGCAGGGGCGCTGCCAGCCGAAGAGCGAGTAGTTCGGGATCGCCCAGGCGGTGCACGGGAAGTCGACCTTGCCCTCCAGGAAGTCCAGGAAGAGCGGGGAGTGGTTGAGCCGCCACTTGCGGCGGTTGCCGCCCGCGAAGGCCTTCCGGAACAGCTCGCGGGTCTGCTCCACGCCCAGGAAGTGCTCCTGGTCGGGCGCCTTCTCGTAGGCGTAGGCGGGCGAGATCATCATCTCGTCCACCCGCAGGTCGTCATTGAGGAAGTTGAGCACCTCGATGATCGTCTGCGGGGTGTCGGTGTTGAAGAAGGTGGAGTTGGTGGTCACCCGGAAGCCGCGCCGCTTGGCCTCCTTGATGGCCTCCACCGCCTCGTCGAACACCCCCTCCTTCGCGACCGACTCGTCGTGCCGCTCGCGCAGCCCGTCGATGTGCACCGCGAAGGCGAAGTAGGGCGAGGGCGTGAACTTGTCCATCTTCTTGCGCATCAGGAGCGCGTTGGTGCACAGGAAGACATACTTCCGCCTGGCCACGAGCTGGCGCACGATCTCGTCGATCTGCGGGTGCATCAGCGGTTCCCCGCCGGCGATGGACACCATCGGCGCACCGGACTCCAGCACCGCGCCCACGGCCTGGGCGACCGGCATGCGCTGCTTGAGCACACCGGCGGGGTGCTGGATCTTGCCACAGCCCTCGCACTTGAGGTTGCAGGCGAAGAGTGGTTCCAGCTCGACGATGAGCGGAAACTTGTCCCGCCTGCGGAGTTTCTGTTCGGCCAGGTATGTAGCGACCTTGATGGACTGACGCAACGGCATGGCCATCTGGCTCACCTCCGGGGGAGCGACAAAGAACGGTGCCATTCATAAAAAGCGGGCAGAACCGAGCGAAGGACACGGAAGGCTGATATTCCACCGCGCACCGTGCCGATACGGACGAGTTCATGTTCGGGAGCGTCCACGACCACCCGTACGGCCGCAACCGGGCGCTCGCCGGCGCGCACGGCGCTCAGCAGCGTGGCCGCCGACTCCATGTCGACCGCGATCGCGCCGGTCGCACGCAGCGCGGACCGCTCCGGGCCGCGGACGACGTGGTCGGAGCCGATGAGCGGTCCGGTGTGGACGGTGCGCCCGGGAAGGACGCGGGCGATCTCCTTGACGAGCGGTTCGGTGGCCACGCACGGGACGGTCCCGCGCGGGTCCCGGGTCTCCTCGGCCACTACCAGGTCGCCGGGGTGCATGCCGGGGGCGAGTCCGGCGCAGAAGCCGGTGGCCAGTACGGCCGCGGCGGTGAGCGCCGGCTCGGACAGGTGCCGGGTTACGGACCGTTCCGCCGCCCGGGGCCCCATGCCCGTGCGAACGAAGGTGACCGGCCCTCCCGCCCCTTCGCGTTCGCCGGTGCGCAGGGCGAGGTGCTCGATGCCGAGCGCGCAGGCGATCAGCAGCGGGGGCGGGGCGGGCCGGGTGCTCACCTCAGCTCACCGTGGCCTCGGGCAGCGGCTTCCTGCCGTCTGAGTGGGCCCTCCTGGCCCGGGCGAGCGGCGGCCGCTCGAAGGGGTCGCCGTGCAGGTAGCGGCCGAGCGCGGTGAGCGGGAACACCTGTCGGTACAGGTGGTAGTTGATGGAGAAGTCCCAGGGGAACCCGGTGCCGGTGAAGTACGGCTCGTCCCAGGAGCCGTCCTCCCGCTGGGTCGCGGCCAGCCACTGGATGCCGCGCTCCACGGCCTCCGAGTTCCGCTCCCCCGCCGCGAGCAGCGCCATCAGCGCCCAGCCGGTCTGCGAGGCGGTGGAGGCGCCGCGGCCGCTCCACTCCTTGACGTGCTTGTAGGAGCGCAGGTCCTCGCCCCAGCCGCCGTCGTCGTTCTGCACCTTCTCCAGCCAGGCCACCGCCCGCCGGATCGCCGGGTGCGAGCCGGGCAGACCGGCCGCGGTGAGCGCGGGCACCACGGAGCCGGTGCCGTACAGGTAGTTGACGCCCCAACGCCCGAACCACGAGCCGTCGGGCTCCTGTTCGGCGAGCAGCCAGTCGATGCCGCGCCGGGTGCGCGGATCGTTGGCCAGGCCCTCGGCGGCGAGCATCTCGACGACGTGCGCGGTGACGTCGGCGGACGGCGGGTCGATGACCTCGCCGAAGTCGCAGAACGGCAGCCGGTTCGGGAACGGGCTGGTGTTGTCGACGTCGAAGGCGCCCCAGGCGCCGTTCTTCGACTGCATACCCAGGTTCCAGCGCACCGCGCGCCCGATGGCGTGATCCACACGCTCGGGGTCGTGGTGGCGGACCCGGCGCAGCGCGAGGGCGACCTCGGCGGTGTCGTCGATGTCCGGGTAGTTGTCGTTGTGGAACTCGAACGCCCAGCCGCCGGGCGGCAGTTGGGGCCGCTTCACGGACCAGTCGCCGGGCCGGACGATCTCCTCGCCGAGCATCCAGTCGGCCGCCCTGACCAGTTGCGGGTGGTCGATGGGCAGGCCCGCGTCGACGAGCGCGATGGTGGCGAGGCAGGTGTCCCACACCGGGGACTGGCAGGCCTCGATCATCCGGGCGCCGTCCTCTCGCCACACGGCGAAGCGGTCCAGGGAGGCGAGGCCCTCGCGCATGACCGGGTGCTGGAGGTCGTAGCCGAGCAGGCGCAGCGCGATGACCGAGTACACGGCCGGGGGCTGGATCCCGCCCCAGCAGCCGTCGTTCTCCTGCCGCTCGATGATCCAGCGGGCGGCGGAGTTCATCGCCGCCCTGCGCAGCCGGCGCGGGACCACCTTGCGCAGCTGGTGCAACGCCTTGTCGAGACGCTGGAAGGCGCCGTCCCAACTCGCGACCGGAGCCAAGGGCTTGACGGGGTTGGGGTCGGCCGGGTCGGTGTGCAGCTCGTCCAGCGGGAAGGGGGCCGGGCGGACGGGGCGCTTGGCCGAGACGATGGTCAGCGGCACGATGGTCTGCCGCGCCCAGCACCCGAAGTCGTAGATGTTGAGCGGCATCCAGTGGGGGAAGTAGATCAGCTCCGGCGGGAGTTCGGGCAGGTCCTCCCATTTCCACCAGCCGAACAGGGCGAGCCAGATCCGGGTGAAGACCCGGGAGGCGGCGATGCCGCCGTGCTCGCGGACCCAGGCCGAGGCCTTCGCCATGTGCGGGGCGTCGGGCGCGTCGCCGGCCAGACGCAGGGCGACGTACGCCTCGATGGTGGTGGACAGTTCGCCGGGGCCGCCGTAGAAGGTGGCCCAGGTGCCGTCCGGGCGCTGCTCGCCGCGGATGAACAGGGCGGCGGCCCGCGTCGTCTCCTCGTCCAGGATGCCCAGGAACTGACGGAGCAGCAGGTCCTCGGCGTCCATGGTGACGTTCGTCTCGAGGTCGCCCTTCCACCAGCCCTGGGCGTCCTGGCGGGCGAGCAGGAAGTCGGTGGCGCGGCGCGCGGCACGTTCGGCGGCTTCTGGTACCCCGGCCGCCTCGGGCGTGGTGAGGTCTGTTTCGCTGGCCGCGGCAGCGCGGGGCGGCATGGTCGCTCCGGTGCTTCCGTCGGTCGTCGCTGTCATGGCTTCCCCTTCGTGCAGTCGTGCGAGTCGTGCTGCTGTGGGTCCGCCGTCGGCCGGTGCCGTCATCCGCGACACCGGCCGGCGACTACGCGAGGGTTATTCGACCGATAATGATCATCTCTTCCGTACGACGACGAAATCGGCGAGCGCCGTGAAGGCGGCCCTCACCCGGTCGGGCATGTGGACGGCGTCGAGGGCCTCGACGGCGATCGTGTGCTGCCGGCGCGCCTCCCCGGCGGTCCACTCGCGGCCGCCTGCCTTGTCGATGAGGGCGGCCCGGGCCGCGAACTCCTCCTCGGAGAAGTTCGCGAAGTCGCTGCTCTTGGCGTCGGCGGCGAGGATCTCGCCGAGCCGTTCGGAGGCGTCGCCGCCCGCCGCGAGGGCGGCCACCACCGGCAGGGACTTCTTGCGCTGGCGCAGGTCGCTCCAGGTCTGCTTGCCGGTGGCCTCCGGGTCGCCCCAGATGCCGAGGAGGTCGTCGACGGCCTGGAAGGCGAGGCCGAGGTGGTAGCCGTAGCGCTCCAGCGCGTCGGCGGTGGCGTCGTCCGCGCCGCCGAGGACCGCGCCGATCGAGGAGGCACAGGCGAGCAGCGCGCCGGTCTTGTTGCCCTCCATCTCCAGGCACTCCTCGACGCTGACGCGGTCGCGGTGCTCGTAGGAGATGTCCTGCGCCTGACCGTCGATCAGGGCGCGGGTGGCGGTGGTCAGCCGGCGGGTGGCGCGGCCGGCCTCGACGGTGCCGAGCTCCAGCAGGACCTCGTTGCCGAGGGCGAACAGGGCGTCGCCGACCAGGATGGCCTGGGCGGGGCCGTGCACCTTCCAGACGGTGTCGCGGTGCCGGCGCTGCTCGTCGCCGTCCATCAGGTCGTCGTGCAGCAGCGAGAAGTTGTGGACGAGTTCGACGGCGACCGCGCCGGGGACGCCCACCTCGGGCGCGGCGCCGGTGACTTCGGCGGAGAGCACCGCGAGGGCGGGGCGGACGGCCTTGCCGCCGTCCCCGTCGGCCGGGTTGCCCGCGGCGTCGATCCAGCCGAAGTGGTAGGCGGCGACGGTGTCCATGGGCGGCGCCAGGCGGTCGACGGCGGCGCGCAGGACCGGGGTGGCCAGGGTGCGGCCGCGCTCCAGCAGCGCGGTCACGTCCACCGCGGTCCTCGGTTCGGCCGTCGAGGCGGGGGGCACAGTGGGCACAGTCTCTCCTGTTGTTGCGGTACCGGGGGTGCGGGGGCCCGCCGCGTATTGCTCGGTCATCAGGCCGCCTCCTCGAACGCGAAGAGGCGGGCGGGGCGGGGCCGGCCCAGGGCGCTCAGCGCGGCGTCGGCCGCGCTCACGCCACTGCGGACCGCACTCTCCATGGTCGCGGGCCACCCGGTGGCGGTCCACGCTCCGGCCAGGTACAGGCCGGGGGCCTTGGTGCGGGCGCCGGGCCGCAGCCGGCCGACGCCGAGGGTGGGGGCGAAGGTCGCCGTGCGCTCCCGGGTCACGAAGAAGTCCTTCACCACGGCGCCCCGCGTACCGGGGATCAGCCGCTCCAGCTCGGGCAGGTAGCGCTCACGGAGCACGGCGACCGGTTCGTCGATGTCGTCCCGCGCGGCCGACTGGGACACCGCCAGGTACTGGCCCTCGCGCAGCCCGGAGGCGTCGGTGCGGTCGAAGACCCACTGCACGCGGGTGCCGAGGGCGGCGAGGAAGGGCCGGGCGAGCACCGGGCGGTCGTAGACGACGTGCACGTTCAGGATGGGCGCGTTGCCGATCTCCAGCAGCCGCCCGGGGGCGTCGAGGGCGCCGGGCGGCAGCAGGTCGTGCGTCTCGCGCTGGGGGACGGCGAGGACGACCGCGTCGGCCCGGAGCGTCTCACCGGGAACCTGAACGCTCCAGCCCCCGTTCTCGTTGAGGAGGACGGAGGTGACGCGTGTACGGACTTCGGTACGGACGCCCGCGGAGTCGAGCGCCTTGCGGGCCAGCCGGTCGTGCAGTTCGCCCAGCGGGACACTGGCCCAGCCGATGTCGGCCGCGCCCGGGTCGGACAGCAGACCGGTCTTGAACACCATCGCGGCGAGCCCCAGGGAGGCGTCGCCCGCGACCGCGTTGAGGGTGGCGACCCCGACCAGGTCCCACAGGGCCTCGACGGCGCGCGCCGACTGGCCGTGCGCGGCCAGCCAGCCGCCGAAGTCCTGGGCGTCCAGGGCAGGATCGGCGAGGTCGAGCCCCTTGAGCGCGAGCGCGGCGCGCCCGACGGCGGCGCGCTCGGCGAGCGAGAGGTGCGGGTAGGTGGCCAGGCTGCGCCCCAGGTGGAGGGGGACGGGCAGCGGGTCGCGCCGCAGCCGGCCGAGACGTCTGCCCTCGGGCTTGGCGACGTCGACGACGGGCACGTCCAGGCGGTCCTGCAGCGGTGCCAGCGCCGTGCCCTCGATCCGGTCGAGGAACCAGCGGTAGGCGGTGCAGCAGCGCAGGTACACGTGCTGACCGTTGTCGACGGTCAACTCGCCGCGCTGGAAGGAGAAGGCGAGACCGCCCAGCCTGGGTCTGCCTTCGACGAGCGTGACGTCGACGCCCGCGTCGGCGAGCGCGAGCGCAGCGGTGACGCCGGCGAGACCGCCGCCGACGACGACGGCGGTGCGCCGCGCCGGGGCCTCCGGTGCCCGGGCACCGGCGTGCGCCTGTGCGGCGCGGGAGCCGTCGCTCATCCTGCGTCCTTCCGTGCGTGCCGGCCGTGCTGGATGAACGGTGCACGGCAGGCCGTCGCAGTCAGGGACGCCACGCCGCAGCGCGGGGTTGCCCGTCGCGCCGGACCGTCGGAGCCGGACGGTTCCCGGGAGCCCATCAGGCACGCCTCCTGACGGTCCGCCGGGAGACGTGCCGGGTGTCGAGGCCGGACAGTCCACGCACGGCGACGTAGGCCTTCTCGCGTCCGGGCAGCGAGACCCGACCGCGCAGCACGGCCTCGGGGTCGCGCTCGATGCGGTCCAGCAGCCGGCGGTAGATGCCGGCCATGGCCGCCACGCAGGCGCCGCTGCGCCGGTCGAGCATGGGGAGCAGCCGGTAGCCCTCGGCGAACAGGGCGCGGGCCCGCCGCACTTCGAAGTGCACGAGGCCGGCGAAGTCGGAGCCCGGCGGTGGAGTGGGCCCGTCGAACCCGGCCGAGCAGCCGAACTTGGCCAGGTCGTCGCCGGGCAGGTAGGTGCGCCCGCCCTGGGCGTCCTCGCGGACGTCCCGGAGGATGTTGGTGAGCTGGAGCGCGAGGCCGAGCGTGTCGGCGTACTCGGGGGCGCGCTCGGCGCCGCGCGCGCCCGGTTCCGTGCCGAAGACGCCGAGCGAGAGACGGCCGACGGCGCCGGCCACGCAGCGGCAGTAGACCTTCAGGTCGTCCCAGGTCTCGTAGGTCTCGCCGCGCACGTCCATCTGGACGCCGTCGATCAGCTCGTCCAGACCGCCGAGCGGGATCGGGAAGGCGCGCGCGGCATGGGCGAGGGCCACCGCCACCGGGTCGGTGTGGTCCTCCTCGACCTCGCCGGCGCGGATCCGGGTGAGCAGTTCCCGGGTGTCCTCGAGCCGCGCGACCTTCACCTCGCCCGGCAGGTCGCCGTCGCCGATGTCGTCGACGCGGCGGGAGAACGCGTACAGGGCGGACATGGCGCGCCGCTTGGGCGTCGGCAGCAGCCGGATGCCGTAGGCGAAGTTGCGGGCCTGCTGCCCGGTGACGGCCTCGCAGTAGCCGTAGGCGGCGAGTACCGGTGCGGACACGTGCGGCACAGACTCCACGGTCCGGATCACCCCTCTCCTCGCAGAGTCGCGCCCGCCTCACGCAGCAACTGGAGCTTGCCGGGCTTGGGCGGGCCGGGAAGGACGTCGTACTCGGCGGCGGCGATCGCCCGGACCGCCGCCCTTCCCCCCGCCACGAACCCCGCGAGCAGCAGCTTCAACCTGCCGTGGACGCTACCCACCAGGGGGGCGCCTTCATTCAGCAGATCGCGGGCGCGTTGTGCTTCGTATGCAACCAGGGCGCGCACCGAAGCGCTCGCGGTTTTCGCGGCGAGGTCGGTTTCCTGGACGTGGAAACGCTTCATGTCCTGGGCCGGCAGATAGATCCGGTCACGGCCGAGGTCCTCCGCGACGTCCTGGAGGTGCTCGACGATCTGCAGCGCGGTGCAGATCGCGTCCGACAGCCGGATCCGCTCGGGGGTCGCGGTGCCGGTGACGCCGAGGACGAGGCGGCCGACGGGGTTCGCGGACAGTTCGCAGTAGGCGAGGAGGTCGTCGTAGGTCTCGTAGCGCCGCACGAGCTGGTCCTGGCGGTTGGCGGCGATCAGGCCGAGGAACGGCTCGGGGGTGAGGGAGTGGCGGTGTGCGGTGGGCTGCAGGCGGCGCAGCAGCGGATGGCGCGGGGTGCCGTCGAAGACCCGGCGCAGATCGGCCTCGAAGGCGTCGAGCAGGACCAGCCGGTCACCGGCCTCGGCGGCCGGCACGCCGAGGGCGCGGGCGTCGGCGCCGCCGGGGGCCAGGTCGCCGTCGCCGATGTCATCCACCAGGCGGGCGAAGCCGTACACGGCCATGAGGTCGTCGCGCCAGGCGCGGGGCAGGAAGAAGGGGGCCACGGGGAAGTTCTCGGTCGCGGCCTTGTCCAGGGTGGCGCGCTCCAGGTCCGGCGCCGTGCGGGTTCCCCTCACCGCGGGCTGCCCGGGGCGTGGACGGCACATGCTGCGCTGAGCTGGGGAGTTTCCGTAGCCATTGCCGTCACATCTCCCGTTCTACACTGCCGATCCGATACACACTATTTCGGACACGCCGCCTGGCCCTCCGCGGGGCGGCCCGGCGGAGGGTGTCGCGCAATATCGCCCCACTTGCCGCTTTCCGGGACCGGTACAGCTTACGTTGTACAACGCAGCTTGGACCGCCAGGGTGTCCCGCGCATCACAACAACACACCGATTGCTGTCAAGATTCCTATGTCGTGCGCGAGTTGACGCTTCCTTTGCAGACGCAGGGCCCCGCCGGAGAGGTTCCGGGGGGCCCTGGCCGAAACGGATCGGGACTTACTTGCCCGTGAACTTCTCGTACTCCTTGAGGACCTCTTCGGTGGGTCCGTCCATGCGCAGCTCGCCGCGTTCCAGCCACAGGACGCGGTTGCAGGTGTCGCGGATGGACTTGTTGTTGTGGCTGACCAGGAAGACCGTCCCGGCCTCCTTGCGCAGTTCCCGGATCCGCGCCTCCGAGCGTTTCTGGAACTTGCGGTCACCGGTGGCCAGCGCCTCGTCGATCATGAGGACGTCGTGGTCCTTGGCGGCGGCGATGGAGAAGCGCAGCCGGGCCGCCATGCCGGAGGAGTAGGTCCGCATGGGCAGGGTGATGAAGTCGCCCTTCTCGTTGATGCCGGAGAAGTCGACGATGTCCTGGTAACGCTCCTTGACCTGCTCGCGGGACATGCCCATGGCGAGCCCGCCGAGGATGACGTTGCGCTCACCGGTGAGGTCGTTCATCAGTGCCGCGTTGACGCCGAGCAGCGAGGGCTGGCCGTCGGTGTAGACCTTGCCGCTCTCGGCGGGGAGCAGTCCGGCGATGGCACGCAGCAGCGTGGACTTGCCGGAGCCGTTGGATCCGATGAGGCCGATCGCCTCGCCGCGGCGGGCGACGAAGGAGACACCGCGCACCGCGTGCACCTTGCGCACGCCGCGCTCCCCGTCGTCAGAGCCGCGCTTGAGTATGCGGCTCAGGGCGGCGGTGGCACTGCCCTTGCCGGTCCTGGCGCCGTTGACCCGGTAGACGATGTGGAGCTCGTCCGCGATGACGGTCGGGCGCGGGTCCGGGGTGTCCTGCGGGTTGGTCTCAGCCACGGCCGTACCTCTCCTCCGCCTTCCAGAAGTACACGAAGCCGCCGGCGAAGACGACCACGGCCCAGAACAGGGCGATGGCCCACACGTGGGGCGGCAGGTTGGAGGAGCCGTACCCGTCGATCAGCGCGAAGCGCATCAGGTCCATGTAGACCGCGGCCGGGTTGACCTGCAGCAGCCGGACCACCCACTCGGGGCGGCCCTCCATCATCTTGCTGATGGAGAACATGACACCGGAGGCGTACATCCAGGTGCGCAGGACGAACGGCATCAGCTGGGCGAGGTCAGGGGTCTTGGCGCCCAGGCGGGCGACGATCAGCGCGAGACCGGTGTTGAACAGGAACTGCAGCACCAGCACCGGCACGATCAGCAGCCAGGACAGGCCCGGGTAGCTGCCGAACCCGATCGCCACGACGAACATCACGATCATCGAGAACAGCAGCTGCTGGAGCTGCTGCAGCGAGAAGGAGACGGGCAGCGAGGCGCGCGGGAAGTGCAGGGCGCGCACCAGGCCCAGGTTGCCGGAGATCGCGCGGACGCCGGTCATGACCGAGCTCTGCGTGAAGGTGAACACGAACACGCCCGTGACCAGGAACGGGATGTACACGTCCTGGGACATGCCGCGGCTCGCGTGCAGGATGACGCCGAAGATGAAGTAGTAGACCGCCGCGTTCAGCAGCGGGGTCGCCACCTGCCAGAGCTGGCCCAGCTTGGCCTGGCTGTACTGCGCGGTCAGCTTCGCCTGGGAGAAGGCGAGGATGAAGTGGCGGCGCCCCCAGAGCTGGCGCACGTACTCGGCGAGCGAGGGCCGGGCGCCGCTCACGGCGAGTCCGTACTTGGCGGCGAGCCCGGCCGCCGTCAGTCCCTCGTCGGGCGACGGGGCCGCGCTCACCGCGACTCCGGCGTCATGCGTTGTCTCACTCACGAGTGGAAGCTTTCGTCATCGAGTACGTCTTGCACGGTTGCGCCTTCAAGGGCGGCGGACCCGGCCGTGGGCGCGGGCCCGTACGGTCGAGCTTCTCAGATCACCGGGGGCCGGCCCAGTCGGGTCAGCCGCCACACCGTACGCCAGCGCATCGGGCGCCGGGGACCGCAGGGGCTGGTCCACCCCTCCTTGAAGCCGCCGAACCAGGCCTTCAGGGCCGGTCCCGAGGGCCGGCGCGCCAGCGTGAGCAGCAGCCAGACCCCGAGGTACACCGGGACCAGCAGGGCGGGGAGATTGCGGCGGGCCAGCCAGACCCGGTTGCGGGCGACCATGCGGTGGTACACCGCGTGCCGCGAGGGCGCGGTCGTCGGGTGGTAGAGCACCATGTCGGACCGGTAGTCGATCATCCAGCCCGCGTCGAGGGCCCGCCAGGCCAGGTCGGTCTCCTCGTGGGCGTAGAAGAACTCGTCCGGGAGGACCCCGGCGTCGGCGAGGACCTGGGTCCGGACGGCGTTGGCGCCGCCGAGGAAGGTGGTGACCCGGGAGGAGCGCATCGGGTCGGAGGCACGCAGCCGGGGCACGTGCCGGCGCTGGGTCTCGCCGGTCTCGGGGTCGGCGATGCGGAAGCTGATGATGCCGAGCTCCGGGTCGGCCGTGAAGGCCTCGCGGCACAGCTCGGCCGTGTCGTGGCGGGCCAGCAGGCCGTCGTCGTCCAGGAACAGCAATATGTCGACATCGCGACCGGCGGGCCCGAAGGCCTCTATGCCGACGTTGCGGCCGCCGGGGATGCCCAGGTTCTCGGGCAGCTCCACGGTCCGGACGCCCTCGGGGACGTCCGGGACGGGCGAGCCGTTGCCGACGACGACCACCTCGACGGGGTCGCCGTCCTG
The DNA here is from genome assembly GCF_055592265.1 of Streptomyces sp. NPDC041129. Classification (NCBI taxonomy): domain Bacteria; kingdom Bacillati; phylum Actinomycetota; class Actinomycetes; order Kitasatosporales; family Streptomycetaceae; genus Streptomyces; species Streptomyces sp. NPDC041129. The sequence goes on along the minus strand of NZ_JBVIYV010000001.1, from coordinate 380,860 downwards.
CTTGGCGACGGAGTCGAGCAGTGCCCGCAGCTCCTCGGGCCGGTTGCCCATGGTGATGATGACCGCGCCGACCTTCATGGCACTCACCTCAGCCTGCTGGACGCCAGGATGGACACCAGGTGCAGCACGGTCTGCAGCAGGGCGATGCCCGCGAGGACGGCGGTGCCGAGCCGGGTGAAGAACAGGTCGCCGTGGATCTGGTCGGCGATCGCCAGGACCAGGATCAGCAGCGCGGCCTCGATGCCGAGGATCAGCCGGTGGAACTTCAGCGCCGCGGCGGCCCGGCGGGCCAGCGCCATGCCGGAGGAGCGCGGCTCGGCCGCCGCGTCCTGGACCGGCGGCTTCCCGGCCTGGTGCCGGGCGACGCCGACCAGGTCGGTCTCGGCCTTGATCAGGATGGCGCCCAGCGCGGCGAGCGTGCCGAGGAAGGCCCACAGCCAGTCGATCCGGCCGCTGCCCCACAGATCGGCGGCGCGCAGCCCGAGGCCGACCAGGACGGCCGCGTCGGTGAGGTAGGCACCGACCCGGTCCAGGTAGACCCCGCTGAGCGAGTACTGCTGCTTCCAGCGGGCGACCTCGCCGTCGACGCAGTCCAGCAGCAGATAGAGCTGGGTGGCGACCACGCCGAGCACGGCGCCCGTGATCCCCGGCACCAGCAGCGCCGGGGCCGCGAGCACCCCGCACAGGGTCATCAGGTATGTGAGCTGGTTGGGCGTGACCCGGGTGTTCACCAGGTAGCGGTCGACGCGCAGGGACACCTCTCGCATGTAGAGGCGCCCTCCCCAGTGCTCACCGCTGCGCCGGTCCTTCACCCCGACGGGGTGGACGACCGGACGGAGTTCAGCTACCGATGGCCTTGACATAGTCGGCGTAGGTGTCCTTGATCTGGTTCGTCTTGAGGTCGAGGTGTTCGAGGATCGTGTAGCGGCCGGGCCTGGTCTCCGGAGCGAACTCCACGGCGCGGACGAACTCGTCCACCGAGAAGCCGATCTCCTCCGGCAGTACCGGAAGCCCGTGCCGGCGCAGGACGCGGGCCATGTACGCCGCCTCCTCGTGCGCTCCGCGCAGGTACATCGCGAAGGCGGCGCCGATGCCGCACTGCTCGCCGTGGGCGGCCGCCCGCTTCGGGTAGAGCAGGTCGAAGGCGTGGTTGATCTCGTGGCAGGCCCCGGAGGAGGGGCGGGAGTCGCCGGAGACGGACATGGCGATGCCGGTGAGGACGAGCGCCTCGGCCAGCACCTGCAGGAAGCCGTCGTCGCCGACGCCGCCGGGGTGCCTGAGCACCGACTCGCCGGCCTGCCGGGCCATGGCGGCGGCGAGACCGTCGATCTTCTCTCCGTTGACCCGGTTGGCCAGCTCCCAGTCCGCGACCGCGGAGATGTTGGAGATGGCGTCGCCGATACCGGAGCGCACGAAACGGACGGGCGCCTCACGGATCACGTTGAGGTCGATGACGACCGCGATCGGGTTCGGCACGCCGTACGAGCCGCGGCCCGCGTCGTTGTCGAGCGTCGCGACCGGCGAGCACAGACCGTCGTGCGCGAGGTTGGTGGCGACGGCGACCAGCGGCAGCCCGACGCGGGCGGCGGCGAACTTGGCGCAGTCGATGATCTTCCCGCCGCCGAGTCCGACGACGGCGTCGTAGTGGCCGGCCTTTATGTCGCTCGCCAGCCGGACCGCGTCGTCGATGGTGCCGCCGCCGACCTCGTACCAGGTGGCGCCGGGCAGCGACGGGGCGAGGCGCTCGCGCAGCCGGGCGCCCGAGCCGTTGCTGACGGCGACGGCGAGCCGGCCGGACTGCGAGATGCGCTCGTCGGCGAGGACCCCGGCCAGGTCGTCGAGGGCACCCGGGCGGATGTCCACGACGAGCGGCGAGGGGATCAGCCGGGTCAGTACTGGCACGCGATCTCCCGTCCGCGGGCGAGATCGTCGTGGTTGTCGATCTCCACCCACTGCACGTCGCCGATCGGCGCGACGTCGATCCTGAAGCCGCGGTTCACCAGCTCCTGGTAGCCGTGCTCGTAGAACTGCTGGGGGTCGGTCTCGAAGACCGTCTTCAGCGCGTCGGCCAGCTCGGGGGCCGCGTCGCCCTCGATGAGGGTGACGCCGATGTACTCACCGGTGGCCTCGGCGGGGTCCATCAGCTTGGTGATCTTCTGGACGCCCTTGGCGGGGTCCACGACGACCTTCATCTCCTCGTCCGCCAGGGACTTCACGGTGTCCAGCGCGAGGATGATCCGCTTGCCCTCGCCGCGGGCCGCGAGCAGCGTGCGCTCCACCGACACCGGGTGCACGGTGTCGCCGTTGGCGAGGATCACGCCGTCCTTGAGGGCGTCACGGCCGCACCACAGGGAGTAGGCGTTGTTCCACTCCTCGGCCTTGTCGTTGTCGATGAGGGTGAGCTTGAGGCCGTACTTCGCCTCGAGGGCCGCCTTGCGCTCGTACACGGCCTCCTTGCGGTAGCCGACGATGATCGCGACCTCGGTCAGGCCGATCTCGGCGAAGTTGCCGAGGGTGAGGTCCAGGACCGTCGGCTCGCCCTCTATGCCCGCGGGGCCCACCGGCACCAGAGCCTTGGGAAGGCTGTCGGTGTAGGGGCGCAGACGCCGTCCGGCGCCGGCCGCCAGCACGAGGCCGATCATGCGGGTTCTCCTTCGTCGTGTACGGCGGGCGCCCCTGCGGACACCCAGAAGCGGATGCTCTCGACGAGCACCAGCAGGGCGACGGCCACGGCGAGGACCGTGAGCGCGGCCTTGAACTGCGAGGCGGTGAGCGCCGCGGCCAGGACGGTGACGAGCAGCGTCCGCCCCTCCTGCCCCCCGATGGCGCGTACCAGCCAGGCCGGGGGTGCTCCGGCGTTGCCGCGGATGCGGTACACCGTGTCGTAGTGATGGTAGGCGACGGCCGCCACCAGCCCGAAAGCCGCGGGAAGGGCTCCGTTCACGTCCGCGTGGGCCGCCAGTACCAGCACGGTGCCGTACTCGGCGGCGCGGAACAGCGGCGGGAGCAGCCAGTCGAGGGCGCCCTTGAGGGGGCGGTACAGGGCCTGGCCGGCGGTGACGGCGTAGACGGCGGCACCGGCGACGGGCGCCCAGGCCACGCCGGAGAAGAGCGAGACGGCGAGTACGGCGGTGCCGGCCAGGGCCACCGGCAGCGGTGCGCCGAGGCGAACCCGGGTGGCACGTGCCACGTACGAGGCGAGCGGGCCGTTGTCGGCGAGGTCGGCGAGCGCCTGGGCCGCCCGGTCGGTGCGCCGCGCCTTGCGGGTCACCGAGCGCAGCACGCGGCCGGCCGTGGTGTACGTCGCGGCGAAGGCGCAGCCGGCGAGCAGCACGTAGAAGGTGATGCGCGGGGTGGTCACCGCGGTGAGGACGGCGATCATCGCCCAGCGCTCGCCGATCGGCAGGACGATCATCCGGCGCACCCAGACCGTCCAGCCGACGCTGTCCAGTTTGTCGGAGAGGGCGGCGGTGGGGCTGGTGTTGGCGGTGGCGTCGTGGTTTGCCTCGTTGAAGGAGAAGTCCACGACGTGCCGGCAGGTCTGCAGGATCATCGCGCCGAGCGCCAGGGCCCAGACGTCGTCTCCGCCGCGGGCCGCGCCGAGGGCGAGGCCGGCGTAGTAGGCGTACTCCTTGGCCCGGTCGAAGGTGGCGTCGAGCCAGGCGCCGAGCGTGGAGTACTTCAGGGCGTAGCGGGCGAGCTGGCCGTCGGTGCAGTCCAGCACGAACGAGGCGATCAGCAGGACGCCGGCCGCGACGAAGCCGGCCCGGGTGCCGGTCGCCGCGCAGCCCGCGGCTATCAGGGCGGTGAGCAGCGAGGCGGTGGTGACCTGGTTGGGGGTCAGGCCCCGGCGGGCGCACCAGCGGGCGATGTAGCGCGAGTACGGGCTGATGAAGAACGTGGTGAAGAAGCCGTCGCGGGACTTCACGGCCGACCTCAGGCGTACGGCCTCGTCGTCCACGGCGGCGACGGCCTGCCGCGCCTCGTTGCGGGCCTGCGGGTCGGCCGGGACGGCGGCGACCAGGCTGCCCAGCTCGGGGTGGTGCACACCGGCGTCGTCGGCGTCGAGCGCGCTGACGACGCGGTCGGCGACGGAGTCGGCGTCGAGCGCGCTCGGCTTCGCCGGCGCGGGGGCACCCCCGGCCGCGGTGCCGCCGCCCTCGGCGGTCTCGCGGGCCAGTGCCCGGGTCAGCGCCTGGCGGGCTTCCGGCTGGGCGGTGACGGCCCCGGGCACGGCGGCGAGCGGGAAGCGCGGGTCGGTGAGGCCGAGGCGCAGGGCGTGCGGGTGGCCGACGAAGCGGGCGTCGACCAGGGCCACGCGCCGTCCGGCGGGTACGGAGGCGAGCAGGGTCTTGGTCTCGGCGGCGTCAGCGGCCACGCGCACGTCGAAGCCGAGGGACCGCAGATCGTTCTCGAGTGACGATCCGGGGACCGGCTGACCGGTGACGATGGCGGTCGACAACCGAAACTCACTCCCTGGGTGCCGGCGCGGGAGGCGCCGGTCTTCTGCGTGGTGGGGCGCCCTTGCCTGCGGCACCCGGGCGGCATGTCGGCAGAGGCTATCGGATGGGCGGAAGCCCGTGTTCACCGGCCGTTCACGGCCCGGTCCACGGGGGCTGCCCGCTCCTTCGCCGCGATCATCATCGGGGATGCGAGGGCCGCCCCACAAACCGCAGGGCGCAGACCCGGGCATCCTCCGGCATCGCGGACACCTGCCCGGTTCGGCATAGGGTGGACGACCATGACCTGGCTGATCACCGGCGGAGCCGGATACATCGGGGCGCACGTGGCACGGGCCATGACCGGCGCCGGCGAGAGCGTCGTGGCGCTGGACGACCTGTCGGCGGCCGTGCCGGCGCGGCTCCCTGCGGGCGTCCCGCTCGTCGAGGGCTCGACGCTGGACGGGGACCTGCTCAAGAGGGTCTTCGCGGAGCACGGCGTGACGGGTGTGGTGCATCTCGCGGCGCGCAAGCAGGTCGCCGAGTCCGTGGCGCGGCCGACCCGCTACTACCGGGAGAACGTGGGCGGCCTGGCCACGCTGCTGGACGCGATCGCCGAGGCGGGGATCGACCGGCTGCTGTTCTCCTCGTCGGCGGCCGTGTACGGCAACCCGGACGTGGACCTGATCACCGAGGACACCCCCTGCGCTCCGGTGAACCCGTACGGCGAGACCAAGCTGGCCGGGGAGTGGCTGGTGCGGGCGGCCGGGCAGGCGCACGGGATCTCCACGGTGTGCCTGCGCTACTTCAACGTGGCTGGGGCGGCCGCGCCGGAACTCGCGGACACCGGCGTGTTCAACATCGTGCCGATGGTCTTCGACCGGCTCACCCGGGACGAGGCCCCGCGGATCTTCGGCGACGACTATCCGACTCCGGACGGCACGTGCGTGCGTGACTACATTCACGTCGCCGACCTCGCCGGGGCCCATCTGGCGGCGGCCCGCCGGCTCGACAGGGGGGACCACGCGGGCGACCTGACGCTGAACATCGGCCGCGGCGAGGGCGTCTCCGTGCGGGAGATGGTCACGGTCATCGGGGAGGTCACCGGCGACCGGCGGCCCGCGCTGGTGGAGGGGCGCCGCCCCGGGGACGCGCCGCGCGCGGTCGCCTCGGCCGAGCGGGCCGCGGAGACGCTCGGCTGGCGGGCCCGGCTCGGAGTGCGGGAGATGATCGAGTCGGCCTGGGCGGGCTGGCGGCTGCACCACGGCGACTGAGCCGGAGCACGGTCGCGAAGCAGCCGTACATCGCCTGACCTGCCGCTTGTTTGCGCAGGTCAGGCAGATGACAACGGTGTTCAGTGCCGCGTTGCCCGATACCCCCCACCCGTAGTTGACTGTCACCACGCGCGCAACACGGAAGGGTGGTCCTCTCATGGGGGCAGGGCACGACCACGGGCACGCGCACAGCCATGTGCCGCCCACGGGTACGGCCGCGGCCGCCTATCGCGGCCGGCTGCGGGTGGCACTGGGCATCACGCTCACGATCATGGTGGTGGAGATCGCCGGCGGTCTCCTCGCGGATTCGCTCGCGCTGATCGCGGACGCGGCCCACATGGCGACCGACGCGCTGGGCCTGGGCATGGCACTGCTCGCCATCCACTTCGCCAACCGCCCGCCGAGCACCAACCGCACCTTCGGCCTGGCCCGCGCCGAGATCCTCGCCGCCCTGGCCAACTGCCTGCTGCTGCTCGGCGTCGGCGGCTATGTGCTCTTCGAGGCGATTCAGCGGTTCCTCACGCCCGCGGACACCGAGGGCGGTCTGATGATCGTGTTCGGTCTGTTCGGCCTGGTCGCGAACTCGATCTCGCTCCTCCTGCTGATGCGCGGGCAGAAGGAGAGCCTGAACGTGCGCGGTGCCTTCCTGGAGGTGGCCGCGGACGCGCTGGGCTCGGTGGCGGTGCTGATCTCGGCGGCCGTGATCCTGACCACCGGCTGGCAGGCGGCCGACCCGATCGCCTCACTGGTCATCGGGCTGATGATCGTCCCGCGGACGGTGAAGCTGCTGCGCGAGACGCTGGACGTCCTGCTGGAGGCGGCCCCGAAGGACGTCGACATGGCCGAGGTGCGCTCGCACATCCTGGCGCTGGACGGCGTGGAGGACGTGCACGATCTGCACGCCTGGACGATCACGTCGGGCATGCCGGTGCTGTCCGCGCACGTGGTGGTCAGCTCGGAGGTGCTGAACGCCATCGGCCACGAGAAGATGCTGCACGAGCTCCAGGGCTGTCTCGGCCACCACTTCGACGTGGAGCACTGCACCTTCCAGCTCGAGCCGGGCGGGCACGCGGAGCACGAGGCGCGGCTGTGCCACTGACCGCGGACTCCTCGACGCCGTAGGCACTTGTGTTCGAGCCCGGCGGACGGTTCCCGGCGGGAGGCGCCGGGCACGATGAATCACCGGGGTCCCACTCGGGCACCGCCCCGCACAGGACATGCGGACGTGCAGGGAAGTGCCGGGAGTGCCGGATTCGTACGGCAGACTTGGGGCGCAAGACCGAGGCGAAGGATGGGTATGCCGATCACACCTGCCACCGAGACGCACAGCTCGTCGAACGGCACCGCAGAGGCGATTTTGCTGGAACTGGTCGACGAGAAGGGCGTGACGATCGGCACGGCGGAGAAGCTCGCCGCCCACCAGCCGCCGGGACAGCTGCACCGCGCGTTCTCCGTGTTCCTCTTCGACGAGCAGGGCCGGCTGCTGCTCCAGCAGCGGGCGCTCGGCAAGTACCACTCCCCCGGTGTGTGGTCCAACACCTGCTGCGGCCACCCGTACCCCGGTGAGGCGCCGTTCGCCGCGGCGGCCCGGCGGACCCACGAGGAGCTGGGGGTCTCGCCGTCGCTGCTGGCGGAGGCGGGCACGGTCCGCTACAACCACCCGGACCCGGCCTCGGGCCTGGTCGAGCAGGAGTTCAACCACCTGTTCGTGGGCATGGTGCAGGCACCGCTGGCGCCGGACCCCGAGGAGGTCGGCTCGACGGCCTTCGTGACGGCGTCCGAGCTGGCCGAGCGGCACGCCCGGGATCCGTTCTCGGCGTGGTTCATGACCGTGCTGGACGCGGCCCGCCCGGCGATCCGGGAACTGACGGGCCAGTCCGCGGGCTGGTAGGCGCTACGCCGGTGCCGCCGGCTTGAGCGGCAGGGCGGCCCAGATCACCTTGCCACCGCTCGCCGTGTGCTCCACGTCGACCGCCCCGCCCGCCTCCCGGGCCACCTCCCGCACCAGCAGCAGCCCCCGGCCGCCGGTCTGGCCGTGGTCGGCCTCCAGGGCGGTGGGCCGGTAGGGGTGGTTGTCCTCCACCGACACCCGCACCCACTCGGCGCCGACGGCCACCTCCACGGCGAGCATCGGCGACAGCAGCGCCGCGTGCCGGACCGCGTTCGTGACCAGCTCGGAGACGATCAGCAGCAGACCGTGCACCGTGTCGTCACCGACCGGTACGCCCTGCCTCAGCAGCAGATCCCGTACGGCGTGCCGGGCCTGCGGGACGGAGGCGTCCACGGCGGCCGCGGTGAACCGCCAGACTCCCTCGTACGGCAGTGGACCGGGCGGCCGCCCGGCGCCTTCCGCCGGGCGCGGGCCGCCGTCCCCACGCCCGTGGTCGTCCATCGCCCGGTCGCCGCCCTCGCGCTCGATTGTCACCACACGTCGAGTGTTGGTAACGACGCGCTCCACTCCTGCGGCCTGAACAGAAGTCAGCTGGTATCGAACGGTTCTGACCGGCTGCGTATGACACCGGCAGACGCGGGACTGTTCCTGTTCCTCCCGTGCAAGGTTCACGAACTATTCGGGTTGTACGGGTTTGGCGTGCGCCGCACGCCGCGACGCGCGCCGCGTCCGCCCGCCAACGCGCCCACCCGGCCGGGCGCCACGACGGGGTGGATAGCATCCGGGCTCATGGAGCCCCAGCTGTCGCACCAGGTCACCGACTCCGTCGCCACCGTGGTGATCCGTCATCCGGCCAAGCGCAACGCCATGACGGCCGCCATGTGGCGGGCCCTGCCGCCGTTGCTGGAGGAACTGGCGGGCGATCCCGGCGTGCGGGCCCTGGTGCTGACCGGCGAGGGCGGCACCTTCTGCGCGGGCGCCGACATCTCCACGCTCCAGGGTTCGCCGCTCGAGGCGCAGGGACTTGCCGTGGCGGCCGAGGAGGCCCTCGCCGCGTTCCCGGTGCCCACCCTCGCCGCGATCCGCGGCCACTGCGTGGGCGGCGGGTCCCAGCTCGCGGCCGCCTGTGATCTGCGGCTGGCGGAGGAGGGCGCCCTGTTCGGGGTGACACCGGCCCGGCTCGGGATCGTCTACCCTTCGTCGTCCACCCGGCGGCTGGTGTCGCTGGTGGGACCGGCCACCGCCAAGTACCTCCTCTTCACCGCCGAGTTGATGGACGCCGGACGGGCGCTGCGCACCGGGTTCGTGGACGAGGTGCTGCCCGAAGGCGAACTGGACAAGCGGGTCGCCGAGCTGACGCGTATCCTGGCGTCGCGTTCCCAGCTCACCCAGGCCGCCGCCAAGGAGTTCGCCGACGGCCGCACCGACCGGGACGCCCACTGGGCGGAGCAGGCGCGGGGCAGCGGCGACACCGCCGAGGGGGTCGCCGCGTTCCTGGAGCGCAGGCAGCCGCGCTTCACCTGGACTACCGCAGGATGAACCGGCTCCCCACGCGCAGCCTCTCCACCAGGTGCGCGGGGGCCTTGTGCGGGGATCCGGCGTCGTAGGGCGGCCGCGGATCGTACTCGGTGGCCAGCTGGACCGCCTGGGCGTGTTCGTCGCCCGCGATCCGGCCGAGCAGGGCGAGGCCCATGTCGATGCCGGCGGAGACGCCGGCGGCGGTGACGTACTTGCCGTCGAACACCACCCGTTCCTCCGCCGGCGCGGCGCCGAACCGCTCGAGCTGGTCCAGGGCCAGCCAGTGCGAGGTGGCGCGGCGGCCGTCCAGGAGTCCGGCGGCGGCCAGCAGCAGGGAGCCGGTGCACACCGAGGTGGTCCAGGTGCTGGTGGCGTCGGCGGCGCGCAGCCAGTCCAGCAGCGGCCCGTGTTCCATCAGCGCGCTCTGGCCCGGCCCGCCGGGCACGAGCACGACGTCGGGGCTGCGCACCTCGTCGAAGGAGCGGTCGGCGACGACCGCGAGCGCGCCGGTGTCGGTGCGGACAGGGCCGGGGTGCTCGGCGACGAAGACCGTCTCGGCGCCGGGGGCGCGGGAGAGGATCTCGTACGGCCCGACTGCGTCGAGGGCGGTGAACCGGTCGTAGACGACGACGGCGATCTGCATGGGGGTGTCCTTTCAGTTGACGGTGACGGGGCGGAACCGGCGCCGGTACTCGGCCGGGGCCGTGCCCAGCGCCCTGACGAACGCGCGCCGCATGGCCTCCGGGGTGCCGTAGCCGCTGGCGCGGGAGATCTCCTCGACGCCGTCGCAGGTGTCCTCCAGGAGCCGGCGGGCGTGTTCGAGCCGGACGCGGTCGACGTAGCGGCCGGGGGTCGTGCCGGTCTCCTCCCGGAAGGCGCGGGCGAAGTGGCGCGGCGAGAGCCGGGCGCGGGCGGCGAGCGACTCCACGCTCAGGTCGCCCGCGGGATGCTCGGTGATCCAGCGCTGGACCTCCCGCAGCGGGTCGCGGCGCGCGGTCTGGGCGGCGAGCTGGGCGCTGAACTGCGCCTGGTTGCCGGGCCGGCGCAGGAAGACCACCAGGTGCCGGGCGACGCTCAGCGCGACCTCCCGGTCGAGGTCCTCCTCCACCAGCGCAAGGGCCAGGTCGATGCCCGAGGTCACGCCCGCGGAGGTGGCGATGTGCCCGTCCCGTACATAGATCGGCTCGGGGTCCACCGTCACGGCCGGGTGGTCGCGGGCGAGCTTGTCGCAGTAGGCCCAGTGGGTGGTGGCCCGGCGGCCGTCGAGCAGGCCGGCGGCCGCGAGCAGGATCGCGCCGGTGCAGACGGACACAAGGCGCCGCGCGCGCGGGCCGTGCGCGCGCAGCCAGTCGGTCAGCCGCGGATCGGGGGTACGGGTGCCCTGCCCGCCCGGGATCAGCAGGGTGTCCGGGTCCGGTATCCCGGTGAGCGCCCCGTCGGGTACGAGGGCCAGCCCGCTGGAGGTGCGCACGGGGCCGCCGTCCAGGGAGGCGGTACGGACGCGGTAGGTCCCCGGAGCGTGCTGCTCGGCCCCGGCGAACACCTCCAAAGGGCCGGTGACGTCGAGGCTCTGCACGCCGTCGAACAGGACGAGGAGAACGGTGCGCTGCGGCATGCCCCGATTCTTCGCCGGTGCCGGCATGGCCGCAATGACGAGTTCCCCACCTTTTCTGCCATCGGTCGCGACTCGGCGGGCATGATCGGCGCCGCCCGTGGAACACGTGATCTTCCCGGGCACCGGGTCCGGGAAGAAGGGAGATGTTCCATGTTCCGTGCCATCGCAGACGTGTTGCGGCAGATCGGCGGGGCCATCGCGACGGTGGTCACGCTGCCGTTCCGGGCCCTGGCCCGCCTGTTCGGCGGGGCCTCGTCCTCCGCTCGCGGGAGCGGCGCCTGAGTTCCTGACCAGGCGGCCCGCCGCGTGTCGCCCTGGTCCCCGATTGTCGGCGTCACCTGCCACAATTGCCGCGCAACCTCAGTGGAGAAGGCGGTACGGGATCGTGACGACACCCCTCGTAGGGTCCATCGAAAGCAGGATCGCCGAGGAACTCGGCGTACGGGAGCGGCAGGTGAAGGCCGCGGTCGAACTGCTCGACGGCGGTTCGACGGTGCCCTTCATCGCCCGCTACCGCAAGGAAGCGACCGAGATGCTCGACGACGCGCAGCTGCGCACGCTCGAGGAGCGGCTGCGCTACCTGCGGGAGCTGGAGGAGCGTCGGACGGCGATCCTGGAGTCGGTGCGCGAGCAGGGCAAGCTCACCGAGGAGCTGGAGGCGCGGATCCGCGGCGCCGAGACCAAGGCGCGGCTGGAGGACATCTACCTCCCCTACAAGCCCAAGCGGCGCACCAAGGCGCAGATCGCCCGCGAGGCGGGTCTCGAGCCGCTCGCCGACGGGCTGCTGGGCGACCCGACGGTCGACCCGCAGGCGGCCGCCGCCGCGTTCGTCGACGCGGACAAGGGCGTCGCCGACACGCAGGCCGCGCTGGAGGGCGCGCGGGCCATCCTGACCGAGCGGTTCTCCGAGGACGCCGACCTGATCGGCGAGCTGCGCGAGCGCATGTGGGTGCGCGGGCGGCTGGCCGCCAAGGTGCGCGAGGGCAAGGAGGAGGCGGGCGCCAAGTTCGCCGACTACTTCGACTTCGCCGAGCCGTTCACCGAGCTGCCCTCGCACCGCGTTCTCGCCATGCTGCGCGGTGAGAAGGAGGAGGTCCTGGACCTCGTCCTGGAACCGGAGGAGGCCACCGAGGGGCCGTCCTCGTACGAGGGCGTCATCGCGCACCGCTTCGGCATCGCCGACCGCGGCCGCCCCGCCGACAAGTGGCTGAAGGACACGGTCCGCTGGGCCTGGCGCACCCGCGTCCTGGTCCACCTGGGCATCGACCTGCGGCTGCGGCTGCGGACGTCCGCCGAGGACGAGGCGGTGAACGTCTTCGCCGCGAACCTGCGCGACCTGCTGCTGGCCGCGCCGGCCGGCACGCGCGCGACGCTGGGCCTGGACCCGGGCTTCCGTACGGGCGTGAAGGTCGCCGTGGTGGACGCGACCGGCAAGGTCGTCGCCACGGACGTGATCCACCCGCACGTCCCGGCCAACAGGTGGGACGAGGCGATCGCCAAGCTGGCACGGCTCGCCGAGCGGCACGCGGTCGACCTGGTCGCCATCGGCAACGGCACGGCGTCCCGGGAGACCGACAGGCTCGCCGCCGAACTGATCGCGAAGCACCCGGAGCTGAAGCTCACCAAGGTCATGGTCTCGGAGGCGGGCGCGTCCGTGTACTCGGCCTCGAGCTACGCCTCGCAGGAACTGCCCGACATGGACGTGTCGCTGCGCGGCGCGGTGTCCATCGCGCGCCGTCTGCAGGATCCACTGGCGGAGCTGGTGAAGATCGACCCGAAGTCGATCGGGGTCGGCCAGTACCAGCACGACCTGTCCGAGGTGAAGCTGTCCCGATCGCTGGACGCGGTGGTCGAGGACTGTGTCAACGGTGTCGGCGTGGACGTCAACACGGCGTCGGTGCCGCTGCTCGCGCGGGTGTCGGGCGTCTCCGCCGGACTAGCCGAGAACATCGTCGCGCACCGCGACCAGAACGGCCCGTTCCGGTCCCGTGCGGAGCTGAAGAAGGTGCCGCGGCTCGGCCCCAAGGCGTACGAGCAGTGCGCGGGCTTCCTGCGCATCCGCGGCGGCGACGACCCGCTGGACTTCTCCAGCGTGCACCCGGAGTCGTACCCGGTGGTGCGGCGCATGGTGAAGACCTCGGGGCAGGACGTCGCGTCCCTCATCGGCAACACGGACGCGCTGCGCTCGCTGCGTCCCGCCGACTTCGTGGACGACACCTTCGGTCTGCCGACCGTCACGGACATCCTCAGGGAGCTGGAGAAGCCCGGCCGCGACCCGCGTCCGGCCTTCAAGACGGCCACCTTCAAGGAGGGCGTGGAGAAGATCTCCGACCTGTCCTCGGGGATGGTCCTGGAGGGCGTGGTCACGAACGTGGCCGCCTTCGGCGCGTTCGTGGACATCGGTGTCCACCAGGACGGTCTGGTGCATGTCTCGGCGATGTCGAAGACGTTCGTCAAGGACCCGCGGGACGTGGTGAAGCCTGGTGACATCGTCAAGGTGAAGGTCCTGGACGTGGACATCCCGCGCAAGCGGATCGCACTGACCCTGCGCCTGGACGACGAGGCCGCGCCCCAGGGCCAGGGCGGTGGCCGTCAGCAGCGCGGCGGCGGCGCCCGCCCGCCCCAGCAGCGGCAGGGCGGCCAGGGGCAGCGGCAGGGCCGCGGTGGCGGCGACCGGGGCGGCCGTCAGGCACCGGCTCCGGCCAACAGCGCGATGGCCGACGCGCTGCGCCGGGCGGGACTGGTGGACCCGAAGAACGGCCGCCGCTGACCGTCCCGGGGCCGGGGTCCTCGACCCCGGCCCCGGCCGCTGAGCGCGGCTAGGGCTGCTCGGTCAGCTTGCCCGCGGCGACCTCCAGGCGGCGGGTGACGCGGATCGCTTCCAGCATGCGGCGGTCGTGGGTGACCAGCAGGAGGGTGCCCTCGTAGGCGTCGAGGGCCGACTCGAGCTGTTCGATGGCGGGCAGGTCGAGGTGGTTCGTCGGCTCGTCCAGCACGAGGAGGTTGACGCCCCGGCCCTGGAGCAGCGCCAACGCGGCGCGGGTGCGTTCACCCGGGGACAGACTCGCCGCCGGGCGCAGCACATGATCGGACTTCAGCCCGAACTTGGCGAGCAGGGTACGGACCTCGGCCGGCTCGGTGTCGGGCACGGCCGCGCAGAAGGCGTCGAGCAGCGACTCGGGGCCGTGGAACAGCCGGCGGGCCTGGTCGACCTCGCCCACCAGGACGCCCGAGCCCAGGGCGGCGTGTCCGGAGTCCAGCGGGATCCGGCCCAGCAGCGCGCCGAGCAGGGTGGACTTGCCGGCGCCGTTGGCCCCGGTGACCGCCACCCGGTCCGCCCAGTCGATCTGGAGCGACACCGGTCCCAAGGTGAAGCCGCCGCGCCGGACCTCGGCGTCGCGCAGGGTCGCCACGACCGCTCCCGACCGCGGGGCGGCCGCGATCTCCATGCGCAGCTCCCACTCCTTGCGCGGCTCCTCGACGACCTCCAGGCGCTCGATCATGCGCTGGGTCTGCCGGGCCTTGGCGGCCTGCTTCTCGCTGGCCTCGCTGCGGAACTTGCGGCCGATCTTGTCGTTGTCGTTGCCGGCCTTGCGCCGGGCGTTCTTGACGCCCTTGTCCATCCAGGAACGCTGCATCTGGGCGCGGTCCTGGAGCGCGCCCCGCTTGTCGGCGTACTCCTCGTACTCCTCGCGGGCGTGCCGGCGGGCGACGTCGCGCTCCTCCAGGTAGGCCTCGTAGCCGCCGCCGTAGAGGTTGATCCGTCCCTGGGCCAGGTCCAGTTCGAGGACCTTGGTGACCGTGCGGGCTAGGAACTCGCGGTCGTGGCTGACGACCACCGTGCCCGCGCGCAGGCCGGTGACGAAGCGTTCCAGGCGTTCCAGGCCGTCCAGGTCCAGGTCGTTGGTGGGCTCGTCCAGGAGGAAGACGTCGTAGCGGGACAGCAGGAGGGAGGCGAGACCGGCGCGGGCCGCCTGGCCGCCGGACAGCGAGGTCATCGGCTGGTCCAGGTCGACGGCGAGGCCCAGCGAGTCGGCCACCTCTTCGGCGCGCTCCTCCAGGTCGGCGCCGCCGAGGCCGAGCCACCGCTCCAGGGCCGCCGCGTAGGCGTCGTCGGCGCCGGGTGCGCCGTCGACCAGTGCCTGGGTGGCCTCGTCCATCACCCGCTGTGCCTCGGCCACGCCGGTGCGGCGGGCCAGGAACTCCCGGACCGTCTCCCCCGGCCTGCGCTCCGGCTCCTGCGGCAGATGGCCGACGGACGCGGTCGGCGGGGAGAGCCGCAGTTCGCCCTGCTCGGGCGGGGTCAGGCCGGCGAGCATACGCAGGAGCGTGGACTTGCCGGCGCCGTTGACACCGACGAGACCGATCACGTCGCCCGGCGCGACGACGAGGTCGAGCCCGGCGAACAGGGAGCGGTCGCCGTGCCCGGCGGCGAGGTTCTTGGCGACGAGGGTGGCAGTCATCAGAGCGCCGATCCTAATCGCCCGGGACACCCCGCGTTCAGCGCGGTTCCCCGCGGTGCGGGGCGGCGGACCGCCGCTCACCTGCCCACCGGCCGCACCAGGACGCTCCCCGTGGTCCGGGCCACCACGAAGGACTCCCCCTTGACCGCTTCCGGGGCCAGCGGGACGCGGTGCCGGCCGGGCTCCAGGAGACCGTCGAAGACGTCCCGGGCGTGGGTGCGGTGCAGCCGGTCGAGGCGGTACGCGGTCACCCGGACCCGGCAGGCGGAGGTCACCTCGACGTCCGCGGTGCCTCCGGCGGCGGCCAGCGAGGTGAGCCGGCGCGGCAGCGGAGCGCGGTGCAGGGCCTGCTCGATCTGCGCGACGAGCAGCGGGACGATCGGGGCCAGGCCGTCCACCCGGGCGACCGCCACCCCGGCGCGCTCGAACGCGTCCATCACGCTGGCTCGTCGCGCCTCGCTCACGGCACGGCCGAAGGCGACCGCGCCGTAGCCGCGCAGTTCCTCGGCGGGGACGCCGTTGGCGTCCTGGGTGATGTCGGCGCCGATGCCGATGGTGCGCAGTGCGGCGGCCAGCCGGGCGAGCACGGCGACACGCGCCCCGATCAGCAGCACCCGGCGGCGGGCCGCGGGCGGGCCGCCGGTGTCCGCGACGAGAGAGGCCAGCGCGGCCCGGTACTCGGCGCCGCGGAAACGGAACGGCCCTATGCCGTGGTACCCGTTGAGTTCCAGGTCGGCGTGTTCACCGGTCTGCCAGGCGAAGTCCCGCCAGACGTAGTCCTCGCCGTCCCGCTCGATGACCGCGGTCACCGCGCCACAGGCCAGGTCCGCGCACTCGGGGCAGCCGTAGATCACGAACCGGCCGCCGGGGAGCGGGGGTTCGGTCTCCCTCAGCAGGCCGCGCACCTGCTCGGTGAAGATGGCCGGGGGGACGTCGGAGGCGAGCGGGGAGACGGCGTCGAGGTCGGAGAGCCGGAACAGCAGGGGACGGCCGTCGACGACGAAGTCCACGAAATCGCGGTGGGCCTCGTAGCCGCCGTCGGCGAGGACACCACCGGCGCGTGTCGCCGGTGCCAGGCCGAAGGTCGCGTATGCGGCAGACATGCTGTGAGTATTCCCACACCGGGACGCATGTGAGCGCTGCATGACATATTCGCCTAGCGTCTGGGTGTGAAGCGCGAGTCGAGTGACGAAGTGATCGTGGTCGGCGGCGGGATCGCCGGGCTGACGACTGCCGTGGTGCTGGCCGAGTCCGGGCGGCGGGTGCGGGTCTGGGCGCGCGAGCCCGCCGAACGCACGACCTCGGCGGTGGCCGGCGGGCTGTGGTGGCCGTACCGGATCGAGCCCGAACCGCTGGTCGGTGCCTGGGCGCTGGAGTCCCTCGCCGTGTACGAGGAACTGGCGGCCCGCCCCGGTGGGACGGGCGTACGCCTGGTCGAGGGCGTACACGCGGGGACGCGGCTGGACGAGCTGGGCGCGTGGGCCGGCCGGGTGCCGGGGCTGCGGGCGGTGCCCGAGGGGCTGGCGGCACGGCTGCCGGTGATCGACATGCCGGTCCATCTGGCGTGGCTGCGGGAGCGGTTGGCGAAGGCGGGCGGCACGGTCGAGGAGCGGGAGGTGACCGACCTGGCGGCCGTGCCCGCCGGTGCCGTGGTCAACTGCACCGGCCTGGGGTCCCGTTCGCTGGTGCCGGACCCGGCGGTGCGCCCGGTGCGCGGGCAGCTCGTGGTGGTGGAGAACCCGGGGATCCCGACCTGGTACACCTCCGTCGACCACTCCTCCGCCGCCTCCGCGTACTTCATCCCGCAGCCCGGTGTGCTGCTTCTCGGCGGTACGGCGGAGGAGGGCGACTGGTCGCTGGAACCGGATCCCGCGACCGCCGGGGCGATCGTCGCGCGGTGCGCGGAGATCCGGCCGGAGATCGCCGGTGCGCGGGTCCTGGCGCACCGGGTGGGTCTGCGGCCCGCCCGGGACGCGGTACGCCTGGAGCGGGAGTCGCTGCCGGACGGGCGGCCGCTGGTGCACAACTACGGCCACGGCGGGGCCGGGATCACGGTGGCCTGGGGGTGCGCCCGTGAGGCGGCCGGGCTGGTGACCGGCCCGGCCGCCTGACGGGTCAGGGCGCGGGGATGTGCCCGGTCAGGTCCGGTGTGCCGACGCCGGTCAGCCGCCGGGGTGCGGGTGCGGCGGCCGTGCTGCCTGCGGTGGCCCCGGCGAACGCCGCCGCGCCTGAGGTCAGCGGAAGCCGGGCCGACGTGCGGGACAGGTCGAGGGTGAGGGACGGCCGGGTGGACGGCGGGTCGATGAGGTCCTTGTCCGTGCCGGCGATGATCAGTGCCAGACGGTGGCCCCGGGGAACGACGTGGTCGGTGGCGGCCAGGTCCAGGGTCATCGTGACGGCCTTGCCCGGGGTGAGCGGGACGCCCTTGCCGAGCGAGGCGTGGTGGCCGAGGTCGGCCCAGCCCCGGCTGAACACCGTGTAGTCGGTCCGGACCGTCCGGGCCGCGGTCTTCTTGAAGCAGGCGCTGTCCCCCGGTGTGCTCTCGCCCCAGCAGGTGCGGTCGGTGAGCGTGGTGATGCCCTCGGCCGCGTCGGCGTAGTCGCGGACGGTGTCCGGGCCGAGGTCCACCAGGACGGCGGACAGGTGGGCCGAGGTGGTGCTCGGGGTGGCGGTGACGGTCACCCGGGAGGAGCCGGACAGGCGCAGGTCGCGGGTGAGCGGTGCGGTGAGGAAACCGGCCTTCTCCGGGGTGGGGGTGGTGAGTCCGGCGGCCCAGTCGGTCTCGCTCAGCGCGGGGTCGTCGGTGAAGGTCTCGGTGCCGGTGGCCGGGCGCAGGCCGAGGGTGCCGACGCCCGCCCGCGCACCCGGGGCCGGGCGCAGGGTGGTGGTCCGGGTGCCGTGCGGCGGCCAGACCCTCGAGGTCACCCACTGGTCGGGGTGGCGTTCGATGTCGGCCATCGGCTCGCGGTCGACGCCGTTGTCGTAGCCGAGGAGTTCGTGGTCGAACCAGCGGTGCAGGGTGTCGACCCAGGCGCCGCGCCGGTAGTCGAAGGGGTCCACGTGGCCGGTCTGGGAGAGCCAGATCTTGCGCTCGACACCGTGCTCGGCCAGCGCGTCCCACCACTGGCCGAAGTGCTTGGTGCGCACGTTGAGGTCCTGCATGCCGTGCGCGAGGAACACGCTCGCGCGTACCCGGGCCGCGTCCTTCACGTAGTCGCGTTCGGTCCACAGCGGGGTCCAGTCGCCGCTGCGCGGGCTGCCGTCGGCGAGCTTCTTCCGGACGGCCGCGCAGTGGGCGTGCGCGGCGTCGCTCTCGACGTAGCCGGCCAGTTCGTCGGGGCCGCCGTCGTACAGCGGGGCGCCCTGGGCGAAGTAGTAGTCGTACCAGGAGGAGATGGCGCTGATCGGGACGATCGTCTTCAGGCCCCGTACGCCGGTGGCGGCGACGCCGTTGGCGATGGTGCCGTCCCAGCTCTTGCCGATCATGCCGGTTCTGCCGTTGGTCCAGCCGGCCCTGACGGTCGTGGAGCCGGTGCGAGTCGTGTAGGCCCTGGCCCGGCCGTTCAGCCAGTCGATCACGGCCTTGGCGGACTGGATCTCGGAGCGGCCGCCGACGTCGACGCAGCCGTCCGAGCGGTTGGTGCCGGTCAGGTCGACGCCGACGAAGGCGTAGCCCCTGGGTACGAAGTAGTTGTCGTAGAACAGCGGCATCTGGACGACGCGGCCCTGCGCGTCGTACGTCTTGAGCTGGCTCTCGTTGCCCCGTCCGCAGCAGGAGTAGTACGGGCTGGCGTCCATGATGACCGGCACCTTGCGGCCCTGGCGGGCCGGTTCGGAGGGCCGGACGATGTCGGCGGCCACCCGGTCGGTCCGTCCGTCGTCGTCCGCGTCGAGGCCGGTGTCCACCCAGACGGCCTCGCGGACGGCGTGTGCGTAGGAGTAGACGGGCCTGCTCTCGCGTGGCGCGGCATGGGCCCCGGACGGGGTGAGGAAGGCGGCCGTCAGGGCTGCGACGGCCGCGGTCGCGAGCGTTCTCCAGATCGTGAAGCGCGTGCGTGTCGGCATGCGCGGACGGTACCCCCGTCAACTCCCGTGCAGAAGAGGGCTTTACGGCAGCCGGGTGGCGTATTGCGGCCGAATGGCGATCGTGTGACGGCAGGGGCCATGGACAGGCCGGGGGCCACAGCGACTGAATAGGCTCCGAACAGACTTCCTGTCCCGAAGACTTGGAGCTGACGTGCACCGCAGAATCATCGCGCCGGGCGCACTGGCGGCGGCCTCCCTCCTGCTGGCGATCCCGGCATCGGCCGCGAGCCACACCCCGGGCGCGCCGGGCATCGGCGACCCCTACTACCCGAACTACGGCAACGGCGGCTACGACGTCTCGCACTACGACCTGCGGCTGCGGTACCAGCCGCGGACGGACGAGTTGCAGGGCACCGCGACCATCCTGGCGCGCACCACTCAGGACCTGTCCAGCTTCGACCTGGACTTCCTGCTGGACGTGAGCGAGGTACGGGTCGACGGCGCCAGGGCGGCCTTCGCCAGGTCGGGCGAGCACGAACTCGTCGTCACCCCGGGGAAGCCGCTGGCGAAGGGCACCTCGGTCACCGTCGTGGTCCGCTACAGCGGGGTGCCGTCGGCGAAGAGCGCCTACGGGTTCACCACCTGGCACCGCACCCCCGACGGCGCGGTGGCCGCCGACGAGCCCGAGGCCGCCTGGTGGTGGTTCCCGAGCAACGACCACCCCAGCGACAAGGCCACCTACGACGTGTCGGTGTCCGTGCCCGACGGCACGCAGGCCATCTCCAACGGCACGCTGCAGTCGACCGCGTCGAAGCTGGGCCGGACCACCTACAACTGGCGGCAGAACAAGCCGCAGGCGACCTATCTGGCCACGCTCGCGCTGGGGAAGTTCGACATCACCACCGGCACCTCCGACGGCGGGGTGCCGGTCCTCAACGCCTACAGCAAGGACCTCGGCGACAACGACGGTGCCGCGCGGGCGAGTGTGGAGCGCACCGGGGAGCTCGTGGACTGGCTGAGCGGCTACTTCGGGCCGTACCCGTTCGCCTCGGCCGGCGGCTACGTGCCCAACACCACCACCGGGTACGCGCTGGAGACCCAGACCCGGGTCTACTACAGCCCGAAGCAGTTCGCGAACGGTTCCAACACCTCGGTGGTCGTGCACGAACTGGCCCACCAGTGGTACGGCGACGACGTGTCGCTGAAGGGCTGGAAGGACATCTGGGTCAACGAGGGCTTCGCGCGCTACGCCCAGTGGCTGTGGTCCGAGCACGAGGGCGAGGGCACCACGCGGGAACTCGCCGACTACGTGTACGCCTCCCATCCGGCCGACGACGCGTTCTGGACGGTCGCGCCCGGTGACCCGGGCCCGGACCACCAGTTCGACGCCGCCGTCTACGACCGGGGCGCGCTCGCCATCCAGGCGCTGCGCGAGGAGATCGGCGACGACGCGTTCTTCGCCGTGCTGAAGGGCTGGCCCAAGGAGCACGCGTACGGCAACGCGTCGGTGGCCGACTTCCAGAAGTACGCCGAGCGGGTGTCGGGCAGGCCGCTGGCCGCGCTGTTCGACACCTGGCTGTTCCAGCCGTCGAAGCCGGCCGCGCCCGCGGCCCGCGCGGCGTCGCTCGCGGGAGCGGGCACGGACGTGGCGCGGCCCCGGTCGTGGAAGCGGATCGCGGCGACGAACGACGTGCACGGGCACTGACGCCCGAGCGCCTCACGCCGTGGCGGCGGCCATCCGCTCGACGAGGGCGTCACGGCCCATCGGCTCGGCGCGGGTGGCCGGGACCGTGCAGGCGTGGGCGCCGGCGACCGCCCCGTAGCGGGCGCACCGCAGGGGCGGCTCGCCGGCGAGGCGGCCGTAGAGGAACGCGGCGGCGAAGGCGTCGCCCGCGCCGTTGGAGTCGACCACCGGCGCGGGCGGGGCCACCGCCGGTATCCGGGTCAGTTCGCCGTCGGCCAGCAGATACGCGCCCTCGGCCCCGGCGGTGGCGACGACGATCTCGGCCCGGCCCCGCTCGGCGATGCGCCGTACGGTCCGCTCGGGGTCGGACAGCGCGGCCGCGGAGAGGAAGACGACGTCCGCCGCGAGCGCGAACGGCTCGTGGTAGGGGTTCTCGCCGTCCCAGTCGTGCAGGTCGGTGGAGAGGGGCACGCCCGTCCCGGCCAGCACGGGCAGGGCCTGGGCGCAGGGCTGCGTGATGGTCACGTGGACGTGCCGGCTCGCCGTGGCGAGCGCGCGCAGCGTGTCCTCCGGGAAGCGGTCGTCGGGGTGGGCGCGGCTGGTGTCGTACAGGGACAGCCGCCGGCCGTCCGGGCCGACGAGGTTGACCGCGCGCTTGGTCCCGGCGGGGCCCGGGAGCGCGGTGAGCCCGATGCCCCGGTCCCGGTGCAGGGCGCGCACGAGGTCGCCCTCCGGGTCGTCGCCGATCAGGTCCAGGTGGTGGGTGCGCAGCCCCAGCGCGTCCAGCCCGAGGGCCATGAAGTCGCCGGTCTGCCCGGCACGGGTACGGATCCCGGAGTCGATCCCGTAACTGTCGGCGTACGGCAGCGGCAGCTCCGGGACGTACACGATCGTGTCCACCCCGGCCCCACCCAGCACGAGTACGTCGATCGCTTCGCTCTGCGAGGTCATCCCCCACCCTCCCCGTGGTCGTGCACCGTCATCGCGGTCCCGCGCCGCACCAGCCGGTCGGACCCGAGCGGCCCGACCCGGGACCACTCGCCTCCCGCCGGACCGCAGCCTATGCGGGGCATGTACGCGGGCGCACCGAGTTCGATCACTCGGCCGCCGAGGCGGTGGAGTCCAGGAGCTGACGTGGGGCCACCTCCGGCGGTGGCCCCACCGTCAGCACTACTTCAGCTGGGACAGTTCCCGGTCCGTGTTCTGGGACACGCGGCGGCGGACGCCGAACCAGCCGGCGACCAGGAGGACGGCGACCAGGGGGATCAGCAGAAGGGTCTTGCGGCCGACCTCGGGGTCGTTCCACATCATGCCGAGACAGGCCAGCAGGAAGGCGATCGTGGCGATCTCGGCGACCGGGCTGAACTTGAGCTGGAAGTGCGGCCGGGTCACCAGGCCCGCGCGGGCGCGGCGGACGAAGATCAGGTGGCAGACCATGATGATCACCCAGGTGCTGATGATGCCGAGGGAGGCGACGTTCAGCACGATCTCGAAGGCCTGGCTGGGCACCAGGTAGTTCAGGCCGACGCCGAGCACGCAGACGGCGCAGGTCAGCAGGATGCCGCCGTAGGGCACCTGGCTGCGGTTCATGCGGGCGGTGAACTTCGGCGCCGATCCGGCCGTGGCCATCGAGCGCAGGATGCGGCCGGTGGAGTACAGGCCGGAGTTGAGCGAGGACATGGCGGCGGTCAGAACGACCAGGTTCATCACGTCGCCGGCGGCCGGGATGCCGATCTTCGACAGGACGGTGACGAACGGGCTCTGGTCGGCGGAGTACACCGAGCCGGGCAGCAGCAGGGCGAGCAGTACGACCGAGCCGACGTAGAACAGGGCCACGCGCCACATGATCGAGTTCACCGCGCGCGGGACGACCTTCTCCGGCTCGGCGGTCTCGCCGGCGGCGACACCGACCAGCTCGAGAGCGGCGTACGCGAAGATCACGCCCTGCATGACGAGGACGACGGGCATCATCCCGTGCGGGAAGACACCGCCGTGGTCGGTGACGACGCTCAGACCGGGCTTCTCGCCGCCGACCTCGTGCTGGGTGGCGAGCAGGAAGATGCCGACGAACATGAAGCCGACCAGGGTCGCGACCTTGATGATCGCGAACCAGAACTCCATCTCGCCGAAGATCTTCACCGAGATCAGGTTCACCGCCAGCACCACCGCGAGGGCTATCAGCGCCAGCACCCACTGCGGGATGGCGGTGAACATGCTCCAGTAGTGCGTGTAGAGCGCGATCGCGGTGATGTCGGCGATGCCGGTGGTCGACCAGTTCAGGAAGTACATCCAGCCGGCGACGTAGGCGCCCTTCTCACCGAGGAACTCGCGCGCGTAGCTCACGAACGACCCGGAGGACGGGCGGTACAGGACCAGCTCGCCGAGGGCCCGTACGACGAAGAAGGCGAAGACGCCGCAGACCAGGTAGGCCAGGGCGAGTGCCGGGCCCGCGGTGTGCAGGCGGCCACCGGCGCCCAGGAAGAGGCCGGTGCCGATGGCACCGCCGATGGCGATCATGTTGACGTGGCGGGCCTTGAGGTCCTTGCTGTAGCCGGCGTCGCCCGCGTCCGCGGGGGTCCCGTCCGCCTGGGGGCGGGCGGTGGCCTGTGCCGATTCCACGGCTTCCTTGCTCACGGGTGGTTCCACTTCCTGGTGCGCCCGGGCCTCGTGGGCCCGGGGTTCGAGCAGGTCCTGGCCCGCACCACCCTGGTGTGTCGCGGTACAGACCAAGGCAGCAGCTTCCCAGGGAGATCACCATGTATGCGATGGTCCATGTCACACCGGGGCACTTCTCACATGGTCGACACATGTTTCACACGATTGGTGAGACAGCGATACTGCTGCACATGACGACGGACGCCACGACCGGGGGCGGGGAGCCGGCCCTCACCATCGACGAGCTGGCCGCGCGGGCGGGCGTCACGGTCCGCACCGTCCGCTTCTACAGCAGCAGGGGGCTGCTCCCGCCGCCGGAGATCGGCCCGCGGCGGGTGGGGCACTACGGCCCCGGGCACGTGGCGCGGCTGGCCCTGATCGAGGAGCTCCAGCAGCAGGGCATGACCCTGGCGGCGATCGAGCGGTATCTGCGGCAGCTGCCGCCGGACCTCAGCCCGCACGACCTGGCCATCCACCGCGCGGTGGTCGCGTCCTGGGCGCCGGACGCGCCGGAGACCGTGTCGCGGCGGGAACTCGAACGGAGGGCGGGACGGCCGCTCACGTCCGGGGACATGGAGCGGCTGGCCGCGATGGACGTCGTCCGCCAGGAGGACGAGGACACCTTCCGTGTCGACGCCGGGCTGTTCCGGCTCGGCCTGCGGCTGCTGGACGTGCCGCTGTCGCAGGAGGCGATCCTCGCGGCGCGCAAGGCGCTCGTCGAGCACTCGCGCGCCGCGGCCCGCGAGCTGGCCCAGCTCTTCCGCGGCGAGGTGGCGGAGCGCGACGCCCGGGACGTGCAGTCCCTGTCGGCGCACATGCACCCGCTGGTGGTGCAGGCGCTGCTGTCGACGTTCCAGCGCTCGCTGCGGGAAGAGCTGAGCGAGTGGCTCAAGGGGTCATGAGCGGGAGTCGGCGAACCGCTCCCCGTTCTCGGCCTTGGCCACCAGCAGCGCGGGCGGGGTGAACCGCTCGCCGTAGCGCTCGGCGAGCTCACGCGCGCGCGCCACGAATCCGGGCAGGCCGCCCTCGTAGCCGTTGACGTACTGGAGCACACCGCCGGTCCAGCCCGGGAAGCCGATGCCGAGGATCGAGCCGATGTTGGCGTCGGCGACCGACGTCAGCACGCCCTCCTCCAGGAGCCGTACGGTGTCGAGCGCCTCGGCGAAGAGCATGCGCTCCTGCATGTCCCGGAACGGGATCTCGTGTCCGGCCTTCCCGAAGTGCTCGCGCAGGCCCGGCCACAACCCGGCCCGCTTGCCGTCCTCGGTGTAGTCGTAGAAGCCGGCGCCGCCGCTGCGCCCGGTGCGGCCGAACTCGTCGACCAGGCGGTCGATGACCGCCTCCGCCGGGTGCGCGGTCCAGGTGCCGCCCGCCTCCTCGACCGCCCGCTTCGACTCGTTGCGGATCTTGCGCGGGAGGGTGAGGGTCAGCTCGTCCATGAGGGAGAGCACCTTGGCCGGGTAGCCGGCCTGGGCGGCGGCCTGCTCCACGGAGGCGGGCTCGACGCCCTCGCCCACCATGGCGACGCCCTCGTTGATGAAGTGGCCGATCACCCGGGAGGTGAAGAAGCCGCGCGAGTCGTTGACGACGATCGGCGTCTTGTTGATCTGGCGAACCAGGTCGAAGGCCCGGGCGAGGGCCTCGTCACCGGTGCGCTCGCCCTTGATGATCTCGACCAGCGGCATCTTGTCGACGGGCGAGAAGAAGTGCAGCCCGATGAAGTCGCCCTGGCGCTCCACGCCCTCGGCCAGCGCGGTGATGGGGAGGGTGGAGGTGTTGGAGCACAGCAGCGCGTCGGGCGCGACGACGGACTCGATCTCCTGGAAGACCTTGTGCTTGAGCGAGGTGTCCTCGAAGACGGCCTCGATGACCGCGTCGCAGCCCGCGAGGTCGGCCGCCTCGGCGGTGGGCGTGATCCGGGCCAGCAGCGCGTCGGCCTTCTCCTGGCTGGTCCGGCCCCTGGCGACGGCCTTGGCACACAGCTTCTCCGAGTAGCCCTTGCCCTTGACGGCCGCCTCCAGGGCGACGTCCTTCAGCACGACCTCGATGCCCGCGCGGGCACACGAGTAGGCGATCCCGGCGCCCATCATCCCGGCGCCGAGGACGGCGACCTTGCGGACGGTGCGCGGCTCGACGCCCTTCGGACGGTTGGCGCCGGAGTTGACGGCCTGGAGGTCGAAGAAGAACGCCTGGATCATGTTCTTCGAGGTCTGCCCGGCGGCCAGCTCCACGAAGTAGCGGGCCTCGATGACCTGGGCGGTCTCGAAGTCCACCTGGGAACCCTCGACGGCCGCGGCCAGGATGTTGCGCGGGGCCGGGTAGGGGGCGCCGTTGGTCTGCTTGCGCAGGGTGGCCGGGAAGGCGGGCAGGTTGGCGGCGAACTTCGGGTTGGCGGGCGTACCGCCGGGGATCCGGTAGCCGGGCCGGTCCCAGGGCTGCTGCGACTCGGGGTTGGCGTCGATGAAGGCGCGGGCCTTGGCGAGCAGTTCCTCGGGGCTGGCGGCGACCTCGTGGACCAGGCCGTTCTCCTGGGCGCGGCGGGCGTTGTACTGCTGTCCCTGGAGGAGCACCTTCAGCAGCGCGTCGGCGATGCCCAGCAGCCGTACGGTGCGCACGACGCCGCCTCCACCGGGGAGCAGGCCGAGGGTGACCTCGGGGCAGCCGATCCTGGTGCCGGAGGTGTCCAGGGCGACGCGGTGGTGGCAGGCCAGGGCGAGTTCGTAGCCGCCGCCGAGGGCCGCGCCGTTGATGGCGGCGACCACCGGCTTGCCGAGGGTCTCGATGCGGCGCAGGTTCCGCTTGATGGCGAGGCCGCCGTCGAACAGGTCCCGGGCGGTCTCCGGGGTGACCCGGATCAGGTCGCGCAGGTCGCCGCCGGCGAAGAAGGTCTTCTTGGCGGAGGTGAGGATGACGCCGCGGATGGAGTCCTTCTCGGCCTCCAGCCGGTCGGTGATCGCGGCGAGGGAGTCGCGGAACGCCTGGTTCATGGTGTTCGCGGACTGGTCGGGGTCGTCGAGGACGAGGGTGACGACACCGGTGTCGTCCTGCTCCCAGCGGATGGTGGTGCTCTCGGTCATGACAGTCGTCTCCGTTGAGGTCTCGTGGTTCCGCGGGGAGTTCAGACGCGCTCGACGATGGTGGCGATGCCCATGCCACCGCCCACGCACAGGGTGGCCAGGCCGTAACGCTTGTCCTGGCGCTCGAGTTCGTCGATGAGCGAGCCGAGGATGATGGCGCCGGTGGCGCCGAGCGGGTGGCCGAGGGCGATGGCGCCGCCGTTGACGTTGACCTTGTCCAGGGACAGGCCCATGTCCTTCACGAAGCGCAGCACGACCGCCGCGAACGCCTCGTTGATCTCGACCAGGTCGATGTCGTCGATGGTCAGCCCGGCCTTGGCGAGCGCCTTGCGGGCGGCCGGGGCGGGGCCGGTGAGCATGATGGTCGGCTCGGAGCCCGAGACGGCGGCGGAGACGATCCGCGCGCGCGGGGTGAGGCCGTGCCGCTCGCCGACCTCCTTGGAGCCGATCGCCACCAGGGAGGCTCCGTCGACGATGCCGGAGGAGTTGCCCGCGTGGTGGACGTGGTCGATCTTCTCCACCCAGTGGTACTTCTGCAGGGCGACCGCGTCGAAGCCGCCCAGCTCGCCGATGTCCGCGAACGAGGGCTTGAGCCCGGCGAGCGAGTCGGCGGTGGTGCCGGGGCGCATGTGCTCGTCGTGGTCGAGGACGACCAGCCCGCTGCGGTCCTTGACGGGGACGACGGAGCGGTCGAAGCGGCCCTCCTTCCAGGCGGTGGCGGCGCGCTCCTGGGACAGGGCGGCGTACTCGTCGACGTCCCGGCGGGAGAAGCCCTCGATGGTGGCGATGAGGTCGGCGCCGATGCCCTGCGGCACGAAGTTGACGGACAGGTTGGTCATCGGGTCGTTGAACCAGGCGCCGCCGTCCGAGGCCATCGGCACGCGGGACATGGACTCCACGCCGCCGGCCAGGACCAGGTCCTCCCAGCCCGAGCGGATCTTGGCCGCGGCCAGGTTGACGGCCTCGAGGCCGGAGGCACAGAAGCGGTTCTCCTGGAGGCCCGCGACGGTGTCCGGCAGCCCGGCGGCGATCGCGGCGATGCGGGCGATGTCGGATCCCTGGTCGCCGACGGGTCCGACGACGCCGAGCACGATGTCGTCGATCGCGGCCGGGTCGAGGCCGGGGAAGCGGTCGCGGATCTCGTGGATGAGACCGACGACCAGGTCGATGGGCTTCGTGCCGTGCAGGGCGCCGTTCGCCTTGCCGCGGCCGCGCGGGGTGCGGATCGCGTCGTACACGTACGCTTCGGTGCTCACTGGTGTGCCTTTCGGGAGGGTGGGCCGAGCGGGGCTCGGTCGCCGAGGGCGGGGTGGGTCGTCGGGTGGCCCGGTGGCCGGGGTCAGTCGCCGTCCGGGACGAGGTCGTCGTCGACGAGGTCAGGTATGCCCCAGTCCCGCGCCACCGTCCCGGTGTCGGCGCCGGGCCGGGCTGGGCCGGTGCGGACGGTGGTGGGGGTCGCGGAGAAGCGGGGGGCGGGGGCCGGCTGGGTGATGCCGCCGTGGTCGGTGAAGGTGCCGCGGGCGGCCAGGTGCGGGTGGTGCGGGGCCTCGCGCAGGGACAGCACCGGGGCTACGCAGGCGTCCGAGCCCTCGAAGAGGGCCGTCCACTCGTCCCGGGTGCGGGACTTGAAGCGGGCGGCGACCTGCTCGCGCAGTTCGCCCCAGCGGCTCCGGTCGTCGCGGGCCGGGGCCAGGTGGTCCAGCCCGAGCAGGTGCAGGAACTCCGCGTAGAACCGCGTCTCCAGGGCGCCCACCGCCATGTGGCCGCCGTCGGCGGTCTCGTAGGTGCCGTAGTACGGGCAGCCGCCGTCCAGGAGGTTGGTGCCGCGCCGGTCCTGCCAGCCGCCGGCGGACAGCATGCCGTGGATCATCGCCGACAGGTGCGCGGTGCCGTCCACGATGGCCGCGTCCACGACCTGCCCCGTGCCGGTGGCGCGCGCGTGGTGCAGGGCGGCCAGGACGCCGACGACCAGGTAGAGGGAGCCACCCGCGTAGTCGCCGAGCAGGTTGGCGGGGACGGCCGGGGGCTCGTCCGCGCGGCCGATCATGCCGAGGGCGCCGGTGAGGGCGATGTACGTCACGTCGTGGCCGGCGCGGTCGGCGAGGGGGCCGTCCTGGCCCCAGCCGGTCATGCGGCCGTAGACCAGCCGGGGGTTGCGGGCGTGGCAGGCGGCGGGGCCGACGCCGAGCCGTTCGGCGACGCCGGGGCGGTAGCCCTCGATCAGGATGTCGGCGCGCTCGGCGAAATCGAGCACGCGCGCGGCGCCGTCCCGTGCCTTCAGGTCGACGACGACCGAGCGCTTGTTGCGGTTGGTCACGTCGTGCGCGGGGTCGATCCCGAGGCCCGGGCCGCCCGGGCGGTCGACCCGGACCACGTCGGCGCCGAGGTCGGCGAGGAGCATGGCGGCGAACGGGCCCGGCCCGATGCCGGCCAGTTCGACCACGCGCACACCCGAGAGCGGACCGTGGCCCGGCGTCCCTGCCGTCGTCATGCCGTCCTGCCCCCAAGCCCATGTGACACAACTGATGTAACACCGAGGATGCTAAGAACACGTTCCACTCGGCACAAGACCTGAACGAGCAAGCGCTTAGCCAAGTGCCCACCGCCGTCATTCCCGGGCTGGTCGTCCGGCTCCGCACCACTCACGCTAGCCTCAGCCACCGACAGCGGCACGGGCTGCGGAGGCAAGGGGTGACATGAGCAGGCTAAAGAGGACGGATCGTCCCTACGACCTGGTGCTTTTCGGGGCCACCGGCTTCGTCGGCACGCTCACCGCGGAGTACCTCGCGGCACATGCCCCCGAGCATCTGCGCTGGGCGGTGGCCGGCCGCGACGAACTCGCGCTGGAGCGGCTGCGGGCGCGGCTGCCCGGCGGTTCGGGCATCGGGACGCTCCGCGCGGACGTACGTGACCCGTCCACGCTGCGGGCCCTCGCCGAGCACGCGCGCGTGGTGGCCACGACCGTGGGCCCGTACCTGGAGTACGGCGAGGAGCTGGTCGCCGCCTGCGCGGACACCGGGACCGACTATCTCGACCTCACCGGCGAGCCCGAGTTCGTCGACCTGATGTACGTCCGGCACGACGCACGCGCGCGGGAGACCGGCGCCCGCCTGGTGCACGCCTGCGGTTTCGACTCCGTACCGCACGACCTGGGCGTGCACTTCACGGTCCGGCAGCTGCCTGAGGGCGTGCCGCTGACCGTGGACGGGTTCGTGACGGCCGACGCCACCTTCTCCGGCGGCACGCTGGCCTCCGCGCTGAACCAGTTCGCGCGCGGCGGGCAGATGGCGGCCGCGGCCCGGGAACGCCGGCGGCACGAGCCGCGGCTGCTGGGGCGCCGGGTGTCGGCACCGGCGGGCGCCCCGCGGTTCGCCCGGGAGGTGGGCGCCTGGGCGCTGCCGCTGCCCACCATCGACCCGCAGATCGTGCGCCGCTCGGCGAAGGCCCTGGAGCGGTACGGCCCCGACTTCCGCTACCGGCACTACGCGGCTGTCCGGCACCTGCCGGTGGCCGCGGGCGGGGTCGCCGCCGTCGGCGCGGTCGCGGCGGCCGCCCAGTTGCCGCCCGCCCGGCGCTGGCTCTCGGACCGGCTCAGGCCCGGAGACGGACCGAGCGCCGAGAAGCGCGCGCGGAGCTGGTTCCGGGTCCGCTTCGTCGGCGAGGGCGGCGGGCGGCGCGTGTACACCGAGGTCTCGGGCGGCGACCCGGGCTACGACGAGACGGCGAAGATGTTCGCCGAGTCGGCGCTCTGCCTCGCCTTCGACGACCTCCCGCCGACGGCCGGGCAGGTCACCACCGCGGTGGCGATGGGCGACGCGCTCACCGAACGACTGCGCGGGGCCGGCATCCGCTTCCGCGTCGCGGCGAGCCGCTGACCCTCCCTCGCTAGAGGGGCCAGCGCACCAGGGTGTAGACCATGCCGCAGATCCAGCCGAGCCCGGCGAGCACCGCGAGCACGAGAGCGGCGTTCACGACCCGCTCGACGGGCCGGTTCGGATCGGCGAGGGGCTTGTGCGCACGGTGCGTCGTCATGGGCCCACCCTGCCGATCACCCGGAACCCCGCACATCCGTACGGCTACTCAGTCCCGGTACTCAGTCCCCTCCCCGGCGACCGCCCGCTTCAGTGCCTGCCGGCACAGCGAGTCCGCGTGGCGGGTCGACTCCGGCAAGCGGTACCGGGGCGTCAGCGCGAGGGTGTGGGCCAGGGCGTTGTCCAGCGTGGTGCCGTGGCCGACGGAGACGAAGACCGGTTTGACGTGGGACCGGGTACGCAGGGCACGGCCCACCTCCTCGGACCCCGCGAGGAGCGGGGCGGAGCTGCCGCGGAGAGGGGCGGGCTCGTCGTAGGTGAAGGCGAAGGGGTTCTTGGCGACGCCGATGGTCGGCAGTCCGGTGAGGACGCCCAGGTGACTGGCGAGGCCGAAGCGGCGCGGGTGGGCGAGGCCGTACCCGTCGCACACCACCAGACCGGGCGGACAGGGCAGGGCGTCCAGGGCGGCGCGTACGGTCGGGATCTCACGGAAGGCCAGCAGCCCGGGTACGTACGGGAAGGAGATCCGGCCGACCGCCGTGGCCTCGGCCACGACCTCAAGGGTGACCGCGTCCAGGACGACGGCCGCCGCGGCGACGAGGTCGCGTTCGTCGTCGTAGGCGACGTCCACGCCGGTCACCCGTCCCGATCCGGGCGGCGGCCCCGGCTCGTCGAGCACCACCCGGCCGCGCAGTTCGTCCTGTACGGCGCGGGCCTCCTCCTCGGTCGCCGGCCAGTTCGCGGGCACGCCTACGGTCCTCATGGTGGACAGGACTGTACGACCCGGGGACGGCCCGGCGGGCGCCGGGGTAGGCTCGTGATCATGTTCGTACTGGAGCTGACGTACACCGCCCCGCTCGAGGACGTGGACGCCGCGTTGCCGGCGCATCGGGCCTGGCTCGACGAGCAGTACGAGAAGGGCCGGTTCCTGGCCTCCGGGCGCAAGGAGCCCCGCGACGGCGGAGTGATCCTCGCCGTCGCGGAGGACCGCGCCCGCATCGAGGAGGTCGCCGCGGGCGACCCGCTCGTCGCCGCCGGGGTGTGCGAGTACCGCATCACGGAGTTTCGCGCCACGAAGACGGCTCCGGAGCTGGACCGCCACCGTCAGCCTGCGGGCTGACCGGAGCCGGTCAGCCCTTCTTGTCGTCCAGCGCGCGCCGCAACTGGTCCTTGCTCATGTTCGAGCGGCCCTCGATGCCTCGCTGCCTCGCCTCGTTGTAGAGCTGGTCGCGGGTCGGACCCTGGGAGCCGGCCCGGTTGCCCGACCGCTGGCCGCCGCGCCTGCTGGACGACATGTCCTGCGTCGAGCTGCGGCTGGCGGTCTTGGACTCGCCGGAGCGGGCGCGCTCCTTGTTCACGGTCCGCGCGGCGATCTCCTTCGCGCGCCCGGCGCTTTCGCCCCGTTCCTGTGCGCTCTCCTTGATGTGCTCGTACTGGCGTTCGCGCTTGGGGCTGGAACCGGCTGGCATGATCGCTCCCTTCCTGTCCTCGGTGACGGGAAACGAGTACCCGGGTTCCGCACGCATACGTCAGCGTTCCAGCCGGGCCACCCGCCCCTTCTCACCGGCTGCCCAGCAGCTCAGGTCGGGGGCGCAGGCCACGGTGTCGTACGAACCGGTGTCGAGGGTGCGCCAGCTTCGGCCCCCGTCGGTGGTGAGGTCGGTGCCGGTCGGGCCGACGGCCAGCGCGGCGGAACGGCTGTGCGGGAGCCAGGCGACGCCGGAGCGGTACGCGGGCGGCGGGCTGGTGACGGGCCGCCAGGTGCGGCCGCCGTCGGCGGTCACCGCGGCGGCCCGCGGCGAGGACTGGTCGGGACGGTAGTCGCCGCCTACCGCGAGGCCGTGGGCGCGGTCCCGGAAGGCGAGCGCGAAGACGCCCTTGGCGGGATCGCCCGCCGGTACCGGCGTGTCGGCGGCCGTCCAGGTCAGCCCGCGGTCGGCGGAGTGCAGCACGCGCGCGCGGGCGGCGCCGCCGGTGGCCAGCCAGACGTCCTTCGGTCCCGCCGTGACCAGGCACTGGCCGCTCGCGGCGAAGCCGGCCTCGCCGTCCAGGGCCTCCGGCATGCCGGAGGAGGGCAGAACGCGCCAGGAGCGGCCACCGTCACCGGTGGACAGGATGCGGAACCGGCCGTCCACCGGGTCGCTCATGGCGAGGCCGTGACGGTGGTCGAAGAAGGTGAGGCAGTCGTAGAAGGCCTTCGGGTCGGTGTTACGGAACGACTCCGTCCATGTCGTGCCGCCGTCGTCCGTGCGGTAGACGCGGGAGGCCTCGCCCTCGCCGATGGCCAGCACCACCGCGCGCCGCCCGTCGAACGCCTCGACGTCCCGGAACTGCAGGTCGGCCGCGCCGGGCGGGGAGACGTTCCGCCAGCTCGTCCCGCCGTCGGTGGTGCGCAGTACGGTGCCGCCGGTACCGGCCAGCCAGGCCGTCCGGCGGTCGACGGCGGCCAGCCCGCGGAAGCGGACCTGCGGGGTGCCGCTGTCCTTCTCCGCCCAGTGCGCACCGCCCCGGGCCGGCGCGGCCGCCTCGGCGGTGGCCGGTACCGTCGGCGCGGCCAGCGCCGCCGTGCACGCCACCCCCGCCGCCAGCAGCCGAAGCGTTCGTCCCCTGCGTCGCGTGCTCCCCAGGCGCCTCATGGCGGGCGAAGCTAGCGGACCGTCCCGGCACCGTCCAGAGGGCCCGGCACCGTCCGCGGGGCCGCCCCGGCCACGTCGCCGTGCGCGAAGCATGAAGGCGGTGACCGAGGTCACTCGTGTCTCGTGTGCACGGACTGGCCGAATCCGTCGTCTCCTCCAGTACCGGGTGCCACACCGGAAGTGCGTCCAGCCGTCACAAGGGAGCAAGGCGTTGTCCACCATGATCGAGCAGCCCGTAGAGGCCCGCCTCGTCGCCGCCGCACCACGCATGCCGAGCATCCCTGCCACGCTGCGCTACGAACGACGCGATCCTTTCGCCGTCCGGATGTCCTTCCCCGCGCCGGCCACCCTGGAGGGTGTCGACGTCTGCTGGACCTTCTCCCGGGAACTCCTCGCGGCGGGGCTCGAGGGCCCGGAGGGTCACGGGGACGTACGCGTCCGGCCGTACGGCTACGACCGCACCGTGCTGGAGTTCCACGCGCCCGAGGGCACGGCGGTCGTGCATGTGCGCTCGGGCGAGATACGGCGGTTCCTGGAGGCGACCGCCGCCCTCGTGCCGGTCGGCCTGGAACACCTCCAGCTCGACCTCGACCACGACCTGGCCGTCCTGATGCGGGACGCCTGCTGACGTCCGGCACGCGGTCACGCCTGCTTGCGCGCGCGTGAGCAGCGCGTTCGCCACGCGCGCGTGAACGGCGCCCTCGCTATGCGCGCGTGAGCAGCGCGTTCAGCTCCGCGTATTCGAACCCGCCGGCCAGCGACCCGTAGGTCCCCTACCGCAGCAGCTCCCGCGCGGCACGGTGGACGAGGGCGTGGGCGGCCTGGGCGAGACCCGCGCCGGCGCTGATCCGGGCGACGCCGAGGCCGGCCAGTTCCGCCACCGAGGGTGCCCCGGGTCCACCATCACGTTGAGCGGTCCGTCGATGCCCGCCACGAGCGCCTTGACCGTCCCCGGATCGACGGCTCCGGGGACGAAGATCCCGTCGGCGCCCGCGGCGAGGAAGGCGGCGGCCCGTTCCAGGGTGAGGTCGACTCCCCCGGCGCCGCGCAGGAAGGTGTCGATCCGCGCGTTGACGAACAGCGGCACCCCGGCCCGGTCGGCGGCCGCCCGGGCCGCCGCGATCCGCTCCGCCTGCTCGGCCACCGTCCGCAGCGGTTCACCGCCGGGCTCGTGGCGTGCGTCCTCGATGTTGACGCCGACCGCGCCCGCGGCGATCACCGCCGCGACGGTGTCACCGACGCCGGCGGCGTCCTCGGCGTACCCGCCCTCGATGTCGGCGCTGACCAGTACCCGCACCGCGGCGGCGACGCGGGCGACGGCCGCGAGCGCGAGGTCGCGGGCTAGCCGGTCGCCGTCGGCCGCGCCCAGCGCCCAGGCCGGCCCCGCGCTGGTGGTGGCGATCGCGGCGGCGCCCGCGTCCTGCACGACGGCGGCGCTGACGGCGTCCCAGGCGTTCGGCAGGACCAGCGGACGGCCGGGCTCGTGCAGGGCGCGGAAGGCGCGGGCGGACTCGAGAAGCGGGTGCTGATGCGTCATGACGGCAGTCGAACAGCCGGGGTGGGACGGGCGCCGGCAGGAAGCCGACGTGGACGCCGGGTCACCGGGCCGGGTCACCGCGGAACACGGGAGGGGCTCCGCGATCAATCGCGTTGACAGCCTCCCGCACCCCTCGTACGTTGTATGAGGTCCTGTTGCCGCCGATTGGAGAAGGACGTTGCTCGTCTGAGGTCCTGAGACACCGCGCTCACACCGGTGAGGTGTGCGTGGTTGTACGACCTCGGCGTCCGAGCCGTCCTCCGGCACAGGCCTTTCTCATGGGCCCCTGCTGCCCAGGCCTTCGGTTTCCGCCTCGCGGTGTCTCGACACGCGTCCGCCCAGACCGCATCCAGCAACCGCGAGGCCTTTATGTCCATGTCCCTCACCTGTACGTCCCTGTCCTTCGCCTGGCCCGACGGCACCTCCGTCTTCGACGGCCTCGACGTCGTTTTCGGACCCGGCAGGACGGGACTCGTCGGCGTCAACGGATCAGGGAAGTCGACCCTGTTGAAACTCCTCGCCGGTGAACTCACCCCGGCCGAGGGCACCGTCAAGGTGACCGGCGAGATCGGCCATCTCCCGCAGAACGTCACGCTCGACACCACGCTCCGCGTCGACGAGGTCCTGGGCATCGCCGCCCGGCGGGCCGCCCTGCACGCCATCGAGGCGGGCGACGTCGCCGAGGAGCACTTCGAGGCGGTCGGCGACGACTGGGACGTCGAGGAGCGCGCCCTGGTCACCCTCGGCGAGCTCGGCCTCGGCGACATCGGCCTGGACCGCACCGTCGGCGAGGTGTCCGGTGGCGAGTCGGTGCTGCTGCGGCTGGCCGCGCTGCTGCTGCGCCGCCCGGACGTGCTGCTGCTCGACGAGCCCACCAACAACCTGGACCTGTACGCGCGCCGCAGGCTGTACGCGGCCGTCGCCGCCTGGCCGGGTGTGCTGGTGGTCGTCAGCCACGACCGCGAACTGCTGGACCTGGTCGACCAGATCGCCGATCTGCGCTCGGGTGAGATCGTCCGGTACGGCGGCAACTTCTCGGCCTACGAGGAGGCTCTGGCCGTCGAACAGGAGGCGGCCGAGCGGATGGTGCGGGTCGCCGAGTCGGACGTGCGCAAGCAGAAGCGCGAACTGGCCGACGCCCAGGTCAAGCTGGCCCGGCGCAAGCGGTACGGGCAGAAGATGTTCGAGAACAAGCGCGAACCGAAGATCGTCATGGGCGCGCGCAGACGCGCCGCGCAGGAGTCGGCGGGCAAGCACCGCATCATGCACGAGGAACGGCTCGCCGAGGCCAGGGACCGGCTGGACGAGGCGGTGGAGGCGGTGCGGGACGACGACGAGATCCGCGTCGAACTGCCGTTCACGGCCGTGCCGCCCGGCCGCCAGGTGCTCACCCTGGAGAAGCTGGAGACGGCCTACGGGTCCCGCGTCGAGGGCATCCTCGATCTGCGCGGGCCGGAGCGGATCGCGCTCGTCGGACGCAACGGCGCCGGCAAGACGACGCTGCTGCGGACCATCACCGGGGAGCTGCCGCCGGTGGCCGGCGAGGCGCTGACGCACGTTCCGCTGCGGTTCCTGCCGCAGCGCCTGGACGTCCTCGACGACGAGGCGACCGTCGCCGAGAACGTGGCCCGGTTCGCGCCGGGCGCCACCAACAACCGGATCCGGGCGCGCCTGGCCCGCTTCCTGTTCCGTGGCGCGCGGGCCGACCAGAAGGCGGGGACGCTCTCCGGCGGCGAGCGCTTCCGGGCGGCCCTGGCCGCGCTGATGCTCGCCGAGCCGCCGCCCCAGCTGCTCCTGCTGGACGAGCCGACCAACAACCTCGACATGGCGAGCGTCCGGCAGCTCACCTCGGCCCTGGAGTCGTACGAGGGCGCGCTGCTCGTCGCCAGCCACGACCTGCCGTTCCTCGAGTCGATCGGCATCACCCGCTGGCTGCTGATGGAGGGAGGGAAGCTGAGGGAGACCACGCCCGAGGAGCTCGCGAACCCGGGCGGGCCGGTGCCGCCGGGGATCTCAGGAGGAGAACAGCCTGCTAACGAGGCAGGGTGAGGGTTTTGTCCTGGCCATGCCGCGCTGCATGATGGCGGTCCGGCCCCGTGTCCCGGGCGCCGGACCGCACCGCCGATCAGGAAAGGCCCCTCGTGCCCAGCAAGAAGGCCCTCGTCCGCCGCCCCAGCCCGCTGCTCGCCGAGGGGCTGGTGACGCACATCGAGCGGGAGAAGGCCGACGTGGACCTCGCCGTCGAGCAGTGGGAGGCCTACGTCGAGGCGCTCGGCGCACACGGCTGGGAGACCATCGAGGTCGACCCGGCCGACGACTGCCCCGACTCGGTGTTCGTCGAGGACACCGTGGTCATGTACCGGAACGTGGCGCTGATCACCCGGCCCGGCGCGGAGTCCCGGCGCGCGGAGACCGCGGGCGTCGAGGAGGCGGTGGCCCGGCTCGGCTGCTCGGTGAATTGGATCTGGGAGCCGGGCACGCTGGACGGCGGCGACGTCCTCAAGGTCGGCGACACCGTCTACGTCGGCCGGGGCGGGCGCACCAACGCGGCCGGGGTGCAGCAGCTCCGGGCCGCGTTCGAGCCGCTGGGCGCGCGGGTGGTGGCCGTGCCGGTGAGCAAGGTGCTGCATCTGAAGTCGGCGGTCACCGCGCTGCCGGACGGGACGGTCATCGGGCACATCCCGATGGTGGACCGGCCGTCGCTGTTCCCGGGGTTCCTGTCGGTGCCGGAGGAGTCCGGCGCGCACGTGGTACTGCTCGGCGGCCACAAGCTGCTCATGGCGGCGAGCGCCCCGAAGACGGCGGAGCTGCTGACCGACCTCGGCCACGAGGTTGTCACCGTGGACATCTCCGAGTTCGAGAAGCTCGAGGGATGTGTGACGTGCCTCTCGGTGCGGCTGCGGGAGCTGTACGCCTGACGGAGCGACGCCCTGCCTCGGACAGCCCCGGGACCTGCGGGTCCCGGGGCTGTCCGGCACACCGGTGAACTGCCCGCGCCAGGGCGGCTGATCAGCGGTCTTTACGGTGACCTTAACCTACGGCTTCGTAACCTACGGATTCGTAGCCTACGATCACGTAGGTTCCCGGCACCGCTCGCCGGACCGTCCACTTCGCTCCCCCTTCTGCTCGGCGTCCCCCTGGAGTTCCCGTGACGATCACCTCCCCTCACCTCGGCAGCCCGTCCGCCTGGACCGACGCGCGGCTGCTGTACGCGCTGGAGGAAGTGGTCGAGAAGGAGCTGAACCGGCATCTGAAGGTCGCCAAGGACTGGATGCCGCACGAGTACGTGCCCTGGAGCGACGGCCGCAACTTCCCCGGCCTGTTCGAGGACGGCCAGGCCTGGGACAAGGAACAGTCCGGGGTGACGGAGATCGGCCGAATCGCCCTCGTCGTCAACCTGCTGACCGAGGACAACCTCCCCAGCTACCACCACGAGATCGCCTCGCTGTTCGGCCGCGACGGCGCGTGGGGTACGTGGGTGCACCGCTGGACGGCCGAGGAGGGCCGGCACGGCATCGTGATGCGCGACTACCTGCTCACCTCGCGCGCGGTGGACCCGGACAAGCTGGAGCAGTTCCGCATGTCCCACATGAGCGAGGGCTTCGAGTCCGACAACCGGCACTCAGCGCTGCACTCGATCGCGTACGTCGCCTTCCAGGAGCTGGCCACCCGGATCTCGCACCGCAACACCGGCCACCAGTCCGGCGACCCGGTCTGCGACCGCATGCTGGCCCGCATCGCGACCGACGAGAACCTGCACATGGTCTTCTACCGCAACCTGCTGAAGGCCGCCTTCGAACTCGCCCCCGACCTCACCATGCAGGCGGTCCGGGACGTCGTCGTCGACTTCCGCATGCCCGGGCACGGCATCCCCGGCTTCGAGCGGGCCGCGGCGCAGATGGCGATCGGCGAGGTCTACAACCTGCGCATCCACCACGACGACGTGCTGCAGCCCGTGCTGCGCTTCCTGAAGATCATGGAGATGGACGGGCTCGGCCCGGAGGGCCTGCAGGCCCAGGAGGAGCTGGGTCTGTTCCTGGGCGGGCTGGACACGGAGGCCAGCCGGTTCGACGAGCGGCTGGCGGCGCGCAAGGCCCGCATGGCGGCGCGGGCGGCGGGCTGAGGAAGCCGTCCGTGGTGGGTCAGCCGGAGGTGCGCCTCAGTGCGAGGCGCTCCTTCTCGGACAGGCCGCCCCAGACGCCGAAGCGTTCGTCGTTGCTCAGCGCGTAGTCGAGGCAGGCGGGGCGCATCTCGCACATGCCGCAGATGCGCTTCGCCTCGCGGACCGAGCTGCCGGGCTCGGGGAAGAAGAAGTCGGCCCCGGTCTGCGCGCACAGGGCCTGGGCCTGCCAGGTGGTGTCGGCCGGGGTGATCGTGTCGATGTGCATGGCCAGGATCGTGCCGTGCGGCGAAAAACGTTCGATCAACGCCGGATCAACGCCGCGTCGACGCCGGGGCAGGCACCCGGCCGGGAGGCGTACACCGTCCCGATGATGCGCCGCGCGACACGCCCGTGCACGGCGGCGCGCGGTGCCGGTGTCGAATCCGGCGGAACCCGCGGACCCGGCGGGTCCGGCCGCACGCGTGGGCCCGGCGCGCCGCGAGGCCTCGGCGGCGGTTGTCGGTGGGCGGTGCCAGACTCGGCAGTGCAGAGGACGGGACCCGGTTCACGGTCCCCCTGTCGAGGAGGGCGAAGATGCTCACCACCCGTTTCGTCAACGGCGCTCCGAACTGGGTCGATGTCGGCACCCCGGACCTGGACGGCGCCCTTTCCTTCTACGGCGGTCTGTTCGGCTGGCAGTTCCGGTCGGCGGGGCCGGACGCCGGCGGTTACGGCTTCTTCCAGCTCGACGGCAGGACCGTCGCCGGCGGTATGGGGACCGGACCGGAGCAGGGCCCGCCGGCCTGGACGGTGTACTTCCAGAGCCAGGACGCGCAGGCCACCGCCAGGACGGCCGAACAGGCGCACGGCGGTGTGCTGGTCCAGCCCCTCGACGTGATGGGGCAGGGGCACATGGCGGTCCTCGCCGACCAGGCGGGGGTGCCGTTCGGGATCTGGCAGCCCGGGCGGACCAAGGGCGTCGACGTGGCGAACGAGCCGGGCGCGCTGTGCTGGGTCGAGCTGTACACGGCGGACATCGCGGCCGCCGCCGCGTTCTACTACAGGGTCCTCGGCCTGGAGACCTCCGGCGTGCCCTTCCCCGGCGGCACGTACACCTGCGTCAACGCCGGCGGGGCCGGGGAGGACGCGATGTTCGGCGGGATGGTGCCGCTGGCCGACGACCCTGCCGAAGCGGAGGCCGGCCCGTACTGGCTGCCGTACTTCGAGGTCGAGGACACCGACGCCGTGGTCGAGAAGGCACGGCGGCTCGGTGGCACGGTGCGCATGCCGGCGACCACCCTGGAGGGCGTGGGCCGCATGGCCAAGCTCGCCGACCCGTACGGCGCCCGCTTCGCGGTGATCAGAAGCGGGTCGTCCCAGGGCTGAACGCGGGCCGGGACCGCGGGTGCGGTGGCCGTGTCCGCGAAGTGGCGTCCCCTAGGCGGACGCGCGGCGTATCAGCGTGGTCGGCAGGACCACGCCGGCCGCCGGTGGCTGCGTGTGCTCCCCCGGGCCGCCCTGTCCGGCCGGGCCCGCGAGCAGCAGGCGGGCCATCAGCCGGCCCATCTCCTCGATGTCCTGACGGACCGTGGTCAGCGGCGGATCGCACTCCTCGGCGACGGGCAGCACGTCGTCGAAGCCGATCACGGCAACGTCCTCGGGCACGCGCAGGCCCCGCTCCCGCAGCACGCGCAGGGCGCCGAGCGCGGTGAGGTCGTTGGCGGCGAACACGGCGTCCACGTCCGGGCAGCGGTCGAGCAGTTCCCGCATGGCCTGTTCGCCGCCGCCCGGGGTGAAGTCGCTCTCCACCACGAGCCGGGGGTCGGCGTCGCCCATGACGTCCCGGTAGCCGTCGAGCCGGTCCACGGCCGAGGTCTGGTCCAGGGCGCCGGTGATGTGCGCGATCCGGGTCCGGCCGAGGCCCGCGAGATGGCGCACGGCCGCGCGGGCACCGCCCCGGTTGTCGCTGTCGACGTACACCGGTCCGGGGGCGCCGTCGCCGTCGCTCCAGTCGGGCCGGCCGCCGAACACGGTGGGCACGCCCGCGCTGCGGATCAGGCCGGGCAGCGGGTCGTCGAGGTGCAGGGAGAAGACGAGCGCGCCGTCGACGTGGCCTCCGGCAAGGTAGCGGGCCACGCGCGCGTGGTCGGCGCGGCCCTCGGTCAGCAGCAGTACGAGCTGGTTGTCGTGGGCCGTCAGTTCCTTGCTGATGCCGCGCAGTTGCAGGGCGAAGAAGGGGTCGGCGAACACCCGGGCCTCGGGCTCGGCGATGACGACGGCGATGGCGTCGTGCCGTTTGGTGACCAGGCTGCGCGCGGCCTGGTTGGGCACGTACCCGAGTTCCTCGACCGCCCGCCGGACCCGCTCGACCAGCGGCTCCCGGACTCCGTCCCCGCCGTTGACCACCCGTGACACGGTGGCCCGGGACACCCCGGCCCGCGCGGCCACGGCCTCCAGCGTGGGACGCGACACTGCCTCGGTCACTTCGGGACTCCTCATCGGCGGCTGACGATCAGGATAGCCGCGGTCCGGCGGGCCGGACGGGCCTCAGCGGGGGCCTGCCGGGCGCCGGGCCAGGGCCTCCTCGCCTGCCCGGGTTCCGCTCCTTCAGGAGGCCTGCTCCCGGCGGGCCCGGCTCGGCTGGACCCGCTTGGGCTCGCCCGGCATCTTCGGGTACTCCGGCGGGTACGGCAGGTCGCCCAGGCCGTGGTCGTGCTCGTCGCGGCGGGCCAGCTCCAGCAGGGCCTCGAGGGAGTAGGCGTGGTCGTCCATGTCGGCGTGCACGTCGCCGAGTTCGGCGAAGCGGGCCGGCATGGTGGCGAGGTCGAAGTCGCGGGGGTGGGCCACGCCGACCTCCTCCCAGCGCAGCGGCGCGGAGACGGGGGCGTGCGGGCGGGGCCGCACGGAGTAGGCGGAGGCGATGGTGCGGTCGCGGGCGGTCTGGTTGTAGTCCAGGAAGATGCGCTCGCCGCGCTCCTCCTTCCACCACTTGATGGTCACCTGGTCCGGCATCCGGCGCTCCATCTCCCGGCCCACCGCGATCGCCGCGCGGCGGACCTGCGTGAAGGTCCACCGGGGTTCGATGGGGACGAAGACGTGCAGGCCGCGGCCGCCGGAGGTCTTGGGCCAGCCGCGCAGGCCGCCGTACTCGTCGAGGACGGCGCGCAGTTCGTGGGCGGCGCGGACGGCGTCGGCGTAGTCGGTGCCGGGCTGCGGGTCGAGGTCGATGCGCAGCTCGTCGGGGTGGTCGACGTCGCCGCGGCGCACCGGCCAGGGGTGGAAGGTGAGGGTGCCGTACTGGGCGGCCCACACCACGGCGGCCTCCTCGGTGGGGCACATCTCGTCGGCGCTGCGGCCGCTGGGGAAGGTGATGTGGGCGGTCGGGATCCAGTCGGGCATGCCCTTGGGGGCCCGTTTCTGGTAGAACCACTCGCCGCCTACGCCGTCCGGGTAGCGTTCGAGGGTGGTGGGGCGATCGCGCAGGGCGCGCAGGATGCCGGGGCCCACGGCAGCGTAGTACCGGGCGAGGTCCAGCTTGGTGAAGCCGCGCTCGGGGAAGAACACCTTGTCCGGGCTGGACAGCCGTACGGTCCGCCCCGCCACCTCCAGTTGCACCGCATCACCCATGCGGCCACGGTAGGCGCACCCCGCACAGCGCGCATACCGGGCGGTGCGTTGCGTATGCGAGCAGAATCGGACGCATGGATCTTCCGGTGATGCCGCCCGTGAAGCCGATGCTCGCCAAGTCGGT
Source organism: Streptomyces sp. NPDC041129 (assembly GCF_055592265.1). Lineage (NCBI taxonomy): Bacteria > Bacillati > Actinomycetota > Actinomycetes > Kitasatosporales > Streptomycetaceae > Streptomyces > Streptomyces sp. NPDC041129. The sequence goes on along the minus strand of NZ_JBVIYV010000001.1, from coordinate 338,161 downwards.
GGCGAGGATCCCGCCGGGCATGCACTACGAGGCGAAGTGGGACGGATTCCGGGCGATCGTGTTCCGCGACGGCGACGAGGTCGAGCTGGGCAGCCGTACCGGCAAGCCGCTGACCCGGTACTTCCCGGAGCTGGTGGCGGCGCTCAAGGAGCGGGTGCCCCGGCGGTGCGTGCTGGACGGGGAGATCGTGATCGCGCGGGAGGGCCGGCTGGACTTCGACGCGCTGACCGAGCGGATCCATCCGGCGGACTCCCGGGTGCGGACGCTGGCGGAGCGGACGCCGGCCTCGTTCGTGGCGTTCGATCTGCTCGCGCTGGACGACCGGTCCCTGGTGGACGCGCCGCTCACCGACCGGCGGGCCCTGCTGGACGGGGCGCTGGCCGGCGTGGCCGCGCCGGTCCATCTGGCGCCCGCGACGACCGACGCCGAGCTGGCCGAGCGCTGGTTCGAGCAGTACGAGGGGGCCGGCCTCGACGGGATCGTCGCCAAGCCGCTCGGCCTGCGCTATCTGCAGGACGAACGGGCCATGTTCAAGATCAAGCACGAGCGGACGGCGGACGTGGTGGTGGCGGGCTACCGGTTCCACAAGAGCGGACCGGTGGTGGGCTCGCTGCTGCTGGGCCTGCACGACGACCGGGGCGCGCTGCAGCACGTCGGCGTGTCGGCCGCCTTCCCGATGAAGCGGCGGGCCGAGCTGGTCGAGGAGCTGGAGCCACTGAGGATGGACGACGTGAGCGGGCATCCGTGGGCGGCCTGGGGGGAGGAGGCGGCGCACGAGACGGCCCGGCTGCCGGGGGCGCCGAGCCGCTGGTCGGGCAAGAAGGACCTGTCCTGGGTGCCGCTGCGGCCGGAGCGGGTCGCCGAGGTGGCCTACGACCACATGGAGAACGGCGCCCGTTTCCGGCACACGGCCCGCTTCCGCCGCTGGCGTCCGGACCGAACGCCGGAGAGCTGCACCTACGCCCAGTTGGAGGAACCGGTGCGCTACGACCTGGCGGAGATCCTCGGCACCCGGGGCGGGACCCCTTAGGGCCGCACGGACCCTACGGCTGCATCAGGATCTTGATGGCTCCGTCCTGCTTCTGCTGGAACATCTCGTACGCGTGCGGGGCCTCGGACAGCGGCACCCGGTGGGTGGCGAAGTCGTCGACGCCGAGCGGGTCCTCGTCCGTCAGGTAGGGCATGATCTGGTCGCTCCACCGGCGCACGTTGGCCTGTCCCATCCGCATCTGGATCTGCTTGTCGAACATGGTGAGCATCGGCATCGGGTCGGCCATGCCGCCGTACACCCCGCTGAGCGAGATGGTGCCGCCGCGCCGGACCAGTTCGATGGCCATGTGAAGGGCGGAGAGCCGGTCGACGCTGAAGCGTTCGGCGATGGGGCCGCTGATCTTGCGCGGCATCACGGCGGCGGCCGTCTGGATGAGCTTCGCCGTCGCGCCGCCGTGGGCCTCGGTGCCGACGGCGTCGATCACGGCGTCCGGGCCCCGGCCGCCGGTCTCGTCGCGGATCGCCTCGATCAGTTCCTTCTCGTCGTCGAAGGCCCTGAGGTCGTACGTCCGGGTGCCGCGCCGCTTGGCCCGGGCCAGCCGCTCCGGCACCAGGTCGATGCCGAAGACCTGCTCGGCGCCCCGGGCCATCGCGATACGGCAGGCCATGTCGCCGATGGGCCCGAGGCCGAGCACCGCGAGCGAGCCGCCCGGGGGGACGGCGGCGTACTCGACCGCCTGCCAGGCGGTGGGCAGTACGTCGGAGAGGTACACGAACCGGTCGTCCGGCGGGCCCTCGGGCACCTTCATCGGCCCGAACTGGGCCTGCGGGACACGCAGGTACTCGGCCTGCGCGCCGGGAACCGCGCCGTACAGCCGGGTGTAGCCGAACAGGGGGGCGCCCATGTGCTCACCGGTGACCTGGGTGGTCTCGCACTGGGTCGGCAGTCCGGTGAGACACATCCAGCAGTTGCCGCAGGCGATCTGGAAGGGCACCACGACCCGGTCGCCCACCGCGAGGTCGGGCACGGCCGCCCCGACCTCCTCGACGATGCCCATCGGCTCGTGTCCGAGGATGTCACCCGGCGTCATGAACGGGGTGAGCACCTCGTACAGATGCAGGTCCGAGCCGCACAGACCGCTGGATGTGATGCGGATGACCGCGTCGGTGGGCTCCTCGATGCGCGGGTCGGGCACGTCCTCCACCCGCACGTCCCGCCTGCCCTGCCAGGTGACTGCCTTCATGGGGTCGCGCTCCCTTGCTCGCGTGCGCGCCGGTTCGCCCCGGTGCGTCCGGTTTGGGGTGGCGCCCGGGTACCCGCGCGAGCCCACGCGAACCACGCGCTCCGCCCCGCCGGTGGCACCCCGGCCGCTCCCCCGCCGCCCGCCGGGGTCACGCCAGGGGCCCGATCGGCCCAGTGAACGCGCGCGGAACCGGCCGACCGGGTATGGCCCGCACTGTCCCGGCGAGCACACAATCGACACATACGAACGGGGAGACGACGGTGGGCATGCGACATGGGGCGCGCACGCGCCGCGCCGCGCTGACGGCGGCACTGATCGCCGCGGCGACGGCGGCCTCACTCACTGCGGGCTGCACCCGGCACCGGCCGGCCGACGACGCCCGCGCTCCGGCGCGGACCCCCACGCCGAGCGCCTCCACCACACCGGCGCCCACGCCCGTGGCCGGATCACCGCTCGCCGTGAAGATCGACAACGTGTCCGCGGCGCGCCCGCAGACCGGGCTCGGCGCGGCCGACGTGGTCTACGCGGAGCAGGTCGAGGGCGGCCTGAGCCGGCTGATGGCGGTGTACGCCACCCGGCTGCCGAAGTCGGTCGGGCCGGTGCGCAGCGCCCGCGAGTCGGATCTGGAGCTGCTGCGCCAGTTCCACGAGCCGACGCTGGCCTACTCCGGCGCCCAGCGCAAACTGCTGCCCCTGATCGGCCGGGCGCCGCTGCGGGCCGAGTCGCCGGACGACACCGCGAGTGCGTACTACCGGGGCGCCGGCCGGGCCGCGCCGCACAACCTCTATCTGCGCCCCGCCGAGCTGCTGCCCGCCATCCCCGGCCGGGCCGCCCTGACCACCGGCTTCCGGTACGGTCCCGCACCCTCCGGCGGCGCTCCCGCCGCCACGCGCACCGTGCGCTACCCGGCGGCGCGCTTCGCCTTCACCTGGTCCGGACGGCGGGACGGCTGGCTGGTCGCGATGGACGGCACGCCGGCGACGACGACGGAGGGCGGGCGCCTGGCACCGCCGACCGTGGTCGTCCAGTACGTGCGGGTCCGCTCCTCGAAGTACCACGACGTGCTCGGCAACCACACGCCGTACACCGAGACGGTCGGCTCGGGCAGGGCCGAGGTGCTGCGGGACGGGCGGTCCTTCGAGGCGCGGTGGTCCCGGCCGGCCGCGACGGACGGTACGGAGTTCACGACGGCGGACGGCGGCCCGATGAACTTCGCCGACGGGCAGGTGTGGGTGGTGTTCGCCGCCTCCTGAGGCCGACCGGCCCGTCAGCCCTGCCGGAGGGCCGGCGGCTCCGCCGGGTTGCGCAGTTCCTCGGCGGCGTCCGCCACCCGGCGGATCAGGTCGAAGAACACGGCCTGCTCCCCGGCGGTCAGCGGGGCGAGGAAGACCTGGTTCATCCGGGCGGTGCGCACGGTCAGCCTGCGGTGGGTGCGCAGTCCGTCGTCGGTGAGGCGGAGCAGGAAGCGGCGGCCGTCCTGCGGGTCGCGCACCTTGTCCAGCAGGCCGCGGCGGCCGAGCCGGCTGATGACCTCGGCGATGGTCGACCGGTCCAGGCCCACCCGCTCCCCCACGGTCCGCTGGTCGAGACCCGGCTCGGCGACGAGCGCGTTCAGGACCGCGAACTGGGGCGAGGTGATCTCCTCCGAGACCATCGTGTTCCACAGCAGGTAGTGCGCCTGCTGGAGCCGCCGGGCCAGGTGTCCGGGATGGGTGGTGAGGTCCACCGCGGCCATGTGCGCTCCCTGCTCGAATCGTTGGTGCACTGAACAATACCCATCGACAGCCCCGCTGTCTGCGGGCGAGTTCGGCGGTTCTACCGGGTCTTGACGGTTCGGGCCTCCGGTGGCAGCGTGAGCGGCACCTCGCTGAAATACTCAGTGCCCTGATTAATTTTGCAGAGATGGGGCTTCACGGATGGACAAGGTGGTCGCCACGGCCGCCGAGGCGGTGGCCGATGTGCCGGACGGCGCGTCCCTCGCGGTCGGCGGTTTCGGGCTGAGCGGTGTGCCGAACGTACTGATCCAGGCGCTGTACGAGCGCGGCACGGCCGGACTGGGTGTGGTCTCGAACAACTGCGGGGCGATGGAGTCCGGCCTCGCAGTGCTGCTGGCGGCCGGCCGGATCGCCCGGGTGACCGGCTCCTACATCGGCGCCAACAAGGAGTTCGCCCGCCAGTACCTGACCGGTGAGCTGGAGGTCGAACTGATCCCGCAGGGCACCCTCGCCGAGCGGCTGCGCGCGGGCGGCGCCGGCATCCCCGCCTTCTACACCCCGGCCGGTGTGGGCACACAGGTCGCCGACGGCGGTCTGCCCTGGCGGTACGACGGCACGGGCGGGGTCGCGCTGGCCTCACCGCCGAAGGAGGTGCGGGAGTTCGACGGCGTGGAGTACGTGCTGGAGCGCGGCATCCGCACCGACTTCGCGCTGGTGCGCGCCGCCCGGGGCGACCGGCACGGCAACCTCGTCTTCAACAGGTCCTCCCGGAACTTCAACCCCCTGGCCGCGATGGCCGGCCGGGTGACCGTCGCCGAGGTGGAGGAACTGGTGGAGCCCGGGGAGATCGACCCGGACGCGGTGCACGTGCCCGGCGTCTTCGTGCAGCGCGTGCTGGCGCTGACCCCGGAGCAGGCGGCGGACAAGAGGATCGAGCGGCGGACGGTGAGGTCCTGATGGCCTGGACACGCGAGGAGATGGCCGCCCGCGCGGCCCGCGAGCTGGAGGACGGCCAGTACGTCAACCTCGGCATCGGCCTGCCGACGCTGATCCCGAACCATCTGCCGCCCGGCGTCGAGGTGGTGCTGGAGTCGGAGAACGGCATCCTCGGCACGGGGCCGTACCCCACCGACGACGAGGTCGACCCGGATCTGATCAACGCCGGCAAGGAGACCGTGACGGTGCTGCCCGGCGCCTCCTTCTTCGACTCGGCGCTGTCGTTCGCGATGATCCGCGGCGGGCACATCGACGTGGCCGTGCTGGGCGCGATGCAGGTGTCCGCGGGCGGCGACCTGGCCAACTGGGCGGTCCCGGGCAAGCTGGTCACCGGCATCGGCGGCGCCATGGACCTGGTGCACGGCGCCCGGACGGTCGTCGTGGTCATGACGCACACGACCAAGGACGGCTCCCCGAAGATTCTCCAGCAGTGCACGCTGCCGCTCACGGGCAAGGCGTGTGTGAACCGGATCATCACCGACCTGGGCGTCCTGGACGTCACCGCGGAGGGACTGGCCCTCGTGGAGACCGCTCCGGGCGTGAGCGTCGACGACGTGGTCGCCCGTACCGACGCCAAGCTGACCATCGCGGAGAACCTGCTGTGAAGTCCGTCTACATCGTCGACGCCGTCCGCACCCCGATCGGCCGCTACAACGGCGGTCTGTCCTCGGTGCGACCGGACGACCTCGCCGCCCACGTCCTGCGTGAACTGCTCGCCCGCACACCGGACCTGGACCCGGCGCGGATCGAGGACGTCTACTTCGGCAACGCCAACGGCGCGGGCGAGGAGAACCGCGACGTCGCCCGCATGGCCGCCCTGCTCGCCGGCCTGCCGACCTCGGTGCCGGGCGCCACGGTCAACCGGCTGTGCGCGTCGGGTCTGGAGGCGGTGATCCAGGCCGCCCGCGCCATCGCGGTGGGCGACGCGTCCATCGCCGTCGCGGGCGGGGTGGAGTCCATGACCCGGGCGCCGTACGTGCTGCCCAAGAACGACCGGGCCTTCCCGGCCGGGCACACCGAGCTGTACTCGACCACGCTCGGCTGGCGCATGGTCAACCCGGCCATGGACCCGCGGTGGACCATCCCCCTCGGCGAGAGCGCCGAACTGATCGCCGACAAGCACGGGATCGGCCGGGAGCGGCAGGACGAGTTCGCCCTCGCCTCCCACCGCAAGGCCGCCGCCGCCCGGGAAAAGGGCCTGTTCGACGCCGAGCTGACACCCGTGCCCGTGCCGCGGCGCAAGGGCGACGCGGTCGTCTTCGACGCCGACGAGTGCGTACGGCCGGACGCCTCCCTCGCCGCGATGGCGAAGCTCAGGCCGTCGTTCCGCGCCGAGGGAGGCACCGTGACCGCGGGCAACGCCTCCCCCCTGAACGACGGCGCCGCCGCGCTGCTCCTCGCCGACGAGGAGGGGCTGAGGTCCCTCGGCCGGGAACCCCTCGCTCGGGTGTCGGCGAGCGGAGTGTCCGCGACGGACCCGCGGTACTTCGGGCTGGCCCCGGTCGAGGCCGTCCGGCGCGCCCTCGCCAAGGCCGGCAAGGGCTTCGGTGACCTCTCCGTACTCGAACTGAACGAGGCCTTCGCCGCCCAGGTGCTCGGCTGTCTCGCCGAGTGGCCCGAGTTCGACCCGGCGGTCCTCAACCCCCAGGGCGGGGCGATCGCCCTGGGCCATCCGCTCGGCGCCTCCGGTGCCCGGCTCGCCGGCACCGTCGCCCACCAGCTCGCCCGCCGCGGCTCCGGCACCGGCGTGGCCACCCTCTGCGTCGGCGTGGGCCAGGGCCTCGCCCTCGTCCTCGACCGCGAATGAAACGTCAGGTATCGCGATGACTCTCACCCAGCAGGACATCGATCAGGAGATCGCGGCCGAGCGCGCCGCGTACCGGAAGCGGGTCGCCGACGGCGCCCCCGTCGAGCACCACCCGCGCAGGGACTACGCGCCCTACCGCTCGTCGGTGCTCCGCCACCCCACGCGGCCGCTGGTCGCCATCGACACCGCCCAGGACCCCGAGCTTGTCGAACTGCACTCCCCCGCCTTCGGGGAGCGCGACATCACCGGGATCGACAACGACCTCACGCGGCATCACCGGGGCGAGCCGGTCGGCGAGCGCATCACCGTCTCGGGCCGCCTGCTGGACCGTGACGGACGGCCGGTGCGCGGCCAGCTCGTGGAGATCTGGCAGGCCAACTCGGCCGGACGGTACGCCCACCAGCGTGAGCAGCACGACGCGCCGCTCGACCCCAACTTCACGGGCTTCGGCCGCACCCTCACCGACGCCGAGGGCCGGTACCACTTCACCACCGTCCAGCCCGGCCCCTACCCGTGGCGCAACCACGTCAACGCCTGGCGTCCGGCGCACATCCACTTCTCGGTGTTCGGCGCGGCGTTCACACAGCGGCTGGTGACGCAGATGTACTTCCCGAACGACCCGCTCTTCCCGTACGACCCGATCCTGCAGTCCGTGACGGACGACGCGGCGCGGCAGCGGCTGGTCGCCACCTACGACCACGGCCTGTCGGTGCCCGAGTTCTCCCTCGGCTACCACTGGGACATCGTGCTGGACGGCCCCGCCGCCACCTGGACCGAGGAAGGACGCTGACCGCAGCGATGACGAAGACCGACACCGGCAGCCCGGAGAACGTGCTGCCCACCCCGTCCCACACGGTCGGCCCCTTCTACGGGTACGCGCTGCCCTTCCGCGGCGGCGAGGACATCGCCCCGCTCGGGCACCCCGACACGGTCACCGTCCACGGCTACGTCCTCGACGGCGAGGGCAGGCCGTTGCCCGACGCGCTCGTCGAGCTCTGGGGGCCGCGCCCGGACGGCACCGTCCCCCAGGTGGACGGCTCCATCCGGCGGGACCCGGCGACCGGCGGCTACCTCGGCCGCAACGGCGTGGAGTTCACCGGCTGGGGGCGCATCCAGACCGACGCGGACGGCCACTGGTACGCGCGGACGCTGCGGCCCGGCGCGCGCGGGGACAGCGCGCCTTACCTGAGCGTGTGCGTCTTCGCGCGCGGCCTGCTCGTGCACCTGTTCACCCGGATCTACCTGCCCGGCGACGAGGCGGCGCTGGCCGCCGACCCGCTGCTCGCCCGGGTGGGCGACCGGCGCGGCACGCTGATCGCCGGGGACGAGGGCGACGGCGCCTACCGTTTCGACATCCGCCTCCAGGGCGAGGACGAGACGGTCTTCCTGGAGTTCCGGTGACTCCCCCACCCCGTGGGCGGGAGGTGCTCCCGGAGGACGGTGACACCGGCCTGCTCGCCCCCGGGTGGGCCGGTACGGCGGCCGCCGCGACGACGGGCGACACGGCCTACCTGCGCGCCCTGCTCGACGCCGAGGCCGCCCTGACCCGCGCCCAGGCCGCGCTCGCTCTCGCGCCGGCCGCGGCCGGCGCCGCGGTGACGGAGGCGGCCGGCTCCGGCCGCTTCGACGTCCGCTCACTCGCCGAGCGGGCCCGCGGCGGCGGCAACCCGGTCATCCCGCTGGTCGCCGACCTGACGAAGGCGGTGGGCGAGGAACACGGCCCGTACGTGCACCGGGGCGCCACCAGCCAGGACATCATGGACACGGCGACGATGCTGGTCGCCGTGCGCACCCTGGACCCGGTCCTCGACGACCTCGGCCGGACCGAGCGGGCGCTCGCCCGCCTCGCCGCCGGCCACCGGGACACGCCGATGCCCGGACGGACCCTCACCCAGCACGCGGTGCCCACGACGTTCGGGCTGAAGGCGGCCGGCTGGCGCTCGCTGCTCCTCGACGCCCGCGACCGCGTGCGCCGGGTCCGGGATTCGCTCCCCGTCCAGCTGGGGGGCGCCGCCGGAACCCTGGCGGCCTTCCGCGTGTACGGCGCCGCCGACGCGGACGCCCTCGTCCGGGCCTACTCCCGCGAACTCGGCCTGGCCGCACCGGCGTTGCCCTGGCACACGCTGCGCACCCCGGTCGCCGACCTGGCCGGCTGCCTGGCCTTCACGGCGGGGGCGCTCGGCAAGCTCGCGGTGGACGTACTGACGTTGTCGCGCACGGAGACCGGCGAGGTGACCGAGGGCAGCGGTGGCGGCTCGTCGGCCATGCCGCACAAGGCGAACCCGGTGCGCTCGACGCTCGTCGCGGCCGCCGCCCGGCGCGCCCCGCAGCTCGCGGCCACCCTGTACGGCTCGCTCGCCGCCGAGGACGAGCGGCCGGCCGGTGCCTGGCACGCCGAATGGGAGCCGCTGCGCGACCTGCTCCGGCTGGTGGGCGGCGCCGCCTCGCACGCGGCCGGGCTGGCCGAGGAACTGCGGGTGCGCCCCGACGCGATGCGCCGGAACCTCGGCGTCACCCGGGGGCTGATCGTCTCCGAACGGCTCTCCGCCGCCCTGGCCCCCGTGCTCGGCCGGGCCCGGGCGAAACAACTGCTCACCGAACTGGCCCGCCGCGCGCACGACGAGGACCGTCCGCTGCGTGAACTTCTCGCGGAGCAAGCCGAGCTGAAGGAGGTCGACCTGGACGACCTCACCGACGCCACCCGCTACACCGGCTTCGCCGGTGCCCTCACCGACCGTGCTCTGGAGCGTCGTTGACCGTGCAACTCCTCAACCACCTGGACGAAGGACCGGCGTCCGCTCCCCCGTTGCTGCTCGGTCCGTCGCTCGGCACCTCGTACGCCCTGTGGGACGCGGTCGCGCCCGAGCTGGCCGGCGCCCACCGGGTGGTCCGCTGGGACCTGCCGGGCCACGGCGGTTCGGCGGCGGACCTGATCGGGCCGGGTGCCACCGTCGGGGACCTCGCCGCCCTGGTACTGTCACTCGCCGACGCGCTCGGCGTCGAACGGTTCGCGTACGCGGGAGTGTCGCTGGGCGGAGCGGTCGGCCTGCATCTGGCCGCGCACCACCCCGAGCGGCTCTCCTCCCTCGCGGTCATCTGCTCCTCCGCCCACTTCGGCGGCGCCACCCCGTGGCGGGAGCGGGCCGAACGGGTGCGCCGGGAGGGCCTGGCGTGGCTGGTGGAGAGCGCCGACGCACGCTGGTTCACGCCCGGCTTCACCGTTCCCCGGCTGGTCCGGGACCACGGGGAGGCCGACCCCGGGGGTTACGCCGCCTGCTGCGACGCGCTGGCCGCCTTCGACCTGCGCGAGCGGCTCGGCGGGATCACCGTGCCGACGCTGCTCGTCGCGGGCCGGGAGGACCCCGCGACACCTCCGGCGCATCTGCGGGAGATCGCGGACGCGGTGCCCGGCGCCACGCTCCTGGAGCTGCCGGGCGCCTCCCATCTGGCGCCCGCACAGGTCCCGAAGGCCGTCGTGGCCGCCCTGCGCACCCAGCTCGACGGGCCTCCGGCGAGCGGGATGGCGGTGCGCCGCGAAGTGCTGGGCGATGCGCACGTGGACCGCGCCCAGGCCCGGCAGACCCCGTTCACCGCACGGTTCCAGGACTTCATCTCCCGCTACGCCTGGGGGGAGATCTGGACCGATCCGACGCTGTCCCGCCGCGAACGCAGCATGATCACGCTGACCGCGCTGGTCGCGCACGGCCACTACGAGGAGCTGGCCATGCACGTCCGGGCGGCCCGGCGCAACGGGCTGACGCCCGAGGAGATCGGCGCGGTGCTGCTGCAGACCGCCGTGTACTGCGGGGTACCGGCGGCCAACTCGGCGTTCGCCACGGCCCAGCGGGTGCTGGCCGAGGAGGAGACCCCCTGACGCTCGCGACGCTGCCGGCCGAGGAGGGCCCCCCTGACGCTCGCGGGCCGGTACCGGCCGAGGAGGAGACTCCCGGCCGGCACCGGGCCTCAGCGCAGTCCGCGCCCCGTCTCCAGCACCTCCCGTGCCTGCGCCGCCAGACCGTCCGCCCCGCAGGAACGCGCCAGGGTCAGGCCCCGGTCGAGTTCCGCGACCGAGCGGGTCGCGATGCCGTACTCGACCCGGGCCACCGCGTGCTCGTACTGGCAGGGCGAGGCCTCCAGGTAGGCGACGGCCTGGGCGGCGAGGCGCACCGCGCGCTGGCCGGTCTCCAGGACGGCGGCCAGCCGCAGGGCCTCGCCGATGGCGGTGTCGGTGCCGAACCGCTCGGCCTGCCGGCGGGCGTCCGCGGTGAGCCGGGCGGCGCGCGCCGGGTCCTGCACGGCGAGGGCCCTGGCGAGGTCGAGGGACCATGGGGCGAGGACGGGGTTGTGGCCGCCGCGGGAGGCGGCGGTCTTCTCGGCGGCCTCCAGTTCGTTGATGCCGTCCTCGGTGCGACCGACGGCGAGCAGCAGCCGGCCGCGCACGGAGCGGATGTCGGGCAGCACGATGGTGGACGGATAGGGCGGGGCGAAGCCGTACCGCCCGGCGATCGACCAGGCCTCCTCGACGTCGCCGCGGGCCAGCAGGGTGTCGACCAGCCCACAGGTCGCGGACCAGTACAGCGGCAGGCCGCGGCCGACGCGCTCGGCGAGCGCCAGTGCCTCGCGCAGCGCGGTCTCCGCGTCGCGCAGCCGGCCCTGCCGGCGGTAGGCGAGGCCGAGGAAGGCGTTGGCCAGGGAGAGATGGCCGCCGCGCCAGCCCGCGCCGGTGTAGGCGCGCAGGGCCTCGGCGAAGAGGCTCTCGGCGCGGTCGAGCCGGTCGGCGTAGGCGTACGCGCTGCCGAGCATCATCAGCAGTTCGATGCCCCACTCGCCGTCGGTCCAGCCGAGCCCGGGTGCCAGGCGGCCGTTGACCAGGGCGCGGTCGCAGGACGCGACGACGTCCTCGGCGCTCTCGCCGTGGGTCATGGCGTCGAAGCCGCGCAGGATCAGCAGGGCGCGCTCGGAGTTGTCCCGGCCGGTGCAGGTGGCGGCCAGTTCGGCCAGGCGCCGGGACCGTTCCTGGGAGACGGTCTCGCCGTGGATGCCCTCCCACATGAACTGCACGGCCTGGAGCCGCATCCGGACCGGGGGCGCCGCGTGCCGGGCGGTCTCGGCCTCGACCGTACGGACGGCCTCCTCCAGCTGGTCGTTGTGCAGCAACGCCTGGGAGAGCCGGACGACGGCGTCGACCCGCTGCTCGTCGTCGAGACCGGGCATGGCGAGGGCGCTGCGCAGGTGCTCGACGGTGACGGCGGGCGCGGTCAGCAGGGTGGCCCGCCCCAGTTCGTAGAGCACGTGGGCGTGGACCTCGGGGCGCGGCGGCTCCCGCAGGGCGCGTTCCAGGCAGCGGCGGGCCGCGTCCGGCGCCCCGACGGCCAGGTGCTCGCGGGCCGCCTCGCGAAGCTGCTCGACGAGTTCCTCGTCGTCGTCCGGGTGCACCTTCAGCAGATGCCGGGAGGCCTCCGCGGCACCGTGTCCGGTCTCGGTGAGGATCTGCGCGGCGACGCCGTGCATGGCGGTGCACACACCGGCCGGGATGGAGTCGTACACGGCGGTGGCGATCAGCGGGTGCACGAACTCCAGCTCGCCGTCCACGGACTCGGTGCCGGCCGAGGTGTCGGGCTCGGTGAGGATACGGGCGTGACCCAGCAGTTCGGCGCAGCTCCGGGCGGTTTCGGTGCTCATACCGGCGAGGCGGGCGACGAGGTCGACGGAGATGCCGGTGCCGAGGATGGCGGCCGCCCAGGCGAACCGGGTGGCCTCGATGCCGAGCCCCTTGAGCCGGTCGACGAGGCCGCCGCCGCGGGCGGACCGGTTCAGGGCGCGCAGTTCACCGGCCCGGGCCTCTACCGGCTGGACCTCGCTGTCCCGCACCTTGGCGAGGAGTTCGACGGTGTCGTAGGGGTTGCCGCCGGTGACGGCCCAGACCTCGCGGCAGAACGGGTCGTCGGCGTGCCGGCCGACGGTGGCGCGGGTGAGGCCGGCGGTGGCGTCCGGGGTGAGGGCGCTGAGGTTGACGGGGCGAGCCGCGGCGGCGGCCACCGCGTCGAGGTGCCGGGCGCTGTCACCGGTCACCTCGCCGGGACGGCGGGCGACCACGACCAGCACGGACAGGTCGTCCAGGCGTTCGGTGAACGCGGAGAGCCAGCGCAGGGTCTCCTGGTCGGCCCAGTGCGCGTCGTCGACGAGCAGGACCAGCGGCCACTCGCGGCGGGCGAGCCGGCGCACGGCGGCGACGAGTCCGTCGCACACGTACTGCGGGTCGGCGGTGGCCTCCTGGGGGTCCACTATGCCGAGGGCCGGTCCCGCTATGTCGTACCAGTCGCCGAGGTACTCCCGGGCCTCGCCGGGCAGCAGGGAGACCAGCGCGGGCTGCAGCAACTGCCGGACCACGTTGAACGGCACGGACCTCAGGGTCTCACCGCCCCGGGCGGACCACACGGTGCAGCCGCGGCGTTCGGCCATGCGGCGGGTCTCGTTCAGCAGCGCGGTCTTGCCGAGACCGGCCTCCCCCCGGAAGACGAGCAGACTGCCCGCTGACGACCGGTCGGCGCACAGAGCGTCGAGCGCCCGTGTGACCGTGGCGATCTCCGTGTCCCGTTCCCACAGGGGAGCCGAGCCGGTCGCCGACGGCCGTCCCTCCGTCATCCCGTTACCTCCCCGGGTCGCCCGAATGACGTACAGACCCCGAGCGTAGCCGTCCGGTGGGATGTGTGGTGACCGGTCGGGACACGTGTTGCCCCGCCGGGTGAAGAAAGTCGCGGGCCGGCGACGCGCCCCCTGTCCGACCAGCCGGTGTTCAGCGGACGGACCGTCAACAGGACTGGGAATGAAGCAGCTTTCCGAAGTGCCCGGCGATCACGGGGCTCCCGGGTCGCGTGACGGCGCGGCGCGCCGGGTGCCGGTGGTGCGGGCGGTGGCGGCGGGGTCGGTGGGCAATCTCGTCGAGTGGTACGAGTTCGGTGTCTACGGCTCCCTGGCCACCGTGCTCGCCGAGCGGTTCTTCACTCCGGCGGGCGGGAGCGCGACCGAGGGGCTGGTGCGGACGTACGCCTCCTTCGCGCTGGCGTTCTTCTTCCGGCCGCTCGGCGCCGCTCTCTTCGGCCGGCTGGGCGACCGGATGGGGCGGCGGCCGGTGCTGATCGGGGTGATCACCCTGATGACGGCCGCCACGACGCTGATCGGCGTGCTGCCGACGTACGCGACGGCGGGCGCCCTGGCACCCTGGCTGCTCACATTCCTGAGGGCCGTTCAGGGCCTGTCGGCGGGCGGCGAGTTCGGCGGCGCCGTGACCGTGCTGACGGAGCACGCCCCGCCGGGCCGGCGTGGACTGCATGGCGCGTGGCAGTCGTTCACCGTGGCGCTGGGCCTGCTGGCGGGCACGTCGGTGGCGGCGGCCACGGCCTCGCTGCTCACCGGGGCCCAGCTCGCCGCCTGGGGCTGGCGGTTGCCGTTCCTGCTGTCCCTGCCGCTGGGGCTGCTCGCGCTGTGGCTGCGGACCGGTCTCGAGGAGACGCCGGAGTTCCGGGAGCGGGGCCGCGCGCCCGCCGGGCCGGGCGGCGGCGCCCGGGCGGTGGCCCGGACGGTGCTGCTGGGCGCCGGGCAGATCATGGGCTGGGCGGCGGCCGGATACACGTTCCTCGTCGTCCTGCCGTCGTACCTCCAGTCGGCGCTGCACACGGACGTCCGGCAGGCGCTGGTGGCCACCGTGCCGGCGAGCGCCGGGTTCGCCGCCACGATCCTGCCGGCGGGACTGCTCAGCGACCGGATCGGGCGGCGGCCGGTGGTGCTGACGGGGGCGGTGCTGGTCGTCGTCATGGCGGTGCCCCTGTTCGATCTGCTTCAGGATCCCGGCACCTCCGCCGTGGCCCGGGGCGCCGCCGTCGCCGCCGCGGGCGCGGTGGTGGGCCTGATGGCCGGGCCGGGACCCGCGCTGCTGGCCGAGCAGTTCCCGGCCCGGGTGCGCTGGACCGGTCTGGGGCTCGCCCACTCCTTGTCCAACGCGGTGTTCTCCGGCTGCGCGGGGCTGATCATCACGGAGGCGGTGCGGCGCACCGGGAATCCGGACGTGCCCGCCTACTACGCGGCGGCGGCCTGCGCGCTCAGCACGCCGGCGCTGCTCAGGCGGCCCTCGGGAAAGGCGGGTTGACAGGTGCGGGTGATCGGGCTGATGTCGGGGACGTCGTACGACGCCGTGGACGCGGCGGCGGCGGATCTGCGCCTGGACGGCGACACGCTGGTGCTGGAGCCGCTGGGGATGGTGAGCGCGCCGTACGACGGTGAACTGCGTGCCGCCCTCGCGGCGGCGCTGCCGCCGGCCGCCGTCCCGCTCGCCGAGGTGTGCCGGCTGGACACCCGGATCGGGCAGGCGTTCGCCGCGGCTGCCGTCCGCGCCGACCGTGAACTGTGCGCCGGCCGCGGCGAGCTGGTGGCCTCGCACGGGCAGACCGTGCACCACTGGGTGGACGGGGGCCGGGTGCACGGCACGCTCCAGCTCGGGCAGCCCGCGTGGATCGCCGAGGCGACCGGGCTGCCGGTGGTCGCCGACTTCCGTGCCCGGGACGTGGCCGCCGGCGGTCAGGGCGCGCCCCTGGTGAGCCTGGTCGACCTGCTGTGGCTGCGGGGCAGGCCGGGCAGGCCCGTGGCGCTGAACATCGGCGGCATCGCCAACCTGACCGCGCCCGACGGCACGGCGTTCGACACCGGGCCGGGCTGCGCGCTGCTCGACGCGGCGGCCCGGCACTTCAGCGGCGGACGGCTGGCCTGCGACACCGACGGTGCGCTGGCCGCGCGGGGCCGGCCGGACGGGGCGCTGCTGGACCGGCTGCTGGCCGAGCCGTACTACGCGCTCGAACCGCCCAAGACGACCGGCAAGGAGCTGTTCCACGCCGGGTATCTGCGGTCGGCCGGGGTGGAAGCGCTGGCCGCCGAGGACGCGCTCGCCACGCTCACCTGGCTGACGGCCCGGACGGTCGCGGACGCGGTGCGGCGCGTGGGGGCCGGTGAGGTGGTGGCCTCGGGCGGGGGCACCCGCAATCCGGTGCTCATGTCCGCGCTGCGGGACCGGCTTCCGGGGGTCTCGGTGCGCGGCTCCGACGAGCTGGGCCTGCCCGCCCCCGCGAAGGAGGCGTACGCCTTCGCCGTGCTCGGCTTCCTCACCGCACACGGCCTGGCCGGCACCGATCCGCGCAGCACCGGCGCCCACCACCCGAGCGTGCTCGGCTCGGTGACACCGGGTCGGGACGGCCTGCGGCTGCCGCCGCCGGCGGTGCGCGGGCCGGTGCGGCTGGTGGTGGCCCGGTGACGGTGGCCGGGCCGCCGGCGGGGGTGATGGAGGAAATCTCCGGAGAAATGTCCTGGTGCGCGAAGTTGGCGGCAGATCCTCTCATCCCGCTTTCACCGATGCCTCATACGGTGGGGGCATGACGCAGGTGACTCCTCCCGGGTGGTACCCCGACCCCGGGCAGACGAATGACGGTCCGCCCACCGAGCGCTGGTGGGACGGCAAGGCCTGGACGGACCAGACCCGCCCCGCCGGAACGGCCGCCGCGTGGGGTCCCCCGGCGCAGCAGCCGGCCGGTGGCGCGCAGCCGGCTCCCCCGGCGTACCAGCCGTACGGCGTGCAGCCGGGGTATCCGGCGTACTCGGCGTATCCGGCCCAGCCCCCGGCCGCGGCCCGGCGCGGGCTGCGCACGGGCATAGCCGTGGGGGCCGCCGCCGCGGTACTGGTGTGCATCGGGGTCGGGGTGTACGCCCTCGCCAAGGACGACGGCGGCAGCGGCCCGGAGCGCGCGGGTTCCCGGCAGGGGCAGGACGGCCGGCCCGGCGGCCAGGAAGGACCCGGCGGCGGGCCTGGCGGTTTCGGCGGTGACGGCGGGTCCGGCGAGTCGCCCGCACCGCGGGGCTCCGAGGCGCCGAAGGTCCAGGGCGGCGGCACGGTGCCCGATCCGGTGAACGGCATCAGCCTGCCGGTGCCGAAGGGCTGGACCGGGGAGTCGATCGGTTTCGGCGCCCAGGTGACCTCCGGCGACTCCTACAAATGCCCCGGCAACAGCGCCCAGACCTGCACCGCGGGCGGCGCCTACACCGGGCCCGCCCGCACCCTCAAGACGAAGGGCGACACCGCCGAGGAGGTCGCCAAGGCGGACATCGCGGCCAACGCCAAGCAGTCCTACGGCGGCACCACCTACGGCAGCATCACGTCGCACGAGGTGCTGGCGGCCAAGGCGGTGACGGTGGCCGGGCAGAAGGGCTACGCGGTGCGCTGGAAGGCGGTCACCAGCAAGGGCGCCGACGGCTACGTCGAGTCGGTGGCCTTCCCCTCGCCCAACGACGCCGAGCAGATGGTCGTGGTGCGCTTCGGCGTCGACGTCGGCCAGGACGTGGCGGTCATCGACGAGATCCTCAAGGGCATCAAGGTCTCGTCGGGCGGCGGGAGCGGCCAGGACGTCTGAGTCCGTCCGGGCGAAGAAGTCGGCCGGGTGGGGCGCCCCTCCGCTCAAGGGGAACCCCACCCGGCCGGGGGGTGCGCGCCGCCCCCGTCCCCACGGTGCGGCGCAGGCAGGTCACCGTTCAGTCATCCCGTGAACGGCGGCCTGGGTCTGGTGTCAGTCCGAGCGCGGGCAGCACGGTGGCCTCCACGAAGCGGACGAGGTAGTCGGCGTCGGCGTACTGGCCGCTCAGCACCGGCCGGACGCGCAGGACGCCGAACATCATGGCCGGGACGTACTCCAGCGCGGGATGGTCCGCGGGCACCTCGCCGCGCGCCACGCCCCGCGCCAGCATCTCCTGCAGCGCGGCGATCTCCGGCAGGACCAGGGCCTCGCGCAGCGCCTGCGCCAGTTCGTGGTCGGCCGTGACCGCGTGGCCCAGCGCCTGCATCAGCCGAGTGTCCTTGTTGGACCAGTCACCCGCGGCCCGCGCGGCCAGGCGCAGGTCCTCGGCGAGCGAACCGGTGTCGATGCCGGCGAAGCGCACCTTGCGATTGGCCCGCAGCGCGGCCGCGACGAACTGGGGTTTGGTCTTCCACTGCCGGTAGAGCGTGGACTTGCTGCACCGGGTGCTGTGGGCGACACCCTCCATGGTCACGGAGTCGTAGCCGCACTCGCGGATCTGCTCCAGCACGGCGTCGAAGAACTCCCGCTCACGCTCGGGCGTGATCTTGGAGCGGCGCGAGGCGGCGACCGTGTCCGGTCCGTCTTCGGCCTGCGACGTCATGCGTTGCCTCTCCTCACTCCGTTCCGGGTCGTGCCCGGGTCTCCAGTGTGTCGTACCTCAATCGATACGCCAGTGTACCGGTACTTCAGCGTATCGGTACACTAGCGTATCGGTACGGGGACGTATCGATGAGTTCCGGGCCCGGAAACGCGGGGGCCCGGCCCGCACCACCACCCGCACGACCGTCAGCGAAGGGGCCGGGGGATGAATGCCCGAACCGAGCCTGCAGCAGCGGAGCCGGACGCGACAGCGACCGCGCGCCCGCCGCTCCTGCGCGAGCTCCTGCTCGTCGCGGGACTCTTCCTCGTCTACAAGCTCGGGCGTCAGCTGGCCGTCGGTCACACGGCGGACGCCTTCCACAACGCCCACCGCGTCTGGGACCTCGAGCGGGCCGTGCGCCTGCCCGACGAGACCTCCGTGCAGTCCGCACTGCTGCACGGCGACCTCCTCGTCCGTCTGGCGAACACCTACTACGCGACCGTGCACTTCCCGGCCACGCTGGCCTTCCTGGTCTGGCTGTACGTCAGGCGCCCGGCGCACTACGTCTGGGCCCGGCGGGTGCTGGCGGCGGTGACCGCGGCCGCCCTGGTGCTGCCGTTCACGTTCCCGCTGGCCCCGCCGCGGATGCTGACCGGCACCGGCCTGCTGGACACCGCCCGGTCCTACGGCCCCTCGGTGTACGGGCCGCCGGCCCGCGACCACCTGTCCAACCAGTTCGCGGCGATGCCCTCGCTGCACTTCGGCTGGGCGCTGATGGTGGCGCTGGGCCTGATGGCGGCCACCCGCTCCCGCCTGCGCGCGCTGTGGCTGCTGCATCCGCTGGTCACCCTGCTGGTGATCGTGGGCACGGCCAACCACTACTGGGTGGACGCGCTGGCGGCGGCCGTCATGCTGGGCGCCGCGCTCGCGGTCTTCCGCGCGCCGCGGCACACGTCCGGTACGGCCGGGGGCGTCCCGCGGCTGCCCGCCCAGCGCGGGCCGGTCCTGGCGGGAGCCGCCCGATGAGCGCCGCCACCCTGCTCGCCCTCGGCCTGTCCCTGATCTCCGCCGTCGCCTACGCGGCGGCCGCCGTGGCCCAGGAACGCCTCGCCTCCCGGAGCCTCGGCACGGGCCTGGTGCGGCTGCTCGGCGCCGGCGCGTGGTGGTCGGCGGTCGGCCTGAACGCGGGCGCCGCTCTGCTGCACGTGGTCGCCCTCAAGTACGGGCCGCTCACGGTCGTCCAGCCGCTCGGGGCACTCACCCTGGTCGCGGCCGTGCCGCTCGGGGCGCGGGCCGCCGGGCGGCGGGTCAGCGCGGTGGAGTGGCGGGGTACGGCGCTCACACTGCTGGGGCTCGCGGCGGTGCTGGTCACGGCCTCGGGACCGGCGCCCGAACGGATACTGAGCCTGCCCGAGGCACTGGTGGTCGCCGGTACCACCGCCACGCTGATCGGCCTGCTGTCCCGGCCCGGTGCCCGGCCGGGTCTGCGGCACGCGACCGCCTCGGGTTTCGCCTCGGGGGTCGCCTCGGCCCTCACCCAGACCGTGACGGTGGCGGCCACGGACCACTCCGGCTCCGGCCCGGGACTCGAGGTGATCGTGGTCGCCGTCCTCGTCGCCGCGTTCTCCACCGGCGGACTGTTGCTGTCCCAGACGGCCTACCGCGGCGGCCTCGGCGCCCCGCTGGCCATGGTCACCCTGGCCAATCCGGTGGCCGCCGCGGTCATCGGCCTGACCCTGCTCGGGCAGGGCCTGCGGGGCGGTGCCGGCGGGGTGCTGCTCGCGCTGGCCGGGGCCGGTGCCGCCGCCTGGGGCGTGCTCCTGCTGGCCCGGGCGACACCCGCACCCGACGGGCACGGCGGACCCGACGGGCACGACGACGAGCACCCGGTCGCGGCGGTCCTGGCCCTGGAGCCGGGCACGGCGGCGGCGGAACCGGCCCTGGTGCCCCGGCAGCCGGAGCAGCCGGGACATCTCACCGCGCTCTGAACCGCAAACGGCGGCGGCCGGTGCCCGCGGATCTTCCGCGCGCACCGGCCGCCGCCGTACGTCCCTCGGACCGTGGCCCGGCGGGGCCGGTCAGCCCCAGCCCCGCGAGTCCTGCTTGAGGGCGGTGTCGACGGTCAGGGCCGTCGCCACGACGAGGCTCAGCAGCGGCTCGGGCAGCTGGTAGTGGATCTGCAGGACGTAGTTGTCCGCGGTCGTGAACAGCGTCTTGGCGAGGCCTTCCCAGGTCTTGGTGATCCGGGCGACCTCGTTGTCCGCGTGGTCGACGATGGCGAAGTTCCATGCCCGCCAGTTCTCCGCCTTGATCGCGCCGACCTGCTGGCCGTTCGCGTTCATCGCGAAGTTGATCTTCCCGATCATGTTCTTCTGGACGATCTCGCCGACCGGCGAGCCGTCCGGGCGCGTCACGATGACCCGGGACTTGAAGATCTTCGCGGGCCGGGTCAGCACGAGCTGCGGCTGGCCGTAGGCGTCGCGGATCTCCAGCTTGTGCGTCATGAACTGGTCGAGGCTGGAGACGAAGCGCAGGATCTTCTTCAGCGCGCTCTGGCCGACCTCGGTGACCGCGCCGAGCTCACGGCCACTCTGATCCATGACCTTGTACTCGTTGGTGAGCTCGATCAGCTTGGCCTTCTGGTTCACCACCAGGACCGGCTCGGTGAAGAGAGTGCCGCCGCCGGGACCGCCGGCCGCGACGCCCGCCTGCTTCTGGACCTGACGCTGCACCTTGGCGTCACCGGTCTGCTGCTGCGGGATGTGGGCGACCGGCTGCTGGGGAGCGGCCGGCGGAGCCTGGCCGGCGCCCTGCTGCGCCGGGTTGGTGTGCTCGGTCCACTGGGTGCCGTCCCAGTAGCGCAGCGTCTGGGCCGCCCCGTGCGGATCGGGGTACCAGCCTGCAGGAGTGTTCGATTGCGTTGTCACCGGGGCACACTACCCTGATGTGACCGGTACCTGACCAGTCCGCCCGGAGCGGTGTTCATCGCCCGTTCACTCCGTGATGATGGCAGGGTCGCTGACGCCGGGCCGCCCGTTCTCCACATGACCGGCGAAGCCGCGCAGGAACGCCGGGTCGGCGTCCGTCGTGACCGTGAGGTCGTACCAGCGCCGGCTGGACGCGAGCCGGACGGTCCGCCGCACGGTGGCCCCGGCCCGCACCGTCACCGTGACCGGGTCGCCGCCGTAGCCGTTGACGAGCTTCAGCCGTGCCGTGCCGGAGCCCCGGTTGGTGAAGGCGAGTTCCACGTCGTCACCGGTGTGCCGGGCCGTGACCTCCGGTCCGGCCGTGCCGTTGCGGCCCCTGAACAGGCGCAGGAAGCCGTTCGGGCCGTGCACGGCCAGGTCGTAGGAGCCGCCCGAGTACGCCGAGTTCCAGGTGTCGGAGAGGGTCTTGCCGGCCTCGGTGGTGTACGTCCAGGGGCCGTCGCCGCGGTTGCCCGAGGTGACGAGGAACGCTGCTCCCGCGTGCGCGCCGGAGGCGAAGGCGAGGGTGAACGTCCCGGCCTTCGTGTCCGCCGAACCGTCCACCACCGGGGCGTACTTCAGCGGACGGGTGGGGCGGCTGCCGCGCTCCTGACCGGGCAGCGCGGGGGTGACGGGCGGGGTGGGCACGTAGTCGGGGTGCCGGTCGTGGTCCGGCGGCCGGTAGCCGGCCGTGGACGGCAGCGCCACCGGCGCGGTGTCCTTGCGGGAGAAGTCGAAGGCGGTGGTCAGGTCACCGCATATGGCCCGGCGCCACGGCGAGATGTTCGGCTCCTGGACGCCGAAGCGGGTCTCGATGAACCGGATGATCGAGGTGTGGTCGAGGGTCTCGGAGCAGACGTAACCGCCCTTGCTCCAGGGGGAGACGACCAGCATCGGCACCCGCTGGCCGAGTCCGTAGGGGCCCGCGGCGTGGCTGCCGTCGCCCTTGAACAGGTCGGGCCCGGGGTCCGCCGTCGACCGGCCCCGGTCGGCGGAGGCCGGCGGAAAGGGCGGGATCACGTGGTCGAAGAAGCCGTCGTTCTCGTCGTAGGTGATGAACAGCGCCGTCTTCGACCACACCTCCGGGTCGGAGGTCAGCGCGTCCAGCACCTGGGAGACGTACCAGGCGCCGTAGTTGGCGGGCCAGTTGGGGTGCTCGGTGAAGGCCTCGGGGGCGACGACCCAGGAGACCTGCGGCAGCTTCCCGGAGGTGACGTCGGCGCGAAGCCGGTCGAAGAAGCCCTCCCCCTTGCGCGCGTCGGTGCCGGTACGGGCCTTGTCGTACAGCGGACTGCCCGGCTCGGCGGTCCGGTACTGGTTGAAGTAGAGCAGCGAGTTGTCGCCGTAGTTGCCGCGGTAGGCGTCGTCGATCCAGCCCCAGCCGCCGGGGGCGTCCAGCCCGTCGCCGACGTCCTGGTAGATCCGCCAGGAGACCCCGGCCCGCTCGAGGCGCTCGGGGTACGTCGTCCAGCCGTAGCCCGCCTCCTCGTTGCCGAGGACCGGGCCGCCGCCCTTGCCGTCGTTGCCGGTGTACCCCGTCCACATGTAGTAGCGGTTGGGGTCGGTGGAGCCGATGAACGAGCAGTGGTAGGCGTCGCAGACGGTGAAGGCGTCGGCCAGCGCGTAGTGGAAGGGGATGTCGTCGCGCGTCAGGTACGCCATCGTCGTCGGGGACTTGGCGGGCACCCACATGTCGTACCTGCCGCCGGCGAACGCGGTGTGGCCGTCGTTCCAGCCGTGCGGGAGGTCCTGGATGAAGGCGAGGCCCAGGTCGTCGGCGTCGGGGTGGAAGGGGAGGATGTCCTTCGTGCCGTCGGACTGCTTCCAGACGGACCTGCCGTTCTGGGTGACCGGGCGGGGGTCGCCGAAGCCCCGGACACCTCTGAGCTTGCCGAAGTAGTGGTCGAACGAGCGGTTCTCCTGCATCAGGACGACGATGTGTTCGACGTCCTGGACCGAACCCGTGCGGTGGTGGGCGGGCAGTGCCGCCGCCCGCTGGATGCTGCCGGACAGCGCGGTGAACGCCGTCGAGGCGCCCGCGAGTTGCAGGAAGCGGCGCCTGTTGACTTCGGACATGGGTGAACGTCCTCTCATCCTGACGTGGTTACTGCCGTCAGATGACGGAAGCTGCGCGAAGCGAGTGTTCCAAGAGCAGCAAACGTCAGGGAAGTATCTGATGGCACCCATGTGAAACCCGGCGGTCCGCCGGGTGCCGCCGGCCGCGGCGGGCGGCCGGCGGCACCGGAGGCACGTTTCCGCGCCTGCGGGGCTCAGTTCGCCAGGTACGCCTCCACCTCGCTGAACTGCCCGGCCGGCCAGCCGGTGTTGGCACTGACGGAGAGCCGGAGGTAGCGCAGGTTCGTACCGCTCGGCAGGGAGACGGTGGCCGTGTTGCCGGTGGCCGGGTCGAAGCGGTGGCCCTGCGCGCCGACGACCGTCGAGTAGGCCGAGCCGTCGGCGCTGCCGAGCACCGTGACGGTCTGGGTGCGGGCGCCCCAAGCGGCGGACGGGGGCAGCTTCAGCACCACGCGGCGCACCGCGTAGGAGGAGCCGAGGTCGACCGTCAGGGCCTGCGGGAAGGCGTTGTTGGCCGACTCCCAGTAGGTGCCCGCGTCGCCGTCGACCGCCTTGCCGGGCGTGTAGACGTCCTGCGAGCCGGTCGCGGTGGCCGGGCGGCCCTTGGCGAGGTTCCGGTTCGGGTCGGGGGCGGGGTTGCCCTGGCCGGGCTGGGGCCAGGTGGAGCAGTCCGACCAGGTACTGGACCAGCCGGAGTTGCCGCCGCCGTCGGTGAGCGTGAAGGCACCGGAGTTCGCCGGGTAGGGGCAGTTGTAGACACCGGCGGACCCGACCTGGGTGGCGGTGACGTCGCGGAAGACGGCCGCGCCCGGGGTCTCGGCCTGGACCACGACCGTGCCGGTGTTCCGTACGGTCGCACCGGTCACGCTGACGTTGCGCACCTGACGGCCCTGTCCGCCACCGGAGACGAACTCGAAGGCGCTGTACGGGCTGTCGGTGACCGTGGTGTCGGTGATGTTCACCGTCGCGTCGATCGCGCTGTCGTAGGAGTCGACCCGCAGCGCGCCCATCGGGTGGTTCCAGTTGGGGTTCAGCGCGCCGGTGCGCACCAGCGTGTTGCCGTCGACCGTGATGGTGCCGGCCAGCGGGGAGAAGGGGTCGAGGAACTTCTGGTTGGAGATCGCGATGCCGCTGCCCAGGGCGTTGGTGTCGGAGATCAGGTTGCCGCGCACCGTGATGTCGGTGCCGCCGTAGATGGCGATGCCGTTGGCGAGGTTGGGCTGCGAGACGGTGTTGTTCTCGAAGCTGGAGTCGGTGTCCGGGGCGTACAGCGACCACATGGCGAGCGCGTCGTCGCCCTGGTTGCGCAGGAAGTTGTTGCGGACCCGGACGCCCTTGGCGGTGCCGTTGAGGTTGAGGCCGTCGGCGGTGGTGTCGAGGACGCGGTTGTTCTCCACCACCAGGTTGTCGTTGTTGCCGGTCAGCCACAGCCCGACCTTGAGGTGCTGGAGCCACATGCCGGAGACGGACGAGTTCGGGCCGAGGGAGCCGTTGACGAAGTTGTCCGGGTTGGAGTCGACGCGCTCGGTGACCTCGCCGACGACCGCGAAGTCCTTGATGTGGACACCGCCCGACGAGCTGGTCTGGTCGATGAAGCGGGACGAGTGCACGACCGAGTGCCAACTGCCCGCCCCCTGCAGGGTGACGTTCTGCACCCCGTTCAGCGAGGAGGTGAGCCGGTAGTCGCCCGGCGGGATCCACACCACCCCGCCCCCAGCCGCCGCGATGGCGTCCCGGAAGGCCTGGGTGGAGTCGCCGCTCCCGCTGGGGTCGGCGCCCTTGGAGACGACGGACACCGAGCCGGCGGGCCGGCCGGCGGCCGCGGCGACCTGCTCGAAGTCGGCGACGTCCACGGTGACCTGGGTACCGGCCGCCTCGAAGGCGATCCGGTCGCCGGCCTGGACGTCCCGGCCCAGCAGCATCCGGGCGTTGTCGTAGAAGTGGTGGGTCTTCGAGCCCGTGATCCAGCCGGTGTCGACGTAGGAGTACTTGGCGGTGACCGGAAGCGTCCGGGTGAGCTTCGTGCCGTTGACGTAGACGTTCAGGGATCCGGACTGGCCGTCCGGGACGCTGTAGGCGACGTTCACCGCGTTGGCGGCGCGCGGCACGGTGAACTCCACCCGCTGTCCCGCGGCGAGCCGTACGGCCTGCCGGCCGGAGGCCTCCGAGGCGAGGCTGCCCTGGGTGTAGTCCGGGCCGATCTTCGTGCCGGTGGTGCTCACCGACTCGGCCTCGACGGAGGTGAAGGGGAGCGTGGCGCCGGAGGCGGCGTGCGCGGCGGGGGCCAGGGTGACGAGCATGCCGGCGGCGAGGGCGACGACCGCTCCGATCGCTGGCATGCGCCTGACATGTGCGGCGGTACTGCGGTGCATGTGCCGGTCCCTTCGTGGTGGGGGTCGGGGGACAGCAGGCCAGTGGGCCTGCGGGGCGCCGCACACTCAAGCACCGACGACATGCGTTCACAAGATGTCGCGCAGAATCCGTAATTCTTTGACAGTGACGCGGATAGTCGAAACGACAGGGCAGACTGGGTGCGAGAGAAGCGGCTTCGTGTGCCTGCGGTCGCAAGAAAAACGCAAGCAACGCAAACGGATTGCGTGGCTTGCGCACGGGGAGCCTCGGACGCGCCCGGGTGAAGGGCGGCGGAGGCGGAGCTTCCCGGCCCGGTCCCGTCGGCGACCTGAACGCCGACGGAACCGGGTCAGTCCATGGGGGCCGGAACGACCGTCAGATGCGCACCGGCGCCACGTGCGCGGCGCTGACGGCGCGTGGCGGCGGCCGGGCGGCGGGCGTCGCGCAGCACCATCGTCAGCCGGGTGAAGCCGATCTCCCCGAGGGTTCGGGGCGTCTCGTCGACGATCCGGCACTCGGTGGGACCCCTGCGCGGGTCGGGGTGGTGCAGCAGACGTACGGCGCCGTCGATCCGGGTGGCGGCCTCGCCGACGGCCCGGATCCAGTGCGGCAGGCCCTGCCGGTAGGCGGCTTCCATGATCGGGTCCTGGCCGACGTCCCGGCGGATGGCCTGGAGTTCGTGGTCGTGGCCCGAGCGGTCCGTCGCGGCCTTCAGATGGGCCAGCATCGGCAGGCACCAGCCCTGCTCGTGGTCAGCCAGGATGCCGCCGGCATCGGGGTGGAACAGCACGAAGCGCAGGAAGTTGTCCCCGGGCATGGCGGTCGGATGCGGGCGCACACCGCCGAACAGGTTCCCGTAGGCGCCGTTGGCCAGCATGACGTTCCAGCGGTGGTCGACGACCAGGGACGGGAAGGGGACGGCCTCCACCAGCGCGGCGTAGTCCTGGAGGTACGCCTGGACCTCGCAGCCCTCGGGGACGGGCCGCGGCGCCGGCCACTGTCCTCCTGCCTGATGTGCCATCGGGAGGTCACCCCTCTTGCCTCTGCCGGCCTTCGCGCGGCGATGTGATCCTGCTGCCCGGACGAGAGCCGTGTCAACTATCGTGGCATTTCATGCCGGTTGACGGCTGAAATTCGCCACAGTTGTGGCGAGACCTGGATGCGGGTTCGAAGCACCCGCTACTCTCCGGGAAGTTCACGACATCCGCTTGCGAGAAGCACGGAACGCACCTGAGGCCTTCGAGAGACGTAGGAGTTCTGTCGGTGACGGATGGCTACGAGGATCCGGGCGCCACCGAGACCGCACAGCTGTCGGCCGTCTCCGCCCGCGTCACCGCGCTCGCCGACCGGCTCGGCGTGCCGCACACCGAGGTCTTCGACGTGGGGCGGCTCTGCGTCGCCTGCGGTGTTCCGGAGCCGGTGGTCAAGGCTCTGCTCAGCGGCCGCCCGGCGGGCGAACCGGACGTCCAGGCCCGTTTCCTGCAGCGCCTGGACCTGCTGCGCCGCACCCGGCTGAAGCCGAACGGCCGCAGGTACACCCAGCAGGAGATCGCGGACGGCGCGGGCATGTCCCGGCAGCAGGCGGGCGCGCTGATCAACGGTGACCGGCGGCCGACCATGGAGCACTGCGACGCGCTGCAGCGGTTCTTCCGGGTGCACGCCGGATTCCTCACCGCGGAGGACGCCGAGGCGCTGGCGGGCGCCCTGCAGCGCACCGAGCAGGAACTGCTGCAGAGGCTCGCCGACCGTGAGCGGGCCGCCGCCGAGCCGGCGGAGGACCCGCTGGAGCGGCTGCTGCAGGACCACGGGGTCCGCGGGATCGCCTGGCGGGCCGCGCAACTGCCCACCGACCAGCACCGGGACAAGGTCGCCGAGTGGCTCGACATGCTGCTGGAGAGCGTCCAGCGGCCCGAGTCCTAGACCGCCCGGGGATCGCGCGGACGTGGGTGGTCCGCCGGGCCCGCACGCCGGTCGCCGGCACCGCTCCGACCGCCAAGTGCCATGTCCACAGGGGGTATCGCGTCCGCTGAGCGGGCGAACCCCGGCCTGCCCACACCGCGTTGTCAGTGGTGGGCGGCAAGCTGGAGTCGTGCGCCGTACGACGCGGCGCGCGGCGCCGCAGCGCGCGTGATCCGTGACGCCGAACCGGGGAGAGCCGACCGATGACCACCGCCGTACTGACCGACCGTGAGCGCACCGCCGTCCAGGCCTATCTGCGGCTGCTGCACACCGTGCGCGCGGCCTTCGACGGGCCGCCGGACGGGCCCCGGCCCGTCCTGGTGCCGCCCGCCGTGCTCGCCGAGGCGGACGGGGCGCTGGCGCGGGCCGGGCTCGCGGGAAACGAGGAGGAGTTCTTCGGGCTGCTGTCCCACTGGTGCCCGCAGGAGTGAGGTCCGGCTCCGGGTGACCGTTCCGCTCAGTGGTGCGGGACGGTCACCGCCGACAGCACCAGCCCGTCCCGGATGAGCCAGCTCCCCTCGAACGCGCCCACACGGAGGCCGCCGACCAGCGGGCCCGGGACGAGCAGCCGGGCGTGGAAGCCTCCGCGCGTGTCGTGGCCGGGGGCGGCGGTGAGTTCGATGTCGGCCTCGGAGAAGTCGAGCCAGGCACGGGTGAGGGGGAACCACGCCTTGTAGACGGACTCCTTGGCACTGAACAGCAGCCGGTCCCAGTGCACGGCCGGCCGGGCGGCGGACAGCGCGCGGTGCCGGTCCTGCTCGGCGGGGAGCGCGATGGTGCCGAAGACGCCGTCCGGCAGCGGCGCGTGCGGTTCGGCGTCGATGCCGAGGGAGGCCAGGTCACCGGCGCGCACGAGCGCGGCGGCGCGGTAGCCGTCGCAGTGGGTCATGCTGCCGGCCAGCCCGTCCGGCCACACGGGGGCGCCGCGCTCGCCGGTCAGGACGGGCTGTGGCGGCACGCCGAGCTTCTCCATGGCCCGCCGGGCGCAGACCCGCGCCGCCGTGAACTCCCGGCGACGCTTGCTCACCGCCCGCGCGACGAGCGCGCGCTCCTGCGGGTACAGCAGGGCGTCGTCGGTGTCCTGGTCACCGTGCGACTCCACGGCCACCACCGACTCCGGGAGCAGCTCCTCGATCACCGGGTCCGACCTCCATCGGCAGTATGCGGCGCGGCTGCCCCGGGGGTACCGGGCGCTTGCGCCATTCGCGGGGGTATCCCACGGACACCTCTTCGAAGCGGACTCCCTCGTGCCAGGTGGTCCGCGGGATGTGCAGATGGCCGTAGACCATCGTCTCGACCCGGAACCGGTGGTGCCAGTCGGCGGTGAGGGTGGTGCCGCACCACATGGCGAACTCGGGGTACCAGAGCACGTCCGTGGGGTGCCGGTCGAGCGGATAGTGCCCGGCCAGGACGGTCGGCAGGTCCGCGGGCAGCTCGGCGAGCCTGCGCTCGGTCTCGGCGACGCGGGCGCGGCACCAGTCCTCGCGGGTCGGGTAGGGGTCGGGATGCAGCAGGTACTCGTCGTTGCAGACGATGCCGGTGCTGTGCGCGTAGGCCAGGCCGTCCGTCTTGGTGGCGCAGCCGTCCGGCAGGAAGGAGTAGTCGTACAGCAGGAACAGCGGGGCCACGGCGACCGGCCCGCCGGGGCCGCGCCACACCGGGTACGGGTCCTCCGGCGTGAGCACGCCCAGCTCCCGGCACACGGCGACGAGGTGCTCGTAGCGGGCGACGCCGCGCAGGGTGACGGTGTCCTTCGGGTGGGTCCACAGCTCGTGGTTGCCGGGTGCCCACAGGACCTTGGCGAAGCGGTCCGCGAGGGTGCCGAGCGCCCAGCGGATGTCCTCGACGGTCTCGGCGACGTCTCCGGCCACGATCAGCCAGTCGTCGTCCGTGGTGGGGCGCATCCCCTCCACGAGCGCGCGGTTCTCCGGATACGAGATGTGCAGATCGCTGATGGCCAGCAGCTGTCCGGCCCCGGCCGTCGACTCCACCCCGTGCCCCTTCCGATCATGCCGTGGGCACCACCAGAACACATTCAGGGGGCCGGGGCAAGGGGATCTTTGGCCAGTACCCGCCCGTCCGGGCCGGGGGAATCCGTAACCTGCGCGTTGCACGCGCGGGCGTTTGAAAGCCGTATGATCGCCCCAACATCGACGCCCCTAACTCCCCCTTTCGCAGGGCCGTTTGGTGTCCCTTCCTCCCTCCTGCCCGGGCACGGGCCGCTGCGTCCTGCCCGAAAACCCCGAAAAAGGCGGCCTGCATGCCCTCTCGCGTACGCGTCTGGCTCAACCGCACGTACGCGGAGAACGTCTTCTTCATGGATCAGCTGCGGAGGAATCCCAGCGACCGGGCGGTCGAGATCCACGCCACGCACGGTGACGCCGACTCCCCCGTACTGGCCGCCGCCGACACCGCCGAGCTGGAACCGGAGGGCCTGTCGCCGGCCGCGTACGTGGAGTACGCCCTCGACCAGTGCGTCCGGCGCGGGATCGACGTGTTCGTGCCCCGGCTGCACCAGGCGGCGATCGTGGCGCACCGCGCGGATTTCCGGGCGGCCGGTACGGCGCTGCTGGCACCGACGCCCGAGGCGGTGGCCGTGTTCGAGGACAAGGCGACCGCGTACGAGGCGGCGCGGGCGGTCGGCGTGCCGGTGCCGCCCTGGTGGCGGGTCCGCACGGCGGACGAACTCGTCACGGCCGTCGAGGAGCTGGAGGCGGCCGGGGAGCGGGCGTGCTTCAAACCGGCGTCCGGGGCGGGCGGGGTCGGCTTCCGGATGATCACCCGTGCGCCCTTCTCGCTGACGCACCTGAGCGGGTTCCCGGGGCCGTACGTCCAGCTCGACCTGGTGGTCGAGGCGCTGCGGCGGGCCGAGGAGCCGGTGGACTGGCTGGTGATGCCGCGGCTGGAGCAGCCGGAGGTGTCGGTGGACTGCCTGACCGGGCCGGACAACCGGGTCCGGCTGGCGGTGGGGCGCACCAAGAACGGCCGCCGCCGGGGCTTCACGCTGCGCGAGCGGTGGCTGGCGCCGGCCCGGCTGCTCGCGGAGGGCTTCGGGCTGCACTACCTGTCCAACATCCAGTTCCGGATGCACGGCGACCGCCCGGTGCTGCTGGACGTCAACACCAGGCCGGCCGGCGGGCTGCACCAGCTTTCGCTGTGCGGGGTCAACGCCCCTTGGGCCGCTGTGCAGTTGGCGCTGGGCGAGGATCCGGGCGTGATCGAGCCCCCGTTCCTGGGCCAGGACTACACGGTGGTGTCGGCGCCGCGCACGCTGCGGCCGGTGTCCGTGCCCCAGCAGCGGGCGGCGGAGACTCCGCTCCCCGCGGTACCGGCGCCCGCCGACGGAGCCGCCAGGGAGGCCGGCGCTCCCGCCACCGCCCCGGCCTGACGCCCTCACCCGCACACCGGCCTGGACCAATCTGGACTCCGCCTATTGACACCCCGATTGGTCCATACCAACTTGGTTGGCGCACCTTCGGCATTCCCTTGCACTCCCGAACACCCCCATCCCCACAGGGAGATCGCGTGCGCCACATACTCGGGCGTCCCAGACGCCGGCTCCTCGCCCTGCTCGGCTCCGCCGCCCTGGCCCTCGGCGGGGCCGTCGCCCTTCCGGGCACCGCACAGGCGGCCAACGTCCTCACCAACCCCGGCTTCGAGTCGGGCGGCCTCTCCCCCTGGACCTGCACCGGCAACCTCGGCTCGGTCGTCTCCTCCCCCGTGCACGGCGGCTCCAAGGCCCTGCAGGGGGCGGTGAGTTCGAGTGACAACGCACAGTGCAGCCAGACGGTCGCGGTCAAGCCGAACACCGCCTACACCCTCAGCGGCTGGGTGCGGGGTTCGTACGTGTACCTCGGCGTCGACGGCGGCGCCTCCACCTGGACCACGTCCCCGTCGGCGTACAGCCAGCTCAGTGTCTCCTTCACCACCGGCGCCTCGCAGACCAGCGCCACCATCTACGTGCACGGCTGGTACGCGCAGGGGTCGTACTACGCCGACGACATCCAGCTCGACGGCCCGGGCGGCGGAGGCGGCGGGGACACCCAGGCACCGACCGCGCCCGGCGGGCTCACCTCGACCGGCAAGTCCTCCTCCAGCGTGTCGCTGAAGTGGAACGCCGCCTCGGACAACGTGGGCGTGACGGCCTACGACATCTACGCCGGATCGAGCCAGGTGCTCAGCGTCTCCGGCACCTCCGCCACGGTTTCCGGGCTGTCGCCGAGCACCTCGTACACCTTCACCGTGAAGGCGCGGGACGCGGCCGGGAACGTGTCGCCGGCCTCCAACTCCGTGTCCGTCACGACGGACGCCGGGACCGGCGGGGGCACCGGGTTCAAGCAGGCGGCCCCCTATCTGTACGAGGGCTGGGGCGATCCGCCGAACCCGAGCACGGTGATGAGCGCGACCGGCGTCAAGTGGTTCACCATGGCGTTCGTGCTGGACTCGGGCGGCTGCAACCCGGCCTGGGACGGCAGCCGGGCACTGACCGGCGGCGTCGACCAGACCGCCATCAACCAGATCCGCTCCGCGGGCGGTGACATCGTCCCGTCCTTCGGCGGCTGGCAGGGCAGCAAGCTCGGCGCCAACTGCTCCTCGGCGAGCGCGCTCGCCGGGGCGCTGCAGAAGGTGATCGACGCCTACTCGCTGAAGGCGATCGACATGGACATCGAGAACACGGACGAGTTCGAGAACGAGGCCGTGCAGGCGCGGATACTCACCGCGCTGAAGACGGTCAAGGCCAACAACCCCGGCCTGAAGACCATCGTCACCTTCGGCACCTCCACCACCGGCCCGACCTACTACGGCAACCGGCTCATCGAGCAGGCGCAGTCGCTGGGCGCCAACATCGACGTGTTCACGATCATGCCGTTCGACTTCGGCGGCGGCTCCGACATGTACGGCAACACCGTGAACGCGGCCGACGGCCTGAAGAACAAGCTGAAGTCGACGTTCGGCTGGGACGACGCGACCGCGTACTCGCACATCGGCATCTCCGGCATGAACGGCCTGTCCGACCAGCAGGAGAACACCACCCCGGCGATCTGGACCCAGATCCGTGACTGGGCCAACTCCCACCACATCGCGCGGCTCGCCTACTGGGCGGTCAACCGCGACCGGCCCTGCCCGGGCGGCGGCGTGGTGAGCAACTGCTCCGGCATCAGCCAGAGCAACTGGCAGTTCACCTCCATCACGGCCGGCTTCACCGGCTGAGCACGGCGGCGCGCTACCACGTCCCCCCGGCTTCACGGCCGGGGGGATTTTTTTTCGCCGGGGGGTGTATCAGGGGGCGGTCCCGCGGCTCTCAATACCAGGAACAAGGGGGATACGGGGGAAGCACGGGGGAGGCACCACGGGGGAACGGGGGATCGGACCGGCCGGCCGCGGTCACGGGGAGCGGCCGGCCGGCCCGACGTGCCGAAGAACCGCGCGGGACCCACGACGGGTTCACGGCGCCGGGTACGGTGCGGAGGCCGGCGCTACGTCAGGTACCCGAGCCCGGGATGGACGGCCGTGTACCCCTCCACCAGGCGCCGGGCCACCTGGACCGAGTCGACCAGCGGATGCAGCGCGAAGGCCTTCACGGCCGTGGCGCGCGACCCCGACCCGGCGGCGGCGAGCACCTCGCGCTCGACGGCCTTGACCGCGCACACCAGCCCGGTGGCATGGCCGGGCAGCGGGGAGGCCGAGACCGGGTGGGCGCCGTTGGCGTCGACCAGGCAGGGCACCTCGACGACGGCGTCGTCGTCCAGGACGGAGAGGGTGCCCCGGTTGCGGACGTTCAGGATCAGCGTGGTGCGCTCGTCCCGGGCGATGGCCCGCATCAGGGCCAGGGCCACCTTCTCGTAGCCGCCGGAGAGGTCCTCGGCCTCGCGCTCGCCTGCGCCCGCCGTCTCCCGGTTCTCCGCCATGTAGGTCGCCTCGCGCTCGGCGCGGGTCCGCTCCCAGGCGCCGAGGGCGGAGACGTCCGTACGGCGGGCCTCGTCGTAGAAGCGTGCCTGCTGCTCGCGCAGGAAGGCGCCGCGGGTCTTCTCCGCCTCCTGGTAGGCGCGCACCGCCTCGCGGTTGAAGTAGTAGTAGTGCAGGTACTCGTTGGGGATCGCGCCCAGCGACTGCAGCCAGTCGGCGCCGAAGAGCCTGCCCTCCTCGAAGGAGCCGAGCAGTCCCGGGTCGGCGAGCAGTCGCGGCAGTTCGTCTCGGCCCTCCACGCGCAGACCGCGCAGCCAGCCGAGGTGGTTGAGGCCGACGTAGTCGATCCAGGCGTCCTCGGACCTCACCCCGAGCACCCGGGCCACCCGGCGGCCGAGGCCGACCGGTGAGTCGCAGATGCCGATCACGCGGTCGCCGAGGTGGCCGGACATGGCCTCGGTGACCAGGCCCGCGGGGTTGGTGAAGTTGATGACCCAGGCCTCCGGGGCCAGGCGGGCCACCCGCCGCGCGATGTCGACGGCGACCGGGACCGTCCGCAGGCCGTAGGCGATGCCGCCCGCGCCGACCGTCTCCTGGCCGAGGACCCCCTCGGCCAGGGCGACCCGCTCGTCGTCCGCCCGCCCCCGGAGACCGCCGACGCGGATCGCCGAGAAGACGAAGTCGGCGCCGCGCAGGGCCTCGTCGAGGTCGGTGGTGGTGGTCACGCGAGGGGGGTCGGCGGCGGCCGCCGCCTGCTCGTCCAGCACCCGGGCGACCGCGTACAGCCGGCTGTCGTCCGGATCGTGCAGCACGACCTCCGTGACCCGGCCCGCACCGCGGTCGGTCAGGAGCGCCCCGTACACGAGCGGAACCCGGAAGCCGCCGCCACCCAGAATCGTCAGTCTCACGCCTGCACCCTCGCACATCGACGCGCGCGACGGGCAAGTCCCCGCGCCGTGGGCCGGGACCGGCGGACCGGCGGGGCAGGTGGCGCCCCGCCCTCGACCGGGCCCCGCCGCGGCAGCCGGTCTGCCCGGTACGGGTGGCTTCATGGGGTGAACTCCCGTGCCCTCAAAGGAGTTTCTCTGCTTTAACTCTTGACGGCCGGGGAACCGGGGAGCACATTGGCGGCACCTTGAGAGCGCTCTCAATACATCATGGGAGCGCTTCCCATGGTCTCCCCGCACACACCTCCGTACCCGAGAGGCTCTCCCCCATGAGCGATTCCTCCGGCATGTCCAGACCCCGGCTGCTGCGCCGCACGCTGGTCGCGGTCGTCGCGACGGTCGGTCTGGCCACGGCGGTCGCGACGGCCGCCACCGCCCCGGCAAGCGCGTCCGCCCCCACCCCGCCGTCCGGCTGGAGCCAGGTCTTCCTGGACGACTTCAACGGCTCGGCCGGCTCCGGTGTCAACACCTCCAACTGGCAGTACGACACCGGTACTTCCTACCCGGGCGGCGCTGCCAACTGGGGTACCGGCGAGGTCGAGACGATGACCTCCAGCACCGACAACGTCGCGCTGGACGGCAACGGCAACCTGCTCATCACCCCGCGCCGGGACGCCTCCGGCCACTGGACGTCGGGCCGCATCGAGACGACGCGCACCGACTTCCAGCCCCCGGCCGGCGGCAAGCTGCGGGTGCAGGCCCGCGTCCAGATGCCCAACGTCACCGGCGCCGCCGCGAAGGGCTACTGGCCCGCGTTCTGGATGCTCGGCGCACCGTTCCGCGGCAACTACCAGAACTGGCCGGCCGTGGGTGAGCTGGACATCATGGAGAACGTCCAGGGCCTGAACACCGACTGGTCGACCGTGCACTGCGGCACCAACCCGGGCGGCCCCTGCAACGAGACCTCCGGCATCGGCAACTCCACCTCCTGCACCGGCAGCACCTGTCAGGCCGGCTTCCACACCTACTCGATGGAGTGGGACCGCTCGACCAGCCCCGAGGAGATCCGCTTCTACCTCGACGGCGTCAACTTCCACACCGTGAAGGCCAACCAGGTCGACGCGACCACCTGGGCCAACGCCACCAACCACGGCTACTTCGTCATCCTCAACGTGGCGATGGGCGGCGGCTTCCCGGGGGCCTTCGGCGGCGGACCCGACAGCGGTACCGAGCCGAACCACCCGATGACCGTGGACTACGTGCAGGTCCTGCAGTCCTCCGGCGGCGGTGGCGGCGGTACCACTCCCCCGCCCTCCGGCAACCGGGACGCCTACAGCGCCATCCAGGCCGAGTCCTACGACAGCCAGTCCGGCGCGGTCCCCGAGTCCACCACCGACTCCGGCG
Source organism: Streptomyces sp. NPDC041129 (assembly GCF_055592265.1). NCBI lineage: Bacteria > Bacillati > Actinomycetota > Actinomycetes > Kitasatosporales > Streptomycetaceae > Streptomyces > Streptomyces sp. NPDC041129. The sequence goes on along the minus strand of NZ_JBVIYV010000001.1, from coordinate 302,665 downwards.
GCGGGCAGAACCTCGGTTCCCTCGCCAACGGCGACTGGGCGCAGTACAAGGGCGTCAACTTCGGTTCCACAGCTGCCCATCAGTTCTACGCCCGGGTGGCGAGCGGGGCCGCGTCCGGGGTGAGCGGACTGGTGGAGGTACGGCTGGACAGCCGGAGCAACGCCCCGATCGGCAGCTTCGCGCTGGCCAACACCGGGGGCTGGCAGTCGTGGCGCACCGTGCCGGCGAACATCAGCGGGGTGACCGGCACGCACGACGTCTATCTGACCTTCACCAGCGGCCAGCCGGCCGACTTCGTGAACGTCAACTGGTTCGACTTCGGACACTGACGAGGTGACCCGCCCGGGCCCGTGACCGCTCACCGGTGACGGGCCCGGGCGCCGTCAGCCGGCCACCGGCGCGGTGCGCTCCCGCACCTGCCGCGCGAAGCGCAGCGCCACCTCGCGCCACACCGGGGCCGCGGCGGGCTCGGCCCGCCGGGCCGCCCGGAGCAGTTCGTCACGGTCGACGCCGTGCCGGGACAGGCGCTCCACCGGCCAGTGCGCGATCTGCTCGGGGGTGGCCTCGGGGTGGAACTGCACGCCCCACGCCGACCGGCCGAGCCGGAAGGCCTGGTGGGGACAGCGCTCGCTGCGCGCCAGCGGACGCGCCCCGGCCGGCAGCCGCACGATCGCGTCCACGTGGTTCTCGACCGCTGTCGGATGCCCGGGCAGGCCACGGAACAGAGGGTCCTCGGCCGCCGGCGGGAGCAGGGTCAGCACCGTGCTGCCGAACTCGGGTTCGCCGTGCTCCCCCTTCACCTCGCCGCCAGCCACCTGCGCCAGCATCTGTCCGCCGAGGCAGATCCCGAAGACCGGCACATCGCGTTCCAGCGCCTGGCCCATCAGCGTCCGGGTCCGCGGAAGCCACGGCGCCCGGGTGTCGTCGTCGGGCAGATAGCCCCCGCCGAGCACGATCAGCGCCTCGTGCTCCAGCCGGTCCGGCAGTTCCTGCCCCGTGTACGCGCGGACCACGTCCACGTCGACGCCGCCCTCGGCCAGCCAGCCGGCCCACCGGCCGGGCCCGCCGTTCGGACCGTTCTGCACCACCAGTGCCGTGGCCCGAGTCCTCATGCCCTCACCCTGCCCTCCCGTGCGGCTCCCCGCGCATCGTAGGCAGGCCCACCGCCGCACCGCGGCGGTCACCCGGTGCGAGCGGGGTTCCGGGTCAATGCAGCTCGGCCCGGAACGCGACCGGTGCGACGCCGGTGTGGAGCTGGAAGAACTTGGAGAAGTTGGCCGCGTCGGGGAAGCCCACGGCCGCCCCGACGCGGCCTATCGGCAGGTCCGTGTGGGCGAGCAGCCGCTTGGCCTCCAGCACCACCCGCTTGTCGATGAATCCCTTCGGCGTCTCGCCGGTGGCCGCGCGGACCGCGCGGACGAGGGTGCGGCGGGAGTAACCGAGCGCGTCCGCGTAGGCGCTGACGCTGTGCTGGGTGGCGAAGCCCTTCTCGACCGCGTCGCGGAAGAGCGTGAAGGTGCTGTCCGCCGGCCGTCGGGGCGCCTCGGCAGAGCTGGCCGCGAGGTGGGCGAGGCGCAGCAGGAACGCCGTCAGGGTGTGCCGCAGGACGGCCGTGTGCAGGCTGAGCGGCAGCGTAGCGGTGTCCTCGTACTCGCGGCGAAGCTGCTCGAGCGCCGCTTCGAGCGCGGAGAGCTGTTCCGGTCCGGGGCGCAGCAGCGGCGGCAGGTCGTAGCGGTACAGGCCGGTGGCCTCGACGGTGGCGCGGGGCAGGAAGCCGGGCTGCATGGTCAGGACGGTTCCGCGGTACTCGCTGCTCCGGGCGAAGCGGTGGACCTGCCCTGGGCGGATCCACAGCAGGTCGCCGGCCCCGGCCCGGTACTCGGTGAAGTCGACCATATGCCGTACGGGGCCGCCGGTGAAGAGCATGACCACGTGGAAGTCGATGCGGTGGACGCGGTGCAGCGGGGTGTCGGCGTGCCAGGTGCGGTCGCCCTCCATGGGGCCGATCTGCATGCCGACGCCCCCGACGGCCAGGTCGGCCGGGAAGGGGAACGTTCTGATCGCGTCGCCGTCCATGCCCTCGTCGCCCTCGCCCTCGGCTCGGGGTGTTTCGTCCGCCATGTGCTCCGTGTGCCGTTCCGCTCGCGCGATCACTGTCCCAGATTCACCACAGGCTGACACACCCCGACCTTTCGTCGAAAAAGTCAGACTTTTAGATTTGAACGCGTCCGGCCAGCAATCACGCATTGAACGAGGACTTCTTGAAGATGAGTACGCAGACACCCGAAGGCTTCGAGTGGACCGACCTCGACCGGCGCGCCGTGGACACTGCCCGGCTTCTCGCCGCAGATGCGGTACAGAAGGTCGGCAACGGGCACCCCGGCACCGCGATGAGCCTGGCACCTGTCGCGTACACGATCTTTCAAAAGGTGATGCGTCATGACCCGGCGGACCCGGAGTGGACCGGCCGTGACCGCTTCGTGCTCTCCCCCGGCCACACCTCGCTGACCCTGTACACCCAGCTCTTCCTCGCCGGGTACGAGCTGGAGCTGGTCGATCTGAAGGCGTTTCGCACGCACGGCTCGAAGACGCCCGGTCACCCGGAGTACGGCCACACCGCCGGTGTCGAGACCACGACCGGCCCGCTGGGCCAGGGCGTCGCCAACGCCGTCGGCATGGCGATGGCCGCCCGCTACGAGCGCGGACTGTTCGACCCGGACGCCCCTCAGGGCGAGTCCCCCTTCGACCACACCGTCTGGGCGATCGTCTCCGACGGCGACCTGGAGGAGGGCGTCTCCGCCGAGGCCTCCTCGCTCGCGGGCCACCAGAAGCTCGGCAACCTGGTCTTCGTCTACGACGACAACCACATCTCCATCGAGGGCGACACCGCCACCGCCTTCTCCGAGGACGTGCTGAAGCGGTACGAGGCCTACGGCTGGCACACCCAGCGCGTCACGCCCACCGCCGACGGCGACGTCGACGTCCCCGCGCTGCACGCGGCGCTGGAGGCCGCGCGGGCCGAGACCGGACGGCCCTCCATCATCGCCCTGCGCACGGTCATCGCCTGGCCGGCCCCGAACGCGCGGAACACCGAGGCCTCCCACGGCTCAGCCCTCGGCGAGGACGAGATCGCCGCCACCAAGCGCCTCCTCGGCTTCGACCCGGAGCGCACCTTCGAGGTCGCGGACGAGGTCCTGGACCACTCCCGGCGGGCCCTGGACCGGGGCGCCGAGGCGCACGCGGCCTGGGACAAGCGGATCGCCGAGTGGCGGGCCGCACACCCCGAACGGGCCCGGCTCTTCGACCGGATCAGCAAGGGCGAGCTGCCCGAGGGCTGGGAGGACGCGCTGCCCGTGTTCGAGGAGGGCAAGTCCGTCGCCACCCGCGCCGCCTCCGGCAAGGTGCTGCAGGCCCTCGGCCCGGTGCTCCCCGAGCTGTGGGGCGGTTCCGCCGACCTCGCCGGGTCGAACAACACCACCATCGACAACAGCAGCTCCTTCCTGCCCACCGGCAACCCGCTGCCCGAGGCCGACCCGTACGGCCGTACCGTCCACTTCGGCATCCGCGAGTTCTCGATGGCCGCGGAGATGAACGGCATCGCCCTGCACGGCAACACCCGCGTCTACGGCGGCACCTTCCTGGTGTTCTCCGACTACATGCGCAACGCGGTGCGGATGTCGGCCCTGATGCAGCTCCCGGTGACGTACGTCTGGACGCACGACTCCATCGGCCTCGGCGAGGACGGTCCGACCCACCAGCCGGTCGAGCACCTGGCCTCGCTGCGCGCCATCCCGGGCCTGAACGTCGTCCGCCCGGCGGACGCCAACGAGACCGCGATCGCCTGGGCCGAGATCCTGAAGAGGCACGCCACCGCCCCTGCCCCGCACGGACTCGCGCTCACCCGCCAGGGCGTGCCCGCCTACGCGCCGAACGAGGACGCGGCCAAGGGCGGCTACGTGCTGCGCGAGTCGTCGACCGAGACCCCGGAGGTGATCATCATCGCGACCGGTTCCGAGGTGCAGCTCGCCGTCGCCGCGCGGGAGCGGCTGGAGGCCGAGGGGATCGGCACCCGGGTGGTGTCCATGCCGTCCGTGGAGTGGTTCGAGGAGCAGCCGCGCGCCTACCGGGAGCGGGTGCTGCCGCCGGCCGTGAAGGCCCGGGTCGCCGTGGAGGCCGGCATCGGCCTGACCTGGCACCGCTTCGTGGGCGACGCAGGTCGGATTGTCTCCCTCGAACACTTCGGTGCCTCCGCAGACGCGGCCACACTGTTCGCCGAGTTCGGCTTCACCCCCGAGAACGTCGCGGCCTCTGCCCGCGAGTCGCTGGCCGCCACGCACGCCTGATACCGACGCGATAGGAAAGAAGATCACTGTGACCGAAGCAATCGCCACCCCGGGAGCCCTCAAGCGCCTCGCCGACGAGGGGGTGTCGGTCTGGCTGGACGACCTGTCGCGCAGCCGCATCACCTCGGGCAGCCTGGCCGGTCTCGTGGCCGGCGGCGTCGTCGGCGTCACCACCAACCCCTCGATCTTCCAGGCGGCCATAGGCTCCGGCGAGGGCTACGAGGAGCAGCTCACCGACCTCGCCGTGCGGGGTGTGACGGTGGACGAGGCCGTGCGGATGATGACGACCGCCGACGTGCGGGCGGCCGCGGACGTCCTGCGGGACGTGTACACCGTCTCGGACGGCCGTGACGGCCGGGTCTCCATCGAGGTCGACCCGCGGCTCGCCCACCGCACCGAGGCCACGGTCGCCGAGGCCAAGCAGCTCGCCTGGCTGGTCGACCGCCCCAACGTGATGATCAAGATCCCGGCGACCCGGGCGGGCCTGCCGGCGATCACGGAGGTCATCGGCCTCGGCATCAGCGTCAACGTGACGCTGATCTTCTCTTTGGAGCGCTACCGCGAGGTCATGGACGCCTACCTGGCCGGTCTGGAGAAGGCCAGGGAGCGGGGCCTCGACCTGTCGGAGATCCACTCGGTGGCGTCCTTCTTCGTCTCCCGCGTGGACAGCGAGATCGACAAGCGGCTGACCGCCCTGGGCACCGACGAGGCCCTCGCGCTCAAGGGCCGGGCGGCCCTCGCCAACGCGCGGCTCGCCTACGAGGCGTACGAGGAGGTGTTCGGCTCCGGGCGCTGGCAGGCGCTCGCCGGCGACCGGGCCAACAAGCAGCGTCCGCTGTGGGCCTCCACCGGGGTGAAGGACCCGGCCTACAAGGACACCCTGTACGTCGACGAGCTGGTCGCCCCCGGCACCGTCAACACCATGCCGGAGGCCACCCTGAGGGCCACCGCCGACCACGGCGAGATCACCGGCGACACGGTGACCGGCGGCTACGAGCGGGCCCGCGCGGACCTCGCGGCCGTCGAGCGGCTCGGCGTCTCCTACGACGAGGTCGTCCAGCAGCTCGAGGACGAGGGTGTCGCCAAGTTCGAGACGGCCTGGCAGGAGCTGCTGGACGCCGTCACCGAGTCGTTGAAGAGCAAGGGAGTTGAGGCGTGATGACGACCGACGCCCAGCAGCCGGAGAAGCCGGCCGCGACCGAGGACGTGCGCGTCCCGGTCGGCCCGGCCGCCGACTGGGTGAACCCGCTGCGGGACGCCGGTGACCGCCGGCTGCCCCGCATCGCGGGCCCCTCCGGTCTGGTCATCTTCGGCGTGACCGGTGACCTTTCCCGCAAGAAGCTGATGCCGGCGGTCTACGACCTGGCCAACCGCGGTCTGCTGCCGCCCGGCTTCTCCCTCGTCGGCTTCGCCCGCCGCGACTGGGAGGACCAGGACTTCGCGCAGGTCGTGCACGACGCGGTGCGCGAGCACGCGCGCACCCCGTTCCGGGAGGAGGTCTGGCAGCAGCTCTCCGAGGGCATGCGGTTCATCCCCGGTGACTTCGACGACGACACCGCGTTCAAGCAGCTCAAGGACGCCGTCGATGAACTGGACGCCTCCCGGGGCACCGGCGGCAACTTCGCGTTCTACCTCTCGGTGCCGCCGAAGTTCTTCCCCAAGGTCGTGCGGCAGCTCAAGAAGCACGGCCTGGCCTCCCCGCCGCAGGGCGCCTGGCGGCGTGCGGTCATCGAGAAGCCGTTCGGCCACGACATCTCCAGCGCCCGCGACCTGAACGCGATCCTGCACGACGTGTTCGACCCGGACCAGGTGTTCCGGATCGACCACTACCTCGGCAAGGAGACGGTCCAGAACATCCTGGCGCTGCGCTTCGCCAACCAGATGTACGAGCCGATCTGGAACCGCAGTTACGTCGACCACGTGCAGATCACCATGGCCGAGGACATCGGCATCGGCGGCCGCGCCGGCTACTACGACGGCATCGGCGCCGCCCGTGACGTCATCCAGAACCACCTGCTGCAGCTGATGGCCCTCACGGCCATGGAGGAGCCCATCGCGTTCGACGCGGAGGCGCTGCTCACCGAGAAGCTGAAGGTGCTCAAGTCGGTGCGGCTGCCGGAGGACCTCGGCCGGCACACCGTGCGCGGCCAGTACGCGGCGGGCTGGCAGGGCGGCGAGAAGGTCGTCGGCTACCTCCAGGAGGAGGGCATCGACCCGAAGTCGAAGACCGACACCTTCGCCGCGATCAAGCTCGGCATCGACAACCGCCGCTGGGCGGGCGTCCCCTTCTACCTGCGCACAGGCAAGCGCCTCGGCCGCCGCGTCACCGAGATCGCGGTGGTCTTCCAGCGGGCCCCGCACTCCCCGTTCGACTCCACAGCCACCGAGGAGCTGGGGCAGAACGCCATCGTGATCCGCGTCCAGCCGGACGAGGGCATGACCGTGCGGTTCGGGTCCAAGGTCCCGGGCACCTCGATGGAGATCCGGGACGTGTCCATGGACTTCGCCTACGGCGAGTCGTTTACGGAGTCCAGCCCGGAGGCGTACGAGCGGCTCATCCTGGACGTGCTGCTCGGCGACGCCAACCTGTTCCCCCGTCACCAGGAAGTGGAAGAGTCCTGGAAGATCCTCGACCCGATCGAGGAGTACTGGTCCCGGCACGGCAGGCCGGCCCAGTACCCGGCGGGTACCTGGGGGCCGGAAGAGGCAAACGAGATGCTCGCACGAGACGGACGGAGCTGGCGCAGGCCATGAAGATCGACCTGACCGACACCACGGCAAGCAAGATCAACAAGGCGCTGGTACGGGGCCGCAGGGCCATCGGCACCCCGGCCGTGGGCATGGTCCTGACGATGGTCATCGTCACGGACGAGGAGAACGCCTACGACTCGCTCCGGGCCGCCGAGGAGGCCTCGCACGAGCATCCCTCGCGGACCCTGCTCGTCATCAAGCGGCACGCCCGCACCCTGCGCGACCGCACCGCCTCCCGGCTGGACGCCGAGGTCCGGGTCGGCTCCGAGGCCGGCACCGGCGAGACGGTGGTGCTGCGCACCTACGGAGAGGTGTCCGACCACGCCGACTCGGTGGTCCTGCCGCTGCTGCTGCCCGACGCCCCGGTCGTCGTGTGGTGGCCGGTGGACGCGCCCGAAACCCCCTCCAAGGACCCGCTCGGTGCGCTGGCCCAGCGCCGGATCACCGACCTGTACGCCGTCGAGCGTCCGCTGGAGGTCCTGGAGAGCCGGGTCCGCAGCTACGCGCCCGGCGACACCGACCTCGCCTGGACCCGGCTCACACCGTGGCGCTCCATGCTGGCGGCCTCGCTCGACCAGGCCCGGGTGAAGGTGACGTCGGCGGCCGTCGAGGCCGAGCAGGAGAACCCCAGCGCCGAACTCCTCTCCCGCTGGCTGGAGGCCCGGCTGAACGTGCCGGTGGACCGCGTGGTCACGGCGGGGCCGGTGGTCACCGCCGTCCGGCTCGGCACCGAGAACGGCGAGATCGTCATCGATCGCCCCGAGGGGCCGCTGGCGACGCTGACCCTGCCGGGGCAGCCGCCGCGCACCCTCGCCCTGAAGGTCCGCCCCACCTCCGAACTCATCGCCGAGGAGCTGCGCCGCCTCGACGCCGACGAGATGTACGCCGTCGCCCTCGGCGGCGCGGCCACCAAGGAGCACGCCTGACATGTCCGACGTACCGTCAGACCTCCCCGAGCTCACCCGCCGCCCCGAGTGGACGGCCCTCGAGGACCACCGGGCCGCGGGACGGCCCTCCCTGCGCGAGCTGTTCGCGACGGACCCCGGCCGCGCCGAACGCTACGTCGTCCGGGTCGGCGACCTGCACATCGACTACAGCAAGCACCTGATCACCGACGAGACCCTGGCCCTGCTGCAGGAACTCGCCACGGCCACCGGCGTGTTCGCGCTGCGGGACGCCATGTTCCGCGGCGAGCGGATCAACATCACCGAGGACCGGGCGGTGCTGCACACCGCACTGCGGGCCGCGCCGGACGCGGTGATCGAGGTCGACGGCGAGAACGTCGTACCGCGGGTGCACGCCGTGCTGGACAAGATGGCGGGCTTCGCCGACCGGGTCCGCTCCGGCGAGTGGACCGGCCACACCGGCAGGCGGATCCGCAACGTCGTCAACATCGGCATCGGCGGCTCCGACCTCGGCCCCGCCATGGCCTACGAGATGCTGCGCGGCTTCACCGACCGCGACCTCACCGTCCGTTTCGTCTCCAACGTGGACGGCGCCGACCTGCACGAGGCGACCCGCGACCTGGACCCGGCGGAGACCCTGTTCATCGTCGCGTCCAAGACCTTCACCACGATCGAGACGATCACCAACGCCACCTCGGCCCGCTCCTGGCTGCTCGACGCCCTGGGGGGCGACGAGAAGGCGGTGGCCCGGCACTTCGTGGCGCTGTCCACGAACGCCGAGAAGGTCACCGGGTTCGGTATCGACCCGGAGAACATGTTCGAGTTCTGGGACTGGGTCGGCGGCCGGTACTCGTACGACTCGGCGATCGGCCTGTCGCTGATGATCGCCATCGGCCCGGACCGGTTCCGCGAGATGCTCGACGGGTTCCGCCTGGTCGACGAGCACTTCCGCACCGCGCCCGCCGAGTCCAACGCCCCCCTGCTGATGGGCCTGCTGGGCATCTGGTACGGCAACTTCCACGACGCGCAGACCCACGCGGTCCTGCCGTACAGCCACTACCTGTCGAAGTTCACCGCCTATCTCCAGCAGCTCGACATGGAGTCCAACGGCAAGTCGGTGCAGCGCGACGGGAGCCCGGTGCGGTGGCAGACCGGGCCGGTCGTCTGGGGCACGCCCGGCACCAACGGGCAGCACGCCTACTATCAGTTGATCCACCAGGGCACCAAGCTGATCCCGGCGGACTTCATCGGCTTCGCCCGCCCCGTCGACGAGCTGAGCGGTGAACTCGCGGCGCAGCACGACCTGTTGATGGCGAACTTCTTCGCCCAGACCCAGGCCCTCGCCTTCGGCAAGACGGCCGACGAGGTCCGCGCGGAGGGCGTGCCCGAGGAGCAGGTGGCGCACCGCACCTTCCACGGCGACCACCCGACCACGACGATCCTCGCCCCCGAGCTGACCCCGTCCGTGCTCGGCCAGCTCGTCGCCCTCTACGAGCACAAGGTGTTCGTGCAGGGCGCGGTGTGGAACATCGACTCCTTCGACCAGTGGGGCGTGGAGCTGGGCAAGGTCCTCGCCAAGCGCATCGAGCCCGCCCTGACCGAGGGCGCCGCCGTGCCCGGTCTGGACCCGTCCACCACGGCCCTCGTCGCCGCCTACCGTTCTCTCAGGAAGTGAATAGATCATGCAGCTCGGTCTCATCGGTCTCGGCAAGATGGGCGGCAACATGCGCGAGCGGATCCGCCGCGCCGGCCACACCGTCATCGGCTACGACCGCAACCCCGAAGTCTCCGACGTCAAGAGCCTCGAAGAGCTGGTGGAGAAGCTGGACGCACCGCGCACGGTCTGGGTGATGGTCCCGGCCGGCACCGCCACCCAGGGCGTCGTCGACGAGCTCAAGGACCTGCTGTCCGAGGGCGACACGGTGGTCGACGGTGGCAACTCCCGCTGGACGGACGACGAGAAGCACGCGGCCGAACTGGGCGTGAAGGGCATCGGCTTCGTCGACGCCGGTGTCTCCGGCGGCGTGTGGGGCCTGCAGAACGGCTACGCGCTGATGGTCGGCGGCGACAAGCAGCACGTGGAGCGGCTCCGGCCGATCTTCGAGGCGCTCAAGCCGGAGGGCCCCTACGGCTACGTCCACGCGGGCCGGGTCGGCGCCGGGCACTTCTCCAAGATGGTCCACAACGGCATCGAGTACGCCATGATGCAGGCCTACGCCGAGGGCTGGGAGCTGCTGGAGAAGGTCAAGTCGGTGGACAACGTCCGCGAGGTGTTCCGCTCCTGGCAGGAGGGCACCGTCATCCGCTCCTGGCTGCTGGACCTCGCGGTCAACGCCCTGGACGAGGACGAGCACCTGGGCAGGCTGCGCGGGTACGCGGAGGACTCCGGCGAGGGACGCTGGACCGTGGAGGCCGCCATCGACAACGCGGTGCCGCTGCCCGCCATCACCGCCTCGCTGTTCGCGCGGTTCGCCTCCCGGCAGGAGGACTCCCCGCAGATGAAGATGATCGCCGCGCTGCGCAACCAGTTCGGCGGCCACGCGGTGGAGTCGGCGAAGAAGGACTGACCGCCGGCGCGTCCCGCGTACGCGGCCCGGGCCGTCTCGACGGCCCGGGCCGCGTCGCGCTCAGTGGAGAGCGTGCTGCGCGGCCAGCCGTACCGGGGCGTTCGCGGCACCGTAGCCCCGGTAGCCCGCGTCGCGCTGGACCAGCTCGAAGAAGACCCGGCCGACGGTCACGGTGTAGCAGTGCCGGAAGGCGCCGCCCGCCTCCCGGTCGTAGAGGATGCCGAGGTCCCGGTACGTCTCCAGCTCGCCGGCCTCGAACTCGTACCGGGCGGCCAGGTCGTCGTGGTAGTTGGCGGGCACGGGCAGCAACCGCCCGCCCGCCGCGCGGAAGGCGCGGGCCGCGGCCACCACGTCGTCGGTGGCGAGGGCGATGTGCTGGGCGTGCGCGGTGTCGTCGGTGGGCGCGGCGCCGACCGACAGGGCGATCCGGACACTGCCGTCGGCGTTGCTCACGGCGCGGCTGCGCAGCAGGCCGTAGGGGTCGGCCAGGTCGACGCTCTGTTCGGCGTCGAGGCCGAGGACGCTGCGGTGGAAGAGGGCCGCCTCGTCGAAGTGGTGCCAGGGCTGGGTGAGGGCGAGATGGTCGACCCGGGTGGCGCTGGGCTCGAGGGCTCCGCGGTCCGGCAGGTCCCCGAAGTCGGCCCGCCAGTCCGGGAGTCGGTCCTTTCCGGTGGCGCAGAAGAACAGCTCGGTGCCGTCGGGGGCGGACACCGCCTCCAGCGGGGCGTCCCCGGGGGCGCGGCGGCGGGGCAGTACGGGCGCGAGCAGGGCCTCGGCGCGGCGCGCGGCGGCGGCCGGGTCCGGGGACTCCAGGCCGATCGCGGCGAGCCGGGTGCCGTCCCGGCGCGCGGCCTGGCCGGTGTTGACGAGGACGCGGGCCCGGCCGGACTGCCACAGGTCGACGGGCTTGCTCCGGTGACGTGCGACGCGGGTGAAGCCGAGGGCGGCGAGGACGGCGGTGACCGGTTCGGCGTCCGCGGTGAGCAGCTCGGCGAAGGCGACGCCGGTGGGCACCACGGCTGCGGGCAGCTCCGCCGCGCCCGCGGCCTCCTGCAGGAGCAGCAGGGAACGGTGGGCGTCCACGGCGGTCGGGCCGGCGTCGGCCTGCCGGAACACGTCGTTGAAGACCTCCAGCGAGAGCGGTCCGGCGTAGCCGGTGCGCAGCACGTGGCCGAGCAGGTTCGCCAGGTCGAAGCCGCCCTGGCCGGGGAAGCAGCGGTAGTGCCGGCTCCACTGCAGGACGTCCATGGCGAGCAGCGGGGCGTCGGCCAGTTGGAGGAAGAAGATCTTCTCGCCGGGGATGTCCGCGATGCCTTCGAGGTCCTTGGGACCGGAGCCGCGGGAGAGGATGTGGAAGCTGTCCAGGCAGGTGCCGAGCGCCGGGTGGCCGGCGGTCTCCACGATGCGCCACGCGTGCTCGTAGGTGTTGACGTGCCGCCCCCAGGCCAGCGCCTCGTAGGCGACTTTGATGCCGAACTCCCGTGCCAGGTCCGCGAGCCGGCTGAGCTGGCCGGCGGCGAGGGAGTCGTCGTCCACGGCAGCCGGGGAGACGCTGGAGCAGACCAGGACGGTGTCCGCGCCGAGCCGGTTCATCAGCTCGAACTTGTGCCGGGCTCGGCGCAGGTTGCGGCTGAGCTCGGCCTCCGGCACCGCCTCGATGTCGCGCATCGGCTGGTAGAGGTCGATGGTGAGGCCGAGGTCGGCGCAGCGGGCCCGGATCTCCTCGGGGGTGAGCGGGCTGGCGAGCAGGTCGTTCTCGAAGATCTCCACACCGTCGAAACCGGCCCGGGCGGCGGCGGTGAGCTTCTCGGTGAGCGAGCCGCTCAGTGAGACGGTGGCGATGGACGTACGCATCCGGGTGCCTCTCTGCGTCGGGACTGCGTCGGGACTGCTTCAGGCGCTGCCTCGGGCGGCGACCGGTCCGGTCGGCGCTACTTCGGCGCGGTCACGGCGCCGGCCAGCTCGGCGAGGTCCGCGAGCATCCGCGCGCTGTCGGGTTCGCGGCCGGTGAAGAGCCGGAACGCGTCGGCGGCCTGGAAGGCGGCCATGCCGCCGCCGTCGAGGGTGGCGCAGCCTGCCGCCCGGGCGGCGCGCAACAGCTCGGTCTCCAGCGGGCGGTAGACGACCTCCGCGACCCACAGCCGCGGGCGCAGCAGCTCGGCGGGCAGCGGCAGGCCCGGGTGGGCGGCCATGCCGGTGGGGGTGGCGTGCACGATGCCGTCGGCGCGGGCCAGCAGGTCCGCCAGGCGGTCGGGGGTGGCCGGGGCGGCCCGGCCGTCGCCGAAGTGCCGGTTCAGGGACCCGGCCAGGGCGGCGGCGCGCTCCGGGACGGCGTCGACGACGGTGACCCGCCCGGCGCCGAGAGTGAGGGCGGCGTGGGCGACCGCCGCGCCCGCGCCGCCCGCGCCGAGCTGCACGACCCGCTCCAGGGACACGTCCGGCAGGCCGCGGGCGAAGGAGGCGGCGAACCCGGTGACATCGGTGTTGTGGCCCATCGCGCCGCCGTCCTCCCCGAAGACGACCGTGTTGACCGCGCCCAGGGCGCGGGCCTGGGGAGCGAGCCCGTCCAGGTGCGGGATGACGAGCTGCTTGCACGGGTGAGTGATGTTGAGCCCGTCGTAGCCCAGGTCACGGGCGGCCCGGACGAGGTCGCCCACCGCCTCCGGCGGGACACCGAGACCGTCGATGTCGATGGTCCGGTACAGACAGCGCAGCCCCTGGCGGTCGGCCTCCCGTTCGTGCAGGGCCGGACTGAGCGACGGGCCGATGCCGGAACCGATCAGCCCGACGAGATACGAGTCCTTGGCCACGGAGACCTCCTGGCGCGCTCACTAATGTACGAACTAGTACGTTAGCTATATCAGCCGTGGCCGTCTTCGGGAAGACCCGTACAGCCCGCGCCACCCCTGCTTCTACAATCACCGGCACTGGCCCTACGCCCGAAGGAACCCGATGACCAGCGTCGACGAACCGGTACGACCCGGCGGGCGGACGCGGGACGCCGCCCGCACCCAGGCCGAGATCCTCGACGTGGCGACCCAGGAGTTCGCCCGGGCCGGCTACGACGGCGCCCGGGTCGACGAGATCGCGGCCCGCACCCGCACCACGAAGCGGATGATCTACTACTACTTCGGCGGCAAGGAACAGCTCTTCACGGCCGTTCTGGAGCGGGCCTACGGCGTGATCCGCGAGGCCGAACAGGAACTGGACGTCGAGCACCTGGACCCGGTGGCGGCGATCCGGCGGCTGGCCGAGCTGACCTTCGACCACCACGAACTGCACCCGGACTTCATCCGCCTGGTCAGCATCGAGAACATCCACGGCGCCGAGCACATCGCCGCCTCCGAGAAGCTCGGGCGGATCGGCTCCCCCGCCCTCGAGGTGATCCGCCGGATCCTGGCCGCCGGTCAGGAGTCGGGGTTGTTCACCGCCGATGTGGACGCCGTCGACCTGCACGCGATGATCAGCTCGTTCTGCTTCTTCCGGGTCGCCAACCGGCACACCTTCGGCGCGCTGTTCGGCCGCGACCTGGTCGACCCGGCGCAGCGCGAGCACTACCGCGCCATGCTCGGCGACATGGTCATCGCCTATCTCACGGCGGAGCGGGCCGCGGACTGAGCCGCGGCCCCGGGCGGCGACCGCGGATCGCGCCCGCTCCCGCATGCGGCGACCGGAGTCGCGCACCGGCTCTTGACAGCGGGGAAACACGGGCGCAACATCCCACCCAACCACGACTAACTATCCAGTGGGTTAATTAGCAGCCGTGATCCGGCCCTTCGCCCCGCCGCTCACTCCCCCTGCCTCCGTGGGGTGGAGTCTCCCCGAAGGAGCACCGCCGTGTCCGTACCCGCCCCCGCTCCCGCCGAGGCCCCGCCCGGCCAGCCCAGGAAGGCCGCCCTGGCCGCCTGGATCGGAAGCGCGCTCGAGTACTACGACTTCTTCATCTACGGCAGCGCCGCCGCGCTGATCTTCCCCAAGGTGTTCTTCGACGCCGCCGACCCCGCCACCGCGACCCTGCTGTCGCTGGCCACGTTCGGCGTCGCCTATGCGGCGCGGCCCGTCGGCGCGCTGTTCCTCGGGCACTTCGGTGACCGCCTCGGCCGCAAGAAGATCATGGTCTTCACGCTGCTCCTGATGGGCCTGTCGACGTTCCTGATCGGCTGTCTGCCCACCCGCGCCCAGGTCGGCGCGCTCGCCCCGGTCCTGCTGGTGCTGTGCCGGATCCTTCAGGGGATCTCGGCGGCCGGCGAGCAGGCCGGCGCCAGTTCCATGAGCCTCGAGCACGCGCCGCCGGGCCGGCGGGGCTTCTTCACCAGCTTCACGCTCAGCGGCACGCAGGGCGGCCAGCTCATCGCCACCCTGGTCTTCATCCCGGTCGCCCAGCTCCCCGAGGACCAACTGCTGTCCTGGGGCTGGCGGGTTCCGTTCTGGCTGAGCGTGGCGGTCGCGGTCGTCGGCTACGGCATCCGGCGCCGCCTGGAGGAGACCCCGGCCTTCGCCCGGCAGGCGGCGACCGAGGGTGTGGTCCGGCTGCCGCTGGCGGTGCTGATGCGCGAGCACTGGGCCGACGTGCTGCGGGTGATCGGGGGCGCGCTGGTCGCCTCGGTGAGCACGATCTTCACGGTGTGGGCGCTGGCCTACGCGACCGGTGACGCGGTCGGCATGTCCCGTACGTCGATGCTGTGGGTGGGGGCGCTGGCCAACGTCGTGGCCCTGGCCGCGATCCCGCTGTGGGCGACGCTGTCCGACCGGATCGGACGCCGTCCGGTGTACCTGATCGGCACCGTGGGCAGCGCGGCGGCGATGGCCGGCTACCTGTGGGCGATCTCCACCGGCTCCTACCCGCTGACCCTGGCCCTCGGGATCGTGGCGTTCGGCATCGTCTACAGCGCCGCGAACGGGGTGTGGCCCGCGTTCTACGGCGAGATGTTCGCGACCCGGGTACGGCTGTCCGGCATGGCGATCGGCACCCAGATCGGCTTCGCGGCGGCCGGCTTCGCGGTCACCTTCGCCGCCGAGATCGCCGGTCCGGGCGGTGACGACTGGTCGGCGGTGGCCCTGTTCACCGCGCTGCTGTGCGTCCCGCCGACCCTCGCGGCGCTCTCCGCCCGCGAGACCCACAAGGTCCCGTCGGACCTGCTGGGCGAGCGAGCGGCCCGCGAGGGACAGCACCCGGAGGCGGTGTCGGCCTGAATCCCCCGGCCAGAGCTCCGGACGCCGACGGGCTCCGGACGCCGACGGGCTCCGGGGCCCTGGCCCGTCGGCGCCCAGCTCCCACGACGAAGGGGGCAGCGACCTCCCGCAGGCGAGGGTTGCGGCTTCCCGAAGGCGGGGAGCCGCGACTTCACGCGGGTGGGGAGCCGCGGCTTCAGGCGGGCGGGGGGCGACTTCGCGAGAGCAGGGTGCCGTGGCCTCGTACGGGCAGGGGGCCGTGAGCTCGTACGGGCAGGGGGCCGTGAGCTCGTACGGGCAGGGTGCCGTGATCTCCTACGGGCAGGGGGCCGTGGCTTCACGCCGGCAGGCGGCTTCGCGGCCCGCCCAGGGCGGGGCTGCCGTTTCATGCGGGCAGGCGGCTTCGGCACCCCGAGGGCGGGGGGACTACGGCTTCGCGCGTGCAGGCGGCCGCGACCTCCGGGGGGCAGGTGGCCGCGGCGTCACCGAGCGCGGCCCGCCGCCGCGTCGAGCAGGGGGCCGAGTTCGCGGACCGCCGTGTTCAGCGGGCCGACGTCCCGCTCGGCCCGGGCCATCAGGATCGCGCCCTCCAGGGTGCTGATCATCAAGGTCGCCAGGGAGTCCGCGCGGGCCGCCGGGACCCCCATTCCGGTCAGCGCCTCGGCGACGGGGCCGCGCCAGGCCGCGAACGCGCCCGCCGCCGCCTCGCGATTGGAACTGCCCGACGAGGCGCGGTCCACCGTCGCGGCGGCGACCGGGCAGCCGGCGGAGAAGCCGTCCACCCGGTACTCGTCCCTCCACTGCGCGGCCATCGCCGCGAACAGCCCGCTCGGCGTCGGCTCTTCCAGGCCCGCGAGGAAACGGGCGACGCGCTTGCCGGCGTACCGGCCGGCCCAGGCCACGGCCTCGTTGACCAGTTGCTCCTTGCCGCCCGGGAAGTAGTGCTGGAGCGAGCCGCGCGGTGCTCCGGCAAGGGCGGCGACGTCCCGCATACCGGTGGCGGCGACCCCGTCCCGCCGGATCAGCTGGGCCGCGCTGAACACCATCCGCTCGCGCGGTCCGTGCCGCGACTCCGCCATGACGGACCTCCGATCACCCTCATCCCTCACTCTATGACCGGTGTCATAACGCCCGCTACTATGACGACGGTCATAATCGGCCCGGAGGTCCCGCGCGCGGAACTCCCCCGGAGCGAGGGGCGCCCCATGAACGTCGTGAACGTCGGTTTCATCGGTCTCGGAGTGATGGGCCGGCCCATGGCACTGCGGCTGGCGGCCTCCGGCACGCCGCTCGTGGTGTGGAACCGGACGCCACTGCGGTCCGAGCCGCTGCGCGCGGCGGGTGCCGAGGTCGCCTCGGACCCCGCCGAGGTGTTCGCGCGGTCCGAGGCGGTGCTGCTGATGCTCGCCGACGAGGCCGCGGTCGACAGCGTCCTCGGCCGAGGCACCCCCGGCTTCGCCGCGCGGGTCGCCGGGCGCGTCGTCGTCCACATGGGCACGACCTCCCCCGGGTACTCCCACGCCCTGGAGACCGACGTGCGGGCGGCCGGCGGCCGGTACGTCGAGGCGCCCGTCTCGGGGTCCCGCGTCCCGGCGGAGCAGGGCGCACTGGTGGCCATGCTGGCGGGCGAGGAGTCCGCCGTCGACGCCGTACGACCGCTGCTCGCCCCTCTGTGCCGGGAGACGTTCGTGTGCGGCGCGGCGCCGAACGCGCTGCTGATGAAGCTGTCCGTGAACCTCTTCCTGATCACCCTGGTGACCGGACTGACCGAGGCGTTCCACTTCGCCGAGCGGCAGGGGCTCGACCGGCGGCTGTTCCTGGACGTGCTGGACGCGGGCCCCATGGCCAGCGGGGTGTCGCGGATGAAGGCACCCAAGCTGCGCGAGCGGGACTTCGCGGTGCAGGCGGCCGCCCTGGACGTACTGAAGAACAATCGGCTCATCGCCGAGGCGGCCCGCGGGGCGCACCTGGCCTCGCCGCTGCTGGACGCCTGTCACGCCCTGTTCGAGGAGACGGTGTCACTGGGGCACGGCGGCGAGGACATGGTGGCGGTGCTGCGGGCGATCGAGGCACGGACCGCCGCGGCGGCGCCGTAGCTCAGCGCTTCGGGATGCCGTACGCCCGCTCGACTCGCAGCCGCAGCACCAGCCGGCGGTCGCGGACCATGGCGGCCCGGTAGTCGTCCCAGTCCGGGTGCTCACCGGAGACGTCCCGGTAGAGCCGGACGAGCTCCTCGACGGTCTCGTCATGCGGATCCCGAGCGACCGGCGAGAGGTCGGCGGTGCCCTCTGCGACGGCATAGGCCCACCGGTCGGCGGTGGTGACGTGGTACGACGCCCGGGGATCGCGGCGCAGGTTACGGGTCTTGGCCCGGTCGTCGGTGAGCGAGACCCGGATGATCCGCTCGTCCGGGTAGTAGACGTGGGTGACGTTGGAGAGCTGGGGCCGGCCGTCCTTCTTGAGGGTGACCAGCACCCCTCCATTTCCCTCACCGAGCAGCTTCAGCAGTGCGTCGTCCTGCGTGGCGTCCTGAGTCATACCTGGGTCAACTCGGCGGGGCGGGCCGCGCATTCCCGCTGGGGCCACGGCATCGACGGTGAGTAGACACTGTCTACGACCGCCTGGTAGACAGTGTCTATGACATCTGATCCCGACCCGGGCCTGCGGGTCCGCCTGGTCGATGCCGGAGTGGCGCTGGTGGCCACCGAAGGGGCACAGGCGCTCACGCTGCGGGAGATCGCCCGCCGGGCCGGGGTGTCGCACGGGGCACCCCGGCGCTACTTCCCCACCCACCTCGAACTGCTGTCGGCGATCGCCCGCCGCGGCTTCGCCGACCTGGCCGGCCGGGTACGGGCGGCCCTCGACGGCGCGGGACCCGATCCACGCGGGCAGGTGACGGCGCTGGCACGGACCTATCTGGCGTTCGCCCTGGACAACGCCGGTATGTACGAGCTGATGTTCCGTCATGATCTGCTGGAGAGCGGCCACTTGGGCCTGCGTGACACCAGCCTGCCCCTCTTCGGGCTGCTCGTGGAGCTGACCGGCCTGATCAGGCCGGAGTCGGACGCCCGGCGGGTGGCGGGTGCGCTGTGGGCGAACCTGCACGGCATCGCCCAGCTGTGGCGCTGGGGGAGTCTGCAACTCGCCACCGGCGTCGACGACTTCGCGCCCCTGCTGGACGCGGCGCTGCTGGCCCATCTGGGCCCGGCGGACGCCCGGTGAACCGCCGGACGACGCTGGCGAGCAGTGTGGCGGGCGCCGTGCTCGTCGCCCTGGACGGCACGGTCCTCACGGTCGCGCAGCCCTCCCTCCAGCGGGCGCTGCACGCGTCGTACATGCAGGTGCAGTGGACCAGTACCGCGTATCTCGTGGCGGTGGCGAGCCTGCTGGTGTTCGCGGGGCGGGTCGGCGACCGGTACGGACAGCGGCGGATGTTCGCCCTCGGCATGCTGGGGTTCGGCGCGGCGTCGGCGGGCATCGGCCTGGCGCCCGGGATCGGCTGGGTGATCGGACTGCGGGCGGCGCAGGGGGTCTTCGGGGCGCTGCTCCAGCCCGCCACGCTCGGCATGCTGCGCGCCGCCTTCCCGCCGGACCGGCTGGCGACGCCGCTCGCGGTGCGCACCAGTGCGATCGGACTGGCGGCCGCCGTCGGCCCGCTGCTGGGCGGGGCGCTGGTGAGCGGCCTCGGCTGGCGGGCGGTGTTCTTCCTGAGCGTGCTGCCCGCGCTGGGCTTCGGGCTGACGGCCCTGGTCCGGTCGGGACCGGAGCGGCCCGCGGTGATCCGCGCCCCGCTCGATGTACCGGGTGCCCTGCTCCTCGCCGTGTCCCTGGCCTGTCTCGTGCACACCCTGGTCGCGCTGCCCGCCGCGACGACGGCCACGGCGGCCGGGCTGGGGGGTGCGGTGCTCGCCGGTGCCGTGTTCGTCCGGCACGAACGGCGGTCGGCGAGTCCGCTGTTGCCGCCCGAGGTGGTCGGCTCGCCGGCGGTCGGCGCGGCGCTCGGTGTTCTCGTCGCCGTTTCGGCCTCCCTCTTCGGCACCCTGTTCGTCGAGACGTACGTCCTGCAGCGCCGGCTGGGTCTCGATCCGTTCGACAGCGCGGTGCGCGGTGTGCCGCTGGCGGTGCTGATGGTGGTGTCCGCCCCGCTGTGCCCGCGTCTGCTGCGCCGGGTGGGCGCGCGGTGCGCGGTGGCCGCGGCGACGGCGGTGCTCGCGGTGGGCGTGCTCGTCCTGTCCCGGGCCACCGGAGTGCTCGCCCAGGGCGGTGCCTTCGCGCTGCTCGGCGCCGGGTTCGGCACGGTGATGGTGGCGGGCACCCATGTCGTCGTACGGCGTGCGGACGTGGCGGTGGCCGGGGTGGCGGGCGGGTTGCAGCAGACGGCGCTGAACATCGGGCCCGTGGTGGGGGTGGCCGCGGGCACCGCGCTGATGGGCGTGGGAGAGGGGACCGCGCTGCTGGTGCTCGCCGGGGTGGCCGCGGCCGCCGTGCCGGTGGCCCGCGCGCTGCCGGGGCGGGACGTCATGTCGATCACACACACCGCGGCGGACGGGGTCCCTCCCGGCGTTCCTGCGCGACGATGAGACCGTGCGGCCGGTCCGGCGGGAACGGGGGTCGCGCCGCGCGGGCACGACGCGACCGGAGGAGAGCGATGGCACAGCTGCGACAGGAAGCCGACCCGGGTGAGGCCGGCCTGGACCCGAAGGCGCTCGACCGCCTGGACCAGCACTTCGCCCGCCTCGTCGACGAGGGACGGCTGCCCGGCTACCTGGTCTCCGTGGCGCGTGGCGGCCGCGTCGCCCACCTCACCACGTACGGCCACCGGGACCGCGCGGCCGGCCTGCCGGTCGGCGCGGACACCCTGTGGCGGATCTACTCCATGACCAAGCCGGTCACCGCCGTCGCGGTGCTGTTGCTGCTGGAGGAGGGCCGTCTGTCCCTCGACGACCCGCTCGAACGGCACCTGCCCGCGTTCGCGGGCCCGCGGGTCCACGAGGGCGGCTCGGGCGCGGACCTGCGCACCCGCCCGGCCCGCGGCCCGATCCTGATCCGGCATCTGCTCACCCACACGGCGGGCATGACCTTCGGCTTCTACTACAAGCACCCCGTCGACGCGCTGTACCGCGAGGCGGGCCTGGAGTACTCGGTGCCGCCGGGCAAGGACCTCGCCGAGACCGTCGAGGTGTACGCGCGCATGCCTCTGCAGTTCGAGCCGGGCACGCAGTGGAACTACTCCGTCGCCTCCAACGTGCTGGGCCGGGTGATCGAGGTGGTCTCCGGGCAGCGGCTGGACGAGTTCTTCGCCGAGCGGATCCTCCGCCCGCTCGGCATGACGGACACCGGTTTCCACATCACCGGTGAACAGGCCGACAGACTCGCCGAGTTGTACGGCGAGACGGAGGACGGCGGCATCACACCGATCCCGGGACTGCCGGTACGGGGCCGGCCGCTGTTCCTGTCCGGCAGCGGCGGCCTGGTCGCGTCCGCCGGGGACTTCCACCGGTTCATGGAGATGCTGCGGCGGGGCGGCGAGCTGGACGGCACGCGCCTGCTGTCCCCCGGCTCGGTCGCGCTGATGACCCGCAACCAACTGCCCGGCGACGCCCAGCTCGACTCCTTCGGCGCCCCCGTCCACCAGGAGCGCTCCAACGCGGGCCTCGGCTTCGGCTTCAACGTCTCCGTCGTCGTCGACCCGGCCCGCACCCTCGCCCCCACAAGCCCGGGCACCTACGGCTGGAGCGGCGTCGCCACCACCGCCTTCTGGATCGCCCCGGCCCACGACCTGACCGTCCAGTTCATGACCCAGGTCCGCCCGAAGAACCTGAAGGTCTTCCCGGACCTGCGCCGCCTGGTGCACGAGGCCCTGCTCGGCTGACCTCCGGTCACGGCCCTGCGCCGCCTGCTTCCAGGTCATCGGATGCGCACGGGGCACCCTGCTGCCCCGACCCGCGCACGACCTCTGTGACGCAAGTCTCATCCAGGGCCGGAACTTGTGTACGGGCATCGGCGAACAGCAGGCGACCACGACTCCGACTCCGAGACCCGAGGACGCGAAATGAATCGCAGAGGTGGAACGTGACCCTCCTGCCCGCCACCGGTGCCGCGTTCGCCCTCCCGGCGGACGAGAGCGGCACCTCCGACGGCTCGGTCATCGAGCGGTCCTGGGAGACGCCCGACGCGTTCGCGGTGATCTTCGACCGCCACGCCGATGACATCCACCGCTACATCGCCCGGCGCCTGGGCTCCGACACCGCCGACGACCTGATGGCGGAGACCTTCGTGATCGCCTTCCAGCGTCGGCGGCGCTACGACCTGTCCCACCCGCACGCACGGCCCTGGCTGTACGGGATCGCCACCAACCTGATCGGCCGTCACCGCCGGGACGAGGCCCGCCGGCTGCGGGCGCTGTCCCGCATGGCGTCGCTGCCGGAGGAGCGGGAGGAGCAGGCCGGACCGGAGGACGGGATCGGCGCCGCGGACGCGCAAGGCACCCTGGCCGGCGCCCTCGCCGAACTGCCCGCCCGTTACCGGGATGTGCTGCTGGTCATCGCCTGGGGAGACCTCGACTACGCGGAGGCCGCACAGGCGTTGGGCCTGCCCGTCGGCACGGTGCGCTCCCGCCTCCACCGGGCCCGCGTCAAGCTGCGCCGGGCACTGGGCGGCCCGGAGCCGACCACCTCGACCGCACCTCAGAAGGGGACCGATCATGGATGAACTGACGAGGGTGCGCGCGTGGGACACCGACCGGGAGGGGCCGTCCGACCAGGCCCGTACCGCCGCCCGGGCCCGCCTGGAGGCCGCCATGGCGAAGGAGTCGAACGGCGTCGCGCCCCGTACGGGCCGGCTGAGCCGGCGGATCGTGCTCCGCACCGCGTTCGCCGGCATGACGGCGGCGGCCGCGGGCGCCGTGGTCCTGGCACTCGACGGCGGAAGCGACCGCGCGCCGCGTCTGGGCGCGGTCAGCGCGGCGGACGTGCTGCGAAGGGCCGCCGACAGGTCACGCGCCGCGGGCAGCGACCTGCCCGTGCCGCGCAACGACCAGTACTTCTACACCCGGACCTACATCACCCGGGTGCCGGTGAAGGGAGGGCCGACCAGGACGTGGACCGACCAGAGCTGGATGTCGGTGGACGGCTCGAAGCCGTCCCTGCGCCAGGAGTACGGGAAGGTTCACCACGACCCTCCGCTCGGCAAGCACGAGGTGAGATGGCCTCCCACCGTCTACTCCAAGCTCCAGCAGATGCCGACCGATCCCGACAAGCTGCTGGCGCGGTTCAGAGGCAATGACAGCGCACCCAACACGGACGTGATGGCCTTCTTCGAGGGGTGCATGCTGCTGATGGGACCGCGTGTCATGCCCCCCGGGCTGCAGGCCGGCGCCTTCGAGGCGCTGTCGAAGCTTCCCCACATCCGGCTCGACTACGACGACGCGGACGTCGCCGGCCGCAAGGCCGTCGGAGTCTCGCACCCCAAGGCGTCGTTCACGTTCCTCTTCGACCGCAGGACGTACGACTACCTGGGCCTGCGCACCAAGGGCAGCTCGCCGAAGAAGATTCACGGCGAGTGGAAGCAGACCAACTACTACTACGAGACCAGGACCCTCAAGGACATCCAGGTGGTCGACCGCATCGGAGAGCACCGCTGACCGAGCGAGACCGGGGAGGGGGCGGGCCGTCATCGTCGGTCGCCCGCCCCCTCGCCCTGCCCCGCCGGCTCAAGACCCGTGGGCGACCGCGTCCAGGTGGGGCAGGACGTGGTCCAGGCGCTCGCGCTTGGTCCGCAGGTAGGTGATGTTGCTCTCGCACGGCTCGATCAGCAGCGGCACCTGCTCGGCGACCTGGATGCCGTGCCGTACCAGGGCCTCCCGCTTGCGCGGGTTGTTGGACATCAGCCGGACCGAGCGCACCCCGAGGTCGTGCAGGATCTCGGCGGCGACGCCGTAGTCGCGGGCGTCGACGGGCAGGCCGAGCGCCAGGTTCGCCTCGACCGTGTCCAGACCCTCCGCCTGGAGGGCCATCGCGCGCAGCTTGGCCAGCAGGCCGATGCCCCGGCCCTCGTGTCCCCTCAGGTAGACGACGATGCCGCTGCCTTCGGCGACCACCGCGCGCAGCGCCGAGGCCAGTTGGTCGCCGCACTCGCAGTGCCGGGAGCCGAAGGCGTCCCCGGTCAGGCACTCCGAGTGCAGCCGGGTCAGCACGTTCTCGGTCCCGATCTCCCCGTACACGAGGGCGACTTGTTCGTCACCGCGGTCGTGGTCCAGGTAGCCGATCGCCTGGAACTGCCCGTACACGGTGGGCAGCGGCGCGTTCACGACGCGTTCCGCGCCCGAGCGCCGCGAGGACTTCTCGCCGAGGACACCGAGGTTTTCTGTCATGATCTGATTCCTAAGCAGAGACGAAGGGCCGGGAAAGATGAGTGGTTCGGGCGCGCGTACGGCCGGCTTCGGGGTGGTACCGGCGGACACTACGGAAGACGTACGGATGCGGGGGGCGGGCGTTTCAACACAGGTCGCCGTCCTTCCCGTCGGCAGCTTCGAACAGCATGGCCCCTTCCTTCCGCTGGCGACCGACACGCTCGTCGCCTGTGCCGTGGCCCGGGAGATCGCGGGCGCGTATCCGGTGCACCTCCTGCCGCCCGTGACGATCGGCTGTTCGCACGAGCACGCGGACTGGCCGGGGACCGTCAGCATCTCCTCGGTGACCCTGCACGCGGTGGTCCGGGACATCGCCGACTCGCTGCGCCGCTCGGGCGTCGAGACGCTGGTCGTGGTGAACGGCCACGGCGGCAACTACGTGCTGGGCAACGTCGTCCAGGAGGCCTCCGCGCGCGGGGAGAGCATGGCGCTGTTCCCGGCCGCCGAGGACTGGGAGGCGGCGCGGCAGCGGGCCGGGGTGCTCACCTCCCTGCTCACCGACATGCACGCGGGCGAGATCGAGACCTCCATTCTGCTGCACGCTCATCCCGAATTCGTCCGCCCTGGTTACGAGTCCGCCGACTTCACCGCTGACGACCGTCGTCATCTCCTTACCGTGGGAATGTCCGCCTACACCGAATCCGGCGTCATCGGCCGCCCTTCCCTGGGTTCCGCGGAAAAGGGGAAGGAATTCCTGGCCGGCCTGGTGGAGTCGTTCGGCGCGCTCTTCGACCTGCTCACCTCGGACTCCGGCCCGGCGGCGGTACGGGGGTAGCCGCGCAGCCCTGCGTACCAGCGGGCGACGAGGACGGCGGCGCCGGGCAGGCTCGCGACGAAGCTCAGCACCCCGTACACCACGGCGACCGCCACCCCGCTGCTCGCGCCGAGCCCGGCGGCGCCGAACGCCCAGGCGGTGACGCCCTCGCGGGGTCCGAAACCGCCGACGTTCAGCGGGAGCCCCATCGCGACCAGGGCGAGCACCGCGATCGGCAGCAGCACCGGCACGGACGCGGCCGATCCGGCGATCCGGGCCGACACGACGAACATCGCGACGTGCCCGGCCAGTACGACGGCGGAGGACAGCGCGACTCCGGGCCCGGCCTCGCGTGACAGCAGGCCCCGTCGGGCCTCGCCGAGCGCGGATCGCAGGGCGCCGCCGCGGCGGGAGGGCGCACGGTTCAGCCGGACGGCGAGGACGACGGCGAGCGCGCCCAACGCGGCCAGCGCCACCGGCGCCGCGAGACCCCGTATCTCGTCCCGGACCGGCGACGGCAGGACCACCAGCACGACCGCGCCGAACACGGCCAGCGCGACCTGCCCGGCGACCCGCTCGAGCACGACCGCCTTCACCCCGCGCCGGATGTCCCCGGCGCTCTGCCCGTGCCGGACCGCCCGGTGCACATCGCCCAGCACCCCGCCGGGCAGGGCCGCGTTGAGGAACAGCGCCCGGTAGTAGTCGCCCACCGCCGGCCCGAACGGCAGCCGGATGCGCAGCCCCCGGGCCACCAACTGCCAGCGCCACGCGCTGAACACGGTGGTGACCACGCCGATGCCCAGGGCCAGCAGCAGCGACGCCGAGTCGATCCGCCGCAGGCCGTCGAGGAGCACACCGGTACCGAGCCGCCACAGCAGCACGGCGATGATGGCCGTGCCGGCGACCGTGCCGAAGTGGGTGCGGACGGCACGGGAGTTGAGTCTGCGGATCAGGCGGTGGGGGGTGTCGCGCCGGGCGGTCCCGGGGGCGGACGGCTCCGGGGGCGCCGTCACCGCGCTCACCGCGGGAGCCGTGACACAGCCTCGCACCCCCCTGATCCGCGCGTGCGGGATCACCCGCGCCAGACGGGGTTTCGCCGCCCTCCCCCGGCGCGGCCTGGCGCCGGACTCCACCGCCTGTCCGCTCATGACGACGCCCCGCCCGCCGGCTTGGGCAGCGCGAGCAGATCGCTGTGGTGGACCACGACCCGCAACTCACCGGCCTCGCAGGCGGCCAGCCGCTCGCGCAGGTAGCGCTCGGCGCGCCCGGACAGCTCGGGCCGCTGCTCGACGGCCGCGCCCACCCAGCCCCGAAGCCACTGCGCGGTCAGCGCGGACTCCTCGGGTCCGAGCCGCCACGGGCTCGGGTACACCCGTACGGTCGCCCCGCGTTCGGCGAACGCCTCGCAGGCCACGGTGACCGCGTCCGGCCCGAGCATCCCGTCGCGCCGCTGGTGGGCGTTGAACGCCTCGGCGATCTCGGCGTCCAGCGGGTCCGGCGGGGTGAGTTCGACCCGGCCCGCGACGGACAGGGTGAGCAGGGCCGGGCAGCCCGCGCCGGCGCAGGCTGCGGCGAGGGTCTCGATCTCCTCACGGGTGAGGACGTCCAGCAGTGCGGACGCGGTCACCAGTCCGGCCCCGTTCAGCGCGTCCGGGGTGAGCCGGGCGATGTCGCCGCGCCGGGTCTCGACCGTGACCCGGCTGCCGTCGGCGGCGGCGCGCGGGGAGCCCACGGCGGCGAAGTGCAGCAGGTAAGGGTCACGGTCGTGCAGGACCCAGTGCTGGGCGCCCTCCAGCCGCGGAGCGAGCCAGCGCCCCATCGAGCCGGTGCCGCAGCCCAGGTCGTGCACGGCCGGCCCGCCCGCCCTGCCGGGCCGGTTGGCCAGCCGGATCCGCAGCGGGTCCAGCGACTCCGTGGCCCGCGCCGCCGCGTCGGCCGGTTCCCGCAGCCGCAGCCACTCGGGCGCGTACCGCGGCGGCTCCTGCGGCTCACCGTCCCGCAGCCGTACGGTGGCCCGTTCGCCGGGGCCGGCCACGGGCCCGGCGCCGGCGATCACACCGGCCGGGTCGCTCTCGCGTGCACCGGTACCCATCGCGGCCTCCTCGCCGTCCGGCACGAACTCGGCTCCGCCGGGGCCCGGTTGGGCCGGGATGCCGCCGGTCACCGTCCGTGTGTCCGTCATGCCGCCCTCCTCGGTGCCTCGGGGAGCCGGCCGAGGACACCGGCCAGGCTGCGGGCGGTGGCAGCCCAGCCGTCGAGTGCCGCACGGCGGCCGCGGGCCGCGGCCTTCAGCCGGCGGCGCACATCGGGTTCACCGAACCAGCCGCGCAGTTCGGCTGCGAGTGCCGCCGGGTCCTCCGGCGGGACAAGGATGCCGGGGACGCCGCCGTCGGGGGCGCGGCCGACCGCCTCGGACACCCCGCCGACATCGGTCGCCAGCACCGGGACCCCCCTGGCGAGCGCCTCGGTGATGGCCATGCCGTAGGTCTCCGCGTACGAGGTGAGGACCATCAGGTCGGCCGACGCGTACGCCGCGTCGAGTTCGGCGCCGGCCCGGGGTCCGGCGAGCACCAGCCGGTCCTCGAGGCCGCGTTCGCCGATCAGGCCCCGCAACCGGTCGACGTACTCAGGGTCCTGGGTGAGCCCGCCGACGCACACACAGCTCCACGGCAGGTCGGTCACCCCGGCCAGCGCCTCCACCAGCCGGTGCTGGCCCTTGCGCGGGGTGACGGCGGCGACGCACAGCAGCCGGGAGACACCGTCGGTGCCCGGGGCGAGGGGGGCGATGTCGGCGCCGGGGGCGGCGACGTGCACCCGCTGCGGGGCGAGGCCGTGGTGGGAGACGATCCGGCGGACGGCCCAGTCGCTGGTGGCGATCACCGCGCCCGCCGCCCGCAGCACCACGCGCTCGCGGGCGTCCAGGTCCGCGGCCACGGCCGGGTCCAGGCCGGTCTCGTCGCCGAGCGGCAGGTGCACCAGCACCGCGAGGCGCAGCCGCTCCGCCTCCGGGACGACGATCTCCGGCACTCCGCAGGCGACCAGGCCGTCCAGCAGGACGACGGTGTCGTCCGGGAGTTCCCGCAGGGTGCGGGCGAGCACGTCGCGGTCGGCGCGGCCGGGGCGCGGCCAACTGCCGGGCACGGCGTGCCGCACGGCCTGCCAGCCGAAGCCCGGCAGGTCCAGGCAGACCCGGCGGTCGTAGGCGTTGCCGCCGCTCGGCGCGGCCGGGTCGTCGACACCGCCCGGCATGACGAAGTGCACGGTGCGCAGGGACATGGGGATGATCCCGACGTTCTCGAGGGCGGTGGGCTGCGCGGGCACGTAGGCGAGCCGCGCCTTCTGCGAGGCCTCCGCGGGCGCCCCGGTGGCCTTCCCGGGCGACCCGGCGGCCATCCCGGGCGACCCGGTGGCCATCCCGGGCGACCCGGTGGTCTTCCCGGGCGCCCCGGTGGGTTTCACGGTCGTCTCCGTCA
The DNA here is from genome assembly GCF_055592265.1 of Streptomyces sp. NPDC041129. NCBI lineage: Bacteria > Bacillati > Actinomycetota > Actinomycetes > Kitasatosporales > Streptomycetaceae > Streptomyces > Streptomyces sp. NPDC041129. Next base: position 274,290 of record NZ_JBVIYV010000001.1, on the reverse strand, counting down.
CAGGGCACGCTCGTAACTCGCCCAGGCGATGTGCGACTCGTGCAGGGTGACGGTGAGTCCCGCCAGGCCCCTGGCTCCTTCGCCGAGGGCGCCCTTGTGGACGCGGTCGGCGAGCCGGTCGGCGATGACCTTGGCCAGGAACTCGGTGGACGTGTTGATTCCGGCGAACTCCGGCTCGTTGTCGAGGTTGCGGTAGTTCAGCTCGGCGACGACGGCGCCCAGTTCCTGGGTGGCCAGGCCGATGTCGACGACGATGTTGTCCTCGTCCAGCTGCTCGCGGCGGAACGTGGCGTCCACCAGGAACGTGGCGCCGTGCAGGCGCTGCGCGGGCCCGAACACCTCGCCGCGGAAACTGTGGGCGATCATGATGTGATCGCGGACGGTGATGCTGAACAACGGACGACCCTCCAGGTGCGGCGCGTCTGATGCCCCCGGCGGTCACCTGCCGGGGGATTGCCGTGTAGTACGGCTCCTCCGTTCCCCGTGTTCAGCCTCCTCGCACTCTTTTCTCAGGTCAGACCGCTGCTGTCCTGATCAGGCCGGGCCGCTGCCGGGGTAGGTGATGCGGTGGCACAGGGCCGGGATCTCGCCGGAGGCGAACCTGGGCATCAGCTCCGGCAGCTCCTCGAAGGTGCTCTCGCCGGTGATGAGGGCGTCGAGGGCGGGGTCGGCGAGCAGGTCGAGGGCGAGCGCCAGCCGTTCGGCGTAACCCCGGCCGGCACGGGCGGCCGGGGAGACGGTGCCGACCTGGCTGCTGCGCACGGTGAGCCGGCGGGAGTGGAACGCCTCGCCGAGCGGCAGGGCGACGCGCCGGTCGCCGTACCAGCTCAGTTCGACGACCGTGCCCTCGGGTGCGAGGAGTTCCAGGGCACGGGTGAGGCCCTGTTCGGTGGCGCTGGCATGCACCACGAGGTCGCACTCGCCGAGGGCGGTGCCGGGTGTGGCGAAGTCGGCGCCGAGCGCCTCTGCGGTCTTGGCGCGAGCCGGGTCGGCGTCGACGAGCTGCAGCCGTACGCCGGGGAAGCGGGCGAGCAGCGCGGCGACCGAGCAGCCGACCATGCCGCCGCCGACCACCGCGATCCGGTCGCCGATCAGGGGCGCCGCGTCCCACAGGGCGTTCACGGCGGTCTCCACGGTCCCGGCGAGCACGGCCCGCTCGGCGGGCACCCGGTCGGGCACCACGGTCACGGCGTTCACCGGAACGACGTAACGGGACTGATGCGGATACAGACAGAAGACCGTTCGGCCGATCAGCTCTCGCGGGCCCTCCTCGACGACACCGACGTTCAGGTAGCCGTACTTCACCGGCGCGGGGAAGTCGCCCTCCTGGAACGGCGCCCGCATCACGCCGTGTTGGGACTCCGGCACCCCGCCGCGGAAGACCAGCGTCTCCGTGCCGCGGCTCACTCCGGAGTACAGCGTGCGGACCAGGACCTCGCCCTCGCCCGGCTCCGCGAGGGTGACGTCGCGCAGCTCACCGGCCCCCGGGGAGCTCAGCCAGAACGCGCGGGCCGACCGGTTCATCGGCATCCTCCTGAACGATCGGGAAGTTGTTCACGTACCGAGTTGTGCACAGGCCGCGCACAGTACGCGGCGTTGATCGACTCTGTCACTCGGCCGGAGGGTGTGCGGTGGCCCTGAACAACACGTATGACGCGAGGCTCCAGCAGGAGACCGCTGTCGGAGCGGGCGTACAGCTCCTGCTGCTCGCCCTGCTCGGCTCGGCGATCGGCATGGGGCCGGCCGGCTGGCTGACGGGGCTGGTCTTCGCGTTCGCCACCTGGGCGGTCCTCTCCCGCGCCCTGCACCGCTCCCGGCTCAGCTCGTTCGGCCCCGCCAACCGGGTGACGCTGGGGCGGGCCACGCTGGTCGGCGGGGTGACCGCGCTGGTCGCGGACTCCTTCGAGAGCGCACCACCGGTCACGCTACTGGTCGGCCTCACCGCGGTGGCGCTGCTGCTGGACGGTGTGGACGGCAAGGTGGCCCGCCGCACCGGCACCTCCACCGAGCTCGGCGCCCGCTTCGACATGGAGGTCGACGCGTTCCTGATCCTGGTGCTGAGCGTGTACGTGGCGACGCAGCAGGGCCCTTGGGTACTGCTGATCGGCGGCATGCGTTACGCGTTCGTGGCGGCGGCCCGCGTCGCTCCCTGGCTGAACGCACCACTGCCGCCGTCCTTCGCCCGCAAGACGGTCGCCGCGCTCCAGGGCATCTGCCTCCTGCTGGCCGGCGCCGAGTTGCTGCCGCACCCGGCGAACCTGGCGATCGTGGTGCTGTCACTGGGCTCGCTGGTGTGGTCGTTCGGCCGGGACATGCTGTGGCTGTGGCGCGACTCCCGTACGGACGACGGGCGGACGGCCCCCGAGGGGGCGGTCGGCGATGGGGCGGTCGGTGAGCCGCTGATACGGGAGCTGGAGCTGGCGGCGCGCTGAGGGTGCTGGGGGTCGGAGGTCGGGGCGCCAGGGGTCGGGGCGCCTGAGGCCTGGAAGCCGGGGACGCCTCCTCCGTTTTCGCACCGTCAGCCGGTCGGTGCGGGGCCGCGGAGGCCTCCGTCGTGGACCTCGGCGATCCGGTCGGCGGCGGTCAGGTGGGTGCGGTCGTGGGTGACCAGGACGGTGGCGGTGGCCCGCTGGTGGGTGAGCCGGGTGATCAGCTCGATGACGGCGGCGCCGCGTTCGTGGTCGAGGGCGCTGGTGGGTTCGTCGACCAGCAGGACGGTGGGGTCGTTCATCAGGGCGCGGGCGATGTTGACGCGCTGGCGCTGGCCGCCGGAGAGCTGGTGGGGCCGGCGGTGGGCCTGGTCCACGAGGCCCACCGCCTCGAGGAGTTCGAGGGCCCGGCCACGGGCCCGGCCGGGGCTGCGGCCGTCGATCCTGGCCATGACCTGGAGCTGTTCGGCGGCGGTGAGGGAGGGCAGCAGGTTGGGCTGCTGGAAGACGATGCCGATCCGGTGACGGCGCAGCTCGGTCAGTTCGCCGCGGCTCAGACCGGTGGTGGACGTGCCGTCGATGGTGACCGTTCCGGCGTCGGGGGTGATCAGGGTGGCGGCGACGGCCAGCAGGCTGGACTTGCCCGAGCCGGAGGGGCCGACGACTGCGGTGAGGCTGCCCTTGGGGACCCGGAGCGTGACCCGGTCGAGGGCGGTCAGCCGGGTCTCGCCGTCCGCGTAGGTGAGGGTGATGTCGGTCAGCTCGAGGCTCATCGGGCGCTCCCCAGGGCGGTCAGCGGGTCGACGGAGGTGATGCGGCGGATGGACAGGCCGGCGCCGAGGCTGCCGAGCAGGACCATCACCGCGGCGGGCAGCAGTACCGTGCCGGGGCTGAGCAGGAACGGTACGTCCGACCCGGCCACGAGGGCGCCGACAGCGGCGGCGATACCGGTGCCGGCCAGGGTGCCGCCGACGAGCAGGACCACGGCCTGGCCGAGGGCGTCCTTGAGCAGGCTCGCGGTAGAGGCGCCGAGCGCCTTGAGGACGGCGACGTCGCCGCTGCGCTGGATGGTCCACACGGTGAAGAAGGCGCCGATGACCAGGGCCGAGATGGCGAACAGGAATCCGCGCATGAGCTGCAGGGAGCCGTTCTCCGAGGTGTAGGAGCCGATCGCGGACAGCGAGTCCTCGACGGAGACCGTCCTGGTGCCGGCCCGCCGGTCGGTGACCGTGAGGTCGGCCCCCGCGGTGGTGCGCAGGGCGATGACGGTGGCGGTGGCGCCGTCCGCGGCGTCCGTGGGCGGCGCAGTCCGCCGCCAGGTGTCCAGGCTGGTCCAGATCACCGGGATGTGGCTGAAGGAGGCGTCGCCCCGGACCGCGGCGACGGTCAGCCGGTGCCCGGCCAGGGTGAGGGAGTCGCCCGGGGCGAGGCCGAGGTCGCCGGCGGCAGTGGCGGACAGCACCGCGGACCGGTCGTCGATCCGTCCGCCGTCCGGGGCGAGCGAGGAGCCGGGTTCGACGCCGAACGCGGACACCGCGGTGCTCCGGTCCCCGGTGGTCGCCCTGGTCGTGGTGATGCCCAGCGGCTCGGCACCCTCGACGCCGGGCGCCTCGGCCCACTGCCGCCACTGGCGTGCGCTGACGGTGGAGTCGGAGAAGGAGAGGCCCTGTCCGCCGGCGGGAGTCTGGAAGGCCAACCGGTCCGCGGGCAGGCCGGTGATCGCGGAGACGTTCTGCCTGCCGAGCCCGGCCGTCAGCCCGGACAGCAGCCCGACCAGCAGGGTTATCAGCACGATGACGGTTCCCATCAGGGCGAATCGCCCCTTGGCGAACCTCAGATCTCTCCAGGCTACGAACACGGGGTGGCCTGTCCTCTCAACGACGGGAGTGGTGGTCGAATCGGTACGTCCCCACCGTCGCCGACGGCCGCCCGGCCGGGCATCCGGCAAGGGACCGCACTTCACCGGCCGGAAAGGCGGCATCCGGGTTGTAACTTTCGATGGAGGCCCCTCGGGGGTCCGCCTCCGTAGCCTGGACGCACTGTGAACTCTCCCCCCATGCCCGCCCCGATCCCGACCAGCCGGGTCCTGGCCTGGTGCCTGCACCTGCTGATCGCCGGTCTGCTCGCGCTGGCAGCCGGGCGGACCCTGACCGACGGCGGGCCGCACCCATGGGCGACCGTCGCCGCCGCCCTGGCCTGCGGCCTCGTATACGCGGCCGGCCCGCTGCTCCCCGGCGTACGCGGCTCACGCCGGTCGGCGACGGTGTGGCTGGCCTGCCTCGGCGCCGTCTGGCTGGTGCTGCTGGCCCTGTCGGCGGACGGCGTCTGGCTGGCCTTCCCGCTGTACTTCCTCCAGCTCCACCTGCTGCCGCGCCGAACCGCACTGGCGGCGGTCGTGGCGACCGCGCTCGCGGCGATCACCGCCTTCGCCGCCCACCAGCACGCCTTCAGCGTCGCGATGGTGATCGGCCCGGCGCTGGGCGCCGCCGTGGCCGTCGCGGTGGTGTGGGGGTACCAGGCCCTGTACCGGGAGAGCGAGCAGCGCCGCCGGCTGATCGAGGAGCTGACGGCCACCCGCGCCGACCTGGCCCGGGCCCAGCACACCGCCGGGGTGCTCGCCGAACGCGAACGACTGGCCCGCGAGATCCACGACACCCTCGCCCAGGGCCTGTCCAGCATCCAGCTTCTGCTGCGCGCCGCCGAGCGCGCCCTGCCGGAGCGGCCAGAGGCCGCCGCCCGCCATGTGGACCAGGCCCGTCAGGCGGCCGTGGACAACCTCGCCGAGGCCCGCCGCTTCGTCGCGGCCCTCACCCCGCCGGCCCTGGAGGGCACCACGCTGGCCGGCGCCCTGGAACGGCTGTGCGTCACGACCTCCGCCCGCCACCCCCTCACCGTCCGCTTCCACCTCACCGGCGCCCCGGCTCCTCTGCCCACCGCGCACGAGGTCGCCCTTCTGCGGATCACCCAGTCCGCCCTGGCCAACACCGTCCGCCACGCCGACGCCACCACCGCGGACGTCACCCTCACCCACCTGGACGACCATGTCGCCGTGGACATCGCCGACGACGGCACCGGATTCGACCCCGCCGCGCTGCCGGCCCCCCACCCGGACGACGGAGGCTTCGGCCTCGCCGCGATGCGCGCCCGCATGAACGCGCTGGGCGGCACCCTCACCATCGACTCCTCCCCGGGCCGGGGCACATCCCTGTCCGCCCGGCTCCCCCTGACCCCGCGCGCACACGCGCCCGAAGCCGGCGAACCCGAGGCCCACCCGTGACCGACAACCTCAGCCCAGGCGTACCCGGCGGCCCGTGCTCCGCCACCTCCGACAGCCCCGTCCGTCTGCTGCTGGCCGACGACCACCCGGTGGTACGGGCGGGGCTGCGCGCCGTGCTGGAGACCGAGCCCGGCATCGTCGTGCGGGCCGAGGCCGCCACCGCCGAGGCCGCGGTCACTCGCGCCGCCGAGGGTGACATCGACGTGGTCCTGATGGACCTTCAGTTCGGCGCGGGCATGGGCGGCGCCGAGGCCACCGCCCTCATCACCGCCCGCCCCGGCGCGCCGCGGGTCCTGATCGTCACCACCTACGACTCCGACGCCGACACGCTGCCCGCCATCGAGGCGGGCGCCACCGGCTACCTCCTCAAGGACGCACACCCCGAGGAGCTGGCGGCGGCGGTACGCACGGCCGCCGCAGGCCGCACCGCGCTGGCGCCGACCGTCGCCGACCGCCTGATGAACCGCCTCCGCGCACCCGCCGTCGCCCTGACCCGGCGTGAGACGGAGGTCCTGACCCTGGTCGCGCAGGGCCTCTCCAACCAGGCGATCGGCCGGCGGCTCCACCTCACCGAGGGCACCGTCAAGTCCCATCTGGCCCGCACCTACACCAAACTCGGCGTCGACTCCCGCACGGCCGCCGTGGCCACGGCGACGGACCTGGGCCTGATCCGCCGCTGACCGGGTCGGCTACGCGTCGGTCTTCGGGGACCGCCCGCGCACGATGGCGAAGGCGGCCGCGGCCAGCCCCAGCACACCTACGACAAGCCCGCCGATGCCCAGCTCCCGAGCGGTGTCATCGGTCCCGTCGGCCGCCTTCGGGCCGCCGGTGTCGCCATTCTTCGCAGCCGCGGGGGCGGCAGCCTCCTCGCCGCCCTCCGTCAGCTTGAGCGTGGGTGCCGGATCGTCCGCCTCCTCCCCGCCACTGGGCGCCTCGATCCACCGGACGACCTTGCCGTCGGAGTAGGTCTGCAGCGTCTTGAACGTCAACTGGCTGGTGCTGTCCGGAAGTTCCCCGAAGGCGACGTCGAAGTCCTCGTACTCCCCGGCCCCGATCTTCCCGCCGGTCCAGGTGATCTGGGAGACCGCCTCGGTGATGGTCCCGTCATCGGTCTTCACCGGCGTCTTCAACTTGGTGGTGGTCACCTTCGGCGTCCATCCGTCGCGGGGGCGCACGAGAACGCCGAGGACAGGATGGTCGGTCGGCAGGAAAACCTGCACCTTGCTGGTGGAGGCACCGTCCTCCTCATTCGGCACCCGGAACGTCAGCACACCGTCCGTGGCCCCCTTGGCGTAGCTCTCCGGGTGGACGGTGACATGCGCGGACGCGACACCGGCCGCGGCGAGAACACCGGCGGCGCCCAGGGCGACGACGGCTCCGGAGCGGCGCATGAGGGTGCGCTTCGCGGACATGGCGGACATGGCGGACATGACTGAGTGGATCTCCGTAGCGCTCACGGTGAGCGATCCTTCCACGCCGGGAGATACGTACGGCATCGAAATCCGGTTCAGTTGACGGCCGGGAGACCGCGCTCCCGGCGCACCGGCGCGAGCCTCCGCATGTCCAGCGCGTAGGAGAACGTCACTCGAACGCGTCAGTCCGTCCTTTGTGGGAGGCGGAGGCAGGTGTGGGCTCCGTGATGGATTCGCGAGACGCCCGGCGGCACTGCCGCCCGGCGCCTACAGTGTGATGGCATCGGCCGAGGGCCTCACCCCGGCCCGTAGCAACGTGGAGATTGCCGCCGGCACCCCGCTCACCCCGGCCCGCATCGCGCTGCTGCCCGCCCGTCAGCTGGAACTCCCGCCGCCCGGAACCTGGTTGTTCGACCCGCCGCACACCGCGATCCGCTTCATCGCCAAGCACGTTGGCATGGCCCACGTCCACGGCCGCTTCACCCGCTTCACCGGCGGCATCCGCGTCACGCCGGACGTGACCGACTCCCAGGTATCGGTACGCATCGACGCGTCCAGCATCGCCACGGGCAACAAGACCCGCGACAACCACCTGCGGTCCGCCGACTTCCTGGACGTCGAGCGCTACCCGTACATCGACTTCACCAGCAACCGGTTCGTCTACCGGGGCGGCTCCAGGTGGACCCTGAACGGCACGCTCACCATGCACGGCACCAGCCGCTCCGTCGGCCTGGACACGACGTACCTTGGCACGGTGAACGGCGGCTACGAGCAGGAACTGCGCTGCGCGGCCCTGGCGAAGGCGGAGCTGCACCGCGAGGACTTCACCCTGAACTGGCGCTCCATGCTGGCCCGCGGCATCGCGGTCGTCGGCCCGACCGTACAACTGGAACTGGACGTCCAGGCGATGTACCGCGACGCGGAGACGCCTACGCCGCCGGAGTAGCCGAGGACGGGCCACTCTCGGTGCCGGACGAGCGCCGCCATCCGCGGGCTTCGAGGTTCGCCGTGGCCGCACCGATCATGACTGGCGACCGCTCATGGGCCTCGCCGGCATGTCCCTCGGGGGGAGGTGTCCGGCGGCGATCGTCGGCTCGCGCATTCCGGTGATCACCGCGCGCACGCACTTCGAACCGCCACCGACGTGCTCACAGCCGCAACTGCTGCCCGAGGCACCGAAGGATGCCCGCGTCGCTCTCCTCGTGTGCCGTCATGGTGACCTCACCTCACGTCACCCACCCCCGCCGGGACACCCTCACCTGCGTGACGCGCCACGGCACCGGTCGTCTGACGACACGCTAAGGTGGCGCCTCCAGGGGAGGACAGAGCGGCCGTTGTGCCGCTCGCCGAATTGAAGAGCGCGGACGGCGGAGGGGTGCCCGCGCCCCGCTGCTCGGCCGGCCGCGAAACAGCTTGGGGGCATACGCCATGACAGACGCGCCGACGCACGCCGCCGACACCGACACGGACGAAGCCGACGACGCCGCCGACCGGAAGGTCGTCGAGCAGGAGCAGGCCGAGATCAAGGACTTCGTCAAGGGCCTGAGCGCGGACGACATCAAGTCGGGCAACTGGTTCACCAAGCTCGCCGCTCATGCCATGAACTCGTACACCGAGAAGGTCGACTGGCAGTACTTCCAGGACCGGTACGCGGGTGTGCCCGCGGACGCCATCGTGGATCAGCGGATCAAGATGGCGGCTCGGTACGCAGCGCTCGAAGGCGGGCTCTCGGCCGGGGCCTACACGGCGACCGTCGCCGCCACCATCGGGAGCCTCGGCGGTGCCTCACCGGCGACCGTCCCCGTCGCCGTGGCGACCATGATGGTCGACGTCGCGTTCCTCACCCAGCTCCAGCTTCGCCTGGCCTACGACGTCTCCGTCCTCTACCGGGTCCCGCTCGACGTGCACGACCCCGAGGACCTGTGGAAGCTCATCCGCGTGGCATTCACGATCAAGAGCGGGGAGGCTGCCCGCGAAGGTGTCGCCAAGGCGGTACCAGTCCTCGTGCGACCGTTGGTCAAGCGCTTCTACTCAGGATCGGTACTCACCGCCGGGAAGACGCTCCCCGTCGTCGGGAAGCACCTCCTGCAGCGCAACGTCATCAAGATCGGTATCCCACTCGTCGGCGTCCCCCTCGCCGTCCTGCTGAACCGCTACACCACGCTCCTCGCCGGCCGGCACGCGCGGGCCGTGTTCCGGAACGAGGCCCGGGTGATCGAAGTCGCCGAGAGAATGAGCGAACGCAGTCGGCACCCGCAGTTGATGCTGTGGGTCGCATGGCTCGTCATCAGGGCGAACACCAAGATCGCCGACGACGAGGCGCTGCTGATGCGGCATCTGGTGAGGCTGGTCCGGGAACGGCACGAGGTGGTCGACGAGCAGCTCGCGCACGTCGTCGACATCGACCCGGCCGAGGTGTGGAAGCGGGTGACCGCCGAGCCGGGCGATCTCGGCGACGTCCTCGACGCGGCGGAGCGCGTGGCCACCGTGGACGGTGACGTCAACTCCCGTGAGAAGGCCGTCCTCGCGGAGCTTCGGGAGCGTTGCAGCCGGGGCTGACGCCGTCGTGCGGCGTCGCTCGCACGGCACTCCCCCACTGTGGCCCGGCGCCGTGTACAGGGCGCGGCTCTTCCCTCTCGGTCGGATCACCATTGCGGGCGCCCGCGACGGCCTGACAGACGTATGTCGGTTCAAGGGCAGTGGGCGGAGACCTGGTAAGGCCCCGCCCACCTCTCATCGTTCACCTACTACTTCACCACGCCAGGGCTGAGAGTGCCTGCCGGGTCAGTGCGGTTGAGGGAGTCGCCTTCGGCGGAGAGGCAGGGGTTCGCCTTCTTCTGGCCTGGGTGGTCGGGCCGTAGCGCACCATGGTCTCGGAAGCAGCCACTCGCAACGTCGGCCACTGCTGGCCGTCACAGCTCTCTTCATGTCCCAGGCGTTAGCGGGCCATTCTCACTTCCTCCGCAAGCGCACGGCGACCACCGCCAGAAGCACCACGACGACCACCACAAGAAGCCATGTCGGAAGGGCGCCCGCCAGCGCGCCGCGAGCCATTTCCACAGAGTTGACGCTGTTCATCCAGTCTCCTACGGTCACGTCCGGGACGGCTCGGCGAGCCGTCCCGGACATCGGCTGTCACAAGGCCTTCAGGCCTGCCTTGGTGAGATCCTTCAAGTCCTTCGCGTCGCCGAGCCAGTTCAACGCATCTCCGGCGTTCTGGTCGACGTAGTCACCGACTGCCTCCACCGCCACGTTCTGGGCGCACCCCTCGCCGAATGCGGCCAGAGCTCCCACGCCTGTCTCCGTCACGCCGGTGGCCAGGCCGATGAGCGTTGATTGGGCACCGCCCTTGACGCACTCCATCCCGTACTTGCCCCAGTCGAGGAGCCCAGAGGGGTCGATGCGGTTGACGGGGTCGCCCTCGGCGTAGAGGTAGGGGTTCTGCTCCTGGCCGGAGGGGTCGGGCTGGGTGAAGCGGCCGACGTTGGCATCGTAGTAGCGGGCCTTGAGGTGGTACAGGCCGGTGGGATCCTGGTAGTTGCCGGCGAACCGGTAGGGCTGGGCGACCGGTTCGGAGGACTGGGCCAGGATGCGCACACCGCGGGGGCTGTAGGTGTAGGTGTCGACCTTGTTGCCGTCCACGTCCACCAGACCGATCACCGAGCCGATGGCGTCGGTGAGGTAGTAGTACGTCTTGCCCCCGGTGGTCATGGAGTTCAGCGTGCCCCCGGGCTCGCGGTTGAAGCCCATGTCCACACCGGCGGTCGACTTCGCGGAGAGGCCGAGCGGGCCGTTGTGGTAGTAGGTGTCACCGAGGCGGATGCGCTCGCTCTGGTCGGTGGAGCCGTACTGCCCGGTGTACGTCTTGCCGTTCACCGTGATCGAGGACATCTGGGAGTAGTCGGTCCAGGTCTCGCCGGTGCGGGTGTAGTCGTCGGTGGAGGCGCCGGCCGTCTCGTTGCCGATGGCGTCGTAGGACCAGCTTCCGCTGGTGCTGGACTTGGCGGTGAGCTCCTGGGCGTCGTTGTAGGTGTAGGTGGTGCCGCGCGGGCACCCCTGGTCCGTGCCCTGGGAGGTGAGGTTGCCGGCCAGGTCGTAGCAGTACTGCCAGGAGTCGGCGATCGCGCCGCTCTTCTCCTCCTTGGCGTAGGAGAAACGGCCCGCGCCGTCGTAGGAGTAGGTGCGCTTCAGGCCGGTGACGTTGTCCGTGCTGGTGCGGATCTTGCTGCCGTCGGTGGCAGCGTTGGTGCCGTAGCCGTAGGTGTAGCCGAGGTCGACCAGGGTGCCCTGGTCGGAGGTCACCTTGATGGACTTCGGGCGGCTGGAGTCGTCGACGTCGACCTTCTGCACCGTGCCGCCGGGGTAGGTGGTGGAAGTGCGGACGTCGTTGTTGTTGTACGCGTACTTGGTCACCGCGCCCTGCGGATCCTTCAGCTCGGTGAGCTTGTTGACCTCGTTCCAGGTGTAGTCGATCGTCCCTGCCGGGTCCTGGTAGTAGTCCACGTTGCCGGCCGCCGTGTAGGCGAGCAGGGTCTGGGAGCCGTCCTGGAGGTGGCGGACCGTCTCGCGCTGCAGCGGGTCGAAGTCGTACCTGACGGTCCCCGTGCCGTCCGAGCGCTGGGTCAGGTTGCCGTCGCCGTCGTACCAGTAGCGGACCGTGTCGTTGGTGGAGGAGACGGTCTTGATGCGGTCGCGGTTGTCGTAGACGTACACGCTCTTGATGCCGCGCGCGTCGGTCATCGTCTCGGTGCGGCCGAGGGCGTCGTAGGTGTAGGTCGTCTTGTCCAGCGGCGCCGGGGGCTTGGCCCAGTCCAGGTTGCCCTTGGCGTCGTAGTGGAAGTCGGTGGTGACCGTCTTCGTCGACGTCATCTTCGTCTTCTGCGCGCAGCGCTGGCCCTCGAAGCCGCCGCAGGTCGGGGTGGCGGGGTTGTAGTCGTAGGAGACGCTGCCGCCGCCGGTGCCGGTCTGGGCGACCGAGGTCGTGTTGCCGACCGTGTCGTAGGTGAAGCTCGTCTTCTCGCCGTCGGCGTTGGTGGAGTCCTTGGGTACGTCGCCGCCGGCGATGGTCTGCCAGGAGTTGACCGTCTTGCCGCCGGTGGGCATGGCGACGGTCTCGAGGTTGTTGCGGGAGTTGAACCCGTAGTCGGTGACCTTGCCCGGGGTGGTGCCCGAGCCCATCGCGTCCGTGGCGGTGTCGATGTTGTGGTTGGCGTCGAACTTCGTCGACCGCTTGTGGCCCAGGGCGTCGGTCACGTCGGTGACCTGGCCGTCGCCGTCGTGCTCGTACTTCGTCGCGTGCAGCTCCGGGTCCTTGGCCGTGGTCGTACCGGCGGCCGTCGGGGAGGCGGCGCTGTAGGTGTACGTCCAGGTCGGGCCCGTGTTGCCGGAGGCGTTGAAGCCGGTGGCGCGCAGCATCGAGGTGACGCGGTTGACGTCGTCGTAGGTGAAGACGGTGACGCGGCCCTCGGCGGTGGTGATCTTCTCGACGCGGCCCGAGTCGTCGTAGCCGAAGGTGACGGTCTTGCCCTCGGTGTCGGTGGTGGTGACCAGGTTCCCGCTCGCGTCGAGGCTGTAGACGGCGGTGCGGCCTGTGTTGTCCTTGGCCTGCCACTGCGAGGCGCCGGTCTCGACGAGGTCGATCCAGCGGCCCGAGCGGGTCTCGGTGAGCTTGAATCCCTTGTTCTCGCCGCTCTCGTCGTGCTGGGCGACGGTGACGCTGCCGTGGTTGCGGTCGGTGACCTTGATCAGGGAGCCGTTCGCGTCGTAGGTCTCCTTCGACCCCGACTTCCACTTCGTCAGCGTGTAGGTGCCGTCGGAGTTCTTCTTCAGGTCCTCGGAGTAGCCCTTGGGGGTGGCGAAGGTGCCGTCGCTGTTCTTCGTGAAGCGGACGGTCGCGCCGGAGGCGTCGTAGAAGACCACCTCGTTGCTGAAGAAGGACAGGTAGCGCTCGTACTGCTGCCACCAGCGCTGCGAGACCCGGCCCCAGGGCGCGTCCAGCGAGTTGTACGTCCGCGCCAGTCGCAGCCTCTGTCCGACACCGGCGATGTCGAAGTCCGTCGCCGTCAGCATCAGGTTGCCGGTGGAGTAGTCGATCTTCGCCGTCAGGGCGTCGGTGATGGCGAAGCTGGTGGTGCGGTGCCAGGGCACACCGCCCTGCCCCTCCGGGACGAAGACCATCAGTGACGCGTCCGCGGCGACACCGGCGGACTTCTTGGGGCTCGAACCGTTCGAGGCGCGCCCCTTGGCGTGGGCGCGCTGCTCGCGCAGCCACGGAACGTACGCCTCGTCGGTCGGATTCTCCGACGGCTGCGACTTCACCGGCCGGTTCGCACCGACCTTCACCGGCGGCATCTTGAAGTCCGGGCTGTCCTTGCCCCACGCCGAGACCGGTTTCCCGTCCGCCGCGGCCGCGGTCGAGGCCGGCAGCACGGCCGCCGCCAGGGCGGCCACCGTCACCACCGCCACCGCGGCGGCCGATCCTGATCTCTTCCGGGCATGGCGAAGAGACGTGCCGAGGGCACGTGTGCGCATGGCTTTCCCCCACAAGAAGACAAGCGCCGACAGCCCCAACGGCCACCGGACTCGCACAAGTTGTCAGAGAAAACTGGCAAAGATCGACACGGTTCCCGTCGATTCCTTTCACATACGGGCGAGAATCAGCCCGTCCGGTTCAGCGAAAAGAACCAGGATGAACCAGACATAACCGCATCACGCCGATGACCTGCGCAGGCCGACAGTGCATTCGGCTTTTGACGCCAACGGCCGAAAATGACAACCCCCGCGCCTACGAATCTCAAGCCTTGACCAGCAACGGGCCGGGCTGGCGCAGCCATCACGTGATCAGCGATGGCGCCAGAGCTGATGGAGCTGAAGGACTGTGGTCGCGTCCAGCCGGAAACCGTCGGCACCTCTCGTTCCCGGCCCCTCAGCCGACCCGAGGCGTGCCCTCCGGCAGGCTGTCCGCGCCGTCGCAATCCCAGAGTTTCCGGGCTTCCAGCCGCAAAGTGTCGGCGGCGAGGGAAGCCGTTCTCTGGATCACCGCTAGGTCGGACGTCTTCTGATAGGTGACATCGACCTCCACCACTGCTTCGCCCCCCTCCGAGGAGCAGTCGGCGAAGAGGGAGGTTGTATCGCCCTTGTGGAATCCCTCGGCCTCACCGAGCGTGATCCTGGTGGCGCCTGTCGAACTCGCGTCGCGGGCTGCGTCCTTCATGGTGTAGTCCGCCTTGGCGTAGAGGCTGTGTTCGATCCGAACGGACTTGCCGCCGGCGTACACCTTGCAGGTACCGGGCGCCTTCCTGGTGTACGGATGCTCCGGGTTGAGGACACCGGCGTGCCACTGCGTGAACGGCTTCCCCTTCTCCGGCAGCAGGGCCGCGACAACTGCTCCGGGAAGGGCGTCGTCGCAGACGCGCGCCGGCACCGCGACGTCGGGATCGTCGGACGGCCACAACTGCCACGCCACCACACAGGTTACGGCGAGCACTCCGACGGCCGCCGCAGCCGACCAGGGGCCGAACCGGCTGCCCCATCTTCCCGTACCTCCCGCCCGGCCGCCGTGGTCGCCGTTCAAGAGGCCCGCTTGCACACTTGCTGCTTCTTCAGCGACGCCGTGTATCCCTGGATCAGCTCCCTCATCGCCGACTCATTCGGGCGAGCGGGCTTCAGCACCTTGACAAGGGTGCTGACGTCCTCCTCCTCGACATCGGCGCCACGGCACTGGATCACGGACACAGCCGCGTGGTCGGCACAGGCGATCGAGTTGCCGTCCGCGGACTTCTGTTCCTGGACCAAGAGGCGGCTGCGCAGGATGTGCCGCGCCGAGTCACCGGCGTCGATACGTTCCCCGCTCACTTGCAGCACCGTGTCCTCGTCGACCTTGACACCGCACAGCGCGGAGCCGTCGTCGAGGCTTCCACGATGCTCCACAGTGAGCCGCTCACCTGATTCAGGCAGGAGGTGTGCTAGCGCACCGGCCGGTACGGATACCCCGCAGAGGGCCTTCGGAACGGTGAACTCCTGCCCGTGCGTCTCCGAAGAACAGCCGACCACCGTCACCGCAGCGACGAGGAACAGGATGCCGAGTTTGACATGCGACGAGGATCTCAATGCTTGCTACTCTCCGATTTCCACTGCGCGCCGTCGGAGTGGCTGAGTCCTGCCGATGTGCGCGCGGCTCTCCTGAGATCGTCGGCGGTGTCGGGGTCGATGGTGTTGTTGTTCAGCAGAGCGTGATCGACGGCGGACCGGGCGGAATCCAGAGCTGCCTCACGGCCGTTGGTGTACTCCGCGCCGGCTTCCGTCTCCGCCTCGCTGGAGGTGTCCTGCTCGATGCTCTTCATGATGGATTCCTGGATGTCCTCCGAGGCCCATTCGAGAGGGGCGCCGGCGATGGGGACGCGCTCACCGACCTTTTCCAGGCCCATGCCCAGGATGCGGTTCACCCACTTCTGCTTCTCGGCCGCAGCCTCGTTGAAATCCGCGTCGGAAGCAGTGTGGTACTCGTAGATCGCATGAGCCCGGGCGTCGCTCATGATGCCGGCGATCGCGGAACCGGGGGCCACCGCGGCACCCACGCGCCCGTCCAGCGATGCTGTCGAGTGGGTGGGGTCGTTGATGACGTGATCCACGACATCGGTCGTGTACGTCTGCTGTGCGGTGGTGATGGCGGAATAGGCGTCGGGGTCCTGACCCACCTCACCAAGGAAGCGGGCGACGTTGTTCGCGTCGAGGTCGGCCGAGGCGCCGAACGAGGGGAAGAGATCGCTGCTGGGGTCCTCGTCGTACATGGCCCGCTGGAAGTCGCCCATGTACTCGGCGCTGATGTCGCCGAGGCTTCCGCGCAGCCCGTACAGCGGACCGGTCTCCTCTCCGTCCAGGTCCCTGTTCTCGTTGTGCCGGATGAGTTCCGGGTCGCCTCCGAACTGGTTGACGATGTCGCTCACGAGATGCGCTTGCGCGTCGGTGTGCTGAACTGCAGCGGCAGAGGCGTCGCTGTCGTACGGCCGGCCTGTGGTCGCCGCCTCCAGTGCGTGGCCGAGGGCCTCAGGACCGAAGGTGAGGGCCGCTTTGGTCTTGTCCTCGTCGGCCAGGACGTTCGTCGCGTTCGTATCGACCGTCCACTCGAAGTCCTTGTCGGTGAAGAGGTCGAG
Organism: Streptomyces sp. NPDC041129; assembly: GCF_055592265.1. Classification (NCBI taxonomy): domain Bacteria; kingdom Bacillati; phylum Actinomycetota; class Actinomycetes; order Kitasatosporales; family Streptomycetaceae; genus Streptomyces; species Streptomyces sp. NPDC041129. Next base: position 258,020 of record NZ_JBVIYV010000001.1, on the reverse strand, counting down.
GTACGAGGTGAAGCCAGTGTCACCGCCCTTCTTCACCGTCCCGTCTTCGTTGTACGCAGTCGGCGTTCCGGTGAAGAACTTCTCCGCGGCTTCCGGACTGTGGCCGAGCGCCTCCAGGACGCTGTTCAAAGGATCGTTGCCCGAGCCGAGCTTGCCGGAAGGGTTGAAGCCGTATGTGTCCGGGGTGCCTGCAGGCTTGTTCGACAGGAAGAAGTACGGGTCCTTCTTGTGGAGCTGGGTGATGTGCTCCGCGATGGGGTTGATGAAGCGGGAGTCGTAGTTGCCGTAGCGCAGCAGGCCGCCGAGCACCTGGTAGCCGTACGGCTTGTTCCACTGGCCGCGTTCCCAGCCGATCTGCTGGGTGCCCAGGCGCCGGAACTGCGAGCCCCAGTCGTCGGACAGATGCTGCCTGTGGTCGGGGTCCGTGGCGTTGGCGAGCGTGTACCCCATGACCTTCTGCAGGTCCTGCACCGCGTCGAGCCGGGTCTTGCCCGCGTCGCCGCCGGTGCCGTCGATCGACATCGCGGCGTAGAACTGGAGCGTCTTCTCCGGTCCACCGAGTCCCTCGTAGAACTCGGTGGCGAACTCGCCGTTTTACTCGGCGGAGTTGAAGCGCAGGAGTTCGTTGAGCTCGCGCAGCTCCGCGTCGGACATCTTGTCGCCCTTACGGGCCAGTTCGACGGCGCGCTCGACCTCGGCGTCGTTGAGCGACTCGTACTTGCTGTGGCCCGAGTTGTAGCGGTCGTTGCCGTGGCTCTTGGTCAGGGCGCGGGCGACCGAGGCATCGATCTCGGCGGCGTGGGCGAGGATCCGGTTGATCCGGTCCTCCAGCTCCTGCCGCTGGTCGAGCTGGTCCTGGGTGCGCTCGTCGGTGTCCCCGCGCACGTGCGGGAAGAAGCAGCGGACCCTGCCGCCGCCGATGTCCTCGACACGGATCCCGAACTTCGCGGCGTCGTCGTGGACAGCGGTCTTCACCTGCTGCTGCAGCGACTCGAGCTCGGTGTGCCCGTCCTCGAGGACCTGGTAGATGCTGTTGGCCTCGGCGTGCAGGTCGGAGATCTCCTTGGCCGTCTTGGCCACGAACCCCCTCGTCACCGTGGCATTCACGCCGGCCCACCGCGCGGATTCCGATTTGCCTTGCATCCCTCTACGCGCGTTCTCCGCCGACTTCTTCAGGCCTTCGACGGCCTTCTTCCAGTCGGACACGGCGTTCGCGAGCTTGCCGAGGTCGACCTCGACGAGGTCGGTGAAGGTGAGAGCCATCAGCGGTCCCCTACTTGAAGTACTCGTCGAGCTGGGACACGGACGTGGCTGAGCCGTCACCGCCACGCAGGACCGTACCGATCTTGGCGTCGTCCTCCGCGTGCCGCTTCTTGGTGTAATCCAGATGGTCGGAGACGTGCGCACACGCCTGCAGGACCGCCTCGACCTGCGAGGTCCACATGTCGACGGTCGTCGCCAGAGCACCGCCGGTCTGGAACCCGTGCGACTTCCCACATGCGACTCAACCACGTGCCGCCGGACGAGGGCGGCGGAGGCACCGGAGACCTGGTGGCCCCACCAGGACGATCTGGGCGCCGTGGGCCATGAGGCCAACATCCTCCATGACGACGTGAAGAGTCAGGCCGACATCGCCGGGACCGGCAACGGCTCGACGGCCCAGGCCGCCGCCACCTTGGCCGCCTGGGCCTTCAACCGCTCCCACTCGTCCCATGCCATGCCGGGATCCCATTCCCCCTAGCGGACGATCCGGTGCCCGGTCAAATTAGCAATCCCGGCCGGGGCAGGTCCGCATCACGTCCTTTGTGTGCCACATGTCGGCTGTGAAGATTTCCGTCAGACGCGACCGCACCGGGTGCCGGAGAAGAGTGTGGCGGCGGCCGACAAGGTGTCGGCCGCCGCCCGGCGAAAGGGATGCGCGTCGAGGTGTGGAAAACGCCCTGACGTCAGTTGGTCGCGCTGCCCGCGACCCACTCGTTCCACGGCACGTTCCAGTCGCTGAGGCCGTTGTCCGGCGCCAGCTTGGTCTTGTCGTCGGAGTTCTTGACGATCACGACGTCGCCGATCAGCGAGTGGTCGAAGAACCAGGCGGCGGGCTTCCTGCTGTCGCCGCCGCCCTTGACGTCCTTAAGCCCCACGCAGCCGTGGCTGGTGTTGACCTTGCCGAAGACCGAGTCTGCGCCCCAGTAGTTGCCGTGGATGAACGTGCCCGAGTCGGACAGGCGCATGGCGTGCGGCACGGCGGCGATGTTGTACGAGGGCTTGCCGTCCTTCTCCGTGAGGTTGACACTCGCCGCGTTCATGCGGATGTGCCGGAACTTCTCGGAGATGACCATCCGACCGTTGTACGTCGGGTGCTCGGGGCTGCCGGACGAGATCGGAATGGTCTTGATCTTCTTGCCGTCCCGCACGACGGTCATCTGCTTGGTCTTGGCGTCGACCGTGCTGATCTGGCTCCGGCCGATCTTGAACGTGACCGTCTTCTGAACGCCGCCGAGGTTCATGTCGACGGTGACGGTCGAGCCGGGCTTCCAGTACTTCTCGGGGCGGAAGTCCAGTCGGCCGTCGTTGAGCCAGTGGCCGACGACCTGCTGGCCGCTGCTGGAGCTGACCTGGATCTCCGACTGCACGGCGGCCTTGTCGGTGATCGCCTTGTCGAAGGTGAAGGTCACCGGCATGCCCACGCCGACAGTGGAGCCGTTCTGGGGAGAGAGGTGCCCGATGAAGTCGTTGCCCGGGGAGACCGTGACGATCGTGGCGTTCTCGGTGGCGGAGCGTCCCTCGGCGTCCTGGGCCTCCGCGGCGACCTGGTACCTCGTGGCCGGCTTGAGCGCGCTGTCCGTCTGCCAGGACGTGCCGTCCGCGGACAGGGTGCCGGGGGTCTCGGCGCCGGTCGCCACGGCGGTCATGGTGACCTTGGTGAGCTTCCCGTCACTGACGGTCACCCTTACGGGGTCGTTGACTCCGACGTGGTGGGCGCCTTGTCGGGGCGTGATCTTTATTCGGGCGTCGGAGGCGTCCTGGGTGGTGGCCGGACCCGCCGAGGGCGCGGACGCCGCCGGGGTCGCCGAAGCCTCCGGAGTGGCCGGGGTCGCCGAGGCCGCCGGGGACGACGGAGCCACCGGAGGCTGGGTCTGCTGCTGGTCACCGGCACCGTTGCCGCCGGTGGCGGCGTGGCTGGTACCGCCCAGAGCCGTCACTGCGAGCACACCGCCGAGTACGCCGGCCGCAGCCACCATCCTGGTGCGTCGTATTCGTACCGCGGTCAAACTCTTCTCCCATGCCGTTGATCTCGGATTCTCCGGGACTGGTTGCCCGAGGGTCACAACCGCCCTTCGATCCACTTATACACATTCGCCCGCGCATAATGGGCAAACTGTGCTGAAGGTTACCCATCGCCGGAAGCGGGCACGGCCGCCCCCAGGCCCGGGCCCGAGGCGGCAGCCGGTGAGCCGCCCGGCCGCCGCCTGCCCGCCGCCTGCCCGACCCGGGGTGTGGCCGGTGTCACCCCTTCTGTTCCACCCGCACCCAGTCCACCTCGGCCTGGACTCCCCCGCCCGCGATCCGGTCCACGCTGGACTGCGGGAGCCCCCAGTAGGGGCTGGTCACCTTGTTCCAGCCGGCCGGGTAGGCGCCGCCCAGGGCGAGGTTGAGGATGATGTACTGGTTGTGGTCGTAGACCCACTGGCCCCGGGTCGACTCCAGCTTGTTGCGGGTCGTTTCCTGGACCAGGCGGTCGTCGACGTAGAAGCGCATGGCCGTCGGGGTCCATTCGACGGCGTAGGTGTGCCACTGGTCCGCCGTGCCGCCGCCGGTGTACGTCTGGCGGGCGCCGATGTTGCCGTCCGCCGAGTAGCCGGGGCCGTGCAGGGCCGAGCTGGTCCAGTCGCCGTAGCCGATGTTCTCCATGATGTCGGTCTCACCGGAGGCGGGCCAGGAGACGGACGGGTTGTCGACGTTGCTGCCGAGCAGCCAGAAGGCGGGCCAGAAGCCGTCGCCGACCGGGAGCTTCATGCGGGCGCTGACCTTGCCGTACGTGAAGTCGAAGTGGGTGTTGGTGTCGATGCGGCCCGAGGTGAAGTCGTAGGTGCCGCCGCCCGCCCTCGTGCAGCCCTTGCAGTACTCGGCCTTCAGGATCAGGCTGCCGTCGCGGGTCTGGATGTTGTCCGCGGAGTCGACGTAGGCCTGGGACTCGCCGTTCACCGGACCCATTTCCGTGCCCGTGCGGACGACGCGCCACTTGGAGCGGTCGAGTGCGGCGCCGGTGAAGTCGTCGAAGAAGGTCGTGCGGTAACCGCCCTGCTGGTCGCCCGGGAGCGCGGGGTAGGCGGCGGAGGCGGAGCCGCCGGCGCCCCAGACCTGGAACTCGTAGAGGGAGTATCCGAACTGGGCGGTCGCGGGGGCCGGGTTGTAGAAGGAGCGGCGTTCCTTGCCGAGCATGCGGACGTAGCGGCCGGTGGCCGGGGACGGCAGCTTCACCGTGTCGTGCAGGCCCGTCGCGTCGGAGGGGGACTTGACGTTCGCCCGGCGTGCGGCGATGTCCGCGGCGGACGGTTCGTAGACCGTGCGCCAGGTGCGGTTGTCGTCCGAGACCTGGAGGAGGTAGTCGACCGCGTAGGCGGACTCCCAGTACAGGTCCACCGTGTCGATCGTCGACGGTGCGCCGAGGTCCACCGAGACCCAGCGGTCCGCGTTCCAGTCGCTGGACCAGCGGGTGCTGTCGGCCTTCAGGTCGGCCGGCCAGCCGCCGTCCGTGACGAACGCCGGTGAGTTGCCCGCGTGCTGGTAGTAGTTGGAGTACGCCGGGTGGTTCAGGGCGAGGTTGGTGCGGGTCGTGGAGGCGGGGGTGGGTTCGCCGCCGTAGACCTTGAAGTTCCAGAGGGAGTAGCCGTAGGGCGTGGCGCGTTCCAGGCCGCGCAGGCGGACGTAGCGGCCGGTGACCTCCTGCGGGTAGGTGTGGGCCGTGACGGAACCTCCCGTGCCGTCGGTCTCCGTGTAGAAGGGTGTCCAGTCGGTGCCGTTCCTGGAGACCTCCAGGACGTAGCGCTTGCCGTAGGCGGCCTCCCAGTCCAGGACGACGCGGTCGACGCGCATGGTGATGCCGAGGTCGACGCGGATCCAGGCGTCATCGGCGAAGTCGCTGGACCAGCGGCTGGCGCCGTTGCCGTCGAAGGCGAGACCGGGGGCGGTGCCGGCGTTCTCGCTGCCGGAGGCGGTGACGGCGGCGGGGTTCGCGGCGTATGCGGCGGCCGCGCGGTCGGTGTCCCAGCCGGCGGCGGCCGGGGCGGCGTGCGCGGGGGCGGCCAGGAGCGGGCCGGAGGTCAGCAGGGCCATGGTGGACAGGGCGGCGGCGAGCAGGCTGCGCGGGATACGGGATGGCATGCGGCTCTCCTCTGTGGGGTGGGGATCCGGCAGTGCGATCAATGACGCGTACATGACAGTCCACGCGCCATAACGGACCAGACGATTCAGCGAGACGCGTGGTGCGGAACCGGTGGGCGCGGGGTTCCCGCACCCGCGCCCACCGGTCGTCCGGGCCGGACTCAGGCGGCCCGGCGCATCGAGGGGGCCTGAGTCGGCCCGGCGTGTCGAGCGGCCTCAGGCACTCAGGCGGCCCGGCGGGTCTGACCGCGGTGTACGCGGACGATGTCCGCGTACCGGTGCCCGCTGCCCTTGATCGTGCGCACCTGGGTGCGGTAGTCGACGTGGACCAGGCCGAAGCGCTTGTCGTAGCCGTACGCCCACTCGAAGTTGTCCAGCAGCGACCAGGCGAAGTAACCGGCCAGCGGGGCGCCCTTGCGGGCGGCGGAGGCGCAGGCGGCGAGGTGTCGCTCCAGGTACTCCTGGCGCTCCGGGTCGTCCACGGTGCCGTCGGGGCGGACCACGTCCGGGTAGGCCGAGCCGTTCTCGGTGACGTAGATCTTCCGGGCGCCGTACTCCTCGGTGAGGCGCAGCAGCAGGGTCTCGATGCCGCCGGCGTCGATCTCCCAGTCCATGCCGGTGCGCGGGACGTCGGGGCGGCGGACCGAACGGACGCGTGGCGCCGGGCCGTCGGGGTCGTCGGCGACGTAGGCCGGGAAGTAGTAGTTCAGGCCCAGCCAGTCCAGCGGTGCGGCGATGGTCTCCAAGTCACCCGGTTGCTCGGGCAGTTCCACACCGTAGGTCTCGAGCATGTCGGCGGGGAAGCCGCGGCCGTGCACCGGGTCGAGCCACCAGCGGTTGACGTGGCCGTCGTGGCGGCGGGCGGCCGCCAGGTCCTCGGGGCGGTCGGTGGCGGGGAAGACGGTGGAGAGGTTGTTGACGATGCCGACCTGCGCGTCGGGGACGGCGGCGCGGATCGCGCGGGTGGCGAGGCCGTGGCCGAGGAGCAGGTGGTAGGAGGCGCGGACGGCCGCGGTCAGGTCGGTCCAGCCGGGGGCCATGGTGCCCTCCAGGTGTCCGATCCAGGCCGAGCAGGAGGGCTCGTTCAGGGTGGCCCAGAGCTTGACGCGGTCACCGAGGCGTTCGGCGACGGTCGAGGCGTACTCGGCGAACGCCAGGGCGGTGGCGCGTTCCGGCCAGCCACCGCGGTCCTGGAGCGCCTGGGGCAGGTCCCAGTGGTAGAGGGTGACGGCCGGGGTGATGCCCGCTTCCAGCAGGGCGTCCACCAACTCGTCGTAGAAGGCGAGGCCCTTGGCGTTCACGGCGCCCGTGCCGCCGGGGATCACGCGGGGCCAGGCGACGGACAACCTGTAGGCGTTGGTGCCGAGTTGGCGCATCAGGCCGATGTCCTCGCGCCAGCGGTGGTAGTGGTCGCACGCGACGTCGCCGTTGTCGTCGTTCGCGATCTTCCCGGGGGTGTGCGAGAAGGTGTCCCAGATGGAGGGTGAACGGCCGTCCTCGTCGACGGCCCCCTCGATCTGGTACGCCGCTGTGGCCGTGCCCCACAGGAAGTCGTGCGGGAGTGCGGCGAGGTCGATGCGGTCGGACACGGAAGTCCCTTCGTGGTACGGGAGGGCGGTCATTTGACGGCGCCCGCCGTCAGACCTGTGACGAGATAGCGCTGCAGGAGGAGGAAGCCGGCCACCACGGGCACGCTGACGACCAGCGAGGCGGCCATGATCTGGTTCCAGTAGACGTCGTTGAGGGTGGAGTAACCCTGGAGGCCGACGGCGAGGGTGCGGGTGGCGTCGTTGGTCATGACGGACGCGAAGAGCACCTCTCCCCACGCGGTCATGAACGCGTAGACGGCGACCGCGACGATGCCGGGGACGGCGGCCGGCACCACGATCCTCAGCAGCGCCTTCAGCGGCCCGCAGCCGTCCACCAGCGCGGCCTCGTCCAGGTCGCGCGGCACCGAGTCGAAGTACCCGATCAGCATCCAGATGGAGAACGGCAGGGAGAAGGTGAGGTACGTCAGGATCAGACCGCCCCGGGAGCCGAACAGGGCGATGCCGGTGGCGTTGCCGATGTTGACGTAGATCAGGAACAGCGGGAGGAGGAAGAGGATGCCGGGGAACATCTGCGTCGACAGGACGGTGACCGTGAAGACGCGCTTGCCCCGGAATTCGTAGCGGCTGACCGCGTAGGCCGCGAACACCGCGATGACCACCGAGCAGATGGTCGCGGCGCCCGCCACGACCAGGGAGTTCACGAAGTACCTCGCGAGCGGGACCGTGGACCAGATGTCGATGTACGGGCGGATGGTCAGCCCGCTGGGCAGCCAGCGGAACTTGCCGGTGACGTCGGCGAGCGGCTTCAGCGAGCTGGAGACCATCACGTACACAGGCACCAGCACGAATCCGGTGAGCAGGGTGAGGAAGATCCGCCGCGTCCACAGGAAGGAACGGGGCGGCGCCATCGGCGAGTTGGGCATCACAGTGCCGCGGCTAGACATCGGCGGCCCTCCGTCCGCGTGAGGTGAACAGCAGGTACGCGCCGGTCACGACCAGCAGGAAGAGCAACAACAGGACGGACATGGCGGAACCGGTGCCGAAGTTCCAGGTGACGAACGAGGCCTGGTAGATGTGGACGGAGATCAGGTCGGCCGCCTCCGGGGCGGCCTTGCCGAACAGCACGTACGGCGTGTTGAAGTCGTTGAACGTCCACAGGAACAGCACCAGGACCAGCACCTGGTTGACCGGTCGCAGCGAGGGCAGGGTGATGCGGCGGATCTGCTGCCACATCCCGGCGCCGTCCAGCGCGGCCGCCTCGTACAGCTCCGTGGGGATGTTCTGCAGGCCGGCCATCACGATGAGGAAGGCGAACGGCCAGCCCTTCCACACCGAGACGGTGAGCAGGGCGTAGAAGCTGTTGTCGCCGATGAGCCAGAACGACGGCTTGTCGGTGAGGTGGAGCTGGTCGTGCAGCACGTGGTTCACCAGGCCGTTGTCGTGCTGGAACATGAACACCCAGGTGATGACGGCCGCGTAGACGGGCAGCGCGTACGGCACGAGGAACAGCGCTCGCAGCAGTCCGCGGCCGCGGAAGGTGTCCTGCATGAAGACCGCGGCGGCGGTGCCGATCAGCCAGCACAGGCCGACCGAGAGCAGGGTGAAGCCGATCGTGACGAAGAACGAGTGCAGCAACGCCTCGCCGACGGGCGCGTCGAAGTCGACCGACACCTTGTAGTTGCCGAGGCCGGACCAGGGGGCGCTGCCCCAGTCGCGGATGTAGAACTGGGTGAGTTCCTTGAAGCTCATCACGATGCCGATGACCATCGGCACCAGATGGACGAGGAGTTCGAGCAGAAGGGCGGGCAGGAGCAGCAGGTACGGCAGTCCGATGCGGCGGATCCGCCCGGTGCGGCGGCGGGGTTCGCGCGCCGCACCGGGGGACGTCTGACGCACCGGCTCCTTCAGAGCGGTGGAGGTCATCTCAGCTCACGCCGCCGGCATCTGCTGCTGGGCCTTCTCCAGCTTCGCCTTGACGGAGTCGGTGGTCACCGCGCGGCCGGCGGCGGCGTCGGCGAACAGGTCCTTGACGGCCGTACCGACCGCCGTCTCGAACTGCGACTCCGAGGCGACCTGCGGCAGTGCCGCCGCGCTGGTGCCGAGGGTGCTCTTGAGCACCGCGTTGGACGGCGAGTTGAAGGCCGCGTCCGCCTGGGCGCCCTTGACCGGCGGGATGGAGGTGTAGGCCTTGTTGAGGATCTTCTGCTCGTCGTCGCTCGTCATGAACTTCACGAACTTCGTGGCGCCGTCCTGGTTGTGACTGTTCTTGAACACGGCGATGTTGATGCCGGCGACCATGGAGTTGGTCTGCGCGCCGGTGCCGGGGGCGCCGGACTGCACGGGCACCGGGGCGATGCCGTAGGCGTCCTCGCTCATGCCCTGTGACTTCAGGTTGGCGGCGGCGGACTGCCACAGCAGCATGGCCTGCTTGCCCTTGGCGAAATCGCTGACGGACTGGTTCTGCGCGTACTCGGCGTCGCCGGTCGGGATGACCTTGTCCTTGGCCATCAGGTCGACGTACTGCTTGATCGCCTCGACCACCTTGGGGTTGGTGAAGTCGGGCTTGCCGTCGGCGGTGAAGAAGTCCGCGCCGTGCTGCTTGGCGAAGACGAAGACATGGTGGATGTTCTCCGAGACGTTGGCGCCCTCCGCGCCGAGCACGGACTTGCCCTTCGCCCTGATCTTCCTGCCGTCGGCGACCAGTTCGTCCCAGGTGGCCGGGGGCTTGGAGATGCCTGCGTCGGCGAAGATCTCCTTGTTGTAATAGAGCGCGTACGCCATGGAGTACAGGGGCACCGCGGCCGGGTCCTTGCCCTGGACGCCGGTCGAGCCGAGCGCGGAGTCGACGAACCGGTCCTTGCCGCCGATCTTGCCGAAGTTCTCCGCGTCCCACGGCAGCAGCGCGCCGGTCGCCTGCAGGGAGGCGCTCCAGGTGTTGCCGATGTTCAGCACGTCCGGGCCCTGGCCGGAGGTGGTGGCGGTGAGGATCCGGTTGAGCAGGTCGGACCACGGCACGACCTCCAGCTTCACCTTGATGCCGGTCTGCTTCTGGAACTTGTCGAGTTCGGGCTGCAGGACCTTCTTGTCGACCGCGATGCTGGCGCCCTGGTTGGAGGCCCAGTAAGTGAGCGTCTTCGGCGAGTCGTTGGACCCGCCGCCGCTCGACGAACCTCCTCCGCAGGCCGTAGCCGCGAGGGCGAGAGACATGGTGACGGCGCCTACGGCCGCGGCTCGGATGCTGCGCATGGCTCCTGGTGTCCCTTTCCGGGAGTCGGGGCTGATCGTGAAGGCCGACACCCCGTTCGGCTCCCGAAGCCCCTCATGGCTTAATTTAGGATGTGAGTTAAACCTCAAGAGAAACGCTCGTCAAGGGATCCGGCAGCGGCATCCGGTCCGGCGGGCCGGAAATGTGAGCGAACCAGGGAGGTCGGGTGGCAGGACTGGGCGGCCGTACGGTGCGTGACCTGCGGCGGGAGAGCCGGGGCGCCGTTCTGCAACGGTTGTATTTCGATGGGCCGATGAGCCGGCAGGCGCTGGTCCCGGCGACCGGACTGAGTTCGGGCTCCGTCAGCAACGTCGTGGCGGAACTTCTGGCCGACGGCCTGGTCGAGGAGGCCGGCAGCGTCGGCTCCGACGCGGGCCGCCCGCGCCGACTGCTGCGGATACGGCCGGACAGCGGGTGCCTCATCGGGGTCGACGTCGGCGAGACACGGGTGCGAGTGGAACTGTTCGACCTCGGACTGCGCGAACTGGCGCGGGCCGAGCGGCCGTTGGGGCCGCGTGGCTACGACGTCGACGCGGTCGTCGGCCATGTCCACGAAGGCATCGCCGAAGTGCTCGGCACGGGCCGGCCGGCCACCGGCGAGCTGCTCGGCGTGGGCATGGGAGTGCCCGGCATCATCGAGGAGGCGGAGGGCGCGGTCGTCCACGGGCAGACGATCGGCTGGGACGCCGTCCCGCTGGAGCGGCTGCTCCGGCGGTCCGCGGCCGGCCACCTCCCGCCGGAGGTGCCGTACTTCATCGACAACGGCGCGAAGACCCTGGGGCAGGCCGAGATGTGGTTCGGCGCCGGGCGCGGGGCCCGCAACGCCGTGGTGGTGCTGTTCGGCTCGGGCGTCGGCGCGTGCGTCGTCACGGAGGAGGCGGCCCAGGGACGGGCGGTGGAGTGGGGGCATCTGACGGTACGGGTCGGCGGGCGCCGGTGCCGGTGCGGCGCCCGGGGCTGCCTGGAGGCGTACGCGGGCGCGGAGGCGCTGGTGGCACGGTGGCGGGAGGCGGGCGGGCGCCCCTCGGACGGTGCCGACGAGGAGACGGCGCTGACCGAACTGCTCGCCGCGGCCCGTCCCGCAGACGCCCGCGCACCCGACCCGGTGGCGGCCGCCGTGCTCGCCGAGACCGCCGAGTACCTGGGTGCGGGCCTGTCCGACCTGATCAACCTCTTCCAGCCCGAGCGCCTGCTGATCGGCGGCTGGGCGGGACTGCAACTGGGCGGCGCGTTCCTGGACCAGGTCCGCGAGCACGCCCTCGCGCAGGCCCTGCGGTTCCCGGCCGGCCGGGTCGGCATCGAACTGGGCCTGCTCGGCCCGGACGCGGTCACCGTGGGCGCCGCGGTGCTTCCGCTGGCCGCGTTCTTCACCCGCGGCGGGCAGCCGCCGCGGCCCCCCGGCCGGCCGGCGCCGTCACCGGCATGGCGGGTGGCGCTGAACGGGCGGCTGGTGTGAGGAGGGTGTGGGGCGGGGGGTGCGGGTTGAGCGCGGGGCGCGAGGTGCCGGTTCCGGTGCGGGTGCGGGTGGGGGTGGTGGGTTGCCGTCAGGGAACCTGGGGCTGGAAGTCGCGGAGGCGGTCGTGGCCCTCCTGGACGACTCCGTAGGTGTTCGCCGGTACCTCGTTCCAGGCACCGGGAAGATCGCCCAGGGGTTCCGACACCACCAGGCGGGTCTCGTCGGACACCGCCCGCAGGAAGTCGGTGTCCGGGTGCAGCGCCCGCATGTCCTCCACCCTGCTGCTGTAGTACAGCGACCTGGGTGTGCCCGCGCTGGCGTAACGGAAGGCCAGAAGCTGTTCCCCGTCGGCGACCGCGATCGTCATCTGCAGCGGCGGCGCGAGATCGTGGTCCCGGGCGAGCTGTTCCACGAAGCCGGCCATACGGGCGACACCACCGGCCGGATCGTCGGCCAGACCGAACGTGAGGGCCAGGTAGAACATCACCTCCGAGTCGGTGCTGCCCTCGATCGACGGAAAGAGTGCCGGGTCGACGGCGAGGAGGAGGGCGCGGCGCAGTGCGTGGAAACCGGCGATGGCGCCGTTGTGCATCCAGATCCAGCGGTCGAAGCGGAACGGGTGGCAGTTGGTCTGCTGAACGGCCGTGCCGGTGGAGGCCCGGACGTGGGCGAAGAACAGGGGTGCGCGGACGTGCCCCGCGATCTCGCGAAGGTTCCGGTTGCTCCAGGCCGGCCCGACGTCGTGGAACACGGCCGGTGTACGCGCGTGCTCCTCGTACCAGCCGATGCCGAAGCCGTCGCCGTTGGTCGTCTCGACGCCCATCTTGGCGTGCAGGCTCTGGTCGATCAGCGAGTGTTTCGGCCGGTACAGGACCTCTTCGAGGATCAGGGGCGTTCCCGAATAGGCAAGCCAACGGCACATGGCTCACGCCCTCCGTACACGGTCGCGGCGATGACGCGTGCTGCTTCGCCTCGTGCCTCGTGTCGTGCCTAGCGCCATGCCTTGCGCCACGTCTCGTGTCGTACCTCGGCTCGTGTCCTCGGTCATCCTCGTCTCACGCCTTCCCCTCCGGGCCGCCGGGTGATGGGTGTCCGGCATTAACCTCATCCGACCCGGAGCGCGACCGCATCGCCCGGCAAGGGTGATTTTCCGTCCTGCCGGCTCCGACCGGGCTCCTCCCCACGCTCCCGGACTCGTGCGGGCCGCACCACGCCTCGCGCTCATGCGTGGTGCGGCCCGCGTGCGGTCCGCGCGCGGCCTGTTCGGGACCGCGTCTACGCGCGGCTTGGAGCCCGGGCCGCCCGGGCCTCCGCTATCGGACCGGCGTCTTCACCGGCGCCTGGGCGTAACCGGCCGCCCGCGTGGTGAAGGTGCCCCGCCCCTGGGTACGGCTGCGCAGGCGGGTCGCGTAGCCGAACAGCTCGGCCAGTGGCACCGTGGCCGTCAGCACCGCCGCGCCGCCCCGCCTTCCGGACCCGGTGACCCGGCCACGCCGAGCGGCCAGGTCGCCGAGGACGCCGCCGACCGCGTCCTCCGGCACGGTGACCGTGACCTCGGCGACCGGCTCCAGCAAGGTCATCGCGCAGGCGCTCAGCGCCGCGCGCAGACCCAGCCGGCCGGCGGTGCGGAACGCCATGTCGGAGGAGTCCTTCACATGGGTGGAGCCGTCGGTCAGCGTGACCCGCAGCCCCGTCACCGGGTGACCGCCGAGCGGCCCCTCGGCCAGGGCGTCCCGGCAGCCGGCCTCCACCGCGCGCACGTACTCCTGCGGCACCCGCCCTCCGACCACGACGGACCGGAACTCGAAGCCGGTGGCGCCGACTTCGGTCCCGAGCGGCTCGACGTCCAGGACGACGTGGGCGAACTGGCCCGCGCCGCCGTCCTGTTTGACGTGCCGGTGGACATGACCGCTCACGCCGCGCACGACGGTCTCCCGGTGCGCGACCCTCGGACGGCCCACCGTGACCTCGGGTCCGCCGTCGCGCCGGACCTTCTCCACCGCGACCTCCAGGTGCAGTTCCCCCATCCCGGACAGCACCGTCTGCCCGGTCTCTCCGTCGGTGCGCACCACCAGGGACGGATCCTCCTCCGCCAGCCGCGCCAGCGCCGTCGCCAGCTTCCCGGTGTCCGTGGCGCGCCGTGCCTCCACGGCCACGGACACCACGGGCTCGGCGGCCACGGGCGGTTCGAGCAGCAGCGGGGCGCCGGGATCGCACAGGGTCGAGCCGGGCCGCGCCGACTTCAGGCCCGCCAGCGCGACGATGTCACCGGCGACCGCCCGGTCCAGCTGGGCGTGCCGGTCCGCCATGACCCTGAGGATCCGCGCCACCCGCTCGGTGCGGCCGGTGCCCGGGTCCCACACGGTGTCTCCCTTCGCGATGGCGCCCGAGTAGACGCGTACGTAGGTGAGGCGTCCGGTGCTGCCCGCGTTCACCTTGAACGCGAGGGCGGCGAACGGAGCTTCGGGGGCGGCGGCCCGCCGCTGCTCGGTGTCCTCGTGCACACCGCGTACGGCGGGTACGTCCAGCGGCGACGGCAGGTAGGCCACCACCGCGTCCAGCAGCGGTTCGATGCCTCGGTTGCGATAGGCGGAGCCGCACAGCACGACCACGCCGTCGCCGGTGCGGGTGAGGTCGCGCAGTGTGGCGGCGAGGGTGGCGGCGGAGAGGGTCTCGTGGTCGCAGAACTCCTCGAGGGCGGCGGGGTGCAGCTCCGCGACCGCCTCCTCCAGCGCCCGGCGCCGTCGCAGCGCCTCCTCGCGCAGCGCCTCCGGCACCGGACCCTCCAGCGCCGTACTCTCGCCGTCGGCCCATACCAGGGAACGCATCCGCACCAGGTCCACCACGCCGGTGAAGCCGCCCTCGGCGCCGATCGGCAACTGGACGACCAGCGGGGCAGGATGCAGCCGTTCCCGGATCGAGTCGACGGCCCGGTCGAGGTCGGCGCCCGCGCGGTCGAGCTTGTTGACGAAGGCGATCCTCGGGACGCCGTGCCGGTCCGCCTGCCGCCACACCGACTCGCTCTGCGGCTCGACCCCGGCGACGGCGTCGAACACGGCGATCGCCCCGTCGAGGACGCGCAGCGAACGCTCGACCTCGTCGGCGAAGTCGACGTGGCCGGGGGTGTCGATGAGGTTGATGCGGTGACCGTCCCAGGCACAGCTCACGGCGGCGGCGAAGATGGTGATGCCACGGTCGCGTTCCTGCGGGTCGAAGTCGGTGACGGTGGTGCCGTCGTGCACCTCGCCGCGCTTGTGGGTGGTGCCCGTCGCATACAGGACGCGCTCGGTGACGGTGGTCTTGCCGGCGTCGACGTGGGCGAGGATGCCGAGGTTGCGGACGACGGCGAGGGTACTGAGGTTGGTGCGCACGGCCCGTGGCCTTTCTGCGGATCAGGAAAAGGGCAGCGCGATTTCCCCGACGAGGACGGACGAACAGACACCGGGAAACTGAAACGGCCTTGTCGGCCTACGAGTCGTCGAACCGGGTCAGTGGGTCGTCGCGGGCATCCGGTACCGGCCGCGCAGCGGGCACCGGACGGACGAGGACACCAGGATCACCTCGGACCGCGACGGGGGAACGACGACGGCGGTACGGTCACGCACGGCCGGGCTCCCCTCGGTGATCACGGTTCAGTGGACGCACAGATCGCGCCGCCGATGTGTCGGTGGGGCGCGCGGTGCATGCCGAGTCTAGGAAAGAGACCGGGCGGCGAGTAGCGAATATTCGATGCGGCAGGCGCGGTCAAGGCGGAGGCGGGCGACGCCGGGTGGGGCGCGGCTACAGCGTGCGTGAAAGCGCGGAAGAGCGGAACTGTCGGGGGCGCAGACGAACGGGGCGGCGTACGTCGACGGTTGTCGAAGTACGCCGCCCTGGGGTGGGACGGGTTGCGGGTGTGGCCCGCGGGGTCACGGCGGTTACTTGGGGTCGTGGTTGAACTTCTTGGTGGACCAGAGGTAGCCGAGGACGGCGAGGGCGAGGCACCAGGCGACGGCGAGCCAGCCGTTGTTGCCGATCTCGGTGCCGAGGAGGAGTCCGCGCAGGGTTTCGATGGCGGGGGTGAAGGGCTGGTACCGGGCGATGGGCTGGAACCAGCCGGGCATGGCGTCGATGGGGACGAAGGTGCTGGACAGCAGCGGCAGCAGGATCAGCGGCATGGCGTTGTTGCCGGCCGCCTCGGCGTTGGGGCTGATCAGGCCCATGCCGACGGCGATCCAGGTGAGCGCGGTGGAGAAGAGTACGAGCAGTCCGAACGCCGCGAGCCATTCCCAGAGGGTGGCGTCGGTGGAGCGGAAGCCGATGGCCACGGCGACGGCGCCGACGAGGACGACGCTGATGACGGACTGCAGGACGCTGCCGATGACGTGACCGATGATCACCGAGCCGCGGTGGATCGCCATGGTGCGGAAGCGGGCGATGATGCCCTCGGTCATGTCGTTGCAGACGGAGACCGCGGTGCCGACCACGGTGCTGCCGATGGTCATCAGCAGCAGGCCGGGGACGACGAAGGCGATGTAGGCGGAGCGGTCCGGTCTGCCGCCGCCGATGCCCGCGCTCATGGTGTCGCCGAAGATGTAGACGAACAGGAGCAGCAGCATGATCGGGGTGAGCAGGAGGTTCAGGGTGAGGGAGGGGTAGCGCCGGGCGTGCAGGAGGTTGCGGCGCAGCATGGTGGAGGAGTCGCGCAGGGCGAGGGCGAGGGTGCTCATCGGGCGTTCTCCTTGGGCTGGTTCGGGATGGCGGCGCCCCCGGTGAGGGCGAAGAAGACGTCGTCGAGGTCGGGGGTGTGCACGGTCAGTTCGTCGGCCTCGAATCCGGCCGTGTCCAACTGGTCGAGGATGGAGCGCAGTGCGCGCTGGCTGCCGTCGCTGGGGATGTGCAGGGCGAGGGCCTGGTCGTCCCGGGTGACCTCGCGGAGGGTGGTGGCGGCGCTCTGGTAGGCGGCGGGGTCGGTGAAGCGGAGCCGGACGTGACCGCCGGGAACGATGCGCTTGAGTTCGTCGGCGGTGCCCTGGGCGGCGATCTTCCCGCCGTGGAGGACGGCGATGCGGTCGGCGAGTTCGTCGGCCTCCTCCAGGTACTGGGTGGTGAGGAAGACGGTGACTCCGCCGGTGACGAGTTCGCGGATGATCTGCCACATGTTGTGCCGGGAGCGCGGGTCGAGGCCGGTGGTCGGCTCGTCGAGGAAGATGATGCGGGGGCTGCCGACCAGGGTCATGGCGATGTCGAGTCGGCGTTTCATGCCGCCGGAGTAGGTGGAGGCGGGCTTCTTCGCGGCGTCGGTGAGGTCGAAGCGCTCCAGCAGTTCGGCGGTCACCCGGCGCCCCTCGCGCCGGGTGAGGTGGTTCAGGTCCGCCATGAGGAGCATGTTCTCCTCGCCGGTGATCAGTCCGTCGACGGCGGAGAACTGTCCGGTGACGCCGATCGCGGCGCGCACGGCCTGCCCCGCCGTGCCGAGGTCGTGACCGCCGACGCGGACGGGGCCGCTGTCGGGGTCGGGCGAGATGAGGGTGGAGAGGATGTTGACAGCGGTGGTCTTGCCGGCGCCGTTCGGGCCGAGCAGGGAGAAGATCGTTCCCTCCGGTACGGCCAGGTCGACGCCGTCCAGGACGGTCTTGTCGCCGTAGGTCTTGCGTAGTCCGTTCGCCGCGATGGCCAGGTCGGTCATGAGAGGTGCCCCTTGTTCGATGTCTGTGGGTTCAGAGGCTGCGGGCGCTGATGTCGCCGTAGGCGGTGGTGGCGTGGATGGTCAGGCCGGCGGCGCCGTCGGCGTTCCGCAGCGCGTTGTGGATCCGGCCGTAGCCGGTGCCGGCGTCCAGGGAGGCGGAGACTCCGCGGGCGGCGCCGATGGAGATCCCGCCGTGCTGGGTGCGCAGGGTGACCTCGCCGCGCTGGGCCTCGGCCACGCTGATGTCGCCCTTCTGGGTGCTGATCTCGGCGGGGCCGCCCAGACGGCCGACCGCGACATCGCCGGCCTGGAGGGTGAGGCGGGCGCCGGCGGTCTCGTCGAGCTTGACCGAGGCCTGCGCGCCCTCGAAGACGACGTCACCGAGGCGTCCGACGCCCCGGAGTTCGGCGAGGGCCGCCTTCGCCTCGACCCGGGAGCCGGCGGGCAGCTGGACGGTCACCTCGACGGATCCGGAGTCGCCGAGGATCCGGTTCCTGGCCGCCGGGGCCTCGATCCGCAGGACGCCTTCGGTGTAGGCGACCTCGATCCGCTCCGCCGCCTTCACGTCGCGTCCCTTGGTGGCGTCGGCGGGCAGTACCTCCACCGTGGTGTCGGTCCGGTCGGCGGCGATGAAGCGGATGTGCCCCGCGGGGATGTCCAGGACGGCGGAGACGGTGGAGGGGGTGTCGAACTTCTGCATGGTGTGCTCCTTCTCCCGTTGTCGCCGGGCCCGTGCGGCCCGTTGTTTCCGACGACGTAAAAGCTACGTTGCGTTCACGAATTCGGCAACATGCTTATTGCGTTGCTATTCAGTAAGCGCAGGCCAAAGGGCATATTTCGTTGCAACGGCTATGACGCTAACGCAACGCAACAGAGGAGTGCGTTGCAATGATGGAAGAGTGAACGCTATAGTGGGACACACCACGGAACACGAAGGAGACCTGATGCCGGGAGGCCGACTCACCCAGCAGGAGCGCCAGCAGATCTCGCTGGGACTGGCCGACGGGCTCGCCTACGCGGAGATCGCACGGCGTCTCGACCGTCCGACCTCGACCATCACCCGCGAGGTGATGCGCAACGGCGGCCCCACCGCCTACCGCGCCGACCTCGCCCACCGCGCGACCGAACACCGCGCGCACCGGCGCAGGCAGGCCACCCCCCGGGATGCGAAGGCGGCCCCGCAGGCTCACGGCCGCGACGCCGAGGCGGTGCGCGAGTACGAGGAGGCGTTCACCACCCTCCTGATGCGGCAGGGCCTGCCGAAGATGATGTCCCGGGTGCTGACCTGCCTCTACACCGACGACACGGGCAGCCTCACCGCGTCGGAACTCGCCCGGCACCTCCAGGTCAGCCCGGCATCGATCTCCAAGGCCATCACCCAGCTCGAGAGCCAGGGCCTCATCCGCCGGGAACGCGACGAACGCCGCCGTGAGCGCTACATAGTCGACAACGACGTCTGGTACCAGGGCATGATCGCCGCCGCCCGCTCCAACGCCGAGCTGGCCGAGACCGCACGCCGGGGCGTCGCCCTCCTCGGCCCCGCCACCCCGGCCGCCACCCGCCTGGAGAACATCGCCCGCTTCGTCGACTTCGTCGGCGAGAGCCTGGCCCGCGCCGCGGAACAGGCCCGCGACATCCTCTACGCCCAGCCCGAGACACCCGAGACCGGCACCGCCGGGCCGGAGGCGGATCAGTGAGCGGCTGACGCGGACCGCTTACGCACGCGGAACGAGGGCCGCGACCGCAGAGGTTTCCTCACCGGCGGTGGACGCTGACGGCATAGCCGCCGCCGTCGTAGGGGTCCGCGTCCCAGGTGGCGAAGCGGTCGACGAGGGTGAAGCCGGCCGCGGCGCAGCAGTCGTCGTACTCCGGCAGCGTGATGCCGGGCGGAACGGGCAGGTGGGCCTCGTCCAGGCCGAAGCCGGCGACCATCAGGCCTCCCGGACGCAGGGCCGCGGCCAGACGCCCGACCACCGCGGCCTCGGTGCCCGCCGCGAGGAACGGGAACACGTTGCCCGCGGCGACCACGAGATCGAAGTCCGCCGCGATGCCGAGGAGGCCGGGCTCGAACCGGGTCAGGTCGGCCTGGAACCAGGGCAGTCCCGGCGCCCGCTCCCGCGCCACCGCCAGCATCGACGCGTCGAGATCGACCCCTACGCAGTCGTACCCGAGTTCCGCGAGGCGGATCATGACACGTCCGGTGCCGCACCCGGCGTCCAGCACGCGCGCTCCGGCGGGTACCAGCGCGGCGCAGAACCGGGCCTCACCGTGCACGTCCGTCCCGCTGCGGGCCAGGGCCGCGAACCGGGCGGCGTAGTCCTGTCCGGACGTCTCCCCGGTCAGCTCCTTCCAGCGGCTCATGAGGCCAACGATACGGGGGCCGTGTGCCGCGCGAAGACGCGCCCGCCTGCTCCGCGAGCATCGCCGGCGCACCCGAAAAGCGACAAGGGCCGCGACCCGGCAGGTCGTGGCCCTCATGTCCGTGCTCTCACGGTGAGTGTCCGAGGGGGGACTTGAACCCCCACGCCCGATAAAGGGCACTAGCACCTCAAGCTAGCGCGTCTGCCATTCCGCCACCCGGACAAGGTGTCTGCCGCCTGACCGGGGGTGTTCCCCGCGGCGACATGGACAACAATACCAAGACTTCGGAGTGCGTTTCACCTGCGTATCCGGGTGGTGGGCGGCGGGCGGGGAGCCTGGTGGGACCCGCCCGCCGGGGCGTACGGACGGTGACCGAACGGGTACGCGAGGCGGTCCGTCAGGGCATGAGCTGGTACTCCGGGAAGTTGCCGGGCGGCCGTTCGCCCGCCGGGCCCTGGGTGACGGCGCGGACCAGGAGTTCGCCGCCGACGAAGGCGCCGCGCCAGGAGGCGCCGAAGCCGCCGAAGAGTTCGTCGCGGTCGCCGCGGGAGCGGGGTGTGCCGTGGCCGATCTTGAAGGCGCGGATCTGCGGGGCCAGCCGATCGAAGGTGGCCCTGTCGTCCGTGGCGAGGGTGGCGACGAGGGCGCCGTTGGACGCGTTCATCGCGGCCAGCAGTTCCGCCTCGGTGTCGACCAGGACGATCGTGTCGACCGGGCCGAAGGGTTCCGCGTGGTGGAGCGGGGAGGAGCGGGGCGGGTTGAGCAGGGTGACCGGGTGGACGTAGGCCGAGGTGTCCTGGCCGGGGAGGAAGCGGGCGTCGGTGTCCTTGCCGCGGTACAGGGGGACGGCGCCTCGGTCGACGGCCTCCGCGACCTGGTCGCGCAGCTCCTTGGCCTTGGCCGCGTTGATCAGCGGGCCGAAGTCGAGGTCCGGGCAGGGGTCGGTCGCCCGCTCCACCGCCAGGGGGTGGCCGACCCGTACCTTGCGGACGGCCGGCAGGTAGGCCGCGAGGAAGGCGTCGAAGGAGTCGCGCTGGACCACGAAGCGCGGGTAGGCCGTGCAGCGCTGTTTGCCGTAGTCGAAGAGTTTCGGGACGACGGCCGTGAGCGCGTCCCAGTCCGAGTAGTTCCAGATGCCCCAGGTGTTCAGGCCCTCCTGTTCGAGGATGTGCCGTTTGCCGAGGTCGGCGACGGCCGTGGCGACGGCGGCGCCCGTGTCGCGGCCGCCGACGAAGGAGACGCAGCCGATCTCGGGGGCCCGGACGAGGGCCTGGGACAGCTCTCCCCCGCTGCCGCTGACCAGGGTGACGGGGAGTCCCTCGCGGGCGGCGAGCGCGCAGGCCAGGGTGAGGCAGGCGACTCCGCCGTCGGTGGGGGTCTTGGCGATGACGGCGTTGCCCGCGAGCGCCTGGACGAGCAGGGCGTGCACGAGGACGCTCATCGGGTAGTTCCAGCTCGCGATGTTGGAGACGGGGCCGTCCAGCGGGGCCCGGCCTTCGACCATCGGCTCGATGCCGTCGGCGTACCAGCGGACGCCGTCGATGGCGCGGTCCACGTCCGCCCTGGCGAGCCGCCAGGGCTTGCCGATCTCCCAGACGAGGAGGAGGGCGAGAAGTCCGCGGTGCTCGGTGAGGGCGTCGAGGGTGGCCGCGACCCGCGCCCGGCGCTCGGCGAGCGGGACGTGCCGCCAGGCGCGGTGCTGGTCGAGGGAGGCGGCCACGGCCTGGCGGGCGGTGGCCCGCTCCAGCCGGGGAGGGCCGGCGATGGGGCTGCCGTCGACCGGGCTGATGGCGGGCAGCGCCCGGCCGTCGGCCTGCCAGGCGGCGTTCCAGAGGTTGAGGACGCGGTCGTCCCGGAAGGCCTCGGGGGCGGCGGTGAGGCAGCGCTGCCAGGCCTCGGCCCAGGAAGTGCCGTTCTTGAGGGTGAGGGTGGGTGCCATTCGGTTGCTCCGCTTCCGGTGCACGGTCGGGGGCGGGAGGTACGGGGCTGGTCCGGCCGCACGGCTCGCGCCGCCGTGCGGGAGGTACGGGGCTGATCCGGCCGCACGGCTCGCGCCGCCGTGCGGGGAGGACGTCGTGCGGCGCCGGGGCTTTCGGCGGAGAGACCGCGTGGGCCGGGGCACAGTAGGGAAGCTACTGTCGCGGCAACATGTGCGACAGTGACCGCGTCTCGACTATGAGTGACCTCACGTGCCGTCGCGCAGCAGGGCGCGGGCGAGCCGGGCCGTCTCGGTCGGGGTGCCGCCCACGCGGACGCCGGCCGCTTCCAGGGCCGCCTTCTTCGCCCGGGCCGTACCGGCCGAGCCGGAGACGATGGCGCCCGCGTGGCCCATGGTGCGGCCGGCGTCCGCGTGGGCGGTGAACCCGGCGATGTAGCCGACGACGGGCTTGGTGACGTGGTCGCGGATGTACGCGGCCGCGCGTTCCTCCGCGTCGCCGCCGATCTCGCCGATGAGCGGGGCCGGCCCGGTCAGGTCGTGTCGCGCTCGTGGTA
Organism: Streptomyces sp. NPDC041129; assembly: GCF_055592265.1. Lineage (NCBI taxonomy): Bacteria > Bacillati > Actinomycetota > Actinomycetes > Kitasatosporales > Streptomycetaceae > Streptomyces > Streptomyces sp. NPDC041129. The sequence continues at coordinate 235,845 of NZ_JBVIYV010000001.1, read as the reverse complement.
GGAGCGGCGGGTGTGTTCGGTGTGTTCCCGCATCAGGTCGGCGGCGCGCGGTGCGTCGTGGGCGGTGATCGCGGTGATCAGCTCGCGGTGCTCGATCCAGGACTGGCTGCCGCGCCGGCGGGCCACCGGGGTGTAGTACCACCGCACCCGGCGGTCGACCTGGGCGGCGAGCTCGGCGAGGACCGTGTTGCCGGCCAGGTCCATGATCTTGGCGTGGAAGGCGGCGTTCAGGGCGACCGCGCGGTCCACGTCGTCGTCGGTGACGGCCCGCTCGCCCTGGGCGCACAGCTCCTCGAGGGCGTCGGTGCCCGTCTGGTCGGCGTTCAGGGCGGCGAGCCGGGCTGCCTCGGCCTCCAGGAGCGTACGGACCGTCAGGAGCTGGTCGGCCTCCTCCTCGGTCGGCTCGTGCACGAACGCGCCCTGGGCCGGCCGCAGATCGACCCAGCCCTCGGTGTTCAGCCGTTGCAGCGCCTCGCGCACCGGCTGGCGGGAGACGCCGAGGTGTCCGGCGAGTTCGCTCTCCACCAGGTGCTGGCCCGGCCGCAGGGCGCGGGTGGTGATGAGTTCCAGCAGGGCCTCGTACACGCGGTCGCGCAGCGGTCCGGGCCGCTCCAGTTTGGGTACGGCTCCCTGCGGCAGTCCGGTCGACAACATCACGGTCCCCCTCCTCGGCAGGCCGGCACAGCCGTGCGCCAATGGAGCCAGTATCAATTGTCTATCGTCTACAGTCTACGGTGCACAAATGGCCAGGGGCAGTTGAAAGTCGAACGCGTCACACGCCGGTGCGTGCGTCACGGACACCGGACGACCTGTCCCGCGTAGGACAGGTTGCCGCCGAAGCCGAACAGCAGGGCCGCGTCGCCGCTGCGGACCGCGCCCCGCTCCAGCAGCTTGGAAAGGGCGAGCGGGATGCTTGCCGCCGAGGTGTTTCCGGACTCGGTGACATCGCGCGCGACCACCGCGTTCACGGCACCCAGCTTCCGCGCGAGCGGCTCGATGATGCGCAGGTTGGCCTGGTGCAGGACGACCGCGGCGAGGTCGGCGGGGTCGATCCCGGCCCTCTCGCAGGCGCGCCGGGCGATGGGCGGGAGCTGTGTGGTGGCCCAGCGGTAGACGCTCTGCCCCTCCTGCGCGAACCGGGGCGGGGTGCCCTCGATGCGCACCGCGTTGCCCATCTCCGGTACCGATCCCCACAGCACCGGTCCGATGCCGGGCTGCTGGCCCGGCGCGCACGCCTCGACCACGGCGGCCCCGGCCCCGTCGCCCACCAGCACGCAGGTACTGCGGTCGCTCCAGTCGGTGACCTCGGACATCTTGTCGGCGCCGATCACCAGCGCCCGGGTCGCGGCGCCCGCCCGTACCGTGTGATCGGCGGTGGCGAGGGCGTGGGTGAACCCGGCGCAGACGACGTTGACGTCCATGGCGGCCGGCCGCGGGATGCCGAGGCGGGCGGCCACCCGGGCGGCGGTGTTCGGGGAGCGGTCGATGGCGGTGGAGGTGGCCACCAGCACCAGGTCGATGTCGGCGGGCGTGAGCCCGGCGGCGGCGAGTGCCTTGGCGGCGGCGTGCGCGGCGAGTTCGTCGACCGGCTCGTCGGGGCCCGCGATGTGCCGGGTCCGGATGCCCACCCGGCCGCGGATCCACTCGTCGCTGGTGTCGACCATGCCGGCCAGGTCGTCGTTGGTGAGCACCCTGGCGGGCTGGTAGTGGCCGATGGCCGCGATGCGCGAGCCGTGCATGTCGGGGATCCCCTCGTTGCCGTGGGTTGCGGGATCCCTCAGTCTGGCCAGTGACCCGCCAGTACGGCGGCAGGCGAGGACACAGGAATCGGGCGTCCGGGTTGTCGGCTTCCGTCACACCCTCGGACGCCCGACCATTCACCCCGTGAACAACTGCGTCGCCTTCCGTACCAGCTCGTATACCCCGTAGGCGAGTGGCGCCTCCACCCACAGCCAGGCGAGGACGATCAGACCCGGGCGGTCAGGCGGGCTGCTGTCGCTGGGCATCTACGTCGTGATGAGGCCCGGGAACGCCTGCCGGGTGTGCGTGGTGGAGGTGGAGGGGTCGCGGACGCTCGTCCCCACCTGCTCCCGCCGGCCCGAACCCGGGATGGAGGTGCGCACCGGCACCGAACGGGCCCGGCACAGCCGCGAGACCGTCCTGGAGCTGCTCGCGTCCTCGGTCGACCTGTCGACGACCCCGGGGGCTGCCGAGTGGATCAAGGAGTACGAGCGGAGCCGGACCGGTTCGGCCCCGACGCCGCGCGGCTGGGTGAGGAGCCGAGGTCGGCAACGAGCTGTACGTGCGCGACTACGACAAGTGCGTGCTGTGCTACAAGTGCGTCGACGCCTGCGGGGAGCAGTGGCAGAACACCTTCGCCATCGCGGTCGCCGGCCGGGGCTTCGACGCGCGGATCGCCGTCGAGCACGACGGCCGCTGACCGACTCGGCCTGCGCGTACGGCGGGAACCGCGTCGAGGTGCGCCCGACCGGGGCACTGTCGTTCAGGTCGGAGTTCGACATGCGGGCGGCGGGTACCTGGGACGAGTCCGGGCAGACGGAGACGACGACGGTGTGCGCCCACTGCGGAGTGGGCTGCAACCTCACGCTCCATGTGCAGGACAATGAGATCGTCAAGGTCACCTCACCGCACGACAACCCGGTGACCCACGGCACCCTCTGCATCAAGGGCCGTTTCGGCTACCAGCACGTACAGAACCGGGGCTGATCAGGACATGGGACGAGTCACGGAACGCCGCAAGGTCCTCCGCATCCGGGACGGGGCGATCTCCACCCGGCCGGACACGCTCGTCGCCGAGGAACCGCTGGAGATCCGGCTGAACGGCAAGCCCCTCGCGATCACCATGCGCACACCGGGCGACGACTTCGCGCTGGCGGCCGGGTTCCTGGTGAGCGAGGGCGTGCTGGGCACCGCCTCCGATCTGCTGAACATCGTCTACTGCGCGGGGGCGACCGCGGACGGATCCAACACGTACAACGTGGTCGACGTGAAGACCGCCCCGGGCGTGGCGCTGCCCGACTTCAGCCTGGAGCGGAACGTGTACACGTCCTCCTCGTGCGGGCTGTGCGGCAAGGCCAGCCTGGACGCCGTCCGCACCACCACGCGCTGGCCGATCGCCGACACTCCCCCGGTCCGGGTCACCCCCGAGCTGCTGGCGGGCCTGCCCGACCGGCTGCGGGCGGCCCAGCGGGTCTTCGACCGCACCGGAGGCCTGCACGCGGCGGCCCTGTTCGGGGAGGACGGGGAGCTGGTGGACGTACGGGAGGACGTGGGCCGGCACAACGCTGTCGACAAGCTGGTCGGGCGTGCGCTGCAGAACAGCGGGCTGCCGTTGTCGCGCACGATCCTGCTGGTCTCGGGCCGCGCCTCGTTCGAGCTGGCGCAGAAGGCCGTGATGGCGGGCATCCCGGTGCTCGCGGCCGTGTCGGCGCCCTCGTCGCTGGCCGTCGACCTGGCCGCCGAGACGGGCCTGACCCTGGTGGGCTTCCTGCGGGGCAGCTCGATGAACGTGTACGCGGGCGAGGACCGCGTCGCCCTGCCGGCTACGGCCGCGCAGCGCTGACCGGCTCCCCGCGGCACGGCGGCGGGGCCCTGCCGGCGGGGAGCGCCCCCTGCGCCGCGGGGGCTCCGCTGATCGGCCGGCCGATCAGCCGCGCGGGAGACGCGAACGATCGGCCTCTGCCGCGCGTGAGACGCGGTCGGCCGGCCGGTCAGCCGCTCGTGGGGCGCAGGTCACGCGCCTTGACCACGGTGCCCAGCCGCGGGAAGTCGAGCCGGACCGACGCCTCGTGCTCGGGGGATGTGAGCGCGGCCATGGCGTCCTCGACGAAGATCAGGTCGTAGCCGAGGTCGGCGGCGGCGCGGGCGGTGGACTCGACGCCGAGGTTGGTGGCGATGCCGCCGAACACCAGCGTGCGGATGCCGCGTTCACGCAGCCGCTCGTCGAGGTCCGTGCCCTGGAAGCCGCCGAGGGTGCGTTTGACCACCTCCACGTCGCCGTCCCGGCGCAGCCCGGCCACCAGACCGCTGCCGGGCGGCTGTTCGGCGACCGCGGGGCGTTCGACCCGGATCAGCACGACGAGCGCCCCGGCCGCGCGGAAGGCGGCGGCCAGTTCCTCGGCGGTGGTGAGCACCTCGGTGCCCTTGCGGGGCTCCAGGGGCAGCGCGACGACGCGATCCATCAGGTCGACGAGGACGAGGGCGGTGCGCCGGGGGTCCAGCGCGGGAGCTGCGGTCATGACGGAACGTTAACCGCCGTCAGCCGACGGTGCCGGAAATCCGGATCAACAGGCCCATGAACTGATCGCGTTCAGTCGTCGACAGCGGGGCGAGCAGTTCGTCGTTGGCCTCGCGGGCCGCCTTCTCGCAGCGGACGAGCAGACGGGCGCCGTCCTCGGTGAGGGACACGGCGTTCTTGCGCCGGTCCTTCGGGTCGGGGGCCCGCAGGACGAAACCGGCGGACTGCAGGTCGTTGAGGACGCCGACCAGGTCCTTGGCGTCGAGGCCGACCCCGCGGCCGAGGTCGGCCTGGGCGACCGGCGCCAGGTCGCGGACGGCGGAGAGGACCACGTGGTGCCACATCTTCATGCCCTCGGCCGCGAGGGCGTCGGCGACCAGGGCGCGGCCACGGGCGGCGGCCCGGCCGAGGACCCAGCTCGGCAGGGCGCGGATGGCGGGGAGGGGGGCTTCGGCCATGACGGCAGCCTAGCCAGAAACCCTTGGACTTCCCAACGAACGTTCCAGTACCGTTGGGACCGCCAACGAATTCATGGGGGTTCCCAACGATCCGCCCGGGGTGTGCCCGGCGTCTGGAGGCTGCGATGCGTCGCGTCCGCTACGAATCCACCGGCGGCCCGCTGTTCATCGAGGAGGCCGCCGTGCCCGAGCCCGGCGCCGGGGAGCTGCTGGTGCGCTGCGAGGCGGTCGGGGTCACGCTGCCCGTCGTCCGCAAGGTGGCCGAGGCCGCCGAGCCGGTGCCGCTGGGCGGCGAGATCGCCGGGACGGTGGTGGCCGTCGGCGAGGGCGTGAGCCGCTTCCGGGCCGGCGACCGGGTGACCGGGCTGTGCTTCAGCCACGGCTACGCCGACTTCGCCCTGCTGCGCGAGGCGATGGCCTCCCCCGTCCCCGACGGCGCGACCTGTGTCGACGCGGTCGCGCTGGTGCGCAGCGGGCTGGTGGCCCTCGGCGCGCTGCACGCGGCGGGGCCCATGCGCGGTGAGGCGGTGCTGGTCACGGCCGCGGCGAGCGGGGTCGGGCAGCTCGCGGTGCGGCTGGCGCGGGTTCGGGGGGCGCGGCGGGTGGTGGGCGCCGTCTCCGATCCGGCGAAGACCGGCTTCGTCCGCTCGCTCGGCGCGGACGACTGCGTCCGGTACGGCGACGAGCGGTGGGGGGAGCCGTACGACTGCGTACTGGACGCGGTCGGCGGTGACCTGCTCAGCCCCGCTCTCGCGGCGCTCGCCCCACACGGCCGGCTGGTCGCCTACAGCTCCGGCGGCGGCACGATCCGGGCGTACGACCTGCTGGTCGGCGCCAAGTCGGTGATCGGCTTCCAGATGGCGCTGATCGCCGGCGGCCGGCCGGAGCTGTACGAGCGGTGGCGGCGGGAGCTGTGGCGGCTGTTCTCCGACGGCACCCTCAAGCCCGCCGTGCACGGCGAGTTCACGCTGGAGGACGTGGCGAAGGCGCACGAGACGATCGCGGCACGGGCCAACCTCGGCAAGGTCGTCCTACGGCCGTAGCGGCACCGCGGGCTTCCGGTGGCGCACGCTTCTTGTGGGGTGCCCGGGCCCCAACTACCTTCGAAAAGACGCACGTTGGACATGGGATGTCCGAATGTCCGGCCGACGAAGGGCAGGCCCCACCATGCCGTCAGGTCTCCGCGCCCGTCTCAGATCCGCACTGGCCACCACCGTCACCACGGCCGCGCTGCTCGTGGCGCCGTTCGCCCACTCCCACCCGGCGCAGGCCCAACCCACCGCCGGATCGGCCGAGTTCGAGCAGCAGATCCTCTTCAAGGCCGCGCAGGACCCCGGTTACGCCTGCTTCCGCATCCCGGCGGTCGTGCGGACCGCCGACGGCTCGCTGCTGGCGTTCGCCGAGGGCCGGGTCCTCAACTGCGGGGACGCGGCCGACATCGACATCGTGCTCAGGCGTTCCACCGACGGCGGCCGCACCTGGGGCCCGCTGCGGGTGGTCAACGAAGGCGCCGGCGACACCCACGGCAACCCGGCACCGGTGGTGGACCGGGACACCGGCCGCGTGTGGCTCGCGGAGACGTACAACACCGGCCGCACCGACAGCGCGGGCTGCGCCGTGCCCTGCGACCGCACCCCGCACCTGCAGTACAGCGACGACGACGGCCTCACCTGGTCCCCGCCGCGTGACCTGAGCCCCGAGATCCTGCCCGCCGACTGGAACTCCTGGTACGCGACCGGGCCCGTGCACGGCGTCCAGCTGACCCGCGGCCGGTACGCCGGCCGGCTGGTGTTCGGCGTCAACACCGAGACCTGGGACGGCAGCCGGGTCACCGCCAACCACGCGGCGCTCGTCGTCAGCGACGACCACGGCGGCCACTGGCGCGTCGGCGCCACCGACACCTGGCCGATCGCCGCCGACGGAACCTTCCGGCAGAAGCCCTCCGAGCTGACCCTCACCGAGCGCCGGGACGGCTCCGTGCTGGTCAGCGGCCGGGAACAGGACGGCACCGACCTCGGCCACCGCACCCAGGCCGTCAGCCGGGACGGCGGCGGCAGCTTCGCCGGGCCCTTTCACGACCTGCCGGACCTCTACACGCCGCAGGTGCAGGGCGCCGTGCTGCGCCTGGGCGACCGCCTCCTGCTCTCCTGCCCCGCCGATCCCGACCGCCGCCGCACGATGATGATCCGTTCCTCGTACGACGGCGGCCGGACCTGGGACAGCGTGGACCGCGGCACCGTCGTCACCACGGACTGGTCCGGCTACTCGGACCTGGTGCGGGCCGGACGTGACTCGGTGGGCCTGCTGTACGAGGGCGGGGCGGCCGACGCGCGCGACGAGATCCGCTTCGCCCGCTTCACCGAGGACTGGCTAGCCCCGCGCCGTGGCCCGGATCCGCGGACCGCCGACCTGGCTCCGCACGCCCGCCCCGCGGCGGTGCTCGGCGGCGCCGGGAGCACGGACGGCGTATCGGGCGGTGCGCTCCGGTTCGACGGCACCGACGACGCCGTACGCCTGCCCTTCCGCGCCGGGCTCCCGCTCGGCGCCGGGGACTTCACCGCGTCACTGTGGTTCCGTTACACGGCGACCGCCGGGGAGCAGCCGCTGCTGTGGATGGGCGGCATCGGCACCAGCCAGCCCCAGGTGTGGCTGCGTGCCGAGCCGGCGAACGGCAGGGTGCAGGGCCTCATCACGGTGCGGGACGGCGCGGCCGCGCCCCGTACCGCGTACGTGCGCACCGCGACCGCGTACAACGACGGCCAGTGGCACCACGCGGTGCTGCGCCGGGGCGACGGCGGGCTGTCGCTGTCCGTCGACGGCATGCGGACGGCCGCCGCCGATGTGCCGGGCTCGGTCAGCCGCAACTCCCCCTTCGGGGTGCACATCGGCCAGCGCATGGACAGCCGCGCCTTCTTCACCGGCGCGATCGACGAGGTGCGCGTCTGGAACCGCGCCCTGTCCGACCCGGATTTGTCCGACCCGAAGGTGCTGCGGTCCCCGAAGGACACCGTGCTGTGGCTGCCGCTGGACCGGGTCGGCGGCTGACGACGGGCACCGGGTCCACGGCTGACGACGGGAAACGGACCTGCGGCCGTCGGCGGCACCGGGTCCACGGCTGGCGGCGGGCGCTGGAGCCCGCGGCTGACGACGGGCACCGGATCCGCGGTCGGCGACGGACTTCGGATCGGCTGCCGGCATCGGCCGGGCCCGCCTCAGCGGGAGCCGGTGCCGACCCTGGTGCGTGACTCCGCGCCCGGCCCGGCCGGTGCCTCGGCGGCCTCGGGGTCGTGGGCGCGCCGCTTGGCGATGACCGCGCACACCATGAGCTGCATCTGGTGGAAGAGCATCAGCGGCAGCACGGCCAGCGAGGCGTGGGCGCCGAACAGGACGCTCGCCATGGGCAGACCGGAGGCGAGGGACTTCTTGGACCCGGCGAACTGGATCGCGATCCGGTCCGCCCGGCCGAACCCGAGCGCCCGGGCGCCGTACCAGGTCAGCAGCAGCATCACGGCCAGGAGCACGCCCTCGACGGCGAGCAGCGCTCCCAGCCGGACGGCGCTGACCTGGTGCCAGATGCCCTGGGTCATGCCCTCGCTGAACGCGGTGTAGACGACCAGCAGGATCGAGCCGCGGTCGACCAGGCCGAGCACCTTCTTGTGCCGGGCGACGAAGCCGCCGATCCACCGGCGCAGCACCTGCCCGGCGACGAACGGCACCAGCAGTTGCAGCACGATCTTCACCAGCGAGTCGGCGGAGAACCCGCCGCCGCTGTTGCCCAGCAGGGCGGCCGCCAGCAGCGGGGTGGCGACGATGCCGACCAGCGAGGAGAACGAGCCCGCGCAGATGGCGGCGGGCACGTTGCCGCGGGCGATCGAGGTGAACGCGATCGACGACTGGATCGTGGACGGCACCAGCGTCAGGAACAGCAGCCCCTGGTACAGCGGCTGGGTGAGCAGCACCGGCACCAGTCCGCGGGCGGCCAGTCCCAGCACCGGGAAGACCACGAAGGTGCAGGCCAGCACCGTGCCGTGCAGACGCCAGTGGCGCAGGCCGTCCAGCGCCTCGCGGGTGGAGAGCCGGGCGCCGTAGAGGAAGAACAGGAAGGCGATCGCCGCCGTGGACGCACCGGAGGCGACGTCCGCACCCGTGCCGTGGGCCGGGAGGAGCGCCGCGATCCCCACCGTGCCGATCAGCAGCACGATGTACGGGTCGATCGGCATCCAGCTCGGCCAGTGCGGGCGTTTCACGGGGCTCCACTCGCTGTTCGTCGGGTACGTCCACGGGCCCGGAGGGCCTCTCTCCATCGTCCTCCTCCGTACGCCGATCGGGAATCCGGCATACCACTCTGACTGTCATCACGTTCAGCGATGACCATTAGGCTGCAGGTGTGTACGACCCCAACCATCTGCGCACCTTCCTGGCGGTGGCGCAGACGCTGAGCTTCACGCAGGCCGCCCGGCGTCTGGGGCTGCGCCAGTCGACGGTCAGCCAGCACGTGCGGCGGCTGGAGGACGCCGCCGGCCGCCAGCTCTTCGCCCGGGACACCCACTCGGTGGAGCTGACCGAGGACGGCGAGGCCATGCTGGGCTTCGCGCGCCGGCTGCTGGAGGTGCACGAGCAGGCGACGGCGTTCTTCACCGGCACCCGGGTGCGCGGGCGGCTGCGCTTCGGCGCCTCGGAGGACTTCGTCCTCACCCGGCTGCCGGAGATCCTGGAGCGCTTCCGTCACGACCATCCCGAGGTCGACCTGGAGCTGACCGTGGAGCTGTCCGGCACCCTGCACGAGCGTCTCGCGGCGGGCAAGCTGGACCTGGTGCTGGCCAAGCGGCGGCCCGAGGATCCGCGCGGCGAGCTGGTGTGGCGGGACGACCTGGTGTGGATCGGCGCCGAGAACCTGCGCCTGGACCCCGACCGCCCGGTCCCACTCATCGTGTATCCCCCGCCGGGCATCACCCGGGCCCGCGCCCTGGAGGCGCTGGAGGCCCAGGGCCGCGAGTGGCGGATCGTGTGCACCAGCGGCAGCCTCAACGGCCTCGTCGCCGCGGCCCGCGCCGGGCTGGGGGTCATGGCCCATTCCAGGCGCCTGATCCCGCCGGGCCTCTTCCGGCTGCCGGAGCGCCCGGCCCTGCCGGAACTGGGCAAGGTCGACTTCGTCCTGGTGCACGGCAGACGCCGGGGCGCAGCGGACGCCGCGGCGAACGCGCTGGCGGCGGCGATCCTGACGGGCGGCGACCGGCTGCACGGCCGTCAGCGTGACGGGCGCTGATACGTCAGCTGCGCCCGCCATGGGCCGGGACCGGGGCGGCGGCGCCGGCCGGTGCGGCACCGCGGAAGGAGGCGGTCCCCCGGCGCGGGTGCCGGCCCGGGCGGTGAGGACGGGGTGGTCCCCATGGCCCCGGGGGCCGCCGTTCCGGCACTCTGGCCAGGTCCGCAAGCGGTAATCGCGTCGTACAGATTCGGTGGAGATTACCGCCCCGTAAGTTACTGACTCGTCAGTATTGTGTCCGGCCCTTACCCATGTGAGGGTATTTTCCGGTCGTCGGCGGGCAGGACTGCGAGGTTTGCTCGTTTTCCGCGCCCCTCCCGCCCGGCTGACGGGTGGGGTAGCTTTCACGGCGCTGTGCGGAGCATCGCGGGCGTGACCGAAAAGCAAGGACGGGGAGCGAGGGATTGCACGAGTTCACCACCCCTCCATTGACGTCGGCGCCGCTGGTGGGCGGACTGGCCGACGCCGTCTTCGAGCATGCCCGGACGGACCCGCTGCACGTGGCACTGGGCCGCAAGGACGAGTCCGGGCAGTGGCGGGACGTGACCTCCGCCGAGTTCCGGGACGAGGTCCTCGCCCTGGCCAAGGGCCTGCTCGCCCGGGGCATCCGGTTCGGCGACCGGGTCGCCCTCATGTCCCGTACGCGCTACGAGTGGACCCTGTTCGACTTCGCGCTGTGGACGATCGGCGCGCAGGTGGTGCCGATCTATCCGACGTCCTCGGCCGAGCAGTGCTTCTGGATGCTGTACGACGCCGAGGTGACGGCGGCGATCGTGGAGCACGAGGACCACGCGATGACCATCGCCACCGTGATCGACCGGCTGCCGCAGCTTCGTGAGCTGTGGCAGCTCGACTCGGGCTGTGTGCAGGAGCTGTACGACGGCGGCGCCTACCTGGACGACGAGGTGGTGCACCGGCACCGGCAGGCGATCACCCCGGAGTCGGTCGCGACGATCATCTACACCTCGGGCACGACCGGCCGCCCCAAGGGCTGTGTGCTGTCCCACGGCAACCTCATGTACGAGGCGGACACGGTCATCCGTCGCTGGGAGCCGGTGTTCCACACCAAGAAGGGCGACGAGGCCTCCACCCTGCTCTTCCTGCCGCTCGCGCACGTCTTCGGCCGGATGGTCGAGGTCGCGACGATCCGCGGCGGGGTCCGTCTCGGACACCAGCCGCAGTTGCACGCCGCCGCCCTGCTGCCCGATCTGCAGGCCTTCCGGCCGACGTTCATCCTCGCCGTGCCGTACATCTTCGAGAAGGTGTTCAACTCGGCCCGGCGCAAGGCGGAGAAGGAGGGCCGGGACGGGCCCTTCGAGAAGGCCGTCGACATCGCGGTGAAGTACGCCGACGCCGTCGAGGCCAAGGCATGGGGCACCGGCCCCGGCCCGTCGGCCGGTCTGCGGATGCAGCACCAGCTCTTCGACAAGCTCGTGTACTCCAAGGTGCGTGCGGCCATGGGCGGCCGCATCCGCAACGCGATGTCGGGCGGCTCCGCGATGGACCGGCGGCTCGGCCTGTTCTTCGCCGGCGCCGGGGTGCAGATCTACGAGGGCTACGGCCTGACCGAGTCCTCGGCGGCCGCCACCGCCAACCCGCCCGAGCGCACCCGGTACGGCACCGTGGGTCAGCCCATCCCGGGCGTCACCGTGCACATCGCGGACGACGGCGAGGTCTGGCTGCACGGCGGCAACGTCTTCCAGGGCTACCTCAACAACCAGAAGGCCACCGACGGGACCCTGCACGACGGCTGGCTCGCCACCGGTGACCTCGGCGCCCTGGACGAGGACGGCTATCTGACGATCACCGGCCGCAAGAAGGAGATCCTGGTGACCTCCGGCGGCAAGAGCGTCTCCCCGGGGGTGCTGGAGGAGCGGGTGCGCGAGCATCCGCTGATCAACCAGTGCATCGTCGTCGGCAACGACCGGCCGTACATCGCCGCCCTGGTCACCCTCGACCAGGAGGCCGTCGAGCACTGGCTGCAGATGCGCGGCAAGCCACGGCTCACCCCCGCGCAACTGGTGCGCGACCCGGATCTGGAGACGGAGGTACGGCGGGCGGTCGTCGCCGCCAACACCCTGGTCTCCCAGGCCGAGTCGATCCGCACGTTCCGCATCCTGGCGCAGCCGTTCACCGAGGAGCACGGCCTGCTGACACCGTCCCTGAAGCTGAAGCGCAAGGCCATCGAGAAGGCGTACGTGGGCGAGGTCGAGGCGCTGTACCAGGCCTGAGCCGCCGCAGGCCGGCGGCGCCGGGCGGGATTTCCCGGCGCGGATCGAACCGTCAGGAATGCATCGGGACCCGTGATCGTTGACGATGGGCGTACCACCTGTCGACAACCGAAGGATCAACGAGCTCGTGAGCAGCAAGGTCCCCCCGATCATCCTCAACAACGGCGTCGAGATGCCCCAGCTGGGCTTCGGCGTCTGGCAGGTGCCGGACGACGAGGCCGAGCAGGCCGTCGCCACGGCACTCGAGGCCGGGTACCGCAGCATCGACACAGCGGCGATCTACGGCAACGAAGAGGGCACCGGCAAGGCCATCGCGGCCTCCGGCCTGCCCCGCGAGGACATCTTCGTCACCACCAAGCTCTGGAACAGCGACCAGGGGTACGACTCCACGCTGCGCGCGTTCGACGCGTCGCTGGAGAAGCTGGGTCTCGACTATCTGGACCTGTACCTCATCCACTGGCCGCTGCCGTCCCGGGACAACTACATCGACACCTACAAGGCGTTCGAGAAGCTGTACGCCGACGGCCGGGTGAAGGCGATCGGCGTCTCCAACTTCCTTCCCGACCACCTGCGCCGGCTCATCGCGGAGACCTCGGTCGTCCCGGCGGTCAACCAGATCGAGCTGCACCCGCACCTGCAGCAGCACCAGGCCCGTGAGATCCACGCGGAGCAGGGCGTCGCCACCGAGGCCTGGTCGCCGCTCGGCCAGGGCAAGGGCCTGCTGGAGGTGCCGGCGATCGTCGCCATCGCGCGCAAGCACGGCCGTACTCCGGCGCAGGTCGTGCTGCGCTGGCACGTCCAGCTCGGCAACGTCGTGATCCCGAAGTCCGTGACGCCGTCGCGGATCAAGGAGAACATCCAGGTGTTCGACTTCAGCCTGGACGACGAGGACCTCGCGGCCATCAGCGCCCTGAACGAGGACCGGCGCATCGGGCCGGACCCGGCCACGTTCGACCTGGGCTGACCCCGCACGGCGAACGGCCGTCCGCACCGCCGCGCGGGCGGTGCGGGCGGCCGTTTCCCGGACCCGCGGATTCAGCCGAGGCGCACCTCCGCGTGCACGACCTCGAACTCCTCCAGGCTCACGACGCTCACCCGCGCCTTCGCCACGCCCTCATGGCGGGCCGCCGCCTGGCCGGCCCGGGAGGCTGCCATCGAGGCGCGGTCGACGAACAGGGTGCCGACCTGGCCGCGGCCGCGCTCCCGGTCGATGAACAGAGCGGCCCGGGCGAGGCCCGGCAGGGTCTCCAGGCGCGGCAGGACGGCCGACCGGAACGTGTCCACGAACAGGCCGGCGTCCGCGGGATCGAACTCCACCCGGGACACGCGCAGCCCGCCGCCCATGCGCGGCACCTGCAGCGAGCGGTGGACGGCCACCTCGAGGTTCTCCACCGCCAGGGTGCCCGCGAACGGCTCCAGCAGCGCCTCCCTGTGCTGCCGCATCACGGTGTCGCTGTTGACGCGCGCCTCCTCGGACGCCCACCAGCTCACCGCCAGCAGCTTGCCCAGTTCGTGGTCGGTGAAGACGCCGGCCCCGAGGTAACCGGGGCGCTCCTCGAGCAGTTCACGTCCCTCGGTGTTCAGGGCCCGGACCGCCGTGTCGATCTTCGCGGGGTCTCCGGTCACGTAGACGGTGCGCACGAACATGACATCTCGCCTCCGCCGGCCCTGTGGCCTCTCGCCTCGACATGACCAGTCTTCCGTGTGCGGCAAATCCCCGCAAAACCGAACACAACGCCGACTCTCGCACAGAAGCTTGACGCGGGCATGCGCATGCGCGACCTTTTAGGCGCCCGGTAAGGAAACTTTCCTAACAGAAGGGTCCCCCACAGTGCGCCTGCGTTCACTGACCCTCGTCGCGGCCTCCGGGGCCGCTCTCCTCGCCGCCGGAGTGCTGCCCGCCCACGCCTCCGACCCCACCCCCGGCGACCCGTCCGGCACCACCCCCGGCGCCCCGCCGGCCTCCGTCCAGGAGGGCACGGTCAGCGCGGCCGACCTGCTCGCCAAGGTGACGTCCTGTTCCCAGATCTCGAACGGCAAGTACCGGACCGACGAGGAGACCTCGGCGACGGTACCCGTGTGCGGCAAGAACGGCGCGGTGTTCTGGAAGGCCGACATGGACATCGACTGCGACGGTCAGCGGACCACCAACTGCAACGAGGACCGGGACCCCTGGTACCAGGACGACACCGCGTTCCACCAGTCCGACGGCAAGCCCTTGAAGGCCGAGTCCCTGCCCTATGTGGTCGTCCCCAGCTCCAGCAGCGTCTGGAACTACTCCGGCGCCGGCATCAAGGGCGGCGGCGTGGTCGCCGTGATCTACAACGGCAAGGTCGAGTACGCCGTCGTCGGGGACACCGGCCCCACCGCGATCATCGGTGAGGCCTCGTACGCCACGGCGAAGGCGCTCGGCATCGACCCCGACCCGGCCACCGGCGGGATCGACTCCGGCGTGACGTACATCCTGTTCAAGAACTCCAAGGTCTCCCCCATCGAGAGCCACAGCGCGGCCGTCTCCCTCGGGGACCAGTTGGCCAAACAGTTCCTGCAGAACAACTGATCGTCGATTCAGGTCAGTTGGGCTGACCCAGCGGACGTACGACGACGGTGTTGACGTCGACCCCGGCCGGCTGCCGGATCGCCCAGACGATGGAGCCGGCGATCTGCTCCGCGGTCAGCAGCCGACCCGGGGGCAGGCTGCCGTAGCTGTCCCAGAAGGGCGTCTCGACCCGGCCGGGGGCGACCAGGGTGACCCCGATGCCGAACTCCGTGACCTGGCGCCGGGTGTTCTCGGCGAGCCCGGTGACCGCCCACTTGGTGGCACCGTAGAGGTTGCCGGGCGTGGGCACGAAACCGGCGACGCTGCCGACGAGGACGATCCGGCCGCCGGTCTCCTTCAACGCGTCGACCGAGGCGCGGATGAGGAGGGCGGGGCCGAGGACGTTGGTGAGGACCATCTCGGTCCAGCCGGCCGGGTCGCCGTCGGCGACGGAGTCATGGGTGGCGAAGCCGGCGTTGGAGACGACCGTGTCCAGCCGGCCGTACTCCTCGAGCGTGCGGTCGACCGCGCTGCGCACATCGTCGTAGGAGGCCGCGTCGCCGGCGACCGTCAGCAGCCCGGCGGGATTCCCCAGGCCGTCGGCGAAGTCCCGTAGCCGCCGCTCGCCCCGCCCGGTGACGGTGACCCGGTGCCCGGCGTCCAGCAACTGCCGGGCCACGGCGGCGCCGATGCCGCTGCCGCCGCCGGTGATGAGCGCGACCGGAGAGTCGTTCATGGTTTCCCCCTGGGATGTCGGTGAACGCGGGGAGTCCATCACTTGGAGCGCTCTCCAGGTCAAGCCCCGTCAGCGGGCGGGACTTTCGCAACAGCCCCTGGGCCGGTCCGGCGGATCACGCCGGACGGGGCTGGACGGGACGGACCGCGCGGTGCACCGTGTGGGCCGCCAGGACGAACACGTCCGGACGGTGGTGGAGGCTGTGGTCGTCGGCCGGGTCGAGGAGGCGGTCGAGGAGGGCGCGGTCGTCGGCGTCGAGGGCCTCGGCGTGGATGTCCCGGGTCCGGGTCAGCACGGCGACGACGTGGGCGCGGACCCGGTCCGGGACCGGGGCGGGCAGGTCGAGCAGGAAGCTGCGGGTGCCGGTGTGCTTCAGGCCGGCCGCGGCGAGCAGCGCGGGCCAGTCCTCGGTCTCGGCGACGGCGTCCGGCAGCTCGGCCCGCATCCGGGCGAACCGGTCCTCCTGCGCGGCGTCGATACGTGCCTGCAGTCCGGGGCGGCCGAAGCCGATGTCGCGTGGCAGGAAGCGGGGGGCCAGGCCGCCCTCCAGGATGGCCAGGGTGCCGCCGGGCGCGAGCCGCTCGCCGAACGCGGTGAGCGCGGCCCGCTGGTCGCCGAGGTGGTGCACACTGCGGCTCGCCCACAGCAGGTCCGCGGGGTACTCCAGCTCCCGCAGCGCGCCGGGCAGCTCACCGGCGAGGGTGCCGAAACGGTCACCGTAGCCGAGGCGGGCGGCGCGGGCCCGGGCGTGCTCCAGCAGCGGCTCGGAGCTGTCGGCGGCGATCACCCGGGCGCCGGGGAAGGTCTCCGCGAAGAGGCCGGAGAGCACCCCGGGGCCGCTGCCCGCGTCGACGACCAGGCCGGGCTCGGTCACCTCCTTGCTCAGCCAGGCCAGCGCCCGGGAGTACGCCGGTGTGGACACCTCGGCCTCCGTCTCCAGCATCGCGGCCATCGTGCCCCAGTCGACGTCACCCCCGTGGTGGTGGCCCTGGTGCGGGTGCTGGTGGCTGTGGTGTTCGTGTGCCATGGGTTCGGCCTCCTGGGCGCTCTCGTCCGGATGCGGACAGCCTGCGCCGGGCCCCGGGGCCGGGGCCAGTTCTGTTGCCGGGGCCGCAAAAAAGGGATCCGCCGGGGCGCGGCCGTTGAGGGCCGCGCCCCGGCGGACACTCAGCCGGTCAGGAGAGCGGCGGGTAGGCGTTCTGCATCAGCTGCTGGAACTGGGCGGAGAACCAGTGCCCGGCCAGCGGCGAGTTCGCCAGCGCGCCCGTGGGGTTGTTGCCGTTGCGCGCGTTGCCGCCGTAGGTGGGGTCGCACATCCGGTCGAAGCCCTTGCCCTCGTCGTTGCTGACGGCGGAGCTGGAGCCGTCCGACTCACCCGGAGGCTTGACCCAGACGTAGGCGTCGATCCCGGCGGCCGGTGCGGCGGTGGGCCGTGCTCCGAGGCCCGCGCCGCTCTGGTTGCACCAGTTGCCGGCGTGGACGCGCCGGTCGACGCGGCTGCCGTTGACATAGTCGTCGACGGAGGTCAGCGGGCCAGGTCCGCTGGGCCGGGCGGTGCCGCCCCAGCCGTTGCGGGAGGTGTCGATCAGCATGCCGAGGCCGGAGTTGAACCCGGCCGCGACCAGCTTGTCCCGCAGCGCGACCGCGAACGACTGCTCGTCCACGTACTGGTTCCAGTCGACCCACTTCGACTGGCGCACGGTCTGGCCGTTCACGGTGTCGGTGATCTTGAAGTTCGGCTCCTTCGTGGGGCTGTAGTTGGCGGTGTTGACGATGAACCCGGCCACGTCGTTCACGCTGGCGCCGTTGCTCGTGGCGACCTTCTGGAACTCCTGCACGGACGGGTTGAAGTTGCTGTCCCAGCCGAGCCAGCCGTGGTGACCGGCGTCGATGTAGTTGTAGACGTTCGAGAGGGCGCCGAGCTTGTCCAGCGCGTAGGAGACGCCCTTCTCGTAGTTGCCGTTGCTCTTCATGGTCACGCAGGCGTCGGTGGTGGTGTTGGTGCCGCCGGCGTTGGTGACCAGGTTGGGCAGCGAGTCGGGCTCGATGACTGTGGCGATCCGCAGGCCCGCGTACTTCGAGTCGGAGAGGATCGAGGTGATCGGGTCGATGTACTGGGTCTTGTACTTGTCGAGGTCGTTCGGCCCGAGTTCGCCGTTGGAGGCCAGGGCGGCGCAGTCACGGCCGGGCAGGTCGTAGATGACCAGCTGGACGACGAGGTCGCCGGAGCCCTTCTGCTTCAGGGCCTCGTCCAGGTGAGCGCGCAGGCCCATGCCGCCGTTCACGCCGTTGATGGCGGCGATCCGGTCCAGCCAGACCGCGGTGGGCTGGTTGGAAATGCGGCTGCCGCCGGGTTCGGCGGCGGCCTTGGCGGACCATTCGGGGTTCACGTAGACCTTGGCTCCGGTGTAGGGGTTGTCGACGTGGCTGCCGGTGCCGCCGCCCGTGTCCCCGCCGGTGCCGCCGCCCGTGTCGCCACCGGTGCCGCCGCCCGAGCTGCCGCCGTCGTCGACGTTGCAGGTGACCCCGTCGAGGGTGAAGGTGGCGGGCACGGCGTTGGTGCCGCTGTAGGTGCCCTGGAAGCCGAAGCTCACGGAACCGCCGTTGACCAGCGCGCCGTTGTAGCTCTCGTTGGCGGCGGTGACGGCGGCACCGCTCTGGGTGACCTTCGCGTTCCAGGCGCTGGTGACCTTCTGGTTGCCGGCGTACGACCACTTCACCGACCAACCCGACTTGGCGGCACCGTTGTTGGTGACGGTGACGTTGGCGGTGAAGCCGGTGTCCCACTGGTTCTGTATCTGGTACGCGACGGTGCAGGGGACGGAGGTGGCCGCGGCACCGGCCGGTCCGGCGACGAGCGCCGTCCCGGAGGCCCCGGCGACCAGCACCAGGGCGGCGAGCAGCGAGGTTCTGGTAGGACTCATGAGTGCGGGTTTCCTTCTGTCGTCCGTCGGGATCTACGGGTTGAGGGCGCGCAGGTGGTCGCGCAGGCCGGCGCCGTACGCGGTGGGTGTGCCGTCGTAGCTGGAGATCAGGGACGGCCCGGAGGAGCAGTCCCAGGTGTTCCAGGTCCAGCCGAGGTAGGACAGGTTCCGGTCGTCGAACCACTTCACGACCTGGTCGGTGAACCCGTGCGAGCAGGTGTTCTCCCCGATCTCACCGGCTATCAGCGGCACCTGGGCCGCGACCGGGGCGAGGGTGGAGTTCCAGCAGCTCTCACTCGCACAGGTGTTGAAGTTGTACACGTGGTACGCGGCGGCGAGATTGCCCGCCGGGTCGCTGGGCTTGTACGTCAGCCACTGGCTGAGGTCGTTGGAGTAGGCGAGCCCGCCGGCCATGATGACGTTCTTCGCGCCGGCGCCCCGGATGCTGTCCACCATGTCCTGCATTCCGGCCACCTCGTAGGAGATGCCGGGGCAGGTGCCGCCGTCCCGCCAGCACTTCCAGGCGTCCGTGCTGCTGGAGGTCGCCCGGTCCGGGTACGGCTCGTTGAACAGGTCGAACACCGCCGCCCTGTCGTCCTTGAAGGTACTGGCGACGGACGCCCAGAAGGAGGGCGCGTAACTCATGTCGGGCATCGGTTTCTGGCAGGTGGCGTGCACGTCGGAGCAGCCCGCCGAGTCGCCGGTGTACTGGCCGTAGGACCAGTGCATCTCGACGATCGGCGTCATGCCGTGCGCCTCGACGCGGGCCACCAGGTCCTTGACGGCGTTGATGTAGCTGGCGCCGCCGTACTCGGGTTTGACGTTGGAAAGGCCCAGCCAGCACTCCTCGTTGAGCGGGATGCGGACCGCGTTGGCCTTCCAGTCGGCGATCGCCTCGATCGCCGCGTCGTCCACCGGGCCGTCCCAGATGCCGTAGCCCTGCACGCACATGAACTCGCCGCCGGAGCGGTTCACGCCGAGCAGTCTGCGGGTGTGGCCGGCCTCGTCCACCAGCTTGGTGCCCGAGACGTGCAGGGCGGGCGCGGCGCCGTCGGACGGCGGTGGATCGGTCGGGGGCGGATCGGTGGGCGGGGGTGTCGTCGGTTCGGAGTCCACGTTGCAGGTGGTGCCGTTGAGCCTGAACGCCGTCGGCACGGCGTTGCCGCCGGACCAGGAGGCGAGGAAACCGGCGCTGACGCTCGCGCCGGAGCCGAGGCCGCCGTTCCAGCTCTCGTTGGCCGCGGTCACGGTGGTGCCGGACTGGGACCATTTGGCGTTCCAGCCCTGGGTGACCTTCTGGCCGGCCGCGAAGTCGAAGGTGAGCTTCCAACTGCTCATCGCGGCCTGGTTGTTCGTGATCTTCACGGAGCCCTGGAAGCCGTTGTCCCACTGACTGGTGACGGCGTACTCCACCGTGCACGCGGGTGTGGCTCCCTCGGCCGTGACCACCGGGACTAGCACGCCGCTGAGCAGCGCGGTCGCACCGGCGACGGCTAAAAGTACTGAACGCGGGGGGTGTCGCATGAGCGACTCCTTGCAGTTTGGCGCGTCGTGACGGACGCGTCGACTGAATGGAATCGCTCCCACTGGTGCGATGGAAGGTAGCGGCAAGTGACGTGATTGCACAGGGGAGTTGAAGAATTTTTCCGGGAGAGGCCTGTCGAATCAATTCGACTCTTCAAGCACCTTGACCGCTCCCGGGGTCATCCTCACTATGGGAGCGCTCCCACTGGTTCAAGCCTTGACATCCCCCCTCGAGCCGCAAGCCCCAAGGAGGAACCAGCACCATGGATCCCGGACGCAGACGCAGAGCCGCGCGGCGATGGTGGACCGCCGCCCTCGCGGCGCTCGCACTGCCCCTGACGACTCTCGCCACCGGCGCCACAGCCGCGCACGCGGCGGGCGTCCAGTGCAGTGTGGACTACAAGACCAACGACTGGGGCTCCGGTTTCACGGCCGACCTCACCCTCACCAACCGGGGCACGGCCGCGATCGACGGCTGGACCCTGACCTACGGCTACTCCGGCAACCAGAAGCTGAGCAACGGCTGGAACGGCAGCTGGTCCCAGTCCGGTCAGACGGTCACCGTGAAGAACGCCTCCTACAACGGCACCATCGCCGCCGGGGCCGCGGTCTCCACGGGTGCCCAGTTCACGTACAGCGGGACCAACACGGCGCCCGCCTCCTTCGCGGTCAACGGCACCACCTGCGCCGGCGCACACCAGCCGCCGATCACCGTGCTGACCAGTCCCACCGCGGGCGCGACCTACTCACAGGGGGACGCGGTGCCGCTCGCCGCGACCGCCGCGGCGGCCGACAGCGCGACGATAGCCAAGGTGGAGTTCTACGACGACACCACACTGCTGGGCACGGACACCAGCGCGCCGTACTCGCTCTCGGCCTCTGGTTTGACCGTGGGCAGTCATTCGCTGGTGGCGAAGGCGTACGACAGCCTCGGCGCCTCAGCCGATTCCACGCCGATCGGCATCACGGTCGCCTCGGGCCCGGCGGTCGTCGCCTCGCCCACCCAGCTCGGCGTCCAGCAGGGCAAGTCCGGCACCTTCGACGTGAAGCTCTCCACGCAGCCGAGCGCGAACGTGACGGTGGGCGTCGCCCGTACGGGCGGCAACACGGGTCTGTCGGTCACCGGCGGCTCCTCCTTGACCTTCACGCCGTCCAACTGGAACACGGCGCAGAAGGTGACCGTCACCGCCGACTCCTCCGGCACCGGCAGCGCCACCTTCACCGCCTCGGCGACCGGCCACACCAAGGCGACGGTCACGGTGACGGAACTGGCCGCGTCCAAGGCGTACGACGCCAGGTTCCTGGACCTGTACGGGAAGATCACCAATCCCGCGAACGGCTACTTCTCCCCCGAGGGCATTCCGTACCACTCGGTGGAGACGCTGATCGTCGAGGCGCCCGACTACGGTCACGAGACCACGTCCGAGGCCTACAGCTATCTCCTCTGGCTGCAGGCGATGTACGGGAAGGTCACCGGCGACTGGTCCAAGTTCAACGGCGCCTGGGAGATCATGGAGAAGTACATGATCCCCACCCACGCCGACCAGCCGACGAACTCCTTCTACAACGCCTCGAAGCCGGCCACGTACGCGCCCGAGCAGGACACCCCGAACGAGTACCCGGCGAAGCTCGACACGGGCGTGTCGGTGGGCCCGGACCCGATCGCCGGCGAACTGAAGAGCGCGTACGGCACGGACGACGTCTACGGCATGCACTGGATCCAGGACGTCGACAACGTCTACGGCTACGGCGACGAGCCCGGCAAGTGCGAGGCCGGGCCGACGGCCACCGGACCGTCGTACATCAACACGTTCCAGCGCGGCCCGCAGGAGTCCGTCTGGGAGACGGTCCCGCAGCCGACCTGTGACGCCTTCAAGTACGGCGGCACCAACGGCTATCTGGACCTGTTCACCGGCGACTCCTCCTACGCCAAGCAGTGGAAGTACACCGACGCCCCGGACGCGGACGCGCGCGCGGTGCAGGCCGCCTACTGGGCCGACGTGTGGGCGAAGGCGCAGGGCAAGGGCGGTGACGTCTCCGCGACCGTCGCCAAGGCCGCGAAGATGGGCGACTACCTGCGGTACGCGATGTACGACAAGTACTTCAAGAAGATCGGCAACTGTGTCGGTCCGTCCGCCTGCGCGGCCGGTACCGGCAAGGACGCCTCGCACTACCTGCTGTCCTGGTACTACGCCTGGGGCGGCGCCGCCGACACCAGCGCGGGCTGGGCCTGGCGGATCGGCTCCAGCCATGTGCACGGCGGCTACCAGAACCCGCTCGCCGCGTACGCGCTGAGCAACTACGCCGACCTGAAGCCGAAGTCGGCGACGGGCGCGGCCGACTGGGGCAAGTCACTCACCCGGCAGCTCGAGTTCTACCAGTGGCTGCAGTCGTCCGAGGGCGCGATCGCGGGCGGCGCGACCAACAGCTGGCAGGGCCGCTACGCCACCCCGCCGGCCGGCACGCCGACGTTCTACGGCATGTACTACGACTGGCAGCCGGTCTACCACGACCCGCCGTCCAACCAGTGGTTCGGTTTCCAGGCGTGGTCGATGGAGCGGGTCGCCGAGTACTACCAGCAGACCGGCGACGCGAAGGCCAAGGCCGTCCTCGCCAAGTGGGTCAAGTGGGCGCTGTCCAAGACCACCGTCAACCCGGACGGCACCTACCGGATTCCCTCCACCCTCCAGTGGACCGGTCAGCCCGACACCTGGAACGCGTCGAGCCCCGGCACCAACAGCGGCCTCCATGTGACGGTCGCCGACTACACCGACGACGTCGGCGTGGCGGCCGCGTACGCCAAGACGCTCACGTACTACGCCGCCAGGTCCGGCGACACGGACGCGAAGTCGGCGGCGAAGGCGCTGCTGGACGGCATGTGGGGCAACTACCAGGACAGCCTCGGCATCGCCGTCCCCGAGACCCGCAGCGACTACAGCCGGTTCAACGACAGCGTGTACGTGCCGAGCGGCTGGAGCGGCAGGATGCCGAACGGCGACACCGTCAACTCGTCCTCGACGTTCTCCTCGATCCGGTCCTTCTACAAGGACGACCCGGCCTGGTCGAAGATCGAGGCCTACCTCAAGGGCGGCGCCGCGCCCGTCTTCACGTACCACCGTTTCTGGGCCGAGGCGGACATCGCCCTGGCCATGGGCTCGTACGCGGAGCTGCTCGAGTAAGTCCCCGCTGACGCTCCGCGTGCACGGCCCCGTCACAGGACGACGGGGCCACCGGGCCGGGCGGCCCCCATCCGCACAGGGGGCCGCCCGGCCGTCATGTCCCCAGGTCCTGCACCCCCTCCCCCGTGAGAGGACCCCCACCGTGCGCAGAACCCGCATCCTCACGGCCGTGCTGGCGCTGGCCGCAGGCCTGCTCGCCGGCACCCCGCCCGCACCGGCCGCCGCCACGCCGGAGACGGCGCTCGCCGCGGACACGTACACCTGGAGCAACGCCCGGATCGACGGCGGCGGTTTCGTCCCCGGGATCGTGTTCAACCGGACCGAGAAGAACCTGGTCTACGCCCGGACCGACATCGGCGGCGCCTACCGCTGGCAGCAGTCGACGAGGAGCTGGACCCCGCTGCTGGACTCGGTCGGCTGGAACGACTGGGGGCACACGGGCGTGGTCAGCCTTGCCTCGGACGCCGTGGACCCGGACAAGGTCTACGCGGCCGTCGGCACGTACACCAACGACTGGGACCCCGGGAACGGGGCCGTGCTGCGCTCCTCGGACCGGGGCGCGAGCTGGCGCAAGGCGGACCTGCCGTTCAAGCTGGGCGGCAACATGCCCGGGCGCGGAATGGGCGAGCGGCTCGCCGTCGACCCGCACAAGGACAGCGTGCTGTACCTGGGCGCGCCCAGCGGCAAGGGGCTGTGGCGGTCGACGGACTCGGGGGCCACCTGGTCGCAGGTGACGAGCTTCCCCAACCCCGGCGACTACCAGCAGGACCCGAGCGATTCGAGCGGCTACGCCGGCGACAACCAGGGAATCGCCTGGGTCACGTTCGACGAGTCGACGGGTGCCGCTGGCAGCGCCACGAAGACGGTCTACGTCGGGGTCGCCGACAAGGACAACGCCGTGTACCGGTCCACGGACGCGGGCGCGACCTGGCAGCGCGTGGCCGGGCAGCCGACGGGCTATCTGCCGCACAAGGGCGTGCTGGACGCGGAGAACGGGTTCCTGTACGTCGCGTACAGCGACAAGGGCGGGCCGTACGACGGCGGCAAGGGCGAGCTGTGGCGGTACGCCACCGCGACCGGGACCTGGACGGACATCAGCCCGGTGGCGGGGGCCGACACCTACTACGGCTTCGGCGGACTGACCGTCGACCGGCAGCACCCCGGCACCGTCATGGCGACCGCCTACAGCTCCTGGTGGCCGGACACCCAGATCTTCCGCTCCACGGACAGCGGCGCGACCTGGACCAGGGCGTGGGACTACACCTCGTACCCCGACCGGTCGAACCGCTACACGATCGACGTCTCCACCACCCCCTGGCTCACCTTCGGCGCGAACCCCTCCCCGCCCGAACAGAGCCCGAAACTGGGCTGGATGACGGAGAGCCTGGAGATCGACCCGTTCGACTCGTCCCGGATGATGTACGGAACGGGCGCCACCCTCTACGGCACCGAGGACCTGACGAACTGGGACGGCGGCGGCCGGTTCAGGGTGAAGCCGATGGTGCGGGGCCTGGAGGAGACCGCGGTCGACGACCTGGCCGCACCGCCCTCCGGCGGCGCCCGGTTGTTCAGCGCGCTCGGCGACATCGGCGGCTTCCGGCACACGGACCTGACCGAGGTGCCGTCGATGATGTACACCTCCCCCACCTTCACCACGACCACCAGCCTGGACTTCGCCGAGACGAACCCGGACACGGTGGTGCGCGTCGGCGACCTGGACTCCGGTCCGCACATCGCCTTCTCCACCGACAACGGCGCCGACTGGTTCGCCGGCACCGAACCCTCGGGCGTGAGCGGAGGCGGAACGGTGGCGGCGGCCGCCGACGGCAGCCGGTTCGTGTGGAGCCCGAAGGGGGCCGGCGTGCAGTACACGACGGGCTTCGGCTCGTCCTGGTCGGCGTCGAGCGGCATCCCGGCCGGCGCGGTCGTGGAGTCCGACCGGGTGGTCCCGAAGAGGTTCTACGGCTTCAAGTCCGGCAGGTTCTACGTGAGCGGGGACGGCGGCGCGACCTTCAGCGCGTCCGCCGCGACCGGTCTGCCCACCGGTGACAGCGTGCGGTTCAAGGCGCTGCCCGGCACCGAGGGCGATGTGTGGCTGGCGGGCGGGGCGAGCGAGGGAGCGTACGGGCTGTGGCACTCCGCCGACGGTGGCGAGACCTTCGCCAAGCTTCCCGACGTCGAGCAGGCCGACACCGTCGGCTTCGGGAAGGCGGCCGCGGGGGCCTCGTACCAGACGCTGTACACCAGCGCGCGGATCGGCGGCGTGCGCGGCATTTTCCGCTCCACCGACAAGGGCGCGAGCTGGACCCGGATCAACGACGACGCGCACCAGTGGGGCTGGACGGGCGCGGCGATCACCGGTGACCCCAGGGTGTACGGCCGCGTGTACGTCTCCACCAACGGCCGGGGTGTCGTCTACGGCGACACGTCCGACACCGGCGGCGGGGACGGCGGTGGCGGGACGACTCCCCCGCCGGCCGGTGCCTGCGCGGTCGCCTACCGCGTCACGAACCAGTGGCCGGGCGGCTTCCAGGCGGACGTCACGCTGACCAACACCGGCTCCTCGTCCTGGAACGGCTGGTCGCTGACCTGGTCCTTCGCGGACGGCCAGCGGATCGGCCGGCTCTGGAACGCCGGCTGGACCCAGTCGGGCCCGTCGGTGACGGCGGAGAACGTGAGCTGGAACGGCACGGTGGCGACGGGTTCGTCGGTGAGCCTCGGCTTCACCGGCGACTGGTCCGTGACCAACACGGAACCGGCGTCGTTCAGGCTGGGCGACCAGAGCTGCACGGTGACCTGACAGGACCGGCGCCACACGCCCGGAGACGGCGATGCAACGTTTCGCCGTTCCCGGGCGTCGTCCCTGTCCAGGGCACGACGGTCGTGCCCTGGGAGGGGAGACCGGGTGCACGGCAATGAGTTCGCCAAATGGGTGCGGGACTTCGAGGACGAGCGGGAGCGCTGGGCCGCCCAGGGTGATCCCGACTGGGGGCGGGGCGCGGCGCTGCATCCCGCGGTGTGGGCCGGCATCCAGCGCTTCCAGGTCGGGGAGGACGGCGACGGCGCCAACCTCGTGGCGAAGGCGGACCAGGCGGGCGACCCCGACTACGCGCGGGCGGTCCGGCTGTTCGTCGCCGAGGAGCAGAACCACGCCAGGATGCTCGCCCGTCTGCTGGCCGCGGGCGGGATGCCGCTGCTGAGCGGCCACTGGAGCGACACGGTCTTCGTACGGCTGCGGCGGCTGATGGGCCTGCGCCTCGAACTGCTGGTGCTGATGATCGCCGAAGTGGTGGCCCTGCGGTACTACCGCGCGCTGCGCGACGGCGCCGGGGACCCGCTGACCTCGGAGGTGGCGGGCCGCGTCCTCGCCGACGAGGAGCGCCACGTGCCCTTCCACTGCGCTCGGCTGCACGCCTCCTTCGCCGAGCTGCCCCGCGCGGTACGCCGCCCGGTTCTGACCGGGTGGCGGCTGCTGCTGCTCGTGGTCTGCGCCGTCGTCGCCGCCGACCACGGCCGGGCCCTCTCCCGGCTCGGCGTCGGACGCCTGCGCTTCCTGGCCGACGTCATGGCCTCGTCCGGTCCGGTGGTCCGCGCGATCCTGACCCCCCGGCCCGACGCCTGGCCGGGCCACGGGGTCTGACGGCTGCCGGCGCGCCGGACGGCATTTCCGTTCACGGCCGCGCGGACGGTGCGGTCGGCCTGGGCGGGGGCCCCGGCGTGGAGGAAGGTCGTGGAGCCGGTGACCGGCGCCGGGTTGACCTTCGCGACGGCGCGGTACACGTTGCGGGAGACGTCGTCGGGGCCGGTGCCCGGCCGCTCCCGGGTGGGCGGACAAGTTCGCCTCTCAGTCGCCGCCGCCCGCCCGGGAGTTGGCGCCCACCCGGGAGTTGCCGCCGGCTCGGCGTCAGGTGACGGCCGGCTTGCGGAAGGCGCGCAGGGAGAAGACCGGGTCCGGGCGGCGGCGGTCCTGGTCCGGCAGGCGGGCGAGCCGGGCGGCGAACTCCTCGGTGCGGGGGTCGTCCGGGGGCAGCAGGGTGAACCAGCCGCGCCTGAGGTCCGTGACGGTGCTGCGCGGGCTGCGGCCCTGGCCGAGACCGGGGAAGGCGGCCTGCCCGGCCGGGACGAGTCCCTCGGCGGCGGCGTACCCGGTGACGGCGTCCGCGGCGTCCTGGGCGGGGCGGCGGGGGCGGGGAACGAGGACGGCGTCGATGTCGCTGCCGACGTCGTGCGCCTCGGCCTTGTCGACGGTGGTGACGCAGACCCCGCCGGGTCTGAGGACCCGCGCGCACTCGGCGACGACGGCGCGCACCTCGGCGGGGCCGGACAGCAGGTGCAGCAGCCAGACGCCGGTGACCGCGTCGAAGGTGGCGTCGGCGAAGGGCAGACGGCGGCAGTCGGCCCGCAGCACGGTGCCGGGCAGGCGGTGGGCCGCCCGGCGTGCCATGGCGGCGGACAGGTCGGCGCCCGTCACCCGCAGCGCGGGCCGGGCGGCGGCCAGGCGCCGGGTGACGATGCCGGTGCCACAGGCGATGTCGAGGAGCCGGCCCGGCCGGTCGGGTATCAGGCCGAGGACTGCCCCGGCCGCCGCCTCGGCACGCGGCTCGCCGCCGCGCGAGGCGTCGTAGGCGTCCGCTTCCTCGTCGTAGTCGAGCACACCGTCAGTGTGTTCCGTGGCCGGCGGCGATGTCCTCCACCCTGCGGGCGAGGGTGAAGTCCTTCTCCGTGACGACGCCGCCCGCGCTGTGCGTGTTCACGCTCAGGTGGACGGTGTTGTAGCCGAGGGTGAGGTCGGAGTGGTGGTCGAGCTCGTCCTGGATGCCGGCGATGTGCACGACCAGTGCCGTCGCCGCGAAGTGCGAGGCGAGCCGGTAGTCGCGGGTGAGCCGGTCGCCGTCCAGCGACCAGCCGGGCAGCTCGGCGAGCCGGTCCTCGATCTCCTTCTGCGACAGCGGTTCCACGGCCATGTGACGGTCTCCCTCCGGAGCGTGCGGGTACGCGTTCAGCCTGCCACGTCCGCCCGGCCCGGGTCTCGGTCCGGTGCGTCACGCACTCCGTTCGGCCGCGCGGGCACTCCGTTCGGCTCCCCGCCCGCTCCCCCTGGCGGGGCGGGACCGGCTTCGTGGCGGGACGCGTCATCGGGCGCGCCGCTCGACTACGGTCGACGGCATGACCATTGTCGCGACCGGCCCCTCCGCCTCCGCCGCCACGAACGCCGACAAGGGCCAGGCCGGCCGGCTGCTGCGCTCCTGGCGGGAGCGGCGCCGGGTGTCCCAGCTCGAGCTGGCGCTGCGCGCCGACTCCTCCGCCCGGCACATCAGTTTCATCGAGACCGGCCGGTCCCGGCCCAGCGAGGAGATGGTGCTGCGGCTGGCGGAGCACCTCCAGGTTCCGGTGCGGGAGCGCAACGCGCTGCTGCTGGCGGCCGGTTACGCCCCGCACTACCCGGAGACCCCGCTGGACGACCCGGCGCTGGACGCGCTGCGCGACGGCATGGAACGGCTCATCCAGGGCTACGAGCCCTACCCGGCGCTGGTGGTGGACGCCGGGTACACGGTGGTCGCCGCCAACCGGGGCATCGCCCTGCTGCTGGAGGGGGTCCCCGAGGAGCTGATGACACCGGCGCCGAACGCGATGCGGCTGACCCTGCACCCCGAGGGCCTCGCGCCGCGCATCCGCAACCTGCGCGAGTGGCGCGGGCATCTGCTGGCGCAGATGGAGCGGCAGATCGCCCTGGACCGTTCGGAGCAGCTACGGGCCCTGTACGAGGAGGTCGCCGGGTACCCGGTGCCCGAGGACGCGCCCGGTGACGAACCGGCCGGGCAGGTCCCGTACTTCGCGCTGCCGCTGCGCATCGAGCACGACGGGCGGATCCTGTCGTTCGTGTCGTCGATCTCCACTTTCAACACGCCCATGGACGTGACGGTCGCCGAACTCGCCATCGAGACCTTCCTGCCCGCCGACCCGGCCACCACCAAGTACCTGCACACGCTGGCCGGTTGACGCCCCCTCCCGGCGCCGGGTCCGCTCGACCGCGTGTGCGACGAGGGCGTCGCATGACAGACTGCCCGGGGGCTTCGGCGCGTAGGGGAGGACGGGCTGTGAGTGAGCGGCGGGCGGCGCCCACCGTGGGGCAGGTGGTGCTGGGCAAGCGGTTGCAGGAACTGCGGGAGGCGGCCGGGCTCAGCCGCGAGGAGGCCGCCCGGGTGCTACGGGTGGCGTCGGCGACCGTACGGCGGATGGAGATGGCCGAGGTCGCGCTGAAGATCCCCTACGTGCAGGTGCTGCTGGCCACCTACGGGGCGGCCGGGGAGGAGCAGGCCGCGTTCGTCCGGCTGGCCGAGGAGGCCAACCAGCCGGGCTGGTGGCAGCGGTTCCACGACGTGCTGCCGGACTGGTTCAGCCTCTACGTGAGCCTGGAGGGCGCCGCCCGGATCGTCCGCTCCTACGAGCCGCACTTCGTGCCCGGCCTGCTGCAGACCGAGGCGTACGCGCGCGCGGTGCTGGAGGCCGGAACGATCGGGCAGACCGGGCCGGAGACGATAGAGCGGCACGTGTCGCTGCGCATGGCGCGGCAGCGGCTGCTGGAGCGGGAGGACGCCCCCCATCTGTGGGTGATCATGGACGAGACGGTGCTGCGGCGCCCGGTGAGCGTCGACGCCGCGGTGATGCGCGACCAGCTGGACCGGCTGCTGGAGTACGCCGACCGGGACCGGGTCACCCTCCAGCTCGCCGAGTTCGCGGCCGGCCCGCACCCGGGGACGTACGCGCCGTTCACGCTGTTCCGGTTCGCCGAGCCGGAGCTGCCGGACATGGTGTTCACCGAGTACCTGACCGGCGCCCTGTATCTGGACTCCCGCCAGGAGGTCTCCACGCATCTGGAGGTTCTGGACCACATGACCGCCCGGGCCTCCTCCGCGCGGCGCACCCGGCAACTGCTGCGGGAGCACCGCGAGGCCCTGTGACGCCAGGCCGCCGGCTCAGGCGGCCCCGCCCCTGGTGTCCCGTTCGTCGTCGACGATCTCCGCGTCCACGACGCCGTCCTCGTCCTCGGACGGACTCCGCTCCTCGGCGGAACCGGCCGAACCGCCCGAACCGGCCGACCCGGCCGAGGCGTTGGCGTACATGGCCTGGCCCATCCGCTGGCTGACGGTGGCGAGCTTCTCGACTCCCGTGCGCAGGGCGGCCGTCTCGGCGTTCTCGCCGAGCAGGGTCTTCAGCTCGGTCACCGCCTCCTCGACCTCGGTGCGGATCTCAGCGGGCACGCGGTCGGTGTTGTCCTGGAGGAACCGCTCGGTCTGGTAGACGAGTTGCTCGGCCTGGTTGCGGGTCTCGGCGGTCTCGCGGCGTTTGCGGTCCTCCTCGGCGTACTGCTCGGCCTCCCGCATCATGCGGTCGATGTCGTCCTTGGGCAGGGCGGAGCCGCCGGTGACGGTCATCTTCTGCTCACGGCCGGTGGCGAGGTCCTTCGCGGAGACGTGCATGATCCCGTTGGCGTCGATGTCGAAGGCGACCTCGACCTGCGGGACCCCGCGCGGCGCCGGCGGCAGTCCGGTGAGGTCGAAGACGCCCAGCTTCTTGTTGTAGGCGGCGATCTCGCGTTCGCCCTGGTAGACCTGGATGCCGACCGAGGGCTGGTTGTCGGTGGCGGTGGTGAAGATCTCCGAACGTCGGGTCGGGATCGTGGTGTTGCGCTCGATCATCTTCGTCATGATGCCGCCCTTGGTCTCGATGCCCAGGGACAGCGGGGTGACGTCCAGCAGCAGGACGTCCTTGACGTCGCCGCGCAGGACGCCCGCCTGGAGCGCGGCGCCCACCGCGACGACCTCGTCGGGGTTGACGCCCTTGTGCGGGTCCTTGCCGGTGAGTTCCTTCACCAGGCCGGTGACGGCGGGCATCCGGGTGGAGCCGCCGACCAGGATGACGTGGTCGATCGCGGACAGTTGCACGCCCGCGTCCGCGACCGCCTGGTGGAACGGCTTCTTGCAGCGGTCCAGCAGATCCTCGGTCAGCTCCTGGAACTGGGCGCGCGTCAGCTTCTCCTCCAGGTGCAGCGGGCCCTCGGCGGAGGCGGTGATGTAGGGCAGGTTGATCGACGTCTCCGAGGACGAGGACAGTTCGATCTTGGCCTTCTCCGCGGCCTCCCGCAGCCGCTGCACGGCCATCTTGTCGGCCCCGAGGTCGATGCCGTTCTGCCCCTTGAACCTCTTGACCAGGTACTCGACGATCCGCTGGTCCCAGTCGTCGCCGCCGAGGTGGGTGTCGCCGTTGGTGGCCTTCACCTCGATGACGCCGTCGCCGATGTCCAGCAGGGACACGTCGAAGGTGCCGCCGCCGAGGTCGAAGACGAGCACGGTCTGTTCCTCGCCGCGGTCCAGGCCGTAGGCGAGGGCGGCGGCCGTCGGCTCGTTGATGATCCGCAGCACCTTCAGGCCGGCGATCTCCCCGGCCTCCTTGGTCGCCTGCCGCTGGGTGTCGTCGAAGTAGGCGGGGACGGTGATCACCGCGTCCGTGACGTCCTCGCCGAGGTAGGCCTCGGCGTCCCGCTTCAGTTTCTGCAGCACCCGTGCCGACAGTTCCTGAGCCCGGAGCCGGCTGCCGTCGATGGAGCCCTGGTCCGGGAAGCGCCAGTGCGCGTCCCCCATGTGCCGCTTCACCGAGCGGGCGGTGCGTTCCACGTTGGTGACGGCCTGCCGCTTGGCCACCTCGCCGACCAGCACCTCGCCGTTCTTCGCGAACGCCACCACCGAGGGGGTGGTGCGCGCGCCCTCCGCGTTGGCGACGACGGCCGGCTCGCCGCCCTCCAGGACGGCCACCACCGAGTTCGTCGTCCCGAGATCGATCCCGACCGCACGTGTCATGGTCCGTCCCCTTCCGCTTCCGCGAGGGCGTCTTCGCCCTTACAGCACAAAGCGTGCGTACGACGCTGTCAATGCACGGGTGCCCGGGAAAACGGCGATGCCGCGCACCCCGGTGGGCACGCGGCATCGGCGGGACGTGCGGGCGTCAGGCCAGCTCGGCCGTCAGGGTGATGGTCGTACCGGTCAGGGCCTGGCTGACCGGGCAGTTCTTCTTGGCGTCCTCGGCCGCCGAACGGAAGCCGTCCTCGTCCACGCCCGGCACCTCGCCGCGGACGGTGAGGTGGATGCCGGTGATGCCCTCGCCGGGCTGGAAGGTGACGTCGGCCTTGGTCTCCAGACGGGTGGGCGGAGTACCGGCGCCGGCCAGGCCGTGCGAGAGGGCCATGGAGAAACAGCTGGAGTGGGCGGCGGCGATCAGTTCCTCGGGGCTGGTCCTGCCGTTCGCCTGCTCGGCGCGCGACGGCCACGACACCGGCTGCTGGCCGATGCCGGAGGAGTCGAAGGTGACGACGCCGTTGCCCTCGAGCAGGTTGCCTTCCCAGACGGTGTGTGCGGTGCGCGTGGTTGCCACGGCTCTTCCTTTCCATATGGGTCCGAGTTGTTCGGGTACCGCGTCCCATCCGATCACACTCGGGGGCGCCGCACCCCGCGGACCGGGCCGCTCGCCGTTCAGGCGGCCCGCTCCTCCTCGGCGCGCGGGGTGAGCGGCACCTGCGGGCCGTCCACCTCCAGCAGCCAGCGCCGCAGTACGCGGTGCACGTGCTCGGCGCCGGCCGGTTCCTCACCGTCGGCGGCCGGCGCGGACAGGGTGAGCGGGGAGAGCAGGAAGGGCCGGGACTGGGCGCCGCCGAGGCCGCCGTGGGAGCCGATCTGCTCCTCGAAGGCGAGGACTTCGCCGTCGGCGGGGTCGTGGAAGGAGTTGACCATGATGTCGGCGGTGTGCGGGAAGGAGTGGGTGCGGCGTACGGCGTCCGCGGCTCCGGGGCCGAAGCCGGCCAGCGGGCCGGGCTCCGCGTCCAGGCGGGCCAGCGGTATCTCGGTGCCGTACGGGCCGAGCACCAGGCCGTCGTGCTCCTCGCTGCGCACCAGCAGGAAGCCGATGCCCGGGTGGTTGGCGAGGGTGGTGAGCAGGCCCGGGTGACGGGCGTCGATCTCCTCCCGGGTCATGCGGTGGGGCACGTCCGGGAAGGACACCAGGCCCAGGTTCCCGGAGGCCAGGACGACGGGTTCGGTGCCCCGGGCGGGGCGGTGCCCGTCGCCGTTGGCCTCCTCGGGCCTGCCCAGGGCGACCCGGACCGCGGCGCGGGCCTCGGCGCCGCTGCGGGTCCGCTCGGCGCGGCGCGGCACGGGCAGTCCGCAGCCGGCCCGGACCAGGTCGCCGAGGGTGAGGCCGTAGCGGGAGCGGAAGGTCTCGCCCGGGCTCTGGCCGTGGTCGGACAGGACGACGACGCGGTAGGGGCGCGGCGCGTGCTCGGCGGCCTTCTCGATGAGGGCGAGGGACCGGTCCAGCCGCTGCAGCACCTTCTCGGCGTCCCGGCCGCGCGGCCCGGAGTGGTGGGCGACCTCGTCGTAGGCGACGAGGTCGGCGTAGACGGCGGTGCGGCCGGCGAGCATGTCGCCGAGCACGGCGGCCACCACGACGTCCCGCTCGACGACGGTGGCGAAGGCGCGCACGAACGGGTAGAGGCCGCCGCGGCCGACCCGGGGCCGCTGCTTGCGGACGCGGGCCCGGGTGGACTGGACGATCTCGCGGACCACCTCGGCGACGAAGGACAGGGCCGTGCGCACGGCGTTGGCGGGGTCGGAGAAATACGCGAAGTAGCCGGCGCGGGAACGGTTCTCCCGGCGCCGTCGGCGGATGGCTATGGACAGGACGAGGGCCTGTTCGCCCGCGCCGCCGCTGAACAGGTTGCCGCGGCTGGCGCCGTCCACGGCGAGCAGTCCCCCGTCGCCGGTCCGCTGCACGGCGCGGCGCTGGAGTTCGGCGGCGCTGGTCGGGCGGTTGCACACCATCACCTCGCCGCGGTCCTTCTCGTACCAGCGGAAGGCGGGCACGTCGAAGGTGCTGCCGTGCAGGATGCCGAGCTGGCTGGCGCCGGTCTGGCTGGACCAGTCGGTGCGCCAGGGGGTGAGCCGGTGGGTGGGCCGCATGCCGTCGGCGGTCGCCAGCCAGCGGCCGACGGTCGGCATCAGGCCCCTGCGGACGGCGTCGGTGAGCACGTCGTGGCCGACGCCGTCGAGCTGGACGCAGACCAGACCGGGGGTGTCCGCACAGGGCGGCCCGGCTCTTCGGCGGCGGTCGGCGAGGCGCAGCAGGCGGCGGCGGTAGGCGTCGTCGTCGCGTACGGCGAGGGCCGCGCCGGTGGCCGAGGCGACGGCGGACATCACGGCGGCCACCACGACGGCCGTCTCCGGGGCGGCCTCGGGACGGCCGGAGGGATTGAGGCGCAGGGCGAGCAGCAGCAGCGAGCCGTTGAGGAAGAAGACCAGCAGGCCGAGGACGAGGGCGGGCACGAGCAGCAGCAGCCGTACCAGGAGCGGCCACACCACGGCCGAGAGCAGACCGAAGGCGCCGGCGCCGCAGGCGGCGGTGATGGCTATGTGGGTGGCGCTGTCACCGTCGGCGGACTGGAGCCTGAAGTCGGGCAGCAGTCCGGCGAGCACGAGCATGGTGAGCGTGGAGACCGCCCACACCGTGGCGCTCCGTCCGATCTGACTGGCGACCCCTCGCCACCGCACGTCCCGCACGCCCCGCACACCTCACGTCCCGCCCCGCCCGACCGACCGGGCCCCGGCTTCCACCTTGTCACACGGGGCCGGGCGCTCCCGGACGGGGCGCGGCACCGACAGGAACACCGATGCCGGTGCCGTCAGCGGCCGTCGTAACCGGCCGTCGGCATCGACAGTCTGCGGTGCACCCGTGCCTTCATCTGCGCGTCGTACGACGGCTCGGCCCGCCCCACCGTCTCCACGCGCACCCCGCGCCGCGCGCACTCGGCGGTGAACTCCTCCACGGAGGAGAGGGCGCGCTCCAGCACGCGCCGGCTGGGTGCGACGAACACGTCCACCCCGGGCCGCACACCGTCCCACAGTGCGCAATGGTCGAAACGCAGCCCGCCGACGAGAAGTTCCCGCGCGACGACGAAACCGCGTTCCGCCGCCCAGCGGGCGCACATGGCGTGCTGGCTGCGGGAGTCCACCAGGAAGGGGTCGGCCTCCAGCTCCTCCAGAGGCGTCAGGCTCGCGATGGCGGTGACCCGCACCGGCGCGAGCCCGCCTGAGGCACCCCGTAACTGTCCCATGGCGTCCCCCCTCACCTCCGGGTTTCGCCAGCGACCCTACTCCTGCCCGTAGGCTTCGGGGAGTCGCGTGAAGGAGGCGAAGGAGGTGCCGGTGGAGATCACCTGGTGGGGGCACGCCACCTGCACACTCGAGGACTCGAACATACGCGTGATCACCGATCCCCTGTTCGCCACCCGGCTCGCGCATCTGCGCCGCCGCCGGGGCGCGGTGCCCCCCGCCGAGGCCCGCCGCGCGGACCTGGCGCTGGTGTCCCATCTGCACGCCGACCATCTGCATCCGCCGTCGCTGGCCGCACTCCCCCCGGGCACGCGCCTGCTCGTGCCCCGGGGCGCACCACGGGCGGTACCCGGACTGCGCCGGCTGCGGCAGTTGCGGATCACCGAGGTGGCGCCGGGGGACGAGGTGCGGGTCGGGGACCTGCTGGTCCGGGTGGTGCCCGCGCGGCACGACGGGCGCCGGCTGCCGGTCGGCCCGCACCGCTCCCCGGCGCTCGGATACGTCGTCACGGGCGAGGCGCGGACCTACTTCGCCGGGGACACCGGGCTGTTCGACGACATGGCCGAGCAGGTGGGGCCGGTGGACCTGGCGCTGCTGCCGGTGGGCGGCTGGGGACCGTTCCTCGGGTCGGGGCACCTGGACGCGGGGCGGGCGGCGCGGGCGCTCGCCCGACTGGCGCCGCGTGCCGCGGTGCCGGTGCACTACGGGACGTACTGGCCGATCGGCATGGACGCCGTGCGCCCGCACGAATTCCACGCGCCCGGTGACGAGTTCGTGCGCCTCGCGGCCGTGACCGCGCCGGAGGTGGCGGTGCACAAGCTGGGGCACGGGGAGCGGGTGCGGCTGGAGGTCGCGCGGTGAGATGGCTGCCGGGCGCGGTGACGCTGGCCGCGGCGTCGGCACGGTCGGTGCCGCCGGAGTCCACGCAGCAGGCGCTCGGCTATCCGTCGCTCTTCCTGCTCGTGCTGATCGGGGCGCTGGTCCCGGTGGTCCCGACCGGTGCCCTGGTGAGCACGGCGGCGGTGGTGGCGTTCCATCAGACGGCGCCGTTCTCGCTGCTGCTGGTGTTCGTCACGGCCTCCCTTGCGGCCTTCCTGGGGGACGCGGCGCTGTACTGGCTGGGGCGGCGCGGGTTGCGGTCGAAGAACGGTTCGCGCTGGCTTGAGGCGATTCGGTCGCGGGCGCCGGAGGCACGCCTCGAGCAGGCGCAGGGGAAGCTGGCCGAGCACGGGGTGGCGGTGCTCGTGCTGTCCCGGCTCGTCCCCGCGGGGCGGATACCGGTGATGCTGGCCTGTCTGCTGGCCGAGTGGCCGCTGCGGCGGTTCTCCCGGGGCAATCTGCCGGCCTGCCTGGCGTGGGCGCTGACGTACCAGGTGATCGGCATCCTGGGGGGCTCCCTGTTCCCGGAGCCCTGGGAGGGGGTGGCCGCGGCGGTGGCGCTGACCGTGCTGGTCAGCGCCATGCCGAGTGCCGCGCGGCGCCTTCGAGGGGGCGAGCGGTAGCTTCGCAGGGGACCTGGTTCACTCAAGCACGCGCGAGCCTCCGACCGGGAGGTCCCACAGGTCCTCGCGCTCCAGGCCCGCCTTCTCCCAGGCCGTCCGCACCCGGGTCAGCGGCTCCAGGACCGGCTCGGCCGACAGCACGAACGTGCCCCAGTGCATCGGGGCCATTCTGCGCGCCCCCAGGTCCAAGGTGGCCCGTACCGCCTCCTCCGGGTCGCAGTGGACGTCGCTGAGCCACCAGCGGGGGTCGTAGGCGCCGATGGGCATGAGGGCGAGGTCGATCCCCGGGTAGCGGCGGCCTATGCGGGAGAACCAGTGGCCGTAGCCGGTGTCGCCGGCGAAGTAGAGGCGCTGTCCGTCCGGGTCGGTGAGGACCCAGCCGCCCCACAGGCTGTGGCAGGTGTCGGTGAGAGTGCGCTTCGACCAGTGGTGGGCGGGCACGAAGTCGAAGCGGACGCCGGACAGTTCGGCGCCCTCCCACCAGTCCAGCTCGGTGACGCGGGTGAACCGGCGCCGCAGGAACCAGCGGCCGAGACCGGCGGGCGCGAACACCGGGGTGTCGCGCGGGAGCCGGCTCAGGGTGGGCGCGTCCAGGTGGTCGTAGTGATTGTGGCTGATGACGACCGCGTCGACGCGCCGCAGGCTCTCCCAGGGGACGCCGACGGGGGTGATGCGGGCCGGGGTACCGAGGATGCGGCGGGACCAGACGGGGTCGGTGAGGACGGTCAGCCCGCCGGCCCGGACGATCCAGCTCGCGTGTCCCGCCCAGGTGACCGCGAGGGTGCCGGTGCCCACGCTCGGCAGCGGGCCGGGGGCGTACGGGACCCGGGGTATGTCTGCGAGGCCCTCCGGGCCGGGACGCACGGCGCCCTCGCGGGCGAAGCGGGCGAGGGCCTTGAGGCCGGGCAGGGGCGCGGTGAGCCGGTCGTGGAAGGTACGCGGCCACACCCGGTGCTCGCCCAGCGGACGGGGCTCGGCCAGCGGCGGGAACGGGGGCGCGAGCGCGGCCCGCGGGGCGCGGGCGCCGGCCCCGTTGCCCGACCCGCGCGCCAGGTCCGCCGAGGCAGTCGCGGTTCTGGAGGTCGTCGTGGTCCTGGGGGTCGTCGTGGTCCTGGGGGTCGTCGTGGTCCTGGGGGTCGTCGTGGTCGTGGAGGTCGACGAGGTCGTGGACGTCGTCATGGACGTCGTGGTCGTGGAGGTCGTCGTGGACGTCGTGGCGGTGGACCCGGGCTCATGCGTCTGCTGCGTCATCGAGGAGGCTCCCGTCGCTGAGCGTCGTCGCGGAGGCCGTCGAAGGCCGACCTCAAGGAGATCAACGCGCGGTGCACGTGTGGCAGTTCCAACGGTGAGGGTGACGTGAGGGATTCCGTGCGTTCCTCGTCCGTGCCGCCCAGCAGGGACCCCGTGGCGAGCCGTACCCGCAGCTCCCCGAGCCCGTCGCCGAAGCGGTGGCCGCCGGGCGCGGGCATGCCGAGCCGGGCGGTGAGGAAGTCCTCCAGTTCCTGCGCGTCCGTCACGCCTTCGCCGGCGAGTGCCTCGCCCAGCGGCTCGAGGTCGGCGTACAGGTGGCGGCCGGCTTGCGGCGGGCGGGCGACCGCGCCGGCCGCGACGACCGCGGAGTGCGCGGCGGCGGCCACGCGCGCGTGCAGGCGTACGGCGGCCTCGCGGCGCTCGGCGACGGGCGCGGGCTCGTCGAGGGCGTATCCGGCGACGGCGGCGACAGGCGCGGCGATCCGGGCGTCGAGGGCGGTGAGGATGTCGAGCACGCGCGCGTGGAGCCGCTCCCCCGCCGCTCCGGAGGGCACGCGCGCGATGGCGGCGGGCCAGCCGGGCGGCAGCAGGGCACCGGCCAGGTCGGTGACGACGGTGACCCGGTCGGGCAGCATCTCGGCGGGGCTGAGCAGGACGGTCCCGTGCGGGTCGTGCAGGGTGTCGCGCCAGGTCTCGTCGCTCACCAGGTGCAGACCCTCGGCGACGGCCGCCTCGACGGTCTCGTGCAGCAGTTCGGGCGGGGCGACGGTGGCGGTGGGGTCGTCGGCCACGGACAGCACCAGCAGCCGGGGGTCGCCGCCCTCGGCGCGGACCCGGCGGACGGTCTCCAGCAGGGCGTACGGGTCGGGGACGCCGCCGCTCTCGGGCGGAGTCGGCACATGGAACACGGGTCTGCCGAGCAGCCGGGCCGAGGGTGCCCACCAGGCGGCGCAGGGGCGGGGCACCAGCACGTCGCCGCCGTCCCCGGCCAGCGCGGCGGTCACGGCGAGCAGCAGGGCGGGGGCGCCGGGTCCGGCGGCCACCCGGTCGGGGACGCAGGACAGTCCGCGCCGGGTCCAGTAGCCGCAGGCCGCCTCCAGCAGGGCGGGGGTGCCGCCTACCGGCTGGGCCTCGGCGCGGCCCGCGGCGGCGGCGAGTACGGCGGAGAGTTCCGGCAGGACGGGCAGGCCGTCGCCGGGCAGCGGGGGCCCGTAGCGGACGGGGCCGTGTCCCTCCGGGGCCGTCCGCCGCATGTCCGCCTCCGCGCTGTCGTGGTGCCGTCCGCCGTCCCGTCCGGTCCGTGCTCTCCTCCGCCGGCCGTCGCCACCGGCCTCCCGGCGGCTCCGCACGCTCCGGCGGCTTCGGTGGCGCGGGCCGTGCGGCTGGTGCGTCCGCTGCCCACGGACGGTGCCCTCAGTTGGGTGTGTACCCGCCGGGCGGCCCGCCATGGCCGGTGATCGCGGTCGAACTCGTCACGGTGCCGGACCGGCCCGGCGTCAGCCGCCCGCGGTCCGCCGGCGGCCGAGGAGCCGGTAGCCCGCGCCGGCGCAGGCGGCGGCGATCAGCAGACCGCCGGCGACCAGGGCCGGGACCGAGTCCTCGAAGGTGCCTCCCTGCCCCGCCTCCACCCCGTGCTCCACGTGCGCGGGCGTGCAGTCGTCGTCCCCGCCGGACGCGCGGCAGTTGTCTCCGCCGCCGTCCTCACAGGAACCGCGCTCCCCACACCCCTGTCCCTGGTTCTGGTTCTGGCCCGGGCTCTGGCTCTGCCACTGGCCCTGCCCCTCTCCCTGGTCCTGGCCCTGCCACAGCCCGTCTCCCTCGCCCTGCCCCTGCTGCTGGTCCCACTGCCCCTGCCCTTCCCCCGGCGCATCCCCCTCCCCCGGTACCTGCGTCTGTTCCTGCGTCTGCCCCAACCCCTGCTGCGGCGAGGGGGTTTCCCGCCCCTCCCCCGAAGCGCACACCCCTCCGGGGACGGCACCCGCGCCGGTGCCGCCGTCACAGGGGGCGGGCACCGTCACCGGACCGGGCACGGTGGCCGGGGCCTCGGGCCGGACGGCGCCAGGGCTCTCCCCGGCTCCGGAGTCAGCGGACGCGGGGGGCCCGGGTATGACGAGCGCGGCGCCGGCCAGGACGGCGACGGACAGGGCACGGGCGGTGCGGCGCATGGGGCGGGCTCCTCGGCGAAGCGGCGGTAGACGGTCGGCGGGACACGGCTTGTGCCCTCGACTGCCATCAGAGCCCGCCCGGCGCCGTACCGCGCGCGGCCGGACCCCATTCGCGGGACATGGACCGCCGGGCGGGTGACGCCGCCCCATCCCGCGCATCACCCCCGGTCCCGGGCCCCGGCAGGTTTTCGGTACCCGCCTCAGGTCACTCGGCGGGTACGGGACCGGCGCGCGGCCCCGGAGTCCCGCCGCACGCCTCCCGGGAGCAGATGGAGGCGGCGGTCGAGCCGATGCCGGGAAGCCGGTGTCGGCCGGCGGCCGGCGGGTACGCGGTGCGGACCTTCGACCCTCTGGAGGGAGAACATGCAGCGAGGCAGTGACCGGCTGAACGTCCACCGGGACGACGAGATGAAACACGAACTGCAGGGCCTGCTCAGGTCCGGGCACCCGACGCGCACCGAGGAGTGGCACGACCCGGAGCCCACCGCTGACGACGACCCGGAGGTGTGGGCCGGACCCGTGGCGCCCGGGCAGGCGGGCGCGTCGCTGGCGAGTGTGCGGCTGGAGCTGGCACGGCACCTGGGGCGGCACGCCTTCCCGGCCAACGCGGGCGAGCTGGCCCGGGCACTGCGCCGCGACAACGCCCCCGGCGCGCTGATCGACGCGGTGGCGGGACTGACCCGCTCGAGCCGCTACGAGAACGTGCAGCAACTGGCCGAGGCGCTGGTGGGCGGCCGCTGAGCCGGGCCCCGGGCGCCCGGAGCGGGGAAGAGACGGTGCGCCCGGGCCGTGAGGCCGTTCTCCGTGCTGTGGAAGGAGAGTGAGAGAGCATGCGTATCGCGTTTCTGGTGGCTCCCGAGGGCGTCGAGCAGGTCGAGCTGACCGAGCCGTGGAAGGCCGCCTCGGACGGCGGGCACGAACCGGTGCTGGTGTCGACCGCGTCCGGCAAGATCCAGGCGTTCAACCATCTCGACAAGGCGGACACCTTCCCCGTGGACGAGGTGGTGGGTGAGACGTCGGCCGGCGGGTTCGGCGCGCTCGTGCTGCCCGGCGGGGTGGCCAATCCCGACTTCCTGCGGATGGACGAGAAGGCCGTCGCGTTCGTCAAGGGGTTCTTCGAGCAGGGCAAGCCGGTCGCCGCGATCTGTCACGCGCCCTGGACGCTGGTGGAGGCGGACGTCGTACGGGGCCGGGTGCTGACGTCGTGGCCCAGCCTGCGGACCGACATCCGCAACGCGGGCGGCACCTGGGTGGACGAGCAGGTCAAGATCTGCGACCACGGCTCCAACAAGCTGGTGACCAGTCGCAAGCCGGATGACCTCAAGGCGTTCTGCGACACGTTCCTGCAGGTGTTCGCCGGCGAGGCGGGCTGATCCCGTCCACCGCGCGTGAGGGCCGGCCCGTGCGGGCCGGCCCTCACGCGTGGGCGTCCGGATCAGGTGCCGGACGTGCCCGGAGTCACCGCCTCGCCGCAGCCGCGCTCACGGGCGCCCTCGCGGGTCCGGCCCGCGCTCACCAGGCGGCGCGGGTTGCGGCGCAGGTATTCGCCCTCGAGCTGCGCCATCCGCTCGTTGTGGGCCCGCAGCGCGTCGTTGGAGCCGTACAGCAGGGTGTCGTGGCGCGTGCGGTGGATCGTCTCCAGCTCCTTCATGAGCTGCTGGTCGTCCAGTCGGCTGGGCTCGACTCCGGTCATGGTGGTGCCCCGCTCGTCGTGGTCGTGTCTGCGGTTCGGGTGCCCGTCCGGATGCACCGCACCCGGGGGTTTCCGGGAGGGAAGCCGTGGAGCTCGCGTTCCTGCATCCACTGTACGAACATCCCGGTCCCCGGGCCTCCGCATGGGTCCTCAGCGGGCGCGTTCCACCCGGCGCTCGTCCCAGACCGGCTCGGGGGTCTCGCGGACGCGGCCGTCGCTGCCGAAGACGAGGAACCGGTCGAAGGAGCGGGCGAACCAGCGGTCGTGGGTGACCGCGAGGACGGTGCCCTCGAAGGCCTCCAGGCCCTCCTGGAGGGCCTCCGCGGACTCCAGGTCGAGGTTGTCGGTGGGCTCGTCCAGCAGCAGGGCGGTGACACCTTCCAGTTCCAGCAGCAGGATCTGGAAGCGGGCCTGCTGGCCGCCGGAGAGCCGGTCGAAGGACTGCTCCGCCTGGCCGGTCAGTTCGTAGCGGCGCAGCCGGGACATGGCCGCGCCGCGGTCCTGGGCGTGCTCCTTCCACAGGATGTCCAGCAGGGTGCGGCCGGCGAGTTCGGGGTGGGCGTGGGTCTGCGCGAAGTGGCCGGGCACGACCCGCGCACCGAGCTTCCACTCCCCCGCGTGCGCCACCTCCTGCCCGGCCAGCAGCCGCAGGAAGTGCGACTTGCCGGAGCCGTTGGAGCCGAGCACGGCGACCCGTTCGCCGTAGAAGACCTCCAGGTCGAACGGCTTCATCAGGCCGGTCAGCTCGAGGCCGGCGCAGGTGACGGCGCGCACCCCGGTACGGCCGCCCTTCAGGCGCATTCTGATGTCCTGCTCGCGCGGCGGCTCGGGCGGCGGTCCGGCCTCCTCGAACTTGCGCAGCCTGGTCTGGGCCGCCTGGTAGCGGGAGGCCATCTCGTGGCTGACGGAGGCGGCCTGGCGGAGGTTGATCACGAGCTTCTTGAGCTGGGCGTGCTTCTCGTCCCAGCGGCGGCGCAGCTCCTCGAAGCGGGCGAAGCGCTCGCGGCGTGCCTCGTGGAAGGTGGCGAAGCCGCCGCCGTGCACCCAGGCGTCGGCGCCGGCCGGACCCGGTTCCACGGAGACGATCCGCTCGGCGGCGCGGGCGAGGAGCTCCCGGTCGTGGGAGACGAACAGCACCGTCTTGCGGGTCTCCCGCAGCTGCCCCTCCAGCCAGCGCTTGCCGGGCACGTCGAGGTAGTTGTCCGGCTCGTCGAGCAGCAGCACCTCGTCGGTGCCGCGCAGCAGCGCCTCCAGGACGAGGCGCTTCTGCTCTCCGCCGGAGAGGGTGCGCACCTGCCGCCACTGCGCCCGCTCGTACGCCATGCCGAGGGCCGCGGTGGTGCACATGTCCCACAGGGTCTCGGCCTCGTAGCCGCGCACCTCGGCCCAGTCGGCCAGTGCCTGCGCGTAGCCGAGCTGGGCGGCCTCGTCGTCGACGGCCATGATGGCGTGCTCGGCCCGGTCCACGGCCCGCGCCGCCTCGCGGATACGGGGCGGGGCGACGGAGACGAGCAGGTCGCGCACGGTCGTCTCGTCCCGTACGGAGCCGACGAACTGGCGCATCACGCCGAGGCCGCCGCTGACGGTCACCGTGCCGCCGTGCGGTTTCAGCTCGCCGGAGATCAGCCGGAGCAGGGTGGTCTTGCCGGCGCCGTTGGGGCCGACCAGGGCGACGGCCGCACCCTCGCCGACCCGGAAGGAGACATCGCCGAGCAGCGTCCTCCCGTCGGGGAGGTGGTACTCGAGGTGCGCGGCTTCCAGATGTCCCATGAGGAGGCATTCTGTGGGCCGCCCAGGGGCAGGGGCAAACCGTTATCCGGCGTCCACCGGTTCCCCCGCCGGGCCTCCCTCTCCCGCCGGTTCCACCGTCGCGCCCTCCCAGGCCAGCGCCTTCCACCCGTCGGACGGCGATCCCTCCAGGACGACGACGCCGGTGTTGCGCAGTGGGCGGGCCGCGGCGAACGCGACGTCGACGTTGCCGGCCCGGGCCGCCGTCCAGAGACGGATCGCGGCGCCGTGGCTGACCATGGCGACGGTCGCGGCGCCGCTCGCGGCGGCCTCGGCGACCACCGCGTCGTACCGGGCGAGGGTCTCCTCGCCGTTCTCCCCGCCGGGGATGCGCGGTGCGGTGTCCCCGGCGGCCCAGGCGAACACCGTGCGCAGGTACAGGGTGCCCCGCGGGGAGTCTCCCGGCAGCATCTCCAGGTCGCCCGCGGTCACCTCGCGGATGCCGTCCCGGACGATCGGCTCCAGGCCCCGGGCGGCGGCCAGCGGGGCGGCGGTGAGCCGGGTGCGCAGCAGGGTGGAGACGTAGAGGGCCTCGATGTCCTCGTCCGCGAGCGCCCGGGGCAGTTCGGCGGCCTGCCGCTCGCCGAGCGGGGTGAGCCCCGGGCCGGGTACGGCGGTGTCCAGCAGCCGGTCCACGTTGGACGGGGTCTGGCCGTGGCGGACCAGGAGCAGGCGCATCCGGGATGTCTCCTC
This sequence comes from Streptomyces sp. NPDC041129, assembly GCF_055592265.1. Taxonomy (NCBI): domain Bacteria; kingdom Bacillati; phylum Actinomycetota; class Actinomycetes; order Kitasatosporales; family Streptomycetaceae; genus Streptomyces; species Streptomyces sp. NPDC041129. The sequence goes on along the minus strand of NZ_JBVIYV010000001.1, from coordinate 191,480 downwards.
ACACGCCCGTCGGGCGGACCGGTGACAGCGGGCCGGTGACCGGCGTGTCCGGGCACAAGAAGCGGGCACTTCAGGGTAACCGGACCCCTATGAGCCCAGACGTCGACCTCACTGTCCCGAGGCCCCGCCTCCGCACCCTGTCCAAGCTGCTCGAGTACGACTGCCGGCTGTTCGAGCTGGCGGCCAGCCGGCACTGGCCCGGCGCCGAGCGGGTGCTGCCCCGGCTCAGCCGGAGCGCCAACCACGGGGTGCTGTGGTTCGCGACGGCCGCCGCGATCGCTGCGAGCCGTTCGCCGCGGGCCCGGCGGGCCGCCACCCGGGGCGTGGCTTCGCTGAGCGTGGCCTCGCTGGCCATCAACACCCTCGGCAAGCGGTCGGTGCGCCGCGCCCGGCCGGTGCTGGATACGGTCCCGCTGTCGCGGCGGCTCAAGCGGCAGCCGATCACCACCTCCTTCCCGTCCGGTCACGCCGCCTCGGCCGCCGCCTTCGCCACCGGGGTCGCCCTGGAGTCGCCGCGGTGGGGTGCGGCGGTGGCGCCGGTGGCGTTCTCCGTGGCCATGTCGCGCGTCTACACGGGCGTGCACTATCCGAGTGACGTGCTGGCGGGGGCGGCGCTGGGCGCGGGCGCCGCGTTGGCCGTACGGAGCCTGGTCCCGACCCGTACCCAGGTGGCGCCGCCGCCGCGGCCCCGGACCGAGGCACCGGCGCTGCCCGACGGCGAGGGCCTGGTGCTCGTCGCCAACCGCGCCTCGGGCACCTCCGACCGGGTGCGGGTGCTGCACGCGGCGCTGCCCGGGGCGGAGATCGTGGAGTGCGCCCCCGAGGACGTGAAGGCGGAACTGGAGAAGGCCGCCGCGCGGGCGCGGGTGCTCGGGGTGTGCGGCGGCGACGGGACGGTGAACACGGCGGCCGGGGTGGCCCTGCGGCGCGGTCTGCCGCTGGCGGTGCTGCCCGGGGGCACGCTCAACCACTTCGCCTACGACCTGGGCGTGGAGGACGAACGGACCCTGGCGGACGCCGTCCGGGAGGGCGAGGCGGTCCGGGTGGACGTCGGCCGGTTCGTGGCGGGCGATCACGAGGGCCTCTTCCTGAACACCTTCAGCCTGGGCGTCTACCCGGAGCTGGTGCGCGAGCGGGAGCGCTGGTCGTCCCGGATCGGGGGCTGGCCGGCCGGGATGCTCGGCGCGATGAAGGTGCTGCGCGCCGACCGGCACCCGCTGACGGTGGAACTGCGCGGCAAGCGCCACCCGCTGTGGCTGCTCTTCGTGGGCAACGGCATCTACCACCGGATGGGGCTCGCGCCCGGCCGCCGGACCGACCTCGCGGACGGGCTGCTGGACGTCCGGGTGGTGCACGGCACCCGCAGGCCCGCGCTGCGTCTGATGGCGGCCGCCGCGGCCGGCCCCCTCACCCGGTCCCCGGCCCACGCGGCGGTCCAGGTGAGCCGGCTGCGGCTGACCGGCCTCGCCCCCGGGACGCCCCTGGCGTACGACGGCGAGGTGGTCGAGGTGGGCGGGGACGTGCTGGTGGAGAAGCTGCCCGAGGCGCTGACGGTGTACCGGCCGCTGTCCTGACCGCCTTCTCCTGGCCGTCCTTCCCCCGTACGGTCGCGGCGGCCGTCCACATGGCGATACGGAGGTCTCATCATTCGGCACGGGCGCGTACCGTTCGGCGTACCGCGTGACGGGACCGCGAGGCCCCGCCGCCGGTCACGTCGACGAGGGGCGAAGGGGTACAGCCATGCCGAAAGCGCAGGACACCGCCGTCTACACGCACGGGCACCACGAGTCGGTGCTGCGGTCGCACACCTGGCGGACGGCCGCCAACTCCGCGGCCTATCTGCTCGACGTGCTGAAACCCCACATGCGGATCCTGGACATCGGCTGCGGCCCCGGCACCATCACCGCCGACCTGGCCGCGCTGGTCCCCGAAGGCCATGTCACCGGTGCCGACCGGGCCCCCGCGATCCTGGACCGGGCCCGGTCGACCGCCGAGGAGCGTGGCCTGACCAACGTGGACTTCACGGTCGCCGACGCACACGCCCTGGACTTCCCCGACGACACGTTCTGCGTGGTCCACGCCCACCAGGTGCTCCAGCACGTGGGCGACCCGGTGGCGGCGCTGCGCGAGATGCACCGGGTGACGAAACCGGGCGGGTACATCGCGGTGCGCGACGCGGACTACGCGGCGATGACCTGGTACCCGGAGCTGCCGGGCCTGGACGACTGGCTGGACCTGTACGAGGCGGTCGCCCGGGCCAACGGCGGCGAGCCGGACGCCGGCCGGCGGCTGCGGGCCTGGGCGCTGGCCGCCGGGCTGACGGACGTCACGGCGACCTCAAGTACGTGGACCTTCGCCACCCCCGAGGAGCGGGCCTGGTGGAGCGGGCTGTGGGCCGACCGCACGGTGGACTCGGACTACGCCGAAAGGGCCGTACAGGGCGGGCACGCCACACCGGAGCGGCTGCGGGCGGCGGCGGCGGCCTGGCGGGACTGGGGCCGGCGGGAGGACGCCTGGTTCGGGGTCCTGCACGGCGAGATCCTGTGCCGCAAGGCGGCCTGACCGCGGCCCGGGGAGAACCCCCGGGCCGCCCGGCTCACTGACGGGGCAGCAGTGGCCCCAGCGGTCCGAGGTCCAGGTTCAGGTCCTCGGGCCGCAGCCCGTAGCGGTCCCGGAGTTCGGCCATCCGCTCCTCCAGGAGCATCAGGGTGAGCCCGATCCGCTCCTCCTGGTCCTCGGTGAGCTCACCGGTGTCGAAGCGGCGCACCGCCTGCCGCTCCATGAGCTGGCGCAGCAGTTCCACCACGGTCAGCACCAGTTTGACCAGGTCGCGTTCGACCGTGTCGGGCTCCAGGTCGAGCCGGTTGCGGGCGGTCACAGCAACTCCTCGAAGGGTGAGGGCACCGTCTCGTTCACCGAGCTGATCAGCGCGTTGAGATCGATGCGGACGAGGTCGACGTCCGCGATCCGCAGCGTCAGGTCCCCGGTGATGACGACTCCTCCGGCCAGCAGCCGGTCCAGCAGGTCCACGAGGGCGATCTCACGTCGCTCGACGACGGTCACGCTTCCTCCCCACTGAACGAGTACGCGGCCCAGGGACCGGTGAGTTCCACCCGGATACCGGGCGTCTCGTCCTTCGTGCGGTCCACCAGCTCCACGAACTCCTCGCAGCCCGCGCGCGGCACCAGATAGGCCGCGTTGAGCACGTTCTGCCCCGACGCCCCGGAGAGCGCGGAGTTCTGCGCGGGATGCATCCGGAAGTCCTCGGAGCGTTGGCTGAGCCGCTCGTGCAGCGACCGCGCGAACGACTCCGCCCGCTGCCACCTCTCCTCGTGTGCCTCGCTGTGCCGCCGGCGGCTGCGCAGATAGTCACGGCCGCTGGCCGGTTTCGCCGCCGCGGCGGCGGGGGGCTCGGCGGGCTCGGACTCCAGGAACACCTTCACGCCCCACTCCACCCGGCCCTCGAGCCGGTCCAGGGCGCGCCGGAAGTCGTCCTCGCGGGCCTCGATCATCGCCCGGATGCCGCTGTCGTCCCGGAAGACGGTCGCGAGGCGCAGTGGCAGCGGGGTGGTGACCGTGCTGAGCGCGGCGATCACGCCCTGGTGGGCGCGGGCGGTCGCGCTCAGCCAGTCCAGGTCCTCCAGACGGGTCCGCAGCCCCTGCTCGTCGAAGTCCGCCTCCGGCACCGAGCTGACGACCGCGACCAGCCCGTGGTGGTGCAGCAGCGCCGGCGGGGCGCCCCCGATACCGGTCAGCTCGGCCTGCAGGGGCGCGTCGAGGGGGCGGCAGACGGCGTATACGTACCGCAGTGCGCTCATCGGGCCTCCTCCTCAGTCGGCACGCTTCCGGGTGCCAGTTCCTGGAGCCGCTCCAGCCGCTCCCTGAGCGCGGCGTTCTCCTTGGCCAGCTCGTTCTGGCGGGCGCGGGAGGACAGCGCGGGGTCCGTCTCCCACCAGTCGATACCCATCTCCTTGGCCTTGTCGACCGAGGCGATGACGAGCCGGAGCTTGATGGTGAGGAGTTCGATGTCGAGCAGGTTGATCTTGATGTCGCCCGCGATGACGACACCCTTGTCGAGCACCCGTTCCAGAATGTCGGCCAGGTTGGCCCCGCCGCCGCTCTGGCCGTAGGGCTCGGGGAACCGGCTGGCAGTCGTCATCGACGGCTCCTGCCTCCGGAGTACTCAGGCTCCTCCTCGGGCTCTTCCTCGTACTCCTCCTCCTCGGGCTCCTCTTCGGACTCCTCCTCCTCGGGCTCCTCTTCTTCGTAGGGGCCCTCGGCCTCGTCCTCGTACTCCTCCTCTTCGGGCTCGCCCTCGGCCTCGTCCTCGTAGGCCTCCGCGCCTTCCTCGGGCTCCTCACCCTCCTCGGGCTCTTCGCCCTCCTCGCCTTCTTCGCCCTCTTCGGACTCCGCGGACTCCTGGGGCTCCTCACCCTCCTCGGGCTCTTCGCCCTCCTCGCCCTCCTCGGGCTCCTCCTGCTCGGACTCCTCCTCGGCCACCGCGTCCTCGTGGCTGCGGACGACCTCGCCGTCGCGGATCTCCCCGCGCCAGCTGTCCTCCGCCTCGCCCTTGAACGTGATGAACCGGGCGAAGTTCTTGAAGTCGAGCCGGACCCGGCGGCCCTGGGCACGCCAGATGTTGCCGGTCTTCTCGAAGAAGCCGCTCGGGTAGTACTCGATGACGAGCAGGATGCGGGTGAGGTTGTCGTCGAGCCGGTGGAAGCTGACGACACCCTTCGTGGTGCCCTTGGCGCCCTCCGACGTCCACTGGATCTTGTAGTCGGGGACCTGCTCGACCGTGTGCGCCTTCCAGCTCCGGCTGGACCAGAAGACCTTGGCCTGCCAGTCGGAGTTCGTGTCGTCGGCGCGGCTCGCGCTCTTCACGCCCTTGGCGAAGGTGCTGAAGTCCTGGTACTGGGTCCACTGGTCGTAGGCGGTGCGCACGGGCACTCCGACGTCGACGGACTCGACGATGACGGTCGGCTTGTTGCCCCCGCCCTTGCGCTGCTTGCCCTTTCCGCCCCCCAGGCCCTTCACCTTGTCCATGACGGTGTCCTTGATGTGGGAAGCACCGAGTTCCAGCGCGGAGCGCAGCGGGCCCTTGCCCTCGGCGACCTTGCGGCCGGCGTTCAGGGCGAGCTTGGCGAAGCCCGGACTGTTTCCCTCGGCTATGTCGTTCAGCTTGCCGGTGGTCTCCCCGAGCTTGCGGCCGAAGCCGGTCAGTAGCTTCTGGGCCTGGGCGGCCAGGTATTCCTGCACTTCCGCCTTGAGCCGGTCCGCCGCCTCGCTGTGCGCCAGATCGGTCAGAGGGTTGCTCTTGGCCGCTCCGCCCGCGGCCTTGCCGGCGGCTGACGTCGCGGATCCGACGGTCTCGGTCATCGATCATCGCCGCCCTTCGACTGCCGGGACCGGCCGGTGCTACCGCTGCCGCCGGCCGAGGCCGTCTTCTTCGTGGCCGTTCTGCGGGCCGCGTCCGCCTTCTTGGCGGCCGGCCGGCCGGCCGTGCTCTTCGCCGCGGCCTTCTTCGCGGGCGCCTTCTTGGCGGGCGCCTTCTTGGCGGGCGCCTTCTTCGCGGGAGCCTTCTTCGCGGGAGCCTTCTTGGCGGGGGCCTTCTTCGCGGGCGCCTCGCGACGGGGCTCTTCGTCCTCTTCGTCCTCCTCGCGAGGGGGCTCTTCGTCCTCCCGCTCCGCGGAGTCCTCGCGGGCTCCCTCGTCCTCCTCCTCGTACTCCTCCGGCTCCTCCGGCTCCTCCGGCTCCTCCGGCTCCTCCGACTCGGATTCACCGCCGGGCACCACGCCGGAGAGCTGGTCGCGCACCGCACTGGTACGGCCGTGCAGCCGGTCGGCGAGCGCGCTCATCTGCCGCTCGGCCATGGCCCCGGTGGCGGCCTTGCCGACCCCGCGCAGATCCTGGCGGAGCTGGTCCCCGATCTCCTTGAACTGGGGGTTGTCGCGAAGCTGCTGACCCAGCAGGTCCGCAAGGGCCCGCGGAGTGAGGTTCAGCTTCTTGCCGGCCACCAGGGAGCCGACCCCGAGGGCCAGTTTGAGCTTCTTGGTACGTCCCAGGAAGTAGCCGGCCCCTATCGCGAGGCCGAGTCCCATTCGATTCATCGCGTTGTCCCGTTGCCAGTGGTTTCGCCGGAGCGCATGGCGGTCTCCAGCCGGTCGAGCAGTTCGTCCTCTCGGCGGTCGAACTCCTCCTCGGTGATCTCGCCCGCCTCCAACTCCTCTTCTAGGCGCGCGAGTTCGGCCCGTACGGTGGCGGGGTCGTAGTAGATGCGCTCCGCCTCGCGGTACACCTGTTCGATCGCCCATCCGGCGCCGCGCACCGGTGCGAACGGCAGCAGCAGCACCTCGCTGATCAGTCCCACGGTCGTCCCTCCTTCCGTTCGGGCCGTCCGCTGTTACTGCGCTCCGGCGTCGGCGCCGGCCGTGCTGTCCGCGGGCTCGGCGGGGCCGGGCTCCACGAAGCTGTACGGCGGGAGCGGTCCGTTGACCCGCACATCGAGATGGGGGTGGCTGGTGCGGACCTGCTCGACGGCGGCCAGGAACTCCTCGGCGGTGTCCCGGGCCACCAGGAACGACAGGTTGACCAGCCAGCCGGTCGACTCGGGGCCCACGCTCAGGGCGGCGCCGGCCGTTTCGAGCGCGCCGCGCACCTCGGCCGCGTCCTCGGCCTCCTTGGCCTTGACGGCGGCCGCGACCATCTCACCGAGCCGGATCTTGTCGTCATAACTTCCGCCGCCGGAAGTGCGGTTGGCCTCGGCCAGGGAACGCACCTCGGCGTTCTCGGCCATCACACGGTGCAGCACGGCCTCTTCCACATGCGTGGCCTTGACGTTGTATTCGACCTTACCGTCCAGCTCCCGCAGCCGCTCCAGGTAGTGCTGTGCGCGCTCGCCGAGCACCTGGGTGACGGAGTCGTCGTCAGGGGCGACGCTGCCGAAGCGCATCGGCAGGATGCAGCCGGCCGCGCCGGTCTCGGCGAGCACGTTCTGGTGCGCGAGCAGGTCCCGGCGCTTGGGCCGCAGCCCCTCGGGCGCGTCGCTGACCACGGCGGCCAGTTCGCCGGCCGTCAGCACGCGCACCGGCAGCGGCGGCTCGCCGACGCCGGACATGCCCTCGGGAAGCGCCGGGTGCGAGCGGGCGGTGATTCCGTAGACGTAGGTGCTCACTCCGACTCCTCCTTACGCCGGGCCGCGGTCTTGCGGGCCCGCGGCCGGGACTCCCTCTGACCCTCCTGCCCCTCTTCACGGGCCTGTTTGAAGGCGCCGGATATGGTCTCCGCGGCCCCCGAAAGCGCGCCCTTGCTCTTACCGCGGGCGCCGGACTCGGTGACCTCGCCGACGATCTCGGGCAGGCCGGGGCTCTTGTTCGGGCCCGACTCCAGGTCGAGACGGTTGCACGCCTCGGCGAAGCGCAGATAGGTGTCGACGCTGGCCACGACGACGCGGACGTCGATCTTCAGGATCTCGATGCCGACCAGGGAGACACGGACGAACGCGTCGATCACGAGCCCCCTGTCCAGAACCAGTTCCAGTACGTCGTAGAGGCCGCTGCTGCCGCCTCCGCCGCCGCTCTGTTGTGCCGGTACTACGGTCATTCCGGCCCTTCCTCCTTCTCGGTGATCGGACAAGCGGTGCGCCGGTGGGTGCCGGGGCACGAGCAGACGGGCGGCCTAACGGCCGCGCGCGTCCGCCCGTCCGCGTTCGTAACGGCGGACGCGGCGATAGCCCGTGAGCTGCCCCTCCTCGTCGAGCTCCACCTGGTAACTCGCCATCAGGCTCATGGTGTCCGGGACCCGCTCCAGTTCGAGGACCTCCACCTCGAGCGACCATCCGTCCTCGGTCTGCTCGAAGGAGGAGACCGACTCCGGCTGTAGCCCGGTCAGCTCGGCGAGCTGGGCGCGCGCCTCGCGCAGCACCTCCATGGGACGCGGCCGCCGGCCGGTGGCCGCGCCCTGCGGCGCGTCGTCGTCCGCCTGGGACGAGTTCTGCTTCTCCTGTGAATTCTGTGACTGCTGAGTGCTCTTTGTGTTCGTCATGGCCACCTCTCCCCTGCGTGTGGCCGCTCATCCCTTGGCCAAACATTCCGAGGGTCGGGGTTCTCGAAGCCGCAGGTCACAGACGGTGATAGCGGGCCCGGAACCGGCCACGGCCGGCCGTCGTCAGCCCTTCAGTCCCGCGAGGCGGCGCTGGGCGGGTCCGAGGGCACGTCCCCGGCCCGGCAGTGCGGCCCACGGGTCGGTGCGGGCCTGGTCGGCGGCGTCGGCGATGGTCCAGCGGCGGGCGTGGACGCCTGGATCGGCCACCTGTTCCCAGCTTAGGGGCACCGCGACGGGCGCGCCGGGCAGAGCGCGGACGGTGTACGGAGCCACGGCGGTCTGCGCGTAGCCGTTGCGCTGTACGTCGAGGTAGAGGCGGTCGCCGCGGTCGCGCCTGCGGGCGGCGGTGGTGAGCCGGTCGGGGTGCGCGGCCTCGGCGAACTCGGCCACGTCACGGGCGAATCGGCGTACCTCGTCGAAGTCGTGACGGCCGTCCAGCGGGACGACGAGGTGCAGTCCGCGTGAGCCCGTGGTCATCGGCGCCGCGGGCAGGCCCAGCTCCTCCAGCAGCTCGTGCAGCACCTCGGCCGCCTCCCGGACGGCGGCGAAGGTGTCCTCGGGGGTCTCGCCGGGCCCCTCGGGCGCCGGGGCGGGGTCGAGGTCGAAGACCAGCCGGTCGGGATGGTCCGGGCCGCCGGCCCGGTCGGTGCGGGAGAGCCAGCGGTGCAGGGTGAGACAGGCCTGGTCGGCGAGGTACACCAGGGTGGCGGTGTCGTCGCAGACGACGTGCGTCACCGTGCCGCCCTCCTTGGCGACCTCGGCCCGGGTGATCCAGTCCGGGTAGTGATCGGGGGTGTTCTTCTGCATGAAGCGGGGGCCGTCGAGGCCGTCCGGATACCGTTCCAGCATCAGCGGACGGCCCCGCAGGTGCGGCAGCAGATACGGCGCGACGGACCGGTGGTAGTCGGCGAGATCGCCCTTGGTGTACCCCTCGGCGCCGCCCGGGAGGAGGACCTTCCCGGGCCGCCGGACGCGCACCGAACGGCGGCCCGCCCGTATCGTCCGCGCGTCGTCGTCGCTCATCCCACGACCGCCTCCTCGACCAGCAGCTTCGCCGCGGCCGCGATGCCCCCGGCGTCGATGCCGGCGGCGTGGAGCTGCTCGTCGGGCGCGGCCGAACCCGGCATGGTGCGCACCGCGAGCCGGACCAGACGGGGCACGGGCCGGCCGTCGGCGAACGCCTCGGCGACGGCGTCGCCGAGGCCGCCCTCCTCGTGGTGGTCCTCGACGGTGAGCAGGCAGCCGGTCTCCTCGCCGGCCCGGCGCAGGGTCTCGCTGTCGACCGGCTTGACGGAGTACAGGTCGATCACCCGGACCTGGATGCCGTCCTGGGCGAGCCGGTCGGCGGCCGCCAGGGCCTCGTGGACGGTGACCCCGGCCGCGACGACGGTCAGCCGGTCCTGCTCGCCGGCGCGCAGCACCTTGCTGCCGCCGACCGGGAACTCCTCCTCGGGACCGTAGATCACCGGGCTCTTGCCGCGCGAGGTGCGCAAGTAGCGGACGCCGTCGAGGCCGGCCATGGTGGCGATCAGCCGGGCCGTCTGGTTGGCGTCGCACGGGTACAGCACGGTCGAGCCGTACACGGACCGGAACATCGCCAGGTCTTCCAGGCCCATCTGCGAGGGCCCGTCCTGCCCGATCGCCACGCCGGCGTGCGAGCCGACCAGGTTGATACCGCTGCCGCTGATGGAGGCCATGCGGACGAAGTCGTGGGCGCGGCTGAGGAAGGCGGCGAACGTCGAGGCGTACGGCACCCAGCCGCGGGCCGCCATGCCGACGGCGGTGGCGACGAGCTGCTGTTCGGCGATGTAGCACTCGAAGAAGCGGTCGGGGTGCTCCTTGGCGAACACCTCGGTGCGGGTGGAGTCGCCCACCTCGCCGTCCAGCGCGACGACGTCGCCCCGGGCGGCGCCGAGCGCGGCGAGGGCCTTGCCGAAGGCGTCCCGGGTGGCCACCTCCTCGCCCTCGTCGTACCGCGGCAGCCGCACCACCTCGGTGTTGAGGGAGCGGAGCGTCGCCGCGGCGGCCGGCTCGCCGACCCGGACGTGGAGCTCGCGCGGTCCGCCCAGCTCGGCGATGGCCTCGTCGGCCTCCGGCAGCGGCTTGCCGTGCAGGCCCTCGCGGTCCTCGACGGAGGCGACGCCCTTGCCCTTGAGGGTGCGGGCGAGGATCACGGTGGGCTGTCCGGTCGTCGACAGGGCCTCGCCGTACGCCCGGTCGATCGCGTCGACGTCGTGGCCGTCGATCTCGATGGTGTGCCAGCCGAAGGCCTGGAAGCGGCGGGCGTAGGCGTCCAGGTCGTGGCCGTGCCGGGTCGGGCCGCGCTGGCCCAGCCGGTTGACGTCCACGACGGCGACGAGGTTGTCCAGGTTCTCGTACGCGGCGTGCTCGGCCGCCTCCCAGACGGAGCCCTCGGCCAGTTCGCTGTCCCCGCACAGCACCCACACGCGGAAGCCGGTGCGGTCCAGCCGCTGCCCGGCGAGCGCGATGCCCACGCCGACCGGCAGGCCCTGGCCGAGCGAGCCGGTGGCGGTCTCCACCCACGGCAGCCGGCGCGGGGTCGGGTGCCCCTCGAGGCGGCTGCCGAGCTTGCGGAAGGTCAGCAGCTCGCCGTCCTCGACCGCGCCGGCCGCCTTGTACGCGGCGTACAGCAGCGGCGAGGCGTGGCCCTTGGAGAGCACGAAGCGGTCGTTGGCGGGGTGCTCGGGGCGCTCGAAGTCGTAGCGCAGGTGGTTGGCGAGCAGGACGGCCATCAGGTCGGCGGCGGACATCGACGAGGTGGGATGCCCGGAGCCCGCCGCGGCGGCGGCCCGCACGCTGTCCACGCGCAACTGCTGGCCGAGTTCGGCGAGTTCGGCGGTGTTCATGAATCTCCTTCTGCTGGTTCGGGTGGGTCCGGGCGGTCCGCGGGATCCACGGGGTCGGTACGCCGGACCGGGCCGGGGGCGGGATGGTCGGTGGGCGGTGCTGGTGCGGACCGGTCCGGCGCGGGGGCGTCCGCCGGCCGGTTCCCGGCGGGCCGCTCGGCCGTCCGGCTCGCGGCGTGTTCGCCGCCGTCGCCGTCGTGCGCGCTCCCGCCCGGCCGTCCGGGGCCGCCGGGTACCCGGGCCAGCTCGGGGGATGCCGTGTCCAGCGGGACCGACCAGGACCGTACGAGGCCCAACTGCACGGTCTGGCGCGGAAGTACGGAGTTCAGCAGCCAGTCCGCGGCGACGCGCAGGCGGTTGCCGGGCAGGGCGGCCAGGTGGTAGCCGCGGGTGACCGCACCGGCCGGCGGTCCGGACAGCGGGACGCCGAACGGGTTGGCGGCGGCCTGCACACCGCCGAGGTCCACGGCGAAGCCCAGGTCGTGGTGGCGGTAGGCGCGCCGGCGCCGGCCGAGACCGAGCGAGGAGGCCACGTTCTCCCCGGCCACTTTGCCCTGCCGCCAGGCGTGCTGGGCGGTCATCGGGGTGAACTCGCCGGGACGCTCGAGGTCCGGCACGGCGGCCGCGTCTCCGCAGGCGAACACCTCGGTGCGGCCCGGCACCTGGAGGTACGGATCGACGATGAGCCGGCCCCGCTCCAGCGGCTGCCCGACGGCCTCGATCAGCGGGTCCGGGCGGACGCCGACGCACCAGACCAGGGTCCGCGACGCCACGAAGTCGCCGTCGGTGAGCCGTACGCCGTCCTGGGTGGCCTCCTTCACGGAGGTGCCCGTACGGACGTCGACGCCGCGCGCCCGCAGCACCCGGTCGGCGGTGCGGGAGAGCCGTTCGTCCAGCTCCGGCAGCACTCGGGGCGCGGTGTCCAGCAGGATCCACCGGGGCCGTGCCGGCCCGGGCAGGTCGCGGCGGGCCAGGTCATCGGTGAGCATCCGCATCTGCGCGGCCACCTCGGTGCCCGTGTAGCCGGCGCCGACCACGACGAAGGTGCACCGCGCGGCGCCGACCTCCGGGTCGTCCTCCGCGGCGGCGAGTTCCACCTGCCGGGTGACGTGGTCGCGCAGGTACAGCGCCTCGGGGAGCCCGCGGAACCCGTGCGCGTGCTCGGCGACGCCGGGGATCGGCAGCAGCTTGTTGACGCTGCCGACGGCCAGTACCAGCCGGTCGTAGCCGAGGGTTCCGGTGCCGTCCTCGGGGTCCCGGTAATGGACGGTGCGCCGGTCCAGGTCGACCCGGGTGGCCTCACCGAGGACCAGCCGCACCCCGCGCAGGGTGCCGGGCAGCGAGACGGTGACCCGGCGTGCCTCCAGGACCCCGGCGGCCACCTGGGGCAGCAGCGGCAGGTACAGGAAGTAGTCGGTCGGGTTGAGCAGGGTGATCCGGGCACGGCCGCGGGTCAGCCGGGCGAGGGTGCGGGCAGCCCGGTACCCGGCGAAGCCTGCGCCGACGATCACGACACGTGGTCGACTCACGGACGTCCTTCCGGCGGTGTGGCTCCCTCCAGGCCTTCCGCGTAACCGGGGCCGCCGCACCCAAACGCCGCCCGGCTCACCCGGACGCCGGTCGCGCCCGCGTTTCGCCCGGTCGGCGGCGGTTACCCGGCGCGGGTCCCGTCGGTCCCCGTCAGTCGCGACCCCGGCCGTCCGGTCGCGCGGAGGTGTCTTTCATGCCCGAGTACGGTTACTTCCTGGCCTGCGAGGAGCACGGTCCGGCCGAGCTGATCGAACAGGCCCGCATGGCCGAACAGGCCGGCTTCCAGTCGCTGTGGATCTCCGACCACTACCACCCGTGGAACGGCGCGCAAGGACAGAGCCCGTTCGTCTGGTCGATGATCGGCGCGCTGTCGGAGGCCGTGTCGCTGCCCATCGAGACGGCCGTGACCTGCCCGACGGTACGCATCCACCCGGCGGTGCTGGCGCAGGCCGCGGCGACCAGCGCGGTGCTGACCGGCGGCCGCTTCCGGCTCGGTGTCGGTACCGGCGAGGCGCTGAACGAGCACATCCTCGGCGACCGCTGGCCCCCGGCGCACGTCCGGCTGGAGATGCTGGAGGAGGCCGTCCAGGTGATGCGCCGGCTGTTCACCGGCGAGGAGGTCAACCATCACGGCACGCACTACACCGTGGAGAACGCCCGGCTGTACACGGTCCCGGACGAACCCGTCCCGATCGACATCTCCGGCTTCGGCCCCAAGGCCACCGCGCTGGCCGCGCGGGTGGGCGACGGCTACATCACGATGACGCCGGACGAGGAGATGGTCACCCAGTACCGCAAGGGCGGCGGCGGGGCCAGGCCGGTCAGCGGCGGTACGAAGGTCTGTTACGGGGCCGACCGCGACGACTGCGTGCGGACGGTGCGGAAGCTCTGGTACAACGAGCTGCTGCCCGGCGAGATGGGCCAGGTGCTGCCCTCGCCCCGGCACTTCGAGCAGCTCGCCGAGCTGGTCAGCGAGGACATGGTGCGGGAGAAGTCGGTGTGCGGCGACGACGTCGACGAGCATGTCTCGGCGCTGCGGGCGTTCGCCGACGCGGGCTTCGACCGGGTGTACGTGAACCAGATCGGGCCGGATCAGAAGGGGTTCTTCGATTTCTACCGCACGAAGGTGCTGCCGCAGCTCGGGGGGTGAGAGCGCGGCGCGTGGCCGCTCGTGACCGGAAGGGGCGCGCGGTTCCCCGCGCCCCTTCCGGGATTGTCGCCGGCTTGCGCGGCTCGGGGCGCGGGGGCGGGGGTCAGGCCCTGTGGTGGGGGATGTCGTCCGGCGGGGGCGGGGCCTCGGTGGGCATCGGGGGGTAGGGAGTGCCGGGGCGGGTGGCGCCCGCCACCTGGGCGGTGGCTGAGCCGTGCCCGTGTTTCGGGTGGGCGGCGCCGCGCAGCACGTAGGCGAGGGCGCCCAGGATCGCGGCGGTGATCAGTGCGGCCGCCCAGCCCGGCAGGCCCACGGCCAGCGCGAGGCCCACCGCGAGAGCGAGGGCGCCGCCCGCGTACAGGGCGACGGCTCCCGAGGCGGCGTAGAGCATGGCGGTGCGGCGTTGCTTGCGACTCTGCTCGCGCAGTTCGTCCCGTACCGTCTCGCGTGCCACCTGTGCCAGCTCTTCGACGAGGTGCTTGTCCAGATGTTCCAGGTGATCCAAACGGTCCATGGAATACGCCTACCCGCGGGGCCCGCGCGGTAACGGGATCGCCGGTGCTCCGCCCGGGACTCGGCCTGTGCCGGTCCTGACGTCCCAACTAGGCTCGTGCGCATGGAGATTCTGGGCGCCACACTGCGTATCTGCGTCGACGACCTCGACACCGCGATCCCCTTCTACGAGCGGCTGGCGGGCGGCCGGGCGCTCCGGTTCGAGCGTGGCGGGGTCCAGGTGGCCGCGATCGGCTCCTTCCTCCTGATGAGCGGCCCCGAGGCGGAGCTGGAGGTGCTGCGCAAGGTGACGGCGACGATCGCCGTGAAGGACGTGACCGAGGCGCACCGGCTGCTGACCGACCTGGGCGCCCGGGTCATCGCCGGACCGGTGCCGACCCCGGCGGGCCGGAACCTGCTGGCGATGCACCCGGACGGCTCGATCTTCGAGTACGTCGACCAGAGCGGCTGAGCCGTCCGCCCGCTCAGCCGGCGTCCGGCCGCATCCGGAAGTCGAGACGGGCGGGCAGCGGTTCGTCGGTGAGCCGGGCCCACAGCAGCTCGATCACGTCGGCGCCCTCCCGCAGGTCCGGCACCTCGAACCCCTCGTCGAGGACGGCCCGGGCGTCCGCCCGCCGCCCCTCGGCGAGCAGCAGTCCCGCCTCCAGCAGCCGGAACGGGCCGCTGTGCCGCACGGCGGGCAGCAGCCGCTCCCACACGGCGCGGGCCTGCGCGGTGCGTCCCGCCCGCAGCAGCGCCTGGAGCGCCTCCCGGCCGAGCGCGGCCACGGCCGCGGTCCAGGCCTCCCCGTCGTCCCGCCGTTCGCGGCACAGGTCGTCGAAGGCCTCCGCGTACCGGTCGGCGGCCCGCTCGTGGTGGCCGGACTCCTGGTCGGCGACGGCCAGGCAGCGCAGCAGCGGCCACTGCGACGGGGCGAGCGGCACGGCCCGCTCCCAGCTCCGCACCGCCTGGGCACGGTCACCGGCGTGCCACTGGGCGACGCCCAGGTGGTACTCGGTGTGCGGGGTGGCCGGTGCGGTCTCCAGCATGTCCCGCCAGTGTGGAGCGACCAGTGTCCCGCCGGGCGGGCGGACCCGGCGCGGTTCCGGCAGCGAGCCGGTGCGCAGCAGCTCCAGCCAGGGCTGCTGCGCCTCGCCGAGCGTGGACTCGGGAAACGGCGTGCCGGGCAGTTTCCAGTCGGCGCGCCGGACCTCGAGCGCGCCCCAGCCCGAGCCGGTGGCCAGCCGCTCGCCGGGTTCGGTGTCGGCGTACGGCTTCCAGTCGGTGTACGCCTGCTCGACGCGGGCCCTCGGCAGGGCCGCCGCCAGCCGGTCCTCGGCGCCCCGCACGACCGCCGGCCACGAGGGGCCGTCGGGGGTGGCGGTGAGCGGGCCGTACGCCTCCAGCCAGGACACCTCGCTCTCGGGTTCCAGCCGGACGTGCTCGAGCTGGGTGCGGGCGAGGCCGGCCTGGATCTCGCAGTAGCCGCCGGTGCCGGGCTCGGTCAGCCACTCCTGCCAGCGCCGGCCGCCGGGGCCGCTGCCCCACACGAACAGCTTCCGGCCGCGCAGCACGTCGGTGGAGGTCTGCACCAACCCGTGGCCGTCCGCGTCCAGCGCCGCGATCCAGCGGCGCCGGCCGTCCGGAACCTCGTAGAAGTAGTCGGCGGCATAGGGGCTGTTGAGGGGGTGGGTGCGGTCGATGCCGTCGTGGCAGGGGACCGGCACCCGGCGCAGGCGGCGCTCGTACCCGAACTGCCAGGCCTCCTCGGCCGGGGCGAGGACCCGGCGGTCCTCGGGGACGGCGATGTTGGACCACCAGTAGGCGGGCGCCGGGTGCTCGTGCGGGTTGCGGATCCGGACGCCCGCGTACAGGAAGTCGGATCCCTCGGGGAGCCACAGGTCGACCTGGAAGGGCAGGTCGCGCAGCCGCTCCCACTCCCACAGGCGCAGCATCTCGCCGCCGTCGGGGGCGGGGACGCGGGCGGCGTGCAGGGGTGCGCAGGACAGGGTGGTGTGGCCGGTGGCGCCGATGTTCCACTCGATGCCGCCGGAGTACCAGGCGCCGTTGAGCGCGAAGTTGGCGGGCTGGAACACCGGGTTGCGGTAGAGGAGTTCGCGCCCGGTGGGCAGGTGGACCAGGGAGGCGATCCGGCCGCCGAGGCCGGGCAGGACGGTGGCGCGCAGCCGGTCGTTCTCGATCACCAGGGCCTGGAGGGAGCGGGGTTCGCGGGTTCTGCCGTACCCGTCGCGCACCCGCACCGGCAGCAGGCTGCGCAGCGGCTCGTAGTCGAGCTGCCGTGCCATGTCGCGGGGCATGTCCCCGCGGTCCCGGTCGTCGACGCGGTGCACCTCGTCGAGGGGGCGGAGCGGGGGCAGGGGGTTGTCGGGGCCCAACCGCGCGGCGGGCAGGGTGATTACCTCACGTCGGATCCTCGTCACGATGACCATGGAACCCGTCGTGCGGCCGGTCGGCCAGGGGATCTGCCGGTCAGGATTGCGCAAAGGCGGCCACGACCAGGTCGGCCAGCAGGGCTCCCGCCGTGCCCTGGGGGTCGAGGTCGGGGTCGTAGATGGTGACGTTGACGCCCACGCAGCGCGGGGACGCCAGCAACGGGCGGAGCAGCTCCTCCAGTTCGTCCGGCAGCAGACCGTCCGGGTCGGGGCTGTCGACGGCCGGCATCACGGACGGGTCGAGGACGTCGGCGTCCAGATGGACCCAGAAGCCGTCGAGTCCGGGTGCCCGGAAGGCCTCCGCGGCGGCACGGGCGACCGGCCCGGCGCCCTCGGCACGGATACCGCCGACGGTGGCGACCGGCATCTTCAGCGAGGCGAGTTCGGCCAGGTCGTCGGTGAAGGCGTCGCGGATGCCGAAGAACCGTACGTCCTCGTCCCTGAGGTAGGGCCGGAGCCCCTCCAGGTTCGTCAGGTCCTCCTGGCCGCGTCCGGTGCCGATCGCGACCTCCTCGCCGCCCGCGGCGCCGATCCGGCCGGAGTTCCCCGGGTGCCGGAAGTCGTGCGAGGCGTCGATCGCGGCGAGCCCGTACCGGCCGAGGCGGCGCATGGCGAGGGAGGCGCCGAGCTGGATGGAGCAGTCGCCGCCGAGGACGACGGGGAACTCCCCGGCGCGCAGGTGGCGTTCGACGCGGTCGGCGAGCCGTACGGTGTAGCCGGCGAGCGCGGCCGCGTTGAACACGCCGTCGCCCTCCCGCCAGTCACCGCGGTCGTAGCGGGGCGGTACGACGACGCCGCCCTCCCGTGCGCCGAGCCGCCGCAGCAGGCCCTGCTCCCGGAGGGCTCCCGCCAGCTTGTAGCAGCCGGGGACTGTGCCGGGGGCCGGCGGGCGCAGCCCCAGGTTGGAGGGGGCGTCGAGCAGGACGAGCGTTCGCATGGGAGTCTCCCTCGGCCGGTCGGCGGGTTCAGTCGGCGGTGCGCATCTCGGCGGTCAGGGCCCAGCGTTCGTGGTCGCGCCAGGCGCCGTCGATGAAGATCATGTCGGGTGAGAAGCCCTCCAGGCGGAAGCCGGCGCCGCGGGCCAGCGCGACGGAGGCGGCGTTGTCCGGCTGGGCGTTGATCTCGAGCCGGTGCAGTCCGAGCGCACCGAACGCGTAGCCGATCACCAGGTCGAGGCCCTCGCGCATCAGTCCCCGGCCGGCCGCGTGGGCGAAGGCGCCGTAGCCGAGGGCGCCGCACTGGAAGCCGCCCCGGACGATGTTGTTGATGTTGATGAACCCGGCGATGTCCCCGGTGTCCTTCTCGCACACGAGGAACCCGGCCCTGGCCGGGTCCTTGATGAGTGCCCCGGCGTAGCTCGCGTAGCCCTCGTCGGTGTCCGGCGGGAACAGCCACGGCCGGTGCAGGTCCTTGCTCTCCCTGGCCCGGGCGGTGAACTCGGGGCCGTCGCCGAGGGTGAAGGCGCGGATGCCCACGCGGGGGCCGGTGGCGAGGTAGTGGGCTGCGGTGTGCGGCATCCGGCCAGCCTACGCGTGACCGGCCGGGACACCGCAGCGCATTGTCTCGCCACCGGCCGGGCCGCGCACCGCGTGCGACCCGGCCGGTCCCGGTCAGCGCAGCGCGGGCTCGTCCAGCGTCAAGGTCCCCGCGTCGGCGTCGAGTTCGGCCGTCACTCCGAACGGCACCGTCAGCGCCCCGTCGCAGTGCCCGAATCCGATCTCCTCGACGACCGGTACTCCGAGCCCGCCGAGCCGGTCGGCGAGGACCGCGCGGAGTTCGCCGTACGGTCCGCAGTCGTGCCAGGAGCCGAGCCCGACCCCGGCGACGCCGTCGAGCCAGCCGGAGCGCAGGAGCTGGGTCAGCAGCCTGTCCACGCGGTACGGCCGCTCCCCCACGTCCTCGAGCAGCAGCAGTCCGCCATGGGCGCCGGGGTGGGCCAGGGGCGTGCCGAGGTCGCCGGCGAGCATGCTGAGACAGCCGCCGAGGGTCACCCCGCGGGCCCGCCCGGGTGCCAGGGCGGGGCGGCCCGAGGCGAGGGTGCGGACCGTCTCCGGTGCGAACAGGGTGGCCCGCAGATGCTCCTGCGCCCGGGCGTTCTTGATGAAGTCGACACCCGCGGCGGCCGGACCGTGCAGGGTGACAAGACCGAGCCGGGTGGCGAACGCCTGGTGCAGCACGGTGATGTCGCTGAAGCCGACGAACACCTTCGGCCCGGCCGCGCGCATCGCCTCCCAGTCGAGCAGATCGGCCATGCGCTGGGCCCCGTACCCGCCGCGGGCGCAGAGCACCGCGTCCACGGCGGGGTCGCACCAGGCGTGCTGCAGGTCGGCCGCCCGGTCGGCGTCGGTGCCCGCCAGGTAGCCCAGCTCCCCGTGCCGGTCCAGCACATGAGGCGCCACCACCGGGTCGAGGTCCCAGCCGCGCAGCACGTCCAGACCGGCCTGGAGCCGTTCCTCGGCCACCGGCCCACTGGGCGCGACGACGGCCACCCGCGCGCCGGGGGCCAGCCGCTCCGGCCGGTCGAGTTCCCTCATGTGCCCAGCTCCAGCTTCGGCACCGCGGGTGTCGGGTCCAGCCCGAACACCTGCGCGTACAGGGACAGTTCGGCCTCCAGGGCACGCACCATGGTGTCGGCCCGCCGGAAGCCGTGTCCCTCCCCCTCGAAGGTGAGGTAGGCGTGCGGTACGCCCCGGCCCTCGATGCCGGCGAGCAGGCGCTCGCACTGGGCGGGCGGGCAGATCACGTCGTCCAGGCCCTGGAGCAGCAGGAACGGCGCGGTGAGCCGGTCGGCGTGCGCGGTGGGCGAGCGCTCGGCGTACCGGTCGGGGACCTCGGCCGGCGAGCCGATCAGCGACTCCAGATAGCGCGACTCGAAGTCGTGGGTCTCCCCCGGTCCCCAGGTGGCGAGGTCCAGGACGGGGTAGATGATCGTGCCGCAGGCGTACACGTCCGTCCCGGTCAGGGACGCGGCGGTGGTCCAGCCGCCCGCGCTGCCGCCCCGGATGGCGAGCCGGCCGCGGTCGGCGGTGCCCTCCTCGGCGAGGGCTAGGGCGACGGCCGCGCAGTCCTCGACGTCGACCACGCCCCACTGCTCGCGCAGCCGCTCCCGGTAGGCGCGGCCGTACCCGGTGGAGCCGCCGTAGTTGACCTCGGCGACTCCGATGCCGCGCGAGGTGAAGTAGGCGATCTCCAGGTCGAGTACGCACGGCACGCGGCCGGTGGGGCCGCCGTGCGCCCAGATGACGTACGGCGGCAGTTCGCCGTCGGGGGCGGTGCGGCCGGGGTGGTGCGGCGGGTAGACGTGGGCGTGCACCTCGCGGCCGCCGGGGCCGGTGAAGACACGGGTCTCGGGCTCCGGGTAGTACGCCGGGTCCACGGCGTCCCGGTGACGGGCGCCGATGGCCCGGGCGCGTCCGATCCGGGTGTCCAGTTCCACCACTTCCGGCCCGGTGCGCGCGCCGGCCCCGACCGCGACGACCCGTTCGCCGTGGACCGCGAGGGTGGAGCCGAACTCGGTCCACGGTCCGGCGGCGTCGACCACCTCGCCGGACTCGGGGTCCAGTATCCCGAGCACGGCGGCGCCACGGCCGTGCACGACCGCGATCAGACCGTTGTCCAGCGGCGCGAACCAGTTCAGGCCCAGCTTCCACAGCGGCCCGGCGAACTCCTCCTCGCGCGGGCACAGCGGGGTGCCGTCACGGTAGAGGTTCCACCAGCCGCCGCGGTCGCTCGCGTACAGCAGGGCGCCGTCGGCGGCCCACTCCACCTGCGCGACGGACTCCTCGGGGCCGCCGGCGACGGTGCGGACCGTGTGCAGGGTGCCGTCGTCACCGACCTCACCGACGAGCAGCTCCGTGCCGTCCCACGGCATCCGCGGATGGTCCCAGGCGAGCCAGGCGGCCCGGCGGCCGTCGGGCGAGAGCCGGGGGCCGGTGACGAACCGGTGCCGTTCCGGGACGAGTTCCCGTACGGCGGCCCGGTCACCGGCGGCCGAGCCGTCCAGCGGTACGGCGGCCAGGACGCGCCGTACGTCGTCCGGTCCGTCCCCGGTGAACTCCTCCAGCACACACCACGCCTCGCCGCGGGCGAGGTCCACCCGCGGCTCCGCCCAGCGCAGTCCGCCCTCCACCGGCGACAGCGGGGTGAGCGGACGCGGCTCGCCGCCGGGCTCGTACCGGTACAGCCGCTGGTCGGCGAAGTTCACGAACACCACCAGGGGCACACCGTCCCGGAGCGTTCCGGTCCACGGCCGGCCGCCGTACTCGATGACCCGGGTGCGCACGTTCCACGGCGCCGGCAGCACCGACTCCTCGGTGCCCTCGGCCGTGCGACGCACCAGGGCCCGGCGGCCGCCCTCGGCGGGCCGGGGCTCGGTCCACCAGACCTCGTCGCCGACGAACCCCACCCACTCCGGCTGCCCGTCGTGCGCCGCGGCCAGCGCCGCGTCGATCGGCGAGGGCCAGGAACCGTACGGCTGCTTCATCTCGTCCCCCATCGTCTAGGCCGTCCGTAGGAACCGGTCGAGGACACGGACGCCGAAGTGCAGCGCCTCGACGGGGACGCGCTCGTCGACGCCGTGGAAGAGCGCCTGGTAGTCGAGGTCCTCGGGCAGCTTCAGCGGTGCGAAGCCGTAGCCGGTGATGCCGAGCCGGGAGAACTGCTTGGCGTCCGTGCCGCCGGACATGCAGTACGGCACCACGTGCCCTTCGGGCGCGAGCTCCTCGACCGCCGCCCGCATCTTGGCGTAGGTGGGCGAGTCGAGGGGGGCCTGCAGGGCGACCTCGTGGTGGGCGAACTCCCAGTCCACGTCCGGCCCGGTGAGCCGGTCGAGGGTGGTGCGGAACTCCTCCTCACCGCCCGCGAGATACCGTCCGTCCACGTAGGCGACGGCCTCGCCCGGAATGACGTTGACCTTGTAACCGGCGTTCAGCATGGTCGGGTTGGCGCTGTTACGGACGGTGGACTCGACCAGCTTGGCGGCCGGGCCCAGCTTCCTCAGCAGCCCGTCCACGTCCTCGAAGTCGGCGTCGACGCCGTACAGGGCGGCGAGTTCACCGAGCGCGGCCCGCACGGTCGGGGTGAGCCTGAGCGGCCACTCGTGCTCGCCGATGCGGGTGACGGCGGCGGCGAGCCGGGTGACCGCGTTCTCCTTGTTCACCTTGGAGCCGTGTCCGGCCCGGCCGCGCGCGGTCAGCTTCAGCCAGCCGGTGCCCCGCTCCCCCGCGGCGATCGGGTAGAGCTGCCGCCCGGAGCCGTCGTGGAAGGTGAAGGCGCCCGACTCGCTGACGCCCTCGGTGCAGCCCTCGAACAGCTCCGGGTGCTCGTCGGCGAGGAAGCCCGAGCCGTCCTCGGCGCTGGCCTCCTCGTCGGCGGTGAACGCGACGACGACGTCCCGCCGGGGCCGTACGCCCTGCCGGGCCCAGGAGCGGACGACCGCGAGGATCATCGCGTCCATGTTCTTCATGTCGACGGCGCCGCGCCCCCACACCACGCCGTCGCGGATCTCGCCCGAGAACGGGTCGACGCTCCAGTCGGCGGCCTCCGCCGGCACCACGTCGAGATGGCCGTGCACCAGCAGCGCGTCGGCGGACGGGTCGGTGCCCGCGATCCGGGCGACGACATTGGTCCGCCCCCGGGTCCGCTCCAGCATCAGCGGTTCCAGGCCCGCCCCGGCCAGCCGCTCGGCGGCGTACTCGGCCGCCGGCCGCTCCTGGCAGTCGCCGCCGCCCCGGTTGGTGGTGTCGATGCGGATCAGGCCGGAGGTGAACTCCACCACCTCGTCCAGGGCCTGCTGGTCAGCCATACTGCTCCTCCACTGCGGCCGAGACGATCGTGGTGACCGCCTTGAAGGCACGGATTCCCTCGTACATGGTGTCGCTGGTGTACGCCACCTTGCGCTCGCCGACGCGTGCCACGCCCGGCACGACGGTCGCGGCCATCGCCAGGTGCTCGGCGTCGAACTCGACGGCGACCGTGAACGGGCCGCCCGGCACCGGCTCGTACCGGACGGCGAGCTGTGCGGCCTCCTTGGCCGCGGCGCGGATGTCGGCGGCGGTGCGGGCCGGGGTACGGCAGACCGCCGCGTACCGGGACACATGGTCCTTGACCGCGACCTTCAGCGCTTCCGGCGCGTATCCGAGGGCGTCCTCGCAGGCCAGGTCGTCGCCGGTGACGAGCACGACGGGGACGCCGTACTCGGCGACGACGTGCGCGTTGAGCAGACCCTCGCTCGCACGGACGTCGTTCACCCACACCCCGGTGATCTGGTTCGCGAGGTAGGTGTGGGCGAGAACGCCCTCCATGCCGGCGCCGGCGTGGTAGCCGATGAACGCGATGCCGTCGACGTCGCCGTGCTGGACGCCCTCGACCATGGAGAGCGACTTGTGCCGCCCGGTGAGCATCTCCACCCGCTCGTCGAGCTGTTCCAGGAGGAGGTTGCGCATGGTCCAGTGGGCCTCGTTGACGAGCACCTGGTCGGCGCCGCCGTCGAAGAAGCCGAGCACGGCGGCGTTCACGTCGGAGGTGAACATGGACCGGCAGCGCTCCCACTGCGGCGTCCCCGGGAGCACGTCGGCCGGCCAGGTGACGCCGGTGGCACCCTCCATGTCCGCGCTGATGAGGATCTTCATGCACCGCACGTTACGCGGTGCCCCGGGGCGGCGGCTACGACCCCCGTCCGCAGGACCGCCGCCCCGGGGACCTCGTCACTTGCCGGCCAGCACGAACCAGCGGGCGGGCAGGTCGATGCGGGTGCCGTCGGCCAGGTTCTCGGTCTGCGGCACGGTGGTCTCGCCGGTGGCCAGTATCTCGAGTCCGGCCTCGCCGAGCAGGCGCGGTATCTCCTCGTCGTCGGCGTCGGCGGGCTTGAGGCCGTGGTGGAAGACCCGGCGCAGCTTGGGCCCCGGCCCCTCGGGCCCGCCGGCGGCCCGCTTGAGGACGTCGCGGGACCCGGACGTCAGCTCGACGACGAACGCGCGCCCCTCGGTGCCGAGGAGCTCGGCGACCGCGGCGGCCACCGCGGCGCGGGCGTGCGGCTCGCTCTGGTGGATGACGGCGCGCATGTAGACATTGGTGTCGCCGAGCCGCTCGTGCAGCTCCCGCACCGCGCCGGTGTCCGTCAGGTCGAGCTGCTGGAACTCGACCGGGCCGCCGTTCGCGGCGCGCCGGGCGTGCTCGACGGCGGCGTGCGAGAGGTCGACGCCGACGGCGCGGACGAACCGGGTGGCGAGGTAGCGGGTCTGGGTGCCGTTGCCGCAGCCGAGGTCCACTATGGTGCGCCCGGTGTCGGCGTACGGCAGGAGCAGTTCGCTGTGCGGCTCGGCGCTCAGGGACGGGTCGGAGTCCCAGATCGCCTCTCCCGTCCCGTCGGCGGTCTCCCGCCAGTAACTCTCCCAGTTGTCACGATAGTTGTCCGAGACGTTCACGGCGATCTCCCCACGGTCGGTTGCGTGATCGGGATATCGCGATCCCGGTGTGCGGGGCAAGGGGCCGGAGGCCACCTTCACCGGATGTACGGACCACGGCCACCGCGGGGGGCGCGCGGAGCGGATGGCGCGCCCCCGTTCATCGCCCTTCGGTGAGGCCCTGCTCGAACCAGACGGTTTTGCGGTGCCCGGTGGCGCTGGCACCCCACTCGCGGGCCAGCCTGCTGACCACCCGCAGCCCACGCCCGGCCTCGTCGTACGGCCCCGCGGCGAGCATGCTGGGCAGGGCGGGCTCGTCGTCCGTGACCTCGAACAGCAGCGCGTCGGTGCGGACCACACGGAGTCCGACCCGGCCGCCTCCGCCGTGCCGTACGGCGTTGGTGACGACCTCGCTGACCAGCAGCCGCGCCGTCTCCACGGCCTGCGGCAGGTCCCATTCCAGCAGCCGCTCGCGGACCAGGCTCCGGGCCCGGGCGACCTGTCGCGGGTCGGCGTCGAAGTGCCATTCGGCGACGTGGTCGCCGGGGATGCCGTTGAGCCGGGCCATGAGCAGGGCGACGTCGTCCTTGCGGCCGCCGTGGGTGTTGAGGGCCCGGATGATGGTGTCGCAGGCGTCGTCCATGGAGGCCGCGGGGTGGGCGGCGGACTCGCAGAGCGCGGCCAGACCCTCACCGATGTCGGAGCCGCGCACCTCGACCAGGCCGTCGGTGCACAGCACCAGCCGGTCGCCGGGCGCGACCCGGACGACGGTGGCCTCGAAGGGGACACCGCCCACTCCTATGGGCGCGCCGGTCGGCAGGTCGAGCAGTTCGCTGCGGCCGTCGTCGGCCCGTACCAGCACGGGCGGGATGTGCCCGGCGTTGGCGAGGTGCAGTTCGCCGCGGATCGGGTCGTAGACCGCGTAGAGGCAGGTGGCGAGGTAGTTCTCGCCGAGCCGGCGGGCGAGATCGTCGAGGTTGCGCAGCAGTTGGGCGGGCGGGGTCTCCATGGTGGCCATGGTCTGTACGGCCGTGCGCAACTGCCCCATCATCGCGGCCGAGTTCAGCCCGTGGCCCATGACGTCGCCGACCACGAGGGCGGTGCGGGAGCCGGGCAGCTTGATGGTGTCGAACCAGTCGCCGCCGATCCGGCCGAGCCGGGTGCCGGGCAGATAGCGGGTCGCCACGTCGCAGCCGGCCATCCGCGGGGTGACCTGCGGCAGCATGCTGTCCTGCAGGGTGTCGGCGACGTTCTCCTGGTACGTGTACATGCGGGCGTTGTCGAGCACCAGGCCCGCGCGGGCGGCGAGTTCGGCACCCGTGGTGCGGTCCATGTCGTCGAACGCGGAACGGTCCGGGCGGCGCATCAGCACCATGAAGCCGAGGACGACGTTGCGCGCCTTGAGCGGCACGATCAGCAGGGAGCGGCCGCCGATGAGCGGCCTGAGGTCGCGCTTCTCGAACTCGCCGGAGATGCGGTTGGACAGCTCCTCGGTGACCCGCGGGATCAGCACCGGCTCGCCCGTCACCATGCACTTGTAGAACGGGGTGTGCTCGGGGAAGGCGAACGTCTCGCCGACCGGCACGGTGTCGTCCCAGCGGCCCGGTTCGTCGTTGTGCTCGACCCAGACGCGGTGCATCACGGTGCTCGCGTCCGGCGGGCCGTCCGGGAAGCCCTCGCCGGCGAGCACCGCCGAACGCAGGTGGGTGCCGGCGAAGTCCGCGAAGCGGGGCACCGCGGCGCTGGTGACCTCGCGGATGGTCTCGCCGAGGTCGAGCGAGGTGCCGATGCCTGAGCTGACCTCGTTGAGGAACTCCAGCCGCTCGCGCACGGCGGCGTGCTCGAGGTCCTGCTCGGCTCCGGCCGGGACTACGGGCCCGGTCCGCTGCTGCGGTACGACGGCCTCGGTCCGGCTGCGGCCGGGGCGGCGCGGCACTCCCCAGTACGGGGTGACGGGCACCCGGTCGAACTGGCTGAACTCCAGCACGGGATAGCCCAGTTCGAGGATCTGGGAGACGATGCGGCCGCTGAGGTCGGGGCCCATGTTGGGCAGGATCTCGGGGAGCCGCCGCTCGAGTTCGTCGGAGGCGGGCAGTTCGGTGTGGCGGGCGAAGCCGGGCGAGATGTGCTCGGCCGTCTCGTTGTCGTAGCCGCGCTCCTCGCGCAGCCGGGCGGCGTCGGCGGCGAGCACCAGCAGCCGGAACGGACCCGGTCCGACCAGCGGGTAGGCCCACCAGAGCACGTCGATCCGCTCGCCGTCGGCCGCCCCGGCACCGGACCGCCCGTCCTTGTGCGGGAACTGGCGGGCCCGGCCGGCCGCCGGGTAGGCGGTACGGCCGCCGAGGGAGGCCTCCAGGTCGGGACCTAGCCCGTCGTACGCCTCGTAGGGGCCGTAGGCGTCCGGCGTCGCGTCGCTGTGCGGGTCGTCGGAGAGCGCGCCGGACACCGGCAGCAGATCCACCGCGGGACGCCCGACGGCGTCCTGCCGGCCGACGCCGAACAGGCGGCCCGCCCCACTGCTCCAGTGGGACACCAGACCGTCGCGGTCGACGACCACCACGGCAAGCGGAATGCGGCCCGCCGCGGCGTCGCCGGCGCCGCGGCCGGGAGGTGTGTCCCGCTCGCTGCCACGGTCCATGGCCCAGGCCCTCTCTCCCCACGGCTGTTCGCAAACGATCTGTGCCGCCCGCCACTACGGTACGGGGCCGTCCGGTCGCGATGTGCGGCAATCCCCGAATTGGTTTCACCGTTCCGCACCGGCGCGCGGCTCGGCGACCTGCGGGCGCCGCCCCGTCAGTCCTCGTGTCCCAGTTGCAGATCGCGTTCCGTGCGGCCGCCGCCCGCGACCTGCAGAACGGTTGCGACCGGCGGGTAACCTGCGGCGATGACCGTGTACTCGCCGGAGGACAGGTCCACGAACCGGAACGCTCCGTCGGCTCCGGTGGTGAGGGTGTCCACGACGTTCCCGGCGGCGTCCAGGAGCGTGACGCGGGCGTCCTCCACGGCACGGCCGCCGCTCGCCCGGACGGTGCCCCGCAGCACGGCCCCGCCCGCGAGTTCGACGTCCTGCCGGGTCTCCCGGGCGGCCTGGACGGTGACCGGGAGCGCCGCGGGCCGGAAGGCGGGCGCGCTGGCGGCGAGGGTGTACTCGCCCGCCACCAGCTCGGTGATGACGTAACCGCCCTCGCGGCCGCTGCGGGTGCTGGCGACGACCTCGCCGTGCACGTTGGTGAGGGTCACGGTGGCGTCCCGGACGGGGCTGCCGTCGGCGGTGAGCACACTGCCGGCGAGGCGTCCGGCGCCGCCGAGGACGACATCGAGTTCGACGGGCCGCTCGCCGACGGTGACGGAGACGGCCTGCGGCTGGTGGCCGCCGGCGGCGGCGATCAGCACGTACGAGCCGACGCCGGGCGTGGCGAGCGCGTAGCGCCCGTCGTCGCCGCTCGCACCGCGCCCGATCTGCTGTCCGGCGACGTCGATGAGGGTGAGCGCCGCGCGGGGCACCACGGTCCCGTCGGGGTGCTGCACCGTGCCGCATACGGGGACTCCGGCGGCGTACGGCGAGCGGGACGCCCCGGCCGGGGTCTGATGGCGGGCCTGCGGGATGGGGGTGGTCGGGGACGCGGGCTCGGTTTCGGCGGCGTTGTGGGACACCAGGGGTTTCTCCTTGAGGAAGATGGCGATGAGCAGGCCGAGGACGAGCACCGGGACGAGGTAGAGGAAGATCCGGGGCATCGCGTCGGCGTAGGCGCGGATGTAGGCGTCGCGCAGCGCCGGCGGCAGCGCGTGCACGAGCTGCGGGGTCAGGGACTCGGGGTCGGGCAGCCCGGCGCCCGCGCGCGGCGGCAGCTCGCGCCGCAGGGCGTCGGTGAGCCGGCCGGCGAAGAGCGTGCCGAAGACGGCGGCGCCGACGCTCCCGCCGATCTGCCGGAAGTAGTTGTTGGCGCTGGTGGCGGTGCCGAGGTCGGCGGGGCGCACGGAGTTCTGCACGGCGAGGACCAGGACCGGCATCACCAGGCCGATGCCCGCGCCGAGGACGGCCATCCAGACGCTGTAGTACAGCCGGGGC
Source organism: Streptomyces sp. NPDC041129 (assembly GCF_055592265.1). NCBI lineage: Bacteria > Bacillati > Actinomycetota > Actinomycetes > Kitasatosporales > Streptomycetaceae > Streptomyces > Streptomyces sp. NPDC041129. The sequence goes on along the minus strand of NZ_JBVIYV010000001.1, from coordinate 163,413 downwards.
GTGTCCACCTCGAGCCGGGACAGCAGCCACATGCCGACGGCGGACAGGGCGCCGCCGAGGACGGGGTAGAGCTTGTACCGCCCGGTGTGGCTGATGAGCTGTCCGCCGATGATCGAGGCGCCGACGATGCCGGCCATCATGGGCAGCATCAGCAGCCCGGACTCGGTGGCGCTGGCCCCGTCGACCATCTGCAGGAAGGTCGGCAGGTAGCTGGCGGCGCCGAACAGCGCCACGCCGATCACCAGGCCGACCAGGCCGGTGACGTTGAAGACGGAGTCCCGGAACAGGCGGAGCGGGATGAGGGGTTCGGCGGCGAAGTGCTCGGCGACGAGGAAGAGGACGGTGGCGGCCAGGGCGCCCGCGCCGAGGCCGAGGATCTCCGGTGAGCCCCAGGCGTACTCGGTGCCGCCCCAGCTCGTGAGCAGCACCAAGCAGGTGGAGGCGGCGGCGAGCAGCAGCGCGCCGGGCACGTCGAGGCGGGCGCGGACGCGGGGCCTGGGGAGTTTGAGGACGGCGCTGACCACGGCGAGGGTGAGCAGGCCGAAGGGGACGTTGATGTAGAAGCACCAGCGCCAGGACAGATGATCGGTGAAGTAGCCGCCGAGCAGCGGACCGGCGACGGAGGCGACACCGAACGCGGCGCCGATCAGGCCCATGTAGCGGCCGCGCTGCCGGGGCGGCACGATGTCGGCGATGATCGCCTGCACCCCGATCATCAGCCCGCCCGCGCCGACGCCCTGGACGGCGCGGAAGGCGATGAGCTGGTCCATGCTCTGCGCCCGCCCGGCGAGCGCGGAACCGGCCACGAAGACCAGGATCGCGAACTGGAAGACGCCCTTGCGGCCGAAGAGGTCACCGAGCTTGCCGTACAGCGGCAGCCCGATGGTGGCGGTGAGCAGATAGGCGGTGATCGCCCAGGACATCTTGTCCAGGCCGTGCAGCTCACCGACGATCTTCGGCAGGGCAGTGGCGACGATCATCTGCTCCAGCGCGGCGAGCAGCAGCGCCAGCATCAGCCCGAGGAAGACCAACCGCACCCGGCGCGCGCCGAGTTCGGCGGTCCCGGGGGGTGGGGCCGCGGGTGTCCCGGGGCGTGCGGTGACCGGCTCGTCCCGCACCAGAGTCGTCCCACCCACGTACCGCTCCCCTCGTCGCACCTGTCACACAATTCCCGCGCAGGACGACAACTGCGGACAAGTACGGCGAGTTACGGCACAAGCTCGGACGAGATGCGAATCCACTCGAACCGGTGAGGGGCACAACGCCCCGCCACCGGACGGTGTTTGAGGTCAGGCGCGGACGCGCCCGGTCACTTCTCGACTTCGCGCGCCAGGTTGGTGAGGACGGCGTCGTAGATCCGGCCGAGGCCCTTGGGCGCGAAGGTCCGCTCGAAGAAGCCGCCGATACCGCCGGCGCCCTGCCAGGTGGTGGTGACGACGACCCGGGAGCCGCCCTCGCCGGCGGGGGTGACTCGCCAGGTGGTGACCATGGAGGAGTTGCGGTCCTTCTCGACCAGCTCGCCGTCGGTGGGCTCGCTGACCTCCAGCAGGCAGTCGCGCACCCGCTTGCTGGTGGCCTGGAGCTTCCAGTGCACGAGGGTGCCCTCGCCGTCGCCGCCCTCGCGCACCTCGTACTCGCTGAAGTGCTCGGGCAGCAGCCGCTGCCGCGTGCCGCTGTAGTCGGCGAGGGCGTCGAACACCTTCTCCGCGTCCGCCGCGACGACCCGCTCCGTAGTGGCCTCGACCTGCGCCATTGCGTTCCTCCAGGACCAGTTTTCTCGAAGAGGGAGCAAGCCAACCACCCCGGTGCCCGGGCGCCCAAATCGGGGGTCGCACGATCATGGGAACAGATGTTCTATTCTGTGCGGCAGTGCTACCGAGGAGGCGTCATGCGCTGGGAGAACCTCACAGGCGAGCCCGAACACCGCCGGGCCGACCCCGCCCTGTTCGGCGCGGACGCGGTGACCACCCGCACCTTCGACACGCCGGAGTTCGCCGGGATCACGTTCCACGAGGTCCGGGCACGCTCGATCCTGAACCGGGTGCCGGGCGCCTCCCGGATGCCGTTCGAGTGGACGGTGAACCCGTACCGCGGCTGCACGCACGCGTGCGTGTACTGCTTCGCCCGCAAGACGCACGGCTACCTGGACCTCGACACGGGCATCGGCTTCGACACCCAGATCGTGGTGAAGGTGAACGCTCCCGAGCTGCTGCGCCGTCAGCTCGCCTCGCGCCGCTGGCAGGGCGACCACGTGGCGATGGGCACCAACGTCGACTGCTACCAGCGCGCCGAGGGCCGCTACCGGCTGATGCCGGGCATCATCTCGGCCCTCACCGAGCACGCGAACCCCTTCTCGATCCTGACCAAGGGCACCCTGATCCTGCGCGACCTGGAGCTGCTGACCCGGGCCGCCCGGGTGACGGACGTCGGCATCTCGGTCTCGGTGGGCTTCACCGACACCGGGCTGTGGCGCACCGTGGAGCCGGGTACGCCGGCGCCCGAGCGACGGCTGGACGTGGTCCGCGTCCTCGGCGAGCACGGCATCGGCTGCGGGGTGCTGATGGCGCCGGTCATCCCCTTCCTGAGCGACCACCCGGACCGGCTCAGGGAGACGGTGCGGGCGATCGCGGCGGCCGGGGCCACCTCGGTCACACCTCTGGTGCTGCATCTGCGGCCCGGCGCGCGCGAGTGGTTCATGGCCTGGCTCGGGCAGCACCACCCGCACCTGGTGCGCCGCTACGAGCGGCTGTACGCGGAGGGCGCCTACGCGCCCAAGTGGTACCAGCGCCGCATCACCCGCCAGGTGCACGAGCTGGCCCAGGAGTACGGCATCGGCCCCACGCGCGCGGGAGCGGCCCGGCGGATCCGGCAGCCGGCCGGGGCCGCCGAGGAGTCAGCGCCCGCGGAGCCGACCCAGCTCACCCTCCTCTGAGAGCGTTGGAGGGCATCCCTCGACCCAATTGGGTCAAGTATCGGCGGAACGGGTTCTGTGGGGCGCCGATTTCGGGACGATCCGGCGAGGACCGTGATCACACGGTTCGCGTCACCCTCCGTCCCGGGAGGACCCATGAGGACACGCGCAGCCGTGCTGTGCGCAGCCGCCGCCATGGTGGCGGGCTCGGTCACGGCCGTCCCCGCCGAGGCGGCCCCCACCGCTCCGGCGCCGAAGCTCAGCTGGAAGAAGTGCGGCACCGACGACTACCCGACCCTGCAGTGCGCGTCGCTGAAGGTGCCGCTGGACCACGCGCGGCCGTCCGGCCGGCAGATCACGCTCGCCCTGTCCCGCGTCCCGCACACCGCCCCGACCTCCCAGGGCCCGCTGCTGGTCAACCCCGGCGGCCCCGGCGGCAGCGGTCTGAAGCTCGCCGGCTTCGTCGCGTCGGCGCTGCCCAGGTCGGTGGCGGCCCAGTACGACGTCATCGGCTTCGACCCGCGGGGCGTCGGGAAGAGCACGCCCGCGCTGGACTGCTCGGCCGGCCGCTTCACGCCGGTGCGGCCCGACACAGTGCCCGCCACACCCGCGCTGGAGCGGACGAACCTCGAGCGCGCCCGGTCCTTCGCCGCCGCCTGCGGCCGCAAGTACGCGGACGTCCTGCCGTACATCGACACCGTCGACGCCGTCCGTGACATGGACGCCGTCCGCCGGGCCCTGGGCGCCCCGCGCATCAGCTACTTCGGCTACTCGTACGGCACTTATCTCGGCGCGGTGTACGCCAAGCTCTACCCCCAGCGGGTACGGCGCCTGGTGCTGGACTCGATCGTGGACCCGACGGGCGTCTGGTACGAGGACAACGTGAGCCAGGACTACGCCTTCGACGCCCGCCACCGCGCCCTGATGGCGTGGATCGCCCGGCACGACAGCACGTACCGGCTCGGCAAGGACCCCTCGAAGGTCGAGGCCGCGTGGTACGCGATGCGCGCGGCCCTGGCGAAGAAGCCGGCCGGTGGCAAGGTGGGCGCCGCCGAGCTGGAGGACGCCTTCATCCCCGGGGGCTACTACAACGGCTACTGGCCGCACCTCGCGGCGGCGTTCGCGGCCTACGTGAACGAGGGGAGAACCGGGCCGCTGGTGAAGGTGTACCAGGACTACGGCGCCGTGGACGGGCCGGGCGACAACGGGTACAGCGTCTACGCGGCGGTGCAGTGCCGTGACGTGTCCTGGCCGCGTGACTGGGACCGCTGGCGGACGGAGACCTGGGGCGTGTACGCGAAGGCGCCCTTCATGGCCTGGAACAACGCCTGGTACAACGCACCGTGCGCGTACTGGCCGACCGGGGCGCTGCGGCCGGTGGACGTCGCCAACACGAAGCTGCCGCCGGCGCTGCTGTTCCAGGCGACCGACGACGCGGCGACGCCGTACGGGGGCGGCGTGACGGCCCACCGGCTGCTGGCCGGCTCCCGCCTGGTGGTCGAGGAGGGCGGCGGCAACCACGGCATCAGCCTCAGCGGCAACGCCTGCCTGGACCGGTACCTGGCCGACTACCTGTCCGGCGGCACGCTCCCGCGCCAGGGCGGCACGGCCGGTACGGCGGACGCGGTCTGCGAGAGGTCGCCCGACCCCGAGCCCTCGACGGGCAAGGCGGCCCCGACCGCCTCCCGCGGCGCGGAGCTGCACCGGCTGCTGGGCTTCCGCGGCTAGGTTCTTGCGTTCGGACCGGGCCGGCCCCGCGCCGGCCCGGCCGCCGGATATTTACGGGCGCCGGGCGGATCGGCTCTCTAGGGTGCGGTCATGGACGACCCCTCCCTCCGCATCCGCCCGATGGCCCTCGACGACTGCGACCGCGTCTCGGAGATCCGTGTCCGGGGCTGGCGGCACGCCTACCGCGGGCTCATGCCGCAGCCGTATCTCGACGCGCTCAGCGTGGCGCGGGACGCCGAGCGGCGGCGGACCTGGTTCACGCAGGGGAACGGCGCCGTGGTGAACCTGGTCGCCGAGCGGGGCGGCGAGGTGGTCGGCTGGGCGGCGTACGGGCCGTACCGCGACGGTGAAGTACGCACCGAGGACGCCGAGTTGTACGCCATCTACCTCGACCCGGACCATCTCGGCACCGGGGCGGGCCGGGCGCTGCTCGCGGAGTCGGTCGAACGGTGCGCCGGGTACCCGCGCATGTCCCTGTGGGTGCTGAAGGAGAACGCGCGCGCCCGCCGCTTCTACGAGCGGGCCGGCTTCCGCTGGGACGGCGCCGAGGAGCCCTTCGAGGCGGGCGGCGAACTCGTGCCCGAGGTGCGGTACACCCGGGCACTGGGCGACTGACCCGGCGTCACTTCCGTTCCTGGCGGGGGATGCGGGCCAGCGCCCGCACCGCCGCCTCGGCGAGCGCCGGGTGCGCCAGGGCCTCGCCCAGCACCCGCCGCGCGCGGGCGTCGCCGAGCGCGCCGAGACCGTCCACGCAGGCGAGGGCCACCCGCCGGTAGGGGTCGTGCGGGCGCAGCCGGCGCTCCAGCGTGGTGATCAGCGCGGGTACGGACTCCGGAGCGCGCAGCTCGACCAGGAGCCGTACCGGGTGCAGGGCGTAGGCGACGCGCAGTTCGTTGGTGGCGAGGGCCGCGGCGGCGCGGGCCGTGCGCGGGTCGCCGAGCCGGGCGAGGGCATGGGCGGCGGAGGCGCAGCGGGGCGGGTCGCGGTGGTTGAGCAGCAGCACGAGCGCTTCGAAGGCGCGCCGGTCGCCGGCCCGGCCCAGCCGGAAGGCGGCCAGTTCCCGGGCCCACAGCGGCTGTCCGGGCGCGGTGAGCACCTCGGCCAGTTCGTCGTGGTCCGAGGTCGTCAGCAGGTGCTCGTAACCGGGCGAGCCGTGTGACTCCTGCCGTAAGCGTTCCGTGAGCGATCGCAACTCTTCGTCCACGGGGCCAGCGTAGGCCGGTGGCCGGGGCGGAGGGAGCTACATCACAAACTCGGCTCCGGCGCGGGGCTGGCGCGCTCGTTACTGGCCGGTTAAGCTCAGACGAGCGAGTTACCCACTCGCTGTTTTCGCTCACGACGGTTTGGTGACGCAGCCGTCGTGCGCCGGTCGGTTCGGTACCTCGGTACCGCAGTACGACCCGGCTCCGGGACAGGGCCGGTCGGATTCCGCCGTTCCCGGGCGTGTGCACGCCCGTGGTGCCGGCACCGGGCGTGTGCGCCAGCAGCCCGGCAACACCCGCACTCATCTCCGCCCCGGTGTGCGCCTTCGGGCGCACCCGGCGCGTTCCCAGTCGTCACCCTCATTCCTGGAGTCCCGCGATGGCCACTCCCCTGTCCGACACCCCTCTGTCCCCGCTCAAGACGATCGCCGTCGTCGGCCTCGGCACCATGGGCACCGGCATCACCGAGGTTCTCGCGAAGGCGGGCCGCGAGGTGATCGGCATCGACGTCGCCGAGGCCCAGACCGCGCGGGCGCTCGCCGCCCTGGAGGCCGCCACCGCCCGCGCCGTCGAGCGCGGCCGGCTGACCGAGCAGGACCGCGCCGGCGTCCTGGCCCGGGTCCGCCTCTCCACCGACCTGCGCGCGGCGGCCGACGCCGACCTGGTCATCGAGGTGGTCCCGGAGTCGTACGAGATCAAGCACCAGGTCTTCCGCGAGCTGGACGGCATCGTGCGTCCGGAGACCATCCTGGCGACCGGCACCAACGCGCTGTCCGTCACCCGTCTCGCCGCCGACTCCGCACGCCCCGAGCGGGTGCTGGGCCTGCACTTCTTCAACCCGGCCCCGGCGATGAAGCTGGTCGAGATCGTCTCCTCGGTGCTGACCGCGCCGGCCGCGGTCGCCGCGGTCACGGACCTCGCGATCGAGCTGGGCAAGGAGCCCGTCGCGGTCGGCGACCGCCCCGGGTTCGTCGCGGACGGGCTGCTGTTCGGCTACCTCAACCAGGCCGCCGCGATGTACGAGGCGAAGTACGCCTCCCGCGAGGACATCGACGCCGCGATGCGGCTCGGCTGCGGCCTGCCCATGGGCCCCCTGGCCCTGCTGGACCTGATCGGCATCGACACCGCGCGCACCGTCCTGGACGCCATGTACGCCGAGTCCCGCGACCGGCTGCACGCCCCCGCCCCGATCCTCAAGCAGCTCAGCGAGGCAGGCCTGACCGGCCGCAAGTCCGGGCGCGGCTTCTACACCTACGAGGCGCCGGGCAGCGCCACGGTCGTGCCGGACCCGCTGACGCCGGCCGCCGGCGCCGCCGGGGCCGAGGGTCGCCCGGTCCGGTCCGTCGGAGTCGCGGGTTCGGGCACCATGGCCTCCGGCATCGCCGAGGTGTTCGCCAAGGCCGGCTACGAGGTCGTGCTCGCCGCCCGCAGCGAGGAGAAGGCGCAGACGGCCAAGGCCCGTATCGGCAAGTCGCTTTCGCGCTCTGTCGACAAGGGACGGATGACCGCCGAGGCGGCCGCCGAGACCCTGGACCGGATCACCCCGGCCGGCTCCTACGACGCCTTCTCCGACGTCGACCTGGCGGTCGAGGCCGTCGCCGAGGACCTTGAGGTCAAGCGGCAGCTCTTCGCGGCGCTGGACAAGGTCTGCAAGCCGGGCGCGGTGCTGGCCACCACCACCTCCTCCCTGCCCGTCGTCGCCTGCGCCCGCGCCACCTCGCGCCCGCAGGACGTGATCGGCATGCACTTCTTCAACCCGGCTCCGGCGATGAAGCTGGTCGAGGTCGTGCGCACGGTCCTGACGGCCGACGACGTGCACGCCACCGTCCGCGAGGTCTGCGCCCGGATCAGGAAGCACGCCGTCGACTGCGGCGACCGGGCCGGGTTCATCGTGAACGCGCTGCTGTTCCCGTACCTCAACAACGCGATCAAGATGGTCGAGGAGCACTACGCGACGCTGGACGACATCGACGCGGCGATGAAGCTCGGCGGCGGCTACCCGATGGGCCCGTTCGAGCTGCTGGACGTGGTCGGCCTGGACGTCTCGCTGGCCATCGAGAAGGTGCTGCACCGCGAGTTCCGCGACCCGGGCCTGGCCCCGGCGCCACTGCTGGAGCACCTGGTGGCCGCGGGCTGCCTCGGCCGCAAGACCGGCCGCGGCTTCCGCGAGTATGCCCGCCGCTGACGGCGTCGGCGACTGGTCCCGCACGGAGACGGACTGGGGCGGACTGCTCGACCCAGCGGGAGCTCCCCCGCCCCTCGCGGGCGGGGGATCCCCCGGACCTGCGCATCCTGCTGCACACATGCAGTACGTTCGGGTCATGCCCCAGCCCGCCAAGTCCTCACGTACACCAGCCACGCCCGACGCGCCGGAAAGTGCCGCAGGCAGTCGCGCCGCCGCCCAGCGGCTGAAAATGCGCCGAGAACTGGCGGCCGCAGCGATGGAACTGTTCGCGACCAAGGGGTACGAGGCGACCACCGTCGACGAGATCGCGGCCGCGGCCGGGGTCGCGCGCCGCACCTTCTTCCGTCACTTCCGCTCCAAGGAAGAGGCGATCTTCCCGGATCACGACGACACGCTGATCCGCGCCGAGGCCGTCCTCAACGCCGCCCCGGCACACGAGCATCCGCTCGACACGGTGTGCCGCGGCATCAAGGAAGTCATGAGGATGTACGCGGCCCGGCCGGAGATCTCGGTCGCCCGCTACAGGCTGACGCGTGAGGTGCCCACCCTGCGCGAGGCGGAGATCGCCTCGGTGGCCCGCTACGAGCGCCTGTTCACCCGCTATCTGCTCGGCCACTTCGACGAGCACGCGCACGCCGACGACGCCAACGACGACCCGCTGCTCGCCGAGGTCGCCGCCTCCGCCGTCGTCACCGCCCACAACCACGTCCTCAGGCGCTGGCTGCGGGCCGACGGCCAGGGCGACGTGGAGGCCCAGCTCGACCACGCCTTCGCCATCGTGCGCAAGACGTTCGGCACCGGCATCGGCGCCGGACGCGGCCCGGCGCCCGGGCCGGCGGCCACCACGGCGCCTGCGACGGTCTCCGCCCACGGGGAGGTCCTGGTGACGGTCGCCCGCACCGACGCCCCGCTCGACGAGGTCATGCGCACCATCGAGGAGGCGCTCAAGGAGCGCTGAGGCACCGCGTGCCCTGTGATGACGGCCACCCTTCGGGGTGGCCGTTTTGGCATGTCAGGGGCCCTTTTCGAGGAGATTTCAGAGCCCGTTCGATCGATCATCGCTCATTTGTTACGTAAAGATTTCATCTGAGAGCACCTTCTGGCACTCAGTGCCTTGCGGCATGACACGCGGTGTCATACGTTGAAGGGAGTCCGGGCGGCCGGCGCGCAGAGACCATTCGCGCGTCGGCTGTCCCCGCAAGCCGGACGGCCTGCGCGCCCGGACGCCTGCGTCACAGGCAACCTCCCGCGCCACAAAGCGCTGCCGAAGCACCACCCCGCCGAACCGACGGCACACCCTCAAAACCCTCAGCAGCACTCCCAGCAGCACCGACGATCCCCCAGCGCCCCTCCCTCAGGGCGCTCACCGCCGGAGGCAACACCGTGACCGTGAAGGACATCCTGGACGCGATCCAGTCGAAGGACGCCACGTCCGCCGACTTCGCCGCCATGCCGCTCCCCGAGTCGTACCGCGCGATCACCGTCCACAAGGACGAGACGGAGATGTTCGCGGGCCTGCAGACCCGCGACAAGGACCCGCGCAAGTCGATCCACCTGGACGACGTGCCGCTGCCCGAACTGGGTCCGGGCGAGGCCCTGGTGGCCGTGATGGCCTCCTCGGTCAACTACAACTCGGTGTGGACCTCGATCTTCGAGCCGCTGTCCACCTTCGGGTTCCTGGAGCGCTACGGCCGCACCAACGAGCTGGCCAAGCGCCACGACCTGCCGTACCACATCATCGGTTCCGACCTCGCCGGCGTGGTCCTGCGCACCGGCCCGGGCGTCAACGCCTGGAAGCCCGGTGACGAGGTCGTCGCCCACTGCCTGTCCGTCGAGCTGGAGTCCTCGGACGGCCACAACGACACGATGCTCGACCCCGAGCAGCGCATCTGGGGCTTCGAGACCAACTTCGGCGGCCTCGCCGAGATCGCGCTGGTGAAGTCCAACCAGCTGATGCCGAAGCCGGACCACCTGAGCTGGGAGGAGGCCGCGGCCCCGGGCCTGGTGAACTCCACCGCCTACCGCCAGCTCGTCTCCCGCAACGGCGCCGGCATGAAGCAGGGCGACAACGTGCTCATCTGGGGCGCGAGCGGCGGCCTCGGCTCCTACGCCACCCAGTTCGCCCTCGCCGGCGGCGCCAACCCGATCTGCGTCGTCTCCAGCGAGCAGAAGGCGGACATCTGCCGCTCGATGGGCGCCGAGTCGATCATCGACCGCAACGCCGAGGGCTACAAGTTCTGGAAGGACGAGAACACCCAGGACCCGAAGGAGTGGAAGCGCTTCGGCAAGCGCATCCGCGAGCTCACCGGCGGCGAGGACATCGACATCGTCTTCGAGCACCCCGGCCGCGAGACCTTCGGCGCCTCCGTGTTCGTCACCCGCAAGGGCGGCACCATCACCACCTGCGCCTCGACCTCGGGCTACATGCACGAGTACGACAACCGGTACCTGTGGATGTCGCTCAAGCGGATCATCGGCTCGCACTTCGCCAACTACCGCGAGGCCTGGGAGGCCAACCGCCTCATCGCCAAGGGCAAGATCCACCCGACCCTGTCGAAGGTGTACTCCCTGGAGGACACCGGCCAGGCCGCCTACGACGTGCACCGCAACCTGCACCAGGGCAAGGTCGGCGTGCTGTGCCTCGCCCCCGAGGAGGGCCTGGGCGTGCGCGACGAGGAGATGCGCGCCAAGCACATCGACGCCATCAACCGCTTCCGGAACATCTGAGCACCCGGAGGTCATAGATGACTGAGCGTCAGAAGGACCGGCCGTGGCTCATGCGCACGTACGCCGGTCACTCCACGGCGGAGGCGTCCAACGAGCTGTACCGGCGCAACCTCGCCAAGGGCCAGACCGGTCTGTCGGTGGCGTTCGACCTGCCGACCCAGACCGGCTACGACCCCGACCACATCCTCGCCCGCGGCGAGGTCGGCCGGGTGGGCGTGCCCGTCTCCCACCTCGGTGACATGCGCCGGCTGTTCCAGGACATCCCCCTGGAGCAGATGAACACCTCGATGACGATCAACGCCACCGCCATGTGGCTGCTGGCGCTCTACCAGGTCGTCGCCGAGGAGCAGGGCGCGGACATCACCAAGCTCCAGGGCACGACCCAGAACGACATCGTCAAGGAGTACCTCTCCCGCGGGACGCACGTCTTCCCGCCGGGCCCCTCGCTCCGCCTGACGACCGACATGATCGCGTACACGGTCTCCCACATCCCGAAGTGGAACCCGATCAACATCTGCAGCTACCACCTGCAGGAGGCCGGGGCCACGCCGGTGCAGGAGATCGCATACGCGATGTCCACCGCGATCGCCGTGCTCGACGCCGTGCGCGACTCCGGCCAGGTGCCGCAGGAGCGCATGGGCGACGTGGTGGCCCGCATCTCCTTCTTCGTCAACGCGGGCGTCCGCTTCGTCGAGGAGATGTGCAAGATGCGGGCGTTCGGCCGCATCTGGGACAAGGTCACGCGTGAGCGGTACGGCATCGAGAACCCCAAGCAGCGCCGCTTCCGCTACGGCGTCCAGGTCAACTCGCTCGGGCTGACCGAGGCGCAGCCGGAGAACAACGTCCAGCGGATCGTGCTGGAGATGCTGGCGGTCACCCTCTCCAAGGACGCCCGCGCGCGTGCCGTGCAGCTCCCCGCCTGGAACGAGGCGCTGGGCCTGCCCCGGCCGTGGGACCAGCAGTGGAGCCTGCGCATCCAGCAGGTGCTCGCCCACGAGAGCGACCTGCTGGAGTACGAGGACATCTTCGAGGGCTCGCACGTCATCGAGGCGAAGGTGAACGCCCTGGTGGAGGAGTCCCTCACCGAGATGGACCGGATCCAGGAGATGGGCGGCGCGATGGCCGCCGTCGAGTCCGGCTACCTCAAGGCGCAGCTCGTCTCCTCGCACGCCGAACGGCGGGCGCGGATCGAGTCCGGCCAGGAGAAGATCGTCGGCGTCAACATCTTCGAGACGACCGAGCCGAACCCGCTCACGGCCGACCTGGACACCGCGATCATGACGGTCGACCCGGCGGTCGAGGCCCGGGTCGTCGCCTCGCTGGAGAACTGGCGGGACACCCGCTACCAGCCGCCCTTCAACCACCCGCGCCCCTGCAAGGCGCTGGACCGGCTGAAGGAGGCCGCCAAGGGCACCGGCAACCTGATGGAGGCCACGCTGGAGTGCGCCCGCGCCGGGGTCACGACCGGCGAGTGGGCGGGCGCCCTGCGCGAGGTGTTCGGTGAGTTCCGGGCGCCGACCGGGGTGTCCTCCGCGCCGGTGGCCGTCACCGCCGAGGCCGGCTCGGCCATGGCCGAGGTCCGCGCCAAGGTGGACGCCACCGCTCGCGAGCTGGGCGTCGGCAAGCTGCGCTTCCTGGTGGGCAAGCCCGGCCTGGACGGTCACTCCAACGGCGCCGAGCAGATCGCCGTCCGTGCGCGCGACGCCGGCTTCGAGGTGGTCTACCAGGGCATCCGGCTCACCCCCGAGCAGATCGTGGACGCCGCCCTGGCCGAGGACGTCCACGCCGTGGGCCTGTCCATCCTGTCCGGATCGCACGCGCAGCTCGTGCCGGACGTGCTGGAGCGCCTGCGTGTGGCCGGTGCCACAGATATACCGGTGATCGCAGGTGGCATCATCCCGAACGGTGACGCCGAGGAGCTCCGGGCCGCCGGAGTGGCCGCGGTGTTCACCCCGAAGGACTTCGACATCACCGGGATCATCGGCCGCATCGCCGACGAGATCCGGAAAGCGAACAAGCTCGACCCCCTGGAGGTCCCCGCATGACGACAGTCAACCGCCTTCGCCCCCGCCGCTCCTGCCTGGCGGTACCGGGAAGCAACCCGCGCTTCCTGGAGAAGGCCCAGGGCCTCCCCGCCGACCAGGTCTTCCTGGACCTGGAGGACGCGTGCGCGCCGCTGGCCAAGCCCGAGGCGCGGCACACGATCGTCAAGTTCCTCAACGAGGGCGACTGGACGGGCAAGACCCGTGTCGTACGGGTGAACGACTGGACGACCGAGTGGACGTACCGGGACGTCGTCACGGTCGTCGAGGGCGCCGGCCAGAACCTCGACTGCATCATGCTGCCGAAGGTGCAGAGCGCCCAGCAGGTCGTCGCGCTGGACCTGCTGCTGACCCAGATCGAGAAGACGATGGGCTTCGAGGTCGGCAAGATCGGCATCGAGGCGCAGATCGAGAACGCCCAGGGCCTGAACAACGTCAACGAGATCGCGCAGGCCTCCCCGCGCGTGGAGACGATCATCTTCGGCCCGGCCGACTTCATGGCCTCCATCAACATGAAGTCCCTCGTCGTGGGCGAGCAGCCGCCCGGCTACCCGGCGGACGCCTACCACTACATCCTGATGAAGATCCTGATGGCCGCCCGCGCCAACAACCTCCAGGCGATCGACGGCCCCTACCTCCAGATCCGCAACATCGACGGCTACCGCGCGGTCGCCCAGCGCGCCGCCGCCCTCGGCTTCGACGGCAAGTGGGTGCTGCACCCGGGCCAGGTCGAGGCGTCCAACGAGATCTTCTCGCCGTCGCAGGAGGACTACGACCACGCCGAGCTGATCCTGGACGCGTACGACTACTACACGTCCGAGGCGGGCGGCAAGAAGGGCTCCGCGATGCTCGGCGACGAGATGATCGACGAGGCCAGCCGCAAGATGGCCCTGGTCATCTCGGGCAAGGGCCGCGCCGCCGGCATGCAGCGCACCAGCAAGTTCGAGATCCCGGAGGCCTGAGGGCGATGCAGTTCGGACGCACCTACGAGGAGTTCGAGGTCGGGGCGACGTACAAGCACTGGCCGGGCAAGACGGTCACGGAGTACGACGACCACCTGTTCTGTCTCCTCACCATGAACCACCACCCGCTCCACATGGACGTCAACTACGCCGAGAAGACGACGGACTTCGGCCAGAACGTCGTGGTGGGCAACTACATCTACTCCCTCCTGCTCGGCATGTCCGTGCCGGACATCTCCGGCAAGGCGATCGCCAACCTGGAGATCGAGTCGCTCAAGCACGTGGCGCCGACCTTCCACGGCGACACGATCTACGGCCAGACGACCGTGCTGGACAAGTGGCCGTCGAAGTCGAAGAACGACCGCGGCATCGTCTACGTCGAGACCAAGGGCTACAAGCAGGACGGCACCCTGGTGTGCGTCTTCCGCCGCAAGGTCATGGTGCCCACCGAGACGTACATCAAGGAGCGCGGCGGCGAGCAGCCCGGCCGCCCGGAGCTGAACGCCCCTTCGGAAAAGACGGAGAAGTAGCCATGGCGCGCCTCGCCCAGACCGCCGGTCTGACCGACGTCCAGCAGGAGATCCTCTCCACCGTCCGCGACTTCGTGGACAAGGAGATCATCCCGGTCGCGACCGAGCTGGAGCACCGCGACGAGTACCCGCAAGCGATCGTGGACGGCCTGAAGGAACTCGGCCTGTTCGGTCTGATGATCCCCGAGGAGTACGGGGGCCTGGGCGAGTCGCTCCTCACGTACGCGCTGTGCGTGGAGGAGATCGCCCGCGGCTGGATGTCGGTGTCCGGCATCATCAACACGCACTTCATCGTCGCGTACATGCTCAAGCAGCACGGCACGCAGGAGCAGAAGGACCACTTCCTGCCCCGCATGGCGGCCGGCGACATCCGCGGCGCCTTCTCGATGTCGGAGCCGGGCCTGGGCTCCGACGTGTCGGCGATCACGTCGAAGGCGGTCAAGGACGGCGACGAGTACGTCCTGAACGGCCAGAAGATGTGGCTGACGAACGGCGGAACCTCGTCCCTCGTCGCCGTTCTCGTCCGAAGTGACGAAGGTCACCCCGAGGGCACGGCCCCGCACAAGTCGATGACGACCTTCCTGGTGGAGAAGGAGCCCGGCTTCGGTGAGGTCCGCCCCGGCCTGACCATTCCGGGCAAGATCGACAAGATGGGCTACAAGGGCGTCGACACCACCGAGCTGATCATGGACGGCCTGCGGATTCCGGCCGATCGGGTGCTCGGCGGCGTCACCGGCCGAGGTTTTTACCAAATGATGGACGGCGTGGAGGTCGGCCGCGTCAACGTGGCGGCCCGCGGCTGCGGCGTCGCGCAGCGCGCGTTCGAGCTGGGCGTTCAGTACGCCCAGCAGCGGCACACCTTCGGCAAGGCCATCGCCCAGCACCAGGCCATCCAGTTCAAGCTGGCCGAAATGGCTACCAAGGTCGAGGCCGCGCATGCCATGATGGTCAACGCGGCACGCAAAAAGGACTCCGGGGAACGAAACGACCTTGAGGCTGGGATGGCGAAGTACCTCGCCTCCGAGTACTGCAAGGAGGTCGTGGAGGACGCCTTCCGGATCCACGGCGGCTACGGCTTCTCCAAGGAGTACGAGATCGAGCGCCTCTACCGGGAGGCACCGATGCTGCTGATCGGTGAAGGTACCGCCGAGATCCAGAAAATGATCATCGGGCGCAGGCTGCTCGAAGAGTATCGATTCCAGGGCTGATTGTCCGGAAACGGGGTGTTTTCTTCGAGAAGAAGATCACACCCCGTCGATACCCCTCAGCCGCCGACTCGGCTTCCTGGCTTGCCCAGTTGTGACCTGCGACCGGTACGATCCCGGGAAAGCCGCCGTCCCCCGTCAGAGCGCGGCATCATCCGCTACGAAGGTCATCCATGCCCCACAGCCAAACCTCTGCACACCGCGACAGCCTGGTAGGCGCACGCCTCGCGCGCGGAGCATCGCCGTGGCTCCTTCCGACCGTCGCCACCGCAGCCCTCAGCCTGGCCCGCGCCCGCCGCTCGGGCGCCGCCAAGGCCGTCGCCGTGCCCGCCACCGCTCTCGCGGCGGGCATGCTGTGGTTCTTCCGCGACCCCGAGCGCGAGATCGCCCCCGGCCGGGTCATCTCGCCCGCCGACGGCGTGGTGCAGAGCATCATGCCGTGGAAGGACGGCCGCACCCGCGTCGCGATCTTCATGAGCCCGCTCAACGTGCACGTGAACCGCGCGCCGCTCGCCGGCACCGTGACGTCGGTCGAGCACATCCCCGGCGGCTTCGTTCCCGCGTTCAACAAGGAGAGCGAGAACAACGAGCGCGTAGTCTGGCATTTCGACACCGAACTCGGCGACATCGAGATGATCCAGATCGCCGGCGCGGTGGCCCGCCGCATCGTGCCGTACATCCCCGAGGGCACGAAGGTCGAGCAGGGCGACCGCATCGGTCTGATCCGCTTCGGCTCGCGTGTCGACCTCTACCTGCCCGAGGGTGTGGAGGTCGCGGTCGAGGTCGGACAGAAGACCGTGGCTGGGGTGACTCGCATTGACCGTGATTGATCCGGAGACCCAGGCGGGCTGGGTGCCCGAGGCCGACGACGTGGACGACGAGGAGGAGATGCCTCTTTCTCTCCGCCTGTCGATAGCGGACACCCTCACCCTGGGCAACGCCACCTGCGGGTTCATGGCGGTGTACTTCACCACCACCGGCATCCTGATCCCGCACCTCACCGGCAGCCAGGAATCCGGAATGGGCCGCCACAGCGCGGCCACGGCGGTCATCCTGATGCTCTGCGCGGCGGTCTTCGACCTGTTCGACGGCCTGGTCGCGCGGAAGCTGCGCTCCTCCCCGATGGGCGCGGAGCTGGACAACCTCTCGGACCTGATCAGCTTCGGCCTGGCACCCGCGTACTTCGTCCTCGTCTACGGCATGGTCGCCGACGACGCGCACCAGAGAGTGGCGGCGCTGGGGGCGATCGTGGTGCTCCTCGCGGTGGTGCTCAGGCTGGCGCGGTTCAGCTGCGTGACGGTGAAGGACGGCACGTTCCAGGGCATGCCCTCGCCGTTCGGCGCGCTGACGGTCGTCTCGATCGTCCTGCTGGAGCTGCCCTTCGTGGCCACCCTGCTGGCGATCCTGGGCACCGCGTGGCTGATGGTGAGCCGCGTCGAGTACCCGAAGCCGCGCGGCCGCCTCGCCGGGGCGATGCTCTCCTGGATCGTCCTGTCGATGGGACTCCTGGCCGCCTGGGCCTTCGACGCCCCGAGCGGACAGCTGCTCCTGCAGACCGGCTGCGCGCTGCAGCTCGTCATGGGCGCGGTGATCCCGCTGTTCGCCACGGCCCGCCGGGTGAACAACTTCCGTGACAACCGCCGCGAGTCGCGGGCGGCCCAGCTGCCCTAGCGCCCTCGCCGGCACCGACGGGTGTGGCCCGAGTCCTGAGGATTCGGGCCACACCCGTTTCGGCGTGGAGGAAACAGTGGTGCGAGAACCGCGAGGTGCGGCGCCTCACCGGCGGCAGCCGCTTCCAGGACTTCGACGGTGAGCCGACCCCCGCGGTGACGGGTCAGTCCAGCAGATCCCGCGCGATCCGCTCCGCGACCCGCTCCAGGATCGGCCCCGCGTCCGCGATGCACTTCGCGACGTCCGGCTCGACGGACGTCAGCGGGTACGCCCGGCCGATCCCGGCCCGCCGCAGCGCCTCCTCGGGCAGGGCGAGCCGCCCGCACACCGCGACGACCTCCTTACCGGCCGCGCGGGCCGCGGCGGCGACCCCCGCCGGAGCCTTGCCGTGCAGCGTCTGCTCGTCCAGCGAACCCTCACCCGTGATCACCAGCGAGGCGCGCTCCAGCGCCGGCGCGAAGCCCAGCACGTCCAACATGACCTCGATGCCGGGGCGGAACCGGGCGCCGAGCAGGAGGGCGCCGTAGCCGATGCCGCCGGCCGCCCCCGCGCCGGGAGCCGCCGCGAAGTCGCCGGCACGCGGGCCCACGGTGGTCTCCAGCACCTCGGCGAAGCGGGCGAGCGCGGCGTCCAGGGCCGCCACGTCGTCCGGGGTGGCGCCCTTCTGCGGGCCGTACACCGCGGGCGCGCCCTTCGGTCCGGTCAGCGGGTTGTCGACGTCGCTGGCGAGGACCAGTTCCACCGAGTCCAGGCGCGGGTCGAGCCCGGACAGGTCGGCCCGCGCCACCGCGGCGAGACCGCCGCCGCCCGGCGGCACCGGCTCCCCGTCGGCGTCCAGGAACCGCGCGCCCAGCGCCGACAGCATCCCGGCACCGCCGTCCGTCGTGGCGCTGCCGCCGACGCCGAACACGATCGTCCGCGCGCCCGCGTCCAGCGCGGCGCGCAGCAGTTCACCCGAGCCGTAAGTCGAGGCGGTCAGCGGCGCGAACACCCCGGCCGGCAGCCGCTGCAGCCCGCTCGCCTCGGCCATCTCCACGACCGCGGTGCCGCCGCGCAGCGCGTACGTGGCGGTGACCTCCTGCCCGAGCGGCCCCGCCACCCGGACCTCACGGCGTTCGAAGCCGGCCGCGACGGCCGCGTCCACCGTGCCGTCGCCGCCGTCGGCCACCGGCAGCGCCTCGACCTCGAGACCGGGCACGACCCGGCGCAGCCCGGCCGTGACCCGCTCGGCGACCCCCACGGCCGTCAGCGAGCCCTTGAACTTGTCCGCGGCGATGAGCACCCGACGGGTCCCGTTCACTGCAGCGTCCGCCACCTTGCATTCCCCTTGCTCTCCGGGCCCCGCGCACGTCGGGGCCAGTCGCGCCGCTGCGACCCTAACCGCAGGACGTCCGCGCCGCCATGCCCTGCCCGAACCGTGGGAACGACCGGGAGGCGGCCGGGGAAAGCGGGTAGGCACCAGCCATGAGTGACCTCGACAACGGGCCGGACCTCGCCGACCGCGTCCACGGCGGCTGGCTCGGCCGGATCGCGGGCAACATGCTCGGCAAGCCGGTCGAGCAGGGCGAGGTGTGGACGCGCGAGCGCATCGACCGCTATCTGCGCCGGGCGGACGCCCTGCCGCTCACCGACTACCTGCCCGAGCCCGCCGACCCGGCCGACACCGCCGTGCTGCGACCCGAGTGGCGCCAGTGCGTGCGCGGCCGCGTCCACGGAAGCTGCCGGGACGACGACGTCGACTACGCGATCCTCGGCCTGCACCTGCTGGAGACCCACGGTTTCGGCTTCAGCACCGAGCAGGTCGGCGACCTGTGGCTGCTCGGGCTGCCGTACCTGCAGACCTTCACCGCGGAACGGGCCGCGTACCGCAATCTCGCGAACGGTCTGAAGCCGCCGCTGACGGCGACGTACGACAACCCGTACCAGGAGTGGATCGGCGCCCTGATCCGGGCCGACGTGCACGGCTGGACCTGCCCCGGCGACCCGCGCCGCGCGGCCTCGCTGGCCCGCCGGGACGCGGTGCTGTCGCACACCGGCAACGGCGTCTACGGCGCGATGTGGGCGGCCGCGCTGATCTCCGCGGCGTTCACCGCGCCGGACGTGCGCGACGCGCTGGAGAGCGCCCTGGCCGTGATCCCGGCGAGCAGCAGGCTGGCCCGTACCGTGCGCCGGGTGATGTCCCTGCACGGCGCCCGCCTGTCCTGGGAGGAGACCCTGGGCACGGTGTCCGAGGAGACCGCCGGGCTCGGCTGGATCCACACCGTCCCCAACGCGGCCGTCCTGACCGCCGGGCTGCTGTACGGCGACGGCGACTTCACCCGGACCATCGCCCTCACCGTCCGCGGCGGTCTGGACACCGACTCCAACGGCGCTACGGCCGGTTCGGTGGCCGGGGTGATGACCGGCGCGGCCGCGATCCCCGCCCAGTGGACCGAGCCGCTCCAGGACACGGTGCGCAGTGCTGTGTTCGGCTTCGACGGGGTGCGGATCAGTGCGCTGGCCGAACGCACCGTGCGCCTCGCGACTGCCGGGCCTTAGGGCCTCTCGATCCGGTTACCCTTCCTGGATGGCCAGCACCGACACCTTCGCCGCGTACATCGCGAGCCTGCCCCGAGTCCTCGCCGCGGCCGCCGCGCTCTTCCGGGACTCCGAGGGGCGGGTGCTGCTCGTCGAGCCCAACTACCGCGAGGGGTGGGCGCTTCCGGGCGGGACCGTCGAGTCCGACGACGGGGAGACCCCGCGCCAGGGCGCCCGCCGCGAGACGCTCGAGGAGATCGGCCTTGACCGGGAACTCGGCCGGCTGCTGGCGGTGGACTGGGTGCACGGCACGGGACGGCCGCCGCTGGTGGCGTACCTGTACGACGGCGGAGTCCTCACCGGGGCGGAGTTCGACGCCATCCGGCTGCAGGAGGAGGAACTGCTGTCCTGGCGCCTGGTGCCCGTCGAGGACCTCCCCGGCCACCTGCCCGGCGCCCTCGGCCGCCGGGTGCTGGCGGCGCTGGACGTCCTGGCGGAGGACGCCGGCACGGCGGAGCTGGAGAACGGCCACCGGGTCGCCTGAGGGTCAGCCCTCCGGGTCCCGGGGCCTGGCGTCCACGTCGCGCAGCGCCTCCTCGCGCTCGGCGACGCGCGCCTCGGTGCGGTGCCCGCGCTCGATGTAGTCGCGGACCACGAGTTCCACGGCGTCCTGCGGGTTGCCGACCCCCGCGAGCACCATGACCTCGACGACGAGCCGGGCGTCGAGCGAGACGGTCACCTTGGCCATGCCAGGACGCTAACAGCCCGCGCCCGTCGCCGGGTCCGTACCCGGAGATATCCGCTCGCGGTGCCCTCGATCGCCGTCCTACCCTCGGCCGCATGACCAAGCCCCTTGTCGCCCTGCTGAGCGGGGCCGGTATCTCCACCGATTCCGGCATCCCCGACTACCGCGGCCCCAACGGGCTGTGGCGGCGGGATCCGGAGGCGGAGAAGCTCGTCACCTACGACTACTACATGGGCGACCCGGAGATCCGGCGGCGCTCGTGGCGGATGCGGCGCCGCAACGAGGCACTGGGCGCCGAGCCGAACGCCGCGCACCGGGCCGTGGCCGGGCTGGAGCACTCCGGGGTGCCGGTCAGGGTCATCACGCAGAACGTGGACGGGCTGCACCAGCTCGCCGGCCTGCCCGCCCGCAAGGTGCTGGAGCTGCACGGCACCGCGCGGAGCGTGGTGTGCACCCGGTGCCATGCCCGGGGGCCGATGGAGGACGCCCTCGCCCGCGTCGAGGCCGGTGAGGACGACCCGCCGTGCCTGAAGTGCGGCGGCGTCCTGAAGCCGGCGACGGTGATGTTCGGCGAACGGCTCGACCCGGTCGTCCTGGGCGAGGCGGTCGCCATCACCAAGGCCTGCCGGATCTTCATCGCCGTCGGCACCAGTCTGCAGGTCCAGCCCGCGGCCGGCCTCGCGGGCGTCGCCGCCGACCACGGGGCGCGGCTGATCATCGTCAACGCCGAGCCGACACCGTACGACGATCTGGCCGACGAGGTCGTCCGCGAGCCGATCGGCACGGCGCTGCCGGCGCTGCTGGGCCGGCTGAGCGCGCCCGAGGAGGGTCGCGAACGGTCCCCCGACGGGCGCTAGAACAGGGCCGTTCCCCGTTCGAAGTCGAGCAGGCGGCGCTTGCGGTCGAGGCCGCCGCCGTAGCCGGTGAGGCCGCCGGCGGCACCGACGACCCGGTGGCAGGGCACGATGATGCCGATCGGGTTCCTGCCGTTGGCGAGGCCGACCGCGCGGGACGCCTTGGGGTTGCCCAGTTCGCCGGCGAGTTCGCCGTAGGAGCGGGTCTCGCCGTAGGGGATGCGGGTCAGCCGGTCCCAGACCCCGCGCTGGAAGACCGTCCCGGACAGGCGCAGTTCGAGGGTGAACTCCTTGAGCTGGCCGGCGAAGTAGGCGGAGAGCTGTTCCCCGGCCTCGGCGAAGGGGGTGTCGTCGGCGTCGCCGAAGGTCTCCCGCGGTGGGCGGTGCCGTTGCCCCGCCATGTAGAGGCCGCACAGGACGCCGTCCTCGGCGACGAGGGTCAGGGGCCCGTAGGGGCTGTCGATGACGGTGTGCTTCTTCATGGTGAAACTCCTCAGGCGGGCAGGAAGTTGATGGGGTGGCCGTCCGTCGCCCACAGGTACTGGACCGCGTAGGCCCGCCAGGGGCGCCAGGACTCGGCGCGGGCGGTGAGCGCGGCCGGGGTGGCGGGCAGGCCCAGTTCCCGGGCGGCGCGCCGGATCCCGAGGTCGGTGGGGAGGAAGGCGTCGGGGTCGCCGAGGGCCCGCATGGCGACGACGTCGGCCGTCCACGGGCCGAAGCCGGGCAGGCCGAGCAGGCGGGCCCGGGCCTCGGCCCAGTCCGACTCGACGCCCAGGTGCAGGGTTCCGTCGGCCAGTTGGCGTACCAGGGTGGTGAGGGTGGTGCGGCGGGTGCGGGGCATGGCCAGGGTCTCGGGGTCCACGGCGGCCAGTGCCTCGGGCGACGGGAAGAGATGGGTGAGGCCGCCCTCGGGGTCGTCCAGGGGCTTGCCGTGCGCGGTGACCAGGCGGGCCGCGTGGGTGCGGGCGGCGGCCGTGGAGACCTGCTGGCCGAGCACGGCACGGACGGCGAACTCGGCCTCGTCGACGGTGCGCGGCACCCGGCGGCCGGGCGCCCGGTCCACCAGCGGCGCGAGCAGCGGATCGGCGCGCAGCCGCTCGTCGACGGCGACGGGGTCGGCGTCCAGGTCGAGCATGCGCCGGCAGCGGCTGATGGCCACGGTCAGGTCGCGTGGGTCGCTGAGGGTGAGCCGGCAGGCGATGTGGTCGGGGCGCGGGGTGAGGGCGGCGATGCCGTGTCCGTACGGCAGCCGCAGCGTGCGCCGGTAGGCGCCGTCGCGCCACTCCTCCACGCCCGGTACGGCGGTGGCGGCGAGGTGGCCGAAGAGGTTGTCCGGGTTGAGCGGGGCACGGAACGGCAGCCGCAACGCGAGGGTGCCGGGGGTGCTCGCCGCGCGGTTTCCCGGCACCCGGGCGCGCAGCTCGCTCGGGGAGAGGGCGAAGACCTCGCGGACGGTGTCGTTGAAGGCCCGGACGGAGGAGAAGCCGGCCGCGAAGGCGATCTCCGCCATGGGCAGCGGGGTCGTCTCGATGAGCAGCCGCGCGGTCTGGGCGCGCTGCGCCCGGGCCAGGGCGAGGGGCCCGGCGCCCAGCTCGGCGAGGAGCTGGCGTTCCACCTGCCGTGAGCTGTAGCCGAGCCGGGCGGCCAGTCCGGGGACGCCCTCGCGGTCCACGACCCCGTCGGCGATCAGCCGCATCGCCCGGGCCACCAGGTCGGCGCGCAGGTTCCACTCCGGGGAGCCGGGGCTGGTGTCGGGGCGGCAGCGCTTGCAGGCCCGGAACCCGGCCTGCTGGCAGGCCGCCGCGCTCGGCAGGAACGTCATGTTCTCCGCCTTGGGCGGAACGGCCGGACAGCTCGGCCGGCAGTAGATGCGGGTGGTCAGGACGGCCGTGAAGAACCATCCGTCGAACCGCGCGTCCTTGGACCGCACGGCGCGTACGCAGCGCTCCCGGTCGAGGTGCATCCCTGTCTGCCCTGTCTGCCCTGTCTGCATGGCTCAAGGATCGGACACCACGGGGGCCGCTCGCTGGCGGGAATCCGACACGTACGTCGCGGTGGCCAGGGAACCGCCGAATCGCCCCGGGGTCCCGGGGGTGGTCAGCCCGTCCGCTCCCCGTGCCGGAACCGGGCTATCCACTCGGACGTGGCCCGCAGCCCGCCGAAGGTGTAGAAGTGCACCTTCACCCTGCCGTGCCGGGCCGGGTCGTGGTGCCGGGCTAGGGCGCGCAGGAAGCGGTCGGGGCCGGCCGTGCCCATGAGGTTGGTCAGCGAGAAGCCGTACTTGCGGGCCACGGAGGCGCTGGTGGCGACGCCGAAGCGGGTGGCGTAGGTCATCAGCCGGCGCACGCCGGCGGGGCCGGGTACGCCGATGCGGACCGGCAGGGCGACGCCCCGGGCACGGACGGCCTCCAGCCAGCCGAGCACCGGGTCGACGTCGAATCCGAACTGGGTGATGACGTCGCCCTTGAGCCGCTCGGCGTCGAGGGCCGCCGACTTGTCGGTGAGCGCCGCCCAGAGCGAGGGGTCGGTGATCGCGGGGTGGCCCTCCGGGTAGCCGCTGATGCCGATGTGGCGCACGCCGTGCCGCTGGAGCAGCCCGGTGCGGATGACGGAGAGTGCGTCCGGGTACGGGCCCTCGGGGCGGGCGGGGTCGCCGCCGACCACGAACACGTTCTCGGCGGTGCCGTCCGCGGCCAGGCCGGCCAGGAACTCCTCCAGGTGGGCCCGGGAGGGCAGGCGGCGGGCGGAGATGTGCGGCACCGGGACGAAGCCGAGCCGCTTGACCGCGCGCGCCGCGGCCAGCCGCGTGGCGAGGTCCTCGCCCGCCAGGAAGGTGACGTTGATCCGCGTGCCCCGCGGGATGCTGTGGCGCGCCTCCTCCAGCTTCGGCACGTCCTTGCCGGTCATCTCCAGCGAGAAGTCGTCCAGCAGCGAGGCGCCCACCGCGGGCGCGGCGGTGAGACCGGGGTTCATCGTGCTCCTCGTGCGGCTCCTGCCACCGCTTTCGGTATCGGTCCTGACCGGGGCCGATGATGTCACGCGCGGTGCGGGCGGCGCGGAGCAGGGGGGCGCCCGGGGTCCGGGACCGGCGGTTCCGACTCGGTTTCCGCCCCGGTTCCCGACTCGGTTTCCGCCCCGGTTCCCGACTCGGTTTCCGCCGCGGTTCCCGGCGCGGTTTCCGCCCCGGTTCCCGGCGCGGTGCCGGCCGTCGCGGCCCCGGCCGCCGTGCGGCTCGGCGCGCGGGGCAGGCGGGCCGCCGCGACGAGGCCGCCGAGGCCGATCACGCCGAGGGTGATCATCGCGGCGGCGTAGGCGCCCGTGGTGAGCCCGGCCACGAGGATGGTGCCGGCGATGGCGGTGCCGAAGGACGAGCCGAGGTTGGACACGCTGCGCGACAGCCCCGAGATCTCGCCCTGCCGCTCCTCCGGGAAGCTCGACTGGACGACGTTCACCGACGGGGTCAGCATGACGCCGAGTCCCAGCCCGATGAGCAGCAGCCCGGGTACGAAGGCCCAGGCGGTGGAGAAGGCGGCGACCAGGGCGACCAGGACCGCCACGCCCGCGACGGAGAGCGCGAAGCCGGTCATGATCAGTGTCCGCTGCGACCGCCGCTCGGCCAGCCGCTCGGCGGCCAGCGAGGTCAGCAGCAGCCCGAGGGTGGCCGCCGTGAAGATCACCCCGGTCTGGATGGCGTCGTAGCCGCGGACCACCTGGAGGTAGGCGGCCACCGTGAAGGACGTGCCCATGAGCAGCAGCCACTGGACGTTCTGCGTGATGAGCCCGAGGTTGGAGGTGCGGTCGCGGAACAGGCTCAGCGAGAGCAGCGGCTCGCGGCCGGCCCGTTCCTTCGCTCGTGTGGAGCGGAAGAACCAGACGAGTACGAGGCCGCCCAGGACGAGCAGGGCGATCATCAGCCGGACGTCGTTGTCCGCCGCCAGGATGCCCATGACGATCAGTACCAGACCGGCGGCCGACAGGACCGCTCCCCCGGTGTCGAACGCGCGGTGCGGGTCCGGGGGCAGGGGGTCCTCGATCCCGCGGCTCAGCCACACGATCAGCGCGATGACCAGCGCCTGGAACACGAAGGCCGCGCGCCAGCTGATGCCGGTGGTGATGAGCCCGCCGATCAGCGGGCCCGCCGCCGCTCCGATGCCGCCCAGCGCCATGATCACCCCGAAGGCCCGGGCGCGGGAGGTGACGTCGGGGTACAGCAGCGTGGTGAGGATGTAGACCGGCGGGATCAGCAGGGCGGTGCCGACGCCCTCGAGGATCGAGTTGCCGAGGATGAGGACACCGAGTCCCGGTGCCACGGCGCACAGCAGCGCGCCCACCGCGTAGACGACGAGACCCGCCAGGAAGCACCGCTTGCGGCCGTAGCGGTCGGTGATCTTGCCGCCGGGGATCATCAGTGCGGCCATGACCAGCAGGAACAGGGTGATGGAGACCTGCACCCCCTGGACCGTGGTGTCCAGGTCCTTGCTGATGTCGTTGATCATCACGTTCATGTTGGAGCCGGCGAAGCTGCAGATGAACTGGGCGAGTGCCAGCGCGGCGAGGATCCGCCGCTCCCCCGGCGGGGCCTTCTCCGGCACTGGCTGGTCAGTCACCTTCGGTGTCTCCGTCCGTGGCTTCGGGCGGCACCTTGAAGCCGTGGACGCCGGGGTGCCGGGTGCCGCCGTCGCTCGGCATCGTGCTCGCACGGCCCAGTTCCTCGTCGAGCGCCATGGCGGCGGTCACGAGCGAGAGGTGGGTGAACGCCTGCGGGAAGTTGCCGAGTTGCTCGCCCGAGGGGCCGATCTCCTCGGCGAACAGGCCGACATGGTTGGCGTAGGTGAGCATCTTGTCGAAGGCGTGCCGGGCCTGCAGGAGCCGGCCGGAGCGGGCGAGCGCCTCGACGTAGAGGAAGCTGCAGAGGTTGAACGTGCCCTCGGAGCCGCGCAGTCCGTCGGGGGACGCGGCGGGGTCGTACCGGTAGACAAGGCTGTCGCTGACCAGTTCCTCGTCCATGGCGTCCAGGGTGCTGATCCAGTCCGGGTCGTGCGGGGAGAGGAAGCCGACCCGGGGCATCAGCAGCAGCGAGGCGTCCAGCACGTCGGTGTCGTAGTGCTGCACGAAGGCCTTCCGCTTCTCGTGCCAGCCGCGCTCGGTGATCTGCTCGAAGACCGCGTCGCGGGCGGCGGTCCAGCGCGCGATGTCGGCCGGGCGGGAGAACTCGGTGGCCGCGCGGATGCCCCGGTCGAACGCCACCCAGGCCATGAGCCGGCTGTAGGTGAAGTTCTGCCGGCCCCCGCGGGTCTCCCAGATGCCCTCGTCGGGCCGGTCCCAGTTGTCCGCCAGCCAGTCCAGCACGCCGCTCAGCGCCTTCCAGCCCCGTATCGCGCCGACGTCCCGGCCGACCACGAAGGCGTCGGAGGCCTCGCCGTAGATGTCGAGCTGGAGCTGGTCGGCGGCCGCGTTGCCCGCCCGTACCGGCCGTGACCCCAGATAGCCCTCCAGGTGGTCGAGGGTCTCCTCGGTCAGATGGGGGTCGCCGTCCACCCGGTACATGATCTGCAGGGGGTCGCCGGAGGCGGTGCCGCCGGCCTCGACGCGGTCGCGCAGCCAGCGGCGGAAGGCGTGTGCCTCCTCCACGAAGCCCAGATCGATCAGGGTCTTGACGGACAGGGAGGCGTCCCGGACCCAGGTGTAGCGGTAGTCCCAGTTGCGCTCACCGCCGGCCTGCTCGGGCAGTCCCATGGTGGCCGCGGCGACGGGTGCCCCCGTCGGCGCGTACGTGAGCAGCTTGAGGGTGATCGCCGAGCGGTTGACCACTTCCTGCCAGCGACCGCGGTAGGTGCAGGACCGCAGCCAGGACAGCCAGAAGCCGCGGCACTGTTCCAGGTCGTCGGCGACGCCGGACAGGGACGGCACCTCAGGGGCCGGGGCTCCGTCAGCCGCGGTGGTCAGTACGACGGAGGCGGCCTGCCCCGCGGAGAGGGTGAAGCGGGCGGTGACGTCGTCGCCGTCGGCCCGCAGCGTGATGCCGCCTGTGGTCTGGACGTGCAGGTCCGTGCCCGGGCCCCGCAGGACGGCCGCGTGGCCGTCCCTGAGGGCGAGGGTGTGCGGGGCGCGCCCGTAGTCGAAGCGCGGCCGGCAGGTGAGGACGAAGGGCAGGGTGCCCCGCACCACCCGGGCGATCCTGATCAGACGGTGCCGGTCGGTGGGCTCCGGCGAGTCGACGGGGACCATGAAGTCGGCGACCTCGCCGACACCGCCGGGCCCCAGGAACCGGGTGACCAGGATCGCCGTGTCGGACAGGTAGAGCTGACGCACCGACATCCCGTCGCCGTCAGGATGCTCCGCCGCCAGCCGGCAGTGACCGCCGCGCTCGCTGTCCAGAAGCGAGGCGAAGACGCTGGGCGAGTCGAAACGGGGGGTGCACCACCAGTCGACGGTTCCACCGGACGAGACCAGGGCCGCCGTCTGGAGGTCACCCACCATGCCGTGCTCCGCGATGGGCGGATACCTGTCCATACGTCCTCCTCGCCGACCGGTGGCGGGCCGTGGGCCTGGTGCTACGGCATCGCGGAGGCGTCGTCACGCTTGACGACGCACAGGGCCCAGATGATGAAGCCGGACAGCGCGATCATCACGACCGACCAGACCGGGTAGTACGGCATGGACAGGAAGTTGGCGATGATGACGAGCCCGGCGATGGCCACGCCGGCGACCCGTGCCCACGTCGACGGCGCGAACAGACCGAAGCTGACGGCCACCGCGATCACACCGAGGACCAGGTGGATCCAGCCCCAGCTGGTGAGGTCGAACTTGAAGACGTAGTTGGGGGTCGCGACGAAGACGTCGTCCTGGGCGATCGCCATGATGCCGCGGAACAGGCTGAGCAGCCCGGCGATCATGAGCATGATGCCCGCGAAGGCGGTGAGGCCACCGGCCCACTGCTGCTTGGCGGTCCGGGTGTGCGTGCTGGTGCGCGGTGCGGTCATGCCAATGCCTCCATTCGTTGTGGTGGGGGGTGCTCAGCGTCCGGACGAGGTCGGTACGCCGCCAGCGGGCTGCTGCGACGTCCCGGCGCCGGTGCTCGTGCCGGTCCCCGTGCCGGTGCCGCCGCCGCTGAGGACCAGTTCCTTCGCCCTGCGGAACTCGTCGTCGCTGATGTCGCCGCGCGAGCGCATCTCGGACAGCTTGGCGAGTTCGTCGGCGCTGCTCCTCCGGTCCGCGCTGCCCTGCGCGGTCTCCCGGACGTAGGAGTCGAACGCGGCCTGCTGCGCGCGTGCCTGCTCCATCTCCCGCTTCCCCATGCCCTTGCCGCGGGCGATCAGGTAGATGAGGACGCCCAGGAAGGGCAGCACGATCACGAAGAGCGTCCAGCCGGCCTTGGCCCAGCCGTTCATGCCGTCGTCGCGGAAGATGTCGACGATGATCCGGAACAGCAGGACGAACCACATGATCCACAGGAAGAACACCAGCATCGTCCAGAAGGCGCTCAGCAGTGGATAGTCGTACGCGAGGTAGGTCTGCGCGCTCATTTCTCTCCTCAGTCCGGAGCTCCGGCCTGTCGTGGCCGACCGGGCCGGTGTGTGCCGATCCCAGAGTGCGGGGGGCGGGGCGGGGTGGCCTCACCCGAGGCGGGTGATCGTGGCCGGTGCGTTACCGCCGTCCGGCGGTAGGCGCAGTCGCGGGCCGGGACCGTCCGGCGGCCGCACGGCGGCGGGCCGGAGCCGCGCGGCGGGGCACCCCGCCGGGTGTCTCATGAGGCGCTCGGCGGGACGGCCTGTGCGGTGGCCGCCCTGCGCAGCGCGGACCGCCAGGCGAGCGCGACCGCGAGTTCGACCAGACCCAGCAGCACGAGCCACAGCCCGAGCAGCCGGGTCAGCGCCCGCGCCGACTCGGTGGGCAGGACCAGCACCACGATCCCGGCGACGATGCCGAGCAGCGCGGCGCCGAGGACCACCCCGCGGTGCGGCAGGTCCTCGGCGGAGATCGCGGTGTAGAGCGTGAGGATGCCGGACGCCAGCCAGGCGAGTCCGACGATCAGCGACAGCGCGGCGATGGTCTGCAGCGGGTTGCGCAGGCAGAGCACCCCGGCCAGGACGAACAGCAGCGCGATGAGCAGCGCGGGCAGCCGTTCCCCGGCTCCCTCCCGGGAGAAGGCCGTCACGAACCGCAGCGCGCCGATGAGCAACAGGTAGAGGCCGATGAGAACGGCCAGGATGTGCAGGGTCTCGTCCGGCCAGACGAGGATCAGGACACCCGGAACCAGCGTCACGAGCGCCGACCCCAGGATCCAGAGCCACGACCGGGCGAGGCCCGTCATGGCCTCCCCCGGTCCGTGGCCCGGTCCCGCGGCCGCCCCGCCGAACGCATGCGACGGTCCGGTGCCCGGTGTCGTACCACGCGACTCGGTCATGGCTCCTCCTCGCGCGACGGACGGGGCGTCTCCGGTACCGCCAGGCGGGGCGGCGCGCGAACCCCTCGACGGCCAGCATTCCGTTCCGGCCGGTGGGAGGGATCACCCACCACGGGTGATCCCTCCCACCGGCCGGAACGGTGGGGTGGTGGGGCACGGGGGTGAGGCACGAGGAGGGCGCACACCATGACCGCACCGAGTGCCGTCACCGTCTCCCGGTCACTGGCCGACCGCGTGGCCGAGGGCAGGAACGCCCGCTCCCGCGTACCGCGTTCGGGCCAGGGCGTCTTCGAGCCCGCGCCGGACCGGCCGGACGTGATCGAGGTGCTGGCGCGTCAGTCGGCTACGCGGGTACCGGAGTTGGTGCCGATCCGCTACGGCCGGATGCTCGCGTCCCCGTTCCGCTTCTACCGCGGCGCCGCGGCGGTCATGGCGGCCGATCTCGGCCCGCTGCCCGGCACCGGGCTCCAGGTGCAGCTGTGCGGCGACGCCCACCTGCTGAACTTCCGGCTGCTGGCCTCACCGGAACGGCATCTGGTCTTCGACATCAACGACTTCGACGAGACCTTCCCGGGCCCCTTCGAGTGGGACGTCAAGCGGCTGGCGGCCAGCTTCGTCATCGCGGGCCGGGCCAACGGTTTCTCGGTCAGGCAGCAGAACGAGGCGGTGGTCCGCTGTGTGCGGGCCTACCGGGAGCGGATGCGGGAGTTCGCCCGCATGCGCACGCTCGACATCTGGTACGCCCAGGACGACGCCGACCGGATGCGCGAACTGCTGGCCTCCTCCATGGACAAGGCGGCCAGGCGCCGTACCGAACAGGCCACCGCGCGCGCCCGCTCGCGCACCCACATGCAGGCCTTCGCCAAACTGACCACGCTGACGCCGCAGGGCCGGCGGATCGCGGCCGACCCGCCGCTGATCACTCCCCTGCGGGACCTGGAGGCCCGCAGACCGGCGGAGCAGGAGGACCGGTACCTGCAGTCGCTGCTGGAGGAGTACGCGCGCACACTGCCCTCGGAGCGGCGGCATCTGCTGGGCCACTACCGCCTGGTGGACGCCGCCCGCAAGGTGGTGGGCGTCGGCAGCGTCGGCACCCGCTGCTGGATCCTGCTGCTGCTCGGCCGGGACGACGACGATCCCCTGCTGCTGCAGGCCAAGGAGGCCCAGGAGTCGGTGCTCGCGCCGTACACGGACGGGGAGCGGTACGACAACCAGGGCCACCGGGTGGTGGCCGGGCAGCGGCTTATCCAGACGACCAGCGACATCTTCCTGGGCTGGACCCATGTCATCGGCCTCGACGGACGGGGCAGGGACTTCTACGTGCGCCAACTGCGGGACTGGAAGGGCATCGTCCGGCCCGAGACCATGGACCCGGCTCTGCTGAACCTCTTAGGCCAGGTGTGCGGGGCCTCGCTCGCCCGGGCCCACGCCCGCTCCGGCGACCCCGTCGCCATCGGCGCCTACCTCGGCGGCGGGGACCGCTTCGATCGCGCGCTGCCGCACTTCGCGCAGGCGTACGCGGACCTGAACGAGCGCGACTTCGCCGCGCTGGGCGAGGCCGCGCGCTCGGGGCGGATCGAGGCGGCGGATCTGTGAGAGGGCGGCCGGCGGCCGGGGATCTCCGAGGGGGCGGGTCCGCTCGGGGCCGGGGCCGAATCCCGGCCGTCACTCGGGGAGTTGCCGCATCTCCACGACCCGCAGTCCCAGCGACTGGCAGCGGACCAGCAGCCCGTAGAGATGCGCCTGGTCGATGATCCGGCCGAACAGCACTGTCTGACCGGACATCATCACATGGTCAAGTTCGGGGAAGGCCTTGGTCAGGGTCTCCGACATGTGTCCATCGACGCGGATCTCGTAGCGCATGTGCCGTTCTCTCCCGCCGCGGGCCGCCTGCGGTCTCACCTGCGATCCTGCTCCGCCCCCGGGGCCCCGGGCCTCACCCGGCACAGGTGATACGGGGACGGCGGCCGGGGGCACCGGACGGGTGCGGGCGCGTCAGTGGGTCAGTGCGATCTTGAAAGCGATGATCACCAGGCCGAGCAGCAGATTGACCGCCGCGGTGACGGACACCAGCCGCCAGGAGGCTCCCGCCTGCCGTGCGCCCACCGCCGACCAGCCCACCTGGCCGGCCACGGCGACCGCGACCGCGAGCCACACGGCACCCGCCACGTCCAGTCCCAGCAGCGGGCTCACGGCGACGGCGAGGGCCGGCGGCACGGCCGCCTCGACGATCGGCCACTCCTCGCGGCACACCCGCAGGATGGTCGGGCCGGTCAGGGACCGCTGCGCGAGCCGGGCTCCGAACAGGGTGGCGTGGACGTGCCCGACCCAGAAGACGAGACCGGTGAGCACCAGCAGCAGCACCAGTTGCACCCGGGGGAACTTGCCCAGCCCGCCCGCGCCGATGACCACCGACGCGGCGAGCATCGATCCGTAGACGGCGCCGGTGTAGTCGGCGTGTGTGCGGCGGTCGGCACGCTGTTTCCGTCCGGTGCTCGGGCGGGTCGAGGACATCGGCACGTCCTTTCGCGCTCACTCCACCGGGCCGCCGGCGCCGGCGCCGGCCGGAGCGTCGTGCTCCGGCCGCGCGGTGCCGCGCTTCGGCGCGGTCGGCAGGTGGGGCGTGACGAGGAAGCTCGCGAGGGTGATCGCGCCGGTGGTGAGGATCGCCGCCTTCAGACCGTCGAGCTGCGCCGAGGCGTACGTGTCGGTGATGGCGTCGACCTCGGCCGGGGGCAGTCCGGCGTGCTGGGCCGCCGAGCGCACCTGGTCGGTGGGCACGAAGGTGAGGCCGGCTTCGAGGGCCACACCGGTCTGCTGCTTGGTCTGGGCGGACAGCCGCGGATCGTTCTCCACGTCCGCGGTGAACGCGTGTGCCAGCGCTCCGATCAGCATCGACCCGATGAGCGCGGTGCCCAGCGCCGAGCCGAGGTTCTGCGCGGTGAACTGCAGGCCGCCGACCTCGCTGCGCTCCTCCTCACCCACGCTGGACTGCACGACGTTGCCGAGCTGCGAGGCGAGCAGGCCCATCCCGATGCCCAGCACGGCCATGGCGGCGGCGAACTGCGCGTCGTCGATGACCGGATCGATGGTGGCCAGCAGCCACACGATGGCCACGGTCAGCGTCAGCAGGGCCAGCCGTACGACCCGGCGCGGCCCCAGGGTCCGGCCGAGCCGGGCGGCGGTCAGCGACGTGACGAGCATCGTGATGGACACCGGCAGCAGCCGCAGTCCCGTCCGGAAGGCGTCGAATCCCTGCACCACCTGCAGATACAGCGGGATGGTGAAGAACAGCCCCAGCAGGATCAGGTTCTGGCTCAGCAGGGTCAGCAGCCCGGACCGCAGGGGCGGCACCCGGAACAGCGACAGGTGCACCAGCGGGTCGGCGCCCCTGGCCTCCCGTGCGCGGTCCCAGCGCACGAAGAGGGACAGCACGGCCACCCCGGCGCCGACGACGAACAGGGTCGGCGCGAAGCCGAGGACGGTGAAGGGCGGGTTGCGGGGCTGCACCCAGCCCCAGGTGCTGCTCTGCAGCACCCCGAGCACGCCCAGCGCCAGGCCGGCCGCCGAGAGGACCGCGCCGACCACGTCCATCCGGGGCGCGGGTCCGGTCCGAGGGGATTCCGTGATCCACCGGCGGCAGCACAGGACTGCGATGACGACCACGACCTCCCCCCGCGAACACCAGCCGCCAGGTCAGGTACGTCGTCACCCAGCCGCCTAGCAGCGGACCGACCGCGATCCCCGCACCGGCCAGCCCGCCGATCACTCCGTAGGCGACCGCCCGGTCCTTTCCCCGGTAGGACTCGGCGATCAGGGCGGCCATGGCCGGCAGCACCATCGCGGCACCGAGTCCCTCGATGAGGGACCAGCCCAGGGCGAGGACCCACAGCGTGGGCGCCAGGGCGGTCAGGGCCGACCCGGTGCCGTACACGACGAGACCGAGGAGGAAGAGACGGCGGCGGCCGTGGATGTCGCCGAGCCTGCCCCCGATGATCATGAATGCCGCCATGACCAGCGCGTACAGGGTGATGACGGCCTGGATGGCGGTGACCTCGGTGTGGAAGTCCTCGACCAGCTGGCTGATGGAGACGTTCATGACGGACGTGTCCAGCACCATGAGGAACTGGGCCGTGCCCAGCACCATCAGCGCTCGCCAATGTCTCACGCTCTCCACCTCACCGATTTCCGCCGGGATCAGATCAGTCCGCGCTCGCGGGCCCGCCGCACCGCGTCGCCGCGCCGGTTCACGCCGAGTTTCCGGTAGACGCTCTTCAGGTGGGTCTTCACGGTGTTGACCGACACGTACAGGTCGGCGGCGATCTCCTCCGTGGACATCATCTGGGCGAGCCGGCCCAGCACCTCGCGCTCACGTCCACTCAGCTCCTCGACGATCAGCGGCGCGGGCCCCGCAGCCGCGCCCGGACGGGCACGCGCGGTGGGGCCGGTGGGGGTGAGCCAGCCGGCGGCCAGGGCCCGCAGGGGCGGCGTGTCCAGAAGGTGCCGGATCCACGGTCCGGCCTCGAGGAAGGGGCGCCGCAGCCGATCCCCGCGGCCGTCCAGCAGGGCCCGGGCCAGCAGTTTTCGGGCGGTGGCGTCGTCCCCCTCCTCCTGAGCCGCCCGCGCGCGCACCAGCGCGGCCCGGACGGTGACTCCGGGGCCGGCGCGGTCCCCCTCGCTCACCAGGTCGAGGAGGCCGGTCGCCGCGTCCCGGTTGCCGGCGGCGAGCTGGGCCCAGGCCAGCTCCGCCGCGTACGCGGGCTCGCCGTCGTACGGCACCTCGTCCAGCACCTTCGCGGCGGAGTCCGGCCGGCCCTCGGCCAGGTGGGCGGCGGCGGTGACCAGCGCGGTGTGCACCTCCGCCCAGGGGGAGGCCGTCAGGGCCGGTACGGCGGGGTCGGCCACGGCCGCGGCGGCCCGTGGCTCGCCCCGCGCCAGCAGCAGCCGTGCCGTCGCCAGGGACCGGCCGGCGGCGGTCACCGGGTCGAGCCGGACGGCCCCGGAGCCGGCCGTCCCGTCCAGCAGACTGCGGGCCTGCACGAGGTCGTCGCGTTCGACGGCCACGGCGGCGAGTACCAGTTGTCCCAACCCGGGGCCCGCGGGGCGGCCCAGACCGAACCGTTCCGTCTCGTTCAGCGCGGCCAGCGCCTGGCGCTCCGCCCTGCCCAGCCAGCCGTTCAGGTAGTCGATCAGGGCCAGCTGGCCGAGGGAGTCCTCCCGGGGCAGCGCCGTGGACGCGCCGCCGGGGCATCCGGCCGCCTCGGCCAGGGCGTCGCGCGCGTCGTCGAAGCGACCGGCCCACAGCCGGACGGAACCCAGGTGGGTGAGCAGCAGGGCGGTGAGTTCGGGGTGCTTCTCCAGAAGGTGTGCGGGGACCTCGTCGCGCAGTCGCCCGGCCTCCGCCACCGCCTGCTCGGCGCGGCCGGGCGATCCTGTCAGCCGCGCCGCCAGCGCCTCCAGCAGGACGCAGCTCAGCCTGCCCGCCGCGTCGGACGGGAGCGCGGGCGGGACCTTCCCGGGGCGTCGGCCGTCCCCGGCGCGCGGGCCGCCCTCGGCGCGCAGACCTGCCTCGGCCCGGCGCAGATGACCCAGGCCGCGGTCCACGTCCCGCCCCGACAGGTCGCGCGCCGCGCGCACCAGTTCCGCCGCCGCGCCCGGGACCTCGGGTCCCATCCGGGCGAACAGCCCCGTGAGGTCGTCCGCGCGCAGGCCGGCGAAGAGCTGGCCTATCGCCAGGTCGTCGACGAGGGCGCGGGAGGCGAACTCCCAGTCGCCCGCGGCGGCGCCGTGCGCCAGTGCCTCGGGCAGCGAACCGGAGGCACGCAGCCAGCGCGCGGCACGCCGGTGGAGTTCCGGTTCGAGGCCGGGCGAGCGGACCCGCAGATGGGTCCGGAGGATCTCACCGAACAGCGGGTGCAGCCGGTACCAGGAGTGCCCGAGGTCCTCCACGAACGCGTTCTGGGTGTGCAGTCCGGCCAGCTCCGGCTCGACGCCGCCGGTGCCGGTCAGCGCCTCGGCCAGTTCGGGGCAGAACCGCTCCATGACGCTGACGTCCAACAGCAGCTCCTGGGTCCGGGCCGGCTGCCGTTTCAGCACCTCGGCGAGCAGGAAGTCGGCGATCGTGCTCCGGCCCGCCTCGAAGTCCGCCAGATATGTCTCGGGGTCCGGGCGCTGCTGGGCGGCCATGGCGCACAGACGCAGCCCGGCGGCCCAGCCCCGGGTGCGCTCCACCAGGGCGCGGATGGCCTCGGTGGAGAGCCGCAGGCCGTGCCGCTCCAGGAGGGCGGCCGCCTCGTCGGCGGTGAAGGCCAGCTCGGCGTCCCGGATCTCGGTCATGGCCGCGGCGGCCCGGTACCGGTGCAGCGGCAGCAGCGGCTCGGTGCGGGTGACGAGGATCAGGCGCAGTCCCGGGCCGGCGTGGTGCAGGACGAACTCCAGTTGCTCCGCGATCTGCGGGTCGGTCACCCGGTCGAACTCGTCGAGCACGAGGACGGCGGGGCGCACCCGGCCGCTCAGCTCGTCGGCGAGGCGCGCCAGCAGTGTGTGCTCCACCCGGCCGGCGTCCCCGGGGCAGCCGATCTCGGCGGGCAGGGGTACGCCGGCGGCGCGCAGTGCCTGGAGGACGTAGGCCCAGAACACTCCGCAGCCCTGGTCCTCCGCCTCGTTGGTGAACCAGGCGACCGGCTGTCCGAGCCGGGCGGCCCAGTCCGCGACCAGCAGGGTCTTGCCCGCGCCCGCCGAGCCGTTGACCATCGTCAGCGGGGTGCCGAGGGCCTGGTCGAGGTGTTCGGTCAGCCGCCGCCGGCGCAGGAAGGTGGCCGGCCTGGCGGGCAGGGCGAAACGGGTCTGCAGAAACGGCTCTCCCAGCGGGTCGACGTACCCGACGGCTGGTCCCCGTGTGTTCTCGTGTCTCGCAGCCACGGGGTCATCACCCCCGTCCGACAGCCGATGGACGCTTGCTCTCCTCGATCAGCATCGCAGTGTTCCCGTCCCCGCGCAGTTCGCGCGGGGACGGGCCGGGCGGGCCATGGGCTCACGCGTCCTCGGGGAACGGGCCGGAGATGCGGTGTCCGGTCTCCGTCAGGTCTCGTCCCCGGAGGGGCGCGCCGCCCCGCGTGCCGTGTGGAGCTGGGTGCGGCCGGACGCCGCGAGCAGCGCGAGCACCGCCAGGACGCCGAGCAGCACGAGGACCAGCAGCAGGACCGTGAGCACGGTCGGACGGTTCCAGAGCGCGAAGACCAGCGCGATGATCAGCAGCACGGCGAGGGTGATGATCCGGCGGTAGGCCAGTGCCCAGGAGCCGACCCGTCCGGTGCTGATGTGGTGGGCGGCCGCCCAGCGCGCGGCGGAGTCGGCCGTGTGGTCGGACGCGCCGCGGACGGCCACGGGCAGCCGGCCGGGCCCGACGAAGTAGGCGCCGAGCGCGATGACGACGCCGAGGACGACGGCCGTGCGCAGGCTGATCCGCAGGAAGTGCAGCAGGGTGTCGAAGACGGCCGCGGCGGCGGCCTTGGACTGCACCTGGGGCGTCAGGTGGTCGAGGTAGTAGCGGCGGGCCACGACCAGGGCGACGGCCACCACCAGGCAGGCGAAGGCGGCGCCCAGCGCGGTGCGCGCGAGGGCTCTTCGGCGCCGGCGGGCCAGGAACACCCCTGCGGCGCCGAGCACGACGACGAGCACCGGGAACCAGTTGCCGACGACGTCGAGGAGGTGGGCTGCCTTGCGGAACTTGGCCAGTTCGTCGGAGTGGAACAGCACCAGTTGCTTGTTCACCTGCGGGATCTTGTCGGCGGGCTTCAGGCCGGCGTTCACCAGCTCCTGTTTGACCCGGTCGACGGCCGTGCCCACGTCCAGGGTGACCGTGCCGTCGCTGACGCCGACCGCGCCGCGTCCCTCGCCGGTCAGGGCGTGCACGACGGCGTTGTGGGCGGCGCGGTTGGCGGTGTTCCACACCGTGGCGAAGGCGTCGCTCCCGACGACGCGGGTGGCGGTCTTCGTCACGGCCTGGTTGACGGCCGAGTCGAGCTGTGGTCCCAGCCCCCTGATGGCGTCGGCGGCGCGCGGCGGCAGGCCCTGGGACTGCAGCCAGGTGGCGATGTCCGCAGCGGCCCGCTGACCGTCCACGTGCGCGCCGACGGCCTCGGTGATCCGGTGGACCGCGGCGTCCTGGATCGCGGGGTCGGTGGCCAGCGGATCGACTGTGGCCACGTAGCGGTCGGTGTCGAGCACGATGTCGTGCACCCAGGTGGCGAGCAGCGCTACGGGTACGAGTACACAGGTCAGCACGATCAGCACGGCCGAGGCGACGGCGCGCGCCACATGCCCCGCGCTCCTGCCCCGCCGTGCCCCGCCCTCCCCGCCACCGCCGGCGGGCTTCGGTCCGGGAGGCCCGGGAGGCCCGCCGGGCGGGTGCCGGCCGGCGTCGGGGCCGCCCCCACGCGCGTGGGGGCCGGAGGCGTGCGGGCCGGCGCCCGCCGCGGGTGAGCCCGGCCCCGGCTCGGGGCGGCCGGGGTCCGGCGCGGACGCGTGCGAGGCCGGGGGCGGGCGCTCGGGGCCGGGGTCCGGCGCGGGGGGGACCGGGTCCGGGC
The DNA here is from genome assembly GCF_055592265.1 of Streptomyces sp. NPDC041129. NCBI lineage: Bacteria > Bacillati > Actinomycetota > Actinomycetes > Kitasatosporales > Streptomycetaceae > Streptomyces > Streptomyces sp. NPDC041129. Next base: position 125,139 of record NZ_JBVIYV010000001.1, on the reverse strand, counting down.
GCTGGGAGCCGGGACCTGCTGCGGACGGGTCCGCGTTCGGGTGCTGCGAGCCGGAATCCGGCGCGTGTGAGGCCGGGCGCTCGGGGCCGGGGTCCGCTGCGGGCGGAGGCTGGTCCGGGAGGTGGGGGGCGGGGCCGGGTGCGTGCGGGTCGGGTGAGGCGGCCACGTGGGGCCTCCGGCGTGATAGGGGCCTGAACATCCCCATTCCGTCAGGCCCGTGGCTTCCACGCGCGTTGGGTAGACCGGACGGGCGAGCGGCGGTGGGCCCTCCCCGCGCTGGACGGGCCGAACGGGCGACGCCGGGGAACTTCCCGCGTGACCGCGCCTCAGGGGGTTCGCGGGTCGCGGTCCCGCAGGGACGGCGGGCTGCCGAGGCGGTGCGCGAGGAACGGCTCCTGGGCGAAGACCGCGCCGAAGCTGATGCTGACGGCTCCCGCGACGCAGACCACGATGAGCCAGGACAGCAGCACGAAGACGGAGCCGACGGGGCCGTATTCGCCCAGGGCGCTGTTCAGCGCTCGCGGCATGTACAGGCGCGCGGTCATCGCCAGCGTGGTGAGCACGACCGCCGTGAGCACGGCGCCCGGCAGCAGGGGCTTCCAGCCGACCAGCCCGCCGAGCAGCAGATGCTGGGTCCACCACCACAGCCCCACCTGGGTGAGGAGCGTGAGGGGAACGCCCAGCCAGGCGCCCACCCCGAACCCGTCGCGGACCGGGCCCTGGAGTACCAGGACCCCGAGCCACAGGGCGAGCCACGCAAGCCACCGCCACGGGGCGATGTGGGTGCCCGCTCTCGGGATCTCCCAGGCGCGTTTGCACAGCCGCTGCATCGCCCTGCTGACGGCGGTGGCCGACAGCAGCACCATCAGACCGCCCACGATGCCCGTGGCCTCCTGGAGATTGCCCGTCGTGGGTTCGAACACCTTCACCAGCTCGGCGTTCGCCGGGCCCGTGAGCCCGAACACCGCGCGCACCGACTCGACCAGTTGATGGCGCACCGACGAGGGGGCGTAGGCCGCGACGACGAAGAGCAGCGGCACCGCGGTCAGGAAGCACTGCGCGGCGAGGCGGGTGCCGGAGTCGAAGATGTTCACCGACACCATGCGGTCCGCGAGATGCGTGACCACCGGGAAGCGGGTCTCCGCCCGGCGGTGTGCCGACTTCGCCCAGGCGACCATCCGGCCCACCGACGGCACCCGCGCGGGTGTCGGCATGGCGTGGCTCCTTTCGCTGCGTCCAGATTGGAGGGCGGCGCCCGGCACGGCACCCCGGAGATGACCCACCGGCCCGGGGCCGCGGCCACGGGATGTCGTTCCGGCGGGCCCTGCCTACGCTCGTGGTGTACCGACACGTTGGGGTCCGCCATGGTGCTCGACCTGCTGCTCATCGGCCTGGCCATCACGCTCGACCCGCTGCCCCTCATGGCCTTCGTGCTGGTGGTGGCTTCGGCGAAGGGCGTGTGGAAGGGGCTGGTGTTCATCCTGAGCTGGCTGGCCTGCCTGGTCGCGGTGATCGCGATCGTCCTCGCCTTCACCGGCGGGCAGCCGCCACCGCCCAGGTCTCCGCCCTCGACCGCCGTCCTCACGCTCAAGTTGCTCATCGGGCTGTCGCTGCTCTTCTACGGCGAGCGCCGGCGTCGCCGCCGGTCGGCCGGCGACGCCCCGGTCCGGGAGTCCTCGTCCTCACGGCTCACTGCCCGGAAGGACCGTGGTACGCCCTGGGCGGCCGCGGGGCTCGCCGTCCTGCTGCAGCCCTGGGGCATGGTCGCGGCCGGGGCGACGTCGGTGGTGGAGGCCGACACCTCGCACTTCACTACGTGGCTCGCTCTGTGCGGCTTCTGTCTGCTCGCCACCGCGAGTCTGCTGACCGTGGAGCTGTACGTGGTGTTCTCCCCGGCGGCGGCGAAGGTCCGCCTGCTGAGGCTGCGCGCGTGGATGGAGGGCCACCAGGACCAGGCGCTGGTGAGCCTCTGCCTGGTGCTGGGGTTCTGGCTGGTGGGCAAGAGCATCTACCAGCTCACCGGTTGACGCGTACGGCTTCGGAAGTGCGGGGCCTCGCGCCCCGTGCTGGAATTGGCGCTGGGGGCGGACGAACGCGGCTTCCAAGGAGTGGGCATGGACAGCGTCGAAGAAATGGGCCCCGTCGACTACCTCGTGATCGAGTTTCCCGGCAACCGCATGACGGGCGAGGCGTTCCCGCTGCTGGTCGATCTCGCCGAGCGGGGCATCGTCCGCATCATCGACCTGGCCTTCATCCGCAAGGAGACCGACGGCTCGGTCGTCGCGATGGAGCTGCGCGACCTCGGTGACGAGATCGACCTGACGATCTTCGAAGGCGCCTCCGCCGGCCTGCTGGACCAGGGCGACATCGACGAGGCGGGTAACGCGCTGGAGCCGGGCAACTCCGCCGCGGTGCTGGTGTACGAGAACCTGTGGGCCGCTCCCCTGGCCCGCGCCCTCCGGCGCAGCGGCGCCCAGCTCGTGGCGAGCGGCCGCATCCCCGTCCAGGCCCTGCTGGCCGCGCTCGACGCCACGGAGGAGACGGTTCCCCCCGGCGGTTCCGCGGCCGCCTGACCGGCCGGCCCTCATCGACACTGGGAGATGACGATCATGCCCGGACTCCTCAGGGGCGTCGCACGCACCGCCGTCGTCGCCGGTACCGCGACCGCCGTGTCCAACCGCGTCTCACGCCGGCAGGCCGGCCGGTGGGCGCAGCAGGACAGCCAACAGCAGCAACAGCAGTACGAACAGCAGCAGTACGCGCAGCAACAGCAGCAGATGGCCCCGCCGCCCGCGCCCGCCGCCGCGCAGCCGGCCGCCGGCGACGACATGACCAACAAGATCGATCAGCTCAAGCAGCTGGCCGACCTGAAGTCGCAAGGGGTCCTGACGGACGAGGAGTTCGAGGCCCAGAAGCGCCGGCTGCTGAGCTGAGCCAGTTCCGCCGGGAGCGCGCTGGCGGTTGGCGGCGGTGCCGCCCGCGCGTCGGAGACGGCACCGCGTGGGTCATCTGTGGTCGGCGGAGCTGCCGCGGACCACGCAGGACCGTGTCGGCCTGTTCGACACCCGGTGCGGCCCTGCATGCCGGGTCGAGCGTCACGGCCACGGGCCGCCGGGCCCGCCGCCCGCGCGCACTCAGCCGGTCTGCGCGGCGAACGCCTGGTACGCCCGCTCGTCGAAGAGGACGAAACGCGCCTCCTCGACCGAGGTCGGTGTGTTCCGCACCGTCTCCACCGCGATACGGGCCGCGTCGTCCATCGGCCAGCGGTAGACGCCGGTGGAGACGGCCGGGAACGCGACCGTGCGGGCGCCGATTTCGTCGGCGACCTTCAGGGACTCGCGGTAGCAGGAGGCGAGGAGTTCCGAGCGGTCCTCGGTGGCGGACCAGACCGGGCCCACCGTGTGGATGACCCAGCGGGCGTCGAGCGCACCGGCCGTGGTGGCGACCGCCTGGCCGGTGGGCAGGCCCTTGCCGTACCGGGAGGCGCGCAGCGCGCGGCACTCCTCGAGGATCGCGGCGCCGCCCTTGCGGTGGATCGCGCCGTCCACGCCTCCGCCGCCGAGCAGGGAGGAGTTGGCGGCGTTGACGATCGCGTCGGCGCTCTGCCGGGTGATGTCGCCCTGGACGAGGGTGATGGTGGTCATGTCTGCCTCAGTCTCCGCCAGACGGCCTTGGCCGCGTTGTGCCCCGACATGCCGTGCACGCCGGGGCCCGGCGGGGTGGCCGAGGAGCAGATGAAGACGGCCGGATGGGGGGTGTGATACGGGAACAGGGACAGTCTGGGGCGCAGCAGCAGCTGGAGCCCGGACGCCGCGCCGCAGGCGATGTCACCGCCGACGTAGTTGGCGTTGTGGGCGGCGAGTTCGGCGGGGCCGGTGGTGGCGCGGGCGAGGACGCGGTCGCGGAAGCCCGGGGCGAAGCGGTCCAGTTGGCGTTCGATGGCGTCGGTGAGGTCGCCCCGCCAGCCGTTCGGCACGTGGCCGTAGGCCCAGAAGACGTGCTTGCCCTCGGGCGCCCGGGTGGGGTCGGCCACGCTGGGCTGGACGGTGATCAGGAACGGCCGGTCGGGGGCGCGGCCCGCGCGGGACGCGGCGTACAGCGCGGTGCCGATCTCGGCCTGGCTCGCGCCGACCTGCACGGTGCCGGCGACGCGGGCCTCGGGGGCGGTCCAGGGGACCGGGCCGTCCAGCGCGTAGTCGATCTTGAAGACGCTGGGGCCGTAGCGGAAGCGGTCGTAGTGGCCGCCGAAGCCGGCGATGCGGGCGAGCGCGGCGGGCGAGGTGTCGAACACGTACGCGCGAGCCGGCGGCAGGTCGTCCAGGCGCTTGACCTCGTAGTCGGTGTGGACGGCGCCGCCGAGATCGGTGAGGTAGGCGGCGAGGGCGTCGGAGATCGCCTGGGAGCCGCCGCGGGCCAGGGGCCAGCCGCGGGCGTGCGCGGCCAGTGCGAAGACCAGGCCGATGGCGCCCGTGGCGAAGCCGCCGAGGGGCGCCATCACATGGGCGACGAGGCCGGAGAAGAGAGCCTTGACGGGCTCGTCGCGGAAGCGGCGCATCAGCAAGGTGGAGGGGGGCAGTCCGGCGAGGCCGAAGCGGGCCAGGGTCACCGGGTCGCGGGGCAGCGCGGTCGAGGGCAGGGACATGAAGTCCCGGGCCAGGGTGTCCCACTTGGCCAGGAACGGCTCGACCAGCCTGCGGTACGCGCCCGCGTCGCGCGGGCCGAAGGAGGCCGCCGTCTCGGCGACGGACCGGGCCAGTACGGCCGCGCTGCCGTCCGGGAACGGGTGCGCCATCGGCAGGTCCGCGTGCACCCACTGGAGGCCGTACCGGTCCAGGGGCAGGGCCCGGAAGGCGGGCGAGTTGATGCCGAGGGGGTGGGCGGCCGAGCACGGGTCGTGCCGGAAGCCGGGCAGCGTCAGCTCCTCGGTGCGCGCGCCGCCGCCGACGGTGGACCGCGCCTCGAACAGGGCGACGGAGTGGCCCCTGCGGGCCAGCTCCACGGCAGCGGTCAGTCCGTTCGGTCCCGCACCCACCACGACCGCATCGAGCATCGACGGCACCTTCGGACTCCTTCGTCAGCCGATGGCCACTCGTGATCAGGATATGCCGGTGGCCCCGCGGTGGCCGGGGCCGGGTGCCTCAGCCGCCCGTGCCCAGCAGGTGCGCCACGCGGCGGGCGGTGGCCGCGTCGCGGGCGGCGGTGAACGGCAGTGTGTTGCCGCCGGTCACCCGGAACGGCTCGCCGGTGAGCGTGAGGTGGGCGCCGCCCGCCTCCTCGACCAGCAGCAGGCCCGCCGCGTGGTCCCAGGCCGCCTCCCAGGAGAACGCGACGGCGTCCAGCTCGCCCCGGGCCACGGCGAGGTACTCCAGTCCCGCGGAGCCGCAGGGGCGCGGGGCGAGGCCGTCGGTCCACAGGGCGCGCAGGGCGTGCTTCTGCTCGTCGGTGGTGAAGTCCGGGTGGGAGGTGGCGACGGCGAGGTCGCGGCCGGGCGCGGGCGCCCCCGCGAACAGCCGCTCGCCGTCGAGGAAGGCGCCCCGGCCGCGGACGGCCGTGGCGAACCGGTCCGGTACGGGGGCGTAGGTCCAGGAGGCCTGGACGACGCCCCGGTGGGCGAGCGCGACCAGCGTGCAGAAGCCCTCGTCGCCGTGGACGAACTGCCGGGTGCCGTCGACCGGGTCGATGATCCAGACCGGCGCGTCGCCCCGTATCGCCTCGTAGGTGGCCGGGTTGGCGTGCACCGCCTCCTCGCCGACCACGACCGAGCCGGGCAGCAGGGCGCCGAGGACTTCGGTGAGCCGCTGCTCGGCGAGCCGGTCCGCGTCCGTCACCAGGTCGTGCGGACCGCTCTTGCGGTCCACCTCGTGCTCGGCGAGGCGGCGGAAGCGGGGCAGGATCTCGGCCGCCGCGGCCTTGCGGACCGCTTCCTCCACGTCGGCCGAGCCGCGGGTGAGAAACTCCTCGATGGTTTCCGTTTCGTCGATCATGTCCTCCATGAGACCACGCGCCACTGACAATCCCCGCCCGCCCGGTGGACACCGGGTGGAATCGGGATGAAGAGCGGGTGCCGGACCGGCCGTCAGCGGCCGACCGCGTACCCCTGCATCCCGCGCGGGTTCGCGGCGGCCGACAGGATGCCCGTCTCCGGGTCACGGGCCACCGCGCACAGGCGGCCCTCCGACCAGCCGGGGCCGACCGTGACGTCGTGGCCCCGGCGGCGCAGTCCGTCGATCACCCCGGGGTCCGTGCGGGACTCCACGGTGACGCTGCCGGGGCGCCGGCCGCGCGGGTAGAAGGAACTGGGGAAGCTGTCGTTGTGCCAGTTCGGGGCGTCGATCGCGCCCTGCAGGTCGAGGCCGCCGCGGACCGGGGCGCGCAGCACGGCGGCGAGGAAGAAGTGCAACTGCCACTGGTCCTGCTGGTCACCGCCGGGCGTGCCGAACGCCATGACCGGGACTCCGCCGCGCAGCGCGAGGGACGGGGTCAGGGTGGTGCGGGGGCGGCGGCCCGGGGTGAGGGAGTTCGCCAGCCCCTCCTCCAGCCACGTCATCTGCAGCCGGGTGCCGAGCGGGAAACCGAGTTCGGGCACGACCGGGTTGGACTGCAGCCAGCCACCGCTGGGCGTGGCCGCGACCATGTTGCCCCAGCGGTCCACGACGTCCAGGTGGCAGGTGTCGCCGCGGGTGCTGCCGTCGGCGGCCACCTGGGCCTCGCCGGTCAGGTCCGCGACGGTCGGCTCGCCCGCGCCCATCGGGTTGAAGCCGGGATCGTCGCAGGCCGCGCGCGCGTGTGCCTGTGCGGGCAGGCGCGGGGCGCGTCCGCCGGGACTGCCGGGCCGCAGCTCGCGGGAGGCCTTCTCGCCGACGAGGGCGCGGCGGCCGGCGTTGTACTCGTCCGACAGCAGTGCGGCGAGCGGTACGTCGGCCGCGTCCCCGTACCAGGCCTCCCGGTCGGCCATGGCGAGCTTGCAGCCCTCGATCAGCAGGTGGACGTAGTCCGCCGAGCCGTACGCGGGCAGCTCGGGCGGGAGCAGGGCCAGTTGCTGGAGGAAGGCGGGTCCCTGGCTCCACGGGCCGGCCTTGCACACGGTCCAGCCGTTCCAGTCGTAGGTCACCGGCGCCTCGTATCCGGCGGACCAGCCGGCCAGGTCCGCCTCCGTGAGGGGGCCGGTGTGCCGCCGCCCGCTGGTGTCCAGCGTGGGCCGCCGGGACTGGCGTACCAGGGCCTCGGCGATGAAGCCGGAGCGCCACACCTCGCGCGCGGCGTCGATGCGGGCCTCCCGGTCGCCGGCCCGGGCGGTCTCGGCCAGCAGCCGCCGCCAGGTGCCGGCCAGGGCGGGGTTGCGAAAGCGTTCGCCGGGCCGGGGCGCCCGGCCGCCGGGCAGGTACACCTCGGCGGAGGAGGTCCACTCGGTCTCGAACAGCTCCCGCACGCTCTCCACGGTCGCGCCGAGCTTCTCCACGGGCGCGTGCCCGTGTCCGGCGTATCCGACGGCGTACTTCAGGACGTCCTCGAGCGACTTGGTGCCGTGGTCGCGCAGGAGCAGCAGCCAGGCGTCGAAGGCGCCGGGCACGGCGGCGGCGAGCGGTCCGGTGCCGGGTACGAGATCCAGACCGAGTTCCCGGTAGTGCGCGACGGTGGCGGCGGCCGGGGCGACGCCCTGCCCGCACAGCACGCGCACCTCGCCGCCGGCCGGCGCGAGCAGGATGGGCACCTCCCCGGCGGGCCCGTTCAGATGCGGCTCCACCACGTGCAGCACGAAGGCGCCGGCCACGGCCGCGTCGAAGGCGTTGCCCCCGTCCTCCAGCACCGCCATCGCCGACTGGGAGGCCAGCCAGTGCGTGGCGGACACCATGCCGAAGGTGCCCTGGAGGGTGGGCCGGGTGGTGAACCGCATCTGTCACCTCGGTGCTCGCGCGTGTGGGCCGGGCCCACCAGTATCGGAGACGCCCGGAGCGGACGCCGTGGATTTCCGGCCCGGCTTCCGTGGCCCTTCCTTCACCTCCTCCACGGGAACAGCACCGCGCCCCCAGGCGTTGATCTCCTGATGGAGGAGGGAGGCCCAGGCAGTGCACGGTGAGTACAAGGTGCCCGGCGGCAAGCTGGTCGTCGTGGACGTGGCGGCGGCGGACGGCGTGCTGCGCGATGTGCGCGTGGCGGGCGACTTCTTCCTGGAGCCGGACGAGGCGCTGGACGCGGTGAACCGCGCGCTCGAGGGCGCCCCGGCGGACACCGACGCGGCCGGGCTGGCCGCGCGGATCGAGGCGGCGCTGCCCGCGGGGACGGTCATGTACGGCCTGACCGCGGAGGGCGTCGGGATCGCGGTACGCCGGGCGCTCGCGCACGCCACGGACTGGACCGACTACGACTGGCAGCTCATCCACGAGGGCCCGCAGCCGCCGGCACTGCACATGGCCCTGGACGAGGTCCTGACCGCCGAGGTGGCGGCGGGCCGCCGGCCGCCCACGCTGCGGGTGTGGGAGTGGGGCGCACCGTCGGTGATCATCGGCAGCTTCCAGTCGCTGCGCAACGAGGTGGACCCGGAGGGCGCCGCCCGGCACGGCGTCGAGGTGGTGCGGCGGATCTCCGGCGGCGGCGCCATGTTCGTGGAACCCGGGAACACGATCACCTACTCCCTGTCGGTGCCCGAGTCGCTGGTGCAGGGTCTGTCCTTCCAGGACAGCTACGCCTATCTGGACGACTGGGTGCTCGGCGCCCTCGGCGAGATGGGCATCCGCGCCTGGTACCAGCCGCTGAACGACATCGCCACCGACCAGGGCAAGATCGCGGGCGCGGCGCAGAAGCGGGTCGTCGGGCCGGGCGGCGGCCCGGGGGCCGTGCTGCACCACGTGACCATGTCGTACGACATCGACGCGGACAAGATGCTCGAGGTGCTGCGGATCGGGCGGGAGAAGCTGTCCGACAAGGGCACCGGGAGCGCGAAGAAGCGGGTCGATCCGCTGCGCCGGCAGACGGGGCTGCCGCGGGACGCGGTGATCGAGCGGATGATCGAGTCGTTCCGGGGGCGCTACGGCCTCGTGGACGGCGAGGTGACGGAGGGGGAGCTGGCGCGGGCCGAGGAGCTGGCGCGCACGAAGTTCACCTCGCCGGAGTGGACCGCTCGCGTCCCCTGACCGGACATGACGGAATTTTCAACACGGCGTCCATGGGCCTGAGTCACCGGCCGGGCACACAGCGAGTTCGGCCTTCCGCCGCACAGGCAGTCATGTGACACTGTCGTCCCAGCCCACCCCGCGGGACCCTTCCGCGCCCCCTCTCCCACGAGAAGTGCGCCGTGCGTTCACTGCCTCTGCCGCTCGCCCTGACCGCGCGCCTGACGCCGGTCGTCGTACTCGCCTGCGCCGGCTGGGCGATGTCGTCGGGTCCGGCCGCACCGGCGGCCGCCGACCACCGGCCGTCACAGCAGACGCCCACCGGCTCGGCGTCCGCGCCGTCGTCCACCGCGGTGTCGAAGTCGTACAAGGCCGCGCCGGCCCCCTGCTCCAGCGTGCCCGTGGCGACCGTCAAGTCCCTGGTACCCGGGGCGAAGACGTCGGGCAAGGAGATCCCGTCGACCGACACCGAGCTGCGCCGCACCTGCTCCTGGAACGCCCTCGAGGGCTACGACTACCGCTGGCTCGACGTCTCGTTCGAGATCACCGAGTCGGACGAAGCCGCGCAGAAGGAGTACCAGCAGCGCGTCGCCGACAAGAGCGGCGGAGGCGAGGTACCGGGTGTCGGTGACGCCGGCTACTCGGTCGTGAACCTCACCACCGAGGACAAGCAGGAGACCCGCGAGGGCGTGGTGCTGGTACGGGCCTCCAACGCGCTGGTGGTCGTCACCTACAACGGCAGCGACTTCGAGAGCAAGAAGGCTCCGAGCACGGACGAGATCAACAAGGGCGCCATCAAGGCGGCGAAGAGCGCCGTGGCCGCCCTGGGGTCGGGCACGTCCGGCTGACCGCCCCTCAGGAGCGGACGAGCGGCAGCGCCAGGTCGCGCACCTCCTGTTCGGTGATGGGCCCGGAGTGTACGGCCGCGATCCTGCCCCGGGTGTCGATGACGACGGTGAACGGCACGCCCTGCGGAACCGTCCCCTTGGGGAACCTCAGCATCTGCCGCCCGGAGGGGTCCTGGAAGCTGGGGTAGCCGAGACGGTGCTCCCGCTGGAAGGCACGGCCGCCCGCGGGGTCGGTGTCGGCGTCGAGCCCGAGGACCCGCACGCCCTTATGGGCGAGGTGTTCACGGGCGGCCCGGAGTTCGGGCGCCTCGGCCCGGCAGGGGCCGCACCAGGACGCCCACGCGTTGAGGACGACCACCTTCCCCCGGTAGTCGGCCAGCCGGAGTGGCCTGCCGTCCAGGCTGTCGCCCACGAGATCGGGCGCGGCCTCGCGCTGGTCCGGGGGCACGGGCCCGTTCCGCTCCGTCCCCTGGCCGGCGGTCGCCATCCCGGCATGACAGGAGGCCAGCGCCAGACAGGCGGCGGACCACAGCAGCGCTCGTCTCTTCACAAGCGGTGAGTATCTCAACAGGCGCATCACCGGGTGCCGTTGGGGGCTCGGAGTGAGCGGTGGGCGGTGGCGGGCGGGGCCCCGGCAGGCGGGAGCCGCCGGGGCGGGCCGGTCTCAGACCGGCGCCTCCGCCGGTTCCTCCTTGCGCCCGGTGAGCCAGGTCAGCGCCAGGTACAGCACCAGGGAGGTGCCGAGGCCCACCGCCCAGCCGTAGTCGGCGAGGGACGACAGCGCCGGGATGGGGCGGCCGTCGATCAGCGGGTGGAAGTCGGCGCCGCCGACGGCCAGCACACCGCCGGCCAGGAACGCGGCCACCGCCCGCCAGTTCCAGCCGCCCGCGTACCAGTACCGGCCGCCCGCGCGGTACAGGTCGGCGAGGACCAGCCGGGTGCGGCGCAGGATCCAGTAGTCGGCGACGAGGATGCCCGCGACGGTGCCGAGCAGACCGCCCACCAGGCCGAGCCAGGTGAAGATGTAGCCCTGCGGGTCCGCGTACAGCTTCCAGGGGAAGATCAGCACGGCCAGGACCGCGGTGATCAGCGCGCCGGTGCGGAAACTCACCCTGCGCGGGGCAACGTTGGAGAAGTCGAACGCCGGGGAGACCAGGTTGGCCGCGATGTTCACGGAGAGGGTCGCCACCAGCACGGTGACCAGGGCGTAGAGCAGACCGACCACGTTGTCCGTCTTGGCGGCGAGCTGTACCGGGTCCCAGACGGGCTCGCCGTAGACCGCCTGGGAGCCGGAGGTGACCAGCACGGAGAGGAAGGCGAACAGGGTCATCGTGGTCGGCAGCCCGAGGGCCTGTCCCCGGGTCTGGGCCCGCTGGCTGCGGCCGTAGCGGGTGAAGTCGGGGATGTTCAGCGACAGGGTCGACCAGAAGCCGATCATGCCCATCAGGGAGGGCCAGAACAGCTTCCAGAAGTCACCGCCCCATCCCAGCTTGGACGGCTGGTCGAAGAGCGGACCGACGCCCCCGGCCTTGCTGCTCATCCACCACAGCATCACGAACGCGCCGACCAGGACGAAGGGCGCCGCCCAGTTCTCGAAGCGGCGGATGGTCTCCATGCCGCGGTGGATGATGGCGATCTGGATGACCCAGAAGATGGCGAACGACAGCCACATGGTCCAGGCGTGGCCGCCGATGTGCGAGGCGTTCGCCCAGCCGCCGCCGATGAGCTTGCCGGCGAGGAAGTAGATCGCCTCACCGCCGATCCAGGTCTGGATGCCGAACCAGCCGCACGCCACCAACGCCCGCACCACGGCGGGCAGGTTGGCGCCGCGCACGCCGAAGCTCGCGCGGGCGAAGACCGGGAAGGGGATGCCGTACTTGGGTCCGGCGTGCCCGGTGAGCAGCATCGGCACGAGCACGATCAGGTTGGCGAGGGCGATGGTGAACACGGCCTGCTTCCAGTCCATGCCCACCGCGATCAGACCGGAGGCCAGGGTCCAGGAGGCCGTGTTGTGGGCCATGCCGACCCACAGCGCGGAGAAGTTGTACGTCGTCCAGGTGCGCCTGTCCACCGGGACGGGGAGCAGGTCCTCGTTGGCGTACCGGCCGCCGGGCGGCCGGGTGCCGGGGGCGAGTTCGACCCGCCCGTCGGGCTGGGTCACCTGGCCGGACAGGGGTATGGCGGAGGGAGCGGTGTCGGTCATGGGCGGGCCAATCGGGGTGAGGTGGGTCGGGAGAGGCCGTGCGGACGGCGCATGGGGGGGTGCGCGGGCGGGCGCCCTGTGCCCCCTCGCCGCGGCGGGGTGGCGGCGAGGGGGAGACCAACGGGGTTGGGGCGGTCAGGCGTTGACCGCAGGGATCACCCGGGAGCCGTAGGCGTCGATGGTGGCTTCCTGGGCGTCGTGCATGTCGTACAGGGCGAACTGGTCGACGCCCAGCTCGCGCAGGGCGTTCAGCTTCTCGACGTGTTTCTCGGCCGGGCCGATCAGGCAGAACCGGTCGACGATCTCGTCGGGCACGAACTGGGTGTCGGGGTTGCCGCTGCGCCCGTGGTGGGCGTAGTCGTAGCCCTGGCGGGCCTTGATGTACTCGGTGAGTTCGTCGGGGACCTGGGCGGAGTGCTCGCCGTACTTGGCGACCAGGTCGGCGACGTGGTTGCCGACCATGCCGCCGAACCATCGGCACTGCTCGCGGGCGTGGGCGAGCGCCTCGGGCGAGTCGTCGGCGGTGACGTAGGCGGGGGCGGCCACGCAGACGGTGACCTCGGACGGGTCCCGGCCGGCGGCGACGGCCGCGTCCTTGACGGCCTTCACCATGTACTCCGTGAGGTAGAGGTCGGCGAGCTGGAGGATGAAGCCGTCGGCCTCCTCGCCGGTCATCCTCAGCGCCTTGGGGCCGTACGCGGCCATCCACACCGGGAGTTCGGCGCCGGGAGCGACCCACGGCAAGCGGATCTTCGTGCCGCCCAGGTCGGCCTCCTCGCCCCGGCCGAGGGCGCGGATGACCTTCATGGCCTCGCTGATCCGGGCCAGCGTGTTGGGTTTGCGGCCGGCGACGCGCATCGCGGAGTCGCCGCGGCCGATCCCGCACACCGTGCGGTTGCCGAACATGTCGTTGAGGGTGGCGAAGGTGGAGGCGGTGACCTCCCAGGTGCGGGTGCCCGGGTTGGTCACCATGGGCCCGACGCGCAGCCTGGTGGTGTTCGCGAGGATCTGGCTGTAGATCACGAACGGCTCCTGCCAGAGCACGGCGGAGTCGAAGGTCCAGCCGTGGGTGAAGCCGTTGCGCTCGGCCCGCTTCATGAGGCTGACGACACGGGAGGCCGGCGGGTCGGTCTGCAGGACGAGTCCGAAGTCCATGGGCGCCACTCCTAGTTGAGGTACTGACAGGTGGTGCGCGGAGTGAAGGCGCCGTGACCGGCGCGTCCGGTGTACTCCCGCTGGTCGATGACGAGTTCGCCCCGCGAGAGCACGGTCTCGACGCGGCCGGTCGTGCGCCTGCCCTCGTAGGCCGAGTAGTCGACGTTCATGTGGTGCGTCTCGGCGGACATGATCTGTTCGGCGTGCGGGTCGTAGATGACGACGTCGGCGTCGGCGCCCGGGGTGATGGTGCCCTTCTTCGGGTAGAGGCCGAACATGCGGGCCGGGGTGGCGCAGGCGATCTCGATCCAGCGGCGCCGGGAGATGTGCCCGTCGACGACGGCCTGGTGCAGCAGGTCCATGCGGTTCTCCACCCCCGGCAGACCGTTGGGGATCTTGGAGAAGTCGCCCCGGCCCAGCTCCTTCTGGCCGGTGAAGCAGAAGGGGCAGTGGTCGGTGGAGACCACCTGCAGGTCGTTGGTGCGCAGACCCTGCCACAGGGCCGCCTGGTGCTCCCTGGGGCGCAGCGGGGTGGAGCACACGTACTTGGCGCCCTCGAAGTCCGGTTCGGCGAGGTTGTCGGTGGACAGGAACAGGTACTGCGGGCAGGTCTCGCCGAACACGTTGAGCCCCGCGTCCCGGGCCCTGGCCAGTTCGGCGACCGCCTCCTGAGCCGAGACGTGCACGACGTACAGCGGGGCCCCCGCGACCTGCGCGAGCCTGATGGCGCGGTGGGTGGCCTCGGCCTCCAGCAGGGCCTTGCGGACCTCCCCGTGGTAGCGGGGGTCGGTCTCACCGCGGGCCAGCGCCTGTTCGACGAGGACGTCGATGGCGATGCCGTTCTCGGCATGCATCATGATCAGCCCGCCGTTCTCGCCGGCGCGCTGCATGGCCCGCAGGATCTGGCCGTCGTCGGAGTAGAACACCCCGGGGTAGGCCATGAACTGCTTGAAGCTGGTCACGCCCTCCTCGACCAGCAGGTCCATCTCCTTGAGCGTCTCCTGGTTCACGTCGGAGACGATCATGTGGAAGGCGTAGTCGATCGCGCAGTTGCCCTCGGCCTTGGCGTGCCAGGCGTCCAGGCCCTCGCGCAGGGTGCCGCCGACGCTCTGGATCGCGAAGTCGACGATCGTGGTCGTACCGCCCCAGGCGGCGGCACGGGTGCCGGTCTCGAAGGTGTCGGCGGCGGTGGTGCCGCCGAACGGCATCTGCATGTGGGTGTGTCCGTCGACGCCGCCCGGGATGACGTACTTCCCGGTGGCGTCGATCACCCGGCCGACGCCGAACGCCTCGGCGGCGGGGGTGCCGGAGGCGGCGAGGGCGGCGATGCGGCCGTCCTCGATCAGGACGTCGGCGTGGATCTCGTCGGACGCGGTGATGACGAGACCACCGCGGATGACGGTACGGCTGCTCATGGTCCCTCTCCTCCCAGGGTGGGCGCTTCGGTCAGGGCGCGGTCAGCGGCGTGTAGGCGCCGGGGGCCCGGTCGCGGTAGAACTGCCAGCGGTCGCGGACCTCGCGGAGCTTGGCCAGGTCCAGGTCGCGGACGACGAGTTCGGGCTCCTTGTCGCTCGCCACCTCGCCGACGAACTGGGCCTCGGGATCCACGAAGTAGGTGGTGCCGTAGAAGTCGTTGTCGCCCAGGTCCTCCACGCCGACCCGGTTGATCGCGCCGACGAAGTACTCGTTGGCGACGGCCGCCGCCGGCTGCTCGAGCTGCCACAGGTAGCGGGAGAGGCCGCGCGAGGTGGCCGAGGGGTTGAAGACGATCTCGGCACCGGCGAGGCCCAGCGCCCGCCAGCCCTCCGGGAAGTGGCGGTCGTAGCAGATGTAGACGCCGATCCGGCCGACGGCCGTGTCGAAGACGGGCCAGCCGCTGTTGCCCGGCCGGAAGTAGAACTTCTCCCAGAATCCCCGTACTTGTGGGATGTGCGTCTTGCGGTACTTGCCGAGGTAGGAGCCGTCCGCGTCGATCACGGCGGCGGTGTTGTACAGGACGCCCGGCTGCTCCTCCTCGTACATGGGCAGGACCAGGACGATGCCCAGTTCCCGCGCCAGCGCCTGGAAGCGCCGGACGGTGGGGCCGTCGGGGATCCGCTCGGCGTACTCGTAGAAGGCCTTGTCCTGCACCTGGCAGAAGTAGGGGCCGTAGAACAGTTCCTGGAAGCAGAGGACTTGGGCGCCCTGCGCGGCCGCGTCGCGGGCCGCCTGCTCGTGGACCTGGATCATCGACTCCTTGTCGCCGGTCCAGGCGGTCTGGAAGAGGGCGGCACGGATCACTCGGCTCATCGGGACCTCCGGTCGCTCGGTGTACGGCGAGACTAGGAAGCCCGGTGGGCCGGTTTGAGTTGCAGCGTGTCACGTCCGCGGGCGGTCGGCGTGTCACCGTGTCACGTGTTCGCCGGCTCATGTTTCACCGCCGTTTTCCCAGGTCGTCGCATGTTTCACCCCTGTTGCGCGTCATGCGCGAGGAGCGCGATGTGCACGGAGGCCGCCTGCTCGAAGTCGTCGAGGTCCACGCCGAGCCGTGCCTGTATGGCCTCCAGCCTGCGGTAGAGCGCGGGCCGGGAGACGTGGTGCAGCTGGGCGGTGCGGGACTTGTTGCGGCCCGTCGCCAGATACGTCCGCAGCACGTTCAGCAGCTCCTGGTCGGCGCCGCACAGCAGCCCGTCCAGCTCCCGCTCGGCGAAGGACTGCACATGCGGGTCGTCCCGCAACAGCCGTACCAGACCGCGCAGATGGACGTCGCGCAACCGGACGACGGCCGGCAGGTCGAGAACCGCGGAGGAGTCGGCGACGGCGTCGGCGACATGCCGGGCCTCTCGCAGCCCGGCGGGTACGTCCTCCCACACGGTGCGCGGATCGGCGGCCGCGACCACGGCGTTCGGCACCCCGCTCTCCGTCCGCAGCCGCGCCGCGAAGTGTGCGGTGAGCGCCTCGGCGTGCTGGTCGCGGGCGAGGCTGAGCAGCACGGCGGTGGCGCCGTCGGCCAGCTCGGCGACCAGCCCGGACAGACCCAGCAGCCGCAGCATCCGGTCGAGCCGGCCCGCGTCCCCGCCGGGCACGACGAGGGGCACGAAGGTCCGCCGGTTGACCGGCAGCCCGGCCGCCCTTGCCCGGGGCAGCAGTTGCCGGGCGGGCACGACCCCGGAGACGAGGTCGGTGAGCAGGCTCTGCGCCGACTCCTCCTCCCAGGTGTGGGCGGAGCCGCCGCCGAGCATGCGGTGCAGCACGAGCGCCTCGGCGGTCCGGTCGGCGAGCAGCCGCCCGGTGGCCGGGTCACCCCGGTACCCGCACAGCAGCAGCCGGCCCCAGCGCTCTTCGCGTCCGCCCAGCTCGGCGCGGATCCAGCCGTCTCCCTCGCTGCCTCCCCCAGTGCCTGAACGGCCTGGGTGGTGCCCCCATGCCTGGCGGGCGATCCGCTCCCAGTCGCGCAGCACGTCGTCCACCGCCGGCCGCTCCCCCGCCGTGGCGAGGACGCGGTGGGCGAGGTTGGTGACGACGACCGGGCAGCCGCTGTGCTGGGCGACCTCGTCGAGCAGGCGCTGCAGCGGAGCGCCCGCGGTGATCAGCCCGGTGAGCGCGGTCCGTACGGTCTCCGACAGGCTCACGGCGGCGAACTTCCGCCGTACGAGACGCGACTGGACCTCCTCGGTCAGTTCGGCGAACGGGAACGGCCGGTGCAGCACGACCATGGGCAGCCCGCACCGCTCGGCGGCCCGGCGCATCACCTCGGGCGGCGCGGGAAAGGCCCGGCCGAGCCCGAGGACGACGGCCGCGGCCTCCGCCCGGTGCAGGGACTGGACGTACTCGGCCTGCTTGGCCTCGTCACCGGCCAGCAGCACTCCGGTGGTGAGCACCATCTCGCCGCCGGTGAGCATCACCCCGACGTCGGCGGCCTCGGCGACGTGCACCCAGCGCACCGCCCGGTCGAGCTGCCCGGCTCCGGCCACCACCTCGGGCTCCCCCGCGAGCACCCGCTCCAGGGTGAGCACCTGCCGGACGGACAGGGCGGGTTCCAGCGGCTGCCAGCCGGGGGGCCGGGAATGGGAGGAGGTGGTGTTCATCGCCGTCAATCCGCTCTCTGGTACGTGCTCCTCAGCGCGCTTTCCAGGATCGCCGCGCCCTCCTCGGCCTCCGCCACGGTCAGGGACAGCGGCGGGGCGATGCGCAGGGCGCTGGTGTCGTGGCCGCCGCCCTTGCCGATGAGCAGGCCCGCGTCGCGGGTCGCCTCCAGAACGTCGGCGGCCGCCCGCGGATCGGCCTCGTCGGTGCCCGGCTTGACCAGCTCCACGCCGATCATCAGTCCGCGTCCGCGCACCTCGCGGACGCCGGGCAGACCCGCGCCGACCGCCCGCAGCCGTTCGAGGAGCAGGCCGCCGACCCGCCGGGCGTTGCCCTGGAGGTCGTGTTCGAGGAGGTAGCCGAGGTTGGCGAGGCCCGCGGCCATGGTGATCTGGGTGCCGCCGAAGGTCGAGATGCTGTTGGCGTCCAGGCAGTTCATGATCTCGGAGCGGGCGATCACCCCGCCGATGGACATGCCGTTGCCGACGCCCTTGGCGAAGGTGACGATGTCCGGCGGGCCGCTGCGGGCGTGCGCCTGCCAGCCCCAGAAGTGCTCGCCCGTGCGACCCCAGCCGGTCTGCACCTCGTCGCTGATCCACAGGATGCCGTGGGCGTTCAGCACCTCCCGGAAGGCCGCGTACAGGCCGTCCGGCGGTGAGGTGAAGCCGCCGACGCCCTGGATCGGTTCGGCGATCAGAGCGGCGGGGGGCCGGGTGTGGCCGAGGACGTCCTTGAGGTCCGCCACGCACGCGTCGATGAACGCGCGGTCGTCCAGCTCGGCGAACGGGCCCCGCCTGCGGACTCCGCCGTGGACGTACAGGGTCTGCAACGGAGAGAGCGAGGTGGGGGACCAGCCGCGGTTGCCGGTGATGCCGACCGTGCTGAAGGAGCGGCCGTGGTAGCTGTTGCGCATGGCCAGCACGGTGTTGGTGCGCCGGTAGGTGGTGGCGAGCAGCAGGGCGGTGTCGTTGGCCTCGGTGCCGGAGGTGGTGAAGAACACCCGGGCGTCCGGGATGCCGCTCACCTGGGCGATGCGCTCGGCCAGTTCGACCATCGGCCGGTTGAGGTAGAGGGTCGAGGAGTGGATGATCCGGCCGGCCTGCTCGGTGACGGCCTTGGTCACCTCGGGCAGGGCGTGCGCGGTCATCGTGGTGAGGATGCCGCCGAAGAAGTCGAGATACCGGTTGCCGGCGGAGTCCCAGACGTGCCGGCCCTCGCCGTGGGTGATCTCCAGCGGCTCGTCGTAGTACAGGGCCAGCCAGTCGGGCAGGACGCCCCGGTGGCGGGCGTAGAGGTCGTTCACGGCTGCACCAGTCCTTCGTAGGCGTCGGGGCGGCGGTCTCGGTAGAAGGCCCACTGCTGCCGGACCTGCTCGATCAGGTCGAAGTCCAGGTCGCGGACAAGGAGTTCCTCGGTCTTGTCGCTCGCCGGGTCGCCGACGAACTGCCCGCGGGGGTCGACGAAGTAACTCGTGCCGTAGAAGTCGTTGTCGCCGTACTCCTCCTGGCCGACCCGGTTGATGGCGGCGACGAAGTACTCGTTGGCGACGGCCGCGGCGGGCTGTTCGAGCTGCCACAGGTAGGAAGAGAGCCCGCGGTGGGTGGCGGACGGGTTGTAGACCAACTGGGCCCCGTTGAGTCCGAGTTGCCGCCAGCCCTCCGGGAAGTGCCGGTCGTAGCAGATGTAGACGCCGACCTTGCCGACGGCCGTGTCGAAGACGGGCCAGCCGAGGTTGCCGGGTTTGAAGTAGTACTTCTCCCAGAAGCCCTTGACCTGCGGGATGTGGTGCTTGCGGTACTTGCCGAGGTAGGAGCCGTCGGCGTCGATCACGGCGGCGGTGTTGTAGTAGAAGCCCGACTGCTCGACCTCGAAGACCGGTACGACGATCACCATGCCGGTCTCGCGGGCGAGGTCCCGCATCCTGCGGACCGTCGGCCCGTCGGGCACCGGTTCGGCCCAGCGGTAGTGTTCCGGCTCCTGGACCTGGCAGAAGTAGGGGGAGTTGAAGACCTCCTGGAAGCCGATGACCCGCGCGCCGCGGCGGGCCGCCTCGCGTGCGTGCTCCTCGTGCTTCGCCACCATGGACTCGGTGTCGCCGGTCCAGGTGGCCTGGACCAGTGCGGCACGTACGACGTTGGCCATGAGCTGCTCCTTCGACGCTACGTCCGAGCCTCTACGCCCGTAGAAACGGCCCGTAGAGGGACGAAAGTAAGCCTCCCGGACGTCCTTGCCAAGACCATCGTCGCCAACCCGCGGAGTCGATCATGTTTGACACTCCTTAGGGTGATCGCGGGGCCGGTCATGGGGTGAACCCGGCGACCCGCAGGGCGTGCACCAGGTCCCAGTGGCGCTCCTCGGAGACACCGCCGGCCGCTTCCAGCAGGAGCGGTACGAGCCGGTCCGGGTCGGCGGCGACACTGCGGGCCGCTTCCTCGGGCGTGCGGACCCGGACATAGGCGTCCAGCAGTGCCCGCACCTCGCGGTCCCGTCCCTGCCCGGCCAGCTCCAGCACGGCCGCGCCGATCTCCGCGGCGGGCCGGGCCACGCCCTGCCGGAGCATCTGCCGTCCGTCAGCCACCCGCCCGGCCGCCTCCAGCGCGCCGGCGGCGGCGACCAGCCGCTCGGCGGGCAGTGCGGCGGCCTCCCACAGCAGGGTGTCCCAGTCGGCGCCGAGCGTGGCGCGCCTCAGGCCGTCCGCGAGCAGCGGGAGCCGGGCGGCGGGCCATTGCGCGATCTCCACCAGCAGCACGTGCGCCTCGCCCGTGCGCCCCTCCGCCCGCAGCCGCACCAGCCGCTCCACGGCCCCGGCCACGGCCGTCACCGCCTCCGCGTCCACCGCCTCGAAGGACGGCTCGGGCGGCTCCTCCCGCTCCCCCGCCCCGGCGAACCGGGCCCCTCGCGGTGAACGCCCCCCACCGGACGCCTCGGGCACGGCCGCGACGGGCGCCTGCGGCGGCACGGCGTCGTCCTCGACGGCCCCCGCGAACCGGGCACCGCCCCGGCGGCGCCTGCGGGCTTTGGCGGGGGCTCCGGCGGGGTCGGGGGTACGGGAGGGTGTGCGGGGCGCGGCGGGGCCCTCAGCGGGCGCCCGACCGGCGTCCGGGGCGCCGGCCCAGGAGGCCCGAGCGGCGCCCGGGGCCCCGGAACCAGGGCGGCGCGCGGCCCGCGGCCCCCGAGCCCGGACGGCCTGCCCGGCTTCCGTACCCCCTGGACCCCCTGGCCCGACGTCCTGCCCGGCGCCCGGGGCTCCGGTTCGGAGGTCTCGCCCTTCTCGCGGCACCCCGGGCCAGGGCTCCTGCCCGGCCACCGGCGGGGTCCGGAGGTCGTGTCCTTCTCGCGGCACCCCGGGCCGGGACTCCTGTTCGTCCGGCGGTGCGGCGAACCAGGGATTCGGTGTGCCGCCGGAGGGGGGCTCACCGGGCTGGGGCTCGGGCTCCCGGCGGAAGGCGTCCGCCGGGAGCGGTACGGCGTCCGTTTCCGTCACGCCCGCGTCCGGCCGGGACAGCCGGGAAAGCCGGGTCCTGAGTTCGGCACAGCGGGCCGTGGCGCGGCCGTGGTCGTCGTGGGTCCAGGCGAGGTCGAGGCGGAGGGCCTCGACCTCCTCGTGGGAGGTGGCGGCGGTGAGCCGGCTGGTCAGCTCGGAGCGGCGTTCGGCGGCGTACCGCTGCTCGCGGAGCATGACGTCGAGACGGTCGCCGAGGGTGTCGCGGGCACCGGGCAGAGCGTCGTACGCCGAGACGGCCGCCAGGTGCAGGGCGCGGGCGCGTTCCCGCTCGGCCGTGGCGACGGCGGGGCCCAAGGCCGCCGCGAGGTCCTGCAGCAGTGACTCCAGCACGTCCCAGGGCGGCAGCTCGCGGCCGTGAAGACAGGCGCGCATCCCCTCGGGGTCCCGCTGCCAGAAGACGGCGCACCAGCCGGCGCCCTGATCCAGACGCCCGAGCAGGCCGTCCAGGTAGCCCGCGAACTCCCGGACCGGACCCGGAAGTTGCTCCACAGCCATGCCCGACTCCCGCCCGATCGCCAGCGTTCCGCCCGTCAGGCAACACCAGCCGTGTTACGGGCCCGCTACGCGGAGTTTTCGGCGAGAGTGCGGGCGGCCCACGGCGCGATCCCGCCCCCGGCGCACGCCGTCCGACGCCCGGCGCCCGTCAGACGGCCACGGCAGCACACCGGGCCAGCAGTTCGTCCATGGACAGCCCGAGCGCCCCGGCCAGCGCCGCCACCGTGAAGAAGGCCGGGGTCGGGGCCCGTCCGGTCTCGATCTTGCGCAGCGTCTCGGCCGAGACGCCCGCCGCCGCCGAGACCTCGGCCATGCTCCGCCCGCCGCGCGCATCACGCAGCAACTGCCCCAGCCGCTCGCCGCGTTCGCGCTCTTCAGGGGTGAGGGGGGTACGCACCATGACCCCATTCTAATACCGCCGCGCGACGGGCACCCCATTAAAATACCGGTATAGTAATTGGCATGATGGATCTGAAGACGAACACGTCGATCGACGCGATGCACGCGGCCGGCCAGGTGGTGGGGCGGGCCCTGACCGCCGTACGGAAGGCCGCCGGCGTCGGCGTCTCGCTGCTGGAGCTGGACGAGGTGGCACGGGACGTGCTGCGCGAGGCCGGGGCGTCCTCACCGTTCCTCGGCTATCGCCCCTCCTTCGCCCTCACCCCGTTCCCGGCGGTGATCTGCGCCTCCGTCAACGACGCGATCGTGCACGGCATCCCGACCCGCCACCGGCTGAGCGACGGCGACCTCGTCTCCATCGACTGCGGCGCCGAGCTGGACGGATGGGTGGGCGACTCGGCGATCAGCTTCGTGGTCGGCCGCCCGCGCCCGGCGGACCTGCGCCTGATCGAGACCGCCGAGCGCGCTCTGGCGGCGGGCGTCGAGGCGGCCCGCGTCGGCAACCGCGTCGGCGACATCGCGCACGCCGTCGGCCGGGTCTGCCGTACGGCCGGCTACGGCATCCCGGCGGGCTTCGGCGGCCACGGCGTGGGCCGCCGCATGCACGAGGAGCCGGACGTCCCCAACGAGGGCCGCCCCGGCCGGGGAGTGCCGCTGCGCCACGGCATGGTCCTCGCGATCGAGCCCATGCTGATCGGGAGCGGCAAGGACGCCTACTACGAGGCGGCCGACGGCTGGACCCTCCGCACGTCCGACGGTTCGCGCGCGGCGCACGCCGAGCACACGGTGGCCGTCACGGACGACGGCCCGCGGATCCTCACGGCGCGCGAGGCCTCCTGAGGGGCGCGGGGCGACCGCACCGGGTGCGGGAACGGAAGCCTCTGCTGAGCGGGCGTTCCTGCACATGCCCTTCGCAGAAGCTCGTGTCATCGTGGCATGAGCGGCCCACCCCCGGGTTACCCGGCCGCTCCGCACGTCGTCTGCGAAGGAAACGAAACGATGACCAGCGGCTACAACGGCCCGGAGGACCCCTTCGGAGATTTCTTCGCCCGCTTCTTCGGCGGCACCGGCGCCGACGTCCCCGGCGGACGCGGCGGCCCCCGCCACATCGACATCGGCCGCCTGCTCAGCCAGCCGGCCCGTGAGCTGGTGAGAGGGGCCGCCCAGTACGCCGCCGAGCACGGCAGCCGCGACCTGGACACCGAGCACCTGCTGCGCGCCGCCCTCGCCGCCGAGCCCACCCGGAGCCTGCTCAGCCGCTCCGGCGCCGATCCGGACTCACTGGCCACGGAGATCGACCACCGTGCCGGCCCCACGCACCAGCCGCCGGGCGACGCGCCGCCCCCGACCTCGCTGTCGCTCACCCCGGCCGTCAAGCGCGCCCTGCTGGACGCGCACGACATGGCACGCGCGAGCGGTGCCGGGTACATCGGGCCGGAGCACGTGCTGAGCGCGCTCGCCATGAACCCGGACTCGGCGGCCGGGCACATCCTGAACGCCGCGCGCTTCCAGGCGGGCGGCCTGCCACCGGAGGCCCCCGAGGCCGCGCAGCCGCGCCCGGAGCGGCAGCGGCCCTCCTCGACGCCGACGCTCCACAAGTACGGCCGCGATCTGACCGACATGGCCCGGCAGGGCCGGGTGGACCCGGTCATCGGGCGCGACCAGGAGATCGAGCAGACCATCGAGGTGTTGTCCCGGCGCGGGAAGAACAACCCGGTGCTGATCGGTGACGCCGGTGTCGGCAAGACGGCCGTGGTCGAGGGACTCGCGCAGCGCATCGCGGACGGTGACGTGCCGGAGATGCTCGCCGGGCGCCGGGTGGTCGCCCTGGACCTGACCGGGGTCGTCGCCGGCACCCGCTACCGGGGCGACTTCGAGGAGCGGCTGAACAACATCGTGGAGGAGATCCGCGCTCACCGCGACCAGCTGATCGTCTTCATCGACGAGTTGCACACCGTCGTCGGCGCCGGTTCCGGCGGCGAGGGCGGCGCGATGGACGCGGGCAACATCCTCAAGCCCGCGCTCGCCCGGGGCGAGCTGCACATCGTGGGCGCGACCACGCTGGAGGAGTACCGGCGCATCGAGAAGGACGCCGCGCTGGCCCGCCGGTTCCAGCCGATCCTGGTGCCCGAGCCGACGGTTCCGGACACGGTGGAGATCCTGCGCGGGCTGCGCGACCGGTACGAGGCCCACCACCAGGTCCGCTACACCGACGAGGCGCTGGTCGCCGCCGTGGAGCTGTCCGACCGCTATCTCACCGACCGCCGGCTGCCGGACAAGGCGATCGATCTGATCGACCAGGCCGGGGCCCGGGTACGGCTGGGCGCCGGGACCAAGGGCACGGACGTGCGCACGATGGAGCGCGAGGTGGAGCAACTGGTCCGGGACAAGGACCAGGCGGTCGCCGACGAGAGTTACGAGCAGGCCACACAGCTTCGCGACCGGATCGGCGAGCTGAAGCGGCGGATCGCGGAGTCCAGCCATGGCGGGCAGGCCGACGAGGGACAGCTCGAGGTGACGGCGGAGTCCATCGCCGAGGTGGTGTCCCGGCAGACCGGCATCCCGGTCAGCCGGCTCACCCAGGAGGAGAAGGAACGGCTGCTCGGCCTGGAGCAGCATCTGCACCAGCGGGTGGTCGGCCAGGACGAGGCGGTCGCGGTGGTCGCCGAGGCGGTGCTGCGCTCGCGCGCCGGGCTGGCCAGCCCGGACCGGCCGATCGGCAGCTTCCTCTTCCTCGGCCCGACCGGCGTCGGCAAGACCGAGCTGGCCCGGGCGCTCGCGGAGGCGCTGTTCGGCAGCGAGGAGCGCATGGTCCGCCTCGACATGAGCGAGTACCAGGAGCGGCACACCGTCTCCCGGCTGGTCGGCGCCCCACCCGGGTACGTAGGCCACGAGGAGGCCGGCCAGCTCACCGAGGTGGTGCGCAGGCACCCGTACTCACTGCTGCTCCTGGACGAGGTGGAGAAGGCGCACCCGGACGTCTTCAACATCCTGCTCCAGGTGCTGGACGACGGCCGGCTCACCGACTCGCAGGGCCGCACGGTGGACTTCACCAACACCGTCATCGTGATGACCAGCAACCTCGGCTCCGACGTGATCAGCCGGCGCGGCGCCGGGATCGGCTTCGGGCCGGGTGGCGCCGACGCCGACGAGGAGGCGCGGCGCGAGCAGATCCTGCGTCCGCTGCGGGAGCACTTCCGGCCGGAGTTCCTCAACCGCATCGACGAGATCGTCGTCTTCCGGCAGCTCACCGGCGAGCAACTGCGGCAGATCACCGACCTGTTGCTGGAGCGCACCCGCCGGCTGGTGGACGGCCAGGGTGTCACGGTGCGGTTCACGGACGGGGCCGTCGACTGGATCGCCGAGCGCGGTTACCAGCCGGAGTACGGTGCCCGCCCGCTGCGCCGCACCATCCAGCGGGAGGTGGACAACCAGCTTTCGCGGCTGCTGCTCGACGGCACGATCGCCGAGGGCAGCCGGGTGACGGTGGACGTCGCGGACGGGCGGCTGGACTTCCACGCGGAGCGAGCCGCGCCGGCCACTCCCGTGCAGTCCGCTCCCCCAGCGTCCGCTCCCCCGCAGGGTGCTCCCCCGCAGGGTGCTGATTCCCGGTCGGCCGCGGGCACCGGGCCGGCGGCGGAGGCCCGGCCGGGCGAGGACACCGGGCCGGACGAACCGCCGCCGCCCGCACCCGAGGTGTAGGCCCGGATCGCGGGGCGGCAGCGTGCGGGGCGGGGTTACGGCGCCGGGTTCACCACCATCGCCGAGCCGCCGCCCCGCCGTACCTTCTCGGCGGCCGCCAGCCACTTGCCGTCCGGCAGCCGCTGGACGCCGGTGGCCGCGCCGATCTCGGGGTTGAGCTTGAAGCTGTGCCCGATCGCCTCCAGCCGGGTCCGCAAGTCGCTGTCGTACAGCGCGGGTTCCAGTTCGGTCTGGGCGGCGTTGCGCTGGCTGGCGCGCGGTGCGGCGATGGCGTCCACCAGCGGCAGCCCCCGGTCCAGGAGACCGGTGAGCGTCTGCAGCACGGTGGTGATGATGGTCGCGCCACCGGGTGAACCGAGCGCCACGACGGGCCTGTCGTGCCGGTCCAGGACGATCGTCGGGGAGATCGAGGAGCGCGGCCGCTTGCCCGGTCCGGGCAGGTTCGGGTCGTGCACGGCCGGGTTGGCCGGCGTGAAGGAGAAGTCGGTCAGCTCGTTGTTGAGCAGGAAGCCCCGGCCGGGGACGGTGATGCCGCTGCCGCCGGTCTGCTCGATGGTGAGCGTGTAGGCGACGACGTTGCCCCACTTGTCGGCCACCGTGAGGTGCGTGGTGTTCTCGCCCTCGTAGGTCGTCGGGGCCGTCCTGCCGCCGGTGCCGCAGGCCGCCGGATGCCTCGGGTCCCCCGGTGCGAGCGGGCTGGTGAGCACCGCGTCGTCCTTGATCAGGCAGGCCCGCGAGTCGGCGAACCGCTGCGACAGCAGTTCCTTCGTGGGGACGTCCTCGAAGGCGGGGTCGCCCACCCAGCGGCCGCGGTCGGCGAACGCGATGCGGCTCGCCTCGATGTAGCGGTGCAGGTACTGCGCCCGGCTCGCCTTCGACAGGTCGGTCCGCTCCAGAATGTTGAGCGCCTCGCCGACGGTCGTGCCGCCGGAGGAGGAGGGCGCGATGGAGTAGACGCCGAGGCCGCGGTACGAGGTCCTGGTGGGCGCCTGGAGCTTGGCCCGGTAGACGGCGAGGTCCTTCTCGGCCAGCTTGCCGGGGCGGGCGTTCCAGCCGGAGGCGGGGTCGACCGGCGGGTGCTCGACCGTCCTGACGATGTCGTCGCCGATGTCCCCGCGGTAGATCGCGCCGACGCCCTTACGGCCCAGTTCCTCGTAGGTGCGGGCGAGTTCGGGGTTCCTGAGCGTGGATCCGACGACCGGGAGCCGGCCGTTCGGCAGGAAGAGCTTCGCGGTGTCCGGGAAGTAGCGGAAGCGGGTCTCGTTGGACGCGGTCTGCGAGCGGAAGGTGTCGTCCACCGTGAAGCCCTGCCGGGCGATCCGCTCGGCCGGCTTCAGGACCGTGCCGAGGCGTTCACTGCCCCACCGCTCGAGCGCGGTCTGCCAGGTGGCGGGCGTGCCGGGGGTTCCGACGCTCAGGCCGCTGCTGACCGCGTCGGCGAAGGCGAGCGGCTTGCCGTTCTCGGTGAACAGCTCCGAGTCGGCGGACAGCGGCGCGGTCTCGCGGCCGTCGACGGTGTGGACGGTGCGGGTCCTGGCGTCGTAGTAGACGAAGTATCCGCCTCCGCCGACACCGGCCGAGTAGGGCTCGGTGACACCGAGCGCGGCGGCGGTCGCGACGGCCGCGTCGACCGCGTTGCCGCCCTTCTTCAGCACCTCGATGCCGGCCGCGGAGGCGTCCGCGTCGACACTGGAGACGGCGCCGCCGTAGCCGACGGCCACCGGCACCTTCGCGGCCGTGCCACCGGTCCTCGCGGCCGGTGGCACGGCCGCTCCCACCGTGACCACGACGGCCGAGACCGCCAGAACCGCCAGTTTCCGCGTGCCAGGACGACCCATCCGTACCTCCCGCAGGGACAAGTCCGCGCAGCGTAACGAGATTGCCTCCGTACCGACAGTACGCCTCGGGCACCTGCCACACGAACGTCACACCTCGAACACGGGTACGTAGCGGACGTGCGCGACCGCTAGCATGCGCGGCCATGAACGACGACGTGCGCAACATCGTCCTGGGCGTCATAGCGGCCGGCGTCAGTGCCGCGCTGGGCTGGCTCGCCCGTACCTACCTGTGGCGGCGCAGGCTCCGCCGCAAGCAGGCCTTCTTCGGGCTGCCGGACCACTCGGAGTCGCTTCTGGTGGTCAACCGCAACGCGGGCGGCCCGGAGCTGTCGGTGATGCGGCACGACGTGTTCGCCCTGCTGGAGCTCTCCGCCCTGATCAAGGACTGCAATGCGCACGCCCAGGTCGTGGCGCACGACGCGACGCAGCAGGGCTTCGGCGAGCGCACGGAGTTCTGCCTCGGCGGGCCCAGCTCGAACCGCCGAATGGCGGCGCACCTTTCCTCCCTGCTGCCGGGCGTGGGGGTGAACACCGAGGCGGAGTCGGGTCCGGAGGCGGGCGCCTTCCACATCGGAGGCGAGGACTACCGCGTGGAGCCCGGCAGAAGCGAGTACGTGCTGCTGGCCCGGCTCACCGCGGGCAACCGGGGCGAGGCCCGCCCGGTGTTCCTGTTCTGCGGGCAGCGGGCGATCACCAACCAGGCCGCGACCCGCTATCTCGCGCGCGGCCACGAGCGGTTGGCCCGCAAGTACGGCTCCGGTTCCTTCGTACTGCTGCTGAAGGTGGTCAACTCGCAGGCGTACGGCCCCGATGTGGTGGAGCTGGTGGCGGACGTGACCCGGGCGGCCCGGGCAGCGTTGCCGGAGGCCGCCGCGGCCGCGGCCTCTTAGCTCTTCAACAACCTTTACCCGTACGTAACTTACCGACGGGTTACTTACGGTAGGGGCGTGCGGTTACCGTCGGGTCACTTTGCACCTTACGAGTCATCGAGTGAGGAGTGACCCCATGAGAACCGGTCGCACCGGCCTGCGCACCTCCGCCGTCGGCGCCGTCGCCACGGCGCTGATCGCCGGTACCGTCGTCGGACTGGCCCCGGCCGCCCAGGCCGCCCCGTCCGTACGGTTCGTGGACATCACCGGCGCCGGCGGCACCGTGCTGAAGGCGAACGTCGTCACACCCGCGGACGCCGACGGCTCGCGGACCTACCCGCTCGTCGTGCTGCCCACGAGCTGGGGCTTTCCCCAGGTGGAGTACCTGGCTCAGGCGCAGAAGCTCGCCGACTCCGGGTATGTGGTGCTGACGTACAACGTGCGCGGGTTCTGGCAGTCCGGCGGCGAGATAGAAGTGGCCGGTCCGCCGGACACAGCGGACGCCTCCAAGGTGATCGACTGGGCACTGGCCAACACCCCCGCGGACGAGCACCACATCGGCATGGCGGGGGTCTCCTACGGGGCCGGCATCAGCCTGCTGGCCGCCGCCCACGACAAGCGGATCAAGGCGGTCGCCGCGCTCAGCGGCTGGGCCGACCTGATCGGGTCCATCTACTCGGGCCGCACCCAGCACGTCCAGGCGGGCGCCGTACTGGACGGCGTGGGCACCCTGACCGGGCGGGAGAGCCCCGAACTCCGGCAGGTCTTCGACCGTTTCTACGCCGCCGACCTGTCCCACGAGCAGGAGATGATCGACTGGGGGCGGAAACGTTCCGCCGCGACCTACGTCGACCGGCTGAACCGGAACGGCGCCGCCGTCCTGCTCGCCAACGCCTGGGGCGACACGGTCTTCCCCGCCAACCAGTACGCGGACTTCTACCAGAAGCTGACCGTGCCGAAGCGGCTGGAGCTGCGCCCCGGCGACCACGCGACCGCCGAGCTGCCCGGTCTGTTCGGGCTGCCCAACGACGTCTGGACGGACACCGGGCGCTGGTTCGACCACTACCTCAAGGGTGCCGACAACGGCATCGACCGTGAGCAGCCGGTCCAGCTCAAGTCCCGTAGCGCGGGGGGATACGAGGGCTACCCGGACTGGAAGTCGGTCGGCGCGACCCGCCGGAAGATCGCTCTCGCCGGTTCCACCACCATCCACGCCAACATCGACTCCGGCGCGGACGGCGGAATCGTCTTCCTCTCCAGCATCCTGGACCAGGTGGCCAAACTGCCGCCCGTCGCCTCCATCCCGCTGCTGCCGCGCCGCTGGGCGGCCGTGTGGCAGTCGGAGCGGTACGGCACGGCCCAGCGGGTGCGCGGCACGGCGGCGCTGCACACCACGCTCACCCCGACCGCGGAGAGCGGCACCCTGGTCGCCTACCTGTACGACGTGGGCCCGCTCGGCTTCGGCAAGCTGGTGACCAACGCGCCGCTCACCTGGCACGGGCGGACGCCCGGTGAGCCGTTCGACGTGGATCTGGACCTGTTCTCCACCGCCTACGACGTGCCCGCGGGACACCGCCTCGCGCTGGTGGTGGACACGGTCGACCCGCTCTACCTCGAGCACAACCCGTCCGGCGCGCAGCTGACCTTCTCCTCGCCGGCGGACGACCCGTCGTACCTGTCCGTCCCCTTGCGCGAGCAGTGATCTCCGGCTGCCGCCGGACGAGCCTGGCCCGTGTGAACTGCCACCCCCCTACGGTCTCGGGGCCGTGGGGGGTTCCCCACCCGGCAGCAGCGCCCCTGGACCGGCCGTGACGACCGTCACCGCGTCGGTCCTGGGACTGCGCTGCTCACGGCGGGACACCCAGCCGGCGAACCACGAGAGCAGCATGCACATCCCGATGTAGATCGGCGAGATCACCATCACCACGGGGATGAACGGCAAATCGTAGTCGAGGTTGGACGCGATGAGCTTCCCCGCGTGGAGGAACTCCTCATACGTGATGAGAAAGCCCAGGGAGGTGTCCTTCAGCGCGACCACCAACTGGCTGATGACGGCGGGCAGCATGGCCCGCACGGCCTGCGGTGCGAGGACGTGCACCATGACCTGGGTCTTGCGCATGCCGAGCGCGAACGCGGCCTCCCGCTGGCCGCGTTCGACGGCGCGCACGCCCGAGCGCAGCACCTCGGCGAGCACGGAGCCGTTGTAGAGGGTGAGTCCGGCGACCAGGGCGGTGAGCGGCTGCGCCTTCAGCGCCACGAAGATGAAGAAGATCATCACCAGCACCGGCATGGCCCGGAAGAACTCCACCACCACCGTGGCCGCCCAGCGCACCGGCCGGTGGTCGGAGAGCCGTCCCGTCGCGAGCAGTCCGCCGAGGGCGAGCGAGAGCACGGCCGCCAGCGCGAACGCCCTCAACGTGTTGCCGAGGCCCCGCAGGAGCAGCTTCTGGATGCCCTGGTACTCGAACGGCAGCCACTTGGTGTAGGTGAACTGGCCGGTGTCGAGGAGGAGATACAGGATCCAGGCGAGGAGCCCGAGGAGGACGACGGCGGACAGCACGCCGTACAGCGTGTGCCGTCGCCTGGTGCGCGGGCCCGGGAGGTCGTAGAGCGCGCTGGACTCGGTCATCGGGCCACCCCCCACTTCCGCTCCAGCAGGTGGAACAGGGCGCTGATGGCGAGGGTGATGACCAGGTATCCCACGGCGATCCAGACGAAGGTCCAGACGATGTTGTAGCCCAGCTCGTTGATCGTCTTGTAGGTGCCGAGCAGTTCGGTGACGCTGAACGCGCCCGCGATCGCGGAGTTCTTGGCGAGGGCGATGAGGGTCGAGCCGACCGGCGGGATCACGGACCGGAACGCCTGGGGCAGCACGACCAGGGACAGGGTCTGCCCGAAGCTCATGCCGAGGCTGCGGGCCGCCTCGCCCTGTCCCCTGGGCACGGTGTTGATGCCGGAGCGCAGCACCTCGCAGATGAACGCCGAGGTGTAGCAGCCGAGGGCGAGGACCGCGAACACCTGGAAGGGCAGCACCAGCCCGAACCGGGGCAGTCCGAGCAGCACCGCGAAGAACAGCAGGGTGAGCGGGGTGTTGCGCAGGACGGTCACCCAGACGGTGCCGAAGACCCGCAGCGACCCGACGGGCGCGACCCGGAACGAGGCCATCACGAAGCCCAGGACCAGCGCCAGCAGGGAGGCCCAGACGGTCAGTTCGAGGGTGCCGAGGAAACCCTCCCAGTAGATGGACCAGTTGTCCTTCAGTACGTACATGCCGTCCTCGCTCAGCTCGCCGGGTAGCGGTCGATCGCGGGCGGGTGGGGGGCCGGCACACCGGACAGGCCCAGCGTCGCGTCGTACGCCTTCCTCCAGTCGCCGTCGCGCTCACGCGCCTGGAGGGCGTCGTCGAGGGCCAGGCGCAGGGCGGTGTCGCCGTGCGGGACGCCGATGCCGTACGGCTCCTTCGAGAAGGGCCTGCCGACGACCTTCAGTTCGCGCGGGGCCTTGGCCGCGTATCCGATGAGGATGGCGTCGTCGGTGGTGACCGCGTCGACCTGGTAGGTGAGCAGGTTGTCGACGCAGACGGAGTAGGTGTCGTAGGCGACGAGAACCGCCTTCGGGTAGTCGGATCTGATGCGCTGGTACGGCGTCGAACCGGCTGCCGAGCAGACGCGCTTGCCGTCGAGGTCCTCCGGGCCGTGGATGTCCTTCTCGTCCCGGCGGACGAGGAGGGACTGGCCGGCGAGGTAGTAGGGACCGGCGAAGCCGACGAGCTTCTTTCGGTTGTCGTTGATGGTGTAGGTGCCGACGTAGTAGTCGATCTGGCCGTTCTGCAGTGCGGTCTCGCGGTTGGCGGAGGCGATCGTCCTGAACCGGATGCTCTTCGGCGGGAAGCCGAGGGAGGCGGACAGCATCCTGGCGATCTCGATGTCGAAGCCGGAGTAGGTGCCGGTCGCCGGGTCCTTCTCGCCGAGGTAGGGCTGGTCCTCCTTGGCGCCGACGACGAAGTGACCACGCTTCCTCGCGCGGGCCCAGGTCCTGGAAGCGGGCAGCGTGAACCCCTCTCTCACCTGGTACTTGGGGAGCTTCTCGGGCGCCGGGCCCTTGCCGGGCGGGCTGCCCTCGCGGCCGCAGGCGGCGGCGAGCAGCGCCAGCAGGAGACAGACGGCGCGGGGCGCACGGGCGGTACGGAACACGGGTCGCACTCCCCCGGTCAGTGCTTGAGGATCTTGGACAGGAAGTCCTTGGCGCGGTCGCTGCGCGGGTTGGTGAAGAACTCCTCCGGGCTTCGGTCCTCGACGATCCGGCCGTCGGCCATGAAGACGACGCGGTTGGCGGCGGAGCGGGCGAAGCCCATCTCGTGGGTGACGACGACCATGGTCATGCCGTCGCGGGCGAGCTGCCGCATGACCTCCAGCACCTCGTTGATCATCTCCGGGTCGAGGGCCGAGGTGGGCTCGTCGAACAGCATGGCCTTGGGTTCCATGGCGAGGGCGCGGGCGATGGCCACCCGTTGCTGCTGCCCGCCGGAGAGCTGTGCGGGGTACTTGGCGGCCTGGTTCAGCAGGCCGACGCGGTCGAGGAGTTCCCGGGAACGGCGGTCCGCGTCCTCCCTGCCGCGCCCGCGGACCTTGGTCTGGGCGAGGGAGAGGTTCTGCAGGACCGTCTTGTGGGCGAAGAGGTTGAAGGACTGGAAGACCATGCCGACCTCGGCGCGGAGCCGGGCGAGGGCCCTGCCCTCCTCGGGCAGCGGCCGCCCGTCGAGCGTGATCGTGCCGGACTCGATGGTCTCCAGGCGGTTGATGGCCCGGCACAGCGTCGACTTCCCCGACCCGGAGGGGCCGATGACCACGACCACCTCTCCCCTGCCGACGGTGAGGTCGATGTCCCGCAGGACATGCAGCTCCCCGTAGTACTTGTTGACGTCACGCAGCTCGATCAACGGATCGGCGGCCATCCGCAGCCCTACTCACTCTCAGCCGTGTCCCGGTCCCGCAAACTATCCAGACGGCCGCGGAGCTGAGGGGCGACACGCACTTTTCGGGCATTAGCCGTATTTACACCGTTCGCGCTCCACCGGGCCCGGACCCCCGCCGGGCCGGCCGGCACCGGTGTCAGGCCTCGGCGACCTCCGCGTAGAGCTGGGACAGCTCGGGGACACCGTTCGCGGCCCACTCCCGCCCCGACCGGACGAGCTCGAATTCACGGCCGGAGGCGAGCCGTACGACCGGTTCCCCGTCGGTCCGGATCCGCCAGGTGGCGCCGGGCACGGTGCGCACCACCACCGTGCCCACGTACAGCCCCGCGTCGTTGCCCAGCCAGGGCAGGATCTCCGCGTCGTCGCGCCAGCGCGGGACGAGCTGGTCCAGCGCCTCCAGGGAAGCCGGGGTGTCGTCGAGGCGAACGCCCGCTTGGGCCGCCTGCGAGCGGAGCAGTTCACATTCGGACAGCAGCGCGGCGATCGCCTCGGGGTCGGCCGGAAGCGCCGAGCGGCCGTTCTTGTGGTGCCGGTGGCCCAGGAACGGAATGTTCATGGGCCAAGCGTGGCATCACACGTCCAGGTCGACCACCACCGGCGCGTGATCGGACGCGCCCTTGCCCTTGCGCTCCTCGCGGTCGACGTAGGCGTCCTTCACGGCCCCGGCGAAGGGCTGGTTGCCGTAGACCAGGTCGATGCGCATGCCGCGGTTCTTGGGGAAGCAGAGCTGGCGGTAGTCCCAGTAGGTGTAGGGGCGGTCGTACTTCAGGGGCCGCGGGACGACGTCCGCGAGGCCCGCCCCGCGCAGGGAGGCGAGGGCGGCGCGCTCGGCCGGGGTCACATGGGTGGAGCCCTCGAAGGCGGCCCGGTCGTAGACGTCCTCGTCGGTCGGCGCCACGTTGTAGTCGCCCAGCACCGCGAAGGGGCGGCTGCCGGCGGCGTCGCCGGCGACGGCGGCCAGCAGGGCCTCCAACCACTGGAGCTTGTACGCGTAGTGCGGGTGCTCCACCTCGCGGCCGTTGGGCACGTACACCGACCAGACGCGGACCGGGCCGCAGGTCGCCGCGAGGGCACGCGGCTCGGTCACGCCGTCGTAGCCCGGGTCGCCGGGCAGGCCCTTGACCACGTTCTCGATGCCGACGCGGGAGAGCACCGCCACGCCGTTCCACCGGCCGGTGGCGTGCACCGCCGCCTCGTAGCCCAGCTCGCGCAGCGGCTCGAACGGGAACTGCTCCTCGGCGATCTTCGCCTCCTGGAGGCAGAGCACGTCGGTGCCGCTGCTCTCCAGCCAGGCGAGCAGCCGTGGCAGGCGGGCGGTGATCGAGTTCACGTTCCAGGTGGCGATGCGCATGTCCCACAACCTACCCGCCGGGTGTGACAACCGGCCCGGCTCACAGCTCGGCCGACGCCCCAGGGGCGAGCCGCCGGTGGTCCGTGCCGCCCAGGCGGCCGATGTGGCCGTCGTAGATCGGGCGGGCGAGATCGCTGAGCAGGGCGTCGTGGACGTCGAGGGCGCGCCGCGGCCCGACCTCCCGCAGGTACTCGATGACCTCGGAGATCTTGTTCCAGGGTGCCATCACCGGCACCATCAGGGTCTCGACCGGCCGCTCGGGGACGGTGAGGGCGTCGCCCGGGTGGAAGACCCGGCCCCCGTCGATCAGGTAGCCGACGTTGGTGACGCGGGGGATGTCCGGGTGGATCACCGCGTGCAGCTCGCCGTGGGCCTGCACCTCGAAGCCGGCGGCAGTGAAGGCGTCACCGTGGCCGATGGTGTGCACGCGGCCCGGGTAGGCCGGCGCGAGCCGGTCGGCCACCGATTTCAGGGTCCAGATCTCCGCGCCCGGGCGGGCCTCCAGCGCGGCCCGCAGGCGGCCCTCGTCGAAGTGGTCCGGATGCTCGTGCGTGATCAGGATCGCGTCGGCGCCGACCGCCGCGTCCTGCTCGCTGAATCCCCCCGGGTCGATCACCAGCGTCCGCCCGTCCTTCTCGAGGCGGACGCAGGCGTGCGTCTTCTTGGTGAGCTTCATGGCTACCCATCCTGCCGCGTGTCGCGGCCGGGGGCCTCACTCGGCGGGTGTGGTCTCCTCCCGGACGACCTGCTGGGCCACCCGGAACGCCCTGCTCGCCGCCGGTACGCCGCAGTACACGGCCGCCTGGAGCAGCACTTCCCTGATCTCGTGAGGGGTGAGTCCGTTGCGCAGGGCGGCGCGGACGTGGAGGGCCAGGTCCTCCAGGTGGCCACCGGCGACCAGCGCGGTGAGCGTCACGCAGCTTCGGGTGCGGCGGTCCAGGCCGGGCCGGTCCCAGATCTCGCCCCAGGCGTAGCGGGTCATGAACTCCTGGAAGTCCCCGGAGAACTCGTCGGCCTGCGCCAGCTCCCGGTCGACGTGCGCGTCGCCCAGCACCTCCCGGCGGACCTTCAGCCCGCTCTGGTACCGGTCGGGCGGCGCGAGCGGCTGCGGGGGTACGAAGGGGGCGATCTCGGCGACGGGGACCGCCTGCGGCGGCGCGGCGACGGCCTGGTGGACCGGGGCGGCCGGCAGGGCGGTCTGGCCGGTGTCGTAGGGCTGCTGCCAGGCGGTGGAGAAGTGGCGGACCAGCAGGTCGGTGACGGCGGCGGGCTGCTCGACCGGGACCAGGTGGGAGGCGCCGGGGACGACCGCGAGGCGGGCGTCCGGGATGCCGGCGACCAGGGTGCGGGCCTCGGCAGGGCCGGTGACCTGGTCGTCGGAGCCGACCAGCACCAGCGTCGGCACGCCGACCCGGCCCAGCTCGGGCCGCACGTCGAATCCGGCCAGGGCCTCGCAGGCGGCGATGTAGCAGCCCGGGTCGGTGGTACGCACCATCTGCACGGCCCACTCGGTGATCGCGGGCTGGGCGGCGGCGAACCCGCCGGTGAACCAGCGGTCGGGGGAGGTCCGGGCGATCGGGTCGAGCCCGTTGGTGCGGACGATCACCCCGCGCTGGCGGAATTCGTCGGCGGTGCCGAACCGGGGCGAGGCGGCGACCAGCGCGAGTGAGGCGAGACGCTCGGGGTGGCGCAGGGCCAGTTCGAGGCCGACCGCGCCGCCGAGGGCGCAGCCCGCGTAGCCGAAGCGCTGTACGCCGACCGCGTCCAGCGTGGCCAGCAGCCGTGCCGCCAGCTCGCCGACGGAAGGGGCCGCGTGGGCGGGTGCGCCGCCGTGGCCCGGCAGGTCGAACCGGAAGACCCGCCACTGCTTCGTCAGCTCGGGAATCTGCCGGTCCCACATGTGCCAGGTGGTACCCAGTGAGGGACCC
Organism: Streptomyces sp. NPDC041129; assembly: GCF_055592265.1. Lineage (NCBI taxonomy): Bacteria > Bacillati > Actinomycetota > Actinomycetes > Kitasatosporales > Streptomycetaceae > Streptomyces > Streptomyces sp. NPDC041129. The sequence continues at coordinate 88,696 of NZ_JBVIYV010000001.1, read as the reverse complement.
AGGATCAGGACCGGAGCGTCTTCCGGCCCGTCAAAGCGGTATTGCAGGGTGTTCGGTGGTGTCTCACTCACGCCCCAGACCCTCTCACGTCTCACGGACGCCCCTATAACGCGGGGGTGCGGGCAACCGGTCTGACCAGGTTGAATACCTCGCGGGCAGCGTATCGTTTGAGGCACGATGCGACAGGGCCGCGTTCGCCTGGCGGTCGCCGCCGTAGTTGAGCCGACGTGTGCTCCGCCGGCCGGAGGAGTACTCGATGGGGCTGACTCCGCAAAGGGCAGCAAAGGACGTCTCGGTGTTCAGTCGCTCGGGGTTGTCTCCCATGGTGATCAGGAGAGTGACGGCACTGTCCGGGCCGATGCCCACCGGCACGAGCAGCTGTGGGGCGTGGCGTTCGACGAGCTGGGTCAGGCGCTGGTTCAACTCGTTGATCTGCCCGGTGACCTGCTCGATGCGCTCGGCGAGCATGCGCAACGTCAGGTGGGTGGCTTGGGCCACCGCGTCCTCGTCTCCCCCACCGTCGGGTGGGCCGAGGCGTGCGCAGGTGCGGAACAGCTCACGGTTGCCCAAGCTGGAGAGCTGTTCTCGCAGAGCAGGGTCGGCGATGACCAGGATGGCCTTGAGCTGGTTGATCGCCTGAGTGCGGGCCTTGACCGGGGAGTCCTTGGCGAGCTTTGACAACCGGGCACTGTGCACCGGGCCGTCGCCGGATTTGGCCCGGGCCCGGGCGCGGCCTCGCGCAGCGGCCAGTGCGTCGAGCGGGTCCGACTTGCCCAGCAGCCGGCGGGCCGAGCGGTCGGGCCGGTTCACCTCATACACCTGGATCTGCTGCGCCAGCAGGTAGCGGGACAGGCCCCGCGCCGAAGGTGCCGGTGCCCTCCACGCCGGCCCGGCGCACCCGCCCTCGCTTGCGGACCCATACGAGCAGCTGCCGGTAGCCGGCCGCCGTCGCCGGGAAGGACTCGGTGCCCAGGATCTTCCCCAGAGGGGAGATCACGGCGGCGACATGTACCTCGCCGTGCGTGTCCACGCCGAGGACGACCTCGCGCCGAACGGGAGGATCCGTGCTTGAGGAGGTGCTGCGCTGTCGGCTCGTCATGAAGTCATGGCGGACGTTGCACGGCGTCCCCGCCACGCTGCCCGGCCTCCCGACGTTCGCGGAGACCAACCTGCGGACCTACGTCCGGCACCCGGACGGGCGCGACGGACTGTGGTTCCTGTCCATCGAGGTGGCCTTCCCCCCGATGCTGGCGGCCCGCGCCATCGGTGCGCCGTACAACCCCGGCAGGCTCAGCGTCTCCACGAACGGGAACACGGTCTCGTACTCCGGTTCGCGATGGAACAGCGACGCCTCTTACCGCCTGCGCGTCCGGCGCGGCGACCCGATCGAGCCGACGGAGCGCGACGTGTGGCTGACCTCGCGCTGGCGGGCGTACACCCGCCGGCTCGGCCTGCTCTGGGAGACGCCGGTCGAGCACGAGCCGTGGCCGCTGGCCCGCGCCACCGTCGACGTGCTGGAGGAGACACTGACCACCGCGGCGGGCCTCAAGGAGGCGCCGCTCGGCGAGCCCGTGGTGCACTTCTCGGAGGGCGTCAGGCAGGTACGGATCGGGTTCACCATGCCCTGCGCCGCTTGGCGCTTCCGTCAGCCTGCCTGACTCCCAGCAGACCTGTACGGCGCCAAGGCGCCGCAGGTGATACCGGACGGGCACGAGGGGACGAGCCGGATTCCCGGTGGAATCACTCGGAGCACACTCATCTTCCGCCCCCTGGTCCGTAGGCGTTCCTGCGGGGCAGGGGGCGGAAGTGGGCGTGGCGGTCGGGGCGGGCGGCAGCGTGGCGCTGCCCGGGGCCGGGCCTATTTGGGCTTGATCGGTTCGGCGAGGTCGGCCGCCCACTCCGCCAGAGCGGAGACCGAGTGAGCCTTCTCCCCTGCGTGTCCGCCTTGCGGTCCGTCGGGTAGCCCGCCTTCACGGCGCTCTCCACGCGCTGAGGCGGCGTGACCGTATTCGACTTCAGCGGCATAACGGGACACTGCTTGCGTTCTCCCTCGGGCGACTGGGCGTCACTGGCAGCAATGCGGTGATGCTAAAAGATCTCACTCCGGCAGCATTCATGAAAGGTCGGTCCAGGACCCCAGGGTCATCGCCGGGCCCGGGCCGGCGCGCCACCGCGTGAACTCCAGCCCCGTCAACCCTCCCGCCGATTGGGCCTGCCCAAGCCGAGTAGAACGGCCGGCCATGGGAAAGATCAGGGCTTCCGAACGGGCATCTCCGCTCGCCTACGCGCAAGGATCGCCGATGCTTCCTGAGGTCCGCCCTCACGTATCCACCGCCCTCGCAGACCAGTTGGAACACCAACTCGACCTGGCTCCGCATCTCGAGGCCGGCCGGCTCGATGTGGAGGGCGTCGCCGGCATCGCAGTCGTCGCAGCCGCCCACTCCGATGGTTACGCGGCCACCGGCCATCTCCTCGGGCTGCTGGCCGCGCTGCCTGCCCCCACCCAGGCAGGCGAACGCTTCTGGTCGGACCTGTGGAGGTCGTCGGGCACCGCGTACCTGCTACCCGTCAACATGAAGGCTCAGGTGCTGCGTTCTCTGGAAGGAGAGGGAACCGCCCTGGCCAGGCAGATCCTCTCGGCCATCGATGAGATGACTCCGCCCCAGCGCGTGGCGGCCGGAGAGGTGATCGGTCAAGCTCTCGCCGAGTCCGACCATTTGCCCGACCTCAAGACACAGGTCATCGGCGAGTTGTGGCTCCGAGATCTCGAGCTCACCGCCTGGCGCGTTCTGCATGCGGACCGCAGATGGGACGATCCGGATGGACGGCAAGCCTTCCTCGCCGCCTGGACGAGCACCTGATCGTCTACTGCTCCGAACTGCGCGCACAGAGGCGCAGGGCATGCAGCGCCCGCACCGGACGACGCCCGAAGCAACTGAGGTCAGGAAGTTCGGCCGAGGTCACACCCGTCTCAGCAGATCAGGGGCCGCGCAGCGATGGCTGCGCGGCCCCTGTTCGTGCACGCCTTGCACAAGAGCAGGCGCTTCGCCTGGTCGGCAAAGCCCACACGGGCGGCGCTCACCGGACGCAGTGTGCGCGATCCCTCGGGCGGGTATGTCAGGTCAGGCCGGGGTGATGTTCTCGGCCTGCGGGCCCTTCTGGCCCTGGGTGACGTCGAACGTCACGGCCTGGCCCTCCTGGAGCTCACGAAATCCCGTGGAGTTGATCGCGGAGTAGTGCGCGAAGACATCCGGGCCACCGCCGTCCTGGGCGATGAAACCGAAGCCCTTCTCCGCGTTGAACCACTTCACAGTTCCCGTTGCCATGTCTGATGCCTTCCAGTCGATGAACGCCTACCACTCCATGTGGAAGGCAGAGGTGATCGCCCTGGTCCCTGCGGCACAGCACAGCAAAACGCCCACACCGAAGGCGTGGGCAAGAGGGTATTCCGAACCACGACAGCTGACGCAGACGCTACACGGCCGCACGCCGCGTCACCACAGGAAACGATCACACCACACGGCAGACCATGCGTGCGGTGCCCGCCGACGCGGAGGGGCACGCTCATCTCACGCTGCTGTGGTCTGGTTCGCCGACTCGGTGGCGCGTCGGTATTCGGCGTTGATGCGCTGGGCTTCCTCGAGCTGGTCTTCGAGGATGACGATGCGGCAGGCGGCCTCGATGGGCGTGCCGTGGTCGACGAGTTCCCGGGCACGGGCGGCGATGCGCAGCTGGTAGCGGGAGTAGCGGCGGTGTCCGCCCGCCGAGCGCAGCGGGGTGATGAGGCGGGCTTCGCCGATGGCGCGCAGGAAGCCCTGTGTGGTGCCGAGCATCTCGGCGGCCCGGCCCATGGTGTAGGCGGGGTAGTCGTCGTCATCGAGACGGCCGAACATGTCGTCTGCTGTCATTGCACCTCTCTGTGGAACGCGTGGAGGGGCCCTGGCGCCGTACTGGCACCAGGGCCCCGAAGGAACTACTACACCATCTGCCGGCCCTGATACTGCACCGGCCCTCTGTTTCCGCAGACCCGACCGAGACGCTGTCGGGGGCGCGGGGATCGCGGTTGCTCGACCGGAGACCACCTCACTATCGATGTCCTGCGGTACCCGGGTCCAAGACTTCCGCCCGGGCGATCCTGATGGCGCTCGGCTCCTCCGTTCTTCCCTCTTGATCAACTACTCACTAACGGGAACTGCGTACTACTGGCACTGCGAACTGCTGGTGGCCTCGAACAGCGCCACTCTTCGGCAGTCAGCCCCGTCGCCCGTCCTGCGTCTGCTCTGGCTTGGAACCCCACTGCCGAACCTCCCGGTGCGCGCGCCCGCAGCCGACGCCTTCACCGAGGTACTGCTCACTGACTTCACTGCTGGGTACTGCGAACCTTCACTTACTGGTACTGCCACTGCGGTACTGCTCATGGCGGCCCCTGATCACTGCGGGCCACCCGGTCCGGTCGTCAGTCCCGTCGCCGTCCTGCAACCGCTCTGGCTTCGGAACTCCACCACCGCACCGTCCTGCGAACTGCAACTGCGTACTGCTGCCCGGCAGTTCATCTCTGCCGGGCCTCTCTTGATCTCGGCTACGACAGAAACCTTAACCACACCGTCGGCCAATGTCTACTCCAGCGGGTATAGATTTCCGTGCGCTGGAAGATGAGGTGCTCCGCCTCGACCGGTACCCATGTATGGTTCAAGCAGCTGCGAGGCTTTGTCCGGCGCTCACAGTGACCCACCACCGCGTGGCATGTCGGGCTGGGCGTGACGTCGCCGCCCCTGCGCCGCGGCTACCGTCGGCGGCACCGGCCAACACTGCGTCTCGTGAGAACACCACCGACCGGCACGGACGTTTCCAGCCGTGACGCCCCCAGGTCGGCCGTTGACGAGCCTGGCAGAAGGCCCTGGGGCCGCCCTCGACGATCCCGGGATGATCGAGCAGCACGCCACGGCGCCCACCCGCCGGGCCTCCGGCGGCAAGACCGTGAGCGCCCTCCTTGCCCGGTAGCGTCACCGCTCAAGCAGCCGGATGGCCGACGAACATGGTCCGCCTCATACCGCAGCCCGACGAGTTGCCGGGTGTCGTTGCCGCCCTGGTGGATTCCGGCCAGAGCAACCAGAAGTCCCTGGCCGCGGCCACCGGTGGCGCTGCCGTCACCCGGTCGGCCGGCAGCCGAAGCGCTGTGGAGGCAGAGGGTGTCGGCTGTGCCGTGGGATTTCGCCCACTCGGGCGAGTTCACCCGCCGTCTCGACGCCCCCGTGAAGGAGGACGGGGGCGCCCACGCGTCTGCATTTCCATGTCGCCCGGGTCCTGAAGGGCAACGGAGACGGGAACCCGCTGCACACCGTGTGGGCCCGACCGGCGTACCGGTCGGGCCCACACTGCTGCTCAGGTGTCGGCTCGCGTCTCTTAACCCGATCAGGCCGTGACGGGGGTGCCGAGCATCGCGGAGGCATGCTGCATCGGGCTGAGAATGCCCAGGGGCGCTGCCTTGGGAACGGCTCGGCAGGTGAAGCCGAGCGCAGCCATGGCCCGCAGGACTTCGGCGGCGCTGAAGTCACGGCGGTCCTGGCGCGTGATGACCTGGCCGACCTGCTTGACGGGGTAGTGGCGGCGGCCGATGACCACCGATTCACCGGTGACCGGTTCGGGCTTGATGCCCTTCATCGATTCCAGCACGCCGCCCTTGGTGAGCTCGAAGGGGAAGCGGGCGATGACGCAGCGCATGTGACCTCACAGGGAGAAGGGAAAGAACGGTCCGGGCGAGGTGTTTCAGCGGGAGAGGGCGAGGATGCCTAGGGCGCTGCCTTGCTCGTCGACCACCGGCAGGACACCGAGCCGACGGGTGCGCATCGCGTGCTCGGCTTCGGCCATCGTGGTCACGGGTGAGGCGAACGAACCGTGGTCGCCGAGGATGTCGCGCAGGCGGACACGGTCCGTGTAGTCGGAGCTGTCACGGACGGCGGCGAGTTCGGCATGGGTGACCAGGCCGGTGCACTGGCCGTCCTGGTCGCAGACGACCAGTCGGACCGTGCGGGCGGCGGCCATGACGGCCAGCGCTACCTCGACGCTCATGTCGTCACAGACCTGCGGTCCGGCCGCGTCCATGGCCTCCACCGCTGTCCTGTGCGCGGGGTCGGCGTCCGCCGGTTGGGACTGTGTCTGAATCAGCGTCAAAAGGTGCCTCCTGCATAGATGGGCCGGCTTCCTGATCACGAAAGTTCTAGGCCACCGCGCCGAAGCCGGACTGGCGTCCAGGGGTGCGCCTGGTCGCCGAGGCGGGGCGACGGCGGCCTCGGGAGGTGGCGCTGCGCTTGGGGCGTTCGACCACAGGTGCGGTGATGACGACCGGGATGCCGGACGGGGCCTGGGCGCCGGTGATCCGGCTCAGGGCCTCGTCGCCCGAGCGGATCTGGGTGGTCTGCGGCCGGATTCCGGCGTCCGACATCAGGCGGACCATGCCTCGGCGCTGGTTCGGCGTGACCAGGGTGACGACGCTGCCGGACTCGCCGGCGCGGGCGGTACGGCCGCCGCGGTGGAGGTAGTCCTTGTGGTCGGTCGGGGGATCGACATTGACGACCAGGTCGAGGTTGTCGACGTGGATGCCGCGCGCCGCCACGTTGGTCGCCACCAGCACGGTGACGTGCCCCGTCTTGAACTGCGCCAGCGTGCGGGTGCGCTGGGGCTGCGACTTGCCGCCGTGCAGCGCGGCGGCCCGCACCCCGCTGTTGAGCAGATCCTGAGTCAGCCGGTCGACGGCGTGCTTGGTGTCCAGGAACATGATCACGCGGCCGTCGCGGGCGGCGATCTCGGTCGTGGCGGCGTGCTTGTCGGCGCCGTGGACGTGCAGGACGTGGTGCTCCATCGTCGTGACCGCACCGGCCGACGGGTCGACGGAGTGCACGACGGGGTCGGTCAGGTAGCGGCGTACCAACAGGTCGACGTTGCGGTCCAGGGTGGCGGAGAACAGCATCCGCTGCCCCTCCGGGCGCACCTGGTCGAGCAGGGCGGTGACCTGGGGCATGAAGCCCATGTCGGCCATCTGGTCGGCCTCGTCCAGCACGGTGATGCCCACGTGGTTCAGCCGACAGTCGCCGCGGGCGATGAGGTCCTTGAGCCGGCCCGGGGTCGCGACCACGACCTCGGCTCCGCCGCGCAGCGCGCCGGCCTGCCTGCCGATCGACATGCCGCCCACGACCGTGGCCAGCCGCAGCCGCACGGAGCGGGCGTACGGGGTCAGCGCGTCGGTCACCTGCTGTGCCAGCTCACGCGTGGGTACGAGGATCAGCCCCAGCGGCTGACGGGGCTCAGCACGCTGCCCAGCAGTACGCGCGAGCAGGGCGAGGCCGAAGGCCAGGGTCTTGCCGGAACCGGTGCGGCCGCGGCCCAGGACGTCACGGCCCGCCAGGGAGTTCGGCAGCGTCGCTCCCTGAATCGGGAACGGCGCGGTCACACCCTGCCTGCCGAGTTCGGCCAGCAACTGCTCAGGCATGCCGAGATCGGCGAAGCCATCGACGGCGGGCAGCGCGGGGGTGATCGTCCGGGGCAGCGCAAACTCACCTTGCACGGCGGCGGGCCGACGGCCGTAACCGCCGGAGCGGACGGGGCCGCCGGTACGACGCGGTGCCCGCGAGCCGTAGCCGCTGCCGCCCCTTCCGGCATCGGCACGGCCGTCACGGGCGCGGGCGGAGCGGTCGTTCGTATACGTGCGGTTCATGCGGAACCTTCCTCGATGTGGCACATATCAAGGAATTCCCGCCGCTATGCATGGCACGGAGAATTACAAGTATGGACCGGTGACAAAAGAAAGCAGATCTGGCCGGCGGAAACATCCGTGGGCACAGGTGCTGAAATGGGTGACGCGATGGGGACCTTGAGATCCGGGCGCCCGCTGCGGTGCAGCGCTTCAGGACGCGCCTGCGCCCTGGGGGAGGAACCGCTTGTGGTGGTACTGCGGGTTCCTACGAGTCGTCCCGCGGGCGAAATCCGCTGCGGAATACGCGTGCAGCTGGGGCCCGCACCCCGAGGGATGCGGGCCCCAGCTACGGATTGCGCGTGAGCGTCAGGCCGGAACGATGTTCTCGGCCGTCGGGCCCTTCTGGCCCTGCGCGATGTCGAAGTTCACCTTCTGGCCCTCGAGCAGCTCGCGGAAGCCCTGCGCGGCGATGTTCGAGTAGTGGGCGAACACGTCGGCGCCGCCACCGTCCTGCTCGATGAAGCCGAAGCCCTTTTCCGCGTTGAACCACTTCACGGTACCAGCAGCCATGTCATATCTCCTTTGGGGCAGTGCATCGGCGTCCGCACTGCGCAAACGCCATGTCGCCGCGATGATTACCCCGCCCGGATATGACCGGAAATACAAAAGTCCTCTCGCCCGGCAGAAGCCTGGCGGGGGCACTTGAAGTTTTGGGAACCACAACTGCAACTGAGATAGACAGTAGCACGCCGGAGCCGCCCGTGTGCGTTGGATAATTCCACTCCGCTCTTCGCGGCAAAAACTCCAGCTGCGCGACCCTCCAAAAACTGATCCCTCGGGAACAGATATTGATTCACTCGGCGTTGACCTTCTCAGATCGGAGACATCGCAGATCAGACGATGATCCCGAATCAGCCGCAGGCCCGCTGGGGCGCCGCCGGAGCAGGCGGCGTTGGTGACCAGGAGCCGGGTGCCCTGCCGACAGATGGGAGACCAGCTCCTACAAGCCACCTGTCAAGCACTGCAGAACCGGGGCCTGGTGACGATGTCCCGGAAGGCCGGGCAGTGGAGCGTCGCCCTGACAAACGCCCGTCGGCACTACCTGGCACACGGCACGTACCCTCCCCGCGGATCACGCCCGCAAAAGACTCGGGCCGCCACTCCACGCACCCGGTCCCCGCGAGCGCAGGCAACTCAGGCCGCCGAGCGAAAGCCAAGCCCTCCCTCGCAGCCTCGTGTGACGTTCACGGAGCAACTGTTGCAGGAGCCCGCGGGGGCCTGCGGCAGGATCGTCACGAGCGGTAGCGGTCCCGGCTTGGAGAAGTGGCCGTCCCGCGTCGCCGCCGCGCAGATCCGGACGGATTCCGGAGACGAAGGAGCTGTACGGAAGCTGGTGCCCTGACGGGTACGAGATCACGCTCGTCGACATCCCCGCCTGGCACCTCGCCGTCCCCGATCCCGTCCCGGTGCCCTCGCGGCTCACTCGGCCGCGCGCTGTTATCCGGGCCATGCAGAACGAACGCCAGCGGCTCGGGCTGACCAAGCCCGTCCAAGGAGGCGCTCCACCCACCGACACCGACCCGGCACATCGCACGGGGGCCGCGCCCGGGAGCCCGGCCGACGGCGGCATTGGCCTCCGGGCGTGTTGTCGATTTAGGCTGCGTCGGTTCGTGCCGTTCACGGCGGCAGCCCATCGACGGAGAGGAAAGCCGATAATGCAGCAGGCATCGGCCACCGACCCGGCTCCCGGGCGCCGCCCCGAGCTGGTCCCTGACCCTGATGTGGAGGCGGCCCGGATCGCGGCGGTGCGCCGCTACGACATCCTCGACACTCCGCCCGACGGGGCGTTCGACCGGGTGGCGGCGATGGCTGCCCGGCTCTTCGACGTGCCGGTGGCGACCGTCACGATCGTGGACACCGACCGCATCTGGTTCAAGGCCGCCCACGGCCTGCAGGGTGTCGCGGAGATCGGCCGTGATCCGGGCCTGTGCGGCTCGGCGATCCTGCGTGATGACACGATGGTCATCCCCGACACCCTCAAGGACCCCATCGCGGTGGACAATCCGCTGGTCGCCGGAGAGATGGGGGTGCGTTTCTACGCCGCCGCACCGATCATCACCCCCGACGGGCACCGGCTGGGCACGGTCAACGTCCTCGACACCCGGCCGCGCTCGATCACCGAGGAGGACACCGCCACCCTGGCCGATCTCGCCGCGATCGTGCTGGACGAGATGGAGCTGCGGCTGTCGGCGCTGCGCGCCCTGCGCGACGAGCAGGCCCGTCGGGAGGCGGAGGGGCGGCACGCCGAGGCGGAACGGGCGCGGGCCGAGGCGGAGCGGGCGGCGCGGGAGAAGGCGGAGCAGGACAGGGCCGCGATCGCCGCGTTCGCGTCCACCCTCCAGCGCACCCTGCTGCCCCCGGCCCTTCCCGTGGTGCCCGGCTTGGAGCTGGCCTGCCACTACCGCACCGCCTCCGCCCACGACGTGGGCGGCGATTTCTACGATGTCTTCCCCCTCGACGGCGGCCGGTGGGCGTTCTTCCTCGGTGACGTGTGCGGCAAAGGCCCGGAGGCGGCGACCGTCACCGCCCTGGCCCGCCACACCCTGCGCGCCGCGGCCCAGATCGACGCCGGCCCCGTCACTGTGCTGAGCGCGCTCAACACCGTGCTGCTCACCGACGTCACCGCCGGCCGCCGCTTCTGCACGGTCGTCTTCGGCCTTCTGGAGCCCCGGGAGGACGGCGGCTTCACCGTCACCGTCGCGACCGGCGGCCATCCGCCGGCCTACCACGTGCGCCCCGACGACAGTGGTGCCGTCTGGGTGCGGGCCGTACGCCCCAAGGGCGGGATGCTCGTCGGTGCTTTTCCGCAGGCGCCCTTCGCCCAGACCACGTTCTTGCTGACGGCCGGAGAGAGCCTGTTCCTCTACACCGACGGGCTGATCGAAGCCCGCACCACCGAGGGCGCCATGCTCGGTGACGACGGCCTGACCGGCTTCCTCCACCAGCGCACCGGGCTCGTCACCGCCACCTCCCTGGTCGAGGACAGCATCACCCTGCTGGCCTCGCTGCCCGACGGAGCCAGCGACGACGTGGCCCTGCTGGCCCTGTCCGTCCCCCACCCTCACACCACACCCGACGGCAGTGTCGCTGCCACCGCCCGCACCGCCGCCGCGCCCGAACACTTCGGCCAGGAGTGATGACCGACGTGACCGACACGCTGCAGCTGACCGTCCAGCACCCCCGTCCCGGCCTCGCGATCGCCACAGTCGTCGGCGACGTGGACACACGCACCGCGGACACCCTGCGCCACGAAGCCTCGGGAATCATCGAGCAAGGGTGCCCGCACCTGGTTCTGGACCTGTCGCAGGTCGGCTTTTGCGACTCCGCCGGTCTGAGCGCGCTCATCGGCCTCTGGCACGCCGCCCAGGCGGCGGGCGGTGCACTCCGACTCGCCAACATCCCCGACCGCCTGATGCGGATGCTCGTCCTCACCGGCGTCGATGCAGTCCTGCCGGTCCATGCCACCGTCACCGAAGCAGTCACCACCATGACCGACAGCCCACACACCCACACAGGCGAGCACAGCTCAACCTCCCCCGCCTCCGGCGGCGGCGGGACCGGTGAACCGATCGGTGCAGAGCGCACGACCTGCGACCGCTCTCCCAACCCCTCTGCCAACCTGAGCTGATCGCGTCGAGCCACCAGAAGTGCCGTGCGCCTCCGGAAGCGTCTGGTCCTGCGGTCGGCCGAAGCGCCGGTGGGCCGCCCTGTCCTTGCTGTGCTCCATCTGGGACGCCATGAGCGGATCGGGCTTCGGTTGTGACATCGTTTCCGCTTGAACCCGACGGCTCGGGTTCGAAGTGGGGGTCCTGGAGGGCGCGCGGTGTGCGGTGGTACATCGCGAAGGTCGCAGGTGAGGATCGGCGTGGATCAGATTGGGCCCAGGACGCCGCGTCCGTCACGGCGCACCCCTCAGTCCAGCGCCAGGTGCATACGCACGATCAGGCCCGACGGCGGGGTGCGCATCTCGACCAAGTCGCACAACTGGTGCATCATCCAGACGCCACGGCCGCCGGCCGGGGACAGCGGATCGGGACGGCGTCGGTCGACGAGCGCGTCCGTGAGCCGTCCGCGGTCCTGCACCTCGACGACCAGGGTGTCGGCCGTGCGCCACAGTCCGCGGCGGAGGGCTGGCCGATCCGGTGAGCCAGCCAACCCAACATGAGTTGGTTGCAGCACCGACTCCTCACCGGCCTCCGCGCAACTGCTCGCGTCCGCGAACCGGGCACACGTACGGAGGAGTTCGGCATTGCCCAGTCCGGCCAGTTCTTCCCGTAAAGCTGGATCAGCAGTTATGGAGACGTGAGGAACTCTCACTCGACTCCGGACAGTTCATGACGAGGTGTCACCCGACCATGATCCCCCACTCAAGATCTTTCGAGGACGCGGCCGAGTTCTGTGATGGGTGAGGCCCTCAGGTTTCGGCGGGGATCGCGACCTCTACCGCCGACCGCAGGAGGGCCTCATCCGCCTCACGCGTAATGCGACACGCTTCAGGGGTGCAGTGCTCGTTGCAGCGCCTCGATGGCGAGTGTGCGCGCGACCGTGGTCGCCTTGGAGTCGCGGAGGCTGTCGAGCATCAGGAAGTCGTGAACCATTCCCAGCACTCGGACCGCGGTGACGTCCACTCCCGCCTCGCGGAGCCTGGCCGCGTAGGCCTCGCCTTCGTCACGCAGTACGTCGGCCTCGTCGGTGATGACCAGTGTGGTGGGAAGGCCACGGAGCTGCTCGATGTCGGCCCGCAGCGGCGAGGCATAGATTTCGGTGCGCTGCTTGGGGTCCGAGGTGTAGGCGTCCCAGAACCACTTCATCCCGTCGCGAGTGAGGTAGTAGCCGTCGGCGAACTGCTGGTAGGACGGAGTGTCGAAGTTCGCGTCGGTGACGGGGTAAAGCAGCACCTGGGCGGCAAGTTGCACATCTCCGCGTTCCTTGGCCATCAGCGCGAAGACCGTCGACATGTTGCCGCCCACCGAATCGCCGCAGACCGCTATCCGTGAGGCATCGAGGTTCTGTTCCCCGCCGTTTTGGAGGATCCACTTCCCGACCGCGTAGTTCTGCTCGATCTGAGTCGGGTACTTCGCCTCGGGGGCCCTGTCGTAGACGGGGAAGACCACTGCGGCGTTCGCTCCGACCGCCAGTTCGCGGATCAGCCGGTCATGCGTCTTCTCGTCGCCGAACACCCATCCGGCGCCGTGGATGTACAGGACCACCGGGAGGGTTTTCATCGTTCCCCGGGGGCGGATGATACGCGTGCGGACGTTGCCGTACTGCCCGGCGTCGATGGTCACCCAGTCCTCGTCCACCGCCGGCTTGGCCACCCCTTCCCCTTCCTGGAGACCATCGAGGATCTCGCGGCCGTTCTCCGGCGGGACCTCGTAGATGCGCGGATGTGGCGACGTGGCCTCCGTCAGCTCCCGGGCAGAGGGTTCCAGGACTGGGGTTGCGGCGGAGCGAGAAGCGGGCATGGTGCGCCTCCTGCCTCAGATGTAGCGGTACATGCAGCTGACCCACCCGCCTCCCATCGTCTCTCAGCAGCGCATCGGTGCAACCGCGGGACAGGGCGTGAAGCCCAGGTCACGTTGGGTCGTCGAGGCTGCACCATGGCGCGGATCCACCGTCTGGTCCCGCCTTGTGGCTGTACTTCCGTCCCTGCGCGGGGTGCCGCCGCAGAGCCGGTGCACCTGTGGTGCGCCCGGTCGCGGGTCTCGTCTTCGGGCAACCGAGGGTCCCTGTGCCGTGTTCATCCTCCGCCGTATCCGACTCCGGCCGACTTGTTCCGCCAAGCCTGTGGCGGGAATAGCGACTTCCGCAGGTTCTGTGCGGGTCAGACGGCCTCTCAACTGGGGGAATCCGCAAGTCTGGTGGGCAGTCGATGGACGGCATACGGTGGCGCACCCGTGCCGGTGCTCCCTGGCGGGATGTGCCCGAGCGGTATGGCTCGTGGAATCAATCGCCTCAAGCGCCACCGCGCGGTCGCCACGAGATACGACAAGCTCGCCGTCCGCTCCGAGGCGACCGTGCTGGTGGCAGCCATCAACGAGTGGCTGTGAGCAGCACGGTCGAAGGAAGTTTCAGCCGTCTCGACCCTGCCATGTGGTCACGCAGGCTTCGTTCCCCTCCAGGTCGGCAAGTACCCAGAAAGCGGGGGCACGGGTCGCGGACACAAGCCGGCCTCCAGCCGCCAGTGCGGTCTCGATCCGTCGGGGCGCCTCGTCATGCGGGACACAGATGTCGAAGTGGATGCGATTGCGCTGTGGGCGCGCCCGGTCCATCTGCTGGAACCAGATGGCAGGGCCCTGCCCGACCGGGTCGATGAGCGGATCCTCCGGTCCCTCGGCACCCGCCTCATCCGTGTAGCCCAGCACCGCCTTCCAGAACGGCCGAATCCCGGCGATGTTCAGTGCATCAATCGCGATCTCCAGAAGCTGGACGGACCGTAGTGCCCCCGTTCCGATTTCGGGCTCTACCAGAAGCCCGGCCCTGTCAGCCGTGGCGGAGATCTGACGCGCGAGTTCGACATCCCGGGTAGTAACCGCTGCGCGGTCCAACGACTGCAGAGTGAAGACGACCCGATCGGGGCGGACATCGACCCGAAGGTGCCGGTCGGCGTCGTCGCCGCACACCGCGACAGCGTCCGCCGCCAAGCCCATCGCCTGAGCCAGCGATCTGACCCGGACCGACGTTCGCAAAGTGCCCAGCAAGAAGCGCCACCCGTAGTCCTGGACAGCCTCTGATGCTTCCTGCCGACTCAATATCTGCTCCATGGCCGCATCCTTGCAGCCCCCAGCTGTCAGCCCCGCCTGCCGGTACTTCTGCCACCAGTCCCCCACAGACCTGATGATCCTGGACACGAAGCTGCGGATCCTGGGGATCGACGGCAGCACGACGGCCGTGCACGCGCCCCCTGAACAGATCATGGGCCGGCACCTCACCGACGGGTTCCACCTTTCCGCGCCCGGTGAGGTCGAGGCGATGCTGGACGGCGTGCTGGAGAGCGGCACGCCCGCACGGGGACACCTGGTGGGGGTGCGTCCGAAGGGCGCGCCCTGCAGCGGACGGCATCGTGCCATGAGGCCCGGGACCTCCCCGGTCACATCGCGTGCCAGCGAGTAGAACCCGAGGCCCCGGCCTCCATGCGCGCCGGCGCCGACGGCCACGAAGGTGCGGTGGGCCTCGATGTAGTCAGGACCGACCCGGTAGCCCGCGTCTGCGGCTGCGTACTTACCCTCGTTCCCGCGCGACGGCCCTCCGTATCGTGACCGGCCGGCTGATCGGGGAAGCGCCTGAACGCATCGGGAAAGTACGTCGCACCGAGGTTCCGTCAGGATGTTCCTCGGCGGGGCCTCGCCGTATCACCCGCTGCCACACAGAGATCACACAGACAACGGATCATGCCGTCCCGCTCTCCGGGTAACGTCAGGGGTATGAGTCATCCGCACCCCGAACTGAAAGCCGCCCCTCCCCTTCCCGAAGGAGGGCTGCGAGTCATCGCCCTGGGCGGCCTGGGTGAGATCGGCCGCAACATGACCGTCTTCGAGCACGCGGGCAAGCTGCTCATCGTCGACTGCGGTGTGCTGTTCCCCGAGGAGACCCAGCCCGGCGTGGACGTGATCCTGCCGGACTTCACCTCGATCCGGGACCGGCTGGACGACATCGTGGCCGTCGTCCTCACCCATGGCCACGAGGACCACATCGGCGGCGTGCCGTACCTGCTGCGCGAGCGGCGCGACATCCCCGTCGTCGGTTCCAAGCTGACGCTGGCGTTCCTGGAGGCCAAGCTCAAGGAGCACGGAATTCGGCCGCGCACGGTACGGGTGCGAGAGGGTGACCGGCGGGGCTTCGGGCCTTTCGACTGCGAGTTCGTGGCGGTCAACCACTCCATCCCGGACAGCCTCGCGGTCGCGATCCGCACCCCGGCCGGGATGGTGCTGCACACCGGCGACTTCAAGATGGACCAGTTCCCCCTCGACGACCGCATCACCGATCTGCGGGCCTTCGCCCGCCTCGGCGAGGAGGGCGTGGACCTGTTCCTCACCGATTCCACCAACGCCGAAGTACCCGGCTTCACCACCTCCGAGCGGGAGCTGAACCCGGCGATCGAGCAGGTGATGCGCACTGCGCCGCGCCGTGTCATCGTCTCCAGCTTCGCCAGCCATGTGCACCGCATCCAGCAGGTCCTGGACGCCGCCCACCAGCACGGCCGCAAGGTCGCCTTCGTCGGCCGGTCGATGGTCCGCAACATGGGCATCGCCCGTGACCTGGGCTATCTGAAGGTCCCGTCCGGTCTGGTCGTGAGCACCAAGGAGCTGGAGAAGCTCCCGGACCACAAGATCACGCTGGTGTGCACGGGCTCCCAGGGCGAACCGATGGCCGCGCTGTCACGGATGGCCAACCGCGACCACGTCATCCGCATCGGCAAGGGCGACACCGTTCTGCTCGCCAGCTCCCTCATCCCCGGCAACGAGAACGCCATCTACCGGGTGATCAACGGACTCACCCGGTGGGGCGCCCACGTCGTCCACAAGGGCAACGCCAAGGTGCACGTCTCCGGACACGCCAGCGCCGGCGAACTCGTCTACTGCTACAACATCGTCAAACCCCGCAACGTCATGCCCGTACACGGCGAATGGCGCCATTTGCGGGCCAACGGCGACCTCGCCATCCGTACCGGTGTCGACCCCGACCGGGTCGTGATCGCCGAGGACGGCGTCGTCGTCGACCTCGTCGACGGGCGCGCGTCCATCACCGGCAAGGTCCCCGCCGGCAACGTCTACGTGGACGGCATGGAAGTCGGCGGCGCCACCGAGGCGTCCCTCAAGGACCGCCTCACCCTCGCGGAGGAAGGCGTCGTCACGGTGGTGGCGATCGTCGACGCCGACACCGGCGCCCTCGCCGAGCCCCCCGACTTCCTGGCCCGCGGCTTCGTCCACGACCACACCACCTTCGAGCCGGTCATCCCCGTCATCGAGAAGACCCTGGCCACCGCAGCCGAGGAAGGCGTCGGGGACGCCCACCAGCTCGAACAACTCGTCGCCCGCGCCGTGGCGAACTGGGCGTTCCGCACCCACCGCCGTAAGCCCCTCATCATCCCCGTCATCATCGACGCCTGAGCCACAGCCCGGCAGTACGGTCCCCGGTCGCGGTCTCGCCGGCATCGCGGCCGGGCACGGAAGTCAGCAGCCACCCCAGGAAGCCGGGGCGGCAAGACAGTCCACGTGATGAGTAATCGGAAATACGTCCCAAGGACTGGAGGTGAACGCCTCCCACTCCATGTGGAAGGCGCTCATCTCACGCTGCTGTGGTCTGGTTCGCCGACTCGGTGGCGCGGCGGTATTCGGCGTTGATGCGCTGGGCTTCCTCGAGCTGGTCTTCGAGGATGACGATGCGGCAGGCGGCCTCGATGGGCGTGCCGTGGTCGACGAGTTCCCGGGCACGGGCGGCGATGCGCAGCTGGTAGCGGGAGTAGCGGCGGTGTCCGCCCGCCGAGCGCAGCGGGGTGATGAGGCGGGCTTCGCCGATGGCGCGCAGGAAGCCCTGTGTGGTGCCGAGCATCTCGGCAGCCCGGCCCATGGTGTAGGCGGGGTAGTCGTCGTCATCGAGACGGCCGAACATGTCGTCTGCTGTCATTGCACCTCTCTGTTCTGTGGCACGCATTGAGGGGCCCTGGCGCCGTACTGGCACCAGGGCCCCGAAGGAACTACTACACCATCTGCCGGCCCTGATACTGCACCGGCCCTCTGTTTCCGCAGACCCGACCGAGACGCTGTCGGGGGCGCGGGGATCGCGGTTGCTCGACCGGAGACCACCTCACTATCGATGTCCTGCGGTACCCGGGTCCAAGACTTCCGCCCGGGCGATCCTGATGGCGCTCGGCTCCTCCGTTCTTCCCTCTTGATCAACTACTCACTAACGGGAACTGCGTACTACTGGCACTGCGAACTGCTGGTGGCCTCGAACAGCGCCACTCTTCGGCAGTCAGCTCCGTTGCCCGTCCTGCGTCTGCTCTGGCTTCGGAACTCCACCACCGCACCGTCCTGCGAACTGCAACTGCGTACTACTGCCCGGCAGTTCATCTCTGCCGGGCCTCCCTTGATCTCGGCTATGACAGAAACCTTAACCACACCGACGGCCAATGTCTACTCCAGCGGGTATAGATTTCCGTGCGCTGGAAGAGGAGGTACTCCGCCTCGACCAGTCTTCCTCGACCGGTCCCATGGATGGTTCAAGCAGTTGCGGACTCCCGTCGTCCCCGTCGCGCCGGCTGAGGCGCGCGCAGGTGCGGAACAGCTCGCGGTGAACAGCTGAATCACGATCACGCCGAAGACGATCACCGCGAGGAGCACACTCAGTCACGAAGGCCCATGTCTCTCACACTCCTCCTACCGCGGTGGGCACGTGAGCGGTGGCAGGTCCGTCAGGAGTGCGTGCGGCGGGGCGGCGGGCGTCGTGTCCGCCTTCGGAGTCCCAGATCGCCTGCCGGAGCGAGTTCGAGCCGGCCGCTGCCTCTGCCGCGGCCCGGAAACCTTCGGCCTCATGGATCAGGCCGGTCGCCGTGAGACTCCGCGACAGGTCGACGGCCGTGGCCATGAGCCGGGCCGCGGTGGCCGGCCCAGTCTCCGGCGGGATCACCAGCAGGTTCCAGCAGTCGAACGTGTAGGACAGCAGCAACAGCTTGTGCGGGTCCTGCCCGGCGTTGGACCAGCTGACGCGCACCATGTGGCCGTGGGCGGGCACTTTTCCTGGGATGACCGGCCAGAACCTGCGGCTCACCGCGACCCGGGTGATCCGCCCCCACAGCGAGTCGAGACATTCGACGAGCGCCGGGAGCTGCTCCGTCAGGTTGCGCGAACGGGGCCACCAGGCACCGTCGATCAGGGCCGGAGGGGCGCCGGCCGGCGCCAGCGTGAGTCGGAGCGGTGACGGAGAAAGGACCCGGCCTCCGACCGCGGGTGTGAACGGAATGGTCGCGGACATGGCGCGGACCCAACCCCGGGCCGGTCACAGCCGGCCCGGTTGTCATGAATCGCCGAGGACGACCCGGCGTGGAAGCCGGTGTACGAGATGCTCTCGGTAATCACCAGGGTACTCCTCGCCGACGCCCGGCGGACCGGCGGGAAGCGACGGCCTGAACGGAACACGAGGAACACGTCCCACAGCCAAGGAGTGCTGGGCCGGGCTCGCGAGCCGTCGTGCGGGAGAGCGGTCCGGGAGCCGGCATATGAATTGTCCCGGTGCCCTCGGCCCACTCCCGCCGGTATCGACAGCCGTGCGGCCGCAGCACCCGCCGCGGCAGCACCACTGGCCGGCACCGGCCGCACCGACAAGTCCCTCAGCCCGGCCGGCACCGCGCCCGGCACCGCGGCGTGACCCGACCACGGCCTGAGCGATCCGTGCCACCAGGAAGGACTCGTGACGGTCGCCTGTCGCGCGCGTCCTGCGGGCATCAGCTGATGACGGGAGTACGACCGAAGGAGGTTTCAGGTCGGCGTAGGCGGCGTGTCACCGCCCGTATCGACGAGGATCTGTTCGGCCTCGGACGTTGCCGGCCCGTACGGCCCTGGCCATCGCGACTCGCTTCCCCGCGAGCGGTCCCGGGGACAGGCAACGGCTCCGGCGCATACCCGCCGGAGCCGCCCTTCCGGGTCATTGCACGTGAGCGTGCGCCGACCCGCTTTGCACGTTACACCCAAAGGGACCAATCGGACATGGACAGTCCCTGCGAAGGTCCACCTCGGTCCGTGAAGCCGACGCGGCGGCTCAGCCACACCCTTCCTCTGCTGGCTCCATCCGCCGGATCCCCCCGTGCGTCGGTGTGATCAGCGCGGGCGTGTTGCCCCTCACCCAGTCCACGACGACCCCGCCTTCGCCCGCCAGGTGCATACAGGCAGCGGCCATGTCCTGCTCGGGGATCCCGAGCTCCCCCTCGCCACTGCCGCTCCGCAGGACGACGACGGAATCACCGGAACGCGTCGGCTCGTCGAACAGAATGGGCCGGTCGAGATGTTCACATGGGGAGGCGAGCGGGCGCCGACGTCCTGTGGTCCCCGCCCGGCGGCGGGTCGGCCGGTCCGGACAGCCCGCTGGAACCGGCTTCCAGGACGGGGCGTGCGGGGACGGACTCGGTGCTCTCGCCGAGGAAGCCGCCCGACTGGTGCTGCCACAGCTTGGCGTAGGCACCGTTCGCCGCGAGCAGCTCCTCGTGGGTGCCCTGCTCGACGACGCTCCCGCGGTCGAGGACGACGAGACGGTCCATGCCGGCGACGGTGCTCAGACGGTGGGCGACCACTAGGGCCGTACGTCCCTCCATCAGCCGCCACAGGGCGTCCTGGACTAGGAGCTCACTCTCCGAGTCCAGCGCGCTGGTCGCCTCGTCGAGCAGCAGGATCGGAGCGTCGCGCAGGATGGCTCTGGCGAGGGCGACGCGCTGGCGCTGACCGCCCGAGAGCTTCACCCCCCGCTCCCCCACCAGAGTGCCGAAGCCGTCGGGGAGTTGGTCGGCGAACTCCGTGACGTGCGCGGCCGCGGCCGCCGCGTGGATCTCTTCGTCGGTGGCGCCGGGCCGGGCGAAGGCGATGTTGTCCCGCAGGCTGCGGTGGAACATGGCGGGTTCCTGCGGGACGTAGGCGATCAGTGAGCGCAGGTCGGTCTGGCGCAGCCGGCTGATGTCCTGACCACCGATCAGGATGCGTCCGTCGCCGATGTCCGACATCCGCAGCAGGAGCCGGGTGAGCGTGGTCTTGCCGCCGCCGGACCTGCCGACCAGACCGATCCGGGCGCCTGCGGGCACGTCCAGGTCGAGTGCCTGGAAAATCGGCTTCGCACCCGTGTGAGCGAAGGTCACCGCCTCGAAGCGGATTCCGGTGTCCCTCGGTGCGAGCGGTTCGGGTTCCGCCGGGTCGAGCACGGTGGGCGGATCCAGCAGCAGCTCCGTGAACTGCGCGGCCTCGGTCATCGAGCTTTCCAGACGCCGGTAGATCTGGTTGAACTCGAACATGATCTGGGTCGCGTTGGAGTAGTAGGTGAAGGCGACGACGACCTCCTCCACTCCCTGGCCCGAGCCCCCGAAGGCGATGACGACCAGCAGACCCAGCACGTTGGTCAGCACGGACATGGGGGCGATCAGGGTGTCGACGCGCAGATTGCCGTAGTCCCACGACCTCAGTGTCAGGCGCCGGGAGTCCGCGACACGCCTGCGGTGTTCGTCGGCCTCCCGCCGCTCGGCCGCGAACGCCCGGATGGTCTCCATGTTCATGAGGCTGTCGGCCACGTGGCCCGAGACCCGGGCGACCGCCGCCTCACGGTCATTGACGAGCCTCTGCCGGCGACGGATGAGAGGTGTCGCCGATACCACCGTCAGCACGATCATCACAAGAAGGCCGGCGACGAGCATCGGTTCGTAGCTCCACAGGACCACGGCACCGAACACCAGCGGAACGAGACTGCCCACGATCCGGTACGTCACCGTGTCGACGAAGTCCTCGAAACGCTTGCCGAAGCTCAGCACCCGTTTGGTCAGGGAGCCGGCGAAGTTGTCGTGGAAGAACGCCGCGTCCTTGGCGAGGAGTTCATCCATGCCGCTCACGTACAGGTGTTCCATGCCAAGGGCGTCCACGCGGTTCAGGCAGTGCTGGCCGACCCGCCACACAGCCTCGGCGAGCAGCAGCGTCACGCCGAAGCCCAGCACGTACGGCAGCGCCGAGGTGAGACGGAGACCGCTGTCACCGGCGGCCTGTCCTGCGAGTTTGGCGATCAGCAGGGGGGCGACGTAGCGGATGCCGATGTTGCCCACGGCCGGCAGCAGCAGCGCCGGCAGGGCCAGCCGTCGTAGTCGAATCAGTTCTCGGCCATAGCGGCGCAGTGCCAGAACGACCGCGCTCCTGCCCGGCGTCGGCCCTCGCGTATCTGTTGTCCCCATCACACTCCCGGAGGTTCGGAAGTCGGAGTCTCCCCTCGAGGAAGGTTCCCAGTCCAGGCATTTAACGCGGACCGGCGAGAACCGGACACCGCTGCGCTCACCGGACGCAGCGGACGTACGCCCGCGGTCACCGGCCCGCCCCCGACGGGACCACCGAACCGGCAGGCAGCGGCACCGGGACGTCAAGTTGATCGCCTGACTGCGCGTCGCGGGGCCGCGACCGGTTCCCTGCCTCGGTCGCGGCCCCGCGGGTGTGGAGGCGGTCGTCCCGGTCAGCAGCAGCCGTCCGCGGCGAGCGGTTCCTTCGCGCCGGTCTCGGCCTCGGCGGGACCGGCGCAGCAGGTGCTGTGCTGCTGCTTGGCCAGGGTGTCGGAGTCGGCCTTGACGACGTACACCTCCCAGGGTTCGCGTCCGGGGCCATGGACCCAGACCTTGTCCTGGAGGGCGTAGCAGCAGGTGGTGTCGTTTTCGACGTCGGTGGCGAGACCCGCCTCGCCGAGGCGGGTGGTGGCGGCGTGGACGTCCTCGGTCGACTCGACCTCGACGCCGAGGTGGTCCATGCGTGTCGGCTCGTCCGGGGCGCCTTCGATGAGGACGAGCTTGAGCGGGGGTTCGGCGATGGCGAAGTTGGCGTAGCCGTCGCGGAGTTTGGCGGGTCCGGTGCCGAACAGCTTGCTGTAGAAGGCGATGGACGCGTCGAGGTCGGGGACTCGGAGGGCGAGCTGCACGCGGGACATGGCGAACCGCCTGTGGGTGTCGGTTTCAGCAGCCGCCGGAGGCGGGGGCGCCGATGCCGGTCTGCAGGGTGGACGGGGCCGCGCAGCACCCGCCTCCCTCGCCTTCCTGGGCGGCTTCGGGGCCGTCGAACAGGCCGGCGCCGCCGCACACCCCGGTCTCGGGGAGGGTCAGCTCGACGCGCTCGGCGGCTTCGCGGTCTCCGGCGATGGCGGCGGTGACGGAGCGGACCTGCTCGTAGCCGGTCATCGCGAGGAACGTGGGGGCGCGGCCGTAGGACTTCATCCCGACCAGATAGAGGTCCTGCTCCGGGTGGGACAGCTCGTTGACGCCGTAGGGGTGGACCGTGCCGCAGGAGTGGACGTTCGGGTCGATCAGAGGGGCCAGCGCGGACGGGGCCTGGAGCCGTTCGTCGAGGCCGAGGCGGACTTCGGAGAGGAAGGACAGTTCGGGCCGGAAGCCGGTGAGGACGATGATCTCGTCGACCGGGTCCAGGCGGCGGCCGTCCTCGGCGACCAGGACCAGGCGGCCGTCGGTGTCCCGTTCGACGGCCTCGGTGCGGAAGCCGGTGGCCGCGCCGGCGTGGCCCGACTCGACGGCGGCCTTGGCGCGCAGGCCCAGTGCGCCGCGGGCGGGAAGCTGGTCGGCATCGCCGCCCCCGTACGTGTTCGCGCTGATACCGCGGCGCAGGATCCACACCGCGTGCGTGCCGTCCTCCTCCTCGGCCAGGTCGGCGAGGCCGGCGAGGGCGGTGAAGGCGGAGGCGCCCGAGCCGACGACGGCGGTGCGCCTGCCCGCGTACCGGGCGCGGACAGCCGGGTCGCCCAGGTCGGGGACGCGGTAGGACATGCGGCCGGTGGCCGTCTTCTCGCCGAGGGCCGGCAGGCCGTCGGCGCCCAACGGACCAGGGGCGGACCAGGTGCCGGAGGCGTCGATGACGGCGCGGGCGGTGATGCGCTCCTCCTGGCCGTCGGCGAGCCGGATGTGGACAGTGAAGGGCTGTTCGTCGCGACCGGAGTCGACGATTCGGTCGCGCCCGGCCCGGGCGACGCCGGTGACCGTGGCGCCGTAGCGGACCCTGTCGCCGAGGGCGTCGGCGAGTGGCTGAAGGTACTTCTCGGCCCAGCCCCCGCCTGTGGGGTAGGTGGCGCCGTCGGGGCGCGTCCAGCCGGTCGGTGCGAGCAGCTTCTCGGCGGCGGGGTCGGTGACCTCGGCCCAGGGGGAGAACAGCCGCACGTGCGCCCAGTCGCGGACGGCGGAGCCGGCGGACGGTCCGGCTTCCAGGACCAGCGGTTCGATGCCGCGCTCGACGAGGTGGGCGGCCGCGGCAAGGCCGATGGGGCCGGCTCCGATGACCACGACGGGCAGCTGGTCGGTGGTGGGCGCGTTCACGGGTCTCCCCTTTGCTTCGACGTTTGTCGATGGCTTGTGCGGCCAGCATGGCACCTGGATAGGCAAACGTCAATATAGACATCCATCGAAGAATAAGCTTCGCCCTCGTCAGCTTGGTTCGACATGTGTCAACATAGACATATGTCGAATACGAAGGTGCTGCCGTTGCTGGAGCAGGGGGGTTCGGCCGCCGTAGCGCCGTGCTGCCCGCCCCTCACCGAGCGCCCGCTGACCGCCGGTGAGGCGGAGAAGACCGCCCGGATGTTCAAGGCGCTCGGCGATCCGGTGCGGTTGCGGCTGTTCTCGCTGGTCGCCTCGCACGAGGGTGGCGAGGCGTGCGTGTGCGACATCTCCGACGTCGGCGTCTCCCAGCCGACCGTCTCCCACCACCTGAAGAAGCTGAAGGATGCCGGGCTGCTGACTTCCGAGCGGCGCGGCACCTGGGTGTACTACCGGGTGGAGCCGTCGGTGGTCGCCGCGATGGGGCAGATGCTCGGCACTCTCGGCTGAGCCAGGCGCGCGTCAGCCGGTCGGCTGCTCCTCGGCCGACCGGCCGGGCATGAAGATGACGGCCGCCAGGGCCAGGCCGGCCG
The DNA here is from genome assembly GCF_055592265.1 of Streptomyces sp. NPDC041129. NCBI lineage: Bacteria > Bacillati > Actinomycetota > Actinomycetes > Kitasatosporales > Streptomycetaceae > Streptomyces > Streptomyces sp. NPDC041129. The sequence goes on along the minus strand of NZ_JBVIYV010000001.1, from coordinate 64,311 downwards.
CGGCGCCGATGAGCTGCATGCCGATGAAGCCGGCGACCGACCCGGGCGCGATGCCCGCGAAGGTGTCGGTGAAGGCCCGGCCGATGGTCACCGCCGGGTTGGCGAAGGACGTGGACGAGGTGAACCAGTAGGCGGCGCCGATGTAGGAGGCGACCGCGACGGGGGCGAAGCGGAGCCGGTCGGTGCGGGCCAGGCCGAAGATCAGCAGGATCAGCCCCGCGGTGGCGACGACCTCGCCGAGGAGCAGGTGCCCGGCGGAGCGCTCGTGGGTGGACCACTTCACCAGGGGCTCGCCGAACATGGCGTCGGCCAGGACAGCGCCCGCGATCGCTCCGGCGATCTGCGCGGGGATGTAGACGGCCGCCTCGCGCGGGGTGACGCCGGCGCCGCCACGGCGGGCCGTCCACCACTCGGCCAGGGTGACGGCAGGGTTGAAGTGGGCGCCGGAGACCGGGCCGAGCAGGGCGATCAGGACGCCGAGGCCGAAGACGGTGGCCGTGGAATTGGCCAGCAGTTGCAGTCCGACGTCCTTGGTCAGTTCGGTGGCCTGGATGCCGGAACCGACCACGACCGCGACGAGCGCCGCCGTGCCGACCAGTTCGGCGGCGGCCTTGGCCACCAATGGAGGGCTCTGCGGCGGAGTCGCCCCCGGGGCGGGCCGCGGCTCGGTGTCCGCCGCCATGGCGGATTCCCCGTCTCTGTCGTGTTCGGTGGCCTCGGTGGCGCTCAACAGGACTCCTCGGTGCGTTCGAAAAGGCGACAGGGCACGGCGATGGACGGGCGCCGGAGGATCAGGGGCAGGACCGCTTGACGTTGTTCTCGGCGGTGGCGCGGGCGGTCTCCGCGAGGCCGGCGAGCTGACCGGCGAGCGAGGCGATGACCTCGGCCTTGAGCCGGTAGTAGGTGAACCGGCCGCAGGGCTCCGTCTCCACGATCCCTGCCTCGCGCAGCACCTTCAGATGGTTGGAGAGGTTGGTCTGTCTGGCCCCCGTCTCCTGGACCAGGTGCGTGGAGCAGAGCGTCTCCTCGGCCAGCAGGGTGACGATCCGGAGGCGGAGCGGGTCGGCCAGGACGCGCAACAGATCAGTGTCGACTGACGTCAGCATGGACTGATACTCTCACATCACTCAAGACTGATACCAGCCTGGGCTGATCCTTGGGACCTGCATCCCAGCACGAGTCGGGACCATGCCCCGAAGGGGCTTGCCGTGACCGCGTCCCCGCCCCCTGTCCCGCCTGACGAACGCCTCGCGATCGGCATGGCCCGGCTCTCGGCCCCCCGTTGATCCACTGACGAAGGAAGTACCGATGTCCTCCAGCCCGCTCGCCTCCGTGCTGTTCGTCTGTGTCCACAACGCCGGGCGTTCGCAGATGGCCGCCGGTTTCCTCTCCGACCTCGCGGGCGACCGGATCGAGGTCCGTTCCGCCGGCTCCATCCCGGGCGACCGGGTCAACCCCGCCGCGGTCGAGGCCATGGGGGAGGTCGGCGTCGACATCTCCAGGGCCAGGCCGAAGGTCCTGACCCCCGAGGCCGTCCAGGCGTCCGACTACGTCATCACCATGGGCTGCGGCGACGCCTGCCCGGTCTTCCCCGGCAAGAAGTACCTCGACTGGGCGCTGGAGGACCCGGCGGGCAAGGGCGTCGAGGCCGTCCGTCCGATCCGCGACGAGATCAGGACCCGTATCGAGGTCCTGATCGCCGAGATCGACGCCCAGCGGGAGGCATGACTCCGGTGGCCGATGCCGGCGCCGGCCGATCCGCCCGGTCGCTTCCAGCAGGGCTGCGCCCAGTGGCGTGAGGACGTGCAGCACCGCCTTGCCCTCCCGTCCGGTGGTGATCAGCTTGGCCTTGCGCAGCACGGGGGCGTGGTGGCCGGCGGCTGCCGCCGAGATGCCCGCGGGGGACCCTTCGACCAGGATCGAATGCATTGCCCCGCCTGCCGGGGCATGAGCATGATCGCCCCGACCAGCCGGACGGGCGACGGGGACCGGCTGCGGCCGTCGCCGTCGCCGACACTCCAGGGGGAATCGTCATGCGCAGAAGGACCGCCGCCGTCGCCGCACTGGCCACCGCACTCGCGGTGAGCGTACCGGGCGCCGCCGCCGTCGCGGCGCCGGCCGAGACGTCGTACACCGTCGTGCCGTACACCGCCGTCAATGTCCGCAAGCTGCCCACCAAGGACAGCGCCTACCTGGCGACCCTGACCGCCGGCCGTTCCTACCAGGCCTACTGCTGGACGCACGGCCAGACCATCACCGACAACGGCTACACGAACGACATCTGGATCGGCTTCGCCGACGGCTACAGCAGCGCCGTCTACTTCAAGGGCGACGAGTACGCCAACCTGCCCGCGTCCGCGCAGTGCTGATCACACGTCACGTCGAGACGAGTTGGGGAGCCCCACTGTGACCACCTTCCTGAGGACCAGGGCCAGGGCCGCCGCGGCCGGAGCGCTGCTCGCCGCCGGACTGCTGTTCGCGGCCGCTCCCGGCGCCTCTGCGGCGACGCCCCCGGCGCCGGCCGCCGTCCGCGCGCCGGTCGCGGCGTCCGACGCGTACACCATCGCGCCCTACACCGCGGTGAATCTCCGCTACGGGCCCGGCAGCGGCTACGCGTGGATGAGCACACTGCAGTTCGGCCACACGTACACGGCGTACTGCTGGGTCTACGGCGAAATGATCGTGGACAACGGCTACCGGAACAACATCTGGATCTACACGTACGGCGGCACGGGAGTCGGATACGGCTACGTCAGCGCGGTGTACCTGCGCGGAGACGCGCGGGCCGGGCTCCCGGCCTCCGCCCAGTGCTGAACCCGGGTCCCGCCGCTCGGCGAACGGCCCCGTAGCGGGCGTCCGCCCACCGACCAGCCCCGCAGGCCTCGCCTGCGGGGCTGGTCGTCGCGCGTCCGCGCAGGTCACCGACGGTACGGGCGGGCGTCGGGGCCGCTGCGCAGGAGGGCGAGTTCCCGGTTGATCCACGAGGAAGCGGCAGACCACGCTCAGTTCGGCGGGGCTGAAGCGCTGCCGCGCGGCCTCGGTGCCGCGGGCCAGGGGCTGGAAGAAGTCTCGGGCGACGCCTCTGGCCGCATCCGCGTAGTGCAGATGTACGACCCGGTGGTCGTCGGCCGCGCGGACGCGCCGGACGTGCCCCGCCCGCTCCAGGCGGTCCAGGCACGCGGTCATGGCGCCCGACGTCAGGTCGAGGTGCCTGCGCAGCCGCCCGGGCGACGGGTGCCCGCCCCGATCATGCCGAAGGCGGACGGCGCCGCGGCGACGGCGGCCGCCACACCGCAGACCAGGAAGGCGGTACTGAAGCCGCTGCCGAGGGCGTCCGGAGCCAGACCGCTGGGGCTACGTCCGCTTCCACCAGGGGCGCGCGCAGCCGTGGCCGCGCTCGTGGGCCGCGGATCCCGGGGCGCCGGACGGCAGGCCGTTCACGGCGATGGGTCCGCCGGCTTCGGCGATCCCGCGCGCCGCCGCCCGGCCGGTCGGCAGGTGCGCGCCGGACGCCTGAGACTGCGGACCGCGTCCCGGATCGCCGGAGCGCGGCCTACAGGCCGTCCGGGGCTCCCAGGCCGGTCAGGGCTCCCACCGGGTCCGGGTCGGGGGTGCCCCGGGGCCACCAGTGGTCCTGCCCCGGCTCCGACTCGTAGGCGTACCACAGGCCGTCGCGGCCCAGGCGGAGCTGGACATGGCCGCTCGGGTGGGTGAGGTGGTTGCGCCAGGGGCGGAACGCCGGGAGGTCGGCGGCGAGCAGCAGCGGGCGGGCCCGGTCGAAGCGGCCGGCCGGCGGGTCCCAGGGGTCCTCCAGGACGGCCAGCCCTTCCGGGCCGCCCTGCCGCCAGGCGGCGACCGCGCGGGCCAGGTCGGCCGGGGTGCGGCCGACGGCCGCTGCGAGCGACGCGTACAGGGCGCGGGTGGCGGCGGTCAGACCGGAGCCCGGACGGGCCGCGGCGAGCCGTACGGCGTCCTGCCACAGCGTGAGTTCACCGACCGGGTCGTGTCCGGTGGTGAGCAGGGCGTGCGCGCGGGCGGCGGCGTCGGTGGCGAGCTGGTCCAGCGCGAGGGGGTCCGGGCCGCCGGGCGCCGCCGGGTACACCGGCGGCTGCTCGGGGTGCGGCGGCACGGGCGACGGCTGGGGCAGCGGCGGCAGCCGGCGCGGGGCGAGGACGTCTGTGGCGCGGACGCCGGGCAGGGATCGCGGCGCTCCTTCCTGGGCGGCGCGGGCCGCCCGGGCGGCGCTGCGGCGGGACAGCGCGTCCAGCAGCTCGCGCTCGCCGCGGCCGCGCAGCAGGAGCAGCACGAAGGGGTCGGCGTCGAGCAGGCGTGCCGTCTGGTAGCAGAGGGCGGCCGCGTGCTTGCAGGGGTGACCGGAGTCGGGGCAGCTGCAGCGCGGGGCGAGATCACCGGGGCCGGGCAGCAGGGGCACACCGCAGTCGGCGAGGGACTCGGGCAGCTCCTTGTCGAGCAGCGCCGCGATGTGACCCGGCCGGTCCGCGGCCGTGTCCAGGAACCGCTCCCAGTCACCTTTCTCCAGCGTGCGCAGGCGCACCTGCACCCGGTACGGACGCGGGCGGCTCCCCCGCACGTACGCCAGCACCAGGCCCGGCGTCACCGTGATCGCGTCCACGTTGCCCGCGTCCGCGTAACCCCGGCCCCGGACGAGCCGCTTGACGTCCAGCGCGCCCCGCTCCAGCGCGTCGACCCAGGCGTTGCCCCACCAGGTCCCGGCGAACGCGGAGTCCTCGTCCTGGACCGCACGGGGCGGGAACGCCGTGAAGGTACGGCGGAGTTCGGAGTCCCGGTGCGGCGTGGCCATGGTGCCGGGCACCTGCGAAGGCGCGGCCGTGTGATCGTCCGGGCGGGCGGGGGCGCCGATGTCATCCGGCTCGTGCCTGGTCCCCAGAGGTTCCGATGTCTCAGGCGCATCCGGGGTCTCGGGGCCGTCCGGGCCGTCGGTCCAGGAGGGCATGCGGAAGGCGCTGTTCAGGAACTGCCGCATGTCCTGGACGGCTTGGGCGCGTGCGGCCCGGGGCCGGTCGTCGGGCTGCCCCGAGCCGGCGGACGCCCGGGACGGCTCGGAGGCCCGGCGCGCCGGTGCGCTGCCCCCGCGCCGTGCACCGCTTTCCGACGCCCGGGCGAGCGCCGCCTCCCGTCGAGCCGCACGCAGCGCCTCCCGCGCGACATCGCCGGGACGCCCTCCGGCGGCCGGGGACGAGTCGGTGGAAGGGGCCACGCCGGCGGTCGGCGGCGCGTCGGCGGTCGGGGCCGTGCCGGAGGGAGCGGTCACGTCGGAGGGAGCGGCCGCTCGCGGGGACGGTGAACCGTCGTCGGACGACTGCCCTGGAGCAGGCGGAGCCGCCGTCGGCGACCGTGGTTCACCGGCGGACGGCCGGCCTTCGGCGGCCGGGGCCGACTCAGCGGGCCGGACCCCGTCGGCGGGTACCGGGGCACCGGACGACCGGAGCGCATCGGCGGACGCCGTGCCTCCGTCGGGCCGCCCCTCGGCGGGCAGGGCGGACCGCGGGGCGTCGGCGTGGGCCGGGTCGGCGGTCGCGGCTCGCAGTGCCGCCCTCGCGATGTCGGCGGGGCGGGGCTCAGCCGTGATGGTGCGCTCCGCGCCGGGCTCGGTGCCGGGCGCGGTGGTGGCCGGCGGGCTCTCCGGTTCCGGGGCCGTCTCGTGGCGCGCGGCCTCGGTGCGCCGGCGTGCCGCGCGCAGCGCCTCGCGGGCGGCGTCGCCCGGGCGGTGCTCCCCGGTCGTCATGAGGGCCTCCGCAGTGACACCAGGTCGGACAGTTCACGGTCCGTCAGTTCCGTCAGGGCGGACTCGCCGGAGCCGAGGATGGCGTCGGCCAGGGCTCGTTTGGAGGCGAGCATCTCGGCGATGCGGTCCTCGACCGTGCCCTCGGTGACCAGGCGGTGGACCTGGACGGGCTGGGTCTGGCCGATGCGGTAGGCGCGGTCGGTGGCCTGCTCCTCGACGGCCGGGTTCCACCAGCGGTCGAAGTGGACGACGTGGCCCGCGCGGGTGAGGTTCAGGCCGGTGCCGGCCGCCTTCAGCGAGAGCACCAGCACCGGCGTCTCGCCGCTCTGGAAGCGGTCGACCATGCGCTCGCGCTCCGGGACCGGCGTACCGCCGTGCAGCAGGTCCACGGGGACCGCGCGGGCCGACAGGTGGGCGGTGATGAGCCGGGCCATGCCGACGTACTGGGTGAAGACCAGGGCGGAGCCGTCCTCGGCGAGCACGGTGTCCAGCAGCTCGTCCAGCAGGGCGAGTTTGCCGGAGCGGGCGGACAGCCGGTCGGCGCGGCCCTCTTCCTTCAGGTACAGCGCGGGGTGGTCGCAGATCTGTTTCAGGGCGCCGAGCAGTTTCAGGACCAGGCCCCGCCGGCCGATGCCCTCCGCGGTCTCGATGGCGAGCATGGACTCGCGCACCACCGCCTCGTACAGGGCGGCCTGTTCACGGGTGAGGGGCACCGGGTGGTCGGTCTCGGTCTTGGGCGGCAGCTCGGGGACGATGCCGGGGTCGGACTTCTTGCGGCGCAGCAGGAAGGGACGGACCAGCCGGGACAGCCGCTCCACCGCCTCCTGGTCCTCGCCGTTCTCCACCGCGCGCGCGTGCCGGGCGCGGAAGGATTTCAGCGGGCCGAGGAGACCTGGGGTGGTCCAGTCGAGCAGGGCCCACAGCTCGGAGAGGTTGTTCTCCACCGGGGTGCCGGTGAGCGCCACGCGCGCGGGTGCCGGGATGGTGCGCAGCGCCTTGGCGGTCGCGGAGTACGGGTTCTTCACGTGCTGCGCCTCGTCGGCGACGACCATCCCCCACGGCTGCTCGGCGAGCTGCTCGGCGGTGGAGCGCATCGTGCCGTACGTGGTGAGGACGAAGCCGCCGGCCAGGCCGTCCAGGGTGCGGTCGGGGCCGTGGAAACGGCGGACCGGGACGCCGGGCGCGAACCGGGTGATCTCGCGCTGCCAGTTGCCCAGCAGGGACGCGGGGCAGACCACCAGGGTCGGCGCGGTGCGGGCCCGCTTCAGGTGCAGGGCGATGAGCGTGACCGTCTTGCCGAGGCCCATGTCGTCGGCGAGGCAGCCGCCGAGGCCGAGGGAGGTCATCAGGTCGAGCCAGGCCAGGCCGCGCGACTGGTAGTCCCGGAGGGTGGCGTCGAGTCCGGCGGGCGGTTCGGCCGGGTGCAGGCCGGCGGTGAGCCGGTCACGCAGGGCGGCCAGCGCTCCGGCGGGGACGGCCTCGACGGTCTCGCCGTCCACCTCGGCGGTGCCGGTGAGCGCGACGGACAGCGCGTCGACCGGGTCGAGCAGCCCCAGCTCGCGTTTGCGGGCCTTGCGGACCAGGGCCGGATCGACCAGAACCCAGCGGTCCCGGAGCCGTACGACCGGCCGGTGGGCCTCGGCGAGCGCGTCCATCTCGGCCTCGCTGAGCGGTTCCCCGCCGAGCGCGAGCTGCCAGCCGAACCGCAGCAGCTCCTCGCTCTCGAAGAACCCGGTGCCGTCGGTCGCCGAGCCGGGCGCCGGGCGCACCACGGCGGCGGCGCTGAGGTCGCGGGCGAGGTCCCGGGGCCAGTGCACGGCCACCCCGGCGGCACCGAGCCGCGCGGTGGCCACGCCGAGCAGGTCGCCCAGTTCCTCCTCCGACAGGGCGAGGACGTCGGGGACGTCCTGCTCGGTGAGCCGGTGCAGCGGCGGCCACACCCGGGCCGCGCGCCGTACGGCGAGGGCGGCGTCCACATGGGCGCGCGGGCCGAACCCCGCGTCCGCCTCGCCCGCCCACAGGGCGGCCGCGTCGGTCATCAGGGTGGGGTCGGCGAGGCTGTGCACCTGGACGATCGCCGCCCCGGCGGCGCGGGCCCCCTCGACGGCCCCGGCGTCGAAGACGTCGTAGGCGGACAGGTCGAGGCGCAGCGAGATCCTTACGCCCGCGTCCATGCCGGCGGCGACCTCCGCGGCCCAGTCGTGGGCGTGCGGCAGGGACTGGGGCTCCCGTGCGGCGAAGGGGCGGCCCGCGGTGTGGGCGGCGGCGGGGGTGCGGGGCAGGGTGTCGGCGACCGCGTCCAGGAAGGAACGGACCAGCGCCTCCGGCTCCGGCAGCCGCAGCGGGCCGGGTTCCGGCAGCGGGACGGCGTGGCCCTCGGGCGGCAGGGCGGCGGCCACCGCGCGCAGGTGGGTGATGTCGCCGGGTTCCAGCGGACCGGCCCGCCAGGCGTCGTGGCCGTCCGGGGTCAGGCCGGGCAGCAGGCGGCCACGGGCGACGAGGCGCAGGGCGTGCAGCGCGGCGGCGCCCCAGCAGGCGGTGGCCGGGTGGGCGGCCGGGTCGTGCCGGGCCCGTACCAGCAGGGGCAGTGCCTCGGCGATCGGGAGGGTCAGCGCGGGCACCTGCCGGCGGCGGGCACCCGCTCCGTGGCGTCGTACGACGGTCAGCTCCTCGACGGCGGGCGCGCCGGTCCCGTCGGGGGCTCCGGTCCCGTCGTCGGCGGGCAGCGGTCCGCCCTCGGGGTCCCAGAAGGCGATCCGGCTCTCGCGCGGGAGGGGCGCGGGCAGGTAGACGGACGCGAGGCGCACCGGTACCGGGTTCCCGGTCCGGCCGGGCCCTCCCGCGGGTCCCGCGACCGCGGCCGTGCCACCGCTCATACGTTCTGCCACCTCCCGCCCGGGTCCTGGTCCGACCGGACGTCCTCGACTCTACGGGCGGGGTCCGACAACCGGGTCCGGCTGCCGGGCGGCACCGGTTCCTCGGGCCCGGTGGCCGCCTGGACCGCGCTACGGGACCGTGCGGGAGACGACGTACACCATCGGGAAGTTCGGGTCGGCCATGTTCACGAGGACGTCCTGGGTGGGCGCCGGGTTCTTCTGCGGATGGGCCAGCCCGAACCACGGGCCGGGTCCGGTGAAGTTCCAGCCGGAGACCTTCCGGTCGCGGGCGCTGATCGGCTTGGCGTCCTTCTTCAGCTCGTCCCGGCGTACGCCCATGGCGCCCAGGAAGCTGTCCAGGCCGGCACTGTTGGTGCGGAACTGTATGTACAGCCGGCTGGTCTTCCAGTTGTTGGTCTCGTAGTAGGCGATGTAGTCGGCGGGGTGCGGCACGGCCACCTGGTAGAGGCGGCGCTGCACCTTGGAGGGGAAGCCCGGACTGAGGCCGGTCGCCGAGTACTTCGCCTCCTTGTCCTTGCCGCTGCTGCGGCTCTGGTTGGCGGAGATCACCAGATAGCCCGCGGGGACGCCGATGAGCAGCACGATGATCAGCAGCGTGAGCATCCTGCGTTTCGCCCGGTGGCGGGGGTTCTCGACGGCCCGGCGCGGCTCGTCCGGCGGCGCGGCCTGGTGCGGCAGCGATGTGGTCATGCGGTGTCCTGGTCGCGGCGGGCCTGCGCGTACCGCTCGTAGCGCTCGTGGCGTTCCACCCGGCGCCGCTTGGCCCGCCGGAACCGCCGGGCGACCAGCCGGGCGAGGTCGGCGGCGCCCACCATGCCGGCCTCGGGGCCGAGCTGGGCGCGGGTGATACGGGCCTCGGGGCGGTAGCCGCGGCCGGTGAGGTGGCGTTTGAAGGCTTCCCGGGCGGGGCCGATGAGCAGGTCGTCGGCGGCGCTGACGCCGCCGCCGATCACGAAGCAGGACGGGTCCAGGGCCGCCGCCAGGTTGGCGATGCCGACGCCGAGCCACTGCCCGATGTCCTGCAGCAGCTCGATGCACATGGCGTCGCCCTCGCGGGCCAGCTCGGTGATCATCGGGCCGGAGATGTCGTCGATGGCGCCCTTGACGTGCTCGATGATCCCGTAGGCCACCGGGGAGTCGGCCGCGGCCAGCTCCTTGGCCTCGCGGACAAGCGCGTTGCCGGAGCTGTACTGCTCCCAGCAGCCGCGATTGCCGCACGGGCACCGGTGACCGCCGGGCACCACCTGCATGTGGCCGAACTCACCGGCTACGCCGTACTTGCCGCGCTTGACCTGGCCGTCCTCCAGGATGGCGCCGCCGATGCCGGTGCCGAGGGTGATCATGACCAGGTGGTCCTCGCCGCGTCCGGCGCCGAAGCGCCACTCCGCCCAGGCGGCGGTGTTGGCGTCGTTGTCCACCAGGACCGGTACGGACAGGCGGCTGGCGAGGCGGTCCCGCAGGGGCTCGTTGCGCCAGGACAGGTGGGGCGCGAACAGGACGCGGTTGCGGTCGGCGTCGACCCAGCCGGCGGCGCCGATGCCGACCGCGTGCACGTCGTGCCGGTCGGACAGGTCCAGGACCAGTTCGGCGATGGTGTCCTCGACGACCTTGGGGCTCTTCGACTTGTCCGGGGTCTCCGTACGGAGCTTCTCCAGGATGTTGCCGTCGGCGTCCACCACGCCCGCCATGACCTTGGTGCCGCCGATGTCGATGCCGACCGTGGGCACGCGGGGAGCGGTCAGGTGCGAGCGGCGTTCCCGTGTCCCGACCGTGCGGAGCACGGGGGCTCGGCGGGAGCCGATGGGGGCGGTGAGGTCGCGGTAGGTGCTCATCGTTGCTCGATTCTGCCTCACCGCGGGGACAGGTGCGGTACGGGGCGAGGGACCGAGGGGGCGAGGAACCGGTGCCGGACGCGCCCTCTCAACTCCGCTGCAGCTCATGGCGGAGAGCGTCCAGGTCGGACCCTCCCGCCATCTGCTGGGTCAGCTCGTCCAGGGTGATCTCGCCCCTTGTGTGATTGCCCACCATCGTGCCCCGCCGCAGCAGGACGAACCTGTCGCCCACCAGGTAAGCGTGGTGCGGGTTGTGGGTGATCAGTACGACGCCCAGGCCCTCGTCGCGTGCCGCCGCCACGTACTTCAGCACCACGCCGGACTGCTTCACGCCCAGCGCCGCCGTCGGCTCGTCCAGGATCAGGACCTTCGCGCCGAAGTGGACGGCGCGGGCGATGGCCACGCACTGGCGCTCGCCGCCGGAGAGGGTGCCGATGGGCTGGTCGACGTCGCGCAGATCGATGCCCATGCGGAGCAGGGCGTCGCGCGTGGTGCGGCGCATGAGGTCGATGTCCAGGCGCTTGAAGGGGCCCACGCCCTTGCGGGGCTCGGAGCCCAGGAAGAAGTTGCGCCAGACCGGCATCAGGGGAACGACGGCGAGGTCCTGGTAGACCGTGGCGATGCCGCGGTCCAGGGCCTCGCGCGGGGAGGACAGGGTCGTCTCCTCGCCCTCGATGCGCAGGGTGCCGCCGTCGTGCCGGTGCAGGCCCGCGACGATCTTGATCAGGGTGGACTTGCCGGCCCCGTTGTCGCCGAGGACGCAGGTGATCTCCCCCGGGTTGACCTCCAGGAAGACGCCTTCGAGGGCGCGGACGGTGCCGTAGTGCTTGCTGACGTCGGTCAGCTCGACGAGAGAAGTCACTTGTTGGCCTCCGCGCGCTTGCGGACCCAGGCGTTGAGCAGGGTCGCGAGGAGCAGCATCGCTCCGAGGAAGAACTTGAACCAGTCCGGGTTCCACTCGGCGAAGACGATGCCCTTGCTGGTCATGCCGAACAGGAGCGCGCCGACCGCCGAGCCGACTGCGCTGCCGTAGCCGCCGGTGATGAGGCAGCCGCCGATGACGGCCGCGATGATGTAGATCAGCTCGTTGCCGACGCCCTCGCCGGACTGGACGGCGTCGAACGAGAAGAGCAGGTGCTGGCCGGAGATCCAGGCGCCGAGCGCCACACCCATGTAGAGGCCGATCTTCGTCCGGGCGACCGGGACGCCGACCGCGCGGGCCGCGTCCTGGTTGCCGCCGGCCGCGAAGATCCAGTTGCCGGCGCGGGTGCGCAGCAGGATCCAGGAGGCGAGGGCGACCAGGCCGAGCCACCACAGGATGGTGACCTTGAAGTCGACGCCGCCGACGGTGAGGGTGGAGGCGAAGACGGCGTGGGCGCTGGGGAAGCCCTCCATGTCGGCGATGCTCTTGGTGGAGACCGTGTCGTCGATCAGCTTGGTGAAGCCGAGGTTCATACCGGTCAGCATCAGGAAGGTGCCGAGCGTGATGATGAAGCTGGGCAGTTTCGTGCGGGTGAGCATGAAGCCGTTGAAGGCGCCGATCGCCAGGGTGACCAGCAGCGACACGCCCACGCCGACCCAGGTGTTCGCCGTCATCTGGTAGCTGAACATCGACGAGACGAGCGCCGAGGACGTCACCAGGACGCCGGCGGACAGGTCGAACTCGCCGCCGATCATCAGCAGCGCCACGGGCACGGCCATGATGCCGATGGTCGAGGAGGCGTACAGGACCGTGCTGAGGCTGGCCGCGCGCAGGAAGCCGTCGGCGGCGAAGGCGAAGAAGACGAAGACGGCGAGCGCCCCGACCACCGAGCCCAGCTCCGGGCGGGCTAGCAGTTTCCGCAGCGGCGAGCCGCCCAGGAGTCTCCCGTCGGACGCCTGGTCGAGGGTGGCGTTCATCGGGTGCCCCGCTCGGTGTACTCGGCCAGCGCGGCTGCCTGGTCCTTGGTGACGATCTGCGGGCCGGTCAGCACGGGCCGGCCACCGCCGAGGACGTCGCCGTTGTACTTGTACAGCCAGAGCAGGTCCACGGCCTGGTAGCCCTGGAGGTAGGGCTGCTGGTCCACGGCGAAGCCGAGGGTGCCGTCCTTCAGCTCGGCGGCGACCTTGGCGTTGAGGTCGAAGGTGTCGATCTCCGCCTTGCTGCCCGCGCCCTTCTTCGCCTGCACGGCGGTGTCGGCGTAGGGGGCGCCGAGGGTGACGACCGCGTCGACGGAGGTGTCCGCCTGGAGCTTGGCCTCGATCGCGGACTGCGTGTCGGGCATGTTGGTGCCGTTGACGTACAGCTTCCGCACGGTGCCGTGGAAGGTCTTGGCCACGCCGTCGCAGCGCTGCTCGTGGCCGACGTTGCCCTGCTCGTGCAGGACGCACAGGGCCTTCTTCTTCCCGCGCTTGTTCAGCTCCTCGCCGACGGCCTCACCGGCGACGGTCTCGTCCTGGCCGATGTGGGTGAGGGCGCCGAAGGCCTTGGACTCCTCGGAGCCGGAGTTCACGGTGATCACCGGGATGCCGGCCTTCTCGGCGCGGGCGACGGCGGCCCTGAGGGCGTCGGGCTTGGCGAGGGTGACGATGATGGCGTCGACCTTCTTGTCGACCGCCGCGTCCACGAGCTGGGCCTGCTGCTGGGCCTCGTCGTCGTGCGAGTACAGGAAGTTGATGTTGTCCTTGAGGGCGGCCTGCTTGGCGCCGCTCTGCACGATGTCCCAGAAGGTGTCGCCGTCTCCCGAGTGGGTGATCATCGCGAAGGTCCAGCGGGGGGTGTTCACCGCCGCGCGCCCCTGGGCCGCGGCGGCCTTGCGGGCGTCCTCCGCCCGTTTGCCGCCGGTGCTGCTGCACCCGGCCAGGGACACCGAGAGTGCTCCTGCCAGCGCGATGCCTACCCAGGTCCGAAACCGTGCCACGAGGCCGTGCCCTTCTTGCCGTGTCCGTCCGTACGCGAGGGGCCGGCGATCATCTCGGCGGCCCCCAACGCTCCAGTATCGAACACGGGGAACACCCATGACACCGGCGGGGAGCCTCCGCCCCTCACCTTGTCCGGACATTGCGACGTGGCGCGGGCCGGGCGGTCAAGGGCGTACGGGCCCGGCGATCAGGGTGGCCGGGCCGGTGGCTCAGGGGCGTACCAGGAGCTGGAACTCGAAGGAGTAGCGGCTCGGACGGTAGGTGTGGTCGCCGAACTCCACCGCCCGGCCGGTGTCGTCGAAAGTGGTGCGCCGCATGGTCAGCAGCGGGGCGCCCTCCGCCTCGGAGAGCCGCTCGGCCTCGGCGGCCGTGGCGCCCCGGGCGCCGATGGACTGGCGGGCGCTGTGCAGGGTGATCCCGGCGGAGCGCATCAGCCGGTACAGCCCGGTGGCCTCCAGCCGGCCGGTCTCCAGGTCGAGCAGGCCGGGCGGCAGGTGGTTGATCAGGTACGCCATCGGCTCGCCGTGCGCGAGGCGCAGCCGCTCGACGTGGTGGACGTCACTGCCCTCGGGCACCCCCAGCGCGGCGGCGATCTCGGTGGAGGCGGGGACGACGGTGTTGACCAGGACCCTGGTCTCGGGCCGCTGCCCGGCCGCCTCCAGATCGTCGTAGAGGCTGCTCAGCTCCAGGGGGCGCTTGACCTGGCTGTGCACGACCTGGGTGCCCACGCCCCGGCGGCGGACCAGCAGGCCCTTGTCGACGAGGGACTGGATGGCCTGGCGGACCGTGGGCCGGGACAGGCCGAGCCGGGCGGCCAGCTCGATCTCGTTGCCCAGCAGGCTGCCGGGCGTGAGGCCGCCGCGCTCGATCGCCGCCTCCAGCTGCTGGGAGAGCTGGAAGTACAACGGCACCGGCGAACTGCGGTCCACACGGAGATCGAGTGACACGGTCGGGTCCACAACTGGTTTGGGCACGAGCTCGAGCGTAGCCCCGTGCCCGGATGACGGGAAGTCGTGTAGTCCGGTTGTCCGGACATTGCGATTGACAGGGCCCTGTGTCCGCCCTCACTTTGTTTCCATGCGCATCGGGGTCATCGGTACGGGCCGCATCGGCACCATTCATGCGAACACGCTCAGCCGCAGTCGCGAGGTCGGGTCGCTGATCCTGACCGACGCCGATCCGGCGCGGGCACAGGCGCTGGCGCACCGGCTGGGTGAGACGGCGGCGCCGGGGGTGGACGAGATCTTCCGGTGGGGCGTGGACGCGGTGGTGATCACCACGGCCACCGCGGCGCACGCGGAGCTGATCGGCCGGGCGGCCAGGTCCGGCCTGCCGGTGTTCTGCGAGAAGCCCATAGCGCTCGACCTGCCGGGCACACTGCACGCGCTCGCCGAGGTCGAGGCGGCGGGCACGGTGCTGCAGATGGGGTTCCAGCGGCGTTTCGACGCGGGCTACGCGGGCGCCCGTGAGGCGGTGCGCTCGGGCCGGCTCGGGCGGCTGCACACGGTACGGGCGACGACGTCCGACCAGTCGCCTCCTCCGCCGGAGTGGCTGCCGCTGTCCGGCGGACTGTTCCGGGACACCCTGATCCACGACTTCGACGTGCTGCGCTGGGTGACGGGCCGCGAGGTGACGGACGTGTACGCGACCGGCTCGGACGCCGGGCCGCCGATGTTCCGCCAGGCCGGGGACGTCAGCACCGGCGGTGCCCTGCTCACCCTCGACGACGGCACGCTGGCCACGGCGACGGCGACCCGGCTGAACGGCGCCGGGTACGACGTCCGGATGGAGCTGGCCGGGGAGCGGGACACGGTCGTGGTGGGCCTGGACGACCGTACGCCGGTCGCGTCCACCGAGCCGACCGGGCCGCCGGCCGCCTCCAGGCCCTGGACCGGGTTCCTGGAGCGGTTCGGGCCCGCCTACGAGGCCGAGCTGTGCGCCTTCGTCGAGGTGCTGCGCGGTGAGCGGCCCAACCCGTGCGACGGCCAGGAGGCTCTGCAGGCGCTGCGGATCGCCGAGGCCTGCGAGGTGTCCCGGCGGGAGCGCCGCCCGGTGCGACTGCTGGAGATCCAGGACCGGGTCCAGCCGTCGTACGGCTGAACCCGGGCCGCTCACCCGCGGCTCACCAGCGCACGGGAAGGCCGCGCATCCCCCGCATCAGCATGCCCGGCAGCCACTCGCCCGGGGAGCCGTCGAGGGCGAGACCGGGGGCGCGCTCCAGGAGGGTGCCGATGGCGGTACGGCCCTCCAGGCGGGCCAGGGGCGCGCCCAGGCAGTAGTGGATGCCGTGGCCGAAGGCGAGGTGGCCGCGGGCGTCGCGGCGGATGTCGAACCGGTCCGGGCCGGCGAAGCGGTCGCCGTCACGTCCGGCGGCGGTGAGCCCGATCATCACCGACTGGCCCTTCTCGATCACCGTGCCGGCGATCTCCAGGGATTCGGCGGCGTACCGGTACGTGCCGGTCTCCACCGGGCCCTCGTAGCGCAGCATCTCCTCGATGGCGCCGTCCAGGAGGCCCATGTCGGCGCGCAGGGCGGCGAGTTGGTCCGGGTGGGTGAGGAGGGCGTGGACGCCGTTGCCGATGAGGTTGACGGTGGTCTCGTGGCCGGCGATGAGCAGCAGATAGGCCATGCCGCTCAGTTCCCGCGAGGAGAGCCGGTCGCCGTCCTCGGCGGTGGTGCGGATCAGGTCGCTGAGCAGGTCGTCGGTGGGGCCGGCGCACCGCTTGTCCTCGATCAGGTCCCGGAGGTACCGGGCGAGGGCGAGGACCGCGTCGTACTCCGTGTCGGCGCTGGTCGGCGCGACGACCTCGGTGGAGATCCGGCGGAACTCGGCGCGGTCCATGTCCGGGACGCCGAGGAGTTCGCAGATGACGGTGAGGGGCAGCGGGTAGGCGAGCGCCTCGATGAGGTCGGCGCTGCCGCGCGGCAGCATCTCGTCCAGCAGGTCGTCGGTGATCCGCTGGATCCGGGGGCGCAGCCGCTCCACCCGGCGCATGGTGAACGCGCGCGCGACCAGGGAGCGCAGCCGGGTGTGCTGGGGCGGATCGGTGACCAGCAGGTACTTGCCGATCTTCTCCTCGTCCAGCAGGGGCGAGCCGATCCGGTCGGTGTCCTTGGCCAGCCGGGGATCGGCGAGGGCGGCGCGCGCTTCCTCGTAGCCGACGACCAGCCAGGTCAACTGGCCGGTGTCCGCACCGCCGAGCCGTACCCGGTGCACGGGCCCCTGCTCGCGCAACTTCGCGTAGTACGGATGCGGGTCCGTGCGGAACGCGTCCCCGAACTCCCTGAGGTCGATCACCGGTTGCCTGCCCATCGCTCCCCTTCCGGACTCCCCCGAGGCGCTCCAGGGACGTCCCCGGAGCGGTTTCTGCAGTCTGAACGCGCGGGGCGCGCGCTCAGTGCCCGTCGTCGTCGAGGAGTCCCGCGTCGTGAGCCAGCAGGGCGATCTGGACCCGGTTGCCGAGGCCGAGCTTGGCGAGGATGCGTGAGACGTGGGTCTTCACGGTGGGCACGCTCATGAAGAGCCGGTCGGCGATCTGGGCGTTGGCCAGTCCCCGGCCGACGGCGACGGCGACCTCGCGCTCGCGGTCGTTCAGCAGGCCCAGCCGGTCACGCGCACGTGCGCGCCGGGCCTCCACGGCGCCTCCGGCCGCGTACCGCATCAACTGCCGGGTGACGGCTGGTGAGAGCACCGGTTCCCCGGCCGCGACCCGGCGCACCGCGTCGACGATCTCGGCGGGCGGGGTGTCCTTCAGGACGAATCCGGCGGCGCCCGCGCGCAGGGCGTGCAGCACCTGCTCGTCGGCGTGGAAGGTGGTGAGTACCACGACCTGCGGTGCGTCCGCCCGCGCGCGCAGCATCCGGGTGGCCGTGATTCCGTCGACGGACGGCATGCGGATGTCCATCAGGACCACGTCCGGACGGGTCCGCTCGACCGCCTCCTCGACCTCACCGCCGTCCGCGGCCTCCCCGACGATCTCGATGTCGCCGGCCCCGCCGATCATGAGGGCCAGGCCCGCCCGTACCAGCGGATCGTCGTCCACGAGGAGGAGTCTGATGTGTGTCGCGGTCATGGGTGTCACGTAATCACGGAGCCGGGCGGTCCGCCGCACCTCAACTCCCGTTCCACGGAAGCCATCCCCGTACTTCGAACCCCTTCTCGCGGGTGGGCCCGTGGTCCAGGCGGCCACCGGCCAGCGTGGCACGCTCGGTGAGGCCGATCAGTCCCTGGCCGGAGCCGGGGACGGGCGCCGCCTCGCCCGCCGGGGCGGGGTTGTGGACGGTGATCGTCAGGCCCTCGCCGGGTGCCCCGCCGACCCGTACGGTGACCTCGGTGCCGGGGGCGTGCTTGCGGGCGTTGGTCAGGGCTTCCTGGGCGATGCGGTAGGCGGTGCGGCCGAGGGAGGCGGGGGCGTTCTCGAGCCCGGTGACGCGGTGGTCGAGGGTGACCCTCATGCCGGCCTCGCGGCACTCGGCGACCAGGGCGTCCAGCGCGGCCAGCGTCGGCTGCGGCCGGCCCCCGGCCGCGTCGTCGGACTCCCCCGCGCGCAGCACGCCGATGATCTCCCGCAGGTCCTGCAGCGCCTCGTGGGCACTCTCCCGGATGACCCCGGCCGCCCGTGCGATTCTCCTCGCGGGTGGCGTCGGGGCGGAACTCCAGGGCGCCGGCGTGCACGCTGAGCAGCGTGAGCCGGTGCGCCAGCACGTCGTGCATCTCGCGGGCGATGGCCTCGCGGGCGAGCCGCTGCGCATGTTCGGCACGCAGCCGAGCCTCCGTCTCGGCGCGTCGGGCGCGGTCGCGCAGGCTGAGCATGAGCTGCCGCTTGGAGCGGACGAACATGCCCCAGCCGATGACCGACACGGTGAGCAGTTCGGTGAACACGACGATGCCGGCATAGGGCAGGTCGGGGTCCGGCCGCAGCCAGTAGAAGAGCGGGACCAGGGCGAGGCCCGCGCCGCCGATCCAGGCCACGTGCCGGAAGGGCCGGTGCACGGCGAGCGTGAACAGGGCGATCATGTCGGCGCCGCCCGCGGTGTTGGACAGGAACCCGACGGGGATCATCGCGAGGGCGAGTCCGAGCGGCCAGCGGCGCCGGAACCAGACGGCGGCGCAGGCGACGGCGCCGAGCAGCTGGTCGAGGACGGCGGCGGAGTGCGGCAGGCCGGGCTCCCGGGGCAGCGCCTGGGCGGCGGCCACGCCGAGGAGGACGGCCAGCAGGAAGCAGGAGAAGTCGACGACCCAGTCGCGTGCGGTGCGCCGGGGCCGCCGGCCGGAGGCCGCCCCGGCGGCCGGGTCCAGCTCGTGGACCAGGGCGGACGGGAACAGCCACCGGGGTCCCTCGAACTCCCTTGTCAGGTCAGCCGGTTGCTCATCATTCACGGTCGGCCAATCTACGCAGGCCCGGTCCGCCCGAAAGCCCCGGACGCCGGATCGGCGACCAAAGTCGCGGCGCCGTGGACTTCGGTCGGTCCCGCCCTGTGTCCGGGCGGACCTTCGACGGGCGGCGGCCATCCCGCGCCCGATGCGTGGTGCGGGACGGCCGGGCCAGGGTGGTCCCATGAAGAAGCTGCTGGAACTGATCGGTTTCGTCGCCCTGGTGCAGGGCGTGCTGGGCCTGGTGCACGAGTTCACTCACTGGCATGTGGGGTTCGTGCAGCGGCTCGGTCTCCTCGACGGCTACGAGGTGTACGCGAGCGTCGCGCTGCTGGTGCTGGCGTTCGCGCTGTTCGCGGTCGCGGAGGGCCAGGACTCCTGAGCGTACGGCGCGTCAAGTCGCGGAAACTTCACGTGACTTCACGGGAAACTCCGCAAGCTTGTCATTGACATGCCACGCTCTACGCGCGTCATCATGAAGGCATGAGATTCCCCCCACGCGCATCTCGTATCACTGTCGCCGCCACTGTGCTGTCCGCCCTCCTCGTGGGTGGCACCGTCTCCGCCACCACGGCGGACGCGGCGGCCGCCTCCGTCGGCAGCATCTGTTACGGCGACCTCCCCTCACAGGCACACGACACGCTCGACCTGATCGACGAGGGCGGGCCGTTCCCCTACTCGCAGGACGGGACCGTCTTCCAGAACCGGGAGAACGTGCTGCCGAGCCAGCAGAGCGGCTACTACCACGAGTACACAGTCATCACGCCGGGCTCCCCCACGCGCGGCGCACGCCGGATCGTCACCGGCGAGGAGAACCAGGAGGACTACTACACCTCCGACCACTACGCCACGTTCGACCTCGTCGACTTCGGCTGCTAGGCCGTACCGGCATCGCCCCTACGGCGATGTGAGGGCCCCCGGCGCACCGCGCCGGGGGCCCTCCGCCGTCCGCCGGCGTCCCGGGCCGCCTCACACGGTGGCGAACCCGAAGCGCGACGGCGCCATGTCGACGGCGGCGACGGCCTTGTACAGCTCGTCGTTCAGGGACGTGAGCCGCACGGTGTCCGGCGTCGCCCGGTCCCGCTCGCGCATGATCTCCTGCGAGGCGCGCAGGATCGGCACCAGGTCCTCGACCTTGAGGCCCTTGCCGTCCAGGTAGGGCAGCGCCCAGAAGTCGAAGTCGTACAGCGGCAGCCAGACCGATTCGGTGACCTTCTCGAACATCACGTCGCACCAGTTGGCCGCCTCACGGGAGTTCATCGTGTGGTGCGACCAGTTGTAGGCCTCGCCCTCGATGCCGTGCAGCTCCTTGCGCTGGTAGACCGGGGCCTTGGGGTTGCCCCACCACGGCTGCGCCCGCCAGAAGGTCGGACCGGTCTCGTTGAGGAAGTCGATGGTGTTCTGCACCGTCCGCTCGTTCTCACCGGGGAAGCCGACGATGATCGAGGCGAAGGTGGTGATGCCGCGCTGCTTGAGCTGGGCGATGCCGTTGCGGTACTGGGCGTCCTGCGCCAGCTTGTTCATGGCGGCGAGGATGTCCTGGTCGCCGGACTCGATGCCGAGGAAGACACCGCGGCAGCCGCTCTGCGCGGCCAGGTCGAACGTCTCCTCGTCACGCGCGTTCGAACAGCGGAAGTAGGAGTACCAGTTGAGCCCCAGGTCCTCCTCGATCAGCATGCGGCACAGCTCCTTGAACCGCTTGGGCGGCACGTTGAAGGTGTCGTCCACGAACACCAGGTTCTTCACCCCGAGTTCGGCCATCGAGCGCAGTTCGTGCCGGACCGTGTCCACGGAGGCCGTGGTCAGCGCGCCCGCCCGCATCGGGTAGTCGCAGAAGCTGCACTTGAACGCGCAGGACCGCGCGGTACGGGTCTGGGCCGTGGTGCCGATCAGCGCCGGGCTGAAGCCGGACCAGTCGATCGCCGCGTGGTCGATGTTGTTGGCCTCCGGCTTCTTGGGCCCGGCGACCCAGCGGCCGGCGTCCGAGAGCGTGACCAGGTTCGCGATGCCGTCGAGCGGTCCGTCCCGCCGTACCGCCCGCACCAGCTCGACCAGCGCGCCCTCGCCCTGGGACTCCACGACGTAGCTGTCGGCGCCCATGCCGTGCAGGAGGTCCTGGGCCATGCCCTCGACGCCGTCCAGGCAGATGTTGTCGACCAGTGGGCCCCCGACGACGATGTGCGCGTCCGGCGCGTACGCCCGCACGAAGTCGATGACGGGCAGCACCGGCATGATGTTGACGTAGAACGTCGTCGTCACCGCCACCACCCGCGGCCCGCGCTCCAGCAGGTCGGCCAGGCGCTCCTGTTCGGCGCTGAACAGCGAGACGGCCTCGGCGCTCAGGCCCGCCTTGCGCAGGAAGTTGCTCAGGTACAGGCCGGCCAGGTTGTGCACCTCGCCCACGTGGTAGCGGTCGTTGCGTCCGGTAACCCTGTTGCGCAGCGTGCTGAGCCCGTCCATCCAGGACAGGTGGCGGCCGTCGACCTCCAGGTACTCCTTGCTGTAGATCTGCAGCGTCGGCGAACCGGCGCCGCTGCCCTCGCACATGGCGCGGTAGTCCTGGAAGTCGCCCTCGTTGTAGCCGATGACGACGCAGTCGAGTTGTTCCATGGTCAGTTCTGCCTTCCGTGTGTCCCAGCGGAATCGGTGCACGCTCCGGCCAGGGCCCCGTACACGTCTAGTCGTCCTCGTGGCCGCCGAGCGCGGCCCGGACCAGGTCGTCGACGCTCAGCGCCATGACGGTCTGCGCCACCTCGGCGTCCGTGTCGTCCTCGCCCGTCGCCTCCTCCGGCTTCGGTGTCAGCCCGAACTCCTCGGCCAGCAGACCGGCCAGCGCGCGGGGGTTGGGGTGGTCGAACATCAGCGTCGCCGGCAGCCGGATGCCGGTGGCCGACTGCAGGGCGTTGCGCAGCTCGATGGCGGCCAGGGAGTCCAGGCCCATGTCCGTGAACCCGCGGTCGGGATCGACGTCCCCGGCGTCACCGTGGCGTACGGCGGCGGCCTGGGCGCAGACCAGGTCGACCAGCGTCCGCAGGGCTTCCTCGGCGGGCAGTTCCGCGAGGCGCCGGCGCAGTGCGGCGTCGGCGCCCGGCCGGTGGGCGGCCGCCGGTGCGCCGCCGCCCGTGGTGTGCGCCGTGACCCGCCGCGCGGTCCCCGTGCGTACGGCGAGACCGCGCAGCACCGGGGCGAGCAGGGCGCCGTCGAGTCCGGCCAGGCGTTCGGTGTCGACGCGCAGCGGCACCAGGGCCGGCTCGTCGAGCGCGACCGCCTCGTCGAACATGGCCAGGCCCTCGGCCTCGGAGAAGGGTGGCAGTCCGGCGGCGGCCATCCGCCGCTCGTCGCGTTCGGCCTCGACCGGGTCCGGCAGGCCCGCGGCACGGCCGAGCCCGGTCCGGACGGTCCACAGTCCGAAGGACAGCGAGGTCGCGGGGCGGCCGGTGGCACGGCGGTGGGCGGCGAGCGCGTCCAGGAAGCGGTTGGCCGCCGCGTAGTTGGCCTGCCCCGCCGCGACGGCGAGCCCCGAGACCGAGGAGAAGAGCACGAACGCCGTCAGGTCCAGGTCCCTGGTGAGGACGTGCAGGTTCCAGCCGCCGGCGGCCTTCGGCCGTACGACACGGTCGAGCCGGTCCGGGGTGAGGTCGCCGAGGGTGGCGTTGTCCATCACTCCGGCGGCGTGCACCACGCCGCGCAGCGGGCGGTCGGCGGGGATCGCCGCGAGTACGGCGGCCAGCGCGGCCCGGTCGGCGATGTCGCAGGCGGCCACCTCGACGGTGGCGCCCAGCGCGGTCAGCGACTCGGCCAGCTCCCGTGCCCCGGGGGCCGCCGCGCCGCGCCGGCTCACCAGCAGCAGGTGCCTGATCCCGTGGGCCGACACCAGGTGCCGGGCGACGACGGCACCGAGCCCGGTCGTCCCGCCGGTGACCAGGACCGTGCCGTCCGGGTCCCAGGGCGAGAGCCGTTCGGGGGCCGACGCGGGCACCGGCGCAAGGCGCGGCACCCGGATGTCGGCGCCGCGCACGGCGAGTTCGGCCTCACCGGCGGCGAGCAGGGCGGCCGGGAACCGGTGGCCGGCCAGGTCGGCGAGGACGATCCGGCCGGGGTGCTCGGCCTGCGCGGCGCGGACCAGCCCCCACACCGCCGCGTGCGCCGGGTCGACGGTGCCGGTGTCGACGGCGGACCGGGTGACGACCACCAGCCGGGACCTGGCGAACCGGTCGTCCGTCAGCCAGGCGCGCAGCAGGTCCAGCACCGAGTGCAGCAGTGTGCCGGTGGCGGCCGGCACGTCGTCGTGGGCGGGCGGTCCGGCGGGGCACGCGAAGAGCGTCACCGGGGGCACCGGCGCGCCGTCCTCCAGGTGTGCCAGGAGCCCGGGAAGCCCGGTGAAGACGGGGACTTCCGGCAGTTCGAAGTCGGTGCCGCCCGGTGGGCGCAGTACGGCCCAGCCGTGGGCGTCCGCGCTCGCGGTGCCGAGCGGCAGCGAGTCCCAGCCCAGCCGGAACATGGTGTCCCGCATGCGGGCGCCCGCCAGGGTGGCGGCCGCGGCGGCGACCCGCTCGGGTGTGACGGCCCGGACCACCAGTGACTCCACGGTCGCCACCGGCCGCCCCTCGACGTCGGCCAGTTCCAGCCGTACGGCGTCCGAGCCGGCCTGGGCGCCGGCCCCGGCCCCGGCCCAGTCGATGCGGACCCTGAGCCGGGAGGCGCCACGGGAGTGCACGCTCACCCCGGTCCAGGCGAACGGCAGCATCGTCGCGCCGACGTCCTGCGGCCTGCGGTCGCCGAGGAAGTCGGTGGCGCTGAGCGAGGCGTCCAGCAGCGCGGGGTGGATGCGGTACTCGGCCGCCTCGCCGGCCGCCTCGTCCGGGAGAGCCACCTCGGCGAAGACCTCCCGGCCCCGGCGCCAGATGCCGCGCAGCCCACGGAACGTGGGGCCGTAGTGGTAGCCCTGGCCGGTCAGGTAGTCGTAGACGTCGGTGATGTCGACCTCCTCGGCGCCCTCCGGCGGCCAGGCGGCCGGCCCGGCGGGGACCGGTGGCGCGGGGGATTCGGCGGGGGCCAGTACGCCGGTGGCGTGCCGGGTCCAGGGCACCTCCGGCCCGGCGCCCTCCTGGCGGGAGTACACGGCGAAGGAGCGGCGGTCGTGCTCGTCGGCACCGCCGACCACGGCCTGGATCGCGACCGCGCCCCGCTCCGGTACCGGCAGCACGGCCTCGATGGTCAGCTCCTCCACGACCGGGCAGCCGGCCTCCTCCCCGGCGCGCACCGCGAGTTCCACGTAGGCGGTGCCCGGGAGCATCACGGTGCCGAGCACGTCGTGGTCGGCCAGCCAGGGCTGCGCCGCGTGCGACAGTCGGCCGGTCAGGGTGACTCCCCCGGTCTCCGGCGCGGCGACCACCGCGGTGAGCAGCCGGTGCGCGGCGTCGTCCTGGCCGTGCGCGGTGGCGCCCGCGAGGACCGGTTCCGGGTTGAACCAGTACCGGCGGGCCTCGAACGCGTAGGTGGGCAGGTCGACCCGGCGCGCGCCGGTGCCGGCCAGGACGGCCCGCCAGTCGACCGCGGCGCCGTCGGTGTGCAGCAGCGCGAGGCTCTCGGTGAGGGTGCGCGTCTCGTCGGCGCCCTTGCGGGCGGCGGCCACCGCGAGCGGACGAGGACCGTCCAGGGTGGCCGTGGTCAGCGGGGCGAGCACCGCGTCGGGTCCCAGCTCCAGGAAGCGTACGGCTCCTTGTCCGGACATCTCGCGTACGGCGTCGGCGAAGCGGACGGTGTCCCGGACCTGCCGCACCCAGTAGTCCGGCGAGGTGAGTTCGCCGGGGGCGGCGAGCCGGCCGGTGACGGTCGACACCAGCGGCAGTGCCGGCTCGGCGAGGCCGACTCCCTTCGCCACGGCGCGGAACTCGTCCAGCATCGGTTCCATGAGCGGCGAGTGGAAGGCGTGCGAGACGTTCAGCCGCGTGGCCCTCGGGAAGCGGGCGGCGAGGGCCAGCACCTCGGCCTCGGTGCCGGAGACCACCGTCGAGGTGGGGCTGTTGACGGCGGCGACGCAGACGCCCGGGGTGAGATGGGGGCGGACGTCCTCCTCGGCGGCCCGGATCGCGGCCATGGCCCCGCCCGGCGGCAGCGCCTGCATCAGCCGGCCGCGCGCGGCGACCAGGCGGCAGGCGTCGGGCAGCGACAGCACACCGGCGACGTGCGCCGCCGTCAGTTCGCCGACCGAGTGCCCGGCGACCATCGCGGGCCGGACGCCCCAGGACTCCAGCAGCCGGTACAGGGCGACTTCGTGCGCGAACAGGGCGGTCTGCGCGTACACCGTCCGGTTCAGCTCGGTGGCGTCCGGGGCCGCGACGACGTCCCGGAGCGGACGGTCCAGCAGGGGGTCCAGCAGGTCGGTCACCTCGGCGTAGGCGGCGCCGAACACCGGGTGAGCGGCGATCAGTTCGCGCCCCATGCCGGGGTGCTGGCAGCCCTGGCCGGAGAAGAGGAAGGCCGTCAGCCCGTCGGTGTCCGCGACCCGGCGGTGGACCGGCACGGCCGGGTCCGCGGTGCCCTCGGCCGCGAGGGCGGTGAGGGCGCGCAGCGCCTCGTCGCGGCCGGCCGCGAGGATCGCGGCGCGGTGACCGAGCGCGGCGCGCGTCGTGGCCAGCGCGTGACCGACGTCGTCCGTCCGCAGCTCCGGATCGGTGACGAGCAGGGTCCGCAACCGCTCGGCCTGGGACGCGAGTTGGCGTGCCGAGGCGGCGGACAGCAGCAGCGGCACCGGGGCCGGCGCGGTCCGCCCGGCGGTCTCCGCGGGGCTCTGGGGCGCCTCCTCCAGGATCACGTGCGCGTTGGTGCCGCTGAGCCCGAACGAGGAGACCGCGGCCCGGCGCGGTCCGGCCGCCTCCCAGGGCCGTGCCGCGGTGAGCAGGCGGACGTCGCCCTCGGTCCAGTCCACCTGGCGGCTGGGCTCGTCGGCGTGCAGGGTCCTGGGCAGCTCGCGGTGGCGCAGCGCCATCACCATCTTGATGACACCGCTGACGCCGGCGGCCGCCTGCGCGTGGCCGATGTTGGACTTGACCGAGCCGAGCCACAGGGGCCGTCCCGGTGTGCGGTCCTGGCCGTAGGTGGCGAGCAGGGCCTGCGCCTCGATCGGGTCGCCGAGCCGCGTACCGGTGCCGTGCCCTTCGACCACGTCCACGTCGCGCGCGGCGAGACCCGCGGAGGAGAGCGCGGCCCGGATCACCCGCTGCTGCGCCGGGCCGTTGGGCGCGGTGAGGCCGTTGGAGGCGCCGTCCTGGTTGACCGCCGAGCCGCGTACGACCGCGAGCACCCGGTGCCCGTTGGCCCGTGCGTCGGACAGCCGCTCCAGCACGAGCAGGCCCACGCCCTCGCTCCAGCCGGTGCCGTCGGCCGAGTCGGAGAACGCGCGGCACCGGCCGTCCGGTGACAGGCCCCGCTGCCGGCTGAAGTCGACGAAGATCTCGGGGGTCGGCATCACGGTGACGCCGCCGGCCACCGCGAGGGTGGTCTCCCCGGCGCGCAGCGCCTGGACGGCGGTGTGCAGGGCGACCAGGGAGGACGAGCACGCCGTGTCCACGGTGACGGCCGGGCCCTCCAGACCGAGGCAGTACGAGACGCGTCCGGAGGCGATGCTGCCCGCGCTGCCGTTGCCGAGATAGCCGGCCAGGTCGTCGGGGGCGGTGCCGGGGCGGCGGCCGTACTCGGCGTACATGATGCCGACGTACACGCCGGTGCGGCTGCCGCGCAGTGTGTGCGGGTCGATGCCGGCGTCCTCGAAGGCCTCCCAGGTGGTCTCCAGCAGCAGGCGCTGCTGCGGGTCCATGGCGACGGCCTCGCGCGGCATGATGCCGAAGAACTCGGGGTCGAAGTCGGCGGCGTCGTGCAGGAATCCGCCCTGCCGGACATAGGTCCGGCCGGGAACGCCCGGCTCGGGGTCGTAGATCGCCTCGGTGTCCCAGCCCCGGTCCGCCGGGAAGTCGCCGATCGCGTCGCGGCCCTCGGCGACGAGCCGCCACAGGCCCTCCGCGCCCCGTACGTCGCCGGGGAACCGGCAGCCGATGCCGACGATCGCGATCGGGTCGTCGGTGTGCTCCGGGCGCTGCTCGGGGCGGGAGGCGTCGGGGTCCGTATCGGGGACGGGCGTTGTGGTGGTGGTTTCCGCGACGGTGGGCTCCGCGACGGTGGACTCAGGCGCCGGGGAGGGCTGTGGCGTGGCCGTGAGGCGTTCGTCGAGGAACGCGGCGACGGCCCGGACGGTCGGGTGGTCGAACACCAGGGTCGCCGGCAGCCGGGTGCCGGTCGCGGTACCGAGCGCGTTGCGCAGTTCGACCGCCGCCAGGGAGTCCACGCCGAGGTCGCGCAGCGGGCGGTCCGGGTCGATCCCGTCCGCGTCCCGGTGGCCGAGGACGGCGGCCAGGGTGCCGCGCACCTCCTCCAGGAGCGCGCGTCGCCGCTCGAAGCCGGCGAGCCCGGTGAACCGTGCGGCACGGGCCGGCTGCCGGGCGGCGGCCCCGCGGCGCGGTATCAGGGCGCGGAGCACCGCCGGGAGCCGGTCGCCGCGCGCGGTGAGGGCATGGCGGTCGGTGCGGACCACGGTGATGTGGGGCTCGTCGAGGCCGAGGGCGGTGTCGAAGAGGGTGCGGGCGTCGTCCGGGTCGAGCGCGGGCAGCCCGAGTCGGGCCATGCGCTCCAGGTCGGCGTCGGTGACGGCGCCGAGCCCGGTGTCGGCGGCCCACATGCCGTAGCCGAGCGACAGCGCGGGCAGGCCCGCGGAGCGACGGTGGGCGGCGAGGGCGTCGAGGAAGACGTTGGCCGCGGCGTAGTTGCCCTGTCCGGCGGCCAGCGCCGTGCCGCCCGCCGAGGAGAGCAGCACGAACGCCTTCGGGTCCAGGTCCCGGGTGAGTTCGTGCAGATGCCAGGCACCCTCGGTCTTCGGCCGCAGTACGGCCCTGAGGCGCTCCTCGGTGAGGTCGGTGGTCAGCGCGTGGTCGGCGACGCCGGCGGCGTGGATCACCGCGGTGAGCGGCCGCTCCGCCGGGATCGCGGCGAGCACCGCGGCGAGCCGCGCCCGGTCGGTGACGTCGCACGCGGCCACGGTGACGTCCGCGCCGAGCGCTTCGAGTTCGGCCCGCAGCTCGGTGGCGCCGGGCGTACCGGGCCCGCGCCGGCCGGTGAGGACCAGGTGCCGGACGCCGTGCCGGCGCACCAGGTGCCGGGCGAGGAGACCGCCGATGCCGCCGAGCCCACCGGTGATCAGGACCGTGCCCCGCCAGGCGCCGGCACGGTCCTCGGCCGGGGCGGGCGGCGCCACCGGAACGAGGCGGGGCACGAGGACGGCTCCCTCGCGCACCGCGTTCTCCGGCTCGCCGAGCGTCAGCACCGACGGGTCGAAGACGGCATCCGTGTCCGGGTCCGTGTCCGTGCCGGTGATCGCGTCGACGTCGACGAGCGCGATGCGGCCGGGGTGTTCGGCCTGCGCGGCGCGCACCAGGCCCCAGACCGGGGCCTGGGTGACGTCGACGGTGTCGCCGGGCCGGGCCGCGACCGCGCGCACCGTGCGCACCACGAGCAGCGTGCCGTCGGTGGTGTCGTCGGCGAGCCAGGAACGCAGCCGGGCCAGGGTACGGGCGGCGAGCGTCTCGGCGGCCTCGGGTACGGAACCGTCTGCGGGCGCGGCGGTGGCGGTCCACACCTCGTGGCGCGGGACCGTACCCCTCGGGCCCTCGGCCGGGAGCCAGTCGAGCCGGTACGGCGAGCCGCCGGTACGCGGCGCGAGCTGTTCGGGGCGCACGGCACGGCTGGTCAGCGAGCGGATGCGCAGCACCGGGTCGCCGGCGGCGTCCGTGGCGGCGATCTCCGTCTCCTCCTCGCCGCGCAGCCGGCGCAGCAGCACGCGCAGGGCGCCGCGGCCGGCGGACCGGAGGGTGACCCCGTTCCAGGAGAACGGCAGGAGGGTCGCGCCGTCCCCGCCGTCGGCGACCAGGTCGGCGTGCATCGCGGCGTCGAGCAGGGCGGGGTGCAGCCGGTACGCGGCGGCCTCGGCCGCGGCCTCGGCGGGCAGCTCGACCTCGGCGAAGACGTCGTCGCCGGATCGCCAGGCGCGGCGCAGTCCCTGGAACGCGGGCCCGTAGTCGTAACCCCGGGCGAGGAGGCGGTCGTAGGCGTCGGCGACCGGCAGCTCGACGGCGTGCGGCGGCGGCCAGGCGGCGAGGGCGTCGAACGCCGCGTGCTCGTCGTCGGCGTCGTCGCGCGCCGTGAGGACGCCGGTGGCGTGGCGGACCCAGGTGCCGTCGTCGGAGCCCTCGGGCCGGGAGTGCACGGCGACGGTGCGCGATCCGTCGTCCGCCGCGGCGCCGACGCTCACCCGCAGCAGCGCACCGGCGGGCAGCGGCAGCGGCCGTTCCAGCGTCAGCTCCTCGATCCGCTCGCAGCCGACGTACTCACCGGCCCTGAGCGCGAGTTCGACGAAGCCCGTCCCCGGGAGCAGCACGCCGCCGAGCACGTCGTGGCCGGCGATCCAGGACGGGTCGGTGGCGGACAGCCGGCCGGTGAACACCACGGTGTCCGGTTCCGGTACGGCGACGGCGGCGGCCAGCATCGGGTGGCCGACGGCGTCCTGGCCCGCCGCGCCGGGGTCACCCGGGGTCCGAGCCGGGTCGATCCAGTAGCGGCGGCGCTGGAACGCGTACGTCGGCAGGGACGGCCGGTGCGGCCCGCGCCCCCCGAAGAACGCCGCCCAGTCGACCCGGCCGCCGCGTGCGTGCACCCGGCCGAGCCCGGCGACGATCGACTCCTCCTCGCCGGCGGTCCGCCGCATGGTGGGGGCGAACGCGATGTCGTTGTCCCCGGCGCTCTCCGGGCCGGCCGCGCTCAGCACCGCGTCGGGCCCGAGTTCCAGCGCGGTGACGGTGCCCCGCTCGGCCAGAGTCGCGACCCCGTCGGCGAACCGGACCGTCTCCCGCACCTGGCGCACCCAGTAACCCGGTGTGCACAGCTCGGCCGGGTCCGCCGGCTCGCCGGTCACGGAGGAGATCAGGGCGAGCTCCGGGGCGGCGTAGGCCACAGTGCCCGCGATCTCGCCGAAGGCCTCCAGCATCGGCTCCATCAGGGGCGAGTGGAAGGCATGGCTGACCCTCAGCTCGGTCGTCGCGACATCCAGGTCGCCGAACTCGGCGGCGATGCGCCGTACTTCGGCCGCGTCGCCGGAAATCACCGTGGAAGCGGGGCCGTTGACCGCAGCGATGCCCACGTTCCCGGTGAGCCGGGCCGCCACCTCCGCCTCGGTCGCCCGTACCGCGGCCATCGCGCCGCCCGCGGGGAGCGCCTGCATGAGGCGGCCCCGCGCGGCCACCAGCTTCGCCGCGTCGTCGAGCGACCAGACGCCGGCCACATGGGCCGCGGTGAGTTCGCCGATCGAGTGGCCGAGCAGGTGGTCGGGGCGCACCCCCCAGGAGGTCAGCAGCCGGAACAGCGCCGTCTCGACGGCGAACAGGGCCGGCTGCGCGAACTCGGTGCGCCGGAGCAGCGCCGGGTCGTCTCCCCACATGACGTCGCGCAGCGGTCGGTCGAGGTGCCGGTCCAGGGCGGCCACCGCCTCGTCAAAGGCCTCGGCGAAGACGGGGAACACCGCGTGCGCCTCGCGTCCCATGCCCGGGCGCTGGGCGCCCTGCCCGGTGAACAGGAAGGCCAGCTTGCCGTCGCGGACGGTGTCGGTGAGCGGCGGCGTCGCCAGACCGCGGATCAGTGTCTCCCGGTCCGTGCCGAGGACGACGGCGCGGTGTTCGAGGGCCGCGCGGCCGGTGGCCAGTGCGGCACCGGCGTCGAGGAGGGCGGTGAGGTCCGGATCCGTGTCCGCCGCGAACTCGGCCAGTCTGCCGACCTGTTCGCGTAGCGCCGCGGCGGAACGGCCGGAGACCACCCAGGGCACGACGGTGCGGTGCGTGGCCGGTGCCGGTGCGGTGCCCGGCTGCTCCGGGGCGTCCAGGCGCTCGGCCTGTTCCAGGATCACATGGGCGTTGGTGCCGCTGATGCCGAACGAGGACACCGCGGCCCGCCGGGTGCCGCCGCGCCCCGGCCAGGGCCTGGACTCCGTGAGCAGCTCCACCGCCCCCCGCGACCAGTCGACCTGGCCGGAACGGGACTCGCAGTGCAGCGACTTGGGCAGCACCCCGTGCTCCATCGCCAGCACCGTCTTGATGATCCCGGCGACACCGGCCGCCGCCTGCGCGTGACCGATGTTGGACTTGACCGAGCCGAGCCAGAGCGGGTCCCCGGGATCACGGTCCCGGCCGTAGGTGGCGAGCAGGGCCTGCGCCTCGATCGGGTCGCCCAGCCGGGTCCCGGTGCCGTGGCCCTCGACCACGTCCACGTCGCGCGGGGCGAGACCGGCCGCCGAGAGCGCGGCCCGGATGACCCGCTGCTGCGCCGGGCCGTTCGGCGCGGTGAGGCCGTTGGAGGCGCCGTCCTGGTTGACCGCCGAGCCGCGTACGACCGCCAGTACCCGGTGCCCGTTGGCCCGGGCGTCGGACAGCCGTTCCAGCAGCAGCAGGCCCACG
Organism: Streptomyces sp. NPDC041129; assembly: GCF_055592265.1. NCBI lineage: Bacteria > Bacillati > Actinomycetota > Actinomycetes > Kitasatosporales > Streptomycetaceae > Streptomyces > Streptomyces sp. NPDC041129. The sequence continues at coordinate 32,989 of NZ_JBVIYV010000001.1, read as the reverse complement.
CCCTCGCTCCAGCCGGTGCCGTCGGCGCCCGCGCCGAACGACTTGCAGCGGCCGTCCGGGGCCTGCCCGCCCTGGCGGCTCATGTCGACGAAGGTGTCGGCGGTCGACATCACGGTGACACCGCCGGCCAGCGCGAGACCGCACTCGCCGCCCCGCAGCGCCTGTGCCGCCAGGTGCACCGCGACCAGCGAGGAGGAGCAGGCGGTGTCGACGGTCAGGGCCGGGCCCTCGAGGCCGAGGGCGTAGGCCACGCGTCCGGAGACGACGCTCGCCAGGCCGCCGTTGCCGAGGTATCCGGCGATCTCCTCGGGCATCGGCCCGAGGCGCAGGCCCCAGTCGTGGTACATAACGCCCGCGTAGACGCCGGTGTCGCTGCCGCGCAGCGCGTGCGGGTCGATGCCCGCGCGTTCCAGTGTCTCCCAGGCGACCTCCAGCAGCAGCCGCTGCTGGGGGTCCATCGCCCGGGCCTCCCGGGGGCTGATCCCGAAGAAGTCCGCGTCGAACTCGGCGGCGTCGTAGAGGAATCCGCCCTCGCGGGTGACGCTGGTTCCCGCGCGGGTGCCCGCCGGGTCGTACAGGTCGGCCGGCCAGCCGCGGTCGGTGGGGAACGGCCCGATGGCGTCGGCCCCGTCGGCGAGCAGCCGCCACAGGTCCTCGGGCGAGCCGACGGACCCTGGATAGCGGCAGGCCATGCCGATGATGGCGATCGGCTCGTCCGGCGTAGCGGCCGGGGTGACGGAACGCGTCGGCCCCGGGTCGGCCGGCCGCTCGCCGGCGATGCCCGGGAAGGACTCCCCGAGGTGGCGGGCCAGCGCGTCGGGGGTGGGGAAGTCGAAGACGAGGGTGGCGGGCAGGGGCAGACCGGTGGCCGTCTGCAGACGGCTGCGCAGCTCCACCGCCGACAGCGAGTCGAAGCCCAGGTCGGTGAAGGCCCGGTTGCGGCCGACGGCCTCCGCGTCCTGGTGGCCGAGGACGGTCGCCGCGTGCCCGCGCACCAGGTCGAGCAGTCGGTCGGCGCGCTCGGCGGCGGGAAGTGCGGCGAGCTCGCGGGCGGCTGGAGCGGCGGACGGTACCGCGCCCACGGCGGTGCGGGCGGGCGCGGCGACCAGCTTCCGCAGCAGCGGGGGTACGCCTCCCGTGCGGTCGCGCAGGGCGCGGGTGTCGATCCGTACCGGTATCGCCGCGGGCGGCGCGCCGAGCAGGGCCAGGTCGAGCAGGCCGAGGTTCTCGGCGGCGTCGAGCGGGGCGAGGCCGGAACGGTGGATACGGGCCAGTGCGGCGGCGTCGAGTCCGGCTCCCATGCCGGTGCCGGTCCACAGCCCCCAGGCCAGGGAGACGGCGGGCAGCCCGGCGGCCCGTCGGAGGCCGGCGAGCGCGTCGAGGTAGCCGTTGGCCGCGGCGTAACCGGCCTGGCCGGGTGCGTCGTAGAGCGCGGCGGTGGAGGAGAAGAGCACGAAGGCCGACAGGTCCGCGTCCCGGGTCAGTTCGTGCAGATGCCAGGCGGCGTCGGCCTTGGGCCGCAGCACGGTGTCCAGGCGCCCGGCGGTGAGGTCCGTGACCAGGCAGTCGTCGATGACGCCCGCGGCGTGGAAGACGGCGGTGAGCGGCCGGTCGGCGGGGATGTCCGCGAGCAGCGCGGCCACCTGCCGGGCGTCGGCCAGGTCGCAGGCGGCGAGCGTGGCGTCCGCGCCGAGCGCGGCGAGTTCGGCCGCCAGGGCCCGGGCGCCCGGCGCGTGCGGGCCGCCCCGGCTGACCAGCAGCAGATGGCGGGCGCCGTGGGCGTTCACCAGGTGCCGGGCGACATGCGCGCCGACCCCGCCGGTGCCGCCGGTGATCAGGACCGTGCCGTCCGGATCGAGCGGACGCGCGTCGCCGGGCGCGGCGGAAGGCACGGAGGCGAGGCCGGGCACCAGGAGCCGGCCGGCCCGGACGGCCACCTCGGACTCGCCGCCCGCGACCGCGGCGGCCAACAGCCGTGCGCCCTCCGGCGATTCGTCGAGGTCCGCCAGGACGAGCCGGCCGGGCCGCTCGGCCTGAGCGGAGCGGACCAGGCCCCACACGGCGGCCTGGGCCGGGTCCGGGACGTCGCCCTCGACGGCCGTGACCGCGCCGCGGGTCGCCACCACGAGGACCGAGTCGGCCCCGGCCGGGTCCGTGAGATGGGCGCGCACGGCGTCGAGGACGCGGCACGTGACGGCCCGCACGGCGTCCGGGCCCGCGTCCGCGGTCGGTTGAACGGCCGGCACGACGGCCACGGGACGCCCCGGGGCGGTGGCGTCCCCGCCGGCGGGCAGCTCCCGCTCGGCGGGCCGTGCGGGTACGGCCGTCCACTCCACCTGGTACAGCGGGCCACGGGCGGCGGCCTTCGCGGCCCTGAGCTGCTCCTCGGAGACCTCACGCACCCGGTAGGACGCGATCGTCGCGACCGGTGTACCGGCCGGGTCCCACAGGGAGAGCGCGGCCCGGTCGTCGGACTCGGCCACGACGCGCACGCGGGCCGTCGTCGCCCCGGTCACCGCCGCACGGGCGCCGCTCCAGGCGAACGGGAGCCGCAGCCGGCCGTCGGGGCCGCTCCCCCAGGCGAAGTCCGTGGCGTGCAGCGCCGCGTCGAGCAGGGCCGGGTGCGGTGCGAAGCCGGGGGCGTCCGTGCCCTCGGGCAGGGTGACCTCGGCGAACACCTCGGCACCGCGCCGCCACACGGCACGCAGCCCCTGGAACGCGGGGCCGTACTGGTAACCCCCCTGGGCGAGTTGGCCGTAGAGAGTCGATATGTCGACGGGGGTCGCGCCGTCCGGCGGCCACTGGGCCGGGGCGGGCTCGGTCGGCGCATCGGCCGAAGTCCGCAGGGTGCCCTGGGCGTTGCGCAGCCAGGGCGCACCGGCGGGCGCTTCCTCGGGTCGCGAGTGCACCGCCACGGAGCGGCGGCCGCTCTCGTCGAGCGGTCCCACCCGGACCTGGAGGGTGACGGCGCCGGTCGCCGGAACGGTCAGCGGCGCCTCCATGGCGAGGTCCTCGACCAGGGGGCAGCCCGTCTCCGCCCCGGCCCGCAGGGCGAGTTCCAGGTGGGCGGTGCCCGGGAGCAGGGCCAGGCCGTCGATCGTGTGGTCGGCCAGCCAGGGCAGCGCGGCCGACGACAGACGGCCGGTCAGCACCGTCTCGTCGCCGTCGGCGGTCCGGATGGCGGCGCCGAGCATCGGGTGGTCGACCGTGCTCTGGCCGAGCGCCTCCGCGTCCGCGCCGGGCCGCCTCGGCGCGAGCCAGAACCGGCGCCGCTGGAAGGGGTACGGCGGCAGCGCTACGCGGCGCGGGCCGCGGCCGGCGAGATGGGCGGCCCAGTCGGCGTCGGCGCCCCGGGCGACGGCGGTGGCGAGGGCGTCCGTCGCGGTGCGTCGCTCGTCGTGGCCCGCGCGCAGCAGCGGGGCGAAGGCGAGCGGCGCGGGGTCGGCCACGCAGGCCGGGCCCATCGCCGACAGGACGGCGTCGGGGCCGAGTTCCAGGTAGGTGGTGACGCCCTGGCCGGCGAGGGCGCGCACGGCGTCGCGGAACCGCACGGGACTGCTGATGTGCCGTACCCAGTAGTCGGGTTCGGAAAGCTCGGCGGCGGACGCGGGCAGGCCCGTGACGGTGGACACGATGGGGATGCGAGCGGGCTGGAAGTCGACGACGCGGGCGGTGCGCCGGAACTCCGTCAGCACCGGTGTCATGAGCGGAGAGTGGAACGCGTGCGACACGCGCAGCGGCTTCACCCGCCGGCCGAGGTAGGCGAAGTGGTCGGCGATCCGTACGACTTCGGCCTCGGCGCCGGACACGACCAGGGCGCGGTCCGCGTTGACGGCGGCGATGCCGGTCAGTTCGCCGAGCAGGGGCAGGACTTCGTCCTCCGTGGCCTCCACCGCGGTCATCGCGCCGCCCGCCGGGAGGTCCCGCATGAGGCGGCCGCGGGCGGCGACCAGGAGGGCCGCGTCGGGCAGGGACAGGACCCCGGCGGCATGGGCGGCGGAGAACTCGCCGACCGAGTGTCCGGCCAGGGCGTCGGGCCGCAGTCCCCACGACTCCAGCAGCCGGAACAGCGCGACCTCGAGCGCGAACAGCGCGGGCTGGGCGTAGTCGGTACGGTCGATCAGCACGGCCTCGGCCGAACCGGGCGCGGCGAACAGGACGTCGGTGAGCGGCCGTTCCAGTTGCAGGCCGAGTTCGGCGGCCGCCTCGTCCAGTGCCTCGGCGTACACCGGGTACCGCCGGTACAGCGTGCGTCCGGCCTCGGCGCGCTGGCTGCCCTGGCCGGTGAACAGGAAGGCGAGGGCGCCCTGCGCGGCGGTGCCGGTGAACACGTGCGGGGCCGGCCGCCCGGCCGCGACGGCGCGCAGTCCGCGTTCGAGTTCCGTCCGGTCGGCGGCGACCACCACGGCGCGGTCGGCCAGCGTGGCACGGGTGGTGGCCAGTGAGAAGGCGAGGTCGGCGGGGTCCGCGCCGATTCCGGCGAGCTGCTCGGCCCGTGCCCGCAGGGCGGCCGCGCCGCGCGCGGACACGACGACGGGGACGACGTCCCCGGCCGGGCCGGCCGGCTGGGCGTCGGGGGTGGCGGCTGACGGCCCGTCGTCCTCCGGTGCCTCGGGTGCCACCGGTGCCTCGGGTGCCTCCGGTGCCTCGGGTGCCTCCGGTGCCTCCGGTGCCTCCGGTGCCTCCTCCAGGATGAGGTGGGCGTTGGTGCCGCTGACGCCGAACGCCGAGACGCCGGCCCGGCGGGGGCGGTCGCCGCGCGGCCAGGACACCGGCTCGGTCAGCAGTCGTACCGCACCGGCCGACCAGTCGACGTGTCCGGAGGGCGCGTCGATGTGCAGGGAGCGCGGCAGCCGGCCGTACCGCATGGCCATGACCATCTTGATGACGCTCGCGGCGCCGGCCGCCGCCTGGGTGTGCCCGAGGTTGGATTTCACGGAGCCGAGCCACAGCGGCTCGTCCGCCGGCCGCTCCTGCCCGTAGGTGGCGAGGATCGCGCCGGCCTCGATCGGATCGCCCAGCCGGGTTCCCGTACCGTGGGCGTCCAGTGCGTCCACGTCGGCGGGAGCCAGACCGGCGTCGGCCAGAGCCTGGCGGATCAGCCGTCGCTGGGCCGGGCCGCTGGGGGCCGTCAGACCGTTCGACGCGCCGTCCTGGTTCACCGCGGTACCGCGCACCAGCGCCAGCACCCGGTGTCCGCGCCGGCGGGCCTCGGAGAGCCGCTCCATGACGAACAGGGCGACGCCCTCGGAGAATCCGGTGCCGTCCGCCGCGTCCGCGAACGCCTTCACCCTGCCGTCCGCGGCGAGCCCGCGCGCCCGGCTGAACGCGGTGAAGACGCCGGGGCTGCCCATGACGGCGACACCGCCGGCCAGGGCGAGGGAGCACTCCCCGCGCCGCAGGGCCTGTACGGCGAGGTGCAGTGCGACGGCCGACCCGGAGCAGGCGGTGTCGAGGGTGACGGCCGGTCCTTCCAGGCCGAGCGTGTAGGCGACGCGCCCGGTGATGACGCTCGGCGCGTTGCCGGTCAGCAGATGACCGGCCAGGCCCTCGGGCGCGTCCACGGTGTGCACGCCGTACTCGTGCGACTCGGCGCCCACGTAGACGCCGGTGTCGCTGCCGCGCAGGGACAGCGGGTCGATGCCGGAGTCCTCCAGCGCGTGCCAGGCCGTCTCCAGGACCAGCCGCTGCTGCGGGTCCATGGCGACGGATTCGCGCGGGCCGATGCCGAAGAACTCCGGGTCGAACAGCGTGGCGGTGTCGAGGAAGCCGCCGCGGTCCGTGTAGCTGGTCCCGGTGCGGTCCGGGTCGGCGTCGAAGAACCCGTCCAGGGGCCAGTCGCGGTCGGCCGGGAACGGGCCGAGGACGTCGCGGCCCTCGTCCAGGAGCGTCCAGAGGTCCTCGGGGCCGGTGACGCCGCCGGGGAAGCGGCAGCCGATGCCGACGATGGCGATCGGGTCGCCGGGGTCGCCGGCGGAGGTCCCCGGGCCGGCCGGGTCCGGGCGGTGTGCGGGTGCCGGGGCGAGGCCGAGCAGTTCGGCGCGCAGGTACTCGGCCAGCAGTGCCGGCGTCGGGTGGTCGAAGGCCACGGCGGGCGGGATCACGAGGCCGGTGGCGGCGCTGAGCCGTTCCTGCAGATCGACCAGGGCCAGCGAGTCGAGGCCCTGCTCGCGGAACGGGAGGTCCGCGTCCGCCGCGGGGTCCTCGCCGCCGGGCTGCCCGGGTGCGATCCGGCGCAGCGCGGCGCGAGCGGCCTCACGCACCAGTTCGACCAGCCGGCGCTGCTGCTCCGGAGCGGTGAGCCCGGTCAGGTCGGCGAGGTTCTCAGGCAGCTTCGGCCCACTCATCGGCATGCTTCGCTTTCGGTTCGGTCAGTCATCGCGGCGAACGGCTGTGCACGAGCTGCGAGGCCGAGAGGACGGCGCCGTCGCGGACCGTGACCTCGGTCGGCGCGGGCCGCCCGAGGAACATCAGCAGGCTGGCCGTGGGGCCGTACGCCCCGGCGTTGGGGATCGCCAGCAGATCGCCGGGGGCCACTTCGGGCAGCTCGATCTCCCGGCCGAGCACATCACCCGGTGTGCACAACGGGCCGACGAGCGAGGCGCGTTGGACCGGCCGGCCGGGCCCGGCCGGTTCGACCGCGACCGGCAGCAGCCGGCCGAGTCCGGACATGCCGCCGAAGGTGTTGATACCGGCGTCGGTGATCACGAACTTCCGGCCGCGGCTGATCTTGACGTTGGTGACGGTGGCCAGCAGCGTGCCGGAACCGCCGGCCAGGTAGCGGCCGCTCTCGAAGGCGATGCGCGGGGAGCCGTCCCGCCAGTGCGGGAACTCCACGTCCAGCGCCGCCTCCAGCTCCGTGCGCAGCTTGGGGTAGCGGGTACGGCCGCCGGGGACGCCGTAGGGAACGCTGAATCCGCCGCCGATGTCGAGGTACCGCAGCGGCAGATCGTGCACGCGGCTCAACTCCGCCGCCGTGGCGAGGGTGTTGCGGAACTCGCCGACCAGGTTGTCCTCGTCGGTGGTGTTGCTCAGCGGGAAGAAGTGCATCCCGGTGATGTCCACCGCGCGGAGGCAGCCCGAGCCCGCGGCATCGCCGCGCAGTTCGTCGAGCGCGCCGGCGAGGTCCTCGCTGTCGAAGCCGAACTGCGACGGCGTACCGGTCATCCGGATGCTGGTGGTCGCGCTCGCCGAGGCGGCGTTGACGCGCAGCAGGGTCCCCACCCGGACCGCGCGCCGTACGGCCACCGAGTCGAGCCGGCGGACGTCGGTCACGGAGTCGGTGGAGAACAGACGGACGCCGAGCCGGATCGCCTCGTCGAGTTCGCGTGCCGTCTTGCCGGGTCCGGTGTACAGGCAGCCGGCCGCGGGCAGTCCGGCCGCGAGGACGGCGGCCAGCTCACCGGTGGAGCTGATCTCCGTGCAGCAGCCCGGTGCTCCGGGCCCTTCCTCGCCGAGGGTCCGCACGATGTCGGGGTGCGGGTTGGCTTTCAACGCGTAGTAGAGGTCCACGCCCTCGGGCAGCGACGAGAACAGGTCCGCCTTCGCTTCGGCGACGTCGTCGAGGTCGTAGACGTACAGCGGGGTCCCGTACTCAGCGGCCAAGCGAGCGTGGAGCACTTCGTCACGGGCTCGTGGCATGGGGGAATCCTGGTCGGCGGCGAAAAGCCGTGGTACCCCTACCGGTCGGGCGCGGACCCGCGGCGGCCGCCCGGATAGGGGTGCCTAGGGGCCGGTCAGTCGTCGTCGGTCATCAGCATGTCGATGAGTTCGGCGGCGTCCATCTCGTCGATGTCGGCGTCGTCCACGACCAGGAACCGGTCGGCTCCCGCCACTCCGGCCAGGCCCATGAGGCCGTCCAGCAGGCCGCTGGAGCGGAGCCGTTGCAGGGGTATGCGGGTGAACAGGTCGCGCAGCCAGGTCTCGTCGCCGTCCGGCTCCCGCTCCGGCCCGGTGTCGGGCCGCAGCAGGCTCCGCAGGTGCGCGGCGACGTCGGCGGCGCTCGGGTGGTCGAAGACCAGGGTGGCGGGCAGCCGCAGCCCGGTGGCGGTGGCCAGCCGGTTGCGCAGCTCGATGCTGGTCAGCGAGTCGAACCCGGCGTCCTTGAACGGCCGGTCGAGCCCGACCGCCGTCGGCGAGCCGTGCCCGAGGACGGCGGCCACATGGGCCTGGACGAGTTCGGCGAGCGCCCGCTCCGCCTCCCGGGTGTCGAGTCCCGCGAGGCGTTCGCGGAGCCGGGCGGCGGCGTCACCGGGAGCCACCCCGCCGGCCGCGGGCCGGCGGGGTGAGCCGGCCAGTGCGCGGAACATCGGCTGGACGTGGGCGTCCGGCCGTCGCAGGGCCGCCAGGTCCAGCCGGAACGGCAGCAGTTGGGGTCCCCCGGCGGCGAGGGCGAGGTCGAACAGCTCCAGGCCCTCCTCGACGGAGAGACCGCCGACGCCCGAGCCCGCCATACGGGCGACGTCGGTGGAGGACATCCGCTCGGCCATGCCCTGGCCCGTCCACAGGCCCCAGGCCAGCGACTGGGCGGGCAGTCCGAGGCCGCGGCGGTGGGCGGCCAGGCCGTCCAGGAAGGCGTTGGCGCAGGAGTAGTTGGCCTGGCCGGGGGCGCCGAGCGTGCCGCCGCCGGAGGAGAAGAGCACGAACATGTCGAGGTCGAGGCCTCGGGTCTGCTGGTGCAGATGCCAGGCGGCGTCGGCCTTGGGCCGCAGGACCGCGTCCATCCGCCGCGGGGTCAGCGCCGCCACGACGCCGTCGTCGGTCACCCCGGCGAGGTGCACCACACCGGCGAGCCGCTGTCCGGCCGGGATGGCGAGCAGCAGCGCGGCGAGGTCGTCCGGATCGGCCACGTCGCAGGCCACCGCCCGCGCCTCAGCACCGAGGGCGGAGAGCTGGGCGGTGATCTCGGCCGCGCCCGGCGCGTCGTGCCCACGGCGGCCGGCGAGGATCAGCCGGCGTACGCCCCGCGCGGTCACCAGGTGCCGGGCGACGTGCCCGCCGAGCGTTCCGGTGCCGCCGGTGACCAGGACCGTGTCGTCCGGGCCGAACCGCCGGGGGACGTGCAGCACCGGCTTCCCCGTCCCCTCGGCCGGCGCCGCGTCGGCGGCGCGTCCGAGATCTCCGAGGTACGGGGCCGACGGCCCCGCGCCGGCGCGTTCGAACAGCTGCCCGGGGTCCCCGGCCAGGGTACGGATCCGGCCTGCGGGCAGCCCCGCCGCCGCGGCGAACGACCACTCCCCCGGCAGCCGGGTCACCAGCCCCTGGTCGGCGACCGCGACGGGCCCCGCGCCACCGGGCAGCAGCGCCAGGACGCGGTCGCCGGGGGCGAGTCGCGTCACCCCGGGCCCCACCTCCTCGACGTATCCCGCGCCCACCGAGGCATCGGGCGCGTCGAGTCCCGCCGCGCGCACCCCGATCCGCACCTGCCCCGGCTCCAGAGGCAGCGCCGTCTCCGGGGCGGCGACCAGGGCCGCGCCCTCGGGCGCGTCCGCGGAGGGCGCCGCGATCCGCCAGTGCTCGGTGCCGGGCGGTGCCACCAGGGCGGTGGGACGCGCGAGACGGGGGACGAGCAGGCGACCGGCGCGCACGGCGACCTGGGGTTCGCCGGTGGCCAGCGCGGCGTCGAACAGCGCCGCGTCCACCGGCCCGTCGACGTCGACGAGGACGAAGGTCCCGGGGCTCTCCGCCTCCGCGCTGCGCACCAGTCCCCACAGTGCGCTCCCGACCAGATCGCTCGGCGCCTCTCCACCGGCGACGGCCACCGCGCCGCGTGTGACGACCGCGACACGCGACCCGGCGAGGCGCTCGTCGGCGATCCGCGCCTGGACGAGGGCGAGCATGCCGTGCGCCGCCTCATGGACGGCGGCCGGCAGATCGGTGGGGGGCGGACCGGCGGCCGCGTCCTCCGTCAGGCACGGGACGACGACGACTTCGGGCTCCGCCGCGCCCCCGGACAGCGCGTCCGCCAGAGCGGCGAGCGTCGGATACACCGGTACGTGCGCCGGCCCGGCGAACGCCGGCACGGACGGGCCCACGACCGCCCGGCCGAGCGGGGCCGGGGCCGGGGCCACGGCGTCGGGCCCCGTCGCCGGCACCCAGGACACCTCCAGCAGGTTCTGGTTCGGCACCGGGGCCGGGCCGCCCGGGCGGGTCTGCGCCGGCCGGGCCACCAGGGTCCCGGTGGAGAACACCGGCGTGCCCAGGACGTCGGTGCAGGTGATCGCCGATGTGCCGGGGCCGGTGCGGCGCACCCGGACGCGCAGGGTGGTCGCGCCGGGCGTGTGCAGCACCACCTCGTCCCAGGAGAACGGGATCAGCGGACGTCCGGGCCGGGCGTCGTCGTCCACGAGGGCGGCGGCGTGCAGGGCGGCGTCGAGCAGCGCCGGGTGGATGCCGTACCCGGTGGTGTCCACGCCGTCCGGCAGGGCGACTTCGGCGAACACGTCGTCACCGAGGTGCCATGCGGCCCGCAGGCCCTGGAAGGAGGGGCCGTAGCCGAGTCCCTGAGCGGCCAACTCGGCGTAGGCCTCGCTCACGTCGACGCTCCGGGCGCCGGAGGGCGGCCAGTTACCCGGCGCGTGGACCTCGACGTCCGCGAAACCGGGCACGGGACCCTGCGCCAGCACTCCCTCGGCGTGCCTGGTCCAAGGGCCCTCGGGCGTATGGCGGGAGAACACGTGCAGGGCACGCTCACCGGTGCCGGGGTCGGGCGTACCGGTGTGGATCTGGAGGGTGGTGGGCCGGCCCTCGTTGAGGGTGAGGGGAGTGTGCACGGTCAGTTCGCGCAGGTGCGGGGTGTCGGTGTGGCCCGCGGCGTGCAGGGCCAGTTCCACGAGCGCGGTGCCCGGCAGCAGCGGCTCGCCGTTGACGGAGTGGTGGGTGAGCCAGGGGGTGGCGTGCGGGGTGAGCGTGCCGGTGAGCAGCAGGGTGCCGTCGCCGGCGAGGGTGGTGACGGCGGGCAGGAGCGGGTGCCCGGTGGCGTCCAGTCCGGCCGTGCGGGCGGGGGCGGTGCCGAGCCAGTGGCGGCGGCGCTGGAAGGCGTAGGTCGGCAGGGCCGGGTCCGCGCCGTCCGGCTCGCCGGCCCGGGGCAGGGCGGGGAGCCAGTCGACGGCGGCGCCGGCGACGTGCAGGCGGGCCAGGGCCGTGGTGAGGGTCCCGGTCTCGTCCTGTGCGGGGTGGAGCACCGGGATCGCGGCGACGTCGAGGTCCGGGGCGGTGTCGAGGAAGTGGCCGGCCAGCGTGGTCAGGGTGCGGTCGGGGCCCAGCTCCACGAGCGCGGTGGCACGGTGGGCGCCGGTGAGCGTCGTCAGCGCGGCGGGGAAGTCGACGGCCTGACGGGCGTGGCGGGTCCAGTGTCCGGGGTCCGCCAACTCCTCGGTGGTCAGGGTGAGTCCGGTCAGGCTGGATACTACCGGGATCGCCGGCGCCTGCCACGCGACGGCTGCGGCCGCCTCGGCCAGGGCGGGCAGGGCCGGGTCCATCAGCCGGGAGTGGAACGCGTGGGACACCGGCAGCGTCGAGGTGCGCACCCCGTGCGCGGACAGGAACTCCACCGCCGCCGCGACGGCTTCGGCGGCGCCCGAGAGGGTGGTGTGACGCGGCGAGTTCACCGCGGCGATGTCGGCCCCGGGGAACCCCGGGCTCACCACGCCGCCTCCGCTGCCGAGTTGAACGGTGCCACCGGTGAGCATCGCCGTGACCGTCTCCCGGTCCGAGGCGACCGACGCCATCGCGCCGCCGGGCGGCAGGACCTGCATGACCCGGGCGCGGGCCGCGACCAGGCGGGCGGCGTCCGCAAGGCCGAGGGCGCCGGCGACATGGGCGGCGGACAGCTCGCCGATGGAGTGCCCGGCCACCGCGGCCGGGGTGACGCCGAACGACTCCAGGAGCCGGGCCAGTGCGGTGTGCAGGGCGAACAGGGCGGGCTGGGTGAAGACCGTCTCGTCCAGTCCGTCACCGGAGGCCACGACGTCCGCCAGCGGCCGGGGCAGCAATCCGTCGAAGGCCGCGCAGACCTCGGCGTAGGCCTGCGCGAACACCGGGTGGCGGGCGGCGAGCCCCGCTCCCATGCCGGGGTGCTGCGAGCCCTGTCCGGAGAACACGAACACGGGCCGGGCCGCACCGGCGCGCCCGGACACGACGCCCGGGGCGTCCCGCCCCGCGGCCAACGCGTCCAGACCGGCCAGCAGTTCACCGGCGGACTGGCCGGACACCACCGCCCGGTGCTCGAACACCGACCGGGTCGCGGCGAGCGCCCGCGCCCCGGCCGCCACCGGGAACCCCGGACGCTCCCGCACCCAGTCCGCCAGCGCCCGTGCCTGGCCCGCAAGGGCGGCCACCGAACGTCCCGACACCAGCCACGCGGACACCTCGTCCGCCGGCCCGGCTTCAGCGGCGCCGCCTCTCGGGACACCCTCCTCACGAACGTCGGGGTCCGCCCCGTCCCCCGGCGGCTCCTCCACCACGACATGCGCGTTGGTGCCGCTGATCCCGAACGAGGACACCCCGAAGCGTCGCGGGCGCCCGCCTCGCGGCCACGGCACCGCGTCGGCCAGCAGCCGTACCGCGCCGGACGTCCAGTCGACCTCGGACGTGGGTTCGTCCGCGTACAGCGAGCGGGGCAGCACCTGGTGCCTCAACGCCTGGACCATCTTGATCACCCCGGCCACGCCGGCCGCGGCCTGGGTGTGCCCGATGTTGGACTTCACCGATCCCAGCCACAGCGGCCGCTCGGCGTCCCGGCCCCTGCCGTACGCGGCCAGCAGCGCCTGCGCCTCGATCGGGTCGCCCAGTCGGGTGCCGGTGCCGTGGCCCTCGACCGCGTCGACGTCGTCCGGGGTCAGGCGGGCGTCGGCGAGGGCGGCGGCGATGACGCGCTGCTGCGCGGGTCCGTTGGGGGCCGTGAGCCCGCTGGAGGCGCCGTCCTGGTTGACCGCCGAACCGCGGATCACCGCGAGCACCCGGCGCCCGGCCCGCACCGCGTCCGACAGCCGCTCCAGCACCAGTACGCCCGCGCCCTCCGCGCAGCCGACGCCGTCGGCCCGGGCCGAGAACGCCTTGCAGCGGCCGTCGGAGGACAGTCCCCGCTCGCCGCTGAAGTAGACGAACATGTCCGGCTCGGTCATCACGGTGACCCCGCCCACCAGCGCCAGTGAGCAGTCGCCGCGGCGCAGGCCCTGGGCCGCCACGTGGAGGGCCACCAGCGAGGACGAGCAGGCGGTGTCCAGCGACAGGGCGGGGCCCTCAAGCCCCAGCGTGTAGGCGACACGCCCGGAGACGAGGCTGCCGTCGCTGCTTCCGGGGCCGTAGTCGTGGTACATGACCCCGGCGTACACACCGGTGCGGCTGCCGCGCAGGGACGCCGGGACGATACGGGCCCGTTCCAGCGCCTCCCAGGAGGTCTCGAGCAGCAGCCGCTGCTGGGGGTCCATGCTTAGTGCCTCGCGCGGGGAGATACCGAAGAAGTCCGCGTCGAAGTCGGCGGCGTCGTAGAGGAATCCGCCTTCGCAGGAGTACGTGGTCCCGGGTGTGCCCGGCACCGGCGAGTACAGCGCCTCCCGGTCCCAGCCGCGGTCCTCGGGGAACGTTCCGATGGCGTCCGTGCCCGACGCGACCAGGTCCCACAGTCCGTCCGGGGAGGTGACGCCGCCCGGGTAGCGGCAGGCCATGCCGACGACCGCGACGGGTTCGGACACGGCGGCGGTCAGCCGCTCGTTCTCCCGGCGCAGCAGTTCGTTGTCGAGCACGGAACGGCGCAGGGCCCCGACGAGCTGCTCGGTGGAGGCGGTCTCGGTCATTCCTTCGTCATCCTCACCAGGTGGTCGGGGCTCGGTCGGGAGCCGGGGTCAGGGCGGAGGGGGCGTCGGGCCCTTCCAGCGCCTTTCCGTCGAACGTCCGCTGGACGTGGGAGAGGGCCGCCATGAGGTCCCGCGCGGTCAGCCGTTCGCCGCCGGGCCGGGGTTCCACTGCGCCGGTCAGCGGCATGGAACCGATGTCGGACCAGCGCAGGCGGCCGTCGGCGGAAAGGTAGCTGCGGGCGCGGCCCGCGTTGTCGGGGTGCAGGCAGAACGGGATGTCGAGCAGCCCGCGTCCGAAGGCGGCGACCAGCGCGTCGCCGATGCCGGGCGCGCAGTCGAGCACCGCGTCGATCAGGGCCCGCGCCTCCTCGTAGGTCTCGCCGCCGTCACCGGCCGGCGCGGCCGGCGGTCCGGCGTGCGCGGCCTCGGCGGCGGCGCGGGCGGCGAGTTCGAGGGCGTCGACGTTCTCGGCGACCGTCGGCAGCCGGTGCGCCTCGGCGACCGTCTTGACGATGAGCCGTTCGCTGCCGGTGGCGACCGCAAGGCGGGCCGCCTCGGCGAGCAGTTCAAGGGCGCCGGCGGGGGTCTGCGGATACATCCCCATGTACGCGTAGACGACGACGTGCCAGTCGGTGTCCGGCAGCAGTTCGGCGCACAGCCGGCGCAGCGCGCGGACGGCCTCCTCGTCCTGCGCGGTGCTGGTCTGCTGCGCGTAGCTGACCGACACCGAACGCAGGCCGTGGGCGCGGAAGAACATCGCCTCCAGGACGCTGACGGCGACCAGCAGGCCGGGCGGGCACAGCTGCCCCATCAGGCAGCCGCCGAAGGTCTCGAGCTGTGGCTCGGTGCCCGGCTCCCCCGCTGCGGCCAGCACTTCGCAGGCGGTGGCCCACTCCCGGACGGACTCCGCGAGCGGGGTGCGGCCGTAGGGCAGGCAGTACGACACCGGGCCGCCCTCGGTGGCGTACAGCCCGGCCCGGATCATGCCGCGGACGATGCCCAGCGGTTTCGCCGAGCCGTGCCGTACCTGGACGGGGAAGTCCGGGCCGGCGAGGCCGTCGAGCATCGCGGTGGTGGTGGCGGTGCTGTGGTTGAGCAGCGGGTAGCCGTTGAGCGGGTTGCCCTCGCGCAGGGCCCGGCCGGCGGATTCCAGGTCGCCGAGACGGGTGTAGCTGTCGAGGGTGATGGTGCCGGCGGTGGTCGCGCGGGCCTCGCGCACGGCGGCGAGGCAGGACCGCATCCCGGCCGGGTCGCCGAAGCCGGTGCGGGGCTGTACGACCAGTTCGCCCGCCGCGGCGTGCCGGCGGACGAACGCGCCGAAGCTCACGCCGTGACCGCCGTGAGCGAGGCGAGGAGGCCGCGGAAGGACTCGGTGCCGCCGGTGTCGTCGTAGACGGCGTCGTAGCCCGCGGCGAGCAGGGCCTCGGCGCGCTCGGCGCGGCCGTGTGCGGAAACTCCGAGCTTGCCCCCGATGACGATGGGCACCCCGGCCAGTTCGGGACAGTCCCGCAGCCGGGCGACCGCCCGCATCCCGTCCTGGTAGCCGTGTCCGTTGACGCTGCTGATCACCACCATCGCGGCGCGCCGGGCGCGGCACTCGGCGACCAGCAGGTCGTCCGGTACGCACGGTCCGAG
The DNA here is from genome assembly GCF_055592265.1 of Streptomyces sp. NPDC041129. Lineage (NCBI taxonomy): Bacteria > Bacillati > Actinomycetota > Actinomycetes > Kitasatosporales > Streptomycetaceae > Streptomyces > Streptomyces sp. NPDC041129. The sequence continues at coordinate 17,558 of NZ_JBVIYV010000001.1, read as the reverse complement.
GTTCACCACGTCGAACCCGGCCTCCTCGATGAGGAGTTGCAGGAAGACCAGGTTCCAGGTGTGGGCGTCCGAGGCCAGGCTGCTGACCACGACGACGGGGGTGCCTGCCGTGGTGTTCCGGGGGCCGGCCGGTCGGCCGGCGGCCGCGGTGACGGCGCCGGTCATCGGGGGGCGGCCTCGCCGGAGCCCGGCCGGGCCCGGTCCGCGAAGACCCGGTCCAGCAGGGCGGCCAGTTCCTTCGTCGCGTTCTTGCCGTGCGCGGTCAGCGGGAACGCGTCGACCACGTGACACAGCGAGGGCACCTTCAACGGCTCGAGACGCTGGGAGAGTTCGCGCAGCACGGTGTGCGGGGCGAGGTCGGTCTCCACGCAGATGGCGAGGTCGCGGCCGGCGGAGGGCGGGACGACCCCGGCGGCGCGTACTCCCGGGATGTCCATCGCCGCGGCCTCGATCTCCAGGGTGCTCATCCGGATGCCCTTGCGTTTGAACATGTCGTCGACCCGGCCGTGGAAGTACAGGTAGCCGTCCTCGTCGACCCGTCCGTAGTCGCCGGTGTGGAGCCTCGTGGCGCCGGTGGCGGGGTCGGTGCGGAAGGTGCGGGCACTGATCTCCGGTGCCCGCCAGTAGCCGGGCATGACGTGCGGTCCGGTGGCGACGATCTCGCCGAGTTCCCCGGTGGGCACCTCGGTGCCGTCGGGGTCGAGGATCAGCACCCGGGTGCCGCGGATGGGGCGGCCGACCGATTCGGGCCGCTCATGTTCCTCGGCGGGCGGCATGACGGAGACGCGTTTGCACTCGGTCTGCCCGTACTGGCGCACCACGACGGCGCCGGGGAACGCCTCGCGCAGCCGGTCCGCGGTCGACGGCGGCAGCGCGGCGCCGGTGTTGGTGAACAGCCGGACCCGGTTGCCGCCGGCCGGCCCGGGCTCACGGTCGGCGAGCTTGCCGATCATGGTGGCGAAGGAGGGGACGACGGGGACGACGGTGGCGCCGACCTCACGCATCCGGCGCAGCAGGGTCAGGTCCGACTCCTCGCCGGCCAGGACGATCTCGCAGCGGGCGGCGGCGCACATCAGGACCTTGTACAGGCCGTAGTCCCAGGACACCGGGAACCGGCACAGGACGACGTCGTCGGGCCGGTAGCCGAGTTCCGCGACGAGCGCGAGGGTGGCGAACACGACCTGCGCGTGCGGCTCGATCACGCCCTTGGGCACGGAGGTGCTGCCGGAGGTGTAGACGAGGAAGGCGAGGTCGTCCGGTGTGACGCCGTCGGGTTCCGGCACGGGGCCGGCGTCGAGCAGGTCCTCGATCTCCTTCCACACCACGTCGCGTTCGCCGGCGGTGAGGACGAGACGGGGCTCGGCGCTCTCGACGATGGCCCGGAGCTGGTACGGCCGGGTGTCGGGGTTGGCCGGGACCAGGACGGCCCCCGCGCGGCTGACGCCGTACAGCAGGGCGGCCAGCCGGCGGTCGGTGGGCCACTGCACCAGCACCCGGTCCCCCGGGCCGACGCCCGCGCCGCGCAGCCAGGCGGCGACGGCGTGGCTGTGGCGGGCCGTCTCACGGTACGTCCATCCGCCGCGCGCGTCCCGCACCGCGCGGGCGTCGGGCCGTTCGGCCGCCGCGTCGTCCAGCAGGGTGTGCACGAGGGGGCCGCGCGGGGAAGGGTCAAAGGTTTCCATGTCCGCCTCTCGCGCCACGCATGTCGGGTCGGCCGAAGCTAGCGTGGCGATTCGGCCGGACACACCCCCTAGGAACCCCTATCGGCCCGGCCCGGAGAGAAGCTGCGAGGCCCAGGTGGTGAGGGTCGTGCGGTCGGTCTTGCGGTTGGCGTTCAGCGGGAGTTCGTCCAGGTGGTGGAAGCGCCGGGGGACGGCGCCGTCGGGCAGCAGCCGCCGCAGCCGGCCGACGAGGTCGGCGGTGGCGACCGCGGGTCCGGTGTAGAAGGCGACGAGGACGGTTCCGGCCGGCCCCTCGGCGCCGACCGCCACCGCGTCGGGCAGGCCCGCCTCGCGCAACGCGTGCTCGACCTCGCCGAGTTCGATGCGCCAGCCGGCCACCTGGACCTGGGAGTCGAGCCGGCCCAGATAGGCGAGCTGTCCGTCGCCGGTGCGCCGGATCCGGTCGCCGGTGCGGTACCAGCGGGTGCCGTCCAGGTACAGGAACCGGCCTTCCTCGTCGGCGGGGTCGAGATAACCTCGCGCCAACTGGGGCCCGGTGATGAGCAGTTCTCCTTCGTCATCCGCCGGCCGGCCGTCGTCGCCGAGCAGGAGGTGCCGGTGGCCTTCGTGCACGGTGCCGATGGGCACGACGCCGTTGACGGCCAGGGCCTCGGAGTCCGGGCCCGCCCAGCGGTGCGCGGCGATCGTGACGGTCAGTTCGGTGGGCCCGTACAGGTTCTCGACGGCCGATCCGGGCGCCGCCGCCTGCCAGTCGCGGGCGTCCCGGCACCGGAGGGCCTCCCCGGCGAAGAAGCTCCGGCGCAGGCCGGGCAGGGCGCCGGGGGTCAGGCCGCCCATCCTGCGCACCAGGTCGATGGCGCTCGGTGTGGAGAACCAGACGGTGACACCGTGTTCGGTGAGGAAGCCGGGCAGGTCCCGGTAGGCGGCGGGCGGGATCGCCAGGCACGTCGCGCCCGCGCCCCAGGCGCAGAAGAGGTCGAACAGCGCGCAGTCGAAGTTCAGGTCGAAGGCCTGGGAGAACGTGTCGTCGGGCGTGAAGTCGTAGCGCTCGTCGAGCAGCCGGAAGTAGTGGTCGGTGTTCCCGTGGGTGACCACCACGCCCTTGGGGCGGCCGGTGGAGCCGGAGGTGAAGAGGATGAACGCGGTGTCCTCGGGAGCGACTTCACGTGGTCCGCGGAGTGCGTGTGCGGGGTCGGCCGCCAGTACCGCGAAGGGCGCCGGGTCGTCCGGTGCGCCGTCCGGGGCGAGGACGTGCAGGCCGGACAGGGCGCTGCCGCCCGCCTCGGCCAGCGCCCCCAGGGTCTTGGCGCCCTCCTCGTCGACGATGAGGGCGGTGGCACCGGATGCGGTGAGCATGCGGCTGTTGCGGGCCGCGGGGAAGTCGGGACGCAGCGGTACGACGGCCGCTCCGGCGCAGAGCGCGGCCAGCACACCGGTGTAGGCGGTGGGGCTCTTCCCGGCGAGCACGCCGACCGTGCGCGCCCCCTGCCCGGTCAGGGCCCCGGCCCACAGCAGGGCCTGTTCATGGGCCTGCCGGTAGGTGATCCGCAGGCCGGCCGTCCGGACGGCGGTCCCCTCGGGGGAGCGTTCGAGGCCGCGCAGGAAGCGCGCGTACAGGCCGCTGGGCTCCGGTCGGTTCATCGCGGTCCTCCGTCGGGTCGGCCGGCCGCGGCCGGCGAGGGTAGGGGTCGGCAGGCGCGGGCCGGCCGGGCTAGCGTGCTGCGGCAGCCGACGCGCGCCGAGGGCGCCCGACCAGCCTGGAGTTGACATGCGAGAAGAGTTCGAGGAGACGGTCCGGCAGTTCCTTCCGTACCTGCCGGACGACGAGCCGCTGCGGCCGGACGCCCCGCTGCGCGACTACGGTCTGGACTCGCTGGCCACCGTGGAGCTGCTCGGCGCCCTGGAGAGCCGGTTCCAGGTCCGGTTCCGGGAGGAGGCGCTGAGCCTGGACAGCTTCCGGACCCCGGCGGTGCTGTGGGAGACGCTCTCCGCGTCCTTCGACTCCCCCGCCTCCGCCTGATCCCCGGGCCGGCGCCGCGCTCAGCGCCGGTTCGGGGGCCGCAGCGCCAGTCTCGGGTCGACGGCGATCACCTCGAAGTTCTCCCGGGTGCGGGCGAGCCGCCCGAACAGACCGTCCGGCCCGCACACGCACACCCGCCCGACGCCCAGTTCGCGCAGCGCGTCCACGGCGATGGGCCAGTGGACCGGCCGGACGACGGAGTCCAGCAGCATCGCGCGGACGGCGTCCCCGGTGCGCAGCACGGCGCCGTCCTGGTCGGAGACGACCGGGAGCGTAGGGTCGGCGAACTCCAGCCCGCCCAGCACCCGGTCCTCCGCCATGCGGCGCAGCCCGGCGAAGGACGCCGAGTGCAGGGGCGGGCGCATGGTGTAGAGCGACATGCCGCCGAGGCTGCGGATCTTCTTGTCCAGCCACTCCAGGTTCCGCTCCCGCAGCGACAGCATGAACATGGTGCGGTCCAGGTGGCAGGCGATGTCGCTCCACTGGCCGGCCGCGTCCAGCTCGGTGCGGATCTCCTCCAGTTGTCCGGCGGTGATCCGGACGAACGAGTGGGTGACGACGTCCTGGCACTGGGTGGCGAAGAACTCGTCCATGCAGCGGGCGAGTTCCGCGGTCATCCACACGGCGTCCTCGAACGGCAGCGATCCGCTGAACGCCGTCAGGGGTTTGCCGCCGAAGCTGGGCCCGGCGGCCGCGTCCGGCTCGACGCCCAGCTCGGTGCGCGCCCACTCGGCGAGCGCGACGCAGGTGACCATGAACGCCACCTGGGCGTGTTCGCCGTAGTCGCCCTCCGCGTGCTCCAGGCCGTCGAGCACCGAGTGGCCGAGCCGGCCGTCCGCCTCGGCGAGCAGCCGGCGGGCCACCGGGTTGACCACCAGGAACCGGGCGAGGTCGGCGTAGCGCACCGGGTTCATGCCGGGGAACACCGCGGCGGTGCCGGTCCGTTCGGCATCCATGCCGGTCATCCCTTCTCCAGGCCGAGGAGGAACTCGGCGAGCACTCGGAAGAACCGCTCCGGTTCCTCCAGATGGGGCAGGTGGCTGGACTCCTCGAAGACGACGTGCCGGGCGCCCGGTACGAGTTCGCGGTACGGCCGGACCACGGCCTCGGTCGCCTCGTCGTACCGGCCGGACAGGACCAGGGTGGGCACGGCGACCGAGGGCAGGAGGTGCTCGATGGAGACGTCGCGCAGCGAGCCGGTGACATGGAACTCGCTGGGACCGTTCATCGCGGCGTAGACGGTCGGGTCGTTCACGACCTCCATGAACGAGGCGTCGTAGTCGCGGGGCCACGGGTCGAGCCGGCAGACGTGCCTGCGGTAGAAGACGCGCATCGCCTCGGTGTACTCGGCGGAGCCGGTGGTCCCGGCGGCCTCGTGGGCGCGCAGCACCTCGTCGACACCCGCCGGCAGCGCGGCGCGCAGGATCTCCATCTCGCTGCGCCAGGTCGGGTAGGAGGCGGGCGCGTCGGCCACGATCAGGCCGCGCAGTCCCGGTGGGCGTCCGGCGGCGTGCCAGGCGGCGAGCATGCCGCCCCAGGACTGGCCGAGCAGCACGTAGTCGTCGGCGAGCCCGAGGCGGGTCAGCAGGTTGTCGAGTTCGTCGAGGAACAGCTCCGGGGTCCAGAACTCGGGCGGTTTGTCCGGCAGATGGGTGGATCCGCCGTTGCCGAGCTGGTCGTAGTGCACCACCGGCCAGCCGCCCACGGCGATCCCGGCCAGGCTCCGCAGGTAGTCGTGGGTGCTGCCGGGGCCGCCGTGCACGACGACCAGGGCCGGGCGTCCGCCGCCGGGCCTGCCGGTCATCCGGTACCAGGTGGCGTGGTCGCGAAAGGGCACCCGTCCCTTGGTGCTGGGCACCTTGGCCGTCGCTGTCATGGCGCCCATGTCTAGCGCCGTCGCATGGGGCGGCACCAGCCCCTTAGGGGTGTCCCAGGGCGCCCTGTCCGGCACGTACTTCGGGGCGGTACCGGCCGGCCAGGTGGTCCCGTAGCGTGCCGCCGATCACCTCGACGACGCGTGCGCCCTGGCTCTCCAGGTAGAAGTGGCCGCCCTGGAACAGGTGGACGGAGCCGCCGGCGGTCGTGTGGCCGTGCCAGGCCCGCGCCTCCTCCTCGGTGGTCCGGGGGTCGTCGGTGGCGGACATGACCACGATCGGGGCGCCGATGCGGACGTCCGCCTGCCGGCGGTAGCTCTCGATGGCGCGGTAGTCGTTGCGGAGCGGGGGCAGCACCAGTTCCAGCAGGTCCGGTTCCATGAGCACGCGGGCGTCCGTGCCGCCCATGGCGCGCAGTTCGGCGATGATGCCGGCGTCGCCGCGCCGGTGCACGCCTTCGTCGTGGACCCGGCTGGGGGCCCGGCCCCCGGAGGCGAACAGCAGCGCGGGGGCCGGGTGTCCGGCGCTCTCCAGGCGGCGCGCCACCTCGAACGCGACGGCCGAGCCCATGCTGTGCCCGAAGAACGCGACCGGTCCCCGCAGATGCGGCGTGATCGCGGTGTGGATCGCGTCGGCCAGGGCGTCGAGGCTGGGCACCAGGGGCTCGCCGTAGCGGTCCTGGCGCCCCGGGTACTGCACGGCCAGGACGTCGAACTCGGGTGCCAGGGCCTTGGACATCGGGTGGTAGTAGCTGGCCGAGCCGCCGGCGTGCGGGAAGCAGAACAGCGTGGCCCGCGGGGCGTGCGCCGGATGGTAGCGGCGGAACCACAGGTCCTGCGCTGGCATCGTCACGTACTCACCTTTCGGGAAGGGCCGCGGAAGCGGCCCGGTCGTCGGCGATGGCGCGCGCGATCGCCCGCGCGGTCCGCCCGAGGTCCGCGCCGGACAGCGGCGGGGCTTCGGGTGGCGCGTCCGGCCGGGCCGCCGACAGTGACACCAGGCAGTCGGCGGCGGTCGCCAGGTCGCGCATCGCCGGCTGCCGCAGTCCCAGCCGACAGGCGGCCAGCAGCAGACCGGGCGTGGCCAGGTTGTTGCTCAGATCGTTCTCCAGAGCGGGCAGATAGGTCGCGCCGAGGGCTGCGGCGTCCTCGTACCGCACCTCGACGTCAGGATAGGACAGCGGGACGACGACCGGCTTGGGGTTCATCCGCGCCAGGTCCGCGGCCGCGATCGGGGCGCCGGACAGGCCCACGCACACATCGGCGCCGTCCAGCGCCGTGCCCAGCGGTCCGCGCAGCCCGCCCGGGTTGGTCAGCACGGCCAGCTCCGCCTTCTCCGGTGTGAGGCGGGCGCGGCCGGGGTGCAGCAGGCCCGTGGAGTCGACCACGCGTACCTCGCCCGCGCCGAGGTGGTGCAGCAGCCGGGCGGTGGTGGATCCGGCGGCGCCGGCGCCGACGACCACGACGCACACGTCGCCCAGGGAGCGGCCGGACCGGGCGACCGCGGTGCGCACGGCGGCGGCGGTCATGACGGCGGTGCCGTGCTGGTCGTCGTGGAGGACGGGGCAGCCGTGGTGCGGGGCGGTGAGCAGCCGCTGCAGTTCGAAGCAGTGCGGGGCGGCGATGTCGGCGAGGAGGATCGCGTCGTAGTTCGGCCGCAGCAGGCGCAGGGTGTCCGCGTACGCGGCGGGTTCGGCGCGGGCGAGCGCGAGCGGGAGGGCGTTCATCCCGGTGGCGCGTTCCAGTACGGCGCACTTGCGTTCCAGTACGGGGCGCACCGCGCGGGCGCCGAGGTCGCCGCGGCTCAGGACGGACGAGCCGTCGCTGAGCACGAGCACCGTGGACCGCCGGGCGGGGTCGCCGTGCCGGGCGGCCAGGCGCAGCACCTCGCGGGTGGTGTCGGCGAGCGAGCCCGGCGCGGTGCGCGCCGGACCGGGCCGCCGGCTCGGTGGGGCCATGGCCTACTCCGCGAACAGCGGACGCAGGTCGCTCCGTCTGATCTTCCCGCCGGTGCTGCCGGGGAACTCCTTGACGACCCGGAGCTGAGACGGGGTGAGGTTGGTCGGCAGCATGGTGCGCAGTTCCCGCAGGAGCAGATCGGCCCCGGACGGGCCGCGCCCGCTGATCACGGCCACGCAGATCCGCTCGCCGAGGCTGTCGTCGGGCATGCCGCAGACGCGGGCCCGCTCGATGTCGGGGTGCTGTTCGACCAGCGACTCCACGACCGACGGTACGACGGTCTCGCCACCGCGTTTGATGGCGTCGGAGTCGCGGCCGAGCACGGCCAGCGTGCCGTCGGGGCGGCGCACACCGATGTCGCTGGTCGGGTACCAGCCGCCGGGCGGCACCGGTTCGTGGCCGACGTATCCGAGCATCACGTTCGGTCCGCGGACCTGGATCCGGCCCTGTACGCCCGGTTCGGTGGGCCGCCCGTCCGCGTCGACGGTCCGCACCTCGACGCCGGTCTGCGGGGGCATCCAGCCGGGTTCGGTGCGCGTGCCGTAGGTCTGGGTGCAGACGTGCCCGGGGACCTCGGTCAGCGCGTAGGCCTCGATCACGGGCGCCGCGAACTCGGCTTCGAGGGCCGCCTTTTCGGGGGCGGGCAGGGCCTCGGAGGTGGAGCGGATCACCCGGGGGCGGAAGCCGTCGAACCAGTCCGGCCAGGAGCGCCGGGCCACGAGCATGGACCGGTGCAGGGTGGGCGCGGCGGAGTACCAGGTGATGCGGCAGCGCAGTGCCTCCTGCAGGAACACCAGGTCCTTGGAGTCGACGATGACGAACTCGCCGCCGCTGAGCAGCGGTGCGAGCACTCCGGCGGTGATGCCGTGCCCGTGGTGCAGCGGCATCATCGACAGTCCGCGGTCGGCCGGGGTCAGCGCAAGCGATCCGGCGATGAAGGTGCCCGCCGCGATGAGGTTCCGCTGGGACAGCCGCACCCACTTGGGGTCGCCGGTGGTGCCGGAGGTGCACAGCAGCAGGGCCGGGTCCCGCGGGCTCCGCTCCGGCACCGCGTCGGTGTCGCCGGGCTTGAGCGCCGTCAGGTCGGACACGTCGACGGTGACGGGTGCGTCGTCGCCGGCCGGCGGCACGGTGGTGAGCAGGGCGGCGATGTCGAAGGGTCCGGCTGGCAGTGCGGGTGCGTCCGCCGCGGCGAGGACGGCCACGCCGTAGGCGGCCGCCGCCAGCAGGGCCACGACCGACGCGGCGTCGTGGCCGACGCGGACCGCGATGGTCGCGCCGGGTTCGACGCCCGCCGCGCGCAGCGTGCCGCAGAGGGCGGCGACGTGCCCGGCGAGTGCCTCGGTGCCGACGGGTTCGGCGCTCAGGTCGTCGATCAGCACGGCCTGCCCCCTGCCGGGGAGTGACCGGACGAAGGCGCCGAGGCTGGTGGGGAGTTCGCCGTACGGCGTGTGCTGGTCCGTCATCGGTCGGCCGCTCCCACCGGCTCGCCGGCCCCGGAGGCGCGCGGGGCTCCGTCGCCCGGGTCGCCGGGCGCGAACTCCTCGTCCCACATGGCCTGCGACAGCTCCCGGCTCAGTCCGGTGCCGCTCGCCGACAGGTGGTCGCGTATCGAGCGGCGGACCTCGGGGGTGTGCTCCTGGCTGAGCTTGAACATGGCCTCGACCGACTCGACGTGCACGCGGAACGCCCGGACGCCGGGCTGGATCTTCCGGAAGTAGTCGAGCGAGCCGGTCATGTCCCAGCCGGTGCCGGCGACCTTCTCCAACTCCCGCACGGTGCCGGTGACGACGTCGAGGGTCGCCCCTCCGGTCGCGATCGGCTCGAGCCGTCCGCGCAGGTGCACGGTGATGAAGTTCCAGGTCGGGGCAGCCGGGCGTTTGTCGTAGGCGGCCGGGGAGACGTAGGCGTGCGGCCCCTGGAAGACGGCCAGGACGTCCGCGCCGTCCTGGAGCGCCCCCCAATGGTCGTTCGTCCTGTTCATGTGGCCCAGCAGTGTGGCTCCGGCCAGCGGCTCCTCCGCTCCGGGCGCCTCGGCGAGCCGCTCGACGACGATCGGCGCGTGGGTGGCGTACGGGGTGCGGTCGCCGCCCGAGACGAGGAGGGCGAGCGGGTTGCGGCGGACGGTCTCGACGACGTCGCTCGCCCTGCGCGGCCGGTACATCGGGGGAATCAGCATCAGACCACCTTCACGCCGGACAGATCGGTGCGGCCGGCCACGGCGTCCGCCTCGGCCGCGGGGCGTGCGCAGTAGCGGGCCAGGGAGTTGGCGATCTCGCCGCTGCGGACGGCGATGTTGGACAGAAGCGAGGACGACAGGCCGTGGGTGTGCTCGGAGCCGCCCTGGAGGTAGATGCCGCAGCGCAGCTCGGGGCTCGTCGCCAAGCGGTAGTCACGGTCGAGCCGCAGCCGCCCCTGCTCGTCGCGCAGGCAGAGACCGGCGAGTTCACCGAGCATGGCGGCGGGGTCCATCGGGTCGTATCCGGTGGCGCACACCAGCAGGTCGACGTCCAGCTGGTCCACCTCGCCCGAGCGCAGTGACTGGACGGCGACCCGGGTACGGCCGTGGAAGGTCTCGGCGGACTGCGCGCGGCTGAGGTTGAGGAACCTCAGCCGCGTGCTGCGACCGAGTTCGTCTGCGTACTGGCGCTCGTACAGGTCCCGGATCAACTCGTCGTCGACCACCGAGTAGTTGGTGTTGCGGTGGTAGTGCCAGACGGCGTCCTTGGCCCGGTCGGAGGAGAAGTAGAAGTCGTCCACGGCGGCCGGGTCGAAGACCTGGTTGGCGAGGGGGGTGTTGTCGGCGACGGTGTAGCCCAGCGGGGAGAGGATCGCGTACACGTCGGCGTCGGGAAGGTTGTCGTAGACGTGCCGGGCGATCTCCGCGGCGCTCTGCCCGGCGCCCACCACGGCCACGCTGCGCACCCGGGCGGCGTCCAGCGTCTGGAACCTGGTGAGGTACTCGGAGCTGTGCCACACCCCGGGGCCGTGTCCGATGCCGTCCGGCATCCGTGCCACCAGGCCGGTGGAGACGACGATGTTCCGGGCCTGCACGACCCGGGTGGTGTCCGCGGAGCCGGTCTCCCGGACGTGCAGCCGCAACTGGTCCACGTGGCCGTGGTCGTCGCGCAGCGGCTGCACCGAGACGACCTCGGAGTTGTAGGTCACGTATTTGGTGAACCTGGCCTCGACCCATTCGAGGTAGTCGTGGAACTCCCGGCGGCTCGGGAAGAACTCGTTGCGGTTGGCGTAGGCGGCCAGCCGGCCCTTGGCGTGCAGATAGGAGACGAAGCTGTACGGCGACGCGGGATTGCGGAAGGTGACCAGGTCCTTGAGGAACGAGATCTGCATCTTCGCGCCCGGGAGCAGCATTCCCCGGTGCCAGCCGAGCGCAGGCTGTTTCTCCAGGAATACCGCGTCGATCGCCGGGCCGCCGGATTCCCCGCCGAGTTCGTCGAGAGCGGTCGCGAGCGACAGATTGGAGGGTCCGAAACCTATTCCGACCACGTCATGCGTTTTTACTCCGTCAGCTCGCATGGACCATTACTCCCGTCGTCAATTTCGTTCACGGTAGGACCCGGCCGCGACGGCGGTCAAGGATGGTCCGCGACCGCCGGGGAACGGCGCCCGCGTCCTCACTAGGGGGCGCGCCGGGACGCGGACGACGAGGTCGTTCGGGCGTCAACTTCCTTCTGGGTAAGAGCTGTTCAAGGGTCACCTCCGGCCGTCGGCGGAAGCGTATGCTCCGATCCATGGACTCCCCTCAGCCCTCCGGAGAATCGCGTGACGATTCTCCCGAAAGCAAGCCCCTTTCCGCCCGGCCGGATCTGCGGGCCTCGGACGCCGACCGTGAACGGGCCGCCGCCGTCCTCCAGGAGGCCACGGCCGACGGACGCGTCTCGCCGGACGAGCTGGAACAGCGTCTGGAAGTGGTCTACAGCGCCCGGTCCAGGAGTGAACTCGACGCCGTCGTAAAGGATCTGCAACCGGTCCGGTGGAGCCGCCGCACGGCCTCCGTCGGCAAGGACACCGGCGTTCTCAGTGATTTCGTCCGCAAGGGACGCTGGACGGTGGGTGATTCATACCGGGGCACCGCCGTCATCGGTTCCGGAGTGATCGATCTGCGTGAGGCGGAATTCACCGGGTCGGAGACCGAGATTCACGTCAGTTCGTGGATCGGCACCGTCTACATCGTCGTCCCGGACGACGTCGAGGTGCATGTCGAGGGCACCGGCGTCCTCGGCGGATTCAAACAGGACCGGGTGAACACCGGATATTCGGCGAGGCACCGGATCAACGTCACCGGGCTCGCCGTCTGCGGCAGCGTCCGCGTGGTGCACGAACTGACCCCGGCCCAGGAGCGCCGGCTGCTCAGGCGGCAGCGGAGGGGCCTCGCCAACTAGCGGTGCTCTCCGCGCGAGGTTCAACGAGGTGGGCCGGGCGTCCGGCCCACCTCGTCGCGCTTCACCGCCCCGCGCTCACCCCGTCATGCGCGGCCGTCCAGCTCCCTGTTCATGATCGCGCCCATGAACGAGGCGCTCTCCGGCAGATGCATGTCGTGGTGGGTGCACGCCACCTCGTGCTCGGTGAGGGTGCCGGTGATGTGCGCCCGCCACTTCTCCCGTCCGGTCGAGTCGCCCGGTCCACGCCCGAGCATCGCCGTGAACAGCAGGGCGTCGCCCTCGTACACCGGGGAGACGAAGGACTGCAGCTTCTCGTGATGGTCGGTGATGATCGCCGTGGCGACGTCGATCATCTGCAGGTAGTCGTCGCCGCCGCGCATGGCACCGAAGTACCTCTCCAGTTCGGCACGCATGAGCCGTTCGTAGTCGGCCCGTTCGTAGGCGTCCGCGCCGTCCCGCGGGGCGGCGTCCAGCAGAGCCAGCATGCCGACCTCGAGACCCCGCCGGCGCAGCTTCACCGCGATCAGGTGCGCCAGGATGCCGCCGAACGAGTAGCCGAGCAGGTGGAACGGCCCGTCCGGCTGGGTGCCGAGGATCTGCTCCAGGTAGTCCTCTGCCATCGCGTCGATGGACTCGGGCAGCGGGGTCACCCCGTCGAAGCCGCGGGCCTGGACGCCGTTGACGGGCCGGTCCGGGAAGCTCGCCGACAGGCCGAGATAGGCCCAGCTCAGTCCGCCGCCGGGGTGCAGGCACCACACCGGATTGCGGGTGCCGTCTTCCTTCAGCGGCAGTACGACCGCGAACGGATCGGCGTTCCGGGTACCGGCTCCGGGCCGCAGGTACGCGGTCAGTCCGGCGACCGTCGGCGACTCGAAGACGGCGCGCAGCGGGACCTCGACGCCCAGGGCGCCCCGGATCCTGCCGATCAGCCGGGTGGCCCGCAGGGAGTGCCCGCCGAGCGCGAAGAAGTCGTCGTCGATGCCGACCCGGTCCACGCCCAGCACCTCCGCGAAGACACCGGCGAGCACCTCCTCCTCCACGGTGCGCGGTGCCCGGTAGGCGTTGCCGGTGATGACCGGGGACGGCAGGGCGGCCTTGTCGAGTTTGCCGTTGGGCATCAGCGGCAGCCGGTCCAGCACGACGAACGCCGCCGGGACCATGTAGTCGGGCAGCCGGTCGGCCATGAAGCGGCGCAGGTCGTCGACGCGCCCCGCGGCGTCCGGGTCGTTGACGTGCTCGGACAGCACGGTCACCGGACCGGCCGGCAGGAAGACGTCCGTGAGCGGAATTTCCGCACCCGTCCGCAGCAGGAGCGCGTCCATCCGGCCGGGCACGGCCGACCAGGTGACGACGGCCCGGTAGCCGAGCTCCTCCCCCAGCCGGCGCAGGTCGCCCGGGGTGAGCGTCGCCTTGTCGCCGTCGGGCCGCTGGACCTCGGCGGCGGGCAGCCGCCCCGCGGCGGTGTCCAGCCGGTGGACTGTGTCGGTCACCGGCTGCACCTCGGCGTGCGGGATGCCGCTCACCCGCACGCTCTCCGGGCCCTGCTCGGTCAGGAACCGCCGCAGCACCTCGGGCGAGCCGAACCCGTCCCACGCGACCGGCGAGACACCGGCCAGCGAGGTCACCTCGGCAGGTTCCTTGCGCAGCACCACCTCGTAGCGGTACCGGCTCAGCTCGTTGGCAGCGTCCATGTCCTTCAGCCGGATGTCCACCGCGCCGATCTCGGGCAGCAGCCGGGGCAGGGCCGTGAAGAACTCCGGGGCCAGCAGCAGCTCCCGTTCGGCCAGGATCTCCAGCCGCACCCGTTCCCGCAGTTGCCCCACAGTGGTGCCGGCGTCCGCGCGCGCCAACTGCACCTCGGTGGCGAACTCGCGCAGCAGCGTGTGGTTGCGGATGTCGCCGAGATAGACGGCGCCGCCGGGTGCCAGCAGCTTCAGGGCCTTGCCGATGACGTCGATGAGGTAGCCGGCGTTGGGGAAGTACTGCACCACCGAGTTGACGACTATGGTGTCGAAGTGCCCGGCCGGCAGGTGGTCGATGTCGTCGGCCCGCCGGGTCTCCAGCCTGACCCGGTCCGCCCAGGGCGCGTCCAGCGCCCTGATCTGGTTCTTGAGCGACTCGATGGTGGCGCGCGAGAAGTCCAGCGCCCAGTACTCGTCCACCTCGGGGGCCAGCGGGGCCAGCAGCAGACCCGAACCGACACCGATCTCCAGCACCCGGGACGGGGCGAGGGCCCGGATGCGGTCGACGGCCGCGGACCGCCACTGCCGCATCTCGCTCAGCGCGATCGGCGCACCGGAGTAACTGCTGTGCCAGCCCTGAAAGTTCTCACCGAACTCGACCTCCGGCGCCGCCGTCTCGGGTCCGGTGTCCTCGGCGATGTACGCCTCCTTGTGGGCGTAGAGGTCGTCGTACACCTCCGTCCACTGGCCGACCGACTCCTCCTCCGCCGTCTCCCGGCGGACCAGTGAGGCCTCCTTGTCCAGTACGACGTACCCGACCAGGTCCCGGGTCCCGGGGCCGGCCTCGGAGTCCCGGGCGACCACCACGGCCTGCCCGACGGCCGGGTGCCCGGCGAGCACCGACTCGACCTCGCCCGGCTCGATCCGGAAGCCGCGGATCTTGACCTGGTCGTCGCTGCGCCCGGCGAAGACCAGCTCGCCGTCGTCGTTCCAGCGCACCAGGTCGCCGGTCCGGTACAGCCGGCCGCCGGCCGGGTCGAACGGGTCGGCGACGAACCGCTGCGCCGTCAGTCCCGGCCGTCCCCGGTACCCGCGTCCCACCCCGGCACCTGCGACGTACAGCTCACCGACCACACCTGGCGGAACCGGCACCAGTCCCGGACTCAGCACGTAGACACGGGTGTTGGGCAGCGGCGCGCCGATCGGTACGGCCCCGGAGCGCAGTCGCTCCGGATCCGACACGGTGTGGTACGTCGCGTCGACGGTGATCTCGGTCGGGCCGTAGGCGTTGACGACGTCGACTCCGGGGTGCCTGCGCTGGAACTCCTCGATCACCCGCGCCGAGACCGCGTCCCCGCCGGTGACGACCCGTTCCAGGGACACCAGCTCGTGATCGTCCGCGGCGAGCATCTCCAGCAGCGCCGGCACCGCGAACAGGGCGGTCACCCGCTGCTCCTCGACGACGCGGGCCAGCGCGTCGACGTCACCGGCGTCGGCCGGGCCGATCACCAGGGTGCCGCCGCCCAGCAGGGCCGGCCAGGTCTCGAACGCCGACGCGTCGAAGGAGATGGAGGACTGCAGCAGGGTCCGGCCGCCCGGTTCGGGCCAGCCGTGCAGGGCCATGTCGGCGGCGTTGCGGTGGGTGATGGCGACGCCCTTGGGCACACCGGTGGAACCGGACGTGTAGATGACGTAGGCCAGGTGCTCCGGCAGCGGGACCGGGCGCCGGTCCGCGCCCGGGCGGGACTCGGCGGACCGCTCGGCGTCGAGGTGGAGCCTGGGCACCTCCGACCGGGGCAGCCTCGCGTCGGTCTCGCGGTCGGTGAGGATCACCACCGGGCGGGCGTCGTCCAGGATGAACGCCACCCGCGGCCCCGGGTACTGGGGGTCGATGGGCAGGTAGGCGCCCCCGGCCTTGACCACGGCCAGCAGCCCCACCACGTAGTCGACGGAGCGCCGCGTCGCGAGGGCGACCACCTGGTCGGGACCGGCCCCGGCCTCGGCCAGCTCGGCGGCGAGTACGCCCGCACGGGCGTCCAGCTCGGCGTAGGTCAGCGACCGGGCTCCGTCCGTGACGGCCACCGCGTCCGGCGACGCCGCCACGACGGCCTCGAACAGACCGGCCAGTGTGGTGTCGGCCCCCGGCCGCCCGGTGTCGTTCCACTCCTCCACCACGAGCACGCGCTCGGCGGAGGTGAGGACGTCGATCGAGCCGACCGCCACGGACGGGTCGGTGATGAGCTGATCCAGCACCCGGACATAGCGCTCGGAGATCCGCTCCACGGTGGCCGGGTCGAACACGGCCCGCTGGTACTGGAGCGACATCCGCAGCGGCTCGGGCGCCGCCATCAGGGTGAGCGGATAGTGCGTGCCGTCCACGGGGGTCGACCGGTTGATGGTGAGCCCGGAGTCACCGATCGGCTGGGTCAGCGCCTCCTTGTCGACCGGGTAGGACTCGAAGCCGACGATGGTGTCGAACAGGGAGGACAGGCCGGTGGCCTTCTGGATGTCGACGAGACCGTGGTGATGGTGGTCGAGCAGCGCCGCCTGCCTGTCCTGCAGATCCGCGAGCACCTTGGCCAACGAGTCACCCGGCTGGTGACGGACCCGTACCGGAAGCGTGTTGATGAACAGTCCGACCATCGCGTCGACGCCCGGCACGACGGGCGGGCGGCCGGAGACGGTCATACCGAACAGCACGTCGCTACGACCGGTCAGCTGCGCGAGCAGAATCGCCCAGGCCCCCTGCACGACCGTGTTGACGGTCACGCCCAACTCGGCGGCACGCCGGATCAGTTCCGCTGCCCTCTCCGGTGACAGACCCACCTGATAGCGGCCCATACCGCCGTCCGTGTCCGCCTGCCGGGCGCGGGGAGCTAGCAGCGTCGGCTCCGTCACGCCCGCGAGCTCGTCCGCCCAGGTGCGTGCGGACAGCTCGCGGTCCTGCCGGGTCAGCCACTTCAGGAAGTCCCGGTAGTTCCGGGCCCTCGGCAGCGCCGAACCGTCCCCGTGCTCGACGTACAGGCCCATCAGGTCCTGCATGAGCAGCGGAGTGGACCACCCGTCGAAGAGCAGATGATGGGCCATCAGCACCAGTTCGAAGCGCCGCTCGCCGATCCGGATCAGCTTCATCCGCACCAACGGTGCCGCCAGCACGTCGAAGTGGTCCCGCCGGTCGGCGGCCAGCAACTCCAGCAGCCGGTCCTCCCGTTCGCCCTCCGGCAGGTCCCGCAGGTCGATCTCCTCCCACGGCAGCTCGACCCGGGCCGGCACGATCTGCACCGGTTCCCCGTCCGAGCCGAACCCGTACGCCACCCGCAGGTTCGGATACCGGTCCAGCAGCGCCTGCCCGGCCGCCCGCATCCGGGCCGGCTCGACCACGCCGTCCAGGTGCATCGCGAACTGCATCTGATACGGGTCCAGTTCGCGGCCGGCAAGCATCGCGTGGAACAGCAGACCCGACTGCATGGGCGTCAGTGGCCAGACGTCCATCACGTCCTGGTGGCGGGCCTCCAGCACATTGATCTCCAGCTGGGACAGGGACACCATCGGCAGGTCGGACGGCGTGAGTCCGCCGGCACCGTCGGCGGCGGCATGCAGGGCGAGACCGGTCAGCGCCTCCACCCACAGATCGGCGAGCGCCTGGGCCTCGTCGCGGGCCAGGACGCCGGTCGCGTAGGCGAACGTCGCCTGCAGGGAGGCCCCTTCGACGGAGTCGGTGACGACCGCGTTGATGTCGAGGGCGTGCGCGAGGGGCATGTCGGCGTCGAACTCGGCGGACACGCCCTCCAGCGTCGCGACGGGCGCCCACCCCTGACCACGCAGGCTCTCGGGCATCTCGGCACCGGAGAACCGGCCGAGGTAGTTGAAGCCGATCTGTCCGGTGGGCAGTTGTGCCAGGGTGGGGGTGGTGTCGGGGTTGAGGTGGCGGAGCAGGCC